>NZ_WWDL01000017.1 GCF_009848505.1 Muricoccus harenae
GGCGGCGGCAGGGGCGGCGCTTCGGCGGCAGGCGGCGCGGTGCGGCGGCGCGCCGCCCGACGCCGCGCCGGGCGGCGCGGGCGGTCCGGCACCGCCGCGGTCTCCTGCACGAGATGGAGGGTGGCCTGCCCCGCCGTACCCGCCAGGGGAACCGGCGTTCCCATGAGAAGGGCGGATAGGGCAAGTGTCGCGATCATCCGGCATCTCCCGCCAGGACAGGCCCGGGGAGGGGGCGCGTACCCCGCACATCCTCGGGCGGATTGAGTAGGGCCGGGCCGGGAAAGCCGCCGCCCTTGCGCCAGGCGTTCAACGCCCATCGGACGGTGGGGAAGGCAATTTCGCCCCAGGGGATTTCATCCCAGGAGAAAACGCGAACCTCGAGGCTCTCGGGACCAGCCGCGAAGCTGGGTTCGGCAAGCCGGGCGCGGAACAGCACCTGCACCTGTCCGAGCCGGGCGATGGAATAGACCGCGAGGATGCCGTCCAGCGCGATCCGCGCCTGCGCTTCTTCCCAGGCCTCGCGCTGCGCGCCCTCGTCGACCGTCTCATGCATTTCGAGGTAGCCGGCCGGGAGCGTCCAAAAGCCCGCGCGCGGCTCGATCGCGCGCCGGCACAGCAGCACGCCATCGCCCACGGCGACGACGGAGCCCACCACGACCTTGGGATTCTCATAGGCAATGAAGCCGCAGTCCGGGCAGGTCAGCCGGTCGCGGTCATCGCCTTCCTGGCGCATCTGCACGAAATGCCCGGCCATCACCGGAGAATGGCGACGGCAATCTGCCGTAACAAGAGTTTTCGGCAGGTGGAACCTAGACGCGGAGGTCCAGCAGCGAGCCGCGGGGCATGGGCGAGCTGGGGGCAGGCGGCACCGCTTCCAGCAGGCGCTGCGCGGGACTGGCCTGACCAACAGGTGCGCCGGTGGATCGGACCGGCTGCACCGGACCGATCCCGGTGGCGCGGGCGACATCCTGCGTGAACGCAGCCAGGGAGTTGGTGCTGATCATGCGCAGGATGATGCCCGAAAGACGTAAATCATCCCTTAACCGGCGGGCGGGGCGAGCCTTGGCGGGAAAGGCGGCGATGCGCATGGCCCAGCCTCCCAGGCCGGGCCGTTAACACTCCAACAATCTCTGGTTGCGATTTGCGCAGCGCCCTCAGAGGACCGGCTGCGGAAAGCGCTGGGTCTCCAGGAAGTCGAGCCGTGCCAGCAGGTCGTCGTCGCGGCAGAGCATCAGGCCCCGCAGCCCGGTGCCGGCCGGGCCATCCAGCTCCAGCTCCAGGAAGCGCGTCCCCTCCACCACCACGACCGGCATGGCAGTGGCATAGTCCCCCGCCGGCGGATGGGGGATGGCGGCAGCCCCGGCCGGCAGCGAATCCGCGAAGAGCGCCAGGTGGAGGCTGCTTCCGGCCGCCGAACGCAACTCCAGGTGCAGGCGCAGGAGGCCTACGGTTGCGGGCGGGATCGGCAGGCGCAACCGGGCGGGGCCCCTGGACAGGGGGCGCCCCAATCCTCGGCCGGCGCCCATCCGGCGCCCTCGCGGACCACCTCCGAAAGCGCCATGGCGCGGTCCGGCAGCATGGCATCCGTCCGCCGCATCGAGACGCGCATCCCAAGGGGCAGGGCCAGCCGCTCCGCCGGCGGCGTAACCGGAACGCTGCCGAAGCGCTCCACCGCCGAGAGGACCTGCGCCTGCACGGCCTCCCAGCGTCGGCGATTGGCGCGGCCGGCGACCACCCGCTCGGCCTCCGTCAGCGCCCCCGGCACGAAGAGTAGCCGCTCCACCGCCGCCACCATGTCAGGCTCGCTCCGCGGCTCGACGAAGACGGCGGCGTCCTCTGCCGACTCCAGCAGCGCGGAATGGCGTGGCACGACCGGCACCTTCCCCCAGGCGAGGCTTTCCGTCACCGGAAGGCCCCATCCCTCGTAATGGGAATTGTAGATCGTGAAGAGGCAGTCCCGGTACAGCGCCGCCAGACCCCCATCCGAGACATCGTGCAGCATCACCACCTGGCGGGACAGGTCCGGGCTGCCCTGCAGCAGGTTCATCGCCGCCTCGGCATGCCAGCCGGCCGCACCGACGCAGACGAGGCGTGGGATGCGCCCCGTGCCATGCCGCCGCACGAGGGAAAGCCAGGCGCGGAAGACCGTAAGGTGGTCCTTGCGGCTTTCGATCGTCGCGACGAACAGGATGTAGGATTCGGGCGGGCGGGGTGCGCCAGTGCCCTCCAGCGCCGCCGGATCGGGCGCTGCCTGGCCGCGCGGGTCTCCGTCGAGCCGCACCACCTCCATCGGCAGGTCGAGCCCCGGAATCAGTGCATCGAGGAAGCGCTGCCCATCCGCCCGGGTGCATTCGGAGTTGCAGAGCACCCCATGCGCATGGACGGCCATGCCGGCGAACCAGCGCACATAGTCCTGCACCAGCGTCCGCACGCAGTGCTCGGGCATGACCAGCGGCACGCAGTCATGCAGGAAGGGCACGTAGCGCAGGCCGCTGGCCCTCTGGGCCGCGCGCAGCCCTCGGAAATAGCCGGCGATGCCCCAGGAATTGCCGAGATTCACGAGCATGGCGCCCTCGGCGAAGGCATGGATGGGCGCGGCGGCAATCCCCTCGGTCACCGCGTCGCGGGCGGCGATCCAATCCGGGTCCTCGGTGCTCGCGCCTGCGCCGGCCAGGGCCAGAAGGGATGCGAGCCGGTCAGCCGGAACGGTCCGCCAGGCGGCCCGCGCCGCATCGAAGGCGACATAGGACGCCTCGGTCCCCGAGCGCAGCGCGGCACCCACGATGCTCGCTTGCACGCGCTGGATGCTGGTGAGGGTCCGGCGATGACCGAAATGCAGCAGCAGGTCGGTGATGTCGAAGGCAATGGCCCCGGCCGAGGTGCTGCCTCCCCGCGTGCCGACCGCACTGCCGGCACGCAGCATTGCCATGCGAGGGCGGGGAGGTGGCGCCAGCATGCTCGGCCGACGAAGCGCCGACGGCGGCTGCGCCAGCACGGGCACGGCCGGGGCGGGCGCCTGGGAAGGGGAAAGAGAAGTTGCCACGACACTTTCGGCCGGGCGGGGCGGCAGTGGCGGTGCGGGCGGGGCGGCGCCCGCCTCCTCCAGGCGGCGGAGCCCGTCCTCCGCCTCCCGCAGGGCGTCCTCGCCGGTCTGGAGCGTCAGCGCCATGGAATAGGCGCGCGCCGCTTCCTCCCGCCTGCCCAGCAGCCAGAGCGTATGGCCGCGATGGGTCTGCGGCGCGGATTCTGCCGGGGATTCCGCTGCCGCCCCGGCATAGGCCTCCAGCGCCGCCTCGAGCGTTCCTGCGGCACGCAGCGCATGGCCACGCCACAGGAGCGCCTGGAATGGCTCGGAGGAGCGTTCCGCCAGCTCGGCATAGTGGCGTGCGGCCTCTTCGGGCCGCTCTGCATGCCAGAGCCGCGCAGCATTGTCCCGCAGAGCGGAGAGGGGCGGGGTCTCGTCGGGCCAAGCATCCATCACGGAGATGGGTAGCCGGGGAGGGGCCCCGCCCGAAAGGGGAAAGGGCCGGATCAGGGCTCCAGCCGGCGTCCCGTTTCGGCATCGAACACATGCAGATGCGTCGGCGTCAGGCGAACGGGCAGGGACTCGCCGGAGAAGGCCCCCTGCAGCCGGGCCGTGACCGCCATCCCGCTGGCCGCGCGCCCATGTACCACCGTCTCCGAGCCCAGCGGCTCGATCAGCTCCACCGCCAGCGGGAGCGAATCGGGTCCGTCGCCCGTCTCGACATGCTCCGGCCGCAGCCCGAGCGTGAGGGGCATGCCGGCTTCGCCAGGGCGGGGGCCATCGGCGAAACGGATCAGCGTGCCGTCGCTGAGGCGGGCGGAGGCGTTGCCCTGGTCCAGCGTGGCGGGAATGAAGTTCATGGCGGGGCTGCCGATGAAGCCGGCGACATAGGTGTCGGCGGGCCGCTCGAAGATCTCCATAGGTGGCGCCACCTGGGCGGCACGTCCTGCATTCATCACCACCAGCCGGTCGCCAAGCGTCATCGCCTCCACCTGGTCATGGGTCACGAACAGGGAGGTGACGCCCAGACGCCGCTGCAGCCGCCGGATCTCGGCACGCATCTGCACGCGCAGCTTGGCATCGAGATTGGAGAGCGGCTCGTCGAAGAGGAACAGCGCCGGCTCGCGCACGATGGCCCGGCCCATGGCGACGCGCTGCCGCTGGCCGCCCGAGAGCTGCTTCGGCTTGCGGTCCAGCAACGGGCCAATGCCGAGGATCTCAGCCGCGGCCTTCACGCGCTTCTCGATCTCGGCCTTGCCCATGCCGCGTATCTTCAGCCCGTAGGCCATGTTCCCGAAGACCGACATATGCGGGTAGAGGGCGTAGTTCTGGAACACCATGGCGATGTCGCGGTCGGCGGGCTCGAGTTCGGTCACGTCGCGCCCGTTGATGACCACCTGGCCGGAAGTTGCGGTTTCCAGCCCGGCCACGATCCGCAGCAGGGTGGACTTGCCGCAGCCGGAAGCGCCGACGATCACCACCAACTCGCCATCGGCGACATCCAGTTCGATGCCGTGGAGCACCTGGGTAGCCCCGAAGGACTTCCGCACGTCGCGGAGGGAAAGAGTGGCCATGGATCTACTTCTCGGTCTCGGTCAGGCCACGGACGAACCAGCGCTGCATCAGCGCCACCACGAGCACAGGCGGCAGCAGGGCCAGCACGGCGGTGGCCATGATGGTGTTCCATTCGTTCTGGGAGTCGCCGCTCCCGATCATCTTCGACAGCCCTACCACGATTGTCTCCATCGAGCGGTCGTTGATGATGAGCAGCGGCCAGAGATACTGGTTCCAGCCATAAATGAAGAGGATGACGAAGAGTGCCGCGATATTCGTCAGGGACAGCGGCAGCACGACGTCCTTGAGGAAGCGAAGCGGCCCCGCGCCGTCGATCTTCGCCGCCTCCACGAACTCGTCGGGGATGGTCAGGAAGAACTGGCGGAAGAGCAGCGTGGCGGTCGCCGAGGCGATCAGGGGAATCACGAGCCCCGCCCAGGTGTTGCCTAGGTTGAGATCGACGATGACCTGGAAGGTCGGGATGATCCGCACCTCCACCGGCAGCATCAACGTGATGAAGATGGCCCAGAAGGCGGCCATCCGCCCGGGAAAGCTGAAGAACACCACCGCATAGGCCGAAAGGATGGAGATCGCGATCTTTCCCACCGCGATCAGCACGGCCATCAGAAGGCTGTTCCACAGCATGATGGAGGCCGGGGTGGTGCGGGTCCGCCCGCCGCCCTCGTTCCAGGCGGTCGCGTAGTTCTCGGTGGCATGCAGACCGGGCAGGAGTGGCACGTCTCCGCGCCCGATGGTGGCCGCGTCATGCGTCGAGCCCACCAGGGTCATCCAGATGGGGAAGGCCACGATCAGCACGCCCAGGATCAGCGCACCATGGGCAATGATCCTGGATATCAGCAGGCGCCGGCGCGTGGCGCGCAACAGCGCATCGTCCCGCACGGCCGGCACCCGGGCGGTGGCGGGGAGGGTGGTGCTGGACATCAGTAATGCACCTTCTTCTCGACCGCGCGGAACTGAATGGCCGTCAGCCCGATCACGAGGATCATCAGGATGACACTCTGCGCCGAGGAGGAGCCGAGGTTCAGGTTCTGCACGCCATCGACATAAACCTTGTAGATCAGCGTCTCCGTCGCCTTGGCCGGGCCGCCGCTGGTGAGGGCGTGGATGATGCCGAAGGTCTCGAAGAAGGCGTAGGTCAGGTTTACCACCAGCAGGAAGAAGGTGGTCGGGGAGAGCAGGGGGAAAATGATGGTCCAGAAGCGGCGCGCCGGGCGCGCGCCGTCGATGGCGGCAGCCTCGAGCACGCTGGCGGGAATGGACTGCAGCCCCGCGAGGAAGAAGATGAAGTTATAGGCAAGCTGCTTCCACGCCGCCGCGATGATCACCAGGATCATCGCCTGGTTGCCGTTCAGCCGGTAGTCCCAGGCGATGCCTATGGCATTCAGCCCGCGCCCAAGAAGCCCCACATTTGGCTGGAAGAGGAAAAGCCACAGCACCGCCGCGACGGCCGGCGCCACGGCATAAGGCCAGATCAGCAGACTACGATAGACAGTGGCGCCACGCAGCGACTTATCCGCCTGCACCGCCAGGAACAGGGCGAGGCCGAGCGCCAGCCCGGCCACGCAGCCGGAGAAGACGAGGCTGTTCAGCGCGGCGTTCACCCAGCTGGGGTCGGACAGCACTTCCTGGAAGTTCTCCAGCCCGACGAATTCGCGGGAGAAGCCGAAGGCGTCCTCCCGCAGCAGCGACTGGTAGATTGCCTGCCCCGCCGGCCAGAAGAAGAACACGAAGGTGACCGCCAGCTGTGGCGCCAGCAGGGCAAGTGGCAGCAGCCTGCCCTTGAAGATAACCTTTTTCTGCATGGCGCCCTTCGTGAGACCCGGCGGGTTAGTCCCGCCGGGTGCCATCCTGTCAGTTGTTGCGGTTGGTGCGCTCGAAATTCCGCAGCACCTGGTTGCCGCGGGTGTTCATGCTGGCGAGCGCCTGTTCCGGCGTCACCTGGCCCTGGAAGGCCCGCTCCATCTCTTCCTGGATGATGTTGCGGATCTCGATGAAGCCGCCGAGGCGGATGCCGCGGCTGTTCGGGGTGGGATCGCCGCCGCGCAGCATCTGCTCGATCGGAATGTCCGCACCCGGATTCTGCTGGTAGTAGCCGGCTTGCTTGCTCGCCTCATAGGCCGAGCGGGTCACTGGGACGTAGCCGGTGTCCTGGTGCCACTTCGCCATGACCGGCGGGCTGGTGATGTAGCGGTAGAACTCCGCCACTCCCCTTAGCTCCTCCGGCGTGCGGCGGGTGTTCGGGCCGCGCTGCATGGCCCAGAAGGCCGCGCCGCCGATGATGGAGTTGCGCGGTGCGCCTTCCACGCCCTCGTAATAGGGAAGCATCGCGGCGCCCCACTGGAAGCGCGCCTCGCGTGAGATCCGCGCGCGCAGGCCCGAGGAAGCGAAGGTGATGGCGCATTCGCCGGTGGGGAACACTGGATCGGCCGCGGAATCGCGGCCAGCGTAGCGGAAGAGCCCTTCCTTCTGCCAGTTCACCAGGTTCGTCAGATGGCGGACAAGCAGCGGGTTGGTCAGGTTCAGCTCGGCATTCAGCCCCTCGAAGCCGTTGGAGCGGCTGGCGAGTGGCACGTCATGGATGGCGAGCAGCTGCTCTACCATCAACCAGCTCGGCCAGGAGGTGGTCATGGGGCAGGCGATGCCGGCCGCCTTCAGCTTGCGCGCCGCTTCCTCCACGCCCTGCCAGGTGGCAGGGAAGGCGTTGGGGGCCAGCCCAGCGCGCTGGAACATGTCCTTGTTGTAGAAAGTGATGGCGGTGCTGCTGTTGAAGGGCAGCGCCATCATCTTCCCATCGGCGGCGGCATAATAGCCGGCGACGGGGCCGATGAAGTCGCGTGGATCGATGGCGACGCCGCTTTCGGCGATGATTTCGTGCAGCGGCTTCACCGCGCGCCCGGCGGACATCATCGTGCCCGTGCCGACCTCGAACATCTGCAGGATGTGGGGCGCCGTGTTCGCGCGGAATGCTGCGATGGCAGCAACGGCGGTCTCGGAATAGCTGCCGCGGAAGGACGGCACGACCTTGTACGCCGCTTGGCTGCCGTTGAAGTCGGTTGCCAGCTGCTCGAGCATCCCGCCTAGCGGCTGGTTCAGCCCGTGCCAGAATTGGATCTCAATCGGCTGCTGGGCGCGGGCCGTGAAGGGCATGGCGAAGAGGCTGGCCAGCGCGATTGCGCCGGCGGCAAGTTGGCGTCGCCGCATGTGTGGGTGAATCCTTCCCTCATATGGAGCCCCTGGCGGAGCGGTGGCCCGGGGATTACGCGCCCCGTGTTGCAGATAGACTACAATCTGATGACCGGTTTGTGGAAGGGCTGTCATCTCTTGTGGAAAGCCGGGCATCAACCTGACGTTCATCTGATTGCCTGCATCCTTGGCCAATGGAAAGCGACTCGCCCTTCCTTCTCCTTGGCGTGGCCTCGCGCGCGGTTCCGGGTCTGCCCTCAGTCAGCGCGGGGCGCCTCACCGGGCTAATGGCGGGACGGATGCGGCGCCGGCTTCCGGCGGCCGCATTGCGGCTGCCCCAGCCCCTGGGCTTCGGCGGCCTCGCGGAGGTCCGGTCCTGGCTGATGGCGCGGGAGGCCCGGTTGACCGCCGCTCTGCGCGTCCTGGCTGGGTGCCGCGAGGTCGGGCTGGAATTGCAGGAGGATGCGCCCCGCCATGCCGCCTGGCTTCGCGCACGGGACCGTGGGCTTGCGGGCGGCGCCTCCTCCAGTCCCGCACGCGCCGCCCGACGTGCCATGGTCGCGCGGCGAGTGGAGGCGATCCTGGCAAGCGAGGCCCGTGCCGCCGTGCTCCCCGATCCGGTGCGGGAGGAGCAGCCCGGAAGCTGGGCCGTGGCCGTTCCGGAGGCTGCCGTGGCGCGCCTGCGCGCCGCACTGGAGATGGAGGCGAGGAAGCTCGCCGGCACCGGCCTCACCCTGCATCTCCGCGCTACCGACGAGAGCACCGAACTTGCCCGCGCAGTTCTGCAGGACGGCTGACCCCTCGGTCCACGCCCCAGGGCCTGCGACCATTTCGCCCATGCGGTTGTCGAGAGCCCAAAACCTCCGCCCAGCTCCCGCGGGCTCGATCAGCTACCTCCCCGCGGGGCTTGTCCAGCGGCCCGGGGCGGAGCTGCACCCGAATGCCTGATCGCGCACCCCCTTGGCAGAGCGGCCCGGATGAGCTTCCTGACGCCAGACGCCAATCACCGGAGGACGCCATGGCCGAAGCCTTCATTTGCGACGCCGCCCGCACCGCGATCGGACGCTATGCCGGCGGGCTCGCCGCCGTGCGCGCGGACGACCTCGGCGCCGTCCCCCTGAAGGCGCTGATGGCGCGGAACGAGGGCGTGGACTGGGCCGCGGTGGACGACGTGATCTTCGGCTGCGCCAACCAGGCGGGCGAGGACAACCGCAACGTCGCCCGCATGGCGCTCCTGCTGGCCGGCCTGCCGGACACGATCGGCGGCAGCACGGTGAACCGCCTCTGCGGCTCCGGCATGGACGCGGTGGGCATCGCCGCCCGCGCCATCAAGGCGGGGGAGGCGAGCTTCATGATTGCCGGCGGCGTCGAGAGCATGACTCGCGCGCCCTTCGTCCAGGGCAAGGCGACCGAGGCCTTCAGCCGCTCCGCCGAGATCTATGACACCACCATTGGCTGGCGCTTCGTGAACCCGCTGATGAAGTCGAAGCATGGCGTCGATTCCATGCCCGAGACCGCCGAGAACGTCGCGCAGGACTTCCAGGTGAACCGCGCGGACCAGGATGCCTTCGCCCTGCGCAGCCAGCAACGCGCCGGCGCCGCCCAGAAGGCTGGCCGCTTCGCCGAGGAGATCGTTCCCGTCACCATCCCGCGCCGCAAGGGCGACCCGGTGGTCTTCTCCCAGGACGAGCACCTTCGTCCCGACACCACCGCTGAGGCGCTGGCGAAGCTCGGCACGCCCTTCCGCAAGGAAGGCGGCAGCGTGACCGCCGGCAATGCTTCGGGTGTGAATGACGGCGCCTGCTCGATCCTTCTGGCTGACGAGGCGATGGCGAAGCGCCAGGGCCTGACGCCGCGCGCCCGCGTGGTGGCCAGTGCAACCGCCGGCGTGCCGCCCCGCATCATGGGCTTCGGCCCGGCCCCGGCTGCGCGCAAGGTGCTGGAGAAGGCGGGGCTCAAGCTCTCGGACATGGATGTGATCGAGCTGAACGAAGCCTTCGCCGCCCAGGCGCTGGCCGTGACGCGCGACCTCGGCCTGCCCGACGATGCCGAGCATGTGAACCCGAATGGCGGCGCCATCGCTCTTGGCCATCCACTGGGGATGAGCGGCGCACGCCTGGTGCAGACGGCGGTGCATGAGCTGCACCGGCGCGGCGGCCGCTATGCGCTCTGCACCATGTGCATCGGCGTCGGCCAAGGTATCGCCATGATCATCGAGCGGGTCTGAGCCGCCGCTGGCCGCCCCGGCCTGGTCGGGGCTGCCAGTTCATGCGCCCGGGCCGGCCGCCTCGGGTGCCACGGGGCGGCCTGCCTCATCCAGCAGAAGCTTCGCCGTGGCGATCCATTCGCCGGTTTCCGCGACGGAGAGGCCAGCCTGCCGGCATGCGTCCTCGGCCAGGCGAGGCAGCACGGAAATCAGCGCCTGCATCATCGCGGCGTCGCGTTCGTCGGTGATCGACGCAAGGAACTCCTGCAGCTCCGGTAGGGTGATCCGCAGGAACGGGCCGAACTTGTCGCTGGCCCGGCCCAGCCAGTCCCGAAACATATGCGGCCAGCCAGGCGCCTGCCGGAACTCCAGCCGCGGCTCGCCATCCTTGCTCGCCAGCTTTAGCCGCAGCGCCGCCCAGCGTGCCGGACCGGCGGCGAGGCTGGCCACGGTCAGCTCGAGGTGGCGGTAGGACTCGCCTGGCAGATACTGGTGCAGGCGCACCGCCTCATAGCGCGCCGCGGGGCGCGGCTTCCGCAAGGCCGCGGGGGCGGGCGACGCCGAGGGTCGCTTCGCCGCCACGCCGGTGGGTGGTCGCTGCATCGGCTCCGACGCCTTCGCGGCCGGCGCGCCGGGTGGCGGCGGCACCGCAAGGTTTGGTGGCGCGTAACGCGGGGTCGCCGGGGTGGGGCCCTTTGGGGTTGCCGGCGCTGGCGGGGCAGATTCCTGGGCCGCAATCACCCGCTTTACGGTCTGATCTGTCGTGTCGGGCGGCACCCCAAGGTCCGGTGCGGCGCTCGCAGGTGGAGAGACGGTTGGGTCCGTGGCGGAGGTCGGAACCATCGGCGGAAGGGCCTCGCGCGTCGCACCGCCTGCGGCGGCAACTCGAATCGGAGCGCTCGGCTCCGGCGGCACGGGCTCGCGGTGGAAAGGGAAGCACGGCCGGCTGTGCCGGCCGTGGCGTGGCTGCCCTTCCAGTCGGTGACGTGATGCCAATGTCATGCCGATCGGCCGATAGCCTGAGGGACACCACCTCGACGGCGGCCTCCTCGGGACCCGCGCGTAAGCCGATCACGAGGCAACCCTGCCCGTCCGGAAGCGGTGCCAGGGGGAGGGTCAGCTCGCCCCCGTCCTCCGGAAGTACGCGCCAGCCCGTCTCCGCCGCCGCGCCGCCACGCTGCTCCAGCGCAGCCAGGTCGGACGGCGCATGATCGGCCGGGTAAAGCCAGGCCGAAACCACAGCGCCGGACCCGGTCGGCTCGGCGAAGGCGATCCGTACTCGGTCCAGCCCTGGGCCGTGCAATCCGGGCAGCATCAGAACCGCCTGCTCTCCCGCATGGGCGCGCAGCAGCGGTCGAGGGGACTCCTCGCCCAGTGCCACCAGATCCATCTGGCCCGCCAGGGGCCGTGCCGCCGCCCAGGTCGCGGAGGGCAGGGCAAGCGGAACCATGCGAGGCGGTGCGAGCCCGACATCCCCCGGCGCCCAGAAGGCGGGCGCGAGGTATCGGTCCCCGGGCTCCCCGGCTTAAGCCCGCAGCGCCAGCGGGTGGTCGCCGGAGGCGCCGGCCCAGCGCGTATCGCGCGACAGCCCGGGCAGGCCGCTGCCCTCAGGCAGGATTTCGAGCACGGCCGTCTCCCGTAGCGGGCCGGTCGGGGTGGGCAGGTCGAGCGTCAGCCAACCCGTGGCGAGCGCGGCTGCAGGCCCCGCCCAGGCGCCGGCCACGCGGTCCGTCTCGCCACCCCGTAGCCGGAAGTGCAGCTGTCCGCCGCCCTGGCCGGGGCCGGTGACATGCACAGCCAGCGCGGCCAGTGCGGCGAGACCGGTCCCGAGGATATGCCGCGCCGTGCCCGTCACCGGCGAGCCATTCCCGATCTCGCCCGAGAGGACGAGGCGTGGCGCGACCGGCGGACGATGCGCCATGACACGGGACACACCGGCCATGGCCTCCCGCGTTTCCTCCAACTCCTGCCGTGCTGCCACCAGCGCCCGTCCCGCGGTGGCCTCGCGTGCCTGGGTGGCGCTCATCTCCCCCGCCAGGATCGGGACCAACCCGGCCAGGGCGGCCTGGCCCGTTGCGGCCAGCAGGAAGGGCGGCGCAGGCAGGCCGGATACCTCGGTCCACCAGCGCGTGATGGGCAGGACGCGCAGCCTTTCGGTGGCAACCAGGGCGATCATGCCCATGGGCGGCGTCTCCAGCGCCACCGAGGCGGCCGGCTCCGGCGCACGGGTTCCGGCCGGATGGAGCAGGATCGCACCGCCGCGGCTGGAGGCGAGCCAGACCTCCAGCGCCGGGGAGGCGAGGGGCGAAGGGTCCATCACCCCCTCGGCCACCAGCAGCATTGGACCACCGCCGGCCAGTCGGAAAGATGGACGGGGTCGGCGCGCAGGGTCACGGAGAAGGAACCTTGTCCAGTCGGTCCAGGAGGGCCGTCATGTGCCGCTCCCAGCCAGGGAGGGCGACGGCGTGTGTGGCGGCGGCGCGGGCGGCCGCCCGCAGTGCCGCGCGGTCCGCCGAAAGAGCGGCAAGGCGCTCGGCGAAGCCCGAGGCGACCGCCGGGTCGAGCTGGGTCGGGATCAGGAAGCCGTCGGCCCCGTCCGACACCATCTCGTGCACCGCCCCCGTCCGGGTCGCCACCGGCACGCAGCCCATGCGCTGCGCCTCCAAGATTGGTGAGGGGCGATCCCTCGAAGCGCGAGGGCAGTACGAGCACGTCCGCCCAGGCGAGAAGCGCATCCAGCGCGGCGGGGTCCCTGGGCGGCGGCTCGATTGAAAGGCCCGGGATGTCCCCCAGACCCCCTCCCAACACCGCGCGGCCGGCGGCGCGCCATTGGGTCCCGGGCGTCAGCACCACGATGTCGCGCAGCCGGTCTAATCCCTTTTGCGGATCCAGCCGGCCAAGGAACAGCGCGCGCAGCGGCCCGCTGCGCCGCGCCCGGTCGGCGATCGCGGCCTCAGCCGCCCCCGGCGCCGTCGCATGGCCGGGGCCATTCGGTATCACGAACACCTTTGATTCCGGCAGCCCCTGGGCAATGCACCAGTCGCGCAAACCTTCGGAGACAACGGCGACCGCATCATAGGTGGACTCCTGCGCCAGCACCGCATGGGGATGACCCAGCGGCGCGCCGGACGCATCCCGCTCCACCAGATGCAGCCCGGCCACGACAAAGGTCCCGAGGCTGCGGAGCGCGCCCGCGATGGCATGGGCGCCCTGGGAATGCGTCGCCAGCACCGCCCGCATCGGCGCGGCCTGCCCCAGCGCGTCGCGCGTCTCCGCGACGCCTGGCAGCGGAGCGCCCAGATGGGCGGCCAGTGGGTCCTGCCCCTCGATTCCGCCGGGCTGGGGGAACTGCACCGTCTCGAAGGCGGCAACGGCGTCGGGCGGCAGCTGCGCGCGGTCCGCGCCGGTCACGAAGAGATGCGGCCGCCAGCCCCGGCGGCGCAGGACCCGGGCGTAATTCGCCAGCACCCGCTCCACCCCGCCCTGCTCGAAGATCGGGACCATCAACCCGATGTCGCGGCCCTCGGCAGGTGCCTGCCAGGGCAACACCGCGCCCGCGCCGATCAGCTCCTGGTATCCGTCATGGGCCCTTGCCCGGGGGCGGCGCCAGTCGCCGCGCCATTCGCCATGGTCGGGGTGCCGCGTGGCGAAGGCCTCCGCCAGGGACGCATATTCAGCCTTCGCCTCCTCCAGCACGGGCGGTGCGGCATGGGAGATTCCAGCGGGCAGGGTGACGCGAAGGGTGGCCGCGCGCCGCGTCACGGCCTCGAAGGCTGAGCCGACCGCGGCCTCCTCCTGCCATGCGGCGCCCCGCAGGACGAGGAGGACGGCTTCGCCCGGGATGGGCCCGCCACCTCTTTCGAGCGCAAGGGTTTCCCCGATCCCCGCCGAGAGCGTCACGGCCACGGCATCCGTGTGGCGCAGCAGGATCTCGGACTGCCAGAGCATGTTGTGCAGCAGCTTGCCGGCCCGCAGCGCCTCCAGCGCTGTGTCGGAGGCAAAGACGTGGAAGGGCGGCGCATGCACCGCCTGCGGATGCCGGCTGGCCTCCACCAGCAGCCGGCGCGCCGCGGCGCGTGGCAAGGGCGGGCGCGCCGGGCGGAGCGGGTCCACCACCGGTTCCGCCAACGTTCCGCCGGATCGGTGCAGAAGGAAGCGCGGCACCTCGGCCGCCTCCAGCGCCAGGAGCCGGCGCGGGTCCAGCGGCGGCCGGAGCCGGTCCCGCATGCCGGAGAGGATCGCCGCCCGGCGTCGCTCCGCTTCCAGCCGCATGCCGCCGGCCCGGCGCCGGTATCCGAAGCCGGCCATGGGGAGGTGACGTCCGCGAAAACCGGCGCCGGCAGCGCGCAGCCAGAAGTCCCAATCCTCGAAGCCGTGGCGCATCGTTTCATCGAAGCGGATCCCAGCCTCGAACACCGCGCGGGAGATGAGGCTACCGGCGTCGCTCGTATTCTCCAGGAGGTGCAGGAACAGGCTGTGCTCCCCGGCCGCGGAGGCGTGCTCTGGAATGCCGAAGAAGTCGAAGTCCGGGTAGATCCAACCTGTCTCCCGCCCGGATTCCTCCAGCAGCTCGGCGGCGCGGTCGATCAGCCAGGGACCCAGCCGGTTGTCCGAGTCCAGCAGGAACACGGCGCGGCAGAAGGGCCAGGCGCGCAGGGCGAAGTCGATGCCGGTGTTGCGGGCGGCGGAAAGCCCCCCATTCGCACGCCGCAGCAGGTGCACCTGCCCGGGGTTCCCGCGGGCGAGGCGAAGCGCTGTCTTCCGGGGTTCCCGCGGGCGAGGCGAAGCGCTGTCTCCCGGGTTTCCGGCATGGGGCAGCCGTCGTCCACCACCAGCGCGGCAATGCGGCGGCGCCCGCGCTGCGCAAGGACGGATTCGACCGCCTCGGCCAGAAGGGCGGGCTGGCGATGGCTGGGGATGACCACCACGATCTCGGGAGGGAGCTCGGCGCCACGCCACTGGTCGGTTGCATCCTGTTTCAGCCCCGTCGGCGCCTGCATCCGACGATCCGTCCCCCGATCCCTGGTCGATATGGAGGGCCGCAGTATCTCACCCGACCCCGAACCCGCCAAGCGGAGGTGCCAGCAGCCGTCTGAGCCTGGCGAGGTAGCGCGCGGCCATGTCCTCTGCCGTGCCCGACGCCGCGAGGCGCAGGGCGAATTCCACCCGCGCCAGGACCGCATGGCCGCCCCCCACCGCCTCCGCCAGGGCATCGGCCATCTCTGCCGCATCATCGCCCCGCACCAGGGAACCGGCCGCCGGGCCGAGCGCCTCCAGCGCCTCCGGGCTGGCCACCACTGGCAGCCCCCAGGATGCGGCCTCGAGGAAGGCGAGCGGCGCCCCCTCCAGCCGCGAGGGCAGGAGGAGCGCATCCACCGCCGCCAGCAGCTCCGCCGGCCGCGAATGACGCCCGAGCAGCCGCAGCGGATGCCCGTCCGGCGCCGCGTTCCGCAGCATCTCAGCGAGTGAGCCGGTGCCCGCGCTTGTGATCACTCCGTTGGACCGCCGGGCGAAGGCTTCGGCCAGGAGGGGCAGGCGGTCTGCGCCCTTGGCCTCGTCGAGCCGCCCAAGGAAGAGCGCCACCGGCGTCTCCCTGGAAAGGCCGAGCCGGGTCCGCAGGTCTTGGCGCGCCGTGTCCCGATCCAGTGCGGGCCGCGGATCGACACCATTGGGTATGGTGGCCACGCGGCCGGGAGGCAGGTTCAGATAGCGCGCGAACCGCTCCGCCGTGGGGGCTGAGGCAGCCACCCAGTCGGCCCGGATCGCCGCCGCGGCCGCCAGGGCCTGCTCGTCCAGCCCGGGCGGGCGCTCCGCCCCATGTGGGGCGAGATGGGCGACGATCAGGGCCGGGATGCCGGCCTCCGCCAGCGCCTGCATCGCCCCGCCGCCCCGGTCCGGCCAGGGCAGGGGGAGTAGCGCCGCATCCGGCCGTGCAGCCGAGAGAGCCGTCCGGGTCGCGCCCGCCTGGGCCTCGCGCGCTGTCTCCACCAGCCCGCGCCGCCAGGTGACCGGCAGGTCCCGCACGCTCCGGCCGGGCGCCGCCACGAGCGGGTACAGGGCCGTGCCGGCCGCCACCGTCACCGCCACCCCCGCCGCCTCGGCCGCGGCGCAGAGCCGCAGAGTATGGGCTTCGGCGCCGCCGAAGCGGTCACCAGGCAACAGCACCAGCAGCCGCCGCATCCGCAGGATCGTCACAGGTTAAGAACACCCCTCGCCAAGCACCCTATGATGCGGGCGACCCCCCCTCTACAAAGGGGGACCCGACTTGGACAGCTGGGAGCACGGATGGGACGATACCTTGTAACGGGCGGAGCCGGCTATGTCGGCAGCCATGTGGTCCTTGCCCTGCTCGACCGCGGCGATGATGTGGTGGTGTTCGACAATCTGCGCCAAGGCCATCGCGCCGCGGTGCAGCCGGGGGCAAAGCTTGTCGTCGGCGACCTTTCGGACCGCGCGATGGTCCGCGAGGTGCTCGCCGGCTGGCGCTTCGACGGCATCCTGCATTTCGCGGCCCTTTCCCTGGTCGGCGAGAGCATGCGCGAGCCGCTGCGCTATATCGCGGAGAATGTCGGCAACACCCTCTGGCTCGCCGAGGAAGCGGTGAAGGCGGGGGTGATGCGCTTCGTCCTCTCCTCCACGGCCGCCCTGTTCGGCCTGCCGCAGCGCATTCCCATCGACGAGGAGGAGCGCAAGGACCCCGTCTCGGCCTATGGCGAGTCCAAGCTGATGGCCGAGCGTGGACTGGAATGGGCTGATCGCGCTCTCGGGCTCCGCTCTGCCGCGCTGCGCTACTTCAACGCCGCCGGAGCTGATCCGGGCGGACGGCTGGGCGAGGACCACAATCCCGAGACGCATCTGATTCCGAACGCGATCAACGCCGTGCTCGGCCTCGGTCCGCCGCTGACCGTCTTCGGCACCGATTACGAGACGCCCGACGGCACCGCGATCCGCGACTACGTGCATGTGGCCGACCTGGCGGATGCGCATCTGCGCGTGCTGGACCGGCTGAAGGACGGCCCCTCCTGCCGCTACAATGTCGGCAGCGGCACCGGCGCCTCAGTGCTCGAGGTGATCGCGGCGGTGGAACGCGCGGCCGGGCGCCCGGTGCCACATGTCCTGGGCCCGAGGCGAGAAGGGGATCCGGCTGTGCTGGTCGCTTCCAACGACCTGCTGCGGCGGGAGACGGGCTGGACACCGCGTCTTGGCGCGCTGGATGACATCGTGGGCACCGCCTATGCTTGGCGGGCGCGGCACCCGAAGGGCTATCTCGGCCCTGTCGCGGAGGTTGCGGCCTGAAGCGGATCGTTTTCACCGGCGACGTGCTCCGCCCGGGCGAGACTGTATTCCGCCCGGCGCAGACCGAGAACATCCGCTGGTTCCACCGCCTCGTGCGTGCCCAGGTCGCGGCGGCGACACGCTGCCCCGTCAGTGCCGTGACATGGGGCGAGGGCATCGACACGGAACGCGTCTACGAACTCTGGGGCGCAGAGAAGAGCTGGCGCGGCTGGGCCGCGATCTTCGACGCCGGCTTCGCGCCCGACGGCGTGGTGGTGGCGCTGGAGCGCGCCTTCGCCGATGCGGTGGTGGTGGGCTTCGAGCTTGCGGAAGCGATGAAGCGCATCCTCAGCCTGCTCGGGATTCCCTTCATCGATTTCAGCGTCCATCCGGTCCGCTTCCTCCAGGACATCTTCTTCGCGGTGCAGACGAATGACGCGGCCGTGTTAGGCAATGCTGCCCGACCATACGGACAGCGGCGCATTTCTCGGCCCCGCGGGGTTGCTCGCTGCCACGGCGTTGAAGTTCAGGCCGGAGCTGCGTCCGCGCGGCGAGAACTTGGTGGTGGGGCAGACGCGGATCGACCGCGCACTGGTGCGCGGAGGGCGGGTGGTGGACCTGTCCGACTTCGGGCCGGCGCTGCGCGAAGCTGTAGGCGATGGAGGCGTGACCTTCAAGCCGCATCCTTATGCGCATAGCGACTTCGGCCTGCTGTCCACCGGCATCTCGCTGCGGAAGATGAACCTCACCTATGAGAACGTCTATGCACTGATGGCCTCGAAGGGGATCCGACGCGTGGTGGGGGTCAGTTCCTCGGTGCTGACCGAGGCGCGGTATTTCGGGCTGGAGACGCGAACCCTCTACGATTCGCCCTTCGACCTTCCCGAGCGGCGGTCCGATGCAGTGCCGGGCCAGCATCTCAGCATCGTGGATGAATGGGGCGATGCGGATTTCTGGCGCCGCATCCTCGCGCCGCTGGTTTCGGTCACGCGCCCTGACGGGCAGCGCTTCCGCCGGGCGCCGAATGCGCTGCGGACCTCGCTGAAGAACTTCTGGGGCTACAACGAGCTGACCACGGACTACCAGGTGGCGATCGCGCGGCCCGAGCGGCGCCCGGCGATCTAGAGCCGGAGATTACAGGCTTCGGCCGCCGATCCGCTCCGCCACCACGCGCCGCACGCCCACGCCCAGCCGGCGCGGGTCGCGGCCGCGCGGGTCGCCGATGCTCGGCCCGAGGATGACGAGCCCCAGATTGACGCCCGCCACCTCGTGCCCTTCCCAGAGCGCGGCGAGGGTTGCGCGGCTGCCATCCACCCACACTGGGGTGAGGCGCAGCGGCTCCCCATCCGCCAGGATGCTCACCGTATCCAGCTGGGACGGCTCGTCGAAGGGAAAGAGGAGGTCCAGTTCGAGCGCCACGGCGCCGAGGCCGAGATCGGGCACGATGATGGAGGCGGCCGGCGCAAGCCCGCTCCAGCGCCAGCTCTGGTCGCCGTGCCGCTCGGCCGGGTGCCAGCCGAAGCCGGTGAAGTCGGGATCGGCCGCCTTCACCTCGTGGCGCGCGGCAGGCAGGGGCGGCGGCGCGCCGCGGTCGCCCGGCATCTGGCGGAGCGGATCGATCTGCAGCCAGTCACCCCGGCTGCGGCGGGTCTCGGTCGCGGCCTGCCAGGCAGCCTCGGCCCGGGCCTCGATGCGCCCGACCTCGTCAATCAGACGTTCCATCGCTCCCCGCATGGACGGGGGCAGCTGGGACAGCTCGCTCCCCATGCGCTCGCGCAATGCCATGCTGCCGATCCGGGCGGCGGCGGCATCCAAGGCTTCGTCCGCCTCGCGCATGGCGGTGAGGTCCAGTCCGTCGCTGGGGGTCTCGAGGGGCATGGAACGCTCCAGCTGGTCTGGCGGCACGCGGCGCCATGGCGGCGGCGCTGGCGTTGCGGGCGATGTCGGCGAGATGCCGGAGGGCGGCCTGCGCGGCCGGCTGGCCGAAGCGGGAACGCCCAAAGCGGAAGGCGCCCTCGCCGATCCGGCGGCGCCAGTGCGGGTCCCGGATCAGCCGGCCCAGATGGGCGACATACTCGGCGCGGGACCTCGCGACCAGATAGGCCTGACCCTCTCCGCCATGGAGGCCGTAGGCGCCCTCCTCGGTGAGCACGGAGAGAAGGCCGCGGCAGAGATATTCCACTGTCTTGATCTTCACCCCGCCGCCGTAGAACACGGGATTGATTCCGACATCTGCGGCGTCGAGGAAGCCGGCCAGATCCTCCACCTCCCCATGCAGCCGGACGCCCGAGCCCGAGGGGATGGTGACGGCATCACAGACCCGGCCTGCAATGTGCAGTTCCGCGCCCAGGTCGCCGACGGCGAGCCAGACCTGCGCCAGGAACCAGCGCAGCCCGTCCCGGTTCATCGGGCTGTCGCCGCCGACGAAGACGATGCGGCGCACGGCGCGCGTGGTGTCGGCCGGGGTGAGGTCCGGCAAGGTATGCGGCAGGAGCAGTGAACGGCCGGGCAGGGCGTCCCGCAGCAGCGCGTGTTCCGTCTCCTGAATGGCGAGAACCTGCTCCAAGCCATCCATTATTCCGAGCTCCTCCAGGAGGCTGATTCGGAGGAAGTGCTCGCGCCCGAAATGCTCGAAGTTCCGCGACCGCAGCGACATGACGTCATGCGTGTCCAGCACGCGCAGCGGCGGGGCAGGGCGGGCGTGGCGCAGGTAGGAAAGGCGGATGTACTCGATCACCACGGCCTCGTAGGAAGCCTCCGCCAGCAGCGCCTCATAGGCCACGAAATGGGCGGCATCAAATGCTGCCGTTCGAAGGAGGTCAGCCGTGCATGGGGCGGAACCAGGCCTGCGACACGGCCTCCTGGACCGCCCATGGAAGCGAGCAGCCGCCCACGTCGCCCAAGGATGCGGCTGGCCGCGGCATCATCCGCCGGACCGGCCTTGCCGAGGAACAGCACGTCCACATCCATCTCGCCGCGCGCCACCCGCAGCATGGCGGCGATCCTTGCCTGGTTGCCCAGGCTCTCGCGCCAGAAGGGGATGTCCGTCACCAGCAACGCGCGGGGCCGTGCGATCAGCCGCTCCAGCGCCTCCCGGAAGCGGAAGGGGGCGAACTGGCGGCGCACCGTGCGGGCATAGCGCGCGGCGAGGGACGCGCTTTCCCGCGCCACCTCCTGCCGGAAGCGCGGCTCCGCCGCGCAACGCTGCGCCAGGGCGGCGGTGGCCACCGCGTCCGGCGCGGCATGGAAGGCGGCATGGGCGCCAAGGCCGCGGAAGGCCTCGGCCGTGCCGATAACCGGGCGGCCATGAGCCAGCGCCTCCACCGTCTTGATCTTCAGCCCGGTGCCGCCCTCATGCGGGTTCACGCCCAAGTCCAGCGCCAGGTAGAAATCCTTCGGCTCCCCGACGCCGACCGGGACGATCCCCGGCCGTGCCGGCCCGGCGTAGCGCGTGGCGCCGTCCGCGACATGCAGCACGGCGCCAGCCTCAGCGAGGGCCTCCGTATCCAGCGCCGCGATGAAATGGCCCAGAGCATGGCCGTTCAGCGGGTTGCCGCTGCCCAGCTAGCCCATCCGCAGGCCCTCATGCGGGGCGACTGGCATCGGCTCCACGGCCGGCATGAAGCCGAGGGTTACGACGGGGCTAGTCGTCGCCTCCTCCAGCACCTGGCGCTCGTCGTCCTGGATCGCCAGCACGAGGTCGGCGCGGTCCAGCCCACGTCCCTCCTGCTCGGGCGTCGTGTGGAAGAAGCCCACCGGCAGGCCCAGGGCCTTCAGCCGCAGATGGCGATCCGCGAACACGTCATGTGTGTCGAGCACCCGCAGTGTGCCGGGGGGGGGACAGTTCCAGCGCCCGGCTGAGGAAGACATATTCCACCAGCACGAGGTCGTAGCGCTTCTCCGCCGCGAGAGCGGCAATGGCGTCCTCGAGATCGGGCGGGAACCAGTCGTCGATGGCGAAGGTTTCGCCGAGGCTCGGCGCTTCCTGCGTCCGATCATAGGGATGAGGTAGAGCCGGTTCCAGGCGGCGCGCATCGCCTCTAGCGCCTCCTCCGGGACCGCCTCGCGCTGGATGAAGGCAAAGTCCACGCGATGCCCGAAGCCACGAAGTGCGGCGAGGAGGGTGTGGATGCGCTGACGGTTTCCGGCATCCTGCGGATGCGTGGGCGTCGGCGATATGACGAGGCAGTGCATTCGTCCTGGCATTCGGGTCGGGGGGCAGCATAGAGGGGGGGGAAGGTAGCGCGGTCAAGGCGGGCCGGGCAGGGCGGCGCCCCAGAGGCGCGCCGGCGGCATGGGGCGGACCGTAACGAAGGGCCCGCCGCGAGAATTCGGCAGCTTATGTATTTCGAGCTCGGACAGGCCCTGCAGGCGGAGATCGACTGCGCGGGCGACATCGGTCCGGACCAGGGGGCGGTGTTCGGCTGGGTCCGGCACCCTGCGGGCCAGACGCCGCTCCTGCATGTGGAGAAGAGCGGGGGCACGCGGGTCTCGACAATCCTGCTCGCGCTCCATCCCCGCACGGATATCCACGCGCCCCGGGGGACCGCGGTCTCCGGCTTCACCCTGATCCATGACATCCCGCCCGGCGCGGCCGGCCGCCTGCTGGTGGTCGACGCCGGAGGAGCGGAGGTCGCCCTCGATCTGCTCGCCTATGGCCCGCCGGCGGAGCCGGAGGCTGCGATCCTCGGCCGCGACCCCGCGGCCAACTTCCAGTTCCTGCAGGCCGCCGCGCGGGATCCTGCGCGGATCCGGGCCCTGTCGGCCGGGGATGTGCCCCTGGGCCTGTTCGGCGGCTGGCTTGACCGGTTGCCGCGCTACACCGGCGCTCCCGGTCCCTCCCTGGCCTTCCGCCGTCTCTCCATCGCCTGCACCGGCGACGGCGAGGTGGCGATCTCCGGCGATTTCGGCGCGCCTGGCGAAGCGTCGGAGGTGACTGCCTGCGCCCTGGTCCGGCTGGGCGATGCCCCGCCCATGGTCGCGCCGCTTGCGCAGGAGAGGTCCGCGCCGCTCGGGACCGGCTTTGCCCTGTGCGGCCAGCTCGCACTTCCGCCATGTGCGACGGTGGAGCTGGTGGTGCAGCTTCGGCGTGGTGACCAAGCCTGGTGGTTCCGGGCCGAGGCGGAGGCGGTGGCGCTGCCCGCCTTCCTTAGGACCCTCACCCTGGAGAGAATCGAGTTGCCCGGCAGCGACGCTGGGGTGCTGCATGGATGGGTGCGCGAAGTGCTGCGGGACCGGAGCGACCGGCTGCGCGGGCGGCTCTCCGGGCTGGGACTCCCGCTGG
Organism: Muricoccus harenae; assembly: GCF_009848505.1. Classification (GTDB taxonomy): domain Bacteria; phylum Pseudomonadota; class Alphaproteobacteria; order Acetobacterales; family Acetobacteraceae; genus Roseomonas; species Roseomonas harenae. Next base: position 22,549 of record NZ_WWDL01000017.1, read on the forward strand.
CGGGCCCTCGGGATCCAGGGTTTGGCGGCCGCACGGAGCCGGCTGGCGGGACGGCGCTGCTCTTCGGCCTGCATGACGACTATGCCGCCCGCCTCCTCGCCCTCCTCGCGCCGCAGATGGAGGCGCAGTTTCGGCGCATCGTGATCAGCGGCGCCGCCGCCGGCCGCGCAGCCGCGGCGCTGCTGCGGCGGGGACGCGTCGAGGTGCTGGTTGAGGAGGAGGCCGAGGGCGCGCTGGCAGCGGCCTCGGCCGGTGCTGCCTCGGTCACCCCGATCGATACGCCAGCCCTGGTCGACATCGCGATCGAGGGCAGCATGGCACGGGTGGCCGGGCACGCGCTGCCCGCCGACCGGATGCCGATCCTGTCCAGCCTGCACGAGGCGGCGGGCACGGGCGGGATGGAAGCAACGCTACGCCGCGTCGCCGCCATCATGTCGGGCGCCGATCCGGGGGCCCTGCCGCTGCCGGGCCAGCGCCCGGACGCCATCGGCGGCCTCGTCGCGGAACATCTGCGCGGGCTATGGGACATGGTGGCGGGCACGGAGGCACGCCGATGAGCGGCCCTTCCGTCTGTATCGTCTCCCATGCCCATCCCGACTTCTCCAAGGGCGGCGGGGAGATGTCGGCCTATCGCCAGTTCCAGACCCTGGCCGGGGAGGGCTGGGAGGCCAGTTTCGTTGCGGCCATCGAACTGCCGAACGGCCAGTCCCCCGCGGATCGCGGCGAGACGGTCGCCGGCTACGGGGAGAGGGAATATCTCTTCACCGTCAACGGCATGGAGGAGGACCGGCTCTGGTGGCGCAACCCGGAGGAGCGGCGTGCCCTGTTGCGCCTGCTCGTCGGTTTGAAGGCCGATGTGTACCACTTCCACCATTAGTGGCGCATTGGGCTGGACCTGATTGCGGAGCTGGCGGAGGCCCGGCCGGATGCGCGGCTGGTGCTGACGGCGCATGAGATGCTCGCCATCTGCAGCCACCACGGACAGATGATCCGCACCCGCTCCCGCGAACTGTGCAGGAAGGAGACGGCGCAGCGCTGCCTTACCTGCTTTCCGGACCAGACTCTGGAGCGGCTGCGGCTGCGCAAGGCGATGATGCTGGCCGGCCTGCGGCACTTCCACCATTTCGTCTATCCAAGCCATTTCATTGCCGAGCGCTACCGCGCCTGGGGCCTTTCGCCCGACCGTGCGACGGTGCTGGAGAACTATCTCGGCGACGACCTGCTGGCGGTGCCCCGGCAAAGCCGTGACAGCGAGGGCCTCGCCGGGCATTTCGCATTCTTCGGCCAGCCCACCGAGTTCAAGGGGCTCGACACCCTCGTTCCCGCCTTCGCTACGGCGCTGCGCGAGAAGCCGGTGCTGAGTCTTGTCATCCATGGCACCACGGCGGAGGAGGCGCTGCGCTTCTTCCCCGCTCTGGAGAAGCCCGTCGCCGCGGGCGCCGACCGGCTGATCTTCGCAGCGCGCTACGACTCGCATGACGTGCTGCCGCTGATGGCCTCGGCCGGCTGGGTGGTGATGCCCTCCGTCTGGTGGGAAAATTCGCCCGTGGTGATCCAGGAGGCGCGCCGCGCCGGCACGCCGCTCATTGTCTCTGGCATCGGCGGCATGGCGGAGAAGGTGCAGGACGGTGTCGACGGGCTGCATGTGCGGGCGGGATCGGTGCCGGACCTGACGCGCGCGCTGCTGCAGGCCCCGGTTCCCGAGACCCATGCGCGGCTTTCCGCCAGCCTGCGGGACGTGATCGGGCGCGAGGAATTCGTCGCCGCCCTCGGCGCCATCTATGCGCGCCCAGGGACCTCCGCGCCGCGCATCATCCGCGCTGCTTGACCAGCAGCGGCGCGGTGGCCAGCGCGCAGCCGGGCTGCTATTACCATTCGGCCGGATCGCAGGGCGGGCGCGGCCCGTCGCTCCGCCGGCCTGGTGTCCCAGGAGGGTCCGGCTTGCGATTCCGTCACGCGCCGCGTTGGCATCGCCTCCTCCGGCTGATTGGCCTCGGCTTGGTGGGCATGGCGCTGGTGCCGTCTGCCCTGGCCCAGTCGCGGTCGGCGCTCGATTGCGCGGCCCTGCCGCCACGGCCCGCCATGCCACGGGAGGCGGTGCCGGCCTATCTTGAGGATCCCAACTGGCGCGGCCGCGTGGCCGAGCTGAGCCGGCAGACCGCGCGCGACCTGTCCCAGGTGCAGCTAGTCTTCCTGGGCGATTCGATCACCCAGGGCTGGTTTCCCTTCTTCTGGGATCATTTCTACGGGCACCGTGCGGCGTTGAACCTTGGCGTCAACGGCGATTTCACTCAGGGAATGCTCTGGCGGCTCCAGCAGGGCGGGCACTGGCCGGCCACGCTCCGCCCGAAGCTGGTGGTGCTGCTGATCGGTACCAACAACACGCAGTACGGCCCGCCGGATGACACCGCGCTCGGCATCGCCGAGATCCTGCGCTTCATCCGCCAGCGTTCCCCGGCTACGCGGATTCTACTCGTCGGCGTGCTGCCGCGCGGGGCCGATGCGACCGAGCCGGCACGCCGCCTGAACCAGCGAGTGAACGAACTCGTCGCGCGTTGCGCCGATAACCGCACCATCTTCTTCACCGATCCGGGCGGCCTGCTCCTCGACGGCCAGGGGCGGCTTTCGGACCAGGTCGCCTTCGACCTCCTGCACCTGACCGGCTACGGCTATGCGCTGCTCGGCGCGGGGCTGGAGCCCTCCATCCGCCAGCTTCTGGGGCGCTGAGCGGACCCTGCGGCCCGGGCTACCAGCGCCGGATGAAGTCGCGCTCGGCCTGCGTCAGGGGCTGGGCCACCACACGTTCGGGGATTTCCCAGACCACCAGCTTCGGCGGCGACTGGCGGAAAGACGCGCCCGCGAAATAGGTGGCCGCCGCCCCGGCGAAACCGCCGCCGGCGGTCGCGGCATTCAGCACGGTGCTGCGCAGCGCCACCTGCAGGGCGCCATGGAAATTCGCATTCACCGAGTAGGAGGAGCCGATCAGCGCCACCTCCGGCGCTGGCGTTTCGTCCAGCAGCCCGCCGCCACCCCCGGGCGCCTCGCTGCGCTCCAGGCGCTGCCGGTCGGGGTCGGGGCGCAGGGCATTGGGGACATGGTCCAGGCTCATCAGCCGCAGCAGATCGCCCGGGCCGTCCGTCTCCTCGGCGGCAAGAGTGGTGCGGTAATCCTCGGCGCGCGACAGCGGCGCCTCGTGCAGCGCGCCGGCGATCGCGGCCGCCGCCGCCTTCGCCCCCTCCTGGTTCCAATGCGTATCCGTGCGGTACCAGGCACCGCCGCGCGCCTCCTGCGCCTGGAGCGCCGGCAGCAGCGCGATCGGGCCGATGCCCTCGACGCGCAGCGCGGCCAGGAAGGCATCGTGGCGGGCATCGGCCTGCCGCGAGCGCGGTGCGCCGCAAAGCTCGGCGGCCTTCACCCGCGCCTTGTCAGGCACGACGGCCACGGCCAGTGCGATGCCGCGCGCGGCCAAGGCGGCATTCACCCAGCGCACACCCTCGGCCCGCTCGGCCATCGCGGCTTCCGCGTGTGGCCAGGGGCGGAACTCCTCGGTCAGGAACAAGGTGTCATCGCAGCCAACCCGCACCTGCGGGCCGCCGGAGCCGAAGAGGTTGTAGCGGAACACGCCGCCGGCGGCGCGCAGGAGCGGGTCGGTCGGAAGGTCATGGGCGAGGACGGTGTTCACCGCGCCGGTGAGTCGACCTGAGAAGAAGGAGTCGATGTTGAGCACCGGGCGCAGGCGCTGGGTGCCCTCCTCGCTGGCGACGGCGACGATCCCCTGCCAGGCGCCGAGGACGAGAAGCAGCACGGCAGCGGCGCCCTGCAGGGCGGCGGCGGGTTGCGCGTTCTTCCAGGTGGTGCCGGTCATGCTCGTCCTCTCCTGGCGCTCAGAACTGGAAGTAGAGGAAGGGCACGGCGGCGCGGCTATAGAGCAGCACGACGCCGAGCAGGAAGCCAAGCAGCGGCCCGACCACCCAAAGGCCGCGCCAGTAGCTTCCCATCAGCTCCGGCGCGCGCAGCACGGGCAGGCGCGGCCCGAGCAGCGGCAGATAGACAAGCACCACCGCGATGAGCATCGTCCACCACTGGTCGGGCGTAACCTGCCAGGCGAGCTCATCGCTCAGTCCGGCTCCGTTTACGCCGATCATGCCGCCATACATGGTGGCCGCATTGCCGAGGTCATGCGCGCGGAACACGACCCAGCCGATGACGGCCGCCAGCATGGTTAGCGCATTGCCCAGGATCCAGGGCATCGGCCTGTGCCCGGCCTGTTGCCACAGCCTGTGCGCCGCCAGCAGCGCGCCATGCCAGGCGCCCCAGATGATGAAGGTCCAGTTGGCGCCGTGCCAGAGGCCGCCGATCACCATCGTCAGGAACAGGTTGAGATAGGTGCGGAAGCGGCCTTTCCGGTTTCCGCCGAGCGAAATGTAGAGATAGTCGCGCAGGAAGCGCGACAGCGTCATGTGCCAGCGCTGCCAGAAGGCCTGGATCGAGCCAGACAGATAGGGGTGGTTGAAGTTCTCGGGGAAGTGGAAGCCAATCATCAGCGCCAGGCCGATCGCCATGGCGGAATAGCCCGCGAAGTCGAAATACAGCTGGAGGGTGTAGGCGATGGCGCCGGTCCAGGCATCGGCCAGCGTCGGGTTTGGCAAGGCAAAGGCGGCGTCCGCCACCAGCGCCACCGTGTCGGCGAGGCAGACCTTCATCGCGAACCCGATCATGAAGCGCCGCGCGCCGAGGCCGAACTGCGCCAGGGTATGGGGGCGCGAGACCAGTTCGTCCTTGATCTCCGCATAACGAACGATGGGGCCCGCGATCAGCTGACTGAAGATCGCCTTATAAGTTGCGTAATCCAGCAGCTTGCGCGTGACCGGCACCGTGCCGCGCCAGATGTCCACCAGATAGGACACGGATTGCAGCACATAGAATGAGAGGCCGATCGGCAGGATGATCTCGGTCCAGGGGACCGGCCCGAAGCCCATCGAGGCGCGGACGTCGTTGAAGGCGCCCACGCCGAAATTCGCGTATTTGAAATAGGCCAGCACACCGAGATTGCCGGCCAGCCCGATGACCAGCAGCCATGTGCCCTGCCGAGTTTGCGGACCGATACGGTCCATCAGCCGCACGGTGTAGAAGGTGAAGATCGTGCAGAAGAGCAGCAACAGCAGGAAGTCGACGCGCCACCAGGCGTAGAAGGCCCAGGAAAGGATGAGAATCGGCCAGTTCCGGTGGCGGAACGGGGTGAGGAAATAGGCTGCGAAGAACAGCGGCAGAAAGAGGCACAGGAACTCGAAGGAGGCAAAGATCATCGGGTGCCGTGCGCCCCCGCCTGCCCGTCAGAGCCAACCACCCGCGCCATGGAAACCCCCTACGGCGGCCGCCCGCATCAGGGCAGCGGCGTGTCGGTCCTCCCCAGGACCGCCGGGGGGGTTTAGGGTGAATCCTGAATCGCGCGCAACGTGGCAAATTCTGAGACGATGTGACTGTTCCGGAATGTGATACGAAATCTGCACTGTTACCCCTTGGCCGCAGCCTCCATCGGTTGGGCGGGGTCGCACAGCGTTCCCGTGGCGGCATCGAAAATGCCCAGATCAGTCGGATGTGGGCCCGGATTGCAGGCCAGCGAGATAGCGGTGATGCCGCGGAAGACGCGAAAGGGAGGCTTCCAGTCCATCACCGCATCGGCCGCCTTCCGCAAATGGGCGAAGCTCGGGGTGCAGCTGGCGGGATGGAGGGCAAACTGGCATCTACGCCGCGCCCCCCCGCAACGGAGCCCCTTTATGCCAAATGTCGAGGCGCTGGAACCGCTCGCCAAGGCCATGACGACCTGGCGCCGGGACCTGCACGCCCATCCGGAGCTCGGCTTCGAGGAGCAGCGCACCGCCGCCCTGGTCGCGCGGGAGCTGCGCGCCGCCGGGATCACGGTGCAGGGGGGGATCGCGGGCACAGGTGTGGTCGGCACGCTGCGGGGAACCGCGGGCGGCGCGGGCGGCAACCGTGCCATCGGGCTACGCGCCGACATGGATGCGCTGGCCATGGAGGAGGCGACCGGCGCCCCTTGGGCCAGCCTCTCCCCGGGACGGATGCATGCCTGCGGGCATGACGGGCACACCTCGATGCTGCTGGGGGCGGCGAAATGGCTCGCGGCGAACCGGGAGCGCTTCGCGGGTACCGTCCAGTTTATCTTCCAGCCTGCGGAGGAGTCGCGCGGTGGCGCCCAGGCCATGCTCGCGGACGGGCTGTTCGAGCGTTTCCCCGTTGACGCCGTCTACGGCATCCACAACCTGCCGGGCCTGCCGCTTGGCACCGTGGCGGTACCGAAGGGCCCGGTTCTGGCCAGCTCGGACACCTGGGAGGTGAGCTTCCGCGGGCGCGGCACGCATGGGGCGAAGCCGCATCTCGGCACGGATGCGATCCTGGCGGCGGCCGCCTTCATCACCGCGCTGCAATCCATCGTGGCGCGGGAGCTGGACCCGATGGCCACAGGGGTGGTGAGTGTCGGCCATATCGCCGCAGGCCATCCCGAGGCGCCGAATGTCATCCCCGCCCAAGTCCTGATGCGCGGCACGGCACGGGCCCTCTCCGCCGAGGTGCGGGACATGCTGGAGGCGCGGATCGGCGCAATTGCCGAGGGCGTGGCCGCGATGCATGGGGTGGAGGCCGTGCCAGTCTACACCCGCCGCCTGCCGCCGACGGTGAACCACCCGGCCCAGGCCGTGCTGATGCACCGGGCGGCGGCGGCCACCCTCGGCGCCGCGCAGGCGCGCGATGATCATCCGCCGATCACGGCCGGCGAGGACTTCGCCTGCATGCTGGAGGCCCGACCCGGCGCCTACGCTTGGCTCGGCACGGGCGATCCGGCCCATCCCGAAGGCTGGCACCACAACCCGCATTTCGATTTCAACGATGCCGCCCTGCCCGCGGGCGCCGCCTTCCTCTGCAGCATCGTGGAAGCGGAGCTTGGCGCTTGAGCGGCGCTCAGGCTCGGGCCTTGCCCCGCCGCCAAGTGATTCTGGACTGTGATCCCGGCACGGATGACGCCCTGGCGCTCTGGCTGGCTCTGGCCTCGCCGGAGATCGACCTGCGGCTGGTCACGGTGGTGGGTGGCAATGTCGGGCTCGAGCGAACGGTGGCGAATGCAGCCGCCGTGGTCGGGCTCGCGCGGGCGGTGGTGCCGGTGGTCGCCGGGGCCGGGCGGCCCTTGCGCGGGCACTTCGCCGGCGATGGGCGCGTGCATGGCGACGACGGCCTCGCCGGGGTGGCGCTGCCGCCAGGCCCGCCGCCGATGCCCGCCGTGGCGGCCGATGCCATCCGCACGCTGCTGCGGGCGTCGCCGCCCGGCGGGATGACGCTGGTCGGAATCGGGCCCGCCACCAACCTCGCTTTGGCGCTGGCAACGGAGCCGGAACTGGCCGGGCGGCTGCGCGAGATCGTGCTGATGGGTGGCGCCTGGGGGGAGGGGAACTGGACTCCTTCCGCCGAGTTCAACGCGGCCAGCGATCCGGAGGCGCTCGACATCCTGCTCGGCCTCGGGGTGCCGGTCACGCTGGTGACGCTGGACTTCACCGCCCAGGCCTTGGTTACTCCCGAAAGGGTCGACGCCATTCGCGGGCTGGGGGGCGGCGCCTGCCTGCGCGCCGCCTGCGACATCATGGCTGCTGTCCCGCCCTCCCGCCGCCTCGGTGGCCTGGGGCATCCGTTGCACGACGCCTGCGCCGTAGCTTGGCTGGTCGCGCCGCACTTGTTCCAGACGCGGCCTGCATCGGTCCAGGTGGATTGCGGCCACGGGCCCGCGCGTGGCCGAACCCATGTCGACCGCTGGGGGCGCAGCGGCGCCCTGCCGCAAGTCACGCTTCCCGAAACCCTGGATGTGGCGGGCTTCTTCACCCTGTTGGGGCAGCGGCTGGCGCGGCTTCCCTGAGCGGCCTATTCGGCCGAGGTGACCTCCAGATGGGACGCGATCCAGCCGCGGATCGCGTCGTCCACCCCGTCCATCTCCAGCGAAGTGGTGACACTGGTGACCAGCAGCATGCCGTCCGCTCCCGCGCGGCGCACCGCCTGGCGAAGATGGGAGAGCAGGTAGGAGGGCGAGACGCTGGTCGCGACGAGCATTCCGCCCGCCAGCATCCAATGGCTTTCGCTCAATTCCCAGGTGGCCGCCTGCATGGCCTCCAGCCCGGCCGGAGGCAGTTCGTACAGGACAAGGCTGAGTGCCATTCGGATCGCTTCCGGTCGGCCCTTGGACAGGCCGTGTTAATGCGGGAGCTCGGCCTGGAAGGCCATCCCCGCGCATGGTACCCGCCGAGCATCCCAGGCCTAGCCGCACAGATCAACGGGGACGAACCATGACCGAAATCATCGCGCATCGCGGTGGCGCCATCCTCTGGCCAGAGAACAGCCTGGCGGCGTTCCGTAACGCGATCGCGGCCGGCGTGGATGCGGTGGAATGCGATGTTCATCTCTCCGCCGACGGGGAGGTGATGGTGATGCACGACCCCATCCTTGACCGCACGAGCAACGGACGCGGCCCGCTGGCCGAGCGGAGCGCAGAGGAGCTTGCGGGGACGAAGCTTATCTCGGCCGGCGGCGAGGGCGTGCCGCGGCTGGCGGAGCTGGCGGGGTTGGTCAGTGCCTCGAAAATTGGGCTGCAGGTGGAGATCAAGGAGGATGCGCGCGGCCGGCCCTATGTCGGCATCCTGGACCGCGTGCTGGCGCAACTGGACGGGGCCGGGTTGCGCGCGCGGACCGAGCTGATCGTGTTCGAGGCGGAGATGGCCGCCGCTGGCCTGGCGGCCGGCGGCTTCAGCAACGTCGCCTGGCTCTTCTCGCCGGCGACGCTGGGCAAGCTGGGGACCGGCGGCGTTCTGGCGGTGGTGCGGCATCTCGGGGTCGCCATGGTGGAGACGCATGAGTCGGTACTGGATTCCGGACTGCTCGCCGCGCTTCGCGGGGCCGGCCTGCGCGTCGGCGCCTGGGGCGTGAATCACGTGGCTTCGATCGAGCGCATGCTCGCGCTCGGCGTGGATGTGATCGCGACCGACGACCCGGTGCTGGCGTTGGCTATGCGCGACCGCTAGCCACGCAGAAGGCACTTGCGAGGACCGCGCGCGGCCCCCATGCTCCTCTCAACAATAAGATCGAGGGGAGCGTCTGGGTGGGCGATCACGCGCCGATCCTGCAGGCGGAATCCGTGTCCCTGCGCTTCGGCGGAATCAGGGCGCTGACGGATGTGTCCTTCGCCGTAAATCGCGGCGAGGTCTTCTCGATCATCGGGCCCAATGGCGCGGGCAAGACCTCCATAGTCAATTGCGTCTCAGGCCGCTACCGCCCGACCGAGGGGCGCATCCGCTTCGACGGGCAGGACATCACGCGGATGCGGCCGAGCCGCCGCGCCGCGCTAGGCCTGGGCCGCACCTTTCAGAACCTGGCGCTGTTCGGCCATATGAGCGTGCTCGACAACATTATGGTCGGCCGCCACCACCTGCTGCGCTCCGGCTTCCTCTCCGGCATGGTTTATTGGATCGGCGGCGCGCAGCGCGAGGAGCTGGCGCATCGGCGCGAGGTCGAGGAGATCATCGACTTCCTCGAGATTCAGCATATCCGCAAGGCGCAGGCGGGCACGCTTTCCTACGGGCTGCGCAAGCGGGTGGAACTGGCCCGTGCGGTCGCGCTGCGGCCGAAGCTGATCCTGCTCGACGAGCCCATGGCAGGCATGAACCTCGAGGAGAAGGAGGACATGGCGCGCACCATCCTCGACCTCAACGAGGAATGGGGCATGACCATCCTGATGATCGAGCACGACATGGGCGTTGTGATGGACATCTCCCACCGCGTGATGGTGCTCGATTTCGGCCGCAAGCTGACCGAGGGGCGGCCGGAGGAGGTGATGGCCCATCCCGAGGTGCGCCGCGCCTATCTTGGCGAGGTGGAGGACGCGCCGGCGGAGGCCGTGCCGGCATGAGCGCCAGCCACACAAGAGACGACACCCTGCCGCGGCTGCTGCGGCGCAACGCGCGGGCCCGTGGTGGCGATGTTGCGCTGCGCGAGAAGGCATTCGGGATCTGGCGCGCCTTCACCTGGGCGGAATACGAGGCGCGGACGCGAGCAATGGCGCTCGGGCTGCAGGGGCTCGGCGTCGGCGACGGAGATGTCGTGGCGCTCATTGGAGACAACCGGCCGGACTGGGTGATGGGCGAGATCGCCGCCCATGCGCTCGGCGCGCGTTCGCTGGGACTATATCGCGACGGCCTGGAGGAGGAGATCGCCTATCTCCTCGCCTATGCCGGTGCCACGGCCGTGATCGCGGAGGATGAGGAGCAGGTCGACAAGCTGCTCAACATCGCGGACTCCGTGCCCGGCCTGCGCTACGTCATCTATTCCGATCCGCGCGGGATGCGGAAATATTCAGACCCGCGACTTCTGCCGATGGCCAAGCTGGTGGCGCAGGGCGAGGCGGCGCATGCAACCGATCCCGCCGCCTGGGATCGCCTCGTCGACGCCACGGATGGCGAGCGGGTGGCCATACTCTGCACCACCTCCGGCACCACGGCGCGGCCAAAGCTGGCCATGCTTTGCGGCCGTGCGCTGGTGCGGCATGCGGAGATCTACCTGGCCGCCGATCCGAAGGGGCCGCGCGACGAATATGTCTCCGTCCTGCCACTGCCCTGGATCATGGAGCAGATCTACGCGCTCGGCTTTGCGCTCGTCTCACGGATGCGCGTCTCCTTCGTGGAGGAGCCGGAGACGATGATGGCGGACTTCCGAGAGATCGGCCCGAGCTTCGTGCTCTTCGCGCCGCGCGTCTGGGAGGCGCTGGCCGCCGATGTCCGGGCGCGCGTGATGGATGCCTCCCCGCTCAAGCGCCGCGCCTTCGACTGGGGGATGAGGCTGGGGCTGGCGGCCCAGGCGAAAGGGCGGCGCTCCCGGCTGGCGGACTTCCTGCTGTTCCGCGCCCTGCGGGACCGGCTGGGCTTCACCCGACTGACCTCGGCCGCGACCGGCGGCGCGGCGCTGGGCCCGGACACGTTCCGCTTCTTCCAGGCCATGGGCGTGCCGCTGCGCCAGCTCTACGGCCAAACGGAGAGCCTGGGCGCCTACACCATCCATCGCCCTGGCGAGGTGGATTTCGACACGGTGGGCGTCGCCTTCCAGGGCGTCGAGCTGCGCGTGCACGAGCCAGACGTGAACGGAGTAGGCGAAATCCTCACCCGCCACCCGAACATGTTCCAGGGCTATCACGGGGTGGAGGGCATCCCGGACATGCGCGACGGCTGGCTGCACACGGGCGACGCGGGCTACTTCGACAAATCCGGGCATCTGGTGGTGATCGACCGCATCAAGGACATCGCCACCACGGCCCGGGGCGAGCGCTTCAGTCCGCAGTTCATCGAGAACAAGCTGAAGTTCAGCCCCTATGTCGCCGAGGCGGTGGTGCTGGGCGACGGGCGCCCGCATCTGGCGGCGCTGATCTGCATCCGCTTCCCCATCGTCTCGAAATGGGCGGAACGGAACCGGATCTCCTTCACCACCTATACCGACCTTTCATCGCGCCCGCAGGTGCTGGAGTTGCTGCGCCAAGAGGTGGAGAAGGTAAATGCCACACTCCCGCCGGCCCAGCGCATCCGCAGCTTCGTTCTGCTCTACAAGGAGCTGGACGCCGATGACGAGGAGCTGACCCGCACGCGCAAGGTCCGGCGCGGTGTCATCAACCAGAAATACGGCACGATCATAGACGCGATCTATGACGGGCAGGAGGCGATCCCGGTGGACACCACCATCACCTTCCAGGACGGCACGAAGCAGCGCATCCGCACGACGCTGGCCGTCGCCTCGGTTGAACGCGAGAGGGAGGTGGCCTGAGCATGGATGGCGCGCTTCTCTTCCAGCTGCTGCTGAACGGGCTGATCGTCGGGGCGCTCTACGGCGTCGTCGCCATGTCTTTCGTGCTGATCTACAAGGCGAGCCAGGTGGTGAACTTCGCCCAGGGCGAGTTCCTGCTCGTCGGTGCCTGGATGTGCTGGTGGTTTCTCACCGACTGGCAACTGCCCTTCTTAGTCGGCTTCCTCTTCACCCTGGCCTTCATGACGCTGTTCGGCATCATCCTTCAGGTGGTGGTGCTGCGCCCCTTGATCGGGGAACCAGTGATCAGCGTCATCATGGCGACGATCGGCCTCGGCATCTTCTTCCAGGCTTTGATGAAGTGGATCTTCGGCGTCTTCGCAAAGCCTTTCCCGCCGGTCTTCAGCGCGGATCGCGTGGCGATCCTGGGGCTGGAGGTGCAGACCGCGTATCTGCTGTCGCTCGGCATCTCCATCCTCATCATGGCGGGCTTCGGCTGGTTCTTCCGCTACTCGCGCCATGGGCTGGCCATGCGCGCCACCGCCTTCGACCAGCAGGTGGCGCAGTCGCTGGGAATTTCAGTGCCACGGGTCTTCGCCATGTCCTGGGCGATTTCGGCCGTGGTCTCGGCCGTGGCGGGCGTCACTGTCGGCATGGTGAACGGGGTGTCCTCGGCACTGTCCTTCTATGGGATCAAGGTGTTTCCCGCGGTCATCCTGGGCGGGCTGGATTCCATCCTCGGCGCGGTGCTGGGGGGGCTCATCGTCGGCGTGCTGGAGAACCTGGCCCAGTATGTGGACAGCCAATGGCTGAACTGGGGGAACATGTATCAGGTGGCGCCCTTTTATGCGCTGCTTCTGATCCTGCTGATCAAGCCTTATGGCCTGTTCGGCACGAAGAACATCGAGCGGGTCTGACGCCATGACGGTGATGACGCCCGCCGGCGACTTCCGCACCAGCTACCGGGCGGACACCACCATCTTCCCCACACTGGGTGGCCGCCTGGCACTGTGGGTGGGGCTCGCGCTGCTCTGCTGCGCGCCGCTGGTCCTGGATCGCTTCTTCCTGAGCCTGCTGATCAATATCGGAACGCTTGGAATCGCGGCGCTTGGGCTGAACATCCTCGTGGGCTTCACCGGGCAGATCAGCATCGGGCACGCGGCCTTCTTCGGCCTCGGCGCCTTCGCCTCCGCCTGGCTGCACGAGCACTATGGCATCCCGGTGCTGCTCTGCATTCCGATTGCTGGGCTGATGACGGCACTGGTCGGCCTGGTCTTCGGCGCGCCGGCGGCACGGCTGAAGGGCCTTTACCTCGCCATCGCGACGCTGGCGGCACAGTTCATCCTCGAGGACTTCTTCGCCCGCGCCCAATGGTTCACCGGCGGGGTTGCCGGGCGTATCACGGAAAGCCCCGCCATCGGCGGCTTCGTCATGGACCGGGAGGAGAGCTACTTCTACCTCGTGCTGGCGTTCGTCATCGTCATGTTCGTGGCGGCGGCCAACCTGATGCGGACGCGGGACGGGCGGGCGCTGGTGGCGGTGCGGGACCACTACCTATCCGCCGAGATCATGGGGATCAACCTCGCCTATTACCGCACCCTCTCCTTCGGGATCGCCAGCTTCTACGCGGGCATCGGCGGGGCGCTCTATGCCCATCATTTGCTCTTCGTCAGCGTGGAGGCCTTCAACATCCTCTTCTCTATCCAGTTCCTGGGCATGGTCATCATCGGCGGGCTTGGTTCCATCATGGGCAGCCTGATGGGCGCCGCCTTCATGGTGGCGCTGCCGGAGGTGGTGCAGAGCGCGGCGGATGCGATCGCGGGCGGGGCGCTGGACCGGATGCTGAAGATCGGCGGCAACATCTCCTTCCTGCGGGAGATGGCGATCGGCGCCGCCATCATCCTTTTCCTGATCTTCGAGCCGGATGGGCTGGCGCATCGGTGGCGGCTCATCAAGGCTTATTGGAAGCTCTATCCCTACTCGCATTGAAAACGAGCCGCGCAATGGCGGCCCCAGGAGGATACGGACGATGAAGGCAGTTCTCGCTTTGGCGGCGGCAGTCGCGATCTCGGCGCCGGCCATGGCGCAGCAGCGCATTCCCGTCGGCCATCTGATGGATAATTCGGGCGCCACCTCGGATGTGGGCGTGCCCTATGGTCAGGGCGTGGCGGATACGCTCGCCTGGGCAAACCAGACGCGCAACGGCATCAACGGACGCCAGCTCAACGTGCTTGGCTTCGACTATGGCTACCAGGCGCCGCGCGCCGTGTCGCAATACCAGGCCTGGACCGGACGCGAGCGCGTGGTCGCGATCCAGGGCTGGGGAACGGCCGATACCGAGGCGCTGGTCCGCTTCGTGAACCGGGACCGCATCCCCTTCATCTCCGGCTCCTACTCCGCGGCGCTGACCGATGCCGGAGGCAAGTCTGGCCGGGCAGGGGTGGAGCCTTCGCCCTATAACTTCTTCTTCGGCCCATCCTATTCGGACGCGTTGCGAGGGATGCTGCGCTGGGCCGCAGATGACTGGAAGGCGCGCGGGCAGCAGGGCAAGCCCAAATACGTGCATATGGGCGGCAACCACCCCTACCCGAACTCGCCGAAGGAAGCGGGCGAGGCCATGGCGCGGGAGCTGGGCTTCGACGTGCTGCCGGCCATCCAGTTCGCCCTCACCCCGGGCGACTACACGGCTCAATGCCTGACGCTGAAGCAGCAGGGCGCGAACTACGCCTATCTGGGCAACACGGCCGGCTCCAACATCTCCGTGCTGCGCGCGTGCCAGACGGCGGGCGTGCAGGTGCAGTTCATGGGCAATGTCTGGGGCATGGACGAGAATGCCATGAAGGCCGCGGGCACCGCCGCCAATGGCGTCGTCTTCCCCGTCCGCACCCAGGTGGTCACAGGCCAGGACGCGCCGGGCATGGAGGCGATCCGCGCGATCAGCCGCATCTCAGATCCTGCCGGCAACATCTATCGTCCCGTGCACTACATGGCCGGCGCCTGCGCCGCGATGCTGATGGTCGAGGCGATGGAAACCGCCGCGGCCAATGGCGGGCAGGTCACGGGCGAGCGCATCCAAAAGGGCTTCTACGAGCGCACGAATTGGGTGCCGAAGGGCTTCGAGGGCGTTTGCACCCCCTCCACCTTCACCGCCGAGGACCATCGCGGGACGATGCGCGTCGCGATCTACCGCGCCGTCGTGAATGGCGACACCTCCCAGGGATCGGTCGGCGATCTCATCCGCGCCGGCACCATGCGGCTGGAGCCGGTGACGACCGTGGAGCTCGAGCGCAAGCGCGAGTTGCTGGGTTGGTGATGCTGGACGCCACGCAGCAGCCCGCCCCGGCGGCGATGGCGCCCGCTGCGCCGCCGCTGCTGGAGGTGGCGAATATCGAGGTCGTCTACAGCGACGTCATCCTCGTGCTGCGCGGCCTTTCCCTTGCCGTTCCGCAGGGGAAGATCGTGGCGCTTCTCGGGGCCAATGGCGCCGGGAAGTCCACGACGCTGAAGGCCATCAGCGGCCTTCTCAAGACCGAGGAGGGCGAGGTCACGCGCGGCGAGGTGCGCTTTGCCGGCGAGCGGATCGACGGCATCGACCCGCATCAGATCGTCCGGCGCGGCATCTTCCAGGTGATGGAAGGGCGCCGCATCGTGGCGGACATGACCTGCCTGGAGAACCTCCGCCTGGGCGCCTTCACGCGTCGGGACGGCGAAGTGCGCCAGGACATCGATCGCGTCTATTCCTTCTTTCCCCGGCTGAAGGAACGCACCGGCCTCGCCGGCTATCTCTCGGGCGGCGAGCAGCAGATGCTCGCGATCGGCCGCGCGCTGATGGCGCGGCCGAAGCTCATCTTGATGGACGAACCCTCCATGGGCCTCTCGCCACTGCTGGTGAAGGAGGTCTTCGGCATCATCCGGCGGATCAATGCCGAGCTGGGCGTGACCATCCTGCTGGTGGAGCAGAATGCGCGGATGGCGCTATCGGTCGCCGATTATGGCTATGTCATGGAGCAGGGAAGGGTCGTGCTGGACGGCACCGCGGAGGCGCTCGCCTCGAATGAGGACGTGAAGGAATTCTACCTCGGCGGCCATGGCGCGGAGCGGAAGTCCTTCCGCAACCTCAAATCCTACAAGCGCCGGAAGCGCTGGCTTTGAGCGCGCATTTCGACGCGCTGGAAACACGAGCGCCCGAGCTGCGGGAGGCCGCGCTGATGGCACGCCTTCCGGGCTTCCTGGAACGTGCCGCTGCCGGCTCGGCCCATGCTGCTCGTATTCTGGACCGCGCCGCTTCGTCCGACATCACGTCGCGCGATGCCCTGGCCCGCCTGCCGGTGACGCGGAAATCCGATCTCATCGCTGCGCAGGCACTCGATCCCCCCTTCGCGGGGCTGAATGGCGTGCCGGTCTCGGCGCTGGCACGGATCTTCGTCTCGCCTGGCCCGATCCACGAGCCGCAAGGGCAGGGGGTGGATACCTTCCGCTTCGCCCGCGCCCTGCATGCCACCGGGCTTCGCGCCGGCGACGTGATGCAGAACTGTTTCGCCTACCACTTCACCCCGGCCGGATTCATGCTGGAAGGCGGGGCACGCGCTCTCGGCTGTCCGGTCATCCCGGCCGGGACGGGCAACACCGAGGCGCAGGCGCGCGCCATGGCGCACCTGCGGCCGCGCGCCTATTCGGGCACGCCGGATTTCCTGAGGACCATCCTGGAACGTGCGGATGAGTTGGGCCTGGATGTTTCCGCGCTCCGCCTCGGTCATGTCTCGGGCGGCGCCTACCTGCCGGGGCTGCGGCAGTTCTATGCGGATCGCGGGCTGACCGTGCTGCAATCCTACGCCACCGCCGAATGCGGCGTGATCGCCTATGAAAGCGAGGCACGCGAGGGGCTGATCCTCGATGAGGAGGTCATCGTCGAGATCGTCCGCCCCGGCACAGGCGACCCCGTGCCGCAAGGCGAGGTCGGCGAGGTGGTGGTGACCGTTTTCGATGACGCCTATCCGCTGATCCGCTTCGCGACCGGCGACCTGTCGGCCTTCCTGCCCGGCACCAGCCCTTGCGGCCGCACCAATGGCCGCATCCGCGGCTGGATGGGGCGGGCCGACCAAGCCACCAAGGTGCGCGGACTCTTCGTTCGGCCGGAAATGGTGGCGGAGGTGGCGCGGCAATGCCCCGGTCTCGGCCGCCTGCGCCTGGTCGTGGCGGAAGAGCAAGGACGCGACCGAATGGTGCTGCGTGCGGAGGCGGCGGAGGATGCGGGGCTTCGCGAGCGACTGGCGGCGGCGCTTCAGGCCGTCACACGGCTGCGGGGCGAGGTAGAGCTGGTGCCACCCGGCACGCTGCCGAATGACGGGCGCGTGGTGGACGACACCCGGCCCCTCCCGGCCTGATCGCCTCCGCCGGCGGCCGGTTCATCCGCCCGGCTTGCGGTGCCGGAAGCTCAGCGCCTCCGCGACATGGGCCCGCCCGACCATGTCTTCTCCCGCAAGGTCGGCGATGCTGCGCGCGACCCTCAGCGTGCGCGTGAAGCCGCGGTTCGACAGGCCGAGCCGCTCCGACGCCGTCTCGGCAAGGGCCAGCGCTTCCGGCGCGAATCCGTCCCGGATCGCCTGGATCGGGGCCTCGGCATTGGTAGCGAAGCCGAGCCCCTCGTAGCGGGTCCGTTGCAGTGTGCGGGCGGTGGCCACGCGTGTGGCGGTGGTGGCGCTCGTCTCCCCCGCCGGCGCCCGGGCCAGCTCGCGGGGCGGGATGGGCTGCACCTCGATGGTCAGGTCGATCCGGTCGATCAGCGGGCCGGACAGCTTGCCCTGATAGGACTCTCCACAGCGGGGGGCTTGGCCGCATTCGCGCGCGGCATCGCCAAGATAGCCGCAGCGGCACGGGTTCATCGCGGCGACGAGCTGCACACGCGCCGGGTAGGAGACATGGGCCGCCGCCCGGCTGACGGTCACGCGCCCGCTCTCCAGCGGCTGGCGCAACGCCTCCAGCGCGGGACGGGGGAATTCCGGCAATTCGTCGAGGAAGAGCACGCCGCGATGCGCGAGACTGACCTCCCCAGGGCGAGCACGGGGGCCGCCGCCCGTGAGCGCCGCCTGGGAGGCGGAGTGGTGCGGGTCCCGGAAGGGCGGGCGAGCGCTGATCCGGCCGGATTCCAGCCCGCCCGCGACCGAGCGGACGAGGCTGACCTCCAGCGCTTCCATCGGCGAGAGATCCGGCAGCAGCCCTGGCAGCCGCGCGGCGAGCATGGACTTGCCCGAGCCCGGCGGCCCGATCATCAGGAGGTTGTGGGATCCCGCCGCGGCGATCTCCAGCGCGCGCTTGGCGCTTTCCTGCCCGCGCACCTCCGAGAGGCAGGGGCCACGCGGCTCGGCCGTCGCCGCAGTGGGGGCGCCGGCGGGCCAAGCGCCTGCCGTCCCTGGAAATGCGCGATCAGCGAACGGAGGTCGGGCGCAGCCAATGCCTCCGTGGCGCCGGCCCAGCTGGCCTCCGCGCCCTGGGCAGCAGGGCAGACCAGCCCCAGCTCCCGCTCGCCGCAGGCCAGGGCGGCCGGCAGCACGCCGGCCACGGGCTGGATGCTGCCGTCCAGCGCCAACTCCCCCATGGCGGCGAAGTGCGCCAACTCGTCGGGGGGGATGACCTCCATGGCGCCGAGCAGGCCGAGGGCGATGGGCAGGTCGAAATGGCTGCCTTCCTTCACCAGGTCTGCCGGGGCGAGGTTCACCAGGATGCGCTTCGGCGGCAGGGAGAGGCCGAGTACGGAGAGCACGGCGCGCACCCGCTCCCGGCTTTCACCCACCGCCTTGTTCGGCAGACCGACCACGGTGAAGGCGGGCAGGCCGGAAGCCACCTGCACCTGCACCTCGACCGGAACTGCCTCGATACCCTGGAAGGAGAAGGTCGTGACTCGGGCGAGGCTCACCCGCGCCATTCTCCCAGGAAGCGCGCCAGCAACCCGCCGATGACCTCCGTGTTGTAGCCGCCCTCCTGAATGATCGCCGTCGGCAGGCCCAGGGCGGCGATCGCGGCCCCGGCACGCGAAAAACCGTCCGCGGTCACACGCAGCGCCGCCAGCGGCTCGTGCTCCGATGCGTCGAAGCCCAGGGACAGCACCAGCGCCTCGGCCCCGAAGGCCCGGACGCGTGCGATGCCGGCGGCCACGGCTTCAAGCCAGTGCTCGTCGCCGGTGCCCATGGGCAGCGGCAGGTTGAGGTTGAAGCCCGCGCCGGTCCCTGCACCGGCCTCCGCTTCATGGCCGACGAACCAGGGATAATAGGAATTGGGATCGGCATGGATGGAAACGGTGAGCACGTCGGCCCGGGACCAAAAGATGCCCTGGGTGCCGTTGCCGTGATGGCTGTCGATGTCCAGCACCGCCACCCGTGCCACGCCGGCATCCCGCAATGCCTGTGCCGCCAGGGCCGCGTTATTCACGTAGCAATGCCCGCCCGCCCGCGCGGCATAGGCATGGTGGCCCGGTGGCCGGCACAGCGCATAGGCCGTGCCGCCCCTGGCTGCCACCGCGGCGGCGGCCAGGGCGCAGCCGGCGGCGGCGGTTGCCGCCTGCCAGGTGCCGGGCCCGACCGGGCAGGCCGTGTCCGCCGTGTACCAGCCCGCCTTGCCGGCGGCCTTGCTCGAAGGCCGCGCGCCCTGGGCGAGCATCTCCGGGGAGGGGTGAATGTTCGCGACGATCTCCGGCCCCGCATCGGGCGCCGAGGCCCATTCCGCGGGTCCGTCCCGAAGCCAGTCCAGGTAGTCCGGGGCGTGGATGCGCTCCAGCAATGCCCGGTCGGCCAGGGCAGGGGTGTCGGGCGCGATGCCCAGGGCCTTCAGCCCCTCCCGCAGGGCGGCCGCCCGGGCCGGGATCTCGAAATTCGGGCGCAGCACGCCGCGCATGAGGAAGAATTGCGGCGCATGCGCCGACTCCAGCGGATGGTCGAAGGCCTGCATGGGAATAGACCCTATGGGCGTGCCGGAACCTTGTCCACGCGCCTCGACACGGCTGCCGGAGCGAGTAGCCTGCGCCCCTCTATTGCGACGCAGGATGTTCCATGACCCCACTCGACCCTGGTGCGAAGCGTGCGATCCTCGATGCGGTGGCGGCCCTGGAAGGGGCGGCGGTGGACCGCCTTGCCGCCCTGGTACGCTGCGATTCCACCCTGGGGAAGGAGGCCGGGGTGCTGGACCTCATGGCCGCGAACTACGAATCCCTCGGCCTCACCCCGCGCCGCATCCCGACTGAGCCGGAGGCGCTGAAGGACCATCCGGGCTTCTCCCCCCCGCTCATCTCCTATGAGGGCCGCGACAACGTCGCCGCCATCCACACCCCGCGGGAGGTGAAGGGCCGCAGTCTGGCGCTGCAGGGGCATGTGGACGTGGTGCCGGAGGGTGCGGCCGATCTCTGGATCACGCCGCCTTACGAGCCCTCGGTCCGGGACGGGCGCATGTATGGGCGCGGCGCGGGGGACATGAAGGCGGGGATCGTCTCCTACCTCACCGCCTTTCAGGCCCTGAAGCTCGCCGGGTTGCAGCCGGCCGCCCCGGTGCAGATGCAGGCGGTGATCGAGGAGGAGTGCAGCGGCAACGGCGCCCTGGCCACCATGCTCGCCATGCCGCGCACCGATGGGGTGGTGATCCCGGAGCCCGGCCCTTCCATGGCCGCCATGTATTCCGCCGAGGTGGGCGTGGTCTGGGCCTGGGTCACGGTCACAGGGCGCCCGACCCATGTGCGGGACATGCATGCGGGCATCAACGCCATCGAGGCGGCCATGCACATCGCGCGGCGCTTCAAGGATTACGAGAATGAGCGTAACCGCGCCGAGAACATCCACGCGGCCTTCCGTGGCGTGAACCACCCGGTGAACGTCAACCTCGGCACCGTCGAGGGTGGCGAATGGAACAGCAGCGTGCCCACCCGCGCGCGGATCGGGCTTCGTGTCGGTGTCATGCTCGGCTACAGCGCGGCCCGCACCAGGGCAGACATTGAGCGGATCGTGGCCGAGGCGGCGGGCGATGCGGCGCTGCGCGGCACGCAGGTGAAGCTGGAGTTCAAGGGCTTCATGGCCGATCCCTGCGCCTTCGACATGGAGAGCGAGATCTGCCGCCTCGCGCGCCGATCCTATGCCGAGGTCTCGGGCAGCGAGTTGCGCGAATACCCCGCCACGGGCCTGACGGATGGTCGCTTCTTCACGCTGTATCAGGATACGCCGGTCGCCTGCTTCGGCCCGGATGCGCAGGAAATCCACGGCATCGATGAAAGCGTCTCGCTCGCCTCGATGCATGACATCACGCGCAGCATTGCGCTGCTGATGGCCGAGTGGTGCGGCGTGGAGAAGGTGGCATGAGCAACATTCCTTTTTCCGGGGCGCGGCTCTGGGATTCGCTGATGGAAATGGCGAGGATCGGCGCCACGCCGAAGGGCGGCTGCAACCGGCAGACGCTCACGGCACTGGACGGCGAGGGCCGCGCGCTGCTCGCCCGCTGGGGCGCCGAGGTCGGACTGACCCTCACGACCGACCGCCTCGGCAACATGGCGCTGCTCCGTCCGGGACGAGACCCGTCGCGCAAGCCCGTCGCTATCGGCAGCCATCTCGACACCCAGCCCACGGGCGGCAAGTTCGATGGCGTACTGGGCGTGCTCGCGGGGCTTGAGGTGATGCGCGCCCTGCATGAGTCGGGCACCGAGACCGAGGCGCCCATCATGCTGATCAACTGGACCAATGAGGAGGGCGCGCGCTTCTCGCCCCCCATGATGGGCAGCGGCGCCGTCATGGGCGCCTTCTCCGAGCAGCAGGTGCTCGACACGCTTGATCCCGAGGGCATTCGCTTCGGGGATGCCCTGAAGGAGATCGGCTGGGTCGGCGAGGCTGATCCCGCCGCGTTGCGGAACCTGGAAGCCTATTTCGAGCTGCATATCGAGCAGGGCACCATCCTCGAGCGTGAGGGGCTGAACATTGGTGTGGTGACCCATGCTCTCGCCCAGCAATGGTTCACCGTGACGGTGACGGGGGAGGAATCCCATGCCGGCGGCACCATGGCGCATCGCCGCGATGCTTTGATCGCCGCCGCCGTGCTGATCCAGGCGCTGGAAGCCATCGCTCTGGAAGCCGGCGGAGACGGGCGTGCGACGGTGGGACAGATCGCCGTCGAGCCTTCGAGCCGTAATGTGGTGCCCTCACGCACCGTGTTCAGCGTGGACCTGCGGCATGGTGATGAGGCCGCGCTGGACCGGATGGCCGACGCGCTTCGCAGCCGCGCCGCCGCGCTGGCTGCCGAGCGTGGCCTGGCAATTGAGGTCACCCCCTTCTGGGCCTTCCCGCAGACGCCCTTTGACCCGAACCTGGCGCAACACGTGCGGGACGCGGCCGAGGCGCGCGGCATCAGCTTCCGCGATCTTCCGACCGGCATTGGCCATGATGCCGTCTATGCCGCGCGCCGCGTGCCCAGCATCCTGATCTTCACCCCTTGCCTTGGCGGGATCAGCCATAACGAGGCGGAGAGCATCACGCCGCAGCAGGCGGAGGCGGGGCTGCTCGTCCTGGCCGATGCGGTGGTCGCCACCGCCGGCCTGGCGAAGGGCTGAAGACCATGCGAATCGCCCTTGGCGGCTTCATGCATGAAAGCCATTCCTTCGCGCCGGTTCCCACCCTTTGGAAGGACTTCGCGGAACCGGGCGGCTGGCCTGCGCCGCAGCGTCCTGCCACCCTGCTGGACGGGCTGCGCAACACCGGTGTTCCCTCGGCCGGTGCCATCGCGGCGGCCGAGCGCAGCGGCATCCACATCGCGCCGCTCTCCTGGGCCTTCGCGAACCCTGCCGGTCCAGTGGTGCCCGAGGCGTTCGAACGCGTCGCCGCCTGGATCGTCTCAGACCTTTCGGCGGCACTCACCGAAGGTCCGCTCGACGGCATCTATCTCGACCTGCACGGCGCCATGGTCGCGGAGGACTTCCCGGACGCCGAGGGCGAGCTGCTGCGACGCGTGCGTGCCCTGGCCGGGCCGGACATGCCGATCGTCTGCAGCCTGGACCCGCACTGCAACCTGACCGCCGCGATGGTGGAGCGCTCGGATGCCGTGGCACCCTTCCGCACCTATCCGCATGTGGACATGAAGCAGGCTGGCGCCCGCGCCATGCGCCTGCTGGTGGAGCGAATTCGCCGCGGCAGGCCCTTCGCCCGCGCCTACCGCCAAGTGGATTTCTGGCTGCCCATCACCAGCCAGTGCACGCTGGTGCCGCCGATGAGCGAGGTCTATGCCGAACGCGAGCGCATCGCGACGCGGCACGGCGTCACCGAGCTCGCCTTCTGCTTCGGCTTTCCCTATGCGGATTTCCCGGGCTGCGGCATGGCACTCGCCGCCTATGCCGCGGACCAAGCGGCCGCGGACGCCGCCGCCGACGAGTTCCTCGCCCTGATCAACCGCCGTGAGCGCGACTTCGCCGGGGAGATTCTGCCGGCCGGGCGTGCCGTAGCGGAGGCCATGAAGGCTAACGGCAGCAAACCCGTCATCCTGGCGGACACGCAGGACAACCCCGGCGGCGGCGGCCATGGCGACACCACCGGCCTCCTGGCCGAGCTGGTCCGGCAAGGTGCCCGCAAGGCCGTGGTCGGCTCCATCAACGATGCTGAGAGCGCCAAGGCGTGCCATGTGGCCGGGGAGGGGGCGACGCTCTCCCTCAAGCTCGGCGGCAAAAGCGATGGCGCACCGCTTGAGGTGACGGCGCGGGTGCTGCGGCTCTCCAATGGGCGTTTCACCTGCACGGGGGCGATGGCCGGGGGCAATCCTGCGGATCTCGGGCCTTCGGCGCTGATCGCTATCGGTGGCGTGCGGGTGATCGTCACCAGCCGCAAGATGCAGGCCTATGACCTCGCCCTCTTCCGCCATATTGGCATCGAGCCCTCGGAAGAGCGGATCGTGGTGGTAAAGTCCAGCGTGCATTTCCGCGCCGATTTTCAGCCAATCGCCGAGCGCGTGCTGGTGGTGGCCGCCCCTGGCCCAGTGGTGGCCGATCCGGCCACGCTTCCCTTCCGCAACCTTCGGCCGGGCCTGCGCCTTCGTCCCGGAGCGAATGACGTGACGAGGTGAGGCGATGTTCAGCCATGTGATGGTCGGGGCGCGGGACCTGGATGTAATGGCGCGCTTTTACGATGCCGTTTTGCTCCCGCTCGGCCTCGTCCGCGGACCAGATGCTGTTGAGGGACCGAAGGGGATCTCCTACCACCGGCCAGGTGAGGACCACCCGACCTTCGACGTGCAGGAACCCTTTGACGGACAGCCGCCCAGCCCCGGCAATGGCTGCATGATTGCCTTCATGGCGCCCAGCCGCGCCGCGGTGGATACGGCCCATTCCGCCGCCCTGGCCCATGGCGGAACGGATGAAGGCGCGCCCGGCCTGCGGACGCGCTACGCCCCTGATTACTACGGCGCCTATGTTCGTGACCCGGAGGGCAACAAGCTCCACGTCGTCCATCGCGGCGGATGAAGAACGGGGTCGCACGGGTCACCGCCCTTCCGGCTGGCTTCCCTCTGCTGCGGGATGCCGCCCTGGCCGAAGGTTGGAAGCTGCTGCGCGTGCTGGAGGAGGACTGGAACAGCGGCGCGCTCCGCTTCGTCGCCTCAGGCGAGGCGCTGTTCGCCGCCTGGCGGAATGGCGCTCTCGCCGGGATGGCCGGGCTGAGCGTCGACCCCTATTCAGAGACGGAATCCGTCGCGCGGCTGCGCCGGCTTTATGTCGCTCCGCCGCATCGGGGATACGGAATTGGCCGCGGCCTGATCGAGGCCGCCACGGATGCGGCGACGGCACATGGATTCCGCATGATTCGCGTGCGTGCTCCGGCCGCGGCGGGCGCCTTCTACGAGGCCTGCGGCTTCCTGCCGGCCGTCATGCGTTCCGCAACCCATATCCGTCCCCTCTGATCCATCAGAGGCTCGCGGCGGTGGCCTGGAGGCTGCGCACGGTCTGACGGGTGGTTTCGAGTTCGCGGCCCGTCGCGGCGAGGTTGCGGCGCAGGCCTTGAACGCTGTCCTGCAGCCGCGCCGTCGTGTCGCGCAGCGCATAGAGGCTCTCCCTGAAGTCGCCAAGCGCGGCGCGCTGCTCCTCCTGCGCCACGGACAGGAGGCGCAGCGCGGTTTGCAGCCGATCCTGCGGGCCGCGGGTGAGGGGAAGAATCTCGGCCATGCACATCGCTCCGGCAAAAGGTAAGCGAAGGCTTAACGCTGCGTGCCGTGACCGTGCATCTTGAAACCGCGTTAACGAAGTTCACTTCTGAACCCCGCCTCACGGGGGGGCCAAACGCGAAGCGGCCCGCGGGATCACTCCCGCGGGCCGCTCCTGTCATGCCTTCTCGCTACTGGACTTCGCTATGCGCCACGACCTGCCCGGCCGTGGATTGCGCCGGCACCGCTCCCGGCAGCACCGCGACCTGCGTCGCCGGCATCGCCGCGATCAAAGCCATCGATACCGCCGCCAGATAGGGCACCGACTGCACCAGCAGGATGACGGTCCAGAGGATCGCCTCCCAAGTGCCACCGCGATGCGCGACGGTGATGCCGATGGCGGCCGTCCAGACCAGCGCCAGGAAGACACCTTCCTGCCGCGCCGTCAGCAGTCCCTGCACCAGCGCGGGCGCGTTCTCCATCTTCGGCGTGCGGGCGAAATGCGCCCGGCGCTTGAAAAAGCCCTGCCACACCGCCTTGCCGATGGTGTGCGTGAGCGCGAGGCCGCCCAGGGCCGCGCCTAGCCGGTCGAGCGGGCCGCAGGAGACGCGGGCGCTGTAGAGCATCCAGATCTGCGCCAGCTTGAAGGCGAAGAGGCCGAGGCTCGGCAGCATGAAGAGAGTAATCGGGAACTCGTCCGACAGCCCCAGCGAGACCAGCGCGGTGCGCAGCCCCTCGGTCGCGATCTGCAAGCCGAAGAGGTCGATGGCCGGGTAGAGGCGGGTGAGCGGGATCAGCGTCAGGCCCACCGACCAGACGAGGCCGCCCACCACGAAGGCCAGCCCCAGCGCATCGCCCAGCCAGGGCATCCAGCCCATGACGAAGTGGAAGCGCTGGCCCTGGGTCAGGCTGCGGTCGAAGGGGTTGAGCAGGGCGCGCCAATGGCCCTTCACGATCTGCACCGCGCCGAAGGCCCAGCGATGGCGCTGCTTGCGATAGGCCGAGAAGTCGTCCGGCATCACGCCGCGGCCCATGCTGTCCGGGCAGTACACCGCCTCCCAGCCCTGGCGCATCAGGCGCAGACCAAGCTCGCTGTCCTCGCAGATGCACCACTCGGCCCAGAACTTGCCGTTCACCGCCGCCTGCACCATCGCGGACTTGCGGATAAGCGTCATGGTGCCGTGCTGGATGATGGCGTTGCGCTCGTTGCGCGTGACCATGCCCGCCTTGAAGAACCCGGCATACTCCCAGAACATCAGCCGCTTGAAGAGACCGCCATGGGCGTCGCGGTAGTCCTGCGGGCTCTGCGTGAAGCCTACCTCGGGGCGATCGAAGAAGGGCACCATCCGCCGCAGCCAGTCCGGGCGGACCAGATAGTCACTGTCGATCACGCCGACGATCTCGGCATCCGGCGCCGTCTCGCGCAGGGCGAAGTTTAGCGCGCCCGCCTTGAAGCCGGGCCACTTGCCAAGGTGATAGAAGCGGAAGCGGGCACCGAGGCGCGCGCAATGCTCGGCCACCGGCTCCCAGATCGCCGGGTCGGTGGTGTTGTTGTCCACCACCAGCACCTCGAACTCCGGGTAGTCCAACTCAGCCAGGGCATCGAGCGTCTGGCGGACCATGTGCGGCGGCTCGTTGCAGATCGGCAGGTGGATCGAGACCTTGGGCAGGCGCGCGCCCTCGGTGGCGGGCAGGGCGGGCCAGCGGCGCTTGCTCACCCGGCCGAACACCGTCTCCGCCAGCTCGAAGCCATCCGACAGCAGAAGCGCCAGCAGCAGCACCTGGCCCGCGATCAGGAAGCTCCAGACCACGCCGGCGGTGGTGGACATGTAGGTTTCGGTCATCGCCAGCACCACGCAGGTGCCAAGGGCGACGAAGCCCTGGGACAGCACGGCCAGCATCAGCTTGCCCTGCCAGCGGATGTCGGGCCGGCGGGAGAGAAAGAAGAAGGTGGCGAGGAAGGCGGCAAGGCTCGCGCCGAGCGCCCAGCCAAGCCAGCCCGGCGTCTCCTGCACGGGCCCCGTCAGCGGCCACTTCTGGTGCCGGTCGAGGTCATACATGCCCCAGTGGCCGGCGGCACGGCCTTCGAATGAGACCTTCCACGGCTGGTCGAAGGCTTCCATGACGAAGTATTCAAGGCCGCGCTGTTCGGCGATGTTGAAGAAGCTGCGCATGAACAGCGCCTGGTTCACGCGGGTGGCGCGGGCGGCGCCCTGGGCCACGCCGTCGGAGGGCCAGCCCACCTCGCCGATCACGATCTTCTTGCCGGGGAAGCGCGCCTGCACGGCATCGTACTTCTCCATGATGAAACGCAGCGCGTCATCGACCGGCAGCCCCTCCCAATAGGGAAGGAGGTGGATGGTGATGTAGTCGACCGCATTGCCGAGTTCCGGGTGGTCCATCCATACGTGCCAGGGCTCGGCGGTGGAGACGGGCTGGCGCACCTGGCGCCGCACCTGTTCGATATAGCCGACCATCTGCGCCGGGGTGACGTCGCCGCGCAGCACCGCCTCGTTGCCGACTAGCACGCGCTCGACGTTGCGGCTCTCTCGCGCGATCTGCACCAGGCGCCGAATCTCGGCTGCGTTGCGGTCGAGACGCTTATCCAGCCAGGAGCCAAGGGTGATCTTCAGGTCGAGGCCCGTGTTCCAGGCGATCTCGGGGATGCGTTCGATGCCGCCATGCGCCGCATAGGTGCGGATGTGGCGGGTGAGTGGGGCCACCTTGCGCAGGTCGCCTTCGATCTGGTCGGCGGTCGGCCAGTTATTGCCTTCGGCGCTCTGGCCGCGCTGATAGGGCGCGAAGGCGAGGCCGTTCACCTGCCCGCGGAAGCCGGGCATTTCGACAGGACGATTCAGCACCCACCAGCTTCCCAGATGGGCCAGGGCCACGAGGACCAGCACCAGCAGCGTCCCACGCTGGCGCGCCAGGCGCGAAGGGGCAGGCCGGAATGACTGTCCGGCCGAAGAACCGGGGGTCGGGCGCGGGGCAACGTGCGCGTTCATCGCGTGCAGGGCTCCGGCGCGAGGGCCCGGACCACCGCCCGGCCGATCCGAGCTGGCATGGTCTGGGCGCCTTCTGCGCTCCATCCCATAAAGGCCCCTGGCTGAGGCGCCCGTCCGGCCCAATCTGGGCAATATTGCGGCGCGGTACGTAGCGGCGGAATACGCCGTGAACGCCCCTGCGGCGTGACTCGCTGTCCGGATTAGGCTGACGGGTGACAAGGCGCTATTTTGGCCTCCCGCCCATCACGATCGAACGAAAAGGAATCTCCCCCACACCATGTCGGTGCTCCTGGAAATCGGCATCATCCTGCTGCTGGTGCTGCTGAACGGCGTCTTCGCGATGAGCGAGCTCGCGATCGTGTCTTCGCGACGCGCCCGCCTCACGGCGCTGGAGCGCTCCGGCTCGGTCGGTGCCGGAACGGCAATGGAATTGGCGGATGATCCGCAGCGCTTCCTGCCGACGGTGCAGGTCGGCATCACCCTCATCGGCGTATTGGCCGGCACCTTCGGTGGCGCGCGGCTCTCGGCCACCCTCGGGCCGGCGCTGGACTCTATTCCCTTCGTCGCACCCTATGGCACCGAGGCGGCGCTGGTCATCGTCGTCGTGCTGATCACCTATCTCTCCCTGATCCTCGGTGAGCTGGTGCCGAAGCAACTCGCGCTGCGGCACCCTGAGCGAATCGCGGCGCTGGTCGCCCGTCCCATGTCGGCGCTCTCGCGCGTTTCGGCGCCCGTTGTCTGGGTGCTGTCCACCTCCTCCGCCCTCGTTCTCCGCCTGCTCGGTGCCCACCATTCGGTTGAGCAGTCCGTGACGGAAGAGGAGGTCAAGGCGGTGGTGGCCGAGGGCGCCGAGGCCGGGGCGCTCGAGACCGAGGAGCGCCACATGATCGAGCGCGTGCTCCGTCTCGCTGATAAGCCGATCCGCGCCCTCATGACGCCCCGCCCCGAGATCGCCTGGCTCGACCGCAACGCGACCTCCGAAGAAGTGTCCGAGAAGCTGAAGGGCGAGACGGTCAACCGATTCGTCGTGGCCGACGGAAGGGTGGACAATGTGGTCGGCGTCGCCGCCGCCAAGGATCTGCTCGACCAGGTGCTCTCCGGCCAGCCCCTCTCGGTGGCGGGCGTGCTGCGCCAGCCGATGGTGCTTCCCGATAACCTCTCCGCCCTCGATGCACTGGAGCGGATTCGCCAGGATCCACTCGGACTAGCCTTGGTGATGGATGAATACGGCTCTTTCGAGGGGGTGGTGACCGCCTCGGACCTGCTAGAGGCCATCGTTGGCGAGTTGGGCGCCCCCGCGGCGCAACCCGCCGGGGCTGGCCCGGCGGTGGAGCGCCATGACGGTAGCCTGTTGCTGGACGGCATGATGCCGAGCGACGAGCTGCGCGCCCGGCTGGACCTTCCCGTGCTGCCGCAGCCTGGCAGCTACCACACGGTGGCCGGGCTGATGCTGGCCCTGTTGCGCCGCGTGCCGAAGGAGGGCGACCGGATCGTCTTCGGCGGTTGGCGCTTCGAGATCATGGACATGGACGGACGCCGCGTCGACAAGGTGCTGGTGGCGAAGGACGATCCACTGGCTGCCTGAGGGGCGCTCAGCCCTCCACCTCCGCCATGATCCGGGCCTGACCGGACACGCGAACCGACACACCCTGTCCATGCGGGATGCTGGTCAGGAGACGGGATGGCATGCCCATGTCGTCTCCCTGTTGGATGGTGATCCGACCTCCATGCGGCCAGCCGATGTCGCGCAACAGGCCACCCAGGGCCGCGGCCGCTGCGCCGGTGGCCGGGTCCTCCGCCACGCCTCCCGCGGCGAAGGCGTTGCGGGCATGGAAGAGATCCGGTGCCGCGGAATGGACGATGGCGATGGTCACCAGTCCCTCTGCCTCCATCAGCGCGCGCCCGGCATCCATGGCGTAGTGCATGTCCCGCAACGTGGCATGGTCTCTCAGCGCAAGGACCAAATGCCGCGCGCCGGCCTGGGCGACGGAAGGCGGAATCCTCGAATCGAGCATCGATGCATCCCACCCGAAAAGGTAGAGGGTACGTTCGACCAGGTCGTCCCGGGCCGGCGTGCTGGTGGTGGGCGGCGACTGCAGCGCCGCCTGCAGCCGGCCTCCCTCCCGCCAGCCCTCTACCGTGATCTCCGCCTGGTTCAGCCGCAGGGGAAACCGCCCATCTCCCTGGCGCAGCGCGAGGGCCGCTCCGAGGGCGATCGTTGCATGGCCGCAGAACGGCACCTCCATGGCCGGGGCGAAGTAGCGCACGCGCCAGCCATTGCCTTCGGGCGCGGCGAAGGCTGTCTCGGAATAGCCGACCTCCGCAGCGATGCCCTGCATGGCAGGCGCGTCGGGCAGTGCCGGGGCGATCACCACCCCGGCCGGATTTCCGCCCGAGTCGCCATTCGAGAAGGCTGCAATGCGCTGAACCTGCATCGGCTCAGCGATGCTGCCGCGCCCAATGTGCCTGGATGGCGGCCAGGGCCAGGCCGCCGCACATGCCGATATGTTCCACCGCCACATGCATGGTCATCACCGCCGCCTCGCCGGTCTTGGTCCAGAAGGAATGGACAAGGAGGATGGTCAGCAGGGTGAAGACCGCCAGGGCCCCGGCGCCGAGCCAGGCGTGGCGCCCATGGATGACCAGCGCCGCGCCGACCAGCTGGGTGATGATGACGGCAATAGCGAAGGGAGCGGTCGGGTGCAGGCCGAACATGCCCATCTCGGCCTGGGCGCCGCTGAAATCCGCCAGCTTCACAAGGCCGCTCGCCCAATAGGGAAGGGTGAGGATGATCCGCATCAGCACGCCGAAGACGCGGCTATCCAGGATGGCGGCGATCGGCCGCGGCGTGGCGCTCATGGTGAATTCCCCCTCCGGACCGCGAGGTGCGGCCGGCTCGCGGCCCAAATCATGCGGCGGTCTGTACCGTTTCGCCAGCGTTCCGGCGAGTTGCCCGTTCCGCCGGGTGGATCACGCTCGCGGACAGGGACGATCTGCTCTAGGCAGCTCCACCGGCGGCCGTGCGGGCGATCGGCGCGACGAATTGCGGCTCGGTGTCCCAGGGGAAGAGGATCCAGGTGTCCTGGCTCACCTCGGTGACGAAGCTATCCACCAGGGGCTTGCCGGCGGGCTTCGCGTAGATCGTCGCGAAATGCGCGCCCGGCAGCATGGCCCGGACCACGCGGGCGGTGGTACCTGTGTCCACGAGGTCATCCAGCACCAGCCAGCCGGTGCCGTCCCCGGCCGCCACCGGGGGCTTGGCGACTATGGGCTCGCCCTTCTTTTCATCATCATAGGTGATGACGGAGACGCTCTCGATCAGCCGGCAATCCAGTTCACGCGCCACGATGGCGGCCGGGATCAGCCCGCCGCGCGTGATGGCGACGATGCCGCTGAAGCCGCCCGAAACCGGCCCCTTGCCGACCAGCCGCCAAGCCAGCGCCTTGGCATCGCGGTGAAGCTGGTCCCAGGTGACGGTGTAGTAACGCGGGGGCATGAATTGCGGTCCTCTCAGAACATCCGGGCGCCGTTCGGCACCGCCAGGTCGGGACGCAGCAGCACGACCGCGCCCTCCGCATCGGGGACGCCAAGGACCAGCACCTCGCTCGCGAAACCAGCGATCCGGCGCGGCGCGAAGTTCACCACGGCCATCACCTGCCGGCCGATCAGAGTCTCGGGCGCGTAATGCACCGTGACCTGGGCGGAGGAGCGCCAGACGCCGATCCCCTCACCGAAATCGACCCAGAGCTTGATGGAAGGCTTGCGCGCCTCGGGAAAGGGCTTGGCGTCCACCACCGTGCCGGCTCGGATGTCGATGCGGTCGAATTCGGCGAGGGTGGCGGGCGTCGCGTCTTCCATCCCCGGCGCATAGCGGAGGTGGAGCCGGGGCGGAAGGGCAGGGGGCTCCAAGGTCCCCGCCGGCCTCGTGAAAGGTCACATTCCAGGGAAGAAACGCGGCTTCGGCAGCGGCCGCGGGCCCATTTTTGGGGCTCCGCGGGGGCCGGACCCGGGGCCGATGCCTCCTGAGTGGGAAGGCGTCGGCAGACCCGGCGGCACCCTCCCGGAAAGTCGGCCGAAGGAATCCTTAACACCCCCGCCTTTCGCCTTCGGCAATCCAGGCGTATCCCCCTCGGACGCATCCTGATCGTCGAGGACGTGATGGGCGCAATCTTCTTCCTCGCCCCCCGGCCTTGGCCGACCCAAGGGGGCGGGCCTGCTCATCGACGGGGGCTTAGTTCGACCTGATGCGTGACCTTCACCTTCCCGGCCGCAGCCCGGCCATGGCCCTCAACGCGATGGCCGCCACCTCCATGCCGGCGGCGACCCTCGCGGCGCTCGATATCATGCGCGCGGGCGGCAACGCGCTGGACGGCGCCATCGCCGCCTGCGCGACCCTCTGCGTGGTGGAGCCGCAATCCACCGGCATCGGCGGCGACTGCTTCTGCCTCTACGCCCCTGCCTCGGGCGGGGTGATCGCCATCAACGGCTCCGGACGCGCCCCGGCCGCCGCGACGCCCGAGGCGCTGCGCGCCGCCGGCCTGACCGCCATGGTCAACACCTCGGTCCATTCGGTGACGGTGCCCGGCGCCATCTCCGCCTGGGAAGCGCTGAACAAGGCCCATGGCAAGCTCGGGATGGACCAGATCCTGCAGCCGGCCATTCGCTATGCAGAGGAAGGCTTCGCCGTCTCCTCCCGCGTCTCGGCGGATTGGGAGGACAGCGTGGCCAAGCTGTCCAAGCAGCCGCAGACGGCGCGGCGCTTCCTGAAGGACGGCAAGCCCTATGCCTTCGGAGATCGCTTCACCCAGCCCGAGCTGGCGAAGACCCTGCGCGCCATCGCCAAGGACGGCGCGCGCGCCTTCTACACCGGCGAGATCGCGGCCGACATGGTCGCCACCCTGCGCGCCGCCGGCGGGTTGCACACGGAGGAGGATTTCGCGGAGGGGCAGAACGTTGCCAACTTCGTCGACCCGATTTCGCGCCAGTGGCAGGGCATGGATGTGTTCCAGTGCCCGCCCAATGGCTCGGGCCTGCTGGTGCTGATGCTGCTCGGCATCCTCGAGGGCTTCCCCGACCCGGGCGGGCCGCTGACCGCCACCCGCCTGCACCGCCACCTGGAGGCCGCGCGCCTGGTCTACCGGGACCGTGACGCCTTCCTCGCCGATCCCTCGCAGGTCGAGGTGCCGCTCGCGAAGCTGCTCTCGGATGATTACCTGACGAAGCTGCGCGGCATGATCAGCGACGACGAGGCGATGGAGGAGCTGCCGCCGCCGGGCGATGTCGACTGGCAGAAGCACAAGGACACGGTCTACCTCACGGTCGTCGACCGTGACGGGAATGCCTGCTCCTTCATCAACTCCCTCTTCGAGGGCTTCGGCTCCGGTATCCTGGCCGAGAAGTCCGGCGTGATGATGCAGAACCGCGGCTTCGGCTTCCGGCTGGAGGAGGGCCACCTGAACTGCATCGCCCCACGCAAGCGCCCGATGCACACCATCATCCCCGGCATGGTGATGAAGGATGGCCAGGCGATCATGCCGTACGGCGTCATGGGCGGGCACTTCCAGCCGATGGGCCAGAGCTGGTTCCTGGCGAACCACTTCCAGTTCGGCATGGACGTGCAGGAGGCGCTGGACCTGACCCGCGTCTTCCCGAGCGTCGGCGCCAACCACCGCGACGTCGAAATCGAGACCGGCCTGCCGCCTGAGCTTCGGGACCAGCTGGCCGCCCTCGGCCATAAGCCGAAGTTGATCAAGAAGCCGCATGGTGGCGGCCAGGCCATCCTGATCGACCGCGAGCGCGGCGTCCTCATCGGCGGTTCCGACCCCCGCAAGGACGGCTGCGCGATGGGCTACTAGGCCCTCCGGGGCCGCGGCCTTCGGGCCGCGGCCCCCCTGAGAACAACCGCCGAAGACCAACCGCCGACCGGGACCGCCGATGACCGAGCCTTGCGACCTGACCGCCCTCGAAGCCCGGAGGCTGATCGGGATCCGGAAGCTTTCCCCGGTGGAGCTGCTGGAATCCTGCCTCGCACGCATCGCGGCGGTGAACCCGGCCGTCAACGCCGTCGTCGCCATGGACGAGGATCGTGCCCGCGCCACGGCGCGCGCGGCGGAGGCGGCGGTGATGCGGGGCGACAAGCTCGGCCTGCTGCACGGCCTTCCCATCGGCATCAAGGACCTGGAGGAGACGGAGGGGCTCGTCACCACCTTCGGCAGCCCGCTGTTCCGAGACAACGTGCCCAAGGCCGATACCAGCTCCGTGGGCCGCATCCGCGCGGCCGGGGCGATCATCACCGCCAAGACGAACACGCCGGAATTCGGTGCCGGCGCCAACACGCGCAACGCCGTCTATGGCGCGACCGGCAACCCGCATGATCCCACCCGCTCGGCGGCCGGCTCCTCCGGCGGCTCCGGTGCGGCGCTGGCGGCGGGGATGTTCGCGATCTGCTCGGGCTCGGACACCGGCGGCTCGCTGCGCAACCCGGCGGCTTTCAACGGCATCGTCGGATTCCGCCCGAGCCCGGGCCTCGTCTCGACGGAGCGCCGGCCGCTCGGCTGGCAGAACCTGCCTGTCCTCGGCCCGATGGCCCGGAATACCCCGGACGCGGCGCTGCTGCTGGCGGCCATGGCGGGCGACGATCCCCGTGACCCCTTGGCCTATACCCTCCCCGGACAGCCGGTGCGCGGGCTGCCGGAGATGTGGACCCCACTCGCACCGCTTGACCTCTCGGCGCTGCGCGTGGCGGCGACGGAGGATTTCGGCCTTGCACTGGTGGAGAAGACCGTGCGCGAGGCCTTCCGCGCTCGCATCACGGCGATGGAGCCGCTTTTCGCAGGCATCGAACAGGCGACGCCCGATTGCACCGGCGCCAACGAGGCCTTCGAGATCCTGCGCGCCCTTGGCTTCATCGCCGCCCATGCGAAGAAGGTGGCCGACACGCCAGACCAGGTCGGCCCCAATGTCCGCGCCAACGTGGCGGAGGGCCTCAGCTATTCGGCCGCGGACGTGGCGCGGGCGGGGGTGCTGCAGACCCAACTCTACCAGCGCTGGCAGGCCTTCTTCGCCGCCGGCACGGACCTGATCATCACCCCGGCCATCACCATCTCGCCGCGCCCCTGGTCCGAGCTGTTCCCGGCCGAAATCGACGGCGAGAAGACGCGCACCTACTTCCACTGGCTTGCCATGGCCTACATCGTGACGCTGACCGGCCATCCGGCGATCTCCATTCCGCTGGGCCGGGACGCGAAGGGCATGCCCTTCGGCCTGCAGATCGTAGGCCCGCGTGGCGGGGACCAGCTGGTGCTGCGTGCGGCGGCTGCGATCGAGGCTGCCGTGGCCGGCGATGCCGAGCTGGCCCGGCCGGTGCCGGATATCGCGGCGCTGGCGAAGGCGCCCCCCATCTCCGGCATGCCGGGCTTCCTGGGCTTCGACTGAGGAACGCAACATGCGCCGCCACCTTGTCTCCGCGCTGATCGCCGCCTCCGCCGCTTGGGCCACTTCCATGGCGGCCGCGCCGGCGGTGGCGCAGAACCTGCGGATCGCCATGGCGGGGGAAACCACCTCCGCCGACCCGCATCAATACGGGCTGACACCCAACACCACGCTTCGTGGCCACCTCTTCAACGGCCTGACCGAGACGGCGCCGGACCTCTCCGTCGTCCCCGGTCTCGCGACGCGCTGGGAGCGGGAGAGCGACACGAGCTGGCTCTTTCACCTGCGCCCGGGGGTGGCCTTCCATGACGGAAGCGCGTTCACCGCCGAGGACGTGGTCGCCAGCTTCTGCCGCATCCGCAACAACGAGGGCGAGGTCACCCAGTCCTTCTCCCGCTATGTGCGCGGCTTCGAGCGGGTGGAGGCCCCGGATGCGATGACGGTGCGGATCGTCACCCGCAGCCCGGCGCCGTTGCTGCCGAGCGACCTGACCAACCTCGCCATCATCCCGCGCCGCCTGGTGCCGGCCGGGACGCTGGACTTCCAGGCCAACCAGCAATGCGGCCTGCAAGGCGCCTGGCCCACGGCGCAGCAGTTCAACGACAGCAGCGCCGCCATCGGGACAGGTCCCTACCGGCTGTTGTCCTACACGCGCGGCGGCCCGGTCGAGCTGGCACGTTTCGATGGCTATTGGGGCGAGAAGCCGCATTGGGCGACCGTCCGGCTCACCCCCGTCACCGCCGCCGGCCCGCGCCTCGCCGGGCTGCTGGCGGGGGATCACGACCTGATCGAGGCGCCAAACACAGCCGACCTCGCGCGCCTGCGGCAGAACGCCGGGCTTCATGTGGCGGCATCGCCCACCACGCGACTGATCTTCCTGCAGTTCGACGCGGCCCGCAGCCCAAGTCCCTTCGTGCAGGGCGGCACCGGTCCCAACCCCTTGCGCGACGCGCGGGTGAGGCAGGCCCTGTCCCTCGCCATCGACCGGAAAGCCCTGACCAGCCGCGTCATGGATGAGGTGGCGGTTCCGGCGGCGCAGTTCCTGCCGGACGGCATGGCCGGAACCATCCCCGGCCTGCCCGTGCTGCCCTACGACCCTGCCCGTGCCCGCGCTCTGTTGGCCGAAGCCGGCTTTCCCCAGGGCTTCAGCCTCACCTTCCACGCGACCAACAACCGCTACGTCAATGACGCCAGGCTTGCTCAGGCCATTGCCCAGTACTGGCAGCGCATCGGGGTGAAGGTGGAGTTGGAGACAGTGCCGAGCGCCACCTTCTTCACACGGCGGGCAAGGCGGGAATTCTCCGTGGCCATGGGCGGCTGGTCGGCGGATGCCGCCGAGACGCTGCTCTTCCTCCAACTCTGGCTTGCCAGCACCGACCCGGCCCGCGGTTTCGGCAGCAGCAATTACGGCGGCTGGTCGGACCCCGATTTCGACCGGACGGTGCAGGAGGCGGCCAGCACCATGGACCCCGCCGCCCGCGCCACGCTGTTGCAGGCGGCCGGGCGCATGGCGATCGAGCGCATGCCCGTCGCGCCAATCCACTTCGAGAGCGCGACCTGGGCCAGCCGCCGCGGCTTCCGCTATCCCGGCCGGGTCGACCAGACCACCATGGCCGCCGAGGTCACAGCCGAATGACGCCTTCGCGCCGGCGGCTGGTGGCCGCCGGCGCTTTCCTGCCGCTCGCCGCACAGGCGGCAGAGCGCCCTCCTCGCCGGCGGCATGTCCCGCCGGATGCCATCAGACCGGATCCAGACATGTCCTTCGCCCCCCAACTTGCCGAAGTCCTCTCACGGCCTGGCCGCGCTTCCATCGTCTTCGCTGATCCGGCGGGCGACCCGACCCGGCCCGTGACCCTCCACGCCTATCACCCGGAGGGCTGGCGGACGGATGGGCAGGCGGTGCTCGTCATGCATGGAATGGGGCGCAACGGCGACGAGTATCGCGACTTCTGGATCGAGGCTGCCGAGCGGCACAAGCTGCTCATCGTGGCGCCCACCTTCCCGGCGAACCTGTTTCCCACCCCGGAAACCTACAACAACGGGTTCGTCCTGGCCGGGGACGGCACGCTGCGCCAACCGGAATGGAGGGGCTACCGGATCCCGGCGCGGGTGGTGGCGGCACTGCGCGACGCCGGGCTGATGACGCGGCAGAAGGCGCTGATCTTCGGGCATTCCGCTGGCGGCCAATTCCTGCACCGCCTGCTTTCGACGGAGCCGTCGGACGTCTTCGAGGCGGCCATGGTCGGAAATCCGGGCTGGTTTTCCCTCCCGGATCTTGATCGGCCATTCCCGGAGGGGCTGGGTGGCATCGGCGCGGGGGAGGCCGATCTGGCGCGCCTCCTCGCCTTCCCGATGACCATCCTGTCCGGCGAGGCCGATGTCGCGACGAGCGGGCCGAGCCTGCCCTCGCAACCCGAGGCGATCGCCCAGGGCCCGCACCGCTTCGCCCGCGCCCTGACCTATTTCGAGGCCGGGAAGGCTGAGGCCGTGCGCCGCGGCCTGCCCTTCAACTGGAAGCGGGTTACGGTGCCGCATATCGGGCATGATGGCGCCGCCATGTCCCGCGTGGCGGCCAGCCTCTGGTTCGAAGGCCGCCTGCCGCCGGAGGCGGTTCTGGCTGAGTGGGGCCAGGTGACCGCGGGCGCGCTGTGACGCGCAGTGGGGCCGGGGGGTGAACTGCCCCGGCCCGAGTGGTTACCAGCGGCGGTAATGGCCGCGGGGATAATGACCGTAGCCGTAGCCATACCCGTAGCGTGGCTGAGGCGCGTAGTAGACCGGTGGCGGCGCGTAATAGACCGGCGGCGGCGGCGCGTAATAGGCCGGGCCGGAGGCGATGGCCGCACCGGCCGCCGCGCCGACACCGGCGCCCACCAGGGCGCTGCCTGCCACATTCGGCTCTCCATAGGGACCGTAGCAGCCGCCGAGCGCGAGCCCGGTGACCGCGAGCACCGCGAGACGCGTTTTCATCGCCAGCTTCTCCCGTAACCCTGGGCGTAGGGCCGGCCATAACCGCCCCGATCGTAGCCACCGTAGGAACCGTGGCCCCGCCGCCGGGGTTGCCGGTAGTCGCCCTGATCGCTTGCGGCTGCGGCTACAACACCGGCAGCCAGGCCGAGGCCGGCGCCGAGGGCCAGGGTGCTGCCCCAGTCCGTGGAGCCGTCAGGGTTCTGGCAGCCGGCGGTCGCGAGGGCGGCGCCGAGGGCAAGGGCGGGAAGCAAGCGGACCTTCATGGGGTGGGACCTCCGATGCCACCAGAGATGGGCGCCTTCCGTGGCGCCCGCGCGGCAGGTCCGGGGCAGGCCGCGGCGACATGAAGGTCATTTCATGGCGGGGAGACCGCCACGGGTCTGGGCTCAGGTCCGGGCTCAGGCCCGCGCGCCAGAAAAGGCGTTGAAGGTCTGAAGCGTGTAGGTGTCCTTGACCCCATGTACGCCTTGCACGCGCTCGACGACGAAAAGTCCGATGTCCTGGTCCGGTTCGAGGTAGAACTTGCCCAGGAGGTCGTACTGCCCGCTGGTGGAGTGCATTTCGGACAGCTCAGGAATGCTGTCGGCCATCTCCCGGGCCACCCGGTAGGCCGCCCCCATCTCACACTTGATCATGACGAAGATCGCTTTCATGCGCAGCCTGCTCCAATAAGGCTCGGAGGATGGCGCCGCCGGCCCGGGCTTCCAAGCCCGGATGACCGATCGTTCCAATCCGGCCCCGCTGATCGTTTCTGTGCGCCATGCGTTAGATGAAGGCGCCGCAACATCTTTCGATTCCGATTGCGGAATGCGGCTTCAATCGCGAGAATGCGAGCGTTCTTTTGGACGGATTGATGCGCAAGCGTACGCAGCTCGTCGTCTTGGCGCTTCTGGCAAGTGCAGGAGCGGCCTGGCAGATCTATGGGGGCGAGGCTGGCCTGCCCCGCCCGATGGCTCTGCTCGGCCTGGAGAAGCGCAACGCCGCCGCCGCCGTCGCGCCGGCTGGCCCGGTGAACGTGGCGGTTTCACCAGTCCGCACAGGCACGGTGATCGAGCGCGCCGAGAGCGTCGGCACGGTACGCGCCCGTGAGGCGGTGACGATCACCGCAAAGACTCCGGGCATCGTCAGTGCCATCCGCTTTCAGGAAGGCCAGCGCGTGCCAGCGGGGGAGACGCTGATCGTGCTCGACGACGCCGCGCTGCGCGCCGAGATGGATCAGGCGCGTGCCTTGCTGGACGACGCCCGCAGCCAGCTTCAGCGCGCCCAGCGCCTGTCCTCTGGCGTCGTCGCGGAACAGCGGGTGGATACGCTCCAGGCCGCCGCCCGAGGCGCCGAGGGGCGGGTCCGGCAAGTCCAGGCCCGGCTCGACGACACGCGCGTCACGGCCCCTTTCGCGGGGCGGGTCGGCCTGCGCTCGGTGAGCCTCGGCGCCCTGGTGCAGCCGGGTACGCTGGTGACGACGCTCGACGACATCTCGCGCGTTCGCGTCGAGTTCTCAGTGCCAGAAGTTTATGTCGCCCGCGTTCAACCCGGCAGCATCGTCTCCGCCCGCAGTGCCGCCTATGGGGACCGCCGCTTTCAGGGCACGGTCACCGTCGCCGACACACGCATCGATCCGGCCACCCGTTCGGTCCGGCTGATCAGCGAGTTCGACAACCCCGACGAGGCGCTGCGTCCCGGCCTGTTCCTGAACATCGAGCTGAACCTCCAGACGCGCGACGACGCGCTGATGATCCCGGAGGAGGCGCTCGACCCGGTGGGTGAGCGCGCCTTCGTCTTCGTGGTGCGGGACGACCGCGCGCAGCGCGTCGAGGTCACGCTTGGGCAGCGCCTCTCCGGAGAGGTGGAGGTGGTGCGCGGCGTGGCGGCGTCCGACCTGGTGGTGGTGCGCGGCATCCAGCGGCTGCGGAACAATCTGCCGGTGCGGATTACGGAAACGCTGACCCGGCCGACGAGCTGAGGGGAGGGGGCCGTGGTCCTCAGCGACGTCTCCATCAAACGGCCGGTCTTCGCCACCGTCATCAGCCTGCTGCTGGTGGTGCTCGGCATGGTGGCCCTCTTCAAGCTGCCGGTGCGGGAGTACCCCGCGATCGATCCGCCGATCGTCTCCATCACCACCACCTATACCGGTGCGTCCGCTGGCGTGGTGGACACGCAGATCACGGAGCTGATCGAGTCGGCAGTGGCGGGCATCGAGGGGATCAAGACCCTCACCTCCTTCTCGCGCGATGAGCGCAGCGTCGTCACGCTCGAATTCCGCCTGACCCGCGACGTCGATGCCGCTGCCAATGACGTGCGCGACCGCGTGGCCCGTGCGCTCTCCCGCCTGCCGGACCAGGCCGAGACGCCCATCGTCGCGAAGGTCGACGGCGACAGTCGCCCCATTCTCTGGATCGCGCTCACCTCGAACCTCTATAACGGCATGGAGCTGACCGAGATCGCCTCCCGGCGCTTCAAGGACCGGCTGGCGATCGTGGATGGCGTGGCCGACGTGCTCATCCAGGGCGAGCGCAAATACGCCATGCGCATCTGGCTGGACCGCCAGGCGCTGGCCGCCCGCGGCCTGACCGTGCAGGACATCGAGGACGCGATCGTGCGCGAGAACCTCGAACTGCCGGGTGGCCGCATCGAGAGCAGCCAGCGCGAGCTGACGGTCCGCACCGATACCCGCATGTCCCGGCCCGAGCAGTTTCGGGAGGTCGTGCTGACCCGTGGCGGCACCGCCCAGGTGCTGCTGGGTGACGTGGCCCGGGTCGAGGTCGCGCCCGAGACGACGCGCGGCGAATACCGG
This sequence comes from Muricoccus harenae, assembly GCF_009848505.1. Taxonomy (GTDB): domain Bacteria; phylum Pseudomonadota; class Alphaproteobacteria; order Acetobacterales; family Acetobacteraceae; genus Roseomonas; species Roseomonas harenae. The sequence goes on from NZ_WWDL01000017.1 coordinate 63,721, forward strand.
ATTAATGGTGTTGCGGGCGTGGGCCTCGGCATCCAGCGCCAATCCACCGCCAACACTCTGTCGGTCGCCGCCGGGGTTAAGGCCGAGGTGGAGCGGATCAAGGCGACGCTGCCCGAAGGCATCAACACCCAGATCGGCTATGACGAGAGCATCTTCATCGCCCAGTCGATCTATGAGGTGGAGCACGCCCTGGTCACCGCCCTGGTCCTGGTGGTGATCGTCATCTTCGTTTTCCTGCGCTCCTTCCGGGCCACGATCATCCCGGCAGTCGCCATTCCCGTTTCGATCATCGCATCCTTCATCGCCATGTCGGCGATGGGCTTCTCGCTGAACGTGCTGACCCTGCTCGGGCTGGTGCTGGCGATCGGGCTGGTGGTGGACGACGCCATCGTGGTGCTGGAAAACATCCACCGCCGCGTGGAAGAGGGCGAACCGGTGCTGCTCGCCTCTATCCGCGGGTCGCGGGAGATCGCCTTCGCGGTGATCGCGACGACGCTGGTGCTGGTGGCGGTGTTCCTGCCGCTCTCCTTCATGGGGGGCAACACCGGCCGGTTGTTCAGTGAATTCGGCTTTGCCCTCGCCGCATCGGTGCTGTTCTCCGGGCTGGTCGCGCTCACCCTCACGCCGATGATGTGCTCGAAGCTTCTCAAGGAGCATCAGGGTGACACCCGGCTGATCCGCTGGACCGAGCCCTTCTTCCTCGGCATGAACGGCGCCCTGCGCTGGTCGCTCCGCCACACGATGCGGGTACCTTACCTGGTGCTGGCCGGGGTGGCGCTGCTCTGCCTCCTGGCCGTCGCGCTGTTCCAGGCGCTGCCCAAGGAATTCACCCCAGTGGAGGACCGCGCCAGCATCCTTATCCCCGTCACGGGACCTGAGGGCGCCTCATTCCCCTACACGATCGAGCAGGTGCAGCGGGTGGAGCGGATCACGGACGAGTATCTACGCAACGGCGAGGCGTTGGTGGTTTTCGCCACCGTCGGCGGCTTCCAGCGTCCACCCCAGGGCAATCAGGCCACGATGTTCGTCCGGCTGAACGGCTGGGAGTCCCGGACCCGCAAGCAGCAGGCGATCGTCCAGGAGCTGATGCCACGCCTGAGCGCCATCCCTGGCGCGCGCATCTTCCCACTGAACCCGCCCAGCCTCGGCCAGCGCGGTATCCAGCCGCCGGTGCAATTCGTCATCGGCGGGCCGGACTACGATTCGCTGCTGCAGTGGCGTGACCTCTTCCTCGAGCGCGCCTCGGCCAACCGGAACCTGTTGAACCTGGACAGCAACTTCAAGGAGACCAAGCCGGAGCTCCGAGTCCAGGTGGACCGCCGCAAGGCGGCCGATCTCGGCGTCTCCATCCAGGCGGTGGGCCGGACCATCGAGACCATGCTCGGTTCGCGCGAGGTCGGCACCTATGTCGAGGCCGGCGAGGAGTACAAAATCCTCCTCCAGGCACGGGATGGCGACCGCGGCACGCCCTATGACCTGCAGAACATCTTCGTCCGCACCATGAGCGGCGGATTGGTGCCGCTATCCAACCTAGTGGTGCTGAGCGAGCGCGCCCGGCCGCAATCCCTGTTCCGCGAGGACCGGGTTCGCGCCATGACCATCAGCGCGACGCCCGCCCCGGGCTACTCGCTGGGCGAGGCGCTGGACTATTTGGATGCGCTGGCGCGGGAGGTGCTGCCGCCGGATGCCCGCATATCCTATCGCGGGCAAAGCCTGGAGTTCCGCGAATCGTCGGGCAGCCTCGCGATCACCTTCGCCATGGCGCTGCTCGTCGTCTTCCTGGTCCTTGCCGCGCAGTTCGAGAGCTTCATCCACCCCTTCATCATCCTGCTCTCCACCCCGCTGGCGGTGACGGGCGGGCTGCTGGCGCTGCACCTCACGGGGCAGTCGCTGAATATCTTCAGCCAGATCGGCATGGTGATGCTGATCGGGCTGATGGCGAAGAACGGCATCCTCGTCGTGGAATTTGCCAACCAGTTGCGCGACCAGGGCCGCAATGTGCATGACGCGGTGCTGGAAGCCTCGGTGGTACGGCTGCGGCCTATCCTGATGACCTCCATCGCCATCGTTCTGGGCTCGGTGCCGCTGGCCATCGCCAGTGGCGCCGGGGCCGAAAGCCGGCAGGCGCTTGGCATCGTGATCGTCGGCGGCGTCAGCCTGTCCACCTTCGTGACCCTCTACGCGGTGCCGGCCCTCTACCTGTTGCTGGCGCCCTATACCCGGCCGGTCGGCTCCATCGCGGCCAAGCTGCGGGAGTTGGAGGCGCGTGGCGCAGCCCCGCATCATCCTGCGCCGCATCATCCCGCTCCGGCGGAGTGACGCGGCCGCCCATCCGGCCTAGTCTTCGCCCCCTTTCGACGGGGCGGAGACATAAGCAATGGATGGCAGCATCACCCGGAAACCGGGGGCGCGCACGGGGGGCCAGCTGCTGGCCGATGCGCTGGTCGCGCAGGGCGTTACCCACGCCTTCTCCGTGCCCGGCGAGTCCTTCCTCGACCTGCTGGACGGCCTCTATGAGGTGCGGGACCGGGTCGAGTTGGTCACTTGCCGCTTCGAGGCCGGCGCCGTCCATATGGCGGAGGCACATGGCAAGCTCACTGGAAAGCCGGGCGTCGCCATTGTCACCCGCGGCCCCGGTGCCTGCCATGCGAGCATCGGCGTGCATGTGGCCATGCAGGACAGCACCCCGCTGGTGCTGATCGTCGGCCAGATCCCGTTCTCCGAGACGGACCGCGACACCTTCCAGGAGGTGGACTACCGCCGGATGTTCTCGCCCCTGGCCAAGTGGGTGACCCAGATCGACGATGCCGCCCGAATCCCCGAGCTGATGGCCCGCGCCTTCGACGTGGCGCGTAGTGGCCGGCCCGGCCCGGTCGTGGTGGCGATCAGCGAGGAGATGCAGAAGTCGGTGGTTGAGGTGCCGGATATCGGCGCTGCCCCGACCCTGCCGGCTCATCCAGCCCCCGGTGCCATCCCGCGCCTGCTGGAGTTGCTGGACGGCGCCCAGCGCCCGGTGGTGGTTCTTGGCGGCACGGCCTGGTCGGCGGAGGGCAAGGCCGCGATTCGCGACTTCTGCCTCGCGCATGACCTGCCGGTCGCGGTCGGCTTCCGGCGCCTGGGCCTGTTCGATGGCTCATCTCCGAACTTCGCCGGCGATCTCGGGGTTGGGACCGATCCGGGTCTCGTCGCGCGGGTGAAGGAGTCGGACCTCGTCATTGCCATCGGCAGCCGCCTCGGCGAGGCGACCAGCCAGGGCTACACCCTGTTCCCGGCCGGGCAGACGAGCCCGATCGTGCAGGTCCATCCGGATCCTGCCGAGATCGGCCGCGTATTCCGCCCGCTGCTCGGCATCACAACCGATCTCAACGCCTTCGCCCTGGCGCTGCGCGACGCCGCCCCCGGCAAGCCACGTCCCTGGGGCGACTGGACCCGCAAGCTGCGCGCGGGCCGCGAGGCGAGCGTTGCCGCGCCGGATTACGAGGGACCACTGAACTTCGCGAAGGCCCTGCAGGCGCTGGAAGCGGAGCTCCCGTCTGACACCATCTTCACCGTGGATGCCGGCAATTTCGCCACCTGGCCGCAGCGCTTCATGTCGGTTCGCGAAGGCCAGGACTTCCTCGGCCCGACGAATGGCGCCATGGGCTATTCCGTGCCCTCCGGCATTGGGGCCGCGATTACCTTCCGCGACCGCCTTGTGCTGAGCTTCGTCGGCGATGGCGGCTTCCTGATGACCGGCCAGGAGATCGCCACGGCCTTCCACTCAGGCGTCGCGCCCGTCGTGATTGTGGTGAACAACGGCCAGTATGGCACCATCCGCATGTATCAGGAGCGCCACTATCCCGGTCGCGTCTCCGGCACGCAGCTGACCAACCCCGACTTCGCCAAGTTCATCGAGGCGTTCGGCGGTCATGGTGAGGTGGTGACGGCGACGGACGAGCTGGTTCCGGCCTTCCGCCGCGCACGCGCCAGCGGCAAGCCGGCGGTCATCGAGGTGCGGATGAGCCCGGAGCAGATCACGAACCGGCAGACGGTGACGCAGATCCGCGCCGCAGCCGAAAAGTCCAAGCACTGAAGCCCCGCGCGGGCGGGCTGCTCAGCCCGCCCGCGACAGGATGCGCTCCGCCCGGATTCGCACGGGCGCATCGATCATCATGCCACCAACCGCGACAGCGCCTTCGCCGCCCGCCGCGATGACCTTGCGGGCCCATTCCACTTCCTCCGCATCCGGAGCAAAGCCGCGCAGCGCCGGCGCGACCTGCCGCGGATGGATGCAGAGCTTACCGCCGAAGCCTAACTCGGCCGCGTGCCGCGCGTCCGCCTCGGTCAGCGTGTCGTCACTGATGGTGGCAGTCACCCCGTCGATCGGCGCGGCAATGCCGGCCAGGCGGGACGCGAGGACCAGCTCGAGCCGCGCCATTAGCAGCGCGCTCCGCGTGTGGGCGCAGCCGAGGTCGGCGGCGAAATCGATGGAGCCAAAGGCCAGGCGCGCAGCACCGCGAGCCAGTTCCCGCGCCGCGGCGAGCCCGCGTGCCGACTCCACCAGGGCGATCACGGCACGGCCATCCCCGAGTGCGGCCCGGATGGCGGCGAGAGTGGCCGGGTCTTCCGCCTTGGGCAGGATGATCCCTGCGATCCGGGCGGAGGCAAGTGCGGCGAGGTCCTCGGCGTGCCAGGGCGTGCCGGCGGCGTTGATCCGCACGAGGACCTCGATTCCCTCCAGCGCCACCGCGGCCGCCGCGCGCCGCGCGGCTTCCTTCTCCTCGGGGGCCACCGCGTCCTCGAGGTCGATAATCACCGCATCGGCGCCCGAGGCGGCAGCCTTGGCGAAGCGCTCGGGCCGGTTGCCGGGGACGAACAGGGGAGTGACGGCCGTGCTGCTCATGTCGCGAACTCCGCTCGGATGCTGTCGGTATGGGCGCCGAGGGCCGGCACCGGGCCAAGTTCCCGCGCCCCGTCACTAAACACCGCGGCTGGCGCCGCCGCGGACACTGGCCCGCCGGGCGTCTCCAGCGTCACGCGCCGCAGGGCGGGGTGGTGCGAAAAGGCGTCGAGGTCGTTGACGAACCCGAAGGCGGTCTTCGCCGCCTTCAGTCTGGTGGCGCATTCCTCGCGGGTCAGCGCCGCGAAATGGGCGGCGACATGGGCATCCACCTTCGGGCGGTTCGCCACGCGCTCGACATTGCTGCGGAAGCCCTCCTGCTTCGGAAGATCCGGCTCTCCCAGGAAGCGTGCGCAGAAATCCGCCCATTCGCGCTCGTTCTGGATCGAAATCAGGACCTGCGAGCCATCCGCCGTGCCGAAGGCGCCATAGGGGCAGATGGAGGGATGGGCAAGGCCGACGCGGGCCGGCACCTTGCCGGTGCCCTCGTAGTAGAGCAGCGGCACGTTCATCCAATCCGCCATGCCGTCGAAGAGGGAGACGGCGATACCCTTGCCGCGCCCGGTGATGCCGCGCTCGAGCAGCGCCTCAAGCACGGCGGAATGCGCGTTCATGCCGCAGGCGATGTCGCAGACCGAGACGCCGACGCGTCCCGGCCCTTCCGGTCGGCCAGTGACGCCGCAGAGCCCGCTTTCGGCCTGCACCAGCAGGTCATAGGCCTTCATCGAGGCGTATTCGCCGCTCTCGCCATAGCCGGAGATGTCCACGGTGATCAGGCGTGGATGCCGGGCGCGCAAATCGGCGCTGCCAAAGCCCGCGCGCCCCGCGGCGCCGGGCGCGAGGTTCTGGATGAACACATCCGCCTTCGCGACCATGCGATGGAGAAGCGCCAGGTCCTCGGCCTGCTTGATGTCGAGGACGACGCTTTCCTTGCCGCGGTTGAGCCAGACGAAATAGCTCGACAATCCCCTGGCCGCGGTGTCGTAGCCCCGCGCAAAATCGCCTTCCGCGCGCTCGATCTTGATGACGCGCGCGCCGGCATCGGCAAGCCGCCCGGCGCAATAGGGGGCGGCGACCGCCTGTTCCATCGAGACGACGAGCAGCCCCGCCAGCGGCTTCGATCCGGCCATGGTCCGCCCTCCGTCAGAAGCTGCGCGGCAGGCCGAGGATGTGCTCGGCGACATAACTCAGGATCAGGTTCGTGCTGATCGGCGCCACCTGATAGAGCCGCGTCTCGCGGAACTTGCGCTCCACATCGTACTCATGCGCGAATCCGAAGCCGCCGTGGAACTGCAGGCAGGCATTTGCCGCTTCCCAGGAAGCCTTGGCGGCCAGGTACTTCGCCATGTTGGCCTGCGCGCCGCAGGGCTGGTGCGCATCGAACAGCCGACAGGCCTCGAAGCGCATGAGGTTGGCGGCCTCGATTTCGATGTAGGACTCCGCGATCGGGAACTGCACGCCTTGGTTCTGCCCAATGGGGCGGCCGAAGACGACGCGCTCCTTCACATAAGGAACGACCTTGTCGATGAACCAGTAGCCGTCGCCGATGCATTCGGCAGCGATCAGTGTGCGCTCGGCATTCAGCCCGTCGAGGATGTACTTGAACCCGCGCCCTTCCTCGCCGATCAGGTTCTCGGCCGGGATCTCGAGGTTGTCGAAGAACAGCTCGTTCGTCTCGTGGTTCACCATGTTCTCGATCGGACGGACGGTCATGCCCTTGCCGATCGCGTCCCGCAGGTCGACCAGGAAGATCGACATGCCCTCCGACTTCTTCTTCACCTCGGCCAGCGGCGTCGTACGCGCCAGCAGGATCATCAGCTCGGAATGTCGGATACGGGAGATCCAGACCTTCTGGCCGTTGATGACGTAGCGGTCGCCCTTGCGCACCGCCGTCGTCTTGATCTTCGTCGTATCCGTGCCCGTGGTCGGCTCGGTCACGCCCATGGATTGCAAGCGCAGCTCGCCGGTCGCGATCTTGGGCAGGTAGCGCTGCTTCTGCTCGGCCGAGCCGTGCCGCAGCAGCGTACCCATGTTGTACATCTGGCCGTGGCAAGCGCCCGAATTGCCGCCGGAGCGGTTGATCTCCTCCATGATGATGGAGGCCTCGGTGAGGCCGAGGCCCGAGCCGCCATATTCCTCCGGGATCAGCGCCGCGAGCCAGCCGGCCTTGGTCAGCGCGTCGACGAAGGCTTCGGGATAGCCGCGTTCCGCATCAATCTTGCGATGGTATTCGGCGGGGAACTCGGCGCAGAGGGCGCGGACGGCGTCGCGCAGTTCCTGGTGTTCGTCATTCATGGTCTGCATGCCGCTTCCCTCCCGCATGCCCTCGCCGCCTGATCTCGGCGGGCCAGGCCTGTCATGCCGGGCCTCGCAGTGGCGCGTGCCCGCCCCACTCTTGCCGCCGGCGTCGCCGGGAGGAAAGGGGGCGGGGTCTAGCCGCCGAGGGGCAGGCGCTCGGCCACGAGGAAGGGCGCGCCGGGGCCGGCCTGGGTGAAGAGGCAAAGCTCCGTCACGCGCCGGGGCCGGGCGGCGGCCCCGCCGAGGAAGGACGTCGCCGCCGGGCGGACCCGCGCATCCTGCTCCGGCGTCAGGCGCCGGGTCAGCGTCACATGGAAGAACCAGGTCCCGAAGACATGCGGATAGCCCCAGCGGTTCAGGTTAAACCGCCCGGCCGGGGAGAGGCGCTCCGGCCGGCGGCGCGCGATCTCCGCCGTATCCGGCGGCAGGCGATGCACATCCAGTGTCGCCACGCAGGCATCGGCCAGGGCCTGCAAGGCGGCACAGGGGACGGCTTCGCGCAGGGCGAGGAAGCCGTCCAGCGAAGCGATCTCCAGTGGCGGCAGGTCGAAGGGCGCGGTGGCCGCGGCCAGTTCCGCCGCATCGGCCCGCAGCGCCGCATAGCTGCCCGCCAGGCGGAAGGGGGGCTTGAGCGTTGCATGCAGCCCGTAGCCGCGTGGATCGGCTGTCAGGGCGGGCAGATCCTCGCCGGCAATATCGGGTTGGGCGAGCGAGGCGCCGGTCTCCGCATCGCGCCCGAGCCATTGGCTGCCCAGGCGGTGGAGCGGGTCCTCCAACGTCGGCGCCCAGTAGAGCGCCGCGCGGGCAGGGGAAAGGGCGCCCGTCACGCGATGCGTGCCCCGCCACGCCACACCTGCCGAACCACCGGCATGTCGCCAAATTCCTGCACATGCACGAGATCGGCCCGCAGGCCCGGCGCGATCCTCCCGCGGTCCAGCAGGCCGAGCGAGCGGGCCGGGTTGTCGGTGATCGTTGCCACGGCGCTGGGCAAGTCCATGCCGGCGACCGCGGCGAGCTTCCAGGCAGCCTCGATCATGGCGGGTGGCACGTAATCCGAGGCGATGATGTCCACCAGCCCTTCCCGCGCCAGCTCGGCCACCGAGACATTGCCGGAATGGCTACCTCCCCGGACGAGATTGGGCGCGCCGGCGATCACCGCCATGCCATGCGCCCTGGCGGCCCGGGCCGCCTCGATGTTCACCGGGAACTCGCTGATCAGGATGCCGTCCGCCGCGTTGCGGGCCACAATTTCGGCATCCCAGTCGTCATGGGTGGCCAGGGGCACGTCGCGCCCCTCGAAGAGGGCCAGGAGCGCCCGGCGGTTGGGAATGCCGACGACCTCGCGCTGCGCGGTCAGTTCAGCCATCCGGCGCTCCACCGCCTCCGGCACCCCGCCGCCCTTCACGCGCATGGCCCGGTAGCGGGCAGGGTCGATGTACTGGCCCACGCCCGGCGTGTGGTCCATCAGGCTGACCATCCGTAGCAGCGGGTGGTTGTGGTACTCCTCCAGCATCGGCAGCATGTCCTTTGCCGGCAGTTCGCAGCGCAGGTGCAGCAGGTGGTCGGTCTTCAGAACCCCGGCCTCGGTCAGCGCGCCGAGATCCCGCACCCCGTCCCGCGCCGTACGGAGCCGACTCTCATCGAAGCCGAGGTCGCCGAGGCAGAGCGCATCCAGAACCGTCGTCACCCCCGCCGCGGCCACCTGCGAGTCATGCGACAGGAAGGCCGAGACAGAGGGCCAGCGCGCCATGCTCCGCGGCATCACCTGCCGCTCGAGGTTATCGGTATGGACGTCGACCACGCCGGGAATCAGGTGGTCCTCCTGCAGGTCGATTGCGCCAGGGGCGGCGCTGCAGCCGGTGGAGACCTCGGCGATCAGCCCGTCCCGCACCACCAAGGTGCCTGTCTCGACCCTGTCCGGGAAGACGAGGCGGGCATTGGTCAGGATCGTCTCTTCGCTCATGCACCCCCTTCTGCCCGAGCCATGCGCCAGGGCAAGCCTCCCGCGGCATCCGTCACCGAGACTTAACGCATCGGGATAGATGTCTAGACAGGTTCCGCGACGCCTCGCTAACCTTTGGATCATGGAGGTGGCCCCATGACCATGGTCCTCGACCGCATCGTCCTCGATCGGGAGTGCGGCGTGGCCCTCTGGCGCCAGATCGCGGGCGCGCTGGAGTCGGCGATTGTCCAGGGCGCCCACGCGCCGGAGGAGCGCCTGCCGAGCGAGGGCAGCCTCTCCACCCGATTCGGCGTGAACCGCCACACCATCCGTCGGGCACTGGACGAACTGGAACTGCGCGGCCTGATCCGGACGGAACAGGGGCGCGGCAGCTTCGTTGCCTCAGAGGTGCTGGATTACCCGCTGCACGGCCGTACCCGCTTCTCCGAGACCATGCGCGCCCAGGGGCGGGAGCCGGCGGGCGTGATCCTGCGCCTGGGGCCGGTGCCAGCCGAGGCCGTGGTTGCCGAGGCGCTGGATATCCGCCGCAACAGGCCGGTGCTGCGGGCGGAGCGGCTGGGGCTGGCGGATGGGCGCCCGGTGGTGATCGGGGTGCATCACTTTCCGTTGCCGCGATTCGCGGCGGCCGAGGCAGCGCTGCGGACGAACGCCTCCATCACCGCGGCGCTGGCGGCCTGTGGCGTGCGGGACTACTGCCGGGCCCGCACCCGGATCACGGCCCGCCTGCCTAATGCCGAGGAGGCGCACCGGCTGCAGCAGGCACGCGGGCGCCCCGTGCTGGTGAGCGAGGCACTGAACTGTGACCCCGAGGGCCGGCCGGTGGACTTCACCCTGGCCTGCTACGCCGCCGGGCGGGTGCAGGTGCTGGTGGAGGGGGAGGGCTGAGAAAAGCGCTGAGAATGGAAAGGGGGATACGCCTTGCGGCGCATCCCCCTCCATGAAGTGGCTCCCCGAGTTGGACTCGAACCAACGACCTAGCGATTAACAGTCGCGTGCTCTACCAGCTGAGCTATCGGGGATCAGCGTCCCGCCAAACCGTAGCGGGGCGCGCCGGATACCGCGGCCTTCCCAATCCCGCAAGGGGTGATTTGGAAAGAAACGCGATGGAGGCCCGAGCGGGAATCGAACCCACATTCACGGATTTGCAGTCCGTTGCATCACCATTCTGCCATCGGGCCGGCACGCCGGGCGGATATCGCCTCCCCGGCGCGGCGGGTCAACCCGCCCAGCCCGTGTTTCCAAGCCGGGCGTGCTGAGCCTATATACCGCCCGGTTCAGTGAATGGGGCAGCGGGCGGCATGGACTACGCCGAGGCGCGCAGGCGCATGGTGGACGGGCAGGTGAAGCCCAACCGGGTGACGGATCCGCGGATCCTTCTGGCGATGCAGGAGGTGCCGCGCGAGTTCTTCGTGCCGGCGGCCCTCCGGGTGCGCGCCTTGAGCGACGAGGACCTGGCTCTTGGCGGCGGGCGCGTGCTGCTCCAGCCGATGGTGATTGCGCGGCTGCTGCAGCTCGCGGCGCCTGGCGCGGCGGAGCGGGTGCTCGTCCTGGCCTCCGGCACGGGCTATGGCGCCGCGCTGCTGGCGCATATGGGCTGCCAGGTGGTGGCGGTGGAGGACGACAAGGCGCTGCTCGAGCTGGCCGGGCCCGCCCTGGCAAGCTCCGGCCTGCCCGCCGGCTCCGTGCGGCAGCAGGTCGGCAACCCCGCCACGGGCTTCCCGGAGGGCGCGCCCTACGAGTTGATCGTGATCGAGGGGGCGGTTCCTGCCGTGCCGCCCGCCCTGGTCGAGCAACTGGCCGAGGGCGGCCGGCTGGTCGCCATCCGCCGCGAGCCGGGGGAGGCGGGTTCCGCCATCATCGGTCGGCGGGTCGGCGGGCATCTCAGCGTGGTTGACGCCTTCGACGTGCGCGGAACGCTGCTGCCGGCCTTCACGCCGAAGCCGGCCTTTCGGTTCGTCTGAAGGACCCCGTCGGACGGAAGCTTCGCCCCGGGATGCACCGGGGCAACGCTTCCGAAAGGCTTTCGCCGGTATCCTGGCCCCGCGATGGGGGACCGGGCTAAGATCGGTGGCAATAGGAATCACGTGGCCGGCATTGCGCCCCGCGGCGCTGCCGGCGGTTCGAGGATCGCAGCCGATGACCCGCACGCCCGCCTCTCTCGCGCGCCTCCGATACAGCCTCCTCGCCACGGCCGTGGCGGGCGTCGCTCTGGCCGCCGGAATCGCGCCGGCAGCGGCGCAGACGCTGCAGGAGGCGTTGGCGCAGACCTACGCCAACAACCCCACCCTCGCGACTGCACGCGCCCAGTTGCGCGTGGTGGATGAGAACGTGCCGCAGGCCCTGGCCGGTTGGCGCCCAACGGTCAGCCTCTCCGGCAGCGCCGGCTATACGGATGGCAGCATCCGGTCCCGCACCACCCTGGCGAACGGGCGCCGGATCGGCGTCACGACCGATCAGGACCGCCCCGTCGGCAGCGTCGCCGCCACCGTTACCCAGCCGCTCTATCGCGGCGGGCGCACCGTTGCCGCGACCCGGCGGGCGGAAAACCAGGTCCTCGCCCAGCGCGCGCGCCTGCTCGCAGCAGAGCAGCAAGTGCTGCAGGACACCGTCTCGGCCTATGTGAATGTCATCCGCTTCCAGGAGGAAGTGCGCCTCAACGTCAACAACGTGCAGGTGCTGCAGCGCCAGCTGGATGCGACGAATGAGCGCTTCCGGGTTGGCGAGATCACCCGCACCGATGTCGCCCAGGCCGAGTCGCGCCTTGCCGGCTCCCGCGCGGCCCGCGCCGATTCGGAAGGCCAGCTGCAGATCGCACGCTCCACCTTCCAGCGCGTCGTCGGCCTCGCGCCAACCCGCATGACCGCCCCGCAGCCACTTCGCCCCGCGGTGCGCAGCGGGCAGGACGCCATGCAGGTGGCGGCACTGAACAACCCGGCCGTGGTCGCGGCATTGTTCGACGAGGCTGCCGGCCGCGACTTCATCGACGTGCAGCTTTCCGCCCTGCTGCCCCAGGCCAGCCTGCAGGCCCAGGCCTTCCGCAACGATAACCAGCAGTCGGCTGGCACCCGCATCACGGGCGAGAGCCTCACCGCCACCCTGACCGTTCCGCTCTATCAGGGTGGCGCCGAATATGCCGCCGTCCGGCAAGCCCGGCAGGACGCGAACCGGCTGCGTCAGGTGGTGGACGACCAGCGCCGGACCGCTTCCCAGCAGGCTTCCCAGGCCTGGGAAACGCTGGTGAGCGCCCGCGCCACGGTCGACAGTGTCCGCTCCCAGATCCGCGCCGCCGAAATCGCGCTGGATGGCGTGCAGCGCGAGGCCGTGGTCGGCAGCCGCACCACGCTCGACGTGCTGAATGCGGAGCAGGAGTTGCTGAACGCCCGCGTCTCGCTCGTGCGCGCCCTGGCCAATGTGGTCACGGCCAGCCATTCCGTCGCCCAGGCCGTGGGCCGGCTGACCGCGCGGGACCTTGCCCTGCCGGTCGCCCTTTACGACCAGGAAGCCTATTACCGCGCCGTGCGTGACCGCTGGGCCGGCCTTGGCGACTATGCCGCGCCCTAGGCCGTCCGGGACTGATTGCGAAACCGCGCCCGGTGGACTGCCGGGCTGATTGAAGGAGCACCGCATGTCCGGCGCCGCCACCCCGGGTCAGGACCCGTCGATGGAGGACATCCTCGCCTCCATCAGAAAGATCCTGAACGAGGAGGAGGCGGAGCCGGCGGCCGCGAAGCCGCAGGCCCGCCCGGCTCCGCTCCCGGAGCCCGAGCCCCTGGAGTTGACGGAGGCGATGCTCGTCGTCGCGCCGGAGCCGCCGGCTCCCACCCCTCCGGTGCCTCGGGTGGACGCCATGGCCGAGGTGCCGTCGAGGGCGCAGGCACCTGCCGCTCCCGCCCATCCGGCCCAGGTGGAGCTGCCGCCCGCGCCTGCTTCCGTGAGGACCGAAGCTCCCGCTACGCCCCCGGAGCTCCCGGCCTCGGCGCCCGAGCCCGCAGTTCCGGCACCTGCGCCCGCTGCGGCGCCGGTAGTGGATGAGGGATTGGTGGCGCCTGCAACGGCCGCCGCGGCCGCGGCCTTGCTCGGCCAGTTGGCCCGTACGGTTGCCGCGGAACGGGCCGCGCCGGTCCATCGCGCTGGCCCGTCGATCGAGGATGTGGTGCGGGAGGAGATCCGGCCCCTCCTGAAGGAGTGGCTGGATACACATTTGCCGGCGCTCATGGAGCGGCTTGTGCGGGCCGAGATCGAACGGGTGGTCAGCCGCTCCCTGGGATAACCGGCGCGGGGCCTGCGCCGGGATCAGGGCAGGGCAGGGGCATCTCCACTTGACGGGCGGCGCCCCCCCCGCCAAGCCTCCGCCCATGCTCGACAAGACGCTCTCGCCCGCCGGCTTTGAGCCGCGCCTGTACGAAGGCTGGGAAGGCGCCGGCGCCTTCACGGCGAACCCGGCCTCGGCCGCCAAGCCCTTCACCATCATGATTCCGCCGCCCAATGTCACGGGCAGCCTGCATGTCGGCCACGCCCTGGACGTCACCATCCAGGACACGCTGATCCGCTTCCGCCGGATGCAGGGCCGGGACGCGCTGTGGCAGCCCGGAACGGACCATGCCGGCATCGCCACCCAGATGGTGGTGGAACGCCTGCTCGCCTCCGAGGGCAAGGACCGGCGCGAGATGGGCCGCGAGGCATTCCTCGACCGCGTCTGGCAATGGAAGGCCGAGAGCGGCGGCACCATCACCCGCCAGCTGCGCCGCATGGGCGCAAGCCTCGACTGGTCGCGTGAGCGCTTCACCATGGACGAGGGCCTGTCCGAGGCAGTGCGGGAGGTCTTCGTGACCCTGCACCGCCAGGGCCTGATGTACCGCGATCGGCGGCTGGTGAACTGGGACGTGAAGTTCCAAACCGCTATTTCGGACCTCGAGGTCGAGAGCCGCGAGGTGAAGGGCAATCTCTGGCACCTGCGCTACCCGGTGGAGGGCCAGCCCGGCCGCTTCCTGGTTGTGGCGACGACCCGTCCTGAGACGATGCTGGGGGACACCGCCGTGGCGGTGAATCCCGGCGATGAGCGCTTCCAGGACCTTATCGGCAAGTTCGTGACCCTGCCGATAGTCGGGCGCCGAATCCCCGTGGTGGCCGATGAGTATTCGGACCCGGAGAAAGGCTCGGGCGCGGTGAAGATCACCCCCGCCCATGACTTCAACGACTTCGAGGTTGCCCGCCGCCACGACCTGCCCTCGCCGACTGTGCTGGACCCGGAGGGGCGCGTCATCCTCGCCGAGATCGAGGCGGAAATCCGCGCCATCCCCGGCGTTGCCGAGCCCGAGGTGCTGTCCTCCCTTGCCGGGCTGGACCGCTTCGAGGCCCGCAAGGCCGTGCTGGCCGAGCTCGAAAGGCTGGAGCTGATCGAGCAGATCGAGCCGCACACCCATGCCGTGCCGCATGGCGACCGCTCCGGAGTGCCTATCGAGCCGCGCCTGACCTGGCAGTGGTATGCCGATGCCGCGACGCTCGCGAAGCCGGCCATCGAGGCGGTGGAGCAGGGCCGCACACAGTTCGTGCCGAAGCAGTGGGAGAACACTTTCTTCGCCTGGATGCGCGACATCCAGCCCTGGTGCGTCTCCCGTCAGCTCTGGTGGGGCCACCAGATTCCCGCCTGGTACGGGCCGGACGGGCAGGTCTTCGTGGAGCGCACTGAAGGCGAGGCCGAGGCCGCCGCCCGCGCACATTACGGTCAGGACCTGCCGCTCACCCGCGATCCGGACGTGCTGGACACCTGGTTCAGCTCCGGGCTCTGGCCCTTCTCGACCCTGGGCTGGCCGCGCCAGACGCCGGAGCTTGAGCGCTACTATCCCGGCGACGTGCTGGTGACGGGCTTCGACATCATCTTCTTCTGGGTCGCCCGGATGATGATGCTGGGGATCCACTTCATGGGCGACGTGCCCTTCAAGGTGGTGAACATCCACGGCCTCGTGCGCGACGAGCGCGGGCAGAAGATGTCCAAGTCCAAGGGCAATGTCATGGATCCGCTGGAGCTGGCGGATGCCTATGGCGCCGACGCCCTGCGCTTCACCCTGGCCTCCTTCGCGGGCCCCGGGCGCGACGTGCGGCTTGGCCGGCAGAAGGTGGAAAGCAACCGCGCCTTCGTCACCAAGCTGTGGAACGCCGCCCGCTTCTGCGAGATGAACGGCATCGCGCCGGACGCCTCCTTCAGCCCGATGGCCGCCGCCACCCCGCTCGCGCGCTGGATCATCGATGCCGGCAATGCGGCCGTCGCCGAGGCGACCTCTGCGTTGGAGGCCTACCGCCTCGATGACTATGCGGCCGTCCTCTACCGCTTCACCTGGGGCAGCTTCTGCGACTGGTTCCTGGAGTTGGCGAAGCCTGCGCTGATGGGACCCGACGGAGCGGAAAAGGACGAGGCGAAGGGGGCGGCCCAACATGTGCTCGGCCTTATTCTGCGCCTTGCCCATCCGGTCATGCCCTATGTGACCGAGGAGCTGTGGGACCACTTCGGCTACGGGCCGGAGGGCAGCCTGATCCGCACCCCTTGGCCGGAGCCCGTCGCTGTCATGGGGGCCGAAGAGGCCCGGGCGGAGTTGAATTGGCTGGTGGGCTTCATCTCCGAGGTCCGCGCCGTGCGCGCGGAGGTGAACGTGCCCCCCTCCATCACCGTGCCGCTCCTGGTGCAGGGCGCGAGCGCGGAGTCGCTGGCCCGCGCCGCCCGCTGGATTGACCCGATCCGGCGCCTGGCCCGTGCCACGGAGGTGACCCCGCTCGAAGGCCCGGCGCCCGAGGGCGTGGCCCAGGCGGTGGTGGGCGAGGCGACGGTGATGCTGCCACTCGCCGGGGTGGTGGACCTCGCCGCCGAGCGCACCCGCCTGGCGAAGGAGCATGCCAAGGTCGAGGCCGAGGCGCGCAAGATCGCGACCAAGCTGGCCAATCCCGACTTCACCACCCGCGCCAAGGAGGAGGTGGTGACGGAGACACGCGAGCGCCTTTCCGCCGCCGAGGCCGAGGCGGCGCGGCTGGCGGCGGCCATCGCCCGCATCGCGGCATGAGGTTCTTCGACTTCTTCGCCCTGACCGTGCTTGCGACCGTGCCCATCCTGTGGTGCCGGTCGCGGCTTCCGAAGCTGAACCGGGAGCCGCCGATCACGGACCAGCAGGCGGTGAGGATCGGGGTGGTCCTCAGCACGCTGCTCTGCGGGATCTACATCATCCGCTACATCGTCTACCGATAAGCCGGAGGGTTGCGTGGAACGCAACCCGGACGGGGTCCGCGGCTTCTGTCTTGATGTGCACGGAGGCGCGTCTTGTCCAGGCCACGGACCCGCAGAGATTGCCCATGCCCGATCAGGTCGCACCCACCCGCCATGCCGAGGGGGCGGACACCCGTCGGCGCATCTGGGCCATCGTGGGCGGCTCATCGGGCTTCTACACATCCATCTCCGGCGTGGTGAAGGCGGAGTTCCTTCCGGCGGAGATCCGCGCGCTCGGCGTGGGGCTGGGCTATGCCATCGCCAACAGCCTCTTCGGCGGCACGGCGGAATACGTGGCGCTGTGGTTCAAGTCGCAGGGGATGGAGACGACCTTCTTCTGGTACGTCTCCGGCTTCTGCATCCTCTCGCTTCTCTCGGCCCTGTCGATGCACGACACGCGGGTGCACGGGCACCTTGCGCGGGAAGAGGCGGGGGGCGTGCTGAGCTGATCGCGTGATCGTCTTCCTGGATTTCGAGGCCAGCAGCCTGGGCAAGCGCGGCTTTCCCATCGAGGTCGGCTGGGTCGCGGAAGACGGGAGCGGGGAGGGCCATCTGATCCGCCCCGCCCCGGAATGGGAGGAGTGGGACGAGGCCGCCGAGCGGATCCACGGCCTCAGCCGGGACCGTTTGGAACGGGAGGGGGAGCCGCATGAGGCGGTGGCCCGCCGCATGGTCGAGGTGCTGGCCGGGCACGACCTCTATGCCTCGGCGCCCTCCTGGGATGGGCAATGGCTCAGCCGCCTGCTCCGTGCGGCCGGCCTGCCCCGGCATGCGCTGCGGCTCGGGGATACGGAGGACGTGCAGCGCATCGCCGCCCTGGAAGAGCTCGAGCGCCTGGGTGTGCCGGTCGAGGCCCGGACAGGCCTGGCCGGGCAGGTTCTGGAGGCGGCCCGCCGCGCGGAGGAGGGAGCGGGTCCGCCCGCTCACCGGGCGCTGGACGATGCGCGGCGCGAGTGGCGCATCTGGCAGGAGGTGCGCCGCCGGGCGGCGGATGCCGCCCGAACGGCATAGCAGGATTTGCGCGAGGGCTGGCCCCTAGCCCCGCCCGGCCTGCAGCAGCGCGGGCCAGTCAGTGGGGCGGATGCGGCCGATGGCCTGGAATCCCGGCGCTGCCGCAATGGGCTGGAAGGCGATGATTTCGGCCTCAGTGATGTCGGCGAAGGCCTGGCCGGCCGCATCCGCAATATTCGGCCGATGCGCCACGATCAGCGTTACGCGCCCGGGCTCCGGCGCCGTCCGCAGCATGGTCCTGAGCGCCTCCGCCTGGGGCGAGGCCGGTCCTTTCGCGAGCATCCGCCCGCCATCATTGAGCGCTCCGTCTGCCTCCGCGCCGGACAGCCCCATGAGCAGGGCTGCCTCTCGGGCGCGGCAGTACTCGCTCGTCACGATGCGCCCGACGGTTACGCCCATGTCGCGCAGAGCCGCCCCGATGTCGCGGGCGGTCCGCCGACCGGCATCGCTCAGGTTCCGCTGGGTGCCGCAATTTGAGAAGTCGATCTCCTCGGCATCCGCCTGGTGGCTCTCCGTCGCGGGGTGCCTGACATAAAGCACGAGGCCACCGCCCCGCAGCGCTGAGGCGAGTTCCGCGCCGGCGAGAAAATGGGTCGGGCCCTGGGCCAGCGCACCACTGCCGAGAAGGCCGACCAGAAGGGCCAGCAGGCTGCATTTGGCGCGCATCCGTGCGTCCTTCCGAGGGATGCGCCGCCCCAGGGCGGCGGTGCCGGATATTACCCCGGTGGCATAATGGGCCGCGTTGACATGCTTGTGTTGGGCCGCCGAAGCCAGCGGCGGCAAGGCCCAGCGCACCGGGGCGATGCCCATTCCGAGGCCCGGCCGAGGCCCGCGCGCCTGCGTCGCGCCAGCGCCGTTGCCGCAGCCGGTTTGTTGCGCGATACACGCCGGCCGAGAGGACAATGCCAATGCCGGACAACACCTGGGACAAGTCCCGCCTTCCCAGCCGCCACGTGACGGTTGGCCCCGAGCGCGCCCCGCACCGCAGCTACTACTATGCGATGGGCCTTACCGAGGAGGAGATCGCCCAGCCGCTGATCGGCGTGGCGACCTGCTGGAACGAGGCCGCGCCCTGCAACATCGCGCTCAGCCGCCAGGCGCAGAGCGTGAAGACTGGCGTGAAGCAGGCGCATGGCACACCGCGCGAATTCACCACCATTACGGTGACCGACGGCATTGCCATGGGTCACCAGGGCATGAAGTCCTCTCTCGCCAGCCGTGACGCCATCGCGGATACGGTCGAGCTGACCATGCGCGGCCATTGCTATGACGCGATGGTCGGGCTGGCCGGCTGCGACAAGTCGCTGCCCGGCATGATGATGGCCATGCTGCGCCTGAACGTGCCCAGCGTGTTCATGTATGGCGGCTCCATCCTGCCCGGCACCTATAAGGGCCGCGACGTGACGGTGGTGGACGTGTTCGAGGCCGTGGGCATGCATGCCGCCGGCAACATGTCCGACGAGGACCTGCACGCGCTGGAATGCGTGGCCTGCCCGAGCGCCGGCGCCTGCGGCGGCCAGTTCACGGCCAACACCATGGCCACCGTGTCTGAGGCGATCGGCCTTGCTCTCCCCGGCTCCGCCGGCGCCCCGGCGCCCTATGAGGACCGCGACAAGTGGGCTGTGGAATCCGGCAAGGCCGTGATGGAGCTGCTGCGGAAGAACATTCGCCCGCGCGACATCGTCACCAAGGAGTCGCTCTATAACGCGGCGCTGATCGTGGGCGCCACGGGCGGCTCCACCAATGCCGGGCTGCACCTGCCCGCGATGGCGCATGAAGCGGGGATCAGCTTCACGCTGCAGGACGTGGCCGAGATCATGCGCAAGGCGCCCTATATCGGCGACCTGAAGCCGGGCGGCCGCTACGTGGCCTTCGATGTCTATAAGATCGGCGGCATTCCGGTCATCGTGAAGGCGCTGCTCGACGCAGGGTTGCTGCATGGCGACTGCATGACCGTGACCGGCAAGTCCCTGGCGGAGAACCACCGGGAGGTGATCTTCCCCAAGGACCAGGACGTGATCCGCCCGGTCTCCAACCCACTCTCCGAGACGGGCGGCGTGGTCGGGCTGAAGGGCAATCTCGCCCCGGACGGAGCCATCGTGAAGATCGCCGGCATGAAGGAGCTTCGCTTCGAGGGCACGGCGCTGTGCTTCGACTGCGAGGAGGATGCCTTCGCCGCCGTCGACCAGCGCGCCTACAAGCCGGGCGACGTCATCATTATCCGCTACGAGGGCCCGAAGGGCGGTCCCGGCATGCGCGAGATGCTCTCCACCACGGCCGCGCTGTATGGCCAGGGCATGGGCGGGGAGGTCGCGCTCATCACGGACGGCCGCTTCTCCGGCGCCACCCGCGGGTTCTGCATCGGCCATGTGGGGCCGGAAGCTGCGGTGGGCGGCCCCATCGCCCTGCTGCAGAACGGCGACCGCATCATCATCGACGCGGAGAAGGGCACGATCGATGTAGACCTCCCCGATGAAGAGATGGCGAAGCGGAAGGCGGCCTGGAGGCCGCGGGGCACGGACTACAATGCCGGCGCGCTGTGGAAGTATGCGCAGCTGGTCGGCCCGGCCCATCTTGGCGCCGTGACCCATCCGGGTGGCGCCGCCGAGACCCACGTCTACGCCGACATCTGACGGGGACGGGGCAGCCATGATCCGCGCATGGGATGTGGCGCGGATCGGCGGTGTGCCAGTCTCGCCGGCATGAGCACCGCGCCGCCCCCCGGGCCGCCCCTTGCGCTGACCATGGGAGACCCCGCCGGCATCGGCGGGGAGCTGACCCTGGCGGCCTGGGCGCGGCTGCGGCGGGACGGGCCCGCCTTTGTGGCGCTGGACGATCCCTCGCGGCTGACCGCGCTGGCCACGCGGCTGGGCTGGGAGGTTCCCATCGCCCAGGTGGCCGGGCCCGAGGAGGCGGCCGCCGTCTTCCCGAATTGCCTGCCGGTGATGACCATCCGCCTGCCTGCGCCCTGCATTCCGGGCCGGCCGGATCCCGCCAATGCTCCCGCCGTGCTCGGCTCCATCGAAAGGGCGGTGGCATTGGCGCAGTCGGGCCGGGCCAGCGCGGTGGTCACCAATCCGATCAGCAAGGCGACGCTCTACCGCACTGGCTTCGCCTTCCCCGGCCATACCGAGTTCCTGGGCGCCCTGACCGGCACAGCGGAGCCGCCGGTGATGCTGCTGGCCTCGCCCATGCTGCGGGTGGTGCCGGTCACCATCCACGTCTCGCTGCGCCGGGCGCTCGATACACTGACGACCGCCGAAATCATCCGCACCGGGCTGGCTCTGGCCCGCGGGCTGCGCGAGGGCTTCGGCATCGCGGCGCCGCGCATCGCCGTCGCCGGGCTCAACCCCCATGCGGGGGAGGACGGCGCGATGGGCGACGAGGAGCCCCGCCTCGTCGTCCCGGCCATCGAAGCGCTGCGCGCCGAGGGGGTGGAGGCCTTCGGCCCGTTGCCCCCTGACACCATGTTCACCGCCCGCGCCCGCCAGACCTATGATGCGGCCCTCTGCCTCTACCACGATCAGGCGCTGATCCCGATCAAGACGCTGGACATGGATGGCGGCGTGAACGTCACCCTGGGGCTACCCATCGTGCGGACCTCGCCCGACCATGGTACCGCCTTCGGCATTGCGGGCCAGGGCATCGCCGACCCGGGCAGCCTGATTGCCGCCCTCCGCCTCGCAGCCGACATGGCCGCGAGGCGCCATCCGAAGGCCGCCGCCGAATGACCCCGATCCGCCTCGGCGTAAACGTCGATCACGTCGCCACCCTGCGCAACGCCCGTGGCGGCTCGCATCCGGATCCCCTGGCGGCCGCCCGCCTGGCCCTGGCGAATGGTGCCGACAGCATCACGATCCACCTGCGGGAGGACCGCCGGCACATCCGCGACGCCGATTGCCACGCCATGCGGGAGGCGCTGACCGCGCCCATCAACCTGGAAATGGCGGCGACCGCCGAGATGCAGGCGATCGCGACCGCCCTGCGCCCCCATGCCTGCTGCCTCGTCCCGGAGCGGCGGGCCGAGTTGACCACCGAGGGCGGGCTGGACGCGGCCGGGCAGGCGGAGGCCCTGGCGCCGGTCGTCGCCGCGCTGAATGGCGCCGGGATCCGAGTCTCCCTCTTCCTCGATCCGGACCTGCGCCAGCTGGAGGCCGCCGCACGCCTCGGGGCCCGGGCGGTGGAACTGCATACCGGCACCTTCTGCGAGGCAGCCCCCGGCGTGGCACGGAACCGGGAGCTGGCGCGGCTGGTGGCGGCGGCGCGGCAGGTCGCGTCCCTCGGGATGGAATGCCATGCGGGCCATGGCCTTGACTACGACACTGCCCCCTTGTTGGCCGCCGTGCCGGAGGTGGTGGAGCTGAACATCGGCCACTTCCTTATGGGGCAGGCGCTGTTCGAGGGCCTTCCCGCCGCCGTGGCCCAGATGCGACGCGTCATGGAGGAGGCCCGCCGATGAGCCCGCTCGCCTGCCCAATTGCCGCCACCGGCTATGCCCCACTCTCGGGCGCAGAGACCCGCACGGCCTTCGATCCGGCGGGCGCTGCCCTCTCAGGCGCCGAATGGGCGCGCTTCGCGGCAAGCTGGGACGACCTCCGCCCGGACGGCTTCATGGCAGATGGCGGTCGCTACCGCCTTCGCCGCCATGCCGTCTATGCCGCAGCTCCGGGCGGGCCGCTCGTCCGCGGACCGCACCAGCCGCATTTCCAGGCGCGGGCCTATAACCAGCTGAACGGCGGCATCGAGCGCTGGTTCGAGCCCGTCGCGCCGGAGACGGGCGAGGGGCCAGCCCTGACCGCCCTGCTCGCCGGCGCCCGCGGCGTCTTCGAGGAACTGGCGCCGGGCGCCGCCTGGCATGTCGAGGTGCACCAGTTCCGTATCGAGGCCCGGCCGGACGAGGCCGGACGGCCCACCCCCGAGGGGATGCATGCGGACGGGGTGGACTATGTGATGGTGATGATGGTCGGGCGGGAGAATGTCGAGGGCGGCGTCACCGGCATCCAGATCGACGGGCGCCAGGAGGCAAGCTTCACCCTCTCATCCCCCTGCGACGCGGTGCTGCTGGACGACCGCCGGGTGATGCATGGCGTCACCCCGATCCACCCGCTGGACCCGGCGCGCCCCGGTCACCGGGACGTGCTGGTCCTCACCTTCGCCCGCCGCTGAGCGGGCCTAAGCCGCCAGGTCGAAGAGCACAGGCGCGTGGTCCGAGGGGCTTTCCTCGGACCGCGCCACCAGATCCACCGAGGCGCCAGTCAGCCGCTCCGCCAGCTCCGCGCTCAGCAACGCGTGGTCGATCCGCAGGCCCCGGTTGGCTTCGAAGGAAGCGCCATAGTCCCAGTAGGTCCAGGGCGCGTCCTTGGGATGCAATGCGCGCAGCGCGTCGGTCATGCCGAGATGCGTGATGGCACGGAAAGCAGCCCGCGTTTCCGGCCGCACCAGCGCATCGGTCGGGGGCAGGGCGCCCGGCGCGAGGTCCTCATCGGTCGGGCAGACGTTGAAGTCGCCCAGCACGGCGTAAGGGGTGAAGGAATCCAGCCGCTCCGCCACCCGCATCCGCAGGCGCTCCATCCAGGCAAGCTTGTAGGCATAGCCATCCGCGCCGCCGGAATTGCCGTTGGGCAGGTAGATGCCGGCGATGTTCATGCCCTCGGCCTTCACCTCGATGAAGCGGGCATGGGTATCCTCGTCCCCGCCGGGCAGGGCCTCGTCCACCACCTCGAAGGGAATGCGGGCGATCACCGCGACGCCATTGCGCCCGCCATGCTGGCCCACGGCATGGGCGCGGTAGCCGAGGTCGGCCACCTCCATGCCCGGAAATTCCTCGGTCTTGCACTTCAGTTCCTGAAGGAAGACGAGGTCGGGCGAATGCCGCTCCAGCAGGCGCCGCAGATGCGGCATCCGCTTGCGGCCCGAATTCACGTTGAAGGTGCAGAGGCGCAAGGGAGCGATCAGCCGACCGAGAAGGAAACGCCGCAGCCGCAGCCGGAAACCGCCACTGGGTTCCGCACGACGAAATGAGCGCCGATCAACTCATCCGCCCAGTGCAGTTCTGCCCCCCGCAGCAGGTCCAGCGAGACCGGATCAATGAAGACCCGGCCTTCGACCACCAGGTCATCCGGCTCCGGCGCATCGACCAGGTCGAACTTGTACTGGAAGCCGGAACAGCCGCCGGCCTCGACGCCGAGGCGCAGCCCGGCATCCGGGCGGCCCTGCGCCACCGCGATCTCCGCCACCTGCGCAAGGGCGGCGGGGGTGACCGAGAAGGGAGCGGGAAGGGAGCTGCCATCCGGCATGGGGAACCTCGTGCGAAGGGCGTGTCGCCAGGGAAGATAGGGTGTGGCGTCGCATTCTCCAACGCGCGCCAGCCTTGCCGCTGCCGCAGGCCGGGTGCTACGGCCCGGCCACGCCATGGATGACCCCTCGACCACCCCCGCCGCGACGGATGGCCTGCCCCCCATGGCGGGGGGCATGGCACGCCCGCCGCATGAGCTGGCCCCCTGGGCGGTACAGCCCGGCCGTTCTCGCGGGCGGCTGTACCCTGAGGACTCGGGCGGCGGTCGCTCGCCCTATCAGCGGGATCGGGACCGGATCATCCATTGCACCGCCTTCCGCCGGCTTCAGTACAAGACTCAGGTCTTCGTCTATCATGAGGGCGACGCCTTCCGGACCCGGCTGACCCATTCGATCGAGGTGGCGCAGATCGCCCGCTCCCTCGCCCGGCAGCTGCATCTGGACGAGGATCTCGCCGAAGCCCTGGCACTGGCCCATGACCTCGGCCACCCCCCCTTCGGCCATGCCGGCGAGGAGGCGCTGAACGGGGTGATGCGGGCCTGGGGCGGCTATGACCACAATGCCCAGTCGCTGAAGGCGGTGACCCTGCTGGAGCACCGTTACGCGGGCTTCGACGGCCTCAACCTGACTTGGGAGACGCTCGAGGGGCTGGCCAAGCACAATGGCCCGCTGCGCCGCCCGCCGCCCTATATTGCCGAGTATTCCGCCCGGCACGACCTCGAACTGCATTGCCATGCCAGCGCCGAGGCTCAGGCTGCCGCCATCGCGGACGACATCGCCTACAACAACCATGACCTCGATGACGGCCTTCGCGCCGGTCTCTTCACGCTGGAGGAGGCCTGCAACCTGCCGCTCGTCGCCATGGCGCGCGACCAGGCCATGGCCGTCCTCCCGGCCGATGTCCCCGCCGACCGGATCGGCAGCGAGATCATCCGCCGCGTGATCAACCTGATGATCACCGATGTGGTGGAGGAGACGCGCCGCCGCATCGCGCTGCTGAAGCCGAAGGACGTATCGGATATCCGCAAGGCGACGCAGCCGGTGGTCTTCTTCTCCGACCGCATGCGCGCGCTGAACCAGGAGACGCGCGACTTCCTGTTCGGCCGCATGTATCGCCACTGGCGCGTCAACCGCACCTCGCTGAAGTCCAAGCGTGTGCTGCAGGTGATGTTCGCCCTGCTGCACGGCCAGCCCGACATGCTGCCGCCCGCCTGGTCGGCGCGGGCCGGGGAGCCGGGCTCGGCCTCGGCGGCGCGCGCCGTCTGCGACTGGCTGGCCGGCATGACCGACAAGTTCGCCCTTGAAGAGCACCGTCGCCTGACGGACCCCAACATTCCCGGCTGAGCACGACATGAATGATGACATCTTCCGCACGATCCGCGACGCGGTCGTGACCGAGCTCCGCGAGCTTCTGCCCGACCTGCCCGAGGAGCTGCTGGCAAGGGTGCTGATAGAGCCGCCGCGCGATGCGTCCCATGGCGACATGGCGACGAACGCGGCGCTGGTGGTGTCCAAGCCCGCGCGCCAGCCGCCGCAGAAGGTGGCGCAGGCACTGGCGGAGCGTCTGGCCGCGCGGGACGGTATCGCGAGTGCCGCTCCGGCGGGGCCGGGTTTCGTGAATTTGCGCCTGGAGGAGTCGCTGCTGCGCGCGCAGGTGCCGGTGATCCTTCGGGCCGGCGAGTCCTTCGGCAATGGCACCACGGGCGGCGGCCGCAAGGTGGATGTGGAGTACGTCTCCGCGAATCCGACCGGTCCGATGCATGTCGGCCATTGCCGCGGCGCCGTGGTGGGCGATGCGCTGGCAAACCTTCTTACCAAGGCCGGCTGGAGCGTCACGAAGGAGTACTACATCAACGACGCCGGCGCGCAGGTGCAGGCGCTCGGCTGGGCAGCCTATTGGCGCTACCTTGAGGCGCTCGGCACTCCGCTGACGGAGGAACAGTTTTCCGAGGGCGTTCCGGGTGGCCTGCAGTATCGCGGCGAATATCTTCTGCCGGTTGGCCATGCGCTGAAGGAGAAGTACGGCGACGCGCTCGCGCCGGGCGCGAGGCCGGCCGATCCATCCCTCTGGCTCGACACCGTTCGCGACTTCACGGTGGATGCGATGATGGCCGAGATCCGCGAAGATCTCGCGGCGCTCGGCGTGCGGCACGATGTCTTCATCAGCGAGGCCGAGTTGGTGAAGAGCGGCGCCGCCGATCGCGCCATTGCCGATCTCGCCGCGCGCGGCCTCGTCTATGAAGGCGTGCTGGAGCCACCCAAGGGCAAGCTTCCGGATGACTGGGAGCCGCGCGAGCAGACGCTGTTCCGCTCCACCGAATTCGGCGACGACGTGGATCGCCCGCTGCGCAAGAGCGACGGCAGCAACACCTATTTCGCTAATGACATCGGCAACCATGCCGACAAGATCGCGCGCGGCTTCGATGAGCTGGTGCAGGTCTGGGGGGCGGATCATGGCGGCTACGTGCCGCGCATGAAAGCCGCCGTCGCCGCGATCTCCGTCGACCGGCCGGTGCCGCTGGATGTAGTGCTGACGCAGATCGTGAAGGTGGTGAAGGGCGGCCAGCCTGTGCGCATGTCCAAGCGCGCCGGCACCTATGTCACCCTCCGCGACCTGATCGACGAGGTGGGGCGCGACGCCGTGCGCTTCACCATGCTGACGCGCAAATCCGACGCGCAGATGGAGTTCGACCTCGACGCCGTGGTCCAGCAGTCGCGCGACAATCCGGTCTTCTATGTCCAGTACGCGCATGCCCGCTGCCGGAGTGTGCTGCGCCAGGTGCAGGACCCCGCGCCGGCCGATCTGGCGGCGGCGCCGCTGGAGGCACTGACCGATCCGGCCGAGATGACGCTCATCCGCCGCCTCTCCGCTTGGCCGCGCACGGTGGAAGGTGCGGCCCTCGCGCGGGAGCCGCACCGGATCGCGTTCTTTCTCCATGACTTGGCCGCCGACTTTCATCTACTGTGGAACCGGGGGCGCGAGGACGCGACCTTGCGTTTCATCCGGGATGGGGAACCGGAGGCCACGCGCGCGAGGCTTGCCCTTGTGGCGGCCACGGCCATGGTCATCCGCTCAGGACTCGCGGTGATGGGGGTGACACCCGTCGAGGAGATGCGGTGAGCGATTTTACGGTACCGAGCTATCGCGTCCGCCCGCAGCGGGCGGGCTTCCAGTTGCCCTGGCGCATGCTGGCCATCGCGGGGGCGGTGGTCGGCGTGGCGGCGGTCGGCGGCGGCATCGTCTGGAGCGTCACGCGCGCCATGAACAGCAGCGTGCCGACTATCGAGGCCGATGCGCGCCCGATCCGGGTGAAGCCGGACGATCCCGGCGGGCTGCGCGTGGCCAATCAGGACGAGCGGATCTTCGAAAGCCAGCGGCGCAGCCAGGCTGGTTCCACGCCGCCGCAAGCGCGGTTGACGCCGGAGCCTGAACGCCCCGATCTGGCCGCCCTGCGCCAGGCCGCCGCCCGGGCGCAGCAGGCCGCCGCACCCACACCGCCAGCGGCAGCTCCTGCCGCCCAGGCCGATAGCGGCCCGGTGCGGCCGCCCCTCGTCAATCCGAGCCTTGGACAGCAGCAACCGGGGCGCAGTCCCGCGCCGGCTGAGCAACATCAGGCGCAACAGGAGCAGCCGCAGGTTCCGGCTATCTCGCCGCCGCCCATGCCGGCGAATGCGCCAAGCCCAGCTGTGCCAGCGCGCACCGGGCGGTTCGTGGTGCAACTTGGCGCCGTGACCTCGGAGGAGGCGGCGCGTGGCGAATGGACCCGGCTGCAGGGCCGCATCCCGGAGCTTGCGGGCCGTCAGCCGCAGATCACCCGCGTGGACCGGGGCGACCAGCCGCCGCTCTGGCGCATTCGTACCAGCGGGCTGCCCGATGCGGCCGCGGCGCGCGGGCTATGCGACTCCGCCAAGTCCAAGGGCGCGCCCTGCGCCGTGATCGGCGGATGACCATCCGCGCCGCTGTCACGGGGCTCGCCGGTCTTTCGATCACGGCAGAGGAGGCGGCGATCCTGCGCGCGACGCCGCCCGCCGGCGTGATCCTCTTCCGTCGCAACGTGCAGGATCCCGCCCAGCTCCGCGCCCTGACCGCCGCGATCCGCGAGGAACTGGGCGAGGAAGCGCCCATCCTGGTTGACCAGGAGGGCGGCCGCGTCGCCCGCCTGCGCCCGCCGCATTGGCCCGCCTTCCCGCCTGCGAACACCTTCGAGGGGGCGCCCGCCGCCCGTGCCGCCGCCAACGCCGCCCTGTTGGGTGCCGAATGCGCCGCCATGGGGCTGGACGTGGTCTGCGCCCCGGTGCTCGACCTGCGCCTGCCCGGCGCGCATGACGTGATCGGCGACCGCGCCTTCTCGGCAGATCCATCGGAAATCGCCCGACTCGGCGAAGCCTGGATCGATGGGCTGATGGCCGCCGGCTGTATCCCGGTGATCAAGCATATCCCCGGCCATGGCCGCGCGACGGCCGACAGCCACGAATCCTTACCGCGCGTCGAGGCCAATGCCGCGACGCTGGCCGTCGACATCGCCCCCTTCAGGGCCGTCTGCGCCCGCGATGCCGGGCGGCATCTCTGGGCGATGACCGCCCATATCACCTATGCCGCGCTGGACCCCGAGCTTCCCGCGACCCTTTCCCCCCGCCTGGTCGACGGCACGATCCGGGGCGAGATCGGCTTTGACGGCGTGCTGGTCTCGGACGACCTGACCATGGGCGCACTCGCGGCCTTCCCGGGCAACCTGGCCGCCGCCTCTCTTACGGCAGGCTGCGACCTCGTCCTCCACTGCAACGGCGTGGCAGCCGATACTGCCGCCCTGTTGCGTGACTGCCCGCCGCTAACGGCACGGGCGGCGGAACGCCTGCAGGCGGCCCGCGCCGCGATGCTGGCCGCGCGTCCTTCCGCTCTCGCGGCCCTGGCCGGCCGCCCCGCCGCGGCCCCGCATGCGCTGACCGACGCCTGACGCAAGATGGACTGGCTCCCGGACTTCGCCGCGGCGGCCCTGGCCGCGATCCTCGCGATCACCCTGCACGAGGCCGCGCATGGCTATGCGGCCCGCGCTCTCGGGGACGACACCGCCGCAAGGCTCGGCCGCCTGTCGCTGAACCCGCTTCGGCATGTCGATCCCGTGGGCACGCTGCTGGTGCCGGGATTGCTGCTGGTGTCGCAGCTGCTGGTTTCTGGCCGGGTGGACATCATGTTCGGCTGGGCGAAGCCAGTGCCGGTGAATGTCATGGCGCTGCGCAACCCGCGCTTCGGCATGGTGCTGGTGGCCGCCGCCGGGCCCGCGATCAACGTGCTGCTCGCCGTTATGGCCGCATTGCTGCTGCACCCGCTGCAGGGACCTGGCGGCGACAACCTGCAGGATTGGCTTGAGGGCTTCCTCGTCCTGTCTCTGATCGGCAACCTCATCCTTGCCGCCTTCAACCTTCTGCCCATCCCGCCGCTGGATGGCGGGCGCATTCTCGGCGGGCTACTGCCGCCCGCTCTGGGCATTCCCTTCCTGCGGCTCGAGCGGGCCGGGCTGTTCATCGTCCTGGCCCTGCTTTTCCTCCTGCCCATGGCCGTGCCGGGGGTGGACCCGCTGCGTTGGCTCGTGCGCGCGGTGGTCTTCCCGGCTGCGCAGCTGATCCTCACCGTCACGGGTCATGCCGGATGAGCACGGCCGAGCCAGCCCTGGTGGTAACGCTGGAAGGCTTCGAGGGGCCGCTCGACCTGCTGCTGGACCTTGCCCGCGCGCAGAAGGTGGATATCGCGAAGATCTCCATCCTCTCGCTCGTGGACCAGTACCTCGCCGTCATTGAGGGCGCGCGCCGCGTCCGGCTGGAACTGGCGGCGGACTGGCTTGTGATGGCGGCCTGGCTTGCCTGGCTGAAGTCCCGGCTCCTCCTGCCCGACGACCCTGAGGCCGAGCAGGACGCCGAATCCCTTGCCGAGGCCCTGGCCGACCGGCTGCGCGAGCTGGAGCGGATGCGCGAGGCCGCCGCCTGGCTCGGCGCCCGGCCCTTCCTGGGCCGGGACGTGATGGCGCGCGGGGCGCCGGAGAACCTGGTGCTGGAGGACCGATCGGCGCTTGCCGCCGACCTGCCGGGCCTGCTCCGCGCCTATACCGATGTGCTGCGCCGCGCCGCCGCCCGCCGGCCCTATCGCCCCCGGCCACGCCGCATCTGGACCGTGCAGGATGCGCTGGCGCGGCTCCGGACCCTGGTTGGCCACGCCCCGGGATGGGCCGAGCTGTCCGCCTTCCTGCCGGAGGCCGAGATGGACCCGACCGAGCGCCGCGCCGCCCTGGCCAGCACTTTGGTTGCCGGACTGGAACTGGCCAAGACCGGAGGGGCTGAGCTGCGCCAGGACGCCCCCTTTGCCCCCATCCTCCTGCGTCCCCGTTCCGAGACCCGCAATGCCGACGCCGCCTGATCCCGACTCCCCGGAGGCGCCGTTCCCGGGCGAGGCCTACGACTCTCCGCAGCCAGCCGGCCGGCAGGCCGGGCCCGGCTCCCTCGCCGAACCCCTGCCCGAAGCGGCGGAGGGATCGGAAGACGGCAAGGAGCCGGTCCCGCCGCCCGGCCTTCCCGGCGACCTGCCGGGCCAGGCCGATCCCTCCGAGCGCCCGCCCGGCGAGGGGTCGCATCCCGAGGATGCCCCGCCCGGCCATCCCGAGCTGCCACCTTCACCGGAGGCGCTGCGGATCGCCGAGGCGCTGGTTTTTGCGTCCGGCACGCCAGTGACCGCGGCCCGGCTCGCGCCGCTGCTGCCGCCGGGGATGAACGCGGCCGCGACGCTTGCCGCCCTGGCGGCGGCCTATGAGGGCAAGGGGGTCACCCTTGTGTCCGTGGCGGGCGGCTATGCCTTCCGCACCGCCGAGGACCTCGCCCCGGCCCTGACCCGAGTCGTGGAGGTGCCGCGCCGCCTTCCGCGCGTGGCGATGGAGGCGCTGGCCATCATCGCCTGGCACCAGCCCGTCACCCGCGCCGAGATTGAGGAGATCCGCGGCACGGCCCTCTCCCAGAACACGCTGGAGACCTTGCTGGAGAACGGGTTGGTCGCCCCGCGTGGCAAGAAGGAGGCGCCGGGCCGGCCGACGCTCTGGGGCACCACCTCCAAGTTCCTGGAGCAGTTCGGCCTGAACTCGCTGCGCGACCTGCCGAAACGCGAGGAGCTGCTGCCCGAGCCGGGCCTGCCTCTGCCGGAACCGGCCCAGCCGGGTAGATGATGCACGCAACCGGGCGGTAACGCGGCTTCCATCGCGGCGCCCGCGAGCCCATCTTCGACGCAGCCCCATTTGTCGTGCGGGCGAGTTCTGCTAACGGAGACGACCCCGGAAGGGACCGGCAGGCGCCAATCCAGGGCGCTGGCCGCCCGGCACGGGTGATCGGAGAGACATGTTTGACCTCGCCTGGTCCGAGATCGCGCTGATCGCCGTGGTGGCGGTGGTGGTAATCGGTCCAAAGGACCTTCCCGACGCCGTGCGCGGCGTCGCCCGCGGCATCCAGAAGCTGCGCCGCATGGCCGGCGAATTCCAGGGCCACCTGGATGAGGTGGTGCGCGAGGCGAAGCTGGAGGATGTGCGCGACCAGATCCGCGACATCCGCAACTTCGACCTGAAGGGCACTATTGAAAAGGCGGTGGATGAGGACGGCTCGATCAACCGCACCTTCCGCGACGACCCCTTCCGCGCCCCGCCGCCGCCGACCTCCGATGTGGCGCCCGCCGCCGGCACCGAGGCCACCTTGCCCGAGGGCGCGCCGCCAGCGGATGCGACCACCCCGGCGCCGGATGTGACTGCCGCGAGCGCGGCCGCCGATACGCCGGATGCGACGCCCCCCGGGCCGGTACCGACCGCTCCGGCGGCCCCTGCGCCCGCGCCAACGGTCTTCGCGGATGCCGCGCCGCCGCCGGGTGCCGCCGCGGAGCCGGTCCCGCCCGCCGTGGCGCCCCCCGCAGCGGATGCGCCGCCGCGCTCCGCTACCCACACCGTCTGACGAAGAAGCGCCCGAACCAGTGCCCCGTGAACCGGACGACACGATCGACGACAAGCCCATGCCGTTGATCGACCACTTGCTTGAGCTGCGCACGCGGCTGCTGTGGTCGATCGGGGCCTTCGGCATAGCCTTCGCCCTCTGCTACTACTTCTCCACAGCCATCTACGGCTTCCTGGCCCGGCCCCTGGCCGAGATCCTGATGGAGCAGGGCGGCGGCGAGCGGCGAATGATCTTCACCGCCCTCTACGAAGCCTTCTTCACCTATCTGAAGGTGGCCTTCTTCGGCGCGATCTTCTTCTCCTTCCCGATGTGGGCGACGCAGCTCTGGCTGTTCATCGCGCCCGGGCTCTACAAGTCTGAGAAGAAGGTCATCACGCCCTTCCTCGTCGCCTCGCCGGTGCTTTTCGTGGGGGGTGCGGCGCTGGCCTATTATTTCATCTTCCCGCTGGCCTGGAAGTTCTTCATCTCCTTCGAGACACCCACCGGCGGTGGCGGGCTGCCCGTGCAGCTCGAGGCAAAGGTGTCCGAATACCTATCGCTGGTCATGCACATGATCCTTGCCTTCGGCGTGGCCTTCCAGCTCCCCGTGGCGCTGACGCTGATGGCCCGCGTTGGCATCGTCAGCGTGGACCAGCTGCGGCGCGGCCGGCGCTACGCGATCGTGGGAATGTTCGTGGCGGCGGCGATACTGACGCCGCCCGACATCATCAGCCAGGTCGGCCTCGCCGTGCCGCTGATCATCCTCTACGAGCTGTCCATCCTGGCCGCCGTCTGGATGACACCGAAGCCCAAGCCCCCCACGACCTGAGGCGCTTCCCATGCATGATATCCGGGCCGTCCGCGCCGATCCGGCCGCGTTCGACGCAGCACTTGCCCGCCGCGGCCTGCCGCCTGTCTCCGCCGAGCTGCTGACCCTCGATGCCGCTCGCCGTGCGGCGCAGACCACGGCGCAGGAGGCCCAGGCGCGCCGCAATGCCCTGGCCCGCGAGATCGGCCAGGGGAAGCGGAGCGGCGCGGACACCTCCGCGCTGGAGGCCGAGGCAACCGAGCTGCGCGCCCGGATGGAAAGCCTGGACGGCGAGGCCCGGGAGGCCGAGGCGGCCCAGACACGCATCCTGGAAGCCCTGCCGAACCTGTTGGACGCCGATGTGCCCGAGGGTGCCGACGAGTCGGCGAACGTGGTCCTGCAGCAGCATGGCGATGTTCCGAACCTCGCCTTTCCCCCAAAGCAGCATTTCGAACTCGGCGAGGCGCTCGGCGGAATGGACTTCGCCACGGCGGTGAAGCTGGCCGGCAGCCGCTTCACGGTGCTGCGCGGCCCACTGGCCCGGCTTGAGCGCGCCATCGGCCAGTGGATGCTCAACCTGCATGTGGACGAGCATGGCTATACCGAGACGGTGGTGCCGCTGCTGGTCAATGACGCCACCATGTACGGCACAGGGCAGCTGCCGAAATTCGCCGAGGACCTGTTCCGCACTACCGACGATCGCTGGCTGATCCCGACCGCCGAGGTGCCGCTGACCAACACGGTGCGCGACGAGATCGTGCCGGAGACGGCGCTGCCGATTCGCCTCACGGCTCTCTCGCCCTGCTTCCGCTCCGAGGCCGGCTCGGCCGGGCGGGACACGCGCGGCATGATCCGCCAGCACCAGTTCACCAAGGTGGAAATGGTCTCCATCACCACCCCGGAGCAATCCGCCGAGGAGCATGAGCGGATGACCCGCTGCGCCGAGCGGGTGCTGACGGAACTGGGCCTCACCTGGCGGCGGATCGTGCTCTGCGCCGGAGACACCGGCTTCGGCGCCGCAAAGACCTATGATCTGGAGGTCTGGCTGCCGGGGCAGGGGGCGTGGCGGGAAATCTCCTCCTGCTCCAACTGCCGTGACTTCCAGGCGCGCCGGATGAATGCCCGCTTCAAGCCGAAGGAGGGGAAGGGCAACGTCTTCCTCCATACGCTGAACGGCTCGGGCGTTGCGGTCGGCCGGGCCCTGATCGCGGTGATGGAGACGCATCAGCAGGCGGATGGTTCGATCGCCATCCCGCCGGTGCTGCGGCCCTTCATGGGCGGGGCCGAGATCATTCCCGCGCATTGACCTCCGCGCGGGCCATTGCGCCCGGCGCCGCGCGCCCATAGGTTGCGCCGTCTCGCGGGGTGTGGCGCAGCCTGGTAGCGCGCCTGTTTTGGGTACAGGAGGCCGTGGGTTCGAATCCCGCCGCCCCGATTTGACGAGACGGAAGACTGGAGTGCCCTGCATGAGCATCGCCCGCATCTACTCGACGCCGAAGAACGCCATGCAGTCAGGCAAGGCCCGGACGGATGAGTGGGTCTTTGAATGGGCGCAGAGCGAGCCGAAGCGCGTGGATCCGCTGACGGGGTGGTGGGGCTCGGGCGACACCAACCGCCAGGTGAAGCTGCGCTTCGATACGCTGGAGGAAGCCGAAGCCTATGCGAAGGCCGAGGGTGTGCCCTATGAGGTCGAACCCCGCCGCCAGCGCCCGGCGCTGCGGCCCAAGGCCTATGCCGATAACTTCCGCACCGACCGTCTCTTCAACTGGACGCATTGAGGCGTCGCTCACTTTGGCTCAGCACCCTTAGCTCAACTGGATAGAGCAACCGGCTTCTACCCGGTTGGTTGGGGGTTCAAGTCCCTCAGGGTGCGCCAAGCTTACGCTGCCGCGCGGGCGGAGTGGGCCCGGGCGCCACTCTACGCCCGGACCCGCGGCATCAGGCCGCTTCCTTCACCGCCATCGGGTTGATCCGCTTGTTGGCCATGGTGTTCAGCAGGGCGTCAGTCCTCTTTTCCTCGTCCAGCGTCTGCTGCAGCAGCGCCGCGACGTCGGTCTTGCCGCTGGCCTTCGCCCAGGCCACCAGCGCCCCGTACCGCGCCATCTCGTAATGCTCGATGGCCTGGGCACAGGCGATCAGCCCGGCATCGCGCACCGCGCTCGGCTCCTTCGCGTCTTCGAGCAGTTCCTCGCCTTCCGCGATCAGCCCCTGGATCGCCTCGCAGGTCACGCCGGAAGGGCGCTTGCCGAGGGTCTCGAACACCTGCTTCAGCCGCTCGATCTGCTCCTTGGTCTGGTCCCGATGGAGCATGAAGCCCTCGGCCAGGGCTTCGCTCTGCGCCGCCTTCGCCATCTTCGGCAGGGCCTGCAGGATGCGGCGCTCGGCGAAGTAGACGTCCTTCAGCGTGTTCAGGAACAGGTCGTCGAGACTCTTGATGGCCGGCATGCACGGACTCCTCGGAATGAATCGTCGGGCGGAAGGCTCTCGATGGGCGCGCCCCCAGGCCGACGGGTGGAACGGACGGCGGAAGCGCGCCCGGTTGGAGGAGGGAACGCGGCCAGAGCGCGGCCGATGCAGGTGTTTGTGATCAGAGGTGCTGAGAAACCGCTTCATCGGCAACACGCAAGTCACTGTTGCACTTCTGCCCAGATCGCCCTGGCCAACCGCTTGATCACAGAGGCTTGTTGCCGCCGGGCGGCGCGCTACCCGGTGACGCGCGCAGCCAGAGCGAGGTCGCATGGGCGCAGGACTTCTCCTGCCCCTCGCCACGCATCCAGACCTCGGCATAGAGGCTGGCCCGGCCCTGCCGCACGATCCGTACCTCAGCCAGCACGCCGTCACTTCCCGCCGGGCGGAGGAAGCTCATCTGGAGTTGGGCGGTGCGCGTCCCGTCCGCGCCGCCGGTAGCAACCAGCAGAGGCACCCAGATCGCCACGTCGGCGAGCGTCATCAGCGCGGGACCCGAGGCCGTTCCGCCCAGCCGCAGCGAAAGCGGGGAGGGCGGCAGGCGGAGCAGCGCCGAATCCGGCCCGGCTGCCAGCACCTCGACCCCCAGGGCCCCGGCCAGCGGCACGCCCTCCCGCACCCGGGCCGTCAGTTCCTCCGTCGTCACGCGAATGCCTCCCCTGGCCCCTGACCGCACCGTTGGATAGAACCCCTGCGCCAGAGGGAAAGGGAGCCGCCTCGCCATGAAGACCCGTGCCGCCGTCGCCTGGGAGGCGAACAAGCCCCTGACCATCGAAACCGTGGATCTGGAAGGCCCGAAGCCAGGCGAGGTGCTGGTGGAGATCATGGCCACCGGTGTCTGCCATACCGACGCCTACACCCTCTCGGGCCTGGACTCCGAAGGCAAGTTTCCCTGCATCCTCGGCCATGAGGGCGCCGGCATCGTGCGCGAGGTCGGCGCGGGCGTGACCGCCGTGAAGCCCGGCGACCATGTGATCCCGCTCTACACGCCCGAATGCCGTCAGTGCAAAACCTGCCTCTCCCAGCGCAGCAATCTCTGCACGGCGATCCGCTCGACCCAGGGCCAGGGGCTGATGCCCGATGGCACCAGCCGTTTCTCCTGCGAAGCTTTGCCAAAGAAGGGGCCCAGCGAGCCCGTCTGGCACTATATGGGCTGCAGCACCTTCTCGAACTTCACTGTGCTGCCCGAGATCGCGGTTGCGAAGGTCCGCGAGGACGCGCCCTTCGACAAGATCTGCTACATCGGCTGCGGCGTGACGACCGGCATCGGCGCCGTGATCTACACGGCGAAGGTGCGGCCCGGCTCCAATGTCGTGGTGTTCGGCCTTGGCGGCATCGGGCTCAACGTCATCCAGGCCGCACGCATGGTGGGTGCGGACAGGATTATCGGCGTCGATCTCAACCCGAGTAAGGTCGAGATGGCGAAGAAGTTCGGCATGACGCATTTCGTCAATCCGGACGAGGTCGGCCGCGACAAGGTGGTGCAGGCCATCCAGGACCTGACCGATGGCGGCGCCGACTACTCCTTCGAATGCGTCGGCAATGTCCATACCATGCGCCAGGCGCTGGAATGCTGCCATCGCGGCTGGGGCGAGAGCATCATCATCGGCGTGGCTCCTAGCGGCGCCGAGATCAGCACGCGTCCGTTCCAGCTCGTCACCGGCCGTGTCTGGAAGGGCTCGGCCTTCGGCGGTGCGCGCGGGCGCACCGATGTGCCGAAGATCGTCGACTGGTACATGGACGGGAAGATCGACATCGACAGCTTGATCACTCACACGATGCCGATCGACCAGATCAACCACGCCTTCGACCTGATGCATGAGGGCAAGTCGATCCGTTCCGTCGTGACCTTCTGAACCACCCGCCGGGGATGCTTCCCGGCGGCAGGCCGGCGGCGTGGTCGAACACGCCGCCGGCCGTGGTGGTCCACGCCGCCTCGCGCCGTGCCGTAATAAGGGCGAGCGCCCGTCGCAGCGCCCGAATGCGATAAGGCTAGCCGGTGATGCAGGGCGATCCCCATCACCTGCGCCACCCCGTCGCGCACTTGTCGTTCCCGTTCATCGCCGCGTCCTCTGGTGCATTCCTACGCGGAGCGGTTTGGCCTAGAACTGCCCGGCCATGCCCCAACGTGCCGGCCGAGACCCCGCCCGCGCCCTCCTCTCCGCCGCCGCGCGGGAAGGGCGTTCGGTTCTGATGCCACCCATCCTGCTCGGCCTTGCCGCGACCGCCAGCGGCATCGCGCAGGCTTGGCTGGTGGCGACCCTGCTTGCCGCGCTGCTCGGTTTCGGGACGGCGGGCTGGAGCAGCCTTAGCGCTGCCGCCGCGCTGGCCGTGCTGCAGGTGGCGCTGACCGTCGCACAGGAGACCGCCGCCGCCCGCGCCGGGGAGACCGCGCGATCGACGCTGCGCCGGCGCATCTTCACCCGGCTGCTGGGCGAGACGCCCTCCAGCCGCCCGGCTGGGGAGGGCGCCGCCCTCGTGGTGGACCGGGTGGAGGCGATGGAAGGCTATTTCGCGCGCTGGGTGCCGGCGGCGGCGCTGGCCGTAATGGCGCCCCTGGCCATCGCCTTCGCGGCGGCCGCGGCGGACCCGCTCAGCGGCGTCATCCTCTTTGCCGCCGGGCTGCTGGTGCCCGTCGGCATGGCGGCCTCGGGCGTCGGCGCGGCCATGGCCAGCCGGCGCCAGTTCGATGCCCTGCAGCAGCTCTCGGGCCGCTTCCTGAACCGGATGCGCGGCCTGCCCACGCTGGTTCTGTTCCGCCGGCAGGAGGACGAGGCGCGCGCGCTGGACGCCGCGGCACAGGAGCTTCGCCGGCGGACCATGCGCGTGCTGCGCCTCGCTTTCCTGTCCACCGGTGCGCTGGAGCTGATCGCGGCGGCGGTGCTGGGCTGCCTTGCCTGGCGCCACGGGAACCTGGCGGCGGCCGGCCATCCGGCGCCTGTTTCGGCGCTGTTCTGCCTGCTGCTTGTGCCTGCCTTCTTCGCACCCTTCCGCGCTTTCTCGGTGGCCTATCACGAGCGGATGTCGGCCCAGGGCGCGGCCGCCGCCCTCGCGCCCATCCTGGCGGCCGAGCCGCCTGGCGGGCTGCGGCTGGAGGAGGTGCCGCCCAGCGTCACGCTGGTCGTGGACCACCTGTCCCACCGGCCCGACCCGGCGCGGCCCCTGGCGATCGACGATGTTTCCTTCCGGGTCCTGCCGGGCGAGGCGCTGGTCCTGTCCGGACCCAGCGGTTCCGGCAAGTCCACGATTCTGAAGTTGCTGATGGGCTTCTCGCGCCCCGATGCCGGGCGCATCGCACTGAACGGGCGCGACGCCCTCGGCCTTGCCCCTGCCGAGTTGCGCCGGATGATCGCTTACCTGCCGCAGCGTCCCGTGCTGCTTCGCGCCTCGATCCGGGAGAACATCCGGTTGGCCCGCCCCGAGGCCGATGACGACGCGGTTGAGGCCGCCGCCCGTGCCGCCCAGGTCACTGCCTTCGCCCAGGATCTCCCGGAAGGCCTCGGCACCATGGTGGGCGAGGGGGGGCATGGCCTCTCAGGCGGGCAGCGCCTTCGCGTCGCCCTGGCCCGCGCCTTCCTGCGCGACGCTCCGATCGTGCTGCTGGACGAGCCCACCGCCCATCTCGACCCTGCGACCGAAGCGCTTGTGCTGGACAGCCTGCGCCGCCTCTGCACTGGCCGCACTGCCATCATCGCCAGCCATTCGGCCGCCCTGCGCGCCCGCTTTCCCAAGGTGCTGGAGCTGCGCGACGGCCGCGTGGTGCCGCAGCGCCGGGCGGTGAACACATGACCCCGGTGCGCGACCTGCTCCGGATTCTCGGCCTATGGCGCCAGGGCGGCGGATGGCTGGCCTTCGGCGCGCTGGTGGCCGCCGCCTCGGCCCTGGCCGGCCTCGCGCTGATGGCCTTGGCAGGGCAGGGGGTGGCCCAGGGACTGGCGACGGGTACGCTGGCTGGCGCCGCCTCCCTCATCCTGCTGCGCCCGCTGATCATCCTCCGGCCGCTGCTGCGCTGGGGCGAGCGGATGGCGACGCATGAGGCAACCTTCCGCGCCCTGGCGGACACCCGCACATGGTTCTTCCGGCGCCTCTCGGAGCGCCTTTCCGCCGGGCCTGGCCTGACCCGCTCCGGTGACCTGCTCGGCCGGCTGGTGACGGATGTGGAGGCGCTGGACGGATTCTACCTCCGCGCCCTGGTGCCAATGACCGCCGCGGCGTCGGTGGTGCTGGCCGTCTCGGTGATCCTCGGCGCCCTCTCGCCGGGGCTGGCCACGCTCGTCGTGCTGCCTTTGGCTCTCGCGCTGTTCCTGCCGGTGATCGTCGCGCCCTTCGCAGCCCGCGCGGCGGCCCGCGCAGCCGATGCCACTGGCGCGCTTCGGGCAGAGGCGGTGGAGCCGCTGATCGCCATGGAGGACATCCTGGCCGCCAATGCCGAGCCGCGTGCGGTGGCCAGGGTGGAGGAAGCAGCCTGGCGGATGGACCGGGAACGGCGGCGCCTGACGCGCGCCGGCTCGCTCGGCGCTGCCTCCGGGACGGTGCTGACCCAGGCGGCGCTGCTCGGTGCCCTGGCCTGGGGGATTGCCGGGGGAACCGCCGAGGCCGGCGCCGTGGTCGTCGCGCTCTTCCTCGTCCTGGCGGCGATGGATGCGCTCGGCGCGCTGCCGCGTGCCGGCGCCGCGCTCGCCTTGGCCGCTGCCGGCGCGCGGCGCCTGCTGGAAGCCGCCGACCAGCCCATCCCGGTGCCGGACCCGCCCGCCTCCGCCGTTCCAGCGGGCCATGCGCTCTCCATGCGCGGCATCCGCTTCGCCTGGAACGAGGAGCGTGGGCCCGTCTTCGAGGATCTGTCGCTGGACCTGCCGGAGGGCGCGCGGATCGCGCTGCTCGGCCCCTCCGGCATCGGCAAGTCCACCCTTGCGGCGCTGCTGCTGAAGCTCGCCGCACCGCAGGAGGGGCGGATCACCCTCGGCGGCGCCGATTACGCCACGCT
The DNA here is from genome assembly GCF_009848505.1 of Muricoccus harenae. Lineage (GTDB taxonomy): Bacteria > Pseudomonadota > Alphaproteobacteria > Acetobacterales > Acetobacteraceae > Roseomonas > Roseomonas harenae. Next base: position 103,629 of record NZ_WWDL01000017.1, read on the forward strand.
TTCGGCCGATGCCGTCCGCGCGCGCGTCGCCTGCCTCACCCAGGACGCCACGCTCTTCGACGACAGTATCGCCGCCAACCTCCGCATCGCCGCGCCGGAGGCGCCCGAGGCGGCGCTGTGGGAGGCGCTGGAGCGCGCCCGGATCGCCGACCTCATCCGCGCCCTTCCGGATGGGCTGGAAACGCGCTGCGGCGAGGCCGGGGCACGCTTCTCCGGCGGCCAGGCACGGCGGATCGCGCTCGCGCGCGCGCTGCTTTCCCCCGCCAGCATCATCATCCTTGATGAGCCGACGGCGGGGCTCGACGCCGCGACTGAGCGCGCCTTCCTCGAGACACTGGACACCGCATTGGGCGGGCGCAGCGCCGTCCTCATCACCCACCGCCTGATCGGCGTGGAGCGGCCCACGCGAATCCTCCGCCTTGCGGGCGGGCGGGCGCTGCCGGCTATGTCCTGATTCGCGTCATTCCGCCTGCGTGCCCTGTCCTGCCGGTGCGCGCCGCCCCATCTGAAGCCGGTACCATGCCAGTCCAGCCGCGAAACACCGTGCTCCCCGCGCCGGGCAGCCGCCCATGAACGCCGACCCCCGCGCCGTTCTGCACGATGTCTTCGGCTTCCCCGATTTCCGCGGCCGCCAGGCTGAGATCGTCGAGCATGTGACGGCCGGCGGCTCAGGCCTTGTCCTCATGCCGACGGGCGGCGGCAAGTCGCTCTGCTACCAGGTGCCGGCGCTGTGCCGCCCAGGCCTCGGCGTCGTCATCTCGCCCCTGATCGCGCTGATGGAGGATCAGGTCGCCGCGCTGCGCCAGCAGGGCGTGGCCGCCGCCGCCCTTCATTCCGGGCTGGACGAGGAGGAGCGCAGCCGCGTCTCGCGCGACCTCGCGAACGGCAAGCTGAAGCTCCTCTATGTCTCGCCCGAGCGGCTGGCGCTGGAGGGTACGGCGGAACGCCTCGCGCGCCGCGACCTGGCGTTATTCGCGGTGGACGAGGCGCATTGCATCTCGGCCTGGGGCCACAACTTCCGCCCCGAATACCGCATGCTGACCATGCTGGCGGAGCGCTTCCCCGAGGTGCCGCGCGTGGCGCTGACGGCCACCGCTGATGCCCGCACCGTGGATGATATCCGTGAGCGCCTGTCGCTGACGGACGCCCCCGTCTTCCGCGGCAGCTTCGACCGCCCGAACATCCGCGTCGAGGTCGCCCCGCGTGACAATGCCATCGCCCAGATCGCCGTTTTCATGGACGAGGCCGATGACGGGCGTGGCGCCGGCATCATCTACTGCCCAAGCCGTGCCGAGACCGAGCGCACCGCCGCCCGGCTGAAGAGGGACGGCTACGACGCGCTGCATTACCACGCGGGCATGGACCCGGCCGATCGCCGCGCAGCGGAGCGCCGCTTCTCCTCGGGAGATCCGGTGGTGATGGCCGCGACGATCGCCTTCGGCATGGGAATTGACCGCCCCGATGTGCGCTGGGTGGCCCATCTCGCCCTGCCGGGCGGCCCGGAGTCCTGGTACCAGGAAATCGGCCGCGCCGGCCGCGACGGCGCCCCCGCCCGCGCATTGTTGCTGTATGGCGCCGAGGACATTGCCGTCGCCCGCCGCCGCATCGCCGAGAGCCCGGCCGCCGACGTGCAGAAGCGGCTTGACCATGAACGGCTGGATCGTCTCGTGGCCATTGTGGAGAGCGCCACCTGCCGCCGCCGCCTGCTGCTGCGCTGCTTCGGGGACGACCTTGAGCAGGATTGCGGCAATTGCGATGCGTGCCTCCGCCCCCCGCGGCTGGTGGATGCCACCGAGGCGGCGCGCAAGCTCCTCTCCGCCGTCCACCGCACCGGCGGCCGCTTTGGCCTCGGCCATGTGGTGGACGTGCTGCGGGGCAAGGCAACCGAGAAGGTCGCCTCCTTCGGCCATGACAAGCTGACCGTCTTCGGCATCGGCCGGGACGTGGCGGAGGGTGCTTGGCGCAACATAGCCCGCCACCTGCTCGCCCGTGGGGCGCTGGAGATGGCCAGCGACACCAACCTGCCGATCTACCAGGCCACTGAAACCGCCCGCCCGATCCTGCGCGGCGAGCAGCCGGTGATGCTCCAGGAGGCGGCGCTGCGCGAGGCCGCCCGCGCTACCCGCCGGCCGCGGGCAGGCCGGGCCGCCTCGGTCGCGGCCGTGGGCTTCACCGACCAGCCGGTGGAGGCCGGGGTGTTCGAGGCACTCCGCACCTGGCGGAAGGAGGAGGCCACCCGGCAGGCCGTGCCGGCCTATGTCATCTTTCCCGATCGGACCCTGGCCGATATCGCCGCCGAGAAGCCGCGGAACCTTGACCAGCTCGCCTCGGTGCATGGCGTCGGCGCCTCCAAGCTGGAGCGCTACGGCGAGGAGGTTTTGCGGGTTCTGCGCGGCGCGGAGAGCCATTCGCACGCCTGAACAGGCACCTGGGCGGATTCGCGCGCCCCCGGGAGGACCGGGCAACAACCGAGGAGCATCATTCTACCAGCCGCCGATGGCGCGGGCCTAGCCTCATGGCAGGCCGCTGGCCGGGCTGCCCCGCACCGGGAAGCCCGGTCGCGAGAACCGCCAGAGAGGATGGCCGATGACCTACCCCGCCTATACCGCCGCACTGCTCGCCCGTTGCCTCACCTCCGCCCCTCCGCCCGCGGCGGCCGACGAGCGGCAGGCTCGCGGCGAGGCCCTCATCCTCGAACTCAACAATGGGCGGCCGCAGCCAACTCTGGAGGCCTTGCGCCGGGACTTCCCGACGCTGGCGGATGGCATCGCCGGCTATGCGCTGGGCGAGGTCTGGGCTCAGACGACGCTGGACCATCGCACGCGCCAACTGGCGGCGGTCTCCGCCTTCGCGGCCCTCGGTCACCAGCCATTCCTGAGGATCCACGCGGAATACGCGCTAAATGTTGGCGTGACGGAGGAGGAACTGAAGCAGATCGTCTATCTGACGTCCGTGCATGCCGGGTTCCCGCGTGCGATTTCAGCTGCTCAGACCCTGGCCCCACTCTTCGTGGAGCGCGCGGCGGCGCGCTGACCGCATTACGGCGGGCGGGGCCGATGCACACGCCGTGACGATTCGGGTGCGAATGACTTGCATCATCCTTCGCAACTGCTAGAACCCCCTGGGGCCGTGAGGCGGCACAGGGGAGTTCAGCACTGCATGTATGTTTGTATCTGCAACGGCCTGACCGACACTCAGATCCAGTCCGCCATAGCCTCCGGCGCTGATCGCACCCACGACGTCTATTCCGCCTGCAACTGCCGCGCCCAATGCGGGTCCTGCACCGCGAGCATCTTGTGCATGCTGCGCAGCCGGCCGTCGCGCCAGGCGAGCGCGCCGCAGACGGCGTCAATCGCGAATTAGTCGCAAAGTCCATAAAAAACAGAGACTTGACCCCCAGGCTGCAAGGTTCCATCTCGATCCCTGAAGCACAGAGGGGCCCGAGCCATGGCTGGCGATCCGAAGGTCATTGAATATCTGAACATTCAGCTCACCAATGAGCTGACCGCGATCAACCAGTATTTCCTGCATGCCCGCACCCTCAACCACTGGGGCGTGACCCGGCTGGGCAAGCATGAATACGAGGAATCGATCGAGGAGATGCGCCACGCTGACTGGCTGATCAAGCGCATCCTCTTCCTCGACGGGCTGCCCAATGTGCAGCGGCTGAATCAGATCCTGATCGGGCAAACCGTGAAGGAGGTGCTGGAATGCGACTCGCGCATTGAGCAAAAGGCCATCCAGGACCTTAAGGACGGCATTGCCCATTGCGAGACGGTGCGTGACTACGTCTCGCGTGACCTCCTCCTGAAGATCCTCGCGGATGAAGAGAAGCACGAGGACTTCCTGCATGCGCAGTTCACCCTGATCGAGAAGATCGGGGAGGAGCGCTACACGCTGCTCAACTCCGATCCGGCACCGGACCAGGAGCACTAGCCGGCCCCGGGAGGCACCGCCTCCTGGAAACCGTCTCGGGTCAGGCGGGGCTCAGCCGCTTGTCGGCCAGCCGGAGCGTGCGGTCATGGAAGGCCGCCACGGCCGGCCTGTGCGCGATGGAGATGATCGAGGTGCCGGGAAGCCTTTCGCGCAGCAGGCTGTAGAGCTGCCCTTCCGAGGCAGGATCGAGGCTCGCGGTCGCCTCATCGAGAAAGAGCCAGGCCGGGCGGTGCAACAAGGCGCGGGCGATGGCCAGCCGCTGCTGCTCGCCGCCGGAGAGCACGCGCTCCCAGGCATCGGCCTCGTCCATCCGCGGCACGAGATGGGCGAGGCCCACATCGGAGAGCGCCGCCTGCAGCGCCGCATCATCGAAGACGCCCTCGGCGCTGGGATAGGCGAGGCTGCGGCGCAGCGTCCCAAGCGGCAAATAGGGCCGCTGCGGTAAGAAGAGCGCCTGCTTGTCCACCGGCACCGAAACGCGGCCGGAGCCAAAGGGCCAGATGCCGGCCAGCGCCCGGAACAGCGTGGACTTTCCGCTGCCCGAGGCACCCGTGACCAGAACCGCTTCGCCCGGTCCTACCGACAGCGCCGCATCATCCAGCAACTGCCGTCCATCGGGGAGGGTGAGGTCGAGCCCTTGCACCTCCAGACCGTCCCGCTTCTCACTGACCACGCCCGGCCCATCGCCCACTCGCGTTTCAGCGTTGGCAACCGCCGTGTCGAAGCCGGTCAGCCGCTGCACCGTCGCGCGCCAGGAGGCGAGTTCGGAATAGTTGTTCACGAACCAGGAGAAGGATTCCTGGACCGATCCGAAAGCCGATGAGGTCTGGATCAGGCCGCCCAGCGGAATCCGTCCGGCGAAGTAGTTCGGCGCCACCACGACGAAGGGAAAGATCGTCGCAACCTGCGAGAAGCCCGCGGTGAAGAAGGTGAGCTGCTTCGTTGCGCGCATGATGGCCCACCAGTTGCCGATCAGCGCCCGGAACCGCGTGTCCAGCGCGGCTTTTTCCTCCGGCTCCCCGCGATGGAGCGCGATGCCCTCGACATTGTCGCGCACGCGCACTAGCGAATAGCGGAAGTCCGCCTCCACCTTCTCCTGCAGGAAGTTCAGGCCGATCAGCTTGCGGCCGATCCGATGCGTCAGCCATGTGCCGAGCGCCGAATAGGCCAGGGCCACCCAGACAAGATAGCCGGGGATCGCCACGCCGAAGACCGTCACCTCGCCGGAGAGGCTCCAGAGGACGAGGATGAAGGAGAGCAGCGTGACCACCGCACGCAGCAAGCCAAGTCCCAGGTTGAGGGTGCCGTCGACGAAGGCGCGCGCGTCCTCGGAGATGCGCTGGTCAGGGTTGTCGGTGTTCCGGTCCTGGACGGCGAGGCGGTAGTAGGCGCGGTTGCCGAGCCAGCGGCGAGTGAGGGAATCGGTCAGCCAACTGCGCCAGCGGATCTGCAGCGCCTGCTTCAGGTAAAGCGCATAGACGGCAACCACGATGTAGAGCGCCGCGACGAGGGTGAAGCCGGGCATGAAGGCGAAGTCATCGGTCGGCCCGCCGAGCAGGAGCAGGTTGATGAAGCCGTTCCAGTCCTTCGCCTCGAGCGCGTTGTAGAAGCCCCGCTGCCAGTAAGTGAGGATCACGTTCATCGCCACGAGGGCGAGGTTCAGGATCACCACGACCGCCAACAGCCCGCGCGCAGCCCAGCGCGTCTCACCTGTCCAGAAAGGGCGGGACAGCGCCCATGCTTCGCGGATGGCGGCAGTCGAGAAGCGCATGGTGAAGGCTGGTCCGGCACTGGTTCAGGCAGGTGAGTGTCGCCTCCCGGCCGCGCCGGTCAATCCATGGAGGTCGGCCTACTCCGTCGGTCCCTGGTCTGCGGCTGCGCCGGTGAGCGGAGCGCGCAGTCGGATGACGCCACGCAGGTCGTCCAGATCTGCGGGCTTGCCCTTGCGCAGCACCTCCACCTGACCCTCCCTGGCAAGGGCGACGGCGGCCTGCCGGACAGGGCCCATCAAGGGCTGCCAGTTCTCCGGCAGCAGGGCGCGGGCCACCTCGCTGGGGCAGATGCTCTTGCCGGCATCACGGGTGGCGAGCTGGCGGAGGATCTCGGCCTGGATGGTCGGGCGGTCGGGGCGGGCGGTCATGGAGGCGGGGTAGGACAGTTGCGGCCCGGGGGAAACCTTTCCTTTCGGACCACAAGACGAAAAGGGGCGGGACCTTGCGGTCCCGCCCCCAACTTTCCCCGCGAGAGGGTCGTGCTGCTTAGCGCAGCACGATCTCGACGCGGCGGTTCTGCGGCTCACGCACGCCATCGGCGGTCGGGACCAGCGGAC
>NZ_WWDL01000018.1 GCF_009848505.1 Muricoccus harenae
GGAAAGCTACGACGACATCGTCGATGCATGCTGCCACGCCTGGTCCGCCCTGATGAGCACGCCAAAGCAGATCGCCTCTATCACGCGTCGCTCCTGGGCACAGGTCAAACTCTGAGGCGGTTGGTATGAGAACGTCCAAGCTGGCGCGTCCGCAGACCAGATCAGCGCCGAAAGGGCTTGTCAGGCAGTCCAGTCACAGACCCTAGGGGTGATGCACTTCCTGGAGACATATCTGGCGGCCGTCTTCTTCATCGAGTTGCCCTTCGGGCTGATCTCGCCGGGCTCGACGGTGCTGTTCTCGGGCAAGCTCGCAATGGTGCTGCTCCTCTACATCAAGGAGGATGCGGAGGCGGTGCGGCAGCCGGTCTATGGGCTGTTGATCGGCAATTCGCTTATCGTGGCGTTGTGCCTGCTGCTGCGCTTCCATGAGCCGGTGGCGCTGGGGACGGTGCGGCCAGACATCAACTTCGTCGACCAAATGGGCGTGCTGATGGTCTGGGGCACGCTGCTGCTCTTCATCGACAGCATCATGCTGGTGCTTCTCTACGAGCGGCTGGGCGGGGTGTTCGGGCGGCACCGGACGTTGCGGATCCTGGCCTGCACCGTGCTCGTGCTCAGCTTCGACCAACTGTCCTTCTTTGCGGTGCTGAAGCTGGTGACCGGGGTGCCGATGGCGGCGCTCTTCGGCGGCTGGGCGGCGAAGATGGGCGCGGCGCTCCTCTACAGCGCCATGCTGGGGGCTTATCTCCGCTACTTCGAGGCGCGGGGCGGGGAGGGTAACCCGCGGCGGCTGGCGGATCTCTTCGACCTGCTGACCTATCGCCGCCGGCATTACAACCTGCTGCGGGATGCGCGGCCGGACCCGTCCACGGGGGCCCTGGCGCCGCGCCACCTGCCGGCGCTGGGGGAGGCGCGGTTCCGCCGCGCCCAGAGTTCCGGGCGGCCGCTTGGGGTGATGGTGGTGGAGGTGAAGGGCGCCCCGGAGGAGCCGGCGGTGGGGGCGGAGGCGCTGCGGCGGGCGGCAAAGGCGCTGGGGCGGTCTCTCCGCACTGATGACCTGGTGTTCCGCTATGGACCCTCGCGCTTCGTGCTGCTGCTGGAGGGAATACCGCCGGAGGCGCTCGCCCTGATGGCGGAGCGGCTGCCGCGGCTGGTGCCGGAGCTGATCGCGGCGTCGGGGCTTGGCCTCCACACCGGCGCGGCGACCGGGCCTGGGGGGATGCACGACTTCGCGACGCTGCTCCGTCGGGCGGAGGCGGGGCTGCGGAGCCGGGTGACCGAGGCCGGCGACGCCAATCCGGTGCCCGGCGCCAGGATTGCCTGAGGGCCGATGCGGGCTTGGCGCAGCGAAGCGGCCTCTGCCGCGTTGTCCGGGTCTGATCGGGAGACGCACGCATGTTCGACACGAAACGGCTGCTGGAAGGCTTCCTCGGAGGATCGAGGGGCGGACAGGGCGGTTGGACCGACTCGCGGCCGGGCGGGATCGGGAGCCTGGGCGGTGGAGGCGGCGGGTCGCTGCGCGATGTGCTGGGTGGGCTGCTAGGGGGCTCCGGCGGCGGGATCGGCAGCCTGGGCCGGGAAGACGGCCATCGGGGCGGTGGAATCGGCAGCCTGGGCGGAATGCTCGGTGGCGGAAGCTCACCCTTCGGCGGCGCGATCGGGACGGCGGCTGCAGGTGGGTTGCTGGGTTCGGTGCTCGGTGGACGGCGCCGCGGAGGTGGCGGCGGGCTTCTCCGGATGGGCGGGCTCGCGGTGCTCGGGACGCTGGCCTACCGGGCCTATCAGCAGTGGCAGCAGTCGCAGGGCCAGGGCCAAAGCCAGGGTCAGGCAGCGGGCCCGGGAGCCGGATCCGGCCCGATGCCCGGCCCGATGCCCGGCTCGATGCAGGGATCGCTGCCGGGGCAGGCACCCCCGCCGGCACAGGCCCCAGGGCCCTGGTCCGGCTCGGCCGCGGGCCAGGGAGCTCCAGCCGGTGGATCGGGCGGCGCGGCATCGGTTCCTCCCGAAGAGGAATTCGCCCGGGAAGATGTGCCGGCGGCGGATGGCCAGCCCTTCGGCCTCTCGCTGGTCAAGGCGATGATCTCGGCGGCCAAGGCAGACGGGCATATGGACGAGGCCGAGCGTGGGCGCGTCTTCGATGAGGTGGAGCGGCTGGAGCTGGACGCGGAGGAGAAGGGCTTCGTCTTCCAGGCGCTGGACGCGCCGGCCGATCCTTCTGCGGTGGCCGCGATGGCGCGGACGGATGCGCAGAAGGCCGAGATCTACATGGTCTCTCGCCTGGTGGCGGAGCCGGATACGGCCTCTGAGCGGGCCTATCTGGACGCGCTGGCGCACCGGTTGGGGCTGGCGGCGGGGCTGCGGCAGTCGCTGGATGCGCAAGCCGTGGAGGCGAGCCGCATCGCGGCCTCCGACGCGTTGCCGGGGGGGGCGTCGTGAGCGGGGTGGTGGCGGCGACGATCCTGCTGGGGGCGGCGCTTCTGGGCGCCGCTCTCCTGGGTGCCGCGGCAGGGAATGTCAGGCGGGCAGAAGCGCGCGTGCCTCGGCATCGCGCTCGCGGGGCCAGGCGTAGAAGTTGAAGACATAGGGATCCGACGCCCCGAAGACGGAGGGATCGGAGCTGGCACGCTGCATGGTCGGGCGGTGGAGCGCGGCCATGGGATGCCAGCGGCCGTCAAGGGCGAAGGCGGTTTCGTAGCCGAGCGCGTCCAGGAAGGCGGGGACGGCCCAGGTGCAGCCCTCTGCATGGCGTTCCTCGAGCTCGAGAGTGAGCATGGGGCGGCAGCGGGAGAGGGTGGCGCGGGCGCCGCGCAGGATGGCGTATTCGGCGCCCTCCGCATCGATCTTGATGGCGGTGCAATCCGCGAGGTCCAGGCTGTCCAGGGTGACGGCCAGGACGGTTTCGCGGCGGATGGCGACGCGGGCGGATTCATGGGCCGCGTAGCTCTTGGCGGTGCTGGCCCATTGCCATTGCGGATCGCCCTCGAGCAGCGGGATGGAGAGGGTGGCCTCGCCCGGCGCATCGGACAGGGCCTCGGGGCGGATGGTGATGTTCGCGTGGCCGGCGGCAGCGCGGAGAAGTGCGGAGCGGGCAGGGGCGAGGGGTTCGAAGGCGATCACCCGGGCGCCGGGAAGCCCGGCAAGAGGCAGGGCCAGCAAGCCTTCATGCGCGCCGATGTCGAGCAGGGTGCCGGGGCGGTGCAAGGCGGTGAGGAAGGTCAGCTCGTCCATTCGGGGTGTCATCTCGCGGCGTCTCCGGCGTTCGGGCTGAAATCGCCGGGCGGGGCAGGGCGCAACCCGTTTTCCCGCAGGGCGTTCGACATCTACAACGACGAAGAGGTGCAACATGCGGGTTCTGGCCCTCGCCGCCGCCGCGTTCATGGTTTCGGCCATGCCTGCCATGGCCAGCACCGATGGCCAGGCTGGCGGCGTGATCGGCGAGATGAAGCCCGGCGAGCCGATGAGCCGCACCGGGCGCTCGCCTGGCCCGCCGCTGGATCGTGGCCCGGCGACCGCCGAGGCGGACCGCGCCTTCATGAGCGGCGGGATGGTGCTGGAGGGTGCGCCCGGCGCCCCGGCGCCGCCGCCGATGGCGGTTCCGGAATCGGCCGAGCGCTCGGTCGAGCGGATGCGGCGCGGTATGGAGCCCGGCGAGGCGAAGCGCTGAGGCGGGCTTCCCTGGTGGATCGGGGCCGCGCTCCTTCGGAGGGCGCGGCCCTTTTTTGTTTCAGCCTTCCGTTTCGTCCGGGCTTGCCGCGGCGATGGCGGCGTTCATGGCGCGCAGCCCGGCCTCCGGCCCTTCGGGATGGTTCCAGACCGCGCCGATGACGGCGAGGAAGTCGGCGCCCGCGCGGACGAGCGGGGCGCAGTTCTCCGCGGTGATGCCGCCGATGGCGACGCAGGGGATCTCGAAGATCGAGGACCACCATTCGAGGATCTCGAGATCCGGCTGGTGCTGCGTGTCCTTCGTGGTGGTGGGGAAGAAGGCGCCGAAGGCGACGTAGTCGGCGCCCAGCTCGCCGGCGCGCATCGCGAGGTGGCGGCTGTCATGGCAGGTGATGCCGAGGGTGGCGTCCTTCAGCAGCGCACGCGCCTTCTCGTGGTCGCCGTCCTCCTGGCCGAGATGGGCGCCGTCGCAGCCCGTCTGCACCGCCAACTCGGCATCATCGTTCAGCAGGAAGGCGACGTCACGCGACTGGGCGACGGGGCGCAGCGTGTCGATGGCGCGGCGGATCTCGTCGCGCGGGGCGTCCTTCAGGCGGAGCTGGAGGCAGGCGACGTCGCCGGCATCGAGGGTGCGGGCAAGGGCATCGGGGAAGACGGCGAGGTCGATCCGCGGCGGGGTGATGAGATAGACACGGCAATCGGTCATGGAGGAGTGATCCGGTGAGCGGGACAAGCGCGGTGATACCCTGCCTTCGCTATCGCGACGCGGTGGCGGCCATGGCCTTCCTGCGGGAGGCGTTCGGCTTTGTCGAGCATGCAGCCTATCCGGGGGAGGGCGGGCGTATCGAGCATGCCGAGATGCGGTTCGGCAATGGGATGGTGACGCTCGGCTCCACGCGGGAGGACGGGCGGGGATGGCTGACTGTGGCCGAGGCGGGCGGCTTCACCCAGGCGAACTACGTGATCGTGGAGGATGTGGACGCGCATTGCGCGCGGGCACGGGCGGCGGGGGCCGCGATCATCCAGGAGCCGCGGGATGAGGCGCATGGCGGTCGCGGCTATGCGGTGCGCGATCCGGAGGGGCACGTCTGGTACTTCGGGAGCTACCGGCCGAGCGAGTAGAAGTCGGCGTTTAGAAAGCAGGCGAACAGAAAAGGGGCGGGCCATGGCCCGCCCCCCGCTTCCTGGATCAGGTTTCCCGGATCAGGCCGGGTTCTGCGCGTTCTCGGCCTTGTAGGTCTCGATGATGTCGGACAGCAGCTTCAGCGCGTCGGCCTTCGGACGCTGGAAGGTGTTGCGGCCGATGATCGAGCCGTTTCCGCCGCCGAGATGGATGCCCTTTGCCATGTCCATCATCGCCTCGTTCGTGCCGGCCTCGCCGCCGGAGAAGACGACGAGGCGGCGGCCGCCGAAGCAGGCCTGCACGACATGCTTGATGCGGCCGGCCAGGGTGTTGATGTCGGGGACCGGGGCCTTCTCATAGGTCTTCTTCGCGGCATCAAGGAAGATCGCTTCGGTCGGCGGCTTCACCTTGATGATGTGCGCGCCCATCAGCGCGGCCATGTGCGCGGCATAGGCACAGATGTCGAGCGCGGTCTCGCCGACCTTGTCGAGCATCGGGCCGCGCGGATAGGACCACACCACCACGGCGAGGCCGGCGGCCTTGGCCTCCTCGGCCATCTCGCGCAGCTCCTCCATCATCTCGAACTGGTATTCGGAGCCCGGGTAGATGGTGAAGCCGATGGCGGAGCAGCCGAGGCGGAGCGCATCGGACACGGAGCCGGTCACGGCTTGGTCCTTGGTGGTGGACAGCGAGTTGGAGCTGTTCACCTTCAGGATCGTCGGGATGGCGCCGGCAAAGGTAGAGGCGCCGGCCTCGATCATGCCCAGCGGGGCGGCATAGGCGTTGAGCCCGGCCTCGATCGCCAGCTCGAAGTGGTAGCGGGGATCATAGGCGGCGGGGTTCGGGGCGAAGGAGCGGGCGGGGCCGTGCTCGAAGCCCTGGTCGACCGGCAGGATGACCATGCGGCCGGTGCCGCCGAGCTTCCCCTGCATCAGCATGCGGGCGAGGTTGCCCTTGGTGCCGGGATTGTCGCTTTCGTACCAGGAGAGGATCTCCTTGACCTTCGGCGTCAGCTGCATGGGCGAAATCCCCCTTCGTGGCGTGGAATGGTGGGCTGGAGTTAGCGGAGGGCGCTGATTCTGTCACGGGCGCCGACCTGCTCATTCAGCGCCGATTCGGTGCGTGTTTGGTGCGGTCCGGCCGGTTTCGCCTGGCGTGGCGCCGGTGAGGTCCCGGGTGAGGTCCCGGGTGAGGTGGCGGGCGAGCATAGCGCGGCCGCCGGGCTTGCGGAGGTCCAGGCTGGTCAGGTCCAGCGCTTCGGGCGCGGCGGGCAGGAGCGTGGCGCCGACCTCTGCGGCCGCGGCGGCGACCTGGGCGAAGGAGGGATGGGCACCATCGAGCACCAGCAGGCGCCAGCCCTGGCGGAGGGCATCCAGCGCCAGACCGGGGGCGGTGCCGCAATCCAGCGCAGCACGATGCGGGACGTCCGGATGGGCAGCGGCGGCGCGGGCGACCATGGCGGCGACGGTCGCGGCACCGGGCCAGGCGGCAGCGGCCGGGGCGGAGAGGAGGAGGACGCCCGCGGGACCGGCCAGGGAAAGGGCGGCGGTGGCCTCCGCCGCGGAGTGGAAGCGGATGGCGGGTGGGCTGTCGGGTGCGGCTGGGGCTCTGGTCATGGTTGACCCTCTTGCGGGCGGATGCCTAAAGCCCGCAGGCTTGAGGGCGACGATATCGCAGGAATGCGAGCGTTGAATGAGATTGCGCGCGCCGCGTCATGCGGGCGCAGGGAATGGGGGCGGCATGTCTTACAGCCTGGCAGAGGCGGCCGCACGGCTGGAAGCGGCGGTGGAGCGGCTGGCCGAGGCGGCGGGCCGTGTTTCCACGCGGCTGGCGGCTCCGCCCGCGGGGGTTCCGGCGGAGGAAGTGGCAGCACTTTCGGCGCGGCTGGAAGCAACCATCGCGCGGCTGCGCGCCGCGCTGCCCGAGGGGGGCGAGCTTGCCGAGGGCGAGCACGAGGGCGATCCCGAGGGAGACGAAGAGGAACTGCCGGATGAGGGCGAGGCGGGCAGTGGCTCGCGGCGCCCCGTGGAGGGCTGAGCATTGGGACAGGTTACGGTTCGCATCGGCGGCTACAGCCATCCGGTATCCTGCGAGGATGGGCAGGAGGCGCATCTCATCGCTCTGGCGGGGGAGGTGGACCGGCGCGTTTCCTCTGTGAAGACCATGGGCGGGTCCTATGGGGAATCCCGGCTGCTGCTGCTGGCGGCGCTGCTGCTCGCGGATGAGGTGCATGACCTGAAGGTGGAGGTGGCCCAGGCGCGGGCCGGGATGCTGCCGGCGCTGCCGCCTGCCGATCCGAAGCTGGCCGAGCGGCTGGCGCGGGTGGCGGAGCGGATCGAGGGCATCGCTGCCGATCTCGGGAAATCCTGAGCCCGGTGCGGTCCCGGGCTGGCGCCGGGGCGGCCTCGTCCCTAGATTGGGTGGGCGGGGCTGCCTTTCGCGCCAGGCAAATCATCCCCAGGGCCAATAAGCATCCTCCGGGAGCTGGCTCTGTCCGGACCCTGGTCCGGGTAACTGGTGCCCACCTGCGCTAGCAGGCCTTGGGAGGACGAATCGCCAGCGGTCATGGCGGCTCCGCACTTACCCCCCTTTCCGGACGGGTCCCCAGCGGGGGACGACGCCCGTCTTCGCGCGGCCAAGATCGTGGCGCGCGAAGAGGCGCAGGCGCGGCGTGCCTCGGCGCAGGCTGCGGGCACGGGCGTGGCGCTTTGCGCGCATGTGCTGCGCGATGCGCCGCCGCCGCCGGGCGCGGTGGTGGCCGGCTTCTGGCCCATGGGACATGAAATCGACGTGCGGCCGCTGATGCGGGCGCTGGAGGCGCGTGGGCATCAATTGTGCCTGCCGCGCACGCCCAAGCGTGGGCTGCCGCTGGATTTCCGCGCCTTCGCCTTCGGGAATGCCATGGCCAAGGGGCCTTTCGGCACGCTGCAGCCGCCGCCCGAGGCGCCACCCGTGGTGCCGGGCTGGGTGATCGTGCCGTTGCTGGCGTTCGATCGCGCGGGGCGCCGGCTGGGCTATGGCGGCGGATATTACGACCGGACGCTGGCGGCTCTGCCTGGCGTGCGGACGCTTGGCGTGGCCTTTGCCTGCCAGGAGATGGAGAAGGTGCCCGCCGGCCGCTTCGACGCGCCGCTGGATGCGGTGGCGACGGAGCAGGGCGTGGTGCGGTTCCGCGGGGAAGGTTTGAGCGGTTGAGAATCCTGTTTCTGGGCGATGTGGTCGGGCGCGCGGGGCGCGACGCGGTGACCTCGCTCCTGCCGAACCTGCGGGCGGAACTGTCCGCCGATCTGGTGGTGCTGAATGCGGAGAATGCCTCGCATGGCTTCGGTCTGGCGCCCGACATGGCGCGCGCCTTCCTCGAGGCCGGGGCGGATGTGCTGACGCTGGGCAACCATGCCTGGGACCGCAAGGAGATCATCCCCTTCATCGAGGGCGAGCCGCGGCTGATCCGGCCGATGAACTACCCGCCCGGAACGCCTGGGCGCGGGGCGACGGTGGTGGAGGTGCGCGGCGGGCGCCGGGCACTGGTGATCCAGGTGATGGGGCGGCTGTTCATGGAGCCGCTGGACGATCCCTTCCGCGCCGCCCAGGGGGAGCTGGCGCGGCATACGATGGGCGCCAATGGCAGCGTGCAGGCCGTGGTGGTGGATATCCATGCCGAGGCGACAAGCGAGAAGCTGGGCTTCGCGCATTCCTTCGACGGTCGGGTGAGCCTGGTCGCGGGCACGCATACCCATGTGCCCACCGCCGATCACCAGGTGCTGGAGGGTGGCACCGGCTACATTACGGATGCCGGGATGTGCGGCGACTATGACAGCGTGATCGGCATGCAGAAGGCCGGGGCCTCGATCCGCTTCTGGCGGAAGGTGCCGGCGGAGCGGCTGGCGCCGGCCGAGGGGGATGCGACGCTCTGCGGCGTGCTGGTGGAGACCGATGATGCGACCGGGCTGGCGCGGCGCATTGGCGCCCTGCGGGTCGGCGGGCGGCTTTCGCAGGTGATGCCGGAGTTCTGAGCTAGGCGCTGGGCATTTGCGGGGGGGCGCCGAACGGCCCCTTTCCTGGCCGGGCTAAAGGGGCGCGGCGTTGCGCCGGCGGATCGGCGTTTCTGCCGATGCAACCGATCCCGGCTCCGGCCGCTATGGACCCGAACAGGTGCCTCCGCACGCCCGTATGGCGTGGCGAGGGGCCGTGCCGCGCCGGGAGGGCGGCCGATCGGCCATGGGCCGGACCCTTCCGGGTTGCCTCCCATGGTTTTCGCCTGTGCCCGGCCCGTCGGCCTGTCCGCGCGGCCAACCGATCCGCCGCGCGGCGGGCCAGAGAGCGAGCAGGGGAGTTTCCGAACGCATGCAGGCATTCATCCGCGCCAGAGTCCTGTTCGAGCGGCCGCCGGGCCTTCGCGTCCGGCGTCCGGGTTCCTCCGCGGCGCGGGTGCGGGTGCTTGTGCTGGCCCTGGTCGCGCTGTTGCCGCTCGCGCTGGCTCCGGCGTGGTCGCAGGAGGCTGGGGCGGTGCGGCCGCTTGACCTTTCCCCGGAGCAGGCGCGGCAGGCGCTCGACATCCTCCAGGATGGGGCGCGGCGCCAGGAGGTGATCAACCTCCTGCGGGCCGTGGCCGGGGCGGCACCCTCTGCGGGCAATGCCGCCGCACCGGCCGCTCCCGTGGAGGCTCCTGTGACTGCTCCGGCGGCGGCACCGGCGGCCGCACCGGCACCCGAGACGCCGGCCGATACGGTGACGCTCACCTCGGACAGTCTGCTGGCGGCTATCATTGCGGCCCTGTCGGGCTGGCTGTCTTCGCTGTCGGCGCATCTGGCGACGGCGGGGGGCACGATCTCCAGCCTGCCGCTGGTGTGGAACTGGCTGGTGCGGACGGCGAGCAATCCCTTCGCGCAATCGGCTCTGCTGGACCTGGCCTGGCGGCTGGCGGTGGTGCTGGCCTGTGCCTGGGCCGCGCGCTGGCTGGTGGTGCGCGCCTTCCACCGGCCGATGCGCGCGGTGGAGCGCCATGCGGAGGCGAAGCTGGCCGAGCGGCGTGCGGAGCGGGCGACGGGCGGGACGACGGTGGCCGAGGCCATCGCTAGCCGGGCGGAGCTGCGACTGATCCAGCGCGCGCCCTGGGCGCTGCTGCGGCTGGTGCTGGAGCTGGTGCCGATCGCAGTCTTTGCCCTCGTGGGCAACCTGCTGCTGGCGACGCAGATCGGGCATGGCGCCGTCGTGTCGCTGATCATCCTGGCGGCGGTGAACGCCTTCGTCATCCAGCATTTGGTGATGGCGCTGGGGCGGGCGATCGTCTCCCCGGACTCGCGCGCGCTGCGGCTATTCCGGCTCTCCGATGAAAGCGCGGCCTATGCGGAGATCTGGCTCGGGCGGATTTCGGGCGTCCCGATCTATGGCATGGCGGTGCTGGAGATCGCGCGGATCCTGGGGCTGTATCCGGCGGCCTATGCCTCCGCGGCGAAGCTGGTCGTGCTGCTGAACCATGTGCTGCTGATCATCGTGGTGCTGCAGTGCCGCCGCAGCGTGGCGGCGATGATCGACCCGCCGGAGGGCGCGAGCGGTACGTTGGCGGTGGCGCGGCACTGGCTGGCGCGGGTGTGGCACATCGTGGCCATTGTCATGCTCGTCGCGCTGTGGTTCGTCTGGGCGCTGCGGATCGAGAATGGCTACGGGCTGCTGCTGCGTTATGTGGGCGCGAGCATTGCGGTGCTGGTGGTCGCGCGGCTGGTTGCGGTGGCGCTGCTGCGGCTACTGGACCGGATGCTGAAGATCAGCGCCGAGAAGACGCAGCGGCTGCCATTCCTGGAGGGGCGGGCGAACCGCTACGTGCCACTGCTGCGGCGGACAGTCACCGTGCTGGTCGGCACCGTCACGCTGCTTGCGCTGCTGGAGATCTGGGGGGGCGACGTGGCCGGCTCCTTCTATGAGGGCGGGCTTGGGCAGCGCCTGGCGAGCGCCGCGATCGTGCTGCTGGTGGCGGGCCTGCTCGCGGTGCTGATCTGGGAGGGCGTGAACAGCTGGATCGATCGCGAAATCGCCGGCATGTCGGCGCGCGGCGAATATGCGCGGGCGGCGCGGCTACGTACGCTGCTGCCGCTGATGCATTCGACGCTGCTGGTGGTGATCGTTCTGATCGTCGGCTTCACCGCGCTGTCGCAGCTGGGGGTGAACATCGCGCCGCTTCTGGCGGGGGCGGGGATCCTGGGCGTGGCCGTCGGCTTCGGCTCGCAGAAGCTGGTGCAGGACGTGATCACCGGCATCTTCCTGTTGCTGGAGAACACCATGCAGGTGGGGGATTGGGTGACGGTCTCCGGGTTGTCGGGATCGGTGGAGAATCTGTCGATCCGCACGATCCGGTTGCGCGCGGGCGATGGCTCGGTGCATGTCATCCCGTTCAGCTCGGTGACGACGGTAACGAACACGAACAAGGGTATCGGCAATGCGGCCGTTTCCGTGACGGTGAATTTCGCGGAGGATCCGGACCGGGTGGGGAGCGTGCTGAAGGAGATCGGTGCCGGGATGCGCGAGGATCCCGCCTTCAAGGATCAGATCCTGGACGACTTCGCGCTCTGGGGCGTGGACAAGGTGGATGGCGCCACCTTCACCGTGCTGGGGCAAATGCGCTGCAAGGACACCGGGCGCTGGGGCGTGCAGCGCGAGTTCAACCGGCGCATCAAGCAGCGCTTCGAGGAGTTGGGAATTGCCATCGCGCTGCCGGCGCAGGCGGTGGTGCTGTCACGCCCGGGGCGGGGCGGGGGCAAAGCCGGGCTTCGGGATGAGCCGCGGCGGGAGCTGGCGCACGAGCCGGCGGTGGCGGATGGTGGTGCCGACACGCGCTCGCCGCCACCCGCCGCGCTGGGAAATACGCAGTAGGGCGGATAGCTGACGACCGCGACCGGTCGGGAGCGTGAAGCCGCTCCAGCCGCGATCAGATGTGGATCAACTCCGGCGCGAAGAAGCCGAGGCCGGTGAGGGCAATGCCGAGCAGGCCAAGGGCGGCACCGCCCAGGGCCAGCAGCGGCACGCCGGTGACGATCGAGGCGGAGGCGACGACGATCGCCACCTGGAAGGCGGCGGAGCCGAATTCATGCATGTGGTAGGCGGCCATGGAGCGGTCGCGGATGCGCTCGGCGGCCTGCGCGCGGCTGGACAGCTCGCGGCGGCCCTCGCCGGTGGCGGGCTCGCTTTCCCAGCGCTGGATGGTGCCCTGCCAGTTCTCGACCTGCCGTGCCACGGCGGCGCGGCGTGCTTCATCGGTGCTTTCGGGCTGGATTGCCGCGGCCTCGGCGGCGGTGCGCAGGGTGGTTTGGCGGATGCTGCGCGCCTGGAAGAAGGCCCAGAGGTTGGAGGCCTCCACGTTGCGCGAGAGCGCCTCCGTCTGGGCGCTCTTGGCGCCGGTTTCGGCGATGGCGAGGAGGAGGGCAAGCACCGCAATCAGAAGCGCGACGCGCTTGTTCCCGCCATGCTCGACATGTCCGTGACCGGCCATGGCCGCGATTCCCGAATTGTTGCGGCGCTGCAATGCCATCGCGCCGTGCCATTGGGAAGTGGGCCTCAGTCCCGGATTGGCGGGTAGTTCAGGCCCGCGATCTGCGCCTCGAAGCGGCGGACCAGGGCGGGGATATGGAAGGCGAGGCGCAGCAGCGTGCCGCGCAACGGGGCGAGCAAGCCGGGCGCCAGCATGGCGCGAGTGATGCGGTCCGTGTTGCGCAGGACGGTGTGTGCCACGGCCCTGCGCTCGGCGGCCCAGGCATCGACCACAGCCTCGCCGCCGGCAATGGCGCGGGCGAGGGACCAGGCGTCTTGGATGCCGATGTTCATGCCCTGGCCGCCTGCCGGGGAGTGGATATGCGCGGCATCGCCGGCGAGCACCACGCGGCCGTGGCGCATCTTGGTGACCTGGCGCTGGCTGATGCTGAAGGCGCTCCACCAGGATGGGTCGTGCGGCTCGATGCCGGGGCGGCGGAACGGAGCCATGTCGCCCTCGGCAGGGGCAGGGCCGTCCTCGGACAGCGCGGTCACCAGGCGCCAGGTGCCACCGGGCAGGCCGAAGCCAAGCAGGAGTGGGTAAGGAACGACATTGAGATAGCCTTCGGCCAGCCCGTCCACCTGCGCATCGGTCAGGATCAGGCGCGCGTCGTAGCGCTTGCCGGGGAAGGGATCGCCGAGGGCGTGGCGGACGGCGCTATGGGCACCGTCACAACCCGCGACCCAGTCGGTCTCGGCCAGTTCCTCCCTGCCATCGGCATGGCGGAGGACGGCACGACCGTCGCGCAGGGCCTCGAAAGCCACGCCGCGCTCGGGCGGGTCGCCGGCCGCTTCCAGGATCGCCTCGGTGCGGGCCTGCGGAAGGATGACCATGCTGGGGAAGCGGGGATGCGCGCCGGGGAAGGGCGCATGGACCGTGCGGGTGCCGAGATGCAGGCAGGCGCCGCGCACCGGGATGGCCTCGGCGAGGATGGTGGAGGCCAGGCCGAGCCGGTCCAGCACCTCGAGCGTGCGGGCCTGGATGCCGAGGGCGCGGGACCAGGGCAGGCGCGATTCGGCGCGCTCGATCAGCCGATAAGGAATACCGCGGCGCTTCAGGGCGAGCGCCAGGACGAGTCCGGCGGGACCGGCGCCCACGATCAGGACGGACATCGGCTCTCCGCCATGGTTGGGGTGGGCAGGGTAGCGCGGGCCCGGGATTTGGGAAGGCAGCCGGCGGGAATGCCCTGGCCGTCAGCCGGGGAGATGCATGAAGTTCGCCGTGGCGCTGGCGCTGGCGCGGGCGAGGAGGGCGCGCATGGCGGGGTTCTCGTCGCCATGCTCGGCGGTGAGGGCCTCCATCGGGCAGAAATACTCATGGGCCTGCGGCATCTGGCTGCGGGCGAAGCCATCATACTGGCGGGACTTCAGACCGAAGAGCACGCGCATGTCTCGCACCGGCAGAACCAGCGGCTCCGTGGGTTCCCGGCGCAGCAGGCGGATGAGCTTCCAGCGGGGCGTGGGGTCCTCTGGTTGGCAGGGTGCAAGCAGCCAGGGCAGTGGGCAGACAGCCAGGAGCGAGGTGGTGGACGGGGCGAAGCGCGAGCGCTTGTCGAGAAGGTTCTGCAGGCTGGAGCAGGCCTCGATGCAGAGGATGTCCGCATAGGGGTCGGCCGGGTCCGGCGAGAAGTGGAGCCAGAGCCCCTCCGGCAGGGTGCGGAGCCGGTTGGTGCCGGGCAGCTTGAGGAAGGGGTGGTTCGCCGTCTGCAGATCGCCGGGGCGGGCACGGCGCCAGGTGCCGGGCTGCTTCGCGTTGACCGGAGCGCCGGGCGGGCGCTGCGGCCAATGCCTGAGGCGGCGGCGGACCTGTTCATCCATTGGGGGCGGCAGGGACATGGGGCAGGAAGATTCAATGTTCACGGGTACAAGACCTTTGGTCTGCAACTCCATGTAGCAGAACCCATTCACCAGATCGTTATCAAGAAAACATTGCACAAACATGCGAATATTCCGCGGCGAAATCTTGTGCTTTCTTGGATTTCCGTCAGATGCCACGCGCCGATGGCAATGAATATTTCTATGCGTTTTCTATTTACTCCATCATACTAGAAGATGTTCTTTGAGCGTGATGTGAATTCACGCGTGGGGTATGAAAAAGCCCGCCCCGGAGGGGCGGGCCTTGCCAGGCGCGGCTTGCGGGGCGGGCGGATCAGGCACCGCGCCCCATGCCGGTTCAGCGCTTCTCGACCGGCGTGTAGTCGCGGTTGGTCGCGCCGGTATAGACCTGACGCGGGCGGCCGATGCGCTGCGCAGGATCCTCGATCATCTCCTTCCACTGGCTGACCCAGCCGACGGTGCGGGCGACCGCGAAGAGCACGGTGAACATGCTGGTCGGGATGCCCATCGCCTTCAGGATGATGCCCGAATAGAAGTCGACATTCGGGTAGAGCTTGCGGGAGACGAAATACTCGTCTTCCAGGGCGATCCGCTCCATCTCCATCGCCATGTCGAGCAACGGCTCGTCCTTGATGCCGAGCTCGGCGAGGACCTCGTGGCAGGTCTCCTTCATGATCTTCGCGCGCGGGTCGAAGTTCTTGTAGACCCGGTGGCCGAAGCCCATGAGCTTCACATGGGAGTTCTTGTCCTTCACCTTCTCGATGAAGGCGGGGATGTTCTCCGGGGAGCCGATCTCCTCCAGCATCTTCAGCACCGCCTCGTTGGCGCCGCCATGGGCGGGGCCCCAGAGCGCCGCGATGCCGGCCGCGATGCAGGCATAGGGGTTGGCGCCGGTGGAGCCGGCGAGGCGCACGGTGGAGGTGGAGGCGTTCTGCTCGTGATCCGCATGCAGGACCAGGATGCGGTCCATCGCGCGGGCGAGAATCGGGTTGACCTTGTAGTCCTCCGCCGGGACGGCGTTCAGCATGTAGAGGAAGTTTTCCGCGTAGTTCAGGTCGTTGCGCGGATACACGAAGGGCTGGCCGACCGAGTACTTGTAGGCCATGGCCGCGATGGTCGGGACCTTGGCGATCAGGCGGAAGGCCGAGATCTCGCGCTGGCGCGGATCATTGATGTCGAGCGCGTCGTGGTAGAAGGCCGAGAGGGCGCCAACCACGCCGCAGAGGATCGCCATCGGGTGCGCGTCGCGGCGGAAGCCGTCGAAGAAGCGGCGGATCTGCTCATGCACCATGGTGTGCATGGTGACGTCTTGGGTGAACTGGGCGAGCTGCTTCTTGTTCGGCAGCTCCCCATTCAGCAGCAGGTAGGAGACCTCGGTGAAGTCGGAGTTCTCGGCGAGTTGCTCGATCGGGTAGCCGCGATAGAGCAGGATGCCCTGGTCGCCGTCGATATAGGTGATCTTGCTCTCGCAGGCCGCGGTCATGCCGAAGCCCGGATCGAAGGTGAAGATGCCGAGATCGGCATAGAGCTTTCGGATGTCCGCCACCGCCGGTCCGACGCTCGCCTGCACCAGCGGCGCGCTGCTCGAGCGGTTGGTGCCGTCGAGCGTGAGGGTGACAGAGCCCTTGGAGGCGTCGCTCATGCGTTGATCCTCGCAGCCGGTATGAGACCGGCCGTATTGGTGGACACATTATTCCGAAGGGGCGATGGGCGGTAGGCGGCACTCGGGTCGCACCCGCTTCCGTTCCCCGGGGAATGGTGCGGCGCAAGATAGGCCAGACGGCGGGCTTGTCCATCCACATGGCCGGAGGGACGGCGCCGCGCCTGTCGCAGGATGCCCCGGAAGTGGATCCGGGGTGCGGATTTCAGCGCTCGCGCCAGGATTTCGGCGGGCGGGCACCGGCGGCCCAGAGGCCGAGGCCGGCGGAACGGGCCGCCTGCTCGAGCGGAGCGAAGGCGGAGTCCTCGCCCAGGGCCCAGCCGGCGGAGACGAGGGCGCCGTTCAGCTCCACCGCCCCGGCCTCGCAGCGGCCGAGGCCGCGGCCGAAGCGGTCGCGGCCCTGGACGCGGCATTGCACGGCGCGTCCGGCAACGATGCGCGAGAGCACCTCGGCCGAGCCGGCGCCGCAGTCGAACTCGCGCCCGGCCGGATCGCGGCAGGTCTCACCGCGGGCCGGGGCCTCAAGTCCGCGCAGGCGCACGATCCGGTCCGACAGGCGCAGCGTATCGCCATCCACCACCAGCACCTCGGCTGGGGTGGCGGCCCAGCCTTGTTCAAGCGGGGAATTGCCTAAGAGCTGGGTCGGGCCGCCGAGTCCGATCCATGTCGCGGCGCCGGCCGCCAAGCCGAGCAGCAGCAAGGGCCCGCGCCAGGCACGGGGGGAGGGGGCGGGACGAAAGATGCGGCGACGGGGAAGCACTGCAACCCTGCGTAGCAAGCAGCGGCGCCCCCACACAAGCGGGGATGCGGCGCGGTTTTCCGGGAATTCTGCGGTGGGCGGATCAGGCGGCCATTTCGGGCAGGTCGCCTGGCTGCAGGAACCGCAGAAGCTGTGCCTTGCCCACGCCCAGGGACGCCCAGGGACCTTCGAGGGCGAATTCGGCGAGGGACGCCGTGGGATAGGACTCGGCAAGGGCCTGAACCGATGAACGGGCCTCCACACCTGCGGGGCCGGCCTCCGGGCTGGCAAGGTTGAGGGCCAGGTCGTGCAAGCCCGGGTTGTGCGCGATCAACAGGACGCTCCGCACGTTGTCCGGCACCTCTCGCACCGCCTGTAGCAGGCGCTCCCAGGGGGCGAGGTAGAGGTCGTCCATCGGCTCGATGCGCGGCGGACCGTCCAGCGTGCCGAGTCCCTCCAGCGTCTGAAGTGTCCGGCGGGAGGAGGAGACGAGGACCAGCTCGGGGCGCATGCCCAGGCCGCGCATGGCGCTGGACATCGCGGCGGCAGCGCGGCGGCCGCGGGCGTTCAATGGACGGGCGTGGTCCGACAGGGCCGGGTCGTCCCAGGCAGATTTGGCATGACGCAGCAGCAGCAACTGTCGCATGGCGCGATCCTCGCACATCGGGCGCTAACTGTCGCGAGGGGGGGGCGTTTCCGCGTTCGGAAGATTCGGTGGCGGATCAGCGGCGCGGCGGGGCGTTCATGATGCGGCTGGGCGGGGGTGCACCCGGCATGGGGACCGGAGAGGCGCCGGGGCTGCGGGTGAGAGGCGCGGCGGGCTGCTCCTCGCGTGCGGCCTGGCCGGGATAGACCGTGCCCTGGGTGACGCCAACGCTGACGCACTGAAAGGCGAGCTGCGCCGTACCGACCTGGATACCATACCAGGAGACGGCCGAGCGGGAGAGGGCCATGTCCCCGGCGGTGCGCAGGAACCACTGGTCGAAGCCAAGGGTGCGGCGGCTGCCGGAGACGGTGAGCATGTTCAGCTCGTGCTGGAGGCGGAAGGCATTCCCGACGACCTCCCCGCGCACCGGCCCGGTGGCATCGGAGGCCTCGCCGACCCAGCTGCGGCCGGTGGGGTCGGCGGCGTCGCGGCGGAGGGTCCAGAAGCGACGTTCCTCGAAGCTGTCGCCGTAGCGGATATGCTCGTCGAAGGTGAGCTTCGTGCCATTCCAGGCGCCCAGGAGATGGGCGGTGAACCAAGTCTCGATCGCGCCGAGGCGGGTGGCGAAGACGCCGTGGCTGCGCAGCTTGCCGGCGAAGAACTCCTCCGGGTGGAAGGGCGGGCCCTTGCCCTCGAAGGTGTCCGGACTGGTGCCGCAGCCCGGAAGGGCGGTGGCGGCGGCGAGCGCGGGGAGGGCAAGGAGGAGAGAGCGTCGGCGCGTCATGTCGGGAGCGGACCATCTATCACGCTGTCCGGCTTGGCCAGGGTGCGGGGCGCGGCTGCGGCGAAATCCACGGTGTTGTGCCATTCACGCCGATGCTCGCGTGCTGGCGCCGGCGCCGGCGCCGGCGCCGGCGCAGGGACAGGAGACGGTGCTACCGCTGGGCGAAGGACGCGCGGCCTATCCGATGCCGGCGCGGCGTATCAGGGTGGACGGCGTGGCGGTCGGGGAGTGCGGCGGCGTGGCCTTCCGCGACGGAGGCGAGGCGCGCGTGACCGCCAGGGATGCAGTGACCGAGGTGGTGCTGGTGGAGATCGTAGTCCGGCCACCGGATGAGTGGGGCGACGCATCCCGCGTCGCCCCGCGCGTTATACCGGCTCCCTTCCATGCGGCCCTGCCGCGGCTGGAGCATCGGTCCATGCGAGGAGTCGGACGCGCGGCGGCATTCCAGCCGCGAGCCTGCGATTCGTGAGCACGCTGCAATTCGTGGCGCTGCTGCTGGCGTCGATCGGGCCCCTGCTGGCGCTGGCCGGGATGGTGCGGCTGCCGAACTCCCTGGTGCTGGTGGCCGTGGGGGCCGGCACGGCCTTCCTGCCGGGGCTGCCGGATGCGCCGGTGGATCCGCAGTTGCTGATCACCCTGTTCCTGCCGCCGGTCATCTTCGCGGCGTCGATCCGGGTTTCGGTGCATCTGTGGCGCTTCGCCCTGGGGCCAGGGGTGGCGATCGGCATCGGGCTGACGGTGGTGACGATTCCGCTCATCGCCCTGGCCGCGCGTTGGCTGCTGCCGGGGCTTGGCTGGGCGCCGGCGCTGCTGCTGGGCATCGTGGGGGCGCTGTTCGACACGCGCATCTTCCATGAGGCCGAGGGCCGGCCGCAGGTGCCGCGAGCCATTGCAGATGCGCTGAAGGTGCGGGAGATGGTGGCGCGAATCCTCGCGCTCGGCGTGCTGGGACTGCTGCTTCATGCGGTGGAGGAAGGCGCGCCGACTCCGCTCGGCGCGGCCGGGCGCTTCACCTGGGCGCTCCTGGCCGGGGCGGCGGCGGGATGGGCGCTCGGGCGGGGCTCGCTCTGGCTGCGCGGGCGCGTGGGGCCAGCGCCGGTCGAGATCGCCGTATCCATCGCGCTGCCCTTTCTTTGCGCGCTGGCCGCACAATGGCTGGGGCTTTCGCTTTCGGCCACGATCATCGCAGCGGCGCTCACCGTCTCATCCAGCGACGTGGATCGCGACACGGGGGCGACCCGAACCTCCTCGGAAGCAAGGATTTCCGCGACGAGTTTTTGGGAAGAGGTGAGCCTGCTGCTTTCGGCAGTGCTGTTCGTGCTCGCCGGGCGGGCGCTGCCGCATACGCTGCAGGCGCTGGAATCCTGGCCGCTCTGGCGGACGGCGGGCACGGCGCTGGCGCTGGTGGTGCTGATCCTCGGGCTGCAATTCGCCTTTTCCTACCTGGCCGCCTGTATGTCGGCGCCCGCGGAGGCGCTGCGTGACAAGGAGGGAGAGTCGGGGCGGGAGATCACGAGGCTGACCGCGGCGGCGGTGATGGCCTGGGCCTGCACGCCCTCGATCCTGGGGATCGTCATCGCACTTTCGGCGCCGCAGGAGATGGAGGATCGTGGGCTGACGCTGGTGGTGGCGGCCTTCCTGATCCTTGCCGCGGTGGTGGTGCAGGGGCTGACGCTGCGCAGCGCGGTGCAGGCGGCGTCGCTCGGCAACGAGGAGGAGGAGAAGCGGGAGCAGGAGCTTGCAGGCGAGGTGGCGTCGCAGGCGGCGGAGGGGCAGGAGGATGTGCAGGACGGGCATGACGCCGTGCGCCGTGCGCTGCTGCAACTGCGCGAGGAGAACCACATTGGCGACGAGATGCTGCAGAAGATGCTGCGCGAAACGGATCTGAGCGCGCGCGCCGCCGAGGGGCCGGCGGCGGCGTTGCCGGGGGCGGGGCCGCCTAATCCCTGACGGTATGGGGGCCGCCTTGGGACCTCGCTTACGACTGTCCCCAAAAACCGCCGCAATGTCCGGGGAGGCGAAGCCTCACCCGGGCCGCGGGCGCGGCGCTATCAGCCCGCCTTGTTGCGAATCGGCGGGGCCAGGACATCCGCCGGGATCGGGCATTCGTAAGGCTTCCCCGCACGGCGCTTCGCCAGCTCGGCCTTGGCGCGGGCGAGGAGTTCCGGGTCGCGGAAGCCATCGAGCGCCGTGGCGGCCATGACCTTGGCCGCCTGGACCATGCCCTTATGGGCGTGGGGAGACTGGCCCTGGGCCACAGCCTGCCAGGTGTGGAAGGGGGTGCCGATGGCCCAGCAGGCGCCCCAGGCCTGGACCGTGGGGACGATCTGCGAGACGTCGCCGACATCGGTGGAGCCGGCCTGGGTTATGGGGTTGCCGTCGAAGGGCAGCACGTCCTCGTGCAGGGCGGCGTGCGCCATCTCGGGCGCGGCGCCGAAGGCCGCGACCTCCGAGGTGATGTCCTCCTCGCTCAGGGAGCGGCGGATCTCGGCGGCGAAGCGTTGGTCAGCCTCGTCATGCTCCGGGGCGCCGATGGACTGGAAGTTGCCGTGCAGGGCCATGTCGAGGGTCTGGTTCTGCAGGGTCTCTGAGCAGGCCTTGTCGATCTCGAAGGACCAGCTGGTGCCGGTCATGATGGCGGCGCCCTCGGCGCAGGCCTTCACGCGCTCAAACAAGGCGCGGGCCTCTGCGACCTTCGGAGCGCGGATGAGGTAGAGGACTTCGGCATTCGCCTGGACCACGTTCGGCGAGACGCCGCCGGAATTGGTGATAGCGTAATGGACGCGGGCCTCCTGCGGCATGTGCTCGCGCAGGTAATTCACGCCGACATTCATCAGCTCCACGGCATCCAGCGCCGAGCGGCCGAGATGCGGCGAGCCGGCGGCATGGGCCGCCTTGCCCTTGAAGCGGAAATAGATCTGGTAATTCGCGAGGTTGCGGATGGCCATGACGCCGTTGAAGGCGCCGGGATGCCAGGTGATGGCGGCGTCCAGATCGTCGAAGGCGCCTTCGCGGGCCATGAAGGTCTTGCCTGAGCCACCTTCCTCGCCGGGGCAGCCATAGTAGCGGACGCGGCCCTTCATGCCGGCCCCACGCAGCGCGTCCCGCGCGGAGACCGCGGCGAGCATGGCGCCGGCGCCTAGAAGGTTGTGCCCGCAGCCATGGCCGTTGCCGCCGGTTTCCACCGGGCGCTGCTCGGCGATGCCGGCCTGCTGAGAGAGGCCGGCCAGGGCGTCGAACTCGCCGAGGAAGCCGATCAGCGGACCGCCTTCGCCGGATTCCGCCAGGAAGGCGGTGGGGATGCCGGCGACATTGCGGGTGACTCGGAAGCCCTCGGCCTCCAGCTGGGCGATCTGCGCCTCGGCCGAGCGGTGCTCGGCGAAGCGCAGCTCGGGCATGGCCCAGATGCGGTCGGAAAGCTCGGTATAGGCGGGGGATTTCGCCTCGACCGTGTCGGAGAGGCGATCGAGCGCGATGGGGTCATTCTTCATGCGGGCGCTCTCTACTCCCCCCTTGTGTGTCAGGTCACCTCGATGATGAGCTTGCCGAAGTTCTTTCCGGCGAGCAGGCCCATGAAGGCCTCGGGGGCATTCTCCAGGCCCTTTACGATGTCCTCGCGGTATTTCAGCCCGCCCTCCTTCAGCCAGGCGCCGCCGATGCGGCGCCATTCGGTGAAGGCGCGGGGATGGTCGCTGACGATGAAGCCGCGGAGGGAGAGGCGCTTGCGGTTGATCTGGCCGAGATTGGGGCCGGGGGCGGGCTCGCCATCCTGGTATTCGGCGATGGCGCCGCAGAAGGCGAGGCGGGCGAAGTCATTCATCAGCGGCCAGGCGGCCTTCTGCACGGCGCCGCCCACATTCTCGAAATAGCCGTCGATGCCGTTCGGGCAGGCGGCGGCGAGCTGGGCGGGCAAATCCGGGGCGCGGTGGTCGACGCAAGCGTCGAAGCCGAGCTCGCCGGTGACGAAGGCGCATTTCTCGGGGCCGCCGGCGATGCCGACCACCCGCGCACCCATGCGCTTCGCGATCTGGCCGGCAACGCCGCCGACGGCGCCGGAGGCGGCGGTGACGACATAGGTCTCACCGGGCCGGGGCGGGGACATCTCGGTGACACCGACCCAGGCGGTGGTGCCGGGCATGCCGAGCAGGCCGAGGGCGGTGGTGAGGGGGGCCTCGTCCGGGTTCAGCTTGCGCAAGCCGGCGGCGGGCATCGCGGAGAATCGCTGCCAGCCATAACCGCCCAGCACCCAATCGCCGGGCCGGAAGGTGCCGGTGGGATCCTCGGCGACCTGGGCGACAGTCTGGCCGACCATCACCGCGCCGATCTGGACGGGGACCGCGTAGGAGGCGCGGTCGTTCATGCGGCCGCGCATATACGGGTCGAGGGAGAGGAAGCGGTTGCGGAGCAGGACCTCACCGGGGCGCGGGGTGGGGGGCGGGCCCTCCACCACATCGAAGTGTTCCGGTCCGACGCGGCCGGTGGGGCGGGCGCGGAGGAGGATCTGGAGGTTCGTCTCGGTCATGCGGCGGGTTCCCTGCTGCCCCGCCAGTAGGTACGTCCCGCGCCGCCCGGAGCAAGCGTGGCAACGGGGCAGGATTTCAGCAGGCGCGTCCGGCGGGAGGTGCTGGGGCGGGGCCCGCGGCTGGCGCCCCGATGCTGGCGGGGTTACTGCGGGGGCATGGCGATGGGTGGATGCCGCGCCGCGCCGCCCTGCAAGGGAGAAGGCGCCGGATGCGGGTGATCGGGCTGGCGGGCTGGAGCGGGGCGGGGAAGACGACGCTGCTTTCGGCGTTGATTCCCTGGCTGAAGGGGCGTGGGGTGTCGGTCTCCACGATCAAGCACGCGCATCATGCCTTCGATGTCGATAAGCCCGGGAAGGACAGCCACACGCACCGATTGGCGGGGGCCGGGCAGGTGCTGGTGTCCTCCTCCATGCGCTGGGCGCTGATGACGGAGCTGCGCGGGGCCCCGGAGCCGGGGCTGGCGGCGCTGATGGCGCATCTGGATCCGGTGGAGCTGGTGATCGTGGAGGGGTTCAAGCGGGATCCCCATCCGAAGATTGAGGTGCACCGGGTGGCGAATGGGAAGCCGTGGATGCATCCGGAAGATCCGGCGATCCGGGCGGTGGCCTCCGACGTGCCGCCGCCGGGTGGGTTGCCGCATGTGGCGCTGGACGACATTCCGGCGATCGGCGCGCTGGCGCTGGAGCATGCCGCATCATGGCCGGGCTGAGCGGCGACTGCTTCGCGCATGGGGGCGACCTCCTTCCGGTGGAGGAGGCGGCGGCGCTGGTGGTGGCGCGGGTGACGCCGGTCGGCGGTGTGGAGCAGGTAGCGCTGCGGTCGGCGCGGGGGCGGGTGCTGGCCGCACCGCTGGTGGCCCAACGGGACCTGCCGCCGTTCCGGAACAGCGCGGTCGATGGTTATGCGCTGCGGCACGCGACGCTTTCGCCCGCGGGGGAGACGCGGCTGGCGCTTGCCGGGCGGGTGGCCGCCGGCGAGGCGGCGGGCGTTCTGCCGGCCGGCGCCGCGGTCCGGGTGCTGACGGGCGCGCCGGTGCCGGAGGGCGCCGATGCCATCGCCATGCAGGAGGATGTGCGGCTGGCGGATGGCGCCGTGCTGCTGCCGCCCGGCTTGGCGCGGGGGCTGGAGCGGGGCGCCAATATCCGCGAGGCCGGGGAGGATGTGGCGCGTGGCGAGGTGGCGCTTCCCGCCGGTCGGCGGCTGGATGCGGCGGCGATCGGGCTGGCGGCGGCACTGGGCGCGGCCCGGCTCGGCGTGACGCGGCGGCCGGTGGTCGGGGTGTTCAGCACCGGGGATGAGCTGGTGGAGCCCGGAGGCGCGCTGGGCCCGGCGAGCCGGCATGACAGCAACCGGCACACGCTGCTGGCCCTGCTGGATGGACTGCCGGTCGAAGCGCGTGACCTGGGCATCCTGCCGGATCGGGCGGCGGCCACTGCTGATGCATTGCGTGTGGCGGCCGCGGCGCATGACCTGCTTCTGACCTCAGGTGGGGTGTCGGAGGGGGAGGAGGATCATGTGCGGGTCGCCATTGAGGCGCAGGGGCGGCTGCATTTCTGGAAGCTGGCGGTGAAGCCGGGCAAGCCGGCGGCGCTGGGGGTGATCGGCGGCGTGCCGGTGCTGGGGCTGCCGGGGAATCCGGTGGCGGCGGTGGTGGCCTTCCTGCATCTGGCGCGGCCCCTGGTGCTGCGCCTGGCCGGGTCGGCGGCGGAGGCCTTGCCGCGGTTCCCGGCCGTGTCCGGCTTCGCGCACCGGAAGCGCGCCGGGCGGCGGGAGTATCTGCGGGTTTCGCTGCGACGCGGGGTGGCGGAGCGCTATCCGCGCGATGGCTCGGGGCTGATTGGGTCGCTGGCGCGGACGGAGGCTTTCGTCGAACTGCCCGAGGAAGTGACCGCCGTCGCGCCCGGCGAGCCCGTGACCGTGATCCCTTACCTGGGCTTGTTCTGACCGGGGAGCGCGGCGCATTCCAGCGCCAGCAGATCCTCGGGCGTGTTGGCGTTGAGGAAGGGGTCGCCTTCCCATTCCACCACCCTGCACCCGTGCTTTGCGGCCCAGCGGCTGACCTTGCCTTCGCCCGCGAGGATGGCTGTGCGGAGGTCGTCGCGCAGGGCGGTGGACCAGAGGGCGATCGGCGGGTGGGTCCGGCCGCCCGAGGCGGCGCAGGCGATCGGCGCGGCAGCCGCCTGGAGTCGCGCGGCGAGATCCAGAGGGATCAGGGGTGTGTCGCCCGGGATGGTGAGGACTTGCGAAAGGCCGAGGCTGGCCGCGTGGTCCATGGCAGCGAGGATGCCGGCAAGGGGGCCGGGATGGCCCGGGATGCTGTCGGGGACAACGGGAAGGCCGTAGGCGGCGAAGCGCGACGGGTCGCCATTGGCGTTCAGGGCGAGGGCGGAAACCTGGGGGGCGAGGCGTGCGAGGATATGCGCCAGCAGGGGGCGGCCGTGCAGCGGCAGGAGGGTTTTGTCGCCACCGCCCATGCGCCGTGCCAGGCCACCGGCCAGCACGGCGCCGAGGATGGGTTCAGGACCGTCCACGCAGGGCAAGGGGGCGGAGCAGGAAGGCGGTGCCCCAGCCCCAGCCGGCGCCGATGAGTGGCAGCACCCAAGGCGGCGTCGCCCGCGGCAGGTGCTGCGGGACGATGTAGACGGCGACCAGCCCCATGACCGCGCCGGTGATGAGGTCCGGCGTGGGCAGGAGGCGCAGGGCGAGGGCGATGATGAAGCCGCCGGCAGCGCCCAGGATGCAGAACCAGGCGAGCCAGGGCAGGCCGTGCGGGCCGGTCGTCTGGATATAGGCGGCAAGCGGCATCAGCTTGCCGATGTGGTGCAGCAGGAAGAGCGTGGAATCGCGGAAGACGATGACCGCGAGGGCGCCGCAGGGCACGCCGTAGAAGAGTGCCCTGCGGAAATCCTCCTTCATGCCGAGGCGCGTTCCGCCGCGCATTCGCGCAGGGCTTCGGCCAGCATGTCCATGCCTTCATTGACCAGCTCGTGCGAGGTGGTCAGGGGGGCGAGGAAGCGGATGACGTTGCCGCGCACGCCGCAGGAGAGGAGCACGAGGCCCTTATCGGCCGCGCGCGCGACGAGGGCGCGGGTGAGGTCGGGGTCGGGCTTGTCGGCGTCGCCGCCGGAGACGAGCTCCATCGCCACCATGCCGCCGACCTGACGGATGTCGCCGATGATGCCGGTGAGGGAGTTGGTTGCCTGCATCTCCTTGATGCGGCGGACCAGGAGATCCCCCAGCTCATTGGCGCGGGTGCAGAGATCCTCCTCCTCGATCACGTCGAGCACCGCATTTGCGGCGGCGCAGCCGAGCGGGGAGCCGCCATAGGTGCCGCCCAGGCCGCCCGGATGCGGGCTGTCCATGATGGAGGCGGTGCCGGAGACGGCGGAGAGGGGGAAGCCGCCGGCCAGCGACTTCGCCATGGTCACGAGGTCGGCCTTCACGCCGGTGTGCTCCATGGCGAACATCTTGCCGGTGCGGGCGAAGCCGGTCTGCACCTCGTCCGCGATCAGCAGGATGCCGTATTTGTCGGCGATGGCGCGCAGGCCCTGCATCAGCTCGGGCTGGGCCTGGTAGAAGCCGCCCTCGCCCTGCACGGGCTCGATGATGAAGGCGGCGATCCGGTTCGGGTCGATGTCCGCCTTGAACAGCGTCTCGATGGCGTCGAGCGTCTGCGCGACTTCCTTGCCGTGATAGGCGATGGGGAAGGGCAGGTGGTAGATGTCGGCCGGCATCGGGCCGAAGCCGACCTTGTAGGGCACGACCTTGCCGGTCAGCGCCATGCCGAGCAGCGTGCGGCCGTGGAAGGCGCCGGAGAAGGCGATGACGCCCGGGCGGCCGGTATGGGCGCGGGCGATCTTCACCGCATTCTCCACCGCCTCGGCGCCGGTGGTCAGGAACACGGTCTTGGCCGGGCCGCGCACGGGCGCGATGGCGTTCAGCCGCTCGGCGAGGCGGACATAGCTCTCATAGGGCGTCACCTGGATGCAGGTGTGGGAGAAGTTCTCCAGCTGCGCCTGCACGGCGGCCTTCACCTTCGGGTGGAGGTGGCCGGTGTTCAGCACGGCGATGCCGCCCGCGAAGTCGATGTAGCGCTTGCCCTCGACATCGATGATCTCCGAGCCCTCGGCCTTTGCGGCGAAGACGGGGAGGGAGGTGGCGAGGCCGCGCGGCACGGCGGCTTCCTTGCGCGCCTGCAGGTTGGCGTTGCGCGGGCCCTCCTCGAGGGGAGCCGTGGTTTCGCCGGTGATGGTGGTGCCCATGGATACAATGTCCCTGTACGCGCGAAGGCCGGAAGTTGCTCCGCGCCGCGTGCGGGGGCAAGGCTCAAACACACGGTCCGGTGATGGAATAGTGCGGAGGGCGCCTACGGGGCGGTTTGTCGTCTGGGTGAGGACAGATGCGGGCGCGCCGCGGGCCCGCAGGGGATATCACGGGACCGTGAGCGGCCGGTGCCGGCTGGGGTACCTTGCGGCGCCTGTCCAGGGCGCGCAACTTGCGCCCCCTTTACGAAACGGGAGTCGACAGTCCGTGAACGGTGCCCAAAGTCTTGTCCACACGCTGCTCAAATCGGGTGTGGACACCTGCTTCGCCAACCCGGGCACCAGCGAGATGCATTTCGTCGCGGCGCTGGACCAGATCCCCGGCATGCGCTGCGTGCTGGGGCTGCAGGAGAATGTCGTGACCGGCATGGCGGACGGGTATTTCCGCCTGGCCGGGAAGCCCGCCTGCACGCTGCTGCATTGCGGCCCGGGCCTCGCGAATGGCTTGGCCAACCTGCACAATGCGCGCCGGGCGCGCAGCGGGATCGTCAACATCGTCGGCGACCAGGCGACCTATCACCGACCCTTCGACGCGCCGCTGACGGCGGATACCGAGGGCTGGGCGCGGCCGGTTTCGGGCTGGGTGCGGACCAGCACGGCCTCGGCCGAGGTGGGAGCCGACGCGGCGGTGGCGGTGCAGGCGGCGCGCACGGCGCCTGGACAGGTCGCGACGCTGGTGCTGCCCTCCGACGCCTCCTGGGACGAGGGCGGGGTGGTGGCGGAGCCGCTGGCGGTGCCGGCGGCCCAGGCGGCGGACCCTTCCGTCATCCGCAACGCGGCGCGGGTGCTGCGCGAGAAGAAGAACGTGCTGATCCTGCTGGGCGGGATGGCGCTGCGCGAGAACGGGCAGGCGCTGGCCTGGCGGATTGCGCAGGCGACAGGCGCGAAGCTGCTGGCCGAGGGCTCCAATGCGCGCGTCTCGCGCGGGCGGGGGCGGCCTCAGCTGGAGCGCGTGCCCTATGTGGCGGATGTGGCGATCAAGGCCCTGGCGGAGTTCGAGCACATCATCCTGGTGAACGCGAAGGCGCCGGTCGGCTTCTTCGCCTATCCGGACAAGCCTTCGCGCCATTACTCGCCGGATGCGCAGGTGCATGTGCTGACGCGCTTCGAGCAGAACGCGGAAGCCGCGCTCGCGGCGCTGGCGGACGAGCTGGGCGCGCCGCAGGCGGCGATTCCCGATCCGGGCCCGCGGCCGCAACCGGGGCGTGGGGCGCCGACGCCGGAGGGGCTGGCGCTGACCGTCGCGGCGCTGATGCCGGAAAACGCGATCGTTTCCGACGAGAGCGTCTCCTTCGGCCGCGGCTTCTATCCGCTGACCCATACGGCGCCGGCCCATGACTGGCTGCAACTGACCGGCGGCGCGATCGGCGACGGCATGCCGGTGGCGACCGGTGCCGCGATCGGCGCGGGCGGGCAGCGGCGGGTGATCAGCCTGCAGGCGGATGGCTCGGCGATGTATTCCGTGCAGTCGCTCTGGACGCAGGCGCGCGAAAAGCTGCCGGTGACGACGATCATCCTGTCGAACCGCAAGTACCAGATCCTGATCGGCGAGTATGCCGGCGTGGGCGCCAATCCGGGGCCGACGGCGATGAACATGCTCGACCTCGGCAATCCCGACCTCGACTGGGTGAAGATCGCGAACGGCATGGGCGTGGAGGCCGCGCAGGCGACCACCCTCGAGGCCTGCGGCGACTTGCTCTCCCAGAGCGTGAGCCGGAACGGCCCCTTCCTCATCGAACTCGTCATCTGACGGAGACCATGACCATGGCCAGCTATCCTAAGGTGCAGCTGCACATTGACGGCGAGTGGCGCGATGCGCGCTCCGGCAAGGTGCTGGAGATCATCAACCCGGCGACGGAAGAGGCGATCGGCACCGTCGCCCATGCCGAGAAGGTGGATCTCGACGAGGCGCTCGCCGCGACCGAGCGCGGCTTCGCGGTGTGGCGCAAGGTTTCGGTGTTCGAGCGCAGCAAGCTGATGCGCAAGGCCGCGGACCTGCTGCGCTCCCGCGCCGATTCCATCGCCGCGATGATGACGGCCGAACAGGGCAAGCCCCTCGTCGAGGCGAAGGGCGAGGTGCTGGCCGGCGCGGATGTGATCGACTGGTTCGCGGAGGAAGGGCGGCGCGCCTATGGCCGCGTGATCCCGGCGCGGGCCGAGGGGATCTATCAGCTGGTGGTGCGTGAGCCGGTGGGTCCGGTCGCGGCCTTCACGCCGTGGAACTTCCCGATCAATCAGGTGGTGCGGAAGCTTTCCGCGGCGCTGGCGACGGGCTGCTCGATCATCGTGAAGGCGCCGGAGGAGACGCCTGCCTCGCCGGCCGAGCTGATCCGCTGCTTCGTGGATGCGGGCGTGCCGAAGGGCGTGATCGGGCTCGTCTATGGCGTGCCGTCGGAGATTTCCTCCTACCTCATCCCGCATCCGGTCATCCGTAAGATCACCTTCACGGGTTCCACCCCGGTCGGGAAGATGCTGGCGGCCATGGCTGGGCAGCACATGAAGCGTGCGACGATGGAGCTGGGCGGCCATGCCCCGGCCATCGTGTTCGACGACGCCGACATCCAGAAGGCAGCGAAGACGCTGGCCGCTTCCAAATTCCGCAACGCCGGCCAGGTATGCGTTTCGCCGACTCGCTTCCTGGTGCAGGAGCGGAGCTTCGACGAGTTCCTCGAGACCTTCACCAACGCGGCCAAGGCCATCAAGGTCGGTGCCGGGACGGAAGAGGGCGTGGCGATGGGGCCGCTGGCGAATGAGCGCCGCATCCCCTCCATCGAAGCGCTGGTGCAGGACGCGGTGGGCCGTGGCGCGAAGCTGCAGACGGGTGGCAAGCGAATCGGCAACAAGGGCTACTTCTACGAGCCGACGGTGATCTCCGACCTGCCGCGCGACTCCCGCGCGATGAACGAGGAGCCCTTCGGACCGCTGGCGCTGGTGAACCGCTTCTCCGACTTCGACGAGGTGGTGGCGGAATCCAACCGTCTCCCCTTCGGGCTGGCGGCCTATGCCTTCACCGGATCCGCGACGACGGCGCAGGCCATCGCGGCGAAGGTCGAGACGGGGATGATGACGATCAACCATCTTGGCCTGGCCCTGCCGGAAGTGCCCTTCGGCGGCGTGAAGGACAGCGGCTACGGCTCCGAGGGCGGGTCCGAGGCGATCGAGCCCTATCTGGTGACGAAGTTCGTCACGCAGGCGGGGCTGTAGGAAAGCCGGAGGCTCTGCCTCCGGATCTCCGCCGGGGTGGCAGCGGCCACCCCGGACCCGCGATGGCTTTCTGCGGGGATGGTTTGATGCGCGGCACCGCGGGGCTGGTGCCTGAGGTCATGGACCTCAGGCGCGGCTTCCATCGGAGCATGGGGCTCGGGGCGCATGACTGCCGCCGGAAATACCTGCGGGCGCGAGCAAGCTTCGGGAGCATTTATCCCGGTTCGCCTGGAAGCTGACCTGTCTTCGGAGGCTGAACCTCCTGCCTGCACCGCCTCGGACATAGGGAGTAGGTCTGCTCCCATGCGGGGCAGTATTAGATCGGCCAGTCCAGCGGCGGGTCGTAGCGGACGGCGGTGAAGCACAACCCGTCGGGCGGGGCGGTCTGACCGGCGCGGGTGCGGTCGCGACCGTCGAGCACGGCGCGGGGCCAGGTGACCGGGCGCGCACCGCGGCCGACCTGGGCCAGGGTGCCGACCATGTTTCGGACCTGGTGGTGCAGGAAGGAGCGGGCCTCCACCGTGACCACGATCTCGTCGCCATGGCGGGAGACGTCGAGGCGGTCCAGCGTGCGGAGGGCGTCCTTGGCTTGGCAGGCGGCGGCACGGAAGGCGGAGAAGTCGTGGTGGCCGAGCAGCATCTGCGCGGCTTCGTGCATGGCGCCGGCATCCAGTCGCTGCGGGACATGCCAGACGCGGCCGAGGTCCAGCCCCGGCCGAGCGCGGCGGTTGAGGATGCAGTAGCGATAGGCGCGGTGGACCGCCGAGAAGCGGGCGCTCCATTCCTCCGGGGGGCGGACGACGGAGAGCACCGCGACGGGATGGGGACGGGTGCGGGTGTTCAGCGCCTCGCGGATGCGCTCCACCGGAAGGTCGGCGGCGAGGTCCACCTGGGCGACCTGGCCTTCGGCATGGACGCCCGTGTCGGTGCGGCCGGCACCACCGATTACCGGCTCCACGCCGCCATTCAGCGGAGCGGCGGCTTCCTCCAGCACCTGCTGCACCGTGAGGCCGTCCTTCTGGCGCTGCCAGCCCAGGAAGGGCGTGCCGTCATATTCGATCAGCAGGGCGTAGCGGGGCATTTCAGCCGAGGATCGTGCCGGGAGCCACGCGGGTGCCGCGCAGGAAGGCGGCGCTGTCCATGGCGGCGCGGCCGGGCTTCTGGATACGGATGAGCTGGAGGGCGGTGCCCTCGCCGCAGGCAACCAGCAGGGTATCGTCCAGCACGGTGCCCGGGGGCGCCTGCCGGCCTGAGGCGGGTTCAGCGGAAAGCACGCGCAGGGGCTCGCCGTTCAGTGCGGTGAAGGCGCCGGGCCAGGGGGACATGGCGCGGATGCGGCGGTCCAGCGCCTCGGCTGGCTGGGTCCAGTCCAGCCGGCCATCCTCCTTACCGAGCTTGGGGGCGTAGGTGGCGCCTTGCTCGGGCTGCGGGATGGCGGGGGGATCTTCCTCCAAGGCGCGCAGGATCAGGCGGGCGCCCATGGCGGAGAGGCGGTCATGGACATCCGGCGTGGTGTCCCGGGGTTCGATGGGAGTGGCTTCGCGCAGGAGCATGGGGCCGGTGTCCAGGCCTTCGTCCATCCGCATGATGGTGATGCCGGTCTCGGCGTCCCCGGCCAGGACGGCAGCGTGGATGGGGGCGGCGCCGCGCCAGCGGGGAAGGAGGCTGGCATGAATGTTCAGGCAGCCGCGGCGCGGGGCGTCCAGCATGGGCTTGGGCAGGATCAGGCCGTAGGCGACGACCACCGCGGCATCGAGGTCCAGGGCGGCGAAGGCCTCGTGCTCGGCGGTGTCGCGGCGGACCTTCGCGGGCGTGCGGACGGGCAGGCCGAGGTCGAGGGCGGCCTGGTGGACGGGGCAGGGGGTCTCGTGCTGGCCGCGCCCGGCGGGGCGGGGGGGCTGGGCATAGACGGCGGCGATCTCGTGGCCGGCGGCGTGCAGGGCGTGCAGGGCGGGGACGGAGAAGGCGGGGCTGCCCATGAAGGCCAGGCGCAGGGGACGGGTGGTGCGCTCCTGCGCCGCGGCGGTGGTCACATCGCCTCCCGCGACTTCAGCTTCTGCTCCTTCAGGAACCTCTTCAGCAGCATGTTGCGCTTCAGCGGGCTGATGCGGTCGGTGAACATCACGCCGTCCAGGTGGTCGATCTCGTGCTGGAGGCAGGTGGCGAGGAGGTCGTCGGCCTCCATCTCCCGGCGGGTGCCGTCCAACTCGCGCCAGCGGACCTTCACCCGGGCGGGGCGCTCGACATCGGCATATTGGCCGGGGATGGAGAGGCAGCCTTCTTCGCGGATCGCGCGCTCCTCGCTGGCGGCGACGATCTCGGGGTTCACCAGCACCATCGGGCTGGGGGGACTGCCCTCATGCTGGACGTCGAGGACGATGAGGCGCAGGCCCTCGCCCACTTGGGGGGCGGCAAGGCCGATGCCCGGCGCCTTGTACATGGTGGCCAGCATGCGGGGCGCGAGCTCCCGCACGCGGTCCGCATCGCCTTCGGCCACCGGGCGCGCCTTGGCGCGCAGGATGGGGGCAGGGTGGAGCAGGACAGGGAGGAGGAGGATGTCGGTCATGGCTTGCTCCGCCCGCATGTAGGGCAGAAAGGTACGCGGCGGAATGCATGTCAGGGCTGCTCTGCCTGCCACTGTACCAAGCGGGTATGGCCGGGGAGCGCGGCCGGGGTGATCTTGCAACAGAGGGCGGGATTACCGATATCCTTTGCCGGGGCCGGTGCCTTGATGGGCCGGTCCTTCGTGGCCTCGCTTCCTCAAGGATGCCGCTTCATGTCGCGTTCGCCGGTCTTCGGATCGCCGCTCTTCCTGGGCTTTGACCACCTCGAGCAGATGCTCGACCGGGTGCAGAAGTCTGCTGACGGCTATCCCCCCTACAATATCGAGCAGACGGCGGCCGACAGGTTGCGGATCACCCTTGCCGTGGCGGGCTTTGCCATGGACGACCTGCAGATCACGCAGGAAGACAACCAGCTGGTGATCCGGGGCCGCCAGAGGGAC
The DNA here is from genome assembly GCF_009848505.1 of Muricoccus harenae. Lineage (GTDB taxonomy): Bacteria > Pseudomonadota > Alphaproteobacteria > Acetobacterales > Acetobacteraceae > Roseomonas > Roseomonas harenae. Next base: position 33,026 of record NZ_WWDL01000018.1, read on the forward strand.
GATTCCGAAGGACGCATCTTCCTGCATCGCGGCATTGCCGCGCGGCAGTTCCAGCGGGCCTTCGTGATCGCCGAAGGCATCGATATCGAGGGCGCCTGGCTCGACAACGGCCTGCTCCATGTGGAGCTGCGCCGTCCCCAGCCAGAGGTCCGCGTCCGGACCATCCAGATCAATGGCAAGACCCGCCCGATGGTGGACGGCGAGGCCTGAACAATCCCCGCCCGTGATGCCCCGCCGAACCGGGGGGCCGAATGGGCGTTATTAGTCCGCAGGCCATTCCGGCTGCGGGCGAGGAGAAGATGATGAACCCGACCCCTGCCTTCACCCTCCGCAACCTGTCCGCCCTCGACTGGGCGCGATTTGGGGCGCAGGAGTTGGCCTATATCCGCCCGGTGACCGTGAACGGCGCTTCGGCGGTGGCGATCCATGCGGCGGATGGCACGCCGATCGGTGCGGCGCCGACCGAGGCGCTGGCGATTGCGGCCATCCTGCAACACGAAATGGCGCCCGTCCTCGTCCACTAAGGCGAGGTCGAGCGCGAGCGGGGCACGCGAGGGCATCCTTCGCGCGGGCGCGCGGCTGAAGGCGACCGAGGGGAGGCGCCGCGCCTCCCCGCCGGTCCCTTGGTCCGGCGTGTCAGGCTGGGCGCGCCAAACCGTCCGGATGGGGGTCGATCCAGCCCACATGGCCGTCGGTGCGGCGATAGACGACATTCAGGATTCCGGAGCCCCGGTTGCGGAACATCAGGACCGGCGCCTGGGATAAGTCGAGACGCATCACCGCCTCGGGCACGGTGAGATGGCTGATTTCGGTCGGGGTTTCGGCAACGATCGCGCCATTGTGCTGGCCGTCAGCGACCTCGGTCGCGAACGCCGCGCCCTCCTCGGCCTCTTCTTCGTCCCGCAGCAGCACGTCGCGGGCCATTTCGGCGAGGGGATTGCGTTCCTCGGCCATGTTCCGCGCATGCTCGTTCACGCGGCGCCGGTAGCGGCGCAGGCGCTTGCCGATATGGGCGGCGGCGTCGGCGAAGGCGCGGTGGGCGTCGATTCCCTCCCCCTCGGCCCGCATGCTGAGGCCGCGGCCAGCTCGGAGATTGATGTCGCAGGCGAAGAATGTGCGATCCCTTCGAAAGGTCACATGTGCATCCAGCGCATGGTCGAAGTATTTTCGCGCGACTGCGGCCAGCCCATCCGTCACATGCGTTTTCAGTGCCTCCCCGGTCTCAACGCCCTTGCCGGCGACCGTGATGTGCATGGATAGGCTCCCTCTGATCTCATTGTAACAAATGTGACCTGTGGGGCAGGCTTGGCGCTTTAAAGGGGCGTTTCAGAGAGCAGGCGCCAATTTCTCCCTCTTGCGCTGCACGGAAGAGGGGATGCGCAGCGCGTCCCGGTACTTTGCGACGGTGCGCCGGGCGATATCCACGCCTTCGGCGCGAAGCCGTTCCACGATGGCGTCGTCCGACAGGACATCCGCCGGCGTTTCGGCATCCACCAAGTCGCGGATGCGGTGGCGGATGGCCTCGGCGCTGAAGCTTTCGCCACCGCGCGTGCCGGCGATGGCGGTGGTGAAGAAGTATTTCAGCTCCAGCGTGCCGCGCGGCGTCGCGATGTACTTGTTGGCAGTGACGCGGGAGACGGTGCTCTCGTGCATGCCCAGCTCATCCGCCACGTCGCGCAGGATCAGCGGGCGGAGGTGCCCGACGCCGTGCCGGAAGAAGGCCTCCTGCCGCCGCACGATCTCGGCGGCCACGCGCAGGATGGTGTTGGCGCGCTGTTCCAGGCTGCGGACCAGCCAATTGGCGGCCTGAAGCTTCTCGGCCAGGAAGGCGCGGTCCTCCTTGCTGCGGGCGCCGGTCTGGGCGGTGGCATGGAAGCCGCGGTTGACCAGGACGCGGGGCAGGGTCTCGGGGTTCAGCTCCAGCAGCCAGGTGCCGTCGGGCAGGCGGCGCATGAGCACATCCGGCACCACCAGCTGCGCGACCTCGCCCTCGGCGGAGGCGCCTGGCTTGGGGTTCAGGCGGCGGATCTCGGCCACCATGCCCGAGAGGTCCTCGGCATCCACGCCGCAGGCGTGGAGCAGGGCATGGGTGTCGCGGCGGGCGAGGAGCTCCAGATTGTCCAGCAGGGCCTGCATCGCGGGGTCCAGCCGGTTCAGCTCGGCGAGCTGCACGGCCAGGCATTCGCGCAGGTCGGCGCAGAAAAGGCCCGGCGGATCGAAGCGCTGCATGCGGGCGCGGATGGCGGAAACGGTTTCGGTTTCGCAGCCGAGCGCCTGGGCGATGGTGGCATCGGAAATGGGAAGCCGGCCGGCGGGGTCGAGCAGGGCGATCAGATGGCTCGCGATCAGCCGGTCGCGCGGGTGCCCGAAGGCGAGGCGGGCCTGCTCGGCCAGGAGTTCGCGCAGCGAGCGCGGGCGTTCGCCAGCGATCTCCTCCAGGCTGCGGCCCTCATCCTCCCAGGAATCGGCGCGGGCGCCGCGGGAGGAGGGGTAAAGGGCGTCGCCGCTTTCGTAGCTGGAGGACCAGTCGGCTTCGATAGGGCTGGCGGCGTCCTCGCCCATCAAGGGGGAGGAGGCGGCCTCGAAGGAGTCGCATTCCACCGCCACGGGGGCGGCGGGGGCGGTGCTCTCCTCGCGCTCCAGCATCGGGTTGCGCTCCAGCTCCTCCTCGACGAAGGCGGATACTTCGAGGTTGCTGGACTGGAGCAGCTTGATGGCTTGCCGCAGTTGCGGCGTCATCACCAGCTGCTGCGTCTGCCGGAAATCCAGCCTTGGGCCGAGCGAGACCATTTTAATGCGCACGCGCCAGGTGCGGGCGCGGCCCTTCGTTCCTGAAAGGCCCGGTCCGGATCACAGGCTGAAGCGCTCGCCGAGATAGACGCGGCGCACGCCCTCATGCGCCACGATCTCCTCCGGGGCGCCCTCCATCAGCACCTGCCCGTCATGCAGGATGTAGGCGCGGTCGATGATGGCGAGGGTTTCGCGGACATTATGCTCGGTGATGAGCACGCCGATGCCACGGTTCTTCAGATGCTTCACGAGGTCGCGGATCTCGCCCACCGCGATGGGGTCGATGCCCGCCAGCGGCTCGTCCAGCAGGATATAGGCGGGATGGGTCGCCAGGGCGCGGGCGATCTCGCAGCGGCGGCGCTCGCCGCCCGAAAGGGCAAGGGCGGGGGCGCGGCGGAGATGGGCGATGCCGAATTCCGCAAGCAGTGAATCGAGCATCTGGTCGCGGCGCTCGCGGTCCGGCTCCACCACCTCGAGGGCCGCGCGGATATTGTCCTCGACGGAAAGGCCCCGGAAGATCGAGGCCTCCTGCGGCAGGTAGCCCAACCCCAGCCGCGCGCGGCGGTACATGGGCAGCATCGTCACGTCGTTGCCGTCGAGGAAGACCTGACCCTCATCGGGACGGACCAGGCCGGTCATCATGTAGAAGGTGGTGGTCTTGCCGGCGCCGTTGGGGCCGAGCAGCCCGACCGCCTCGCCTCGCCGGAGGCTGAGGGAGACGCCGCGCACCACGGAGCGCTTCTTGTAGCGCTTGCCGAGGGAGCGGGCGACGAGGCCGGAATCACCGGAAACCACGCGCAGCGCTTCGCTCATCGTGCGCGTCCCTGGGCCGGGGCCGCGCTGTTGGCGCTGCCTTGCCCAGTGCTGCCCTGGTTGGAACGGTCCGAACCGGCCGGGGCGTTCTCCTGGCCGGAGTTGGGCAGGATGAGACCCTGCACGCGCTGTCCGGGGGCGGAGACGAGGCGGGAGATGCCGCTGCGGAGATTCACGATGGCTTCCTGCCCCTGCAGCTGGTTCTGGCCCCGGGTAATGCGGACATTGCCCAGCACGCGGGCCATGCCGCTGACAGGGCTGTAGACGGCGCGGTCGCCACGCACGACCTCGGTCTCGGTGCGGATCTCGACATTGCCGAAGACCTCGACGCGGTCGAGCTTCGAGCCCTCGCCAGGCACGGGCTGGCGGCCGCCCCTGCCGGGTGCCGCGGCCGGTGCGGTGGGGGCGGTGCGGATAGCCGGACCAGCTGGCGTGGGGGGGCGGGCGGCAGCGGCCTGCACCGGGGGCGCGTTCTCCAGGAAATAGCCGACCAGCGTGTCGGCGCGGAGCTCCCGGTTCTCGCTGGTGGTCACATGCGCGGCGCCGCGCGCCACGGCCATGCGGCGCTGGGACCAGTATTCCAGACTGTCGCGCGCCGTGATGACGTCGGTCGGGGTAGTGAGCTTCAGGTTGCCGCCGGTCAGGACCATGACGGCCTGATCCATGTCGTAGACGGCCCGGTCGCCCTGCGCGCGGTCGGTCTGGGTGGCGATCCGGACATCGCCCTCGGCCTCAAGCCGCCAGATTTCGCCGCCGGACATGGGGCCGTTCTGGCCGGGCTGGGCGTCCGTGTTGCCCGCCGTCGCAGCCGCCTGGGCGCGGGGGCGGTAGCGGGCGATGAGGCGGGCGGCATCGATCGTCACGTTGTCGCGGACCGCGCGGGCATTGCCGCGCGCGACCACCACCTGCTCGTTCTGGCGCCATTCGATGCCGTCGGTGGCGGTTACCTCGACGGGCCCGCCGCCGGACATGTCGATCGGCTGCGCCCGGGCGGGGGTGCCGAGGGCGAGGGCCGCGAGGGCGAGGGCGCGAAGCAGCCGGGGCGGGGTCACTTGCCGCCCTCCAGCACCGCGCGGGCGCGGCCGGTGAAGACGACCACCGCACCGCGGTCCCGCAGCCGGAAGCCTTCCCCGGTGATGGTGCCGAAGGTGCCCTGGGCTGCGATGGGACGGTCGCCCTCCGCATTGCCGCCCTTCACGTCCACGCGTGCCTCCTGGGTCTCGATCAAGGTTCCGTCATCCTGCCAGATCGTCACGTCATCCTTGAGGTCGAGGATGTTGGCGTCGCGGTCGAAGCGGCCCTCGCGGCTTTCCACCAGAACCCAGCCGCCATTGTTCTGGGTCATGTCGCCGCGCGGCGCATCGAGGTCCACGACATTGGTCTCGCCTTGTTGCGAGGCGATGAACGCCGTCACGTTGAAGGGGCGGCCCGTCTCGTCCACGCCCTGATAGCGAGGCTCCACCACGCGAATCGCCTCGGGCGTCACACGGCTGAGGCGGCGGAAGGAGAGGCGGGCGTTCTCGCCGGCCTGCTCGAATTCGGGCCAAAGCACGATGGTGGCGAGCAGCCCCAGCGCACCGAGAGGGAGCAGCACCTTCAGCAACTGCACCGCGACGCGGCGGCGGAGGATGGAGCCACGGGTGTAGTTGCGCCGGGCACGGGAGGGAACCGGGCGCTCGGCCCAATCCGTCACGACGCTGGTGGCGAGGTCCGGGGGTGCGCCGGGGGAGGCTTGCTGCACGGCGCCGCGGCCGCGACCCTCTGGGCCGCCGCTGGATGCGGCTTCGGCAGGCGATGGGGCTCGGGCGGTCACCCCCTTTGTATGGGGCCGGCCGACGAAGCGGTCAACGCAGTGCAGCAATGCTATCTATCAAGAATCGTGCCAGAAACCGGGGCGCTGGTCAGTGGGCGAAGACGTCCGGGTCCTCGTAGCCCAGCAGGTCCAGCGCGGCGCGGGTAGGGAGGAAGCGGAAGCACTCCTCGGCGAGGTCCAATCGGCCCTCGCGGCGCAGCAGGCCCTCAAGCCGTGCCCAGAGGGCGTGCAGGTGGAGGACGTCGGAGGCGGCATAGGCCAGCTGCTCGGGCGTCAGCTCCGGCGCGCCCCAGTCGCTGGTTTGCTGCTGCTTGGAAATCTCGACACCGAGCAGATCGCGGCAGAGGTCCTTCAATCCGTGGCGCTCCGTGAAGGTGCGGACGAGCTTGGCCGCGACCTTGGTGCAGCGGACCGGGGCGGCATCGATGCCGAGCTCACGGCGCAGAATGGCGAGGTCGAACCGGGCGAAGTGGAACAGCTTCAGCGTGGCGGAGTCCGCCAGCAGCGCCTTGAGATTCGGACAGTCCACATGTCCGTTCACGCGCGGCGGACCGCCGAGATGCGGGGGGCGGATCTGGACGCAATGCGCCGCGCCGTCGCCAGCCGAGAGCTGCACGAGGCAAAGGCGGTCCCGCTGCGGGTTCAGCCCCATCGTCTCGGTGTCGACGGCGATGACCGGACCGAGCGAGATTCCGGCCGGAAGGTCGTCCCGGTGGAGATGGATGGTGGCGCTGGGCATGAAGACGGTGGTTCCCAATGGGGTGCTCCACCTTGTCAGGGCCCCCGTGGAAGTAGGGGGTTCAGAAGCCGGCCATCGGACCGGGTGATGGTGCCCAGGAAAGGACTCGAACCTTCACAACCTTGCGGTCACAGGTACCTGAAACCTGCGCGTCTACCAATTCCGCCACCTGGGCAAGGGGGCCGGCCGCCTCCGTCTTCGTGGCGGCGTGGAGCGGGCTTCTATGGGGGGGCGGGGCAGCCGTCAAGGCGCCTTTCGGCAGAATTCGGCGGGTGGTGCGAAGGCGGGCCGACCACCGTCATTTGCGCCCGTCGTTTGCGCTGGGCGGGGCGGGGCCTAGATTGCATGCGAGGCTTGAAAATCCGGGAGACAGGCGATGGCGCGGCGTGTGGCGGTGGTGTTCGGCGGAACCGGGTTCATCGGGCGCCATGTCGTGCAGCGCCTGGCCAAGCGCGACTTCGTGGTGCGCGTGGTGTCGCGCGGCACGGAATCGGCCCGGCTGCTGATGACCCAGGGGATGGTCGGGCAGATCGTGCCGCTCGGCGCCGGCAAGCTCGACGATGCCACCCTGGCCCGATCCGTGGAGGGGGCCGAGCTGGTGGTGAACCTGATCGGCATCCTGGCGGAGCGGCGCTCAGGGGATTTCGCGCGAATCCATGGTGAGCTTCCTGGGCGGATCGCGCGGGCCAGCGCAGCGGCCGGGGTGCGGCACCTGGTGCATGTCTCGGCGCTCGGGGCGGGGGCTGGTTCCGAGAGCCTTTATGCGCGGAGCAAGGCGCAGGGGGAGGAGGCGGTGCGTGCAGCCTTTCCGGCGGCGACCATCCTGCGCCCCTCCATCGTCTTCGGGCCGGAGGATTCCTTCTTCAACCGCTTCGCCGGCATGGCGCGTGTGTTGCCGGTGCTGCCGCTGGTGGGCGGCGGAACGCGGTTCCAGCCGGTCTATGTGGGTGATGTCGCCGATGCGGTGGTGGCGGTGCTGGACCGGCCGGAGGCGGCGGGACGGACCTATGAGCTGGCGGGGCCGCGGGCAGCCAGCTTCCGCTCTCTGATGGAATACATGCTGGAGGTGATCGGCCGCCGCCGGCGGATCTTGGAGCTTCCGGAGGGGCTGGCACGTTTCCAGGCTGGGCTGACCTCCTGGATGCCAAATCCCCCGCTGACGCGCGACCAGCTGATCCTGCTGAAGACCGACAATGTGCCGGCGGGGGATGCGCCGGGACTGCGGGAGCTGGGAACAGAGCCGACGCCGATGGAGCTGGTGGTCCCGACCTATCTCTCCCGCTTCCGGGTCGGAGGGCGCCGGACAATGGCTGCGGCATGAAAGGTCCGGAACGGCCACATGTTTTGGTGTTGATAGCGGATTGCAGGCAGAGTTTTCGGTCAGGGTTGGTTTTTACGGCAGCTATACTGACTTAATGGCCGTTTTGAACTCGCACGGGCTGGTCCGCTATGGCACAAGGCGCTCCCCGCCGGGTTTTGATGCCCTGCGGGACCGTTCCAGACTTGCAAGGACCGCCGCGCCATGGCCGAGCGCATGCTGCAATTCGTCCGTCTTTCCCAGCAGACGCCGGAGAAGCGTGAGGCGACCATCCGTCGCGAGGATTTCGACGAGATCTACGCCCGCTTCGATCCGGCGCGTGCATCCGAGCAGGCTAGCCGCTGCAGCCAATGCGGCATTCCCTTCTGCTCCGTGCATTGCCCGTTGCAGCAGAACATCCCTGACTGGCTGAAGCTGACGGCCGAAGGGCGGCTGGAGGAGGCCTATGAGGTCAATTCCGCCACCAACACCTTCCCCGAGATCTGCGGCCGCGTCTGCCCGCAGGACCGGCTTTGCGAGGGCAACTGCGTCATCGAGAAGGGCTTCGAGGCCGTCACGATCGGCGCGGTGGAGCGCTATATCAACGACACCGCCTGGGATAAGGGCTGGGTGAAGCCGCCGAAGCCGCCGCGTGAGCTGGAGCATTCGGTGGGCATCATCGGCGCGGGCCCCGCGGGGCTGGCGGCGGCGGAGCGGCTGCGCAGCATCGGCTGGCAGGTGCATGTCTATGACCGCTACGACCGCGCCGGCGGGCTGATGATCTATGGCATCCCCAACTTCAAGCTGGAGAAGGATGTCATCACGCGCCGCACCGCGCAGTTCGCGGAGGGCGGCATCCATTTCCACATGAACTGCGAGATCGGGCGCGACGTGACCGTCGCGGAGCTGCGCGAGAAGCATGATGCGGTGCTGATCGCGACCGGCGTGTACAAGGCGCGCGATATCGAGGTACCGGGCTCGCATCTCGACGGTGTGGTTCCGGCGATGTCCTTCCTCACCGCCTCCAACCGCAAGGGGCTGGGCGACGCGGTGCCGGAGTTCGAGAGCGGGGCACTGAACGCGGCCGGAAAGCGCGTGGTGGTGATCGGAGGCGGCGACACGGCGATGGACTGCCTGCGCACCTCGATTCGCCAGGGCGCGGCCTCCGTCACCTGCCTCTATCGCCGCGACAAGGCGAACATGCCGGGCTCGATGCGCGAGGTTTCCAATGCGGAAGAGGAGGGCGTGCGCTTCGCCTGGCTTTCCGCACCGGAAGGCTTCGAGGGCGAGGGTTCCGTCACGGGCGTGCGCGTGACGAAGATGCATCTCGGCCTGCCGGATGCGACGGGGCGACAGCAGGTGGATCCGCTCCCGGGCAGCTCCTTCGTGGAGCCGGCGGATCTGGTGATCAAGGCGCTGGGCTTCGACCCCGAGGACCTGCCGACCATGTTCGGCGAGCCGGGGCTGAAGGTTTCCCGCTGGGGCACTCTGGGTGTGGACCGGCGCAGCATGATGACGAGCCTGCCGGGCGTCTTCGCCGCGGGCGACATCGTGCGCGGCGCCTCTCTGGTGGTGTGGGCGATCCGGGACGGGCGCGATGTCGCGGACCGCATCGCGGAATATGTCCAGGCGCGGGATTCCGTGCCGCAGGCGGCTGAGTGAGCGGAGGAAGCAGCATGAACGACTACGTTTCCGGGCACCTCCGCAACACCGCGCTGCTGCGCGATGCGGGGCAGATCGACCTGACCGAGCATGACGCCTGTGGCGTCGGGCTGGTGGCGGCGTTGGACGGCAAGGCGCGGCGCGAGGTGGTGCAGGCAGGCATCGATGCGCTGAAGGCCGTGTGGCACCGCGGCGCGGTGGATGCCGATGGCAAGACCGGCGACGGCGCCGGCATCCATGTGGAGATTCCGCAGGATTTCTTCGCCGAGGTGGTGGAGCATGGCGGCGACCGGCTGCGGCCGGGGCGCATCGGCGTCGGCATGGTGTTCATGCCCAAGACGGACCTGGGCGCGCAGGAGCGCTGCCGCTCCATCGTCGAGACCGAAATTCTGAACGCGGGCTACGGCATCTATGGCTGGCGCCAGGTGCCGATCGACGTGGCCTGCATCGGCGAGAAGGCCAATGCGACGCGCCCCGAGATCGAGCAGATCCTGATCTACGATCCCGAGCAGCGGAACGAGGACCTGTTCGAGCGCGACCTGTATGTGATCCGCCGGCGGATCGAGAAGCAGGCCATCGCGGCGCAGATCCCGGACCTGTACCTGTGCACGCTTTCCTGCCGCTCGATCATCTACAAGGGCATGTTCCTGGCGGAGAGCCTTTCGGTCTTCTACCCGGACCTGGTGGACCCGCGCTTCATCAGCCGCTTCGCGATCTATCACCAGCGCTACTCGACCAACACCTTCCCGACCTGGCGGCTGGCGCAGCCCTTCCGCGTGCTTGCGCATAATGGCGAGATCAACACGGTTCATGGCAACGTGAACTGGATGAAGAGCCATGAGACGCGGCTCTCCCACGCCCTGCTCGATCCCTTCATGGAGGACATCAAGCCGGTCATCCAGGCGGGGAATTCCGACACCGCCTCGCTCGACAACGTGTTCGAGCTGCTGGTGCGCGCCGGGCGCGACGCGCCGATGGCGAAGGCGATGCTGATCCCCGAGAGCATCGGCAGCAACGCCACCATGCCGAAGGCGCATCAGGAGCTGTTCCTGTACTGCAACGCGGTGATGGAGCCCTGGGACGGGCCGGCCGCCATTGCGGCGACCGATGGGCGCTGGGTCGTGGCGGGGCTGGACCGCAATGGGCTGCGCCCGATGCGCTACACCATCACCGCCGATCGCATGCTGGTGGTGGGCAGCGAAACCGGCATGGTGAAGTTCCCGGAGGATGCAATCATCGCCCGCGGGCGCCTCGGGCCCGGCCAGTGCATCGGCGTGGACCTGGAGGAGGCGCGCTTCTACGACGACGCCGCGCTGAAGGACGCACTGGCGGCCCGCAAGCCCTTCGGCCAGTGGACCGAGCGCACGACGCGGATCGATGAAATCGTCAAGGCCGATGCGCATGAGCCCGTCGCGCTGCAGGGCGAGGCGCTGCGGCGGCGGCAGCTTTCCATGGGCTTCACGCTGGAGGATCTGGAGGCGATCCTGCACCCGATGGTGGAGGAGGGCGCCGAGGCGATCGGCTCCATGGGTGACGACACACCCATTGCCGTGTTGTCGAAGCAGTATCGCGGCCTGCACCATTATTTCCGTCAGGCCTTCGCGCAGGTGACGAACCCGCCGATCGACTCACTTCGCGAGACGCGGGTGATGACGATCAAGACGCGGCTGGGGAATCTCGGGAACATCCTCGACGAGGACCCGACCCAGTGCGACATGCTGATGCTGGACAGCCCTGTGCTCTCCAACGCCGAGTTCGCGGCGATGCGCGAGTATATGGGCAGCACCGCCTGCGAGGTGGATGCGACCTTCCCGGTCGATGAAGGCGAGCCAGGGCTGCGGCGCGCGCTGGAGCGCATCCGGCGCGAAGCGGAGGAGGGCGTACGCTCGGGCTGCGCGCATGTGATCCTCTCCGACGAGGCGCAGGACGCGACGCGTGCCTCCATCCCGATGATCCTGGCGGTGGGCGCGGTGCATACGCATCTCGTGCGGCATTCGCTGCGCACATTCACCAGCCTGAACATCCGCTCGGCCGAGTGCATGGACGTGCATTATTTCGCCGTGCTGATCGGGGCGGGCGCGACCACCGTGAACGCCTATCTGGCGCAGGAGAGCATCGCGGACCGGCACCGGCGCGGGCTGTTCCCGGGCATGTCCCTCGAGGATTGCGTCGCCAAGTACCGCAAGGCGATCGACAAGGGGCTGCTCAAGACGATGTCCAAAATCGGCATCGGCGTGCTCTCCTCCTATCGCGGCGGCATGAATTTCGAGGCGATCGGGCTGTCCCGCGCGCTCGTGGCGGAGTTCTTCCCCGGCACGCAGTCTCGCATCTCCGGCATTGGGCTTTCGGGTATCGCGCAGCGCGTGCTGAGCATGCACAAGGCGGCCTGGGAGCCGAGCACGGTCGTGCTGCCGGTGGGTGGGCTGTACAAGTTGCGCCGCCGGGGTGAATCCCACGCCTTCGATGGCGGGCTGGTCCATTTGCTGCAGAAGGCGGTGGATACGGATAGCTACGAGACCTTCAAGCGCTACAGCGCCGTGGTGCGGCAGCAGCCGGCGGTCGCGCTGCGCGACCTGCTGGACTTCCGCGGCGGAGCGGCCAAGCCGATCGCACTGGAGGAGGTCGAGAGCATCACCGAGATCCGCAAGCGCCTTCTGGCGCCCGGCATCTCGCTCGGCGCGCTGAGCCCCGAGGCGCATGAAACGCTCTCCATCGCCATGAACCGCATCGGCGCGCGCAGCGACAGCGGCGAGGGCGGCGAGGATCCGGCGCGGGCGAAGCCGCGCGCCAATGGTGACAACGCGAACTCGGCGATCAAGCAGATCGCGTCGGGGCGCTTCGGCGTGACGGCGGAGTATCTGAACAACTGCCGCGAAATCGAGATCAAGGTCGCGCAGGGCGCCAAGCCCGGCGAGGGCGGGCAGCTTCCGGGCTTCAAGGTGACGGGGCTGATCGCCAAGCTCCGGCACTCGACCCCGGGGGTGACGCTGATCTCGCCGCCGCCGCATCACGACATCTACTCGATCGAGGATCTGGCGCAGCTCATCTATGACCTGAAGCAGATCAACCCGGATGCGACGGTCTGCGTGAAGCTGGTCTCGCGCTCGGGCATCGGGACGATCGCGGCGGGCGTCGCCAAGGCGAAGGCGGATGCGATCCTGGTCTCCGGTCATTCCGGCGGCACGGGGGCGTCCCCGGTGACGTCGATCAAGTATGCGGGGCTGCCCTGGGAGATGGGGCTGTCTGAGACGCATCAGGTGCTGCTGCTGAACCGGCTGCGGCACCGGGTGAAGCTGCGCACGGATGGCGGCATCAAAACCGGACGCGACGTGGTGGTCGCGGCCATGCTGGGCGCCGAGGAATTCGGCATCGGCACGGCCAGCCTCGTCGCCATGGGCTGCATCATGGTGCGGCAGTGCCACTCCAACACCTGCCCCGTCGGCGTCTGCACGCAGGATGAGAAGCTGCGCGAGAAGTTCGAGGGCAGCCCGGAGAAGGTGATCTCCCTGTTTTCCTTCGTGGCGGAGGAGGTGCGTGAGATCCTGGCCTCGCTCGGCTTCCGCAAGTTGGAAGACGTGATCGGGCGCACGGATCTGCTGAAGCAGGTGTCGCGCGGCGCGGAGGACCTGGACGACCTCGACCTCAACCCGTTGCTGGTGCAGGCGGATGCGGGCGGGCATCCAGCCTACTGCACGCTCGAGGGGCGCAACGAGGTGCCCGAAACGCTGGATGCGGACATGATCCGCGATGCGGCGGCACTCTTCTCCCGCGGCGAGAAGATGCAGCTTCAGTACAACATCCAGAACACGCATCGGGCCATCGGCACCAAGACTAGCTCGATGATCGTGCGGCAGTTCGGGATGTCCGGGCTTCAGCCGGGGCATCTGACGGTGCGGCTACGCGGCTCGGCGGGCCAGTCCCTGGGCGCCTTCGGCGTGCGCGGGCTGAAGCTCGAAGTGCTGGGTGATGCCAATGACTATGTCGGCAAGGGGCTGTCGGGCGCGACCATCGTCGTGCGGCCGGGGCCGAGCGCCAGCCTGGTCTGGGAGGAGAACACCATCGTCGGTAACACCGTGCTCTACGGCGCGACGGCGGGTGAGCTTTTCGCGGCGGGGCAGGGCGGCGAGCGCTTCGCGGTGCGCAATTCCGGCGCCACCACGGTGGTGGAGGGCATCGGTGCCAATGGCTGCGAATACATGACCGGCGGCACCGTCGTGATCCTGGGTGCGGTGGGCGACAATTTCGGCGCCGGCTTCACCGGCGGCCATGCCTTCGTCTGGGATGCGGACGGCACTTTCGAGCGCCGGATCAATCCGGACACCCTGCTCTGGTCGCGACTGGGCTCGGCGCATTGGGAAGGCGTGCTGCGCGACCTGATCGCCCGCCATGCGCGGGAGACGGGCTCGCGGCTCGCGGCGCGCATCCTGAACGACTGGCGTGTGGAGAGGGATGCCTTCTGGCATATTGTGCCGAAGGACTATGCCAAGTTGCTGCCGCAGCCGATGACGGACCGGTTGATGGCGGCCGAATAGGGCTTCCTGGCCGCCGCCCTGGTTACGCGGCGGCCGGATTGCCTCCGGGCTTGGCGGCATAGGTGAAGTTGCCGCTGCCGTCATAGGGCCAGTGCAGGACGTAGCGGCCGTAATAGGCCTGGCAGGCCGCCATGCCGTCGAGATAGGTGGCCTCACCTTCGCGGAAGGCGGCGAAGCGGGTTTCGGCTGTCACGCCGGGGTGCTTCTTGCCGATGGGCGGCGTGAAGTCGTCCTGCGCGCCGTGCTGCAGCTTGCTGCGCAGCACGGTGTTGAGCAGGCGCACGGCATCCCGCGCGGCCTTGCTCCAGGCGCCGCGTTCGGCGCCGGGGGTGAGGGCCGAGGCGAAGAGTTTTTCATAGCCGCCCGGGCCCTTCCGCCACAGGCTCATCAGGTCATAGTCGGAGACGAACATGCGGCCGGTCTCCGGATGGACGCCGATGCCGCTTTCGCCGGACTTGACGGTGCGGCCGGCGCTGTCATGGCCATCGGCCCAGCGCTTGGGCGGCAATTCGCCCTGGAAGGCGACGGCGCCGCGCTTGGGGCAGCGCATCACCACTAGCAGCCCCTGCCTCCGGGTCACCAGACGGAAGGCTGCCACGTCCTCGGGAGCCAGGTCGCTCCGCTTGGCGAAGCGCAGGTCATCGTCGCCCACCCCGGCACGGCCGGCATCGCGCAACCTCGCGAAGACGGCGGCTTCGGCGATGGAGACTTTGAGGGTCATGATCGTTTCTCCTTCAGACCATATTAGCCTTGCGCAATGCGGGCGCCAACGCTTGCGCGGGCCGACAGGGCTGGCATAAGCCGCCGCCGTGCGTATCCTCCATCACCTCCCGCTCTCCCCCGCCTGCCGAAAGGTGCGCCTGGCGCTTCATGAGAAGCGTATCCCCTTCGAGCTGCATGCGGAGCGGATCTGGGAGCGCCGGGAAGAGTTCCTGGCGATGAATCCCGCCTGCACCGTGCCGGTGCTGGAGGAGGAGAACGGGCTGGTCGTCGCGGACAGCTACGCGATCTGCGAGTATCTCGACGAGGCCTATCCCGATATGCCGCTGCTCGGCCGCACCCATGCGGAGCGGGCCGAGGTGCGGCGGCTGGTCGCCTGGTTCGATGACAAGTTCGAGCGCGAGGTGACGCGCAACCTGTATTACGAGAAGCAGCTGAAGCGCGTTCTTGGCCGCGGCAACCCAGATGCGGGGGCACTGCGCGCCGGCTATGCCAATATCAAGCCGCATCTGGAATATATCGGCTGGCTGGCCGAGACGCGGGCCTGGCTGGCGGGCGGGCAGATCTCGCTGGCCGACCTTGCCGCGGCGGCGCATCTCTCCTGCCTGGATTATATCGGCGATGTCGATTGGTCGCTGAATGATGCGGTGAAGGACTGGTATGCGCGGGTGAAGTCGCGCCCGGCCTTTCGCTCGATTCTGGCGGACCGGGTCAGCGGGCAAACGCCGCCGGCACATTACGCCGACCTGGATTTTTAGGAGCGGGCTTCAGCGCCGCGCGGGGCCGGCTGCGTTCAAGGCCAGGTTCTGCTCGGCCAGGTCGGCGGCCGGGCTGTCGGGGCTGCTGGCGATTACGCTTTCCCAATCCGCGCGCGCCCCGGCCGCATCGCCTTGGAGCTGGCGGAGGATGCCGCGTTCCAGCAGCGCCTCAGGGCTGCCGGGCTCGATCCCAAGGGCGTGCTCGATGTCGCGCAGGGCTTCCTGCGGGCGTTCCAGATGGCGGAGGGCGGCGGCGCGGAAGACCCAGGCCTCGGCGCGCTGCGCGTCCTGGGCCAGCGCGAGGTCGGTGTCGGCCAGGGCATCGGCGAAGCGGCCGAGCATGCCGGCGGCGATGGCACGGTCCACCAGCAGCTCCGGGTCGTTCGGTGTCAGCGCCAAAGCGAGGGTGAAGGCGCCATGGGCGTTGATGGCCCGCCCCGCGACCATCCAGGCTTGGCCCGCTTGGCCGAAGACGGCGGCGCGGGCGCCGGGGCTGGCGGCGGCACGGGCGGCCAGGCTCTCCAGCCGCGAGGCGGCGCGTTCCGGCTCGCCCAGGGCCAGCAGCGCCAGGGCGGAGCAATGGCGGGCGCCGTCGCCGCCATCCCGCGCCTCCCAGGCCTCGGCATAGCTCAGCGCGCCCTGCGCGTCGTCGCGCAGCTTGCCGAGGCATTCCTCGTATTCGGGGCTGTCCGCCACGCGAGGGGGTTCGGGCGGAAGGGGGAGGACCTCCTCGGCCGCCTCGGGCACCGGGATGGGGGCGGCGGTTTCGGGCTGCGTCCACCACCAGGCGCCGCCCAGCGTAATGGCCAGCACGACGACGATGACGCCGGGCAGGACTGTGCGGGGAGCGATTCGCATCGGAGGCAATCTAGCGACGCAAGGGCAGAGCCGCCATGGATGCGGGATGGACCGGCATCTCCTCCTCATCGGGCTTGGCTTCAGCGGCGTCGCCATCGCGCGGGAGGCGCTGGCGCGGGGGTGGCGCGTTACGGCCACGGCGCGCGAACCGAGGCGGGTGGCGGCGCCCATGGGGGTGCGGGTGCTGCCTTTCGCGGAGGCAGGGCAGTCCGTGCGGGAGGCGACGCATCTTGTCGCCACGGCGCCGCCGGGCGAGGCGGGGGATCCGGTCTTCGCGGCGCATGGTGCGGCGCTGCGCGACGGAGCGCTGCGCTGGGCCGGCTATCTTTCGACGACCGGGGTTTACGGCGATCACGGCGGCGGCTGGGTGGATGAGGCGACGGAGCCGGCGCCGGCCCAGCCGCGCTCCATCCGGCGGAGGGCGGCGGAGCGGCAATGGGAGGAGCTGGCCGGCGGTGTTTCCGTGGACCTGTTCCGTTGCGCGGGGATCTACGGACCAGGGCGCAGCGTGCTGGACGAGCTGCGGGCCGGGCGGGCGCGGCGGGTGATCCGGCCGGGGCATGTGTTCGGGCGGATCCATCGGGACGATATCGCCCGGGCCGTTCTGACAGCGGCTGAGGCGCCGGCATCGGGGGTGCGGGTGCTGCATCTGGCCGATGACGAGCCGGCGGAAAGCGCCGTGGTGACGGAAGGGGCGGCGCGGATGCTGGGGATGGAGCCGCCGCCCGCGATCCCCTTCGAGGAGGCGCGGGCGGGGATGTCCCCAATGGCGCTTTCCTTCTGGGCGGAGGACCGGCGGATCGCCAATGCCCGGACCAAGGCCGCGCTTGGAATCGCCTGGCGCTATCCAAGCTGGCGCGACGGGCTGGCCGCAATCCTGGCGGAGGGCGGCTGAGCCGCACTCACCCTGCCGCCCGGCCGGGCAGAAACCCCCGGTGCCGGGCCGGCGTTGGCCGTCCGCCTCTGTCAGGAAGAACCACGCCATGCGCCTCGACGGTCCGGAAAGCCAGAATGTCGAGGATCGCCGTGGCGGAGGTGGCTTCGGCGGTTTCGGTGGCGGCGGCCGGCGCGGCGGCGGGATCGCCGTAGGTGGGATAGGCGGGGTGGTGCTGCTGGTGGTGGCGCTGCTCTTCGGGGTCGATCCTTCGGTGCTGCTGGGCGGAGGCGAGATGGAGCCCCGGCCGGCGCCGCAGGAGCGGCGATTCGATCAGGGCCAAGGCCAGGCGCGGGCGCCGCAGCAGGCGGATCGCAGCGAGGATGCCGGGCGGCGCTTCATCGCACAGGTGCTGGGCGAGACGGAGCAGGTTTGGAACCAGCAGTTCCGCCAGCTGGGACGGCAGTATGAAGAACCGGTGCTGGTGCTGTTCTCAGGCGCCACGCAATCGGGCTGCGGCGCGGCCCAGGCGCAGACGGGGCCCTTCTACTGCCCGAACGACCAACGTGTTTACATCGACCTAGAATTCATGGCGCGGCTGCAGCAGCAGCTGGGGGCCACGGGGGATTTCGCCGCGGCCTATATCGTCGCGCATGAGGTCGGGCATCACGTGCAGAACCTGCTTGGCGTGCTGCCGCGGGTGCAGCAACTACAGGCGCGGGCCTCGGCGGCGGAGCGCAACCAGTTGCAGGTGCGGGTGGAGTTGCAGGCGGATTGCCTGGCCGGGATGTGGGCGAACCAGGCGCAGCGGGCGCGGAACATCCTGGAGCAGGGCGATATCGAGGAGGGGCTGAACGCCGCCGCCGCGGTGGGCGACGACCGGGTGACCGGCGGGCGCATTCGGCCAGAAAGCTTCACCCATGGCAGCGCGCAGCAGCGCACGCGCTGGTTCCGGCGCGGGCTGGAGAGCGGCGACATTCGCCAGTGCGACACTTTCGAGGGATAGCCTTGCTGAGTCAGGCATGGCCGAGCGGGGTCTGGTCAGGCGTCGGTTAGGCAGGGTCTACTGGCGGCATGCCGAAGATCGCCGTCGCCCGTCTCTGGTTCGAGGGGAATTCCTTCACGCCCATCCCAACCGGGATGGATGCCTTCCTCTCCCGTGAGTGGATCGCGGGTGAGGAGGTTCTCGGTCGCTATGCCGGGACCGCCATGGAGATGGGGGCGGTCGCGTCCTTCCTGGCAAAGCATCCGGGCTGGTCCGCGACGGTGTTGCGCTGCGCGAGCGCCCAGCCCGGCGGGCCGATGACGGATGAGGTGTTCGAGGCCTGGATGGGGGAGGTGATGCCGGCGCT
The DNA here is from genome assembly GCF_009848505.1 of Muricoccus harenae. Classification (GTDB taxonomy): domain Bacteria; phylum Pseudomonadota; class Alphaproteobacteria; order Acetobacterales; family Acetobacteraceae; genus Roseomonas; species Roseomonas harenae. The sequence goes on from NZ_WWDL01000018.1 coordinate 51,234, forward strand.
GCGGGCGGGCGGCTTCGACGGGGTGTATCTGTCGCTGCACGGGGCCTGCGTCACGGAATCCGATCCTGAGGCAGATTTGACCATCCTGCGGGCGGTGCGGTCAGCGGTGGGGCGGGACGTGCCGGTGACGGCCTCCTTCGATTTCCATGCGAACATGGCGGAGGAGGCGGCCACGCTGCTCGATGGCGCGAGCGCCTATCGCACCTATCCACATGTGGACATGGACGTGGCCGGAGCCCGGGCGCTGGACATGCTGGAGCGGCGGATCGGCGGTGGTGCCGTGCTGCATGGGGCGGTGGCGAAGCGGCCCTTTGTCCTGCAGTCGCTGAACATGCGTTCGGCCGAGGGGCCGATGGCCGAGGTCTGGGCGCTGGCGGCGGAGCTGGAGGAAGGGGCGGTTTGCGAAGCCTTTCCCTTCGGCGGCTTCGCCTGGGGGGACAGCCCGCATGCAGGGCCCTCGGGCATGGCCTGGGCCTCGGATGCCGGGGCTGTGCGGGCTGCGGCGGAGCGGATCGCGGCGGCGATCGAGGCGCGGCGGGGGCGGTTCGCCGTTTTCTCGCCCTCGCCGGAGGAAGGCCTGGCGCTGGCCCTGAAAGGGCCGCCCGGCCTCGTGGCGCTGCTGGACCCGGCGGATAATCCGTTCTCCGGCGGGATCGCGGATACGCCCGGGCTGCTGCGGGTTCTTGTGCAGAACCCGCCGCCGGTGCCGACGGTGTTCGCCTTCCTGAACGATCCGGCGGCCGTGCAGGCCGCGGCTTCTGCCGGGGTGGGCGGGCGCCTCGAGCGGGCCCTGGCCGCGCAGGTGACGGAGGCCTTCGGTCCGCCGGTGCCCTTCTCGGGGGTGGTGGAGCGGCTGACGGATGGGCGCTTCGTGAATGAGGGGCCGATGGAGCGGGGGGCGCCGGTCGATCTCGGGCCGACGGCGGTGCTGCGGTCGGACGCGCTGCGGGTAATCGTGACGACGAAGAAGGAGGCGGCGGTGGATCCGGCCTTCTTCTCGCTGCATGGGATCGACTTGGGCGCCACGCGGCTGATGGCGAATAAGGGGAAAAACCATTTCCGCGCCGCCTTCGCCGAGCGGTGCTCGATGATCTTGGAATGCGACTGCCCCGGTCCCGCCTCACTGGACCTCGCCGCGCTTCCCTTCCGCCACGTCCCGAAGGCTTGGCTTCAGCCCGGCTGAAGGGAGCGGCGGCGGATTCAGTCCGCCCTTGCGCCCGTCTCGCGGATCAGCGCGCCCCAGCGCCGGCTTTCCTCCGCCTGGAAGTTGCCCAGCGCCTCGGGCGTGCCGGGCCGAACCTCGAAGCCCGCCGCGACGAGGCGGTCGCGCACCTCCGGCATGGCGAGGATGCGGACGACCTCCGTGTTGAGGCGGGCCACGGCGGGGCGGGGCGTGCCTGCCCGGGTGTAGAGGCCGGTCCAGATGGCACTATCGAGGCCCGGATAGCCGCCCTCGGCGGTGGTGGGGACCTCGGGCACCACGGACATGCGGGTGGGATTCATCACGGCGACGGCGGAGAGGGGACCGCCGCGGAGCTGGCCGAGGACATCGGCGACCGAGGGGAACATGAGCTGGATCAGCCCTGCCGTCAGGTCGTTCAGCGCCGGGCCCTGGCCACGATAGGGAACATGGGTGAGCGTCACGCCCGTGCTGCGGGCGAAGAGCGCGCCGGCCAGATGGGTGGGGGAGCCGCTGCCGGAGGAGCCGTAAGTGGCGGGCTGCGGCATGGCCTTCAGGGCGGCGACGAGGCCGGGCAGGCTGCGGTCCTGCAGCCAGGCGCCGGCAACCACCGCCTGCGGGTAGTAGGTGACCAGGGAGATGGGGGCGAGGTCCTTCTCCGGGTCATAGGCTAGGTTCGAATAGAGGAACTGGTTAGCCGACTGGGTTCCGGTCGTGGCCATGAAGAGGGTGTGGCCGTCGGGTGCGGAGCGGGCGACCTCGACCGCGCCGATGCTGCCGCCAGCGCCAGGGCGGTTCTCGATCACCACGGGCTGGCCGAGGGCGGGGGAGAGGTGTTGGGCGATCATCCGCGCCTGGACATCGGCGCTGCCGCCGGGCGGGAAGGGGACCACGATGCGGACCGGGCGGCTTGGGGCCCAGCCGGCTTCGCCGGCGCCGGGTCGGGTGCTCGGCTGGGCACGGGCAAGGCGCGGAAAGCCGAGGGACACCAGGGCGCCGCCGAGGAGGAGGCTGCGTCGGATGGAGGCGGTCATGCGCGGCTGACCTCGCGGAAGAAGGGGAGGGCGATCTCGTCGAAGAGGGCCGGTTCGGTGCGGGAGAAGGCGTGGCCGCCGCGCGGCGGGTAGATGGCCGTCGCGCCAGGAATCAGCTGGGCCATTTCCTCGGAGAAGTAGCGGGGGGTGAGGATGTCGTCCTCCGTGCAGAGGATGCGGACGGGGATGTCCAGGCGGCCGTATTCGGCACGGCGGTCGAAGGCGAGGATGGCGTCGAGCCGGCTGCCCTGCACCGCGGCGCTGCCGAGCGAGGCGGCGGCCGCTGCCTCCTCCGCGGCAATGCGGGCGTCGTTCGCGTTGATCCAGTAGGGCGGGTAGAGCAGCAGGGTGGTGTAGCGCGCATAGGCGTCCATCCCCACGCGCTCCATGAGCATGCGACGCAGGCCGAGCACGCGGTGGCGATAGGCGTCGCCGCAGGTGGTGCTGGCATAAATCATCAGCGAGGCGATGCGGGAGGGGTGGTCCAGTGCGGTGGCCGTGCCGATGGCGCCGCCCGTGGAGTGCCCGAGTAGATGCACACGGTCGAGGCCGGCGGCATCGAGGATTGCGACCAGGTCTGCCGACATCTGTTCGACGGAGGCGACCGGCACGCGGGAGGATTGGCCGGTGCCGCGCTGGTCAAAGATGAGGGTGGTAAATTCCTGCGCGTAGCGCGCGACCTGCGGCGCCCACCAGCTGCTCGTGCCGCCGAGGCCGGAGGCGAGCACGAGTGGCGGGCCAGAGCCGTGAACTTCGTAGTAGAGGTCGCATTCGTCACGATGGGCGAAGGGCATGTAGGGCCTGGTGGCTTGTTCGGACCGCGGAGTTTGCAGGAAGCGGGCCAAGTTTCGAGGTGGATTCGGAAATGGGCGACAAGAGCCGGGTCAGCCAACGCGAAAGTGCTGGAGGGGCACTCGCCGAAAGGGTGTAAATGCCCGAATTCCGCCACGATTAACGCATCATTTCGAAACCGAAATTCTGTCGTTCACAGCTGCGTGGCTTTACGAGAGTTCAGTCGGCAGGCACCGTATCCGACGCTCGGGGTAGTCGACGCTCACGGGAGGAAGAATGTAATCTCCGGATCAGTGTCAACGCTGACGGAATTCCGCTGCACCTTCTCCGTGCTCCTATGCACAGGGAATGCGTCGCTGAGGTCCCGTCCCCATTGCAGGCTTGAGGAACGCAGCAGACTGATGTCGGAAACCGTAAAGAATGCCGTGACGCCAGAAGCCGTTGCCTTCAGGCTCATGGAGAAGATCATGACGGCTGAGCGAAAGAGCTTCCTTCCCAGCCCGACCGAGTCCGGTGCGACGACGATCACGCGCGACGAAGTGCTGGATCTCTACGCGCTCTGCATCGACGCGGTCAGCGGCAACCGCCACAACAGGTTGCACAACCGGCTGACCTGACGCCGCCGGCTGGTCCGGGCGGCGTCCATTCAAGGCTCATGAAAGGGGACGACAGCATGGCAGGCCGCATCCGTTATCCCGAAACGCGCGAAGAAGTCGCCTTGAAGCTGCTGGCGAAGATCATGATGGCTGAGCGAAAGCCGGTGATCTTCGGTGCCGCAGTAGGCGCGAAGGGTAAATACCGGGAGGAGACGCTCGAGCTCCTCGCGCGCTGCATCGCCGCCGTGGATGGCCGGCATGGGAAGGATGCCCCAGCGGCCGCCCTTCCCGCCGAGGGCGTGTCAGAAGGAAGTCAGGATGTGGTCGGCACACCCGTCCTGGTGAATGGCGAACCCGCCTAGCTGTTCGCCTCAATCATCGCGCGAACTTTCGGATAGACCTCGCTGGCCCAGCGGCGGCCGCTGAAGACGCCGTAATGGCCGACGCCCGTCTGCAGATGGTGGTGGCGGTTGGCAAGCGGGATGTTGGGGCAGAGGTCCAGCGCCGCCATGGTCTGGCCGATGGCGCAGATATCGTCGCGCTCACCCTCCACCGTGAGAAGGGCGGTGCGGCGAATGGCCTCGGGGCGGACGCGGCGGCCGCGGTGCATGAGCTGGCCGCGCGGGAGGTCGTGCTCCTGGAAGATCCGTTGCACGGTTTCGAGGTAGTAGGCGGCAGGCAGGTCCATCACCGCGAAATACTCATCGTAGAAGCGGCGGTGGGCCTCGGCACTCTCGAAGTCCCCGGCGACGATGTTGTCGTATTGGGTCCGGTGCGCCTTCAGGTGGCGGCCGATGTTCATCGACATGAAGGCCTGGAGCTGGATGGCGCCGGGATAGACGCGGCGGCCGGCGCCGGCATAGCGGGCTGGCACTGTGCCGATGAGGTTCCGCTCGAACCACTCGATCGGCTTCGACTGCGCGAGGTCATTCACCGTGGTCGGGCTGATCCGCGTGTCGATCGGGCCCGCCATCAGGGTCATGCTGGCGGGTGTGGCCCGGTTGCGGTCCTCGGCCATCACTGCCACCGCGGCGAGGGTTGCGGGCGCGGGCTGGCAGACGGCGAGCACATGGCTGCCGGGGCCCATCACCTCAAGGAAGCGGATGATGTGGTCGGTGAAATCGTCGAAGGCGAATTCACCGGCAGAGAGCGGGACGTCCCGGGCGTTGATCCAGTCGGTGATATAGACGTCGTGGTCGGGCAGCAGCACCTCCACCGTGCCTCGGAGCAGGGTGGAGAAATGGCCGGACATGGGGGCCACCACCAGCACGCGGGGCTGCTGGACCGGCGTGTCCTTCGCGAAGCGGAGCAGGGTGGCGAAGGGGGTTTCGTCGACCACCTCCTCCGTCACCTCGACATCGTGGTTGCCGACGCGGGTGGTGGTGAAGCCGTAATTCGGACGGGCATGGGTGGTCCTGGCGCGGGCAATCAGCTCGAAGGCGGCACTCGCGCGGCGAATATAGGGGGCGGCCAGCGGCATGGCAGCCGTCACCGACTCCCATTGGCGCAGGATGCGGCCCGCGCTCTCAGCGAAGGCTCGCATCGGGAACTGCAAGTCCTGCTGCGTCTGCCAGAGGCTATAGATCATGCGGTTTGTGGCAGTCGGTTCAGCAGCATGGAACTTGAACGGCCCGGGCCGGGCAGGGTTGTGATCACAGTGTCGCATGGTGGTTAATCCGGCCTGCTTGGTCAACGGTCCCTCATCCCGACCGGCGCCGCGTGGGTAGCAGGGCAGGGGTGCAAGGGCCGGGTTGCACGGCGGATGGCCCGAGGGCAGCTTCGGGGCTGGCGCGCGGCTGCGGGCGGCGCCAAGTTGGGGCGTATCAGGGCATGGAACATGCTTCGCTCTGCGCCAAGGCTGGCCGGGGACAGGGCGCCCCGGGGCGCCGGCTGGTTCAGGGAAGGACCCGGCGAACGGGGCCCAAGGGGACAGGAACGCAATGGATCAGGCCCGCCTCCTCATCAGCAGCCGCAACTACTCCTCCTGGTCGCTCAGGGGCTTCCTGCTCGCGCGGCTGGCCGGCCTGGATTTCCGGGTGGAGGTCGTGAACCTCCAGGACGAGGCCGCGCGGGCGGAGCTCCTGATGCAGGCCTCATCGATCCGCATCCCCTGCCTCATCCATGGCGAGTTGCGGGTTTGGGACACCATGGCCATTGCGGAATACCTGGCGGAGATCCGGCCGGCGGCGGGGCTCTATCCCGGGGATCCGACCGCGCGCGCCCGCTGCCGCTCAATCGCGGGGGAGATGCATTCCGGGTTCCACGCCTTGCGGGCCTCGCTGCCGATGAACCTGCGGGCGCACCGGCCGGGCTTCCGCATCTGGTCCGGACCGCAAGCGGATATCGAGCGCATCCTGCAGATCTGGCGGGACTGCCTCGGCACATGGAAGGGGCCCTGGCTGTTCGGGGAGCGGCCCTGCATGGCGGATGCGATGTATGCGCCGGTGGTGACGCGCTTTCTTACCTATGATGTGAAGCTGGATGGCGCCTGCGCGGCCTATGCCCAGACGATCATGGAATGGGCACCCATGGCGGAATGGATCGCGGCGGCCCAGGAGGAGCCCGAGCCGCCGATCCATGAGCTGGAGGTGGAGGCGGAGTTCTAGGCGTCGCCTCCGCCAGCGTCAGTCGAGCTTGGCGCCGGCAGCCTTAACCACATCGCGCCACTTGTCGTTCTCGGCGGTGATGTAGCGGTCGAACTCGGCCGGGCCGAGGGGCTTCGGGCTGCTGCCGATCTCGCGCAGCCGTTCCGCAATGGCGGGCTCGGCGACGATGCCGGTCACGGTCTGGGCGAGCTTGTCGATGATCGGGCGCGGCACCTTGGCGGGGGCCTGGAAACCGAACCATGCCACGGCCTCGAAGTCCGGAATGCCGGACTCCTTTACCGTGGGGATATCGCGCAGGTTGAACCAGCGGTTCGCGGAGGTGACGGCAAGGCAGCGCATGCGGCCCGCCTCAATATGCGGCAGGTAGCCAGGGAGGTTGTCGATCGCGACCTCCACCCGGCCCGCGAGGACGTCCGGGATGATCTGAGAGGTGCCGCGATAGGGCACATGGGTGAGGTTCACGCCGGCCTTGGTCTTCAGGTACTCGCCGCAGAGATGACCGGAGGTACCGTTGCCCGGGGTGCCGTAGTTCAGCTGGCCGGGCTTGCCCTTGGCCGCCGCCAGCACGTCCTGCAGGGTCTTGAAGGGGGAGTTGGCGGGAACGACGATGCCGTTCGCCACCTCGTTGATCAGCGCGATGCTGGTCAGGTCCTTCATGGGGTCATAAGGCAGGCGCGTGTAGAGAAACTGGTTGATGCTGGCCGTGCCGATCGTGCAGGTGAGCAGGGTGTACCCGTCGGGATCAGCCTTCGCGACCATGTCCGCGCCAAGATTGCCGCCGGCGCCGGGGCGGTTGTCGATCACCACCGGCTGGCCGAGCAGGACATTCATCCGCTCCGCCACCACACGCGCCGTCAGGTCCGTTGCGCCGCCCGCCGGGAAGGGGACGACCATGCGGATTGAGCGGCTGGGATAGGCCGGCTGTGCCCGCAGCGTCGCCGGCGCGGCGAGTGCGGGCACCGCCAGCAGCGTGCTGCGGCGGGTGATGTTACCAAACGTCATTCAGACTACTCCACTGTTGCGCCGGACTTCCGGACCACATCGCCCCACTTGCGGGTTTCGGCCCGCACAAAGGCAGTGAAGGTGTCAGGCGTGGTACCGCCATCCGGGGTCAGGCCAGGCATCATCCCGCCCAAGTCCGCAAATCGGGCTTTGGTTGCGGGTTCCTTAACGACCGCGTCGATCTCGGCGCCGAGGCGCTCGATGATCGCGCGGGGGGTACGGGCGGGGGCCTGGACGCCGAACCAAGCGGTGGCCTCCACGCCCGGTAGCCCGGCCTCTGCGGTGGTCGGGCAGTCCGGCAGGGCGGGGGTGCGCTCCTTGGTGGTGACGGCGAGGGGGCGCAAGCGGCCATCCCGGAGATGGCCGATGACGGATGGCAGGTTGTCCACGGCCACCTCGACGCGCCCGGCCATCACCTCGGCCAACATCGGGCCGGCGCCACGGAAGGGAACATGCGTCATGTTGATGCCCGCTTCCATCTTCAGCAACTCACCGGTGACATGGAGGGAGGTGCCGGCGCCCGAGGAGCCGATGTTGAGTTTGTTCGGGTTGGCCTTCGCATAGGCCACCAGCTCCTGCAACGTGCGAACGGGCAGCGAATTCGTGACGAAGATGACGTTGGGCACGCGGATGACCAGCCCGACCTCGGCGAGGTCCTCCGGCTTATAAGGCATGCGGTCGCCGTAAAGGGTGTAGTTGATGGCCCCGCTCGATATGGTCTGCATCAGGAAGGTGTAACCGTCGGGCTCCGCCTTCGAGACATAATCGGAGCCGACATTGCCGCCGGCGCCGGCTCGGTTCTCAACGGTGAAGGGCTGGCCGAGACGGGCCTGCAGGCGCTCGCACAGGATGCGGGCTACGACATCCGTCGTGCCGGCCGGCGTGAAGGGGACGACGACGCGGACGGGGCGGGCAGGCCATGAGCCCTGGGCACGGGCAGTGCTGGAAAGGGCCGTGGAGAGGGTGGCGGCGAAGGGCACGGCGAGGGCCGTGCGGCGCGACAGGGTCATGGACATCCTCCGTTGTCTCCGCGGCGGGGTCTTTTGCCCTGTGTGAGGAATCGCGGAGCGATCAGACTTCCTGCCGCAGCGTCGCGCCGCTTGCAAGGGGCGCGCATCGGCGCTCCATCCCCTGCCGTCACCTCTGGCGCGCCGCATCGGATGCCGTGCATCCTCGCCTGCATCCCGCCCCGGGCTGAGGCGTTGCGGGTGGAGCCGGGCCGCGGGCTCCGGAATACGGGCCGGTTTGGTTGTGGCTGGTGAGGATCGGGATCAGCATGGGCTTTCTCCAAACCTACGCCCGCGTGCTGGGGCTTCTTGCCCCGGACAAGTGGGTGGCGATCGGTTTGGCTCTCGCCTCGCTCGCGGTGGCAGGGCTGCAATTCCTGGAGCCGGTGCTGTTTGGACGGGTGGTGGACGTGCTCTCGGGGGCGGACCGGCTCCCGGAGGACGAGGTGTGGCGCCAGGCCGTGTCGCTGCTCGTGGTCTGGGGCGCCGTCGGGCTCACGGGGATCGCGGCGAATGTGGCGGTCAGTCTGTTGTCAGACCGCATGGCGCACCGGAACCGGCTGGCGGTGATGCACCGTTACTTCCAGCATGTGCTGGCCATGCCGCTCTCCTTCCATGGCGACACGCAGTCCGGCCGGCTGATGAAGATCATGCTGGTGGGAACGGACCACCTGTTCGGGATATGGCTGTCCTTCTTCCGCGAGCACCTCACCACCTTCATCACCATGCTGGTGCTGCTGCCGCTGACCTTCCTGATGAACTGGCGACTGGCCATCGTGCTGCTGGTCCTCGTGGTCGTGTTCTGCGCGGTGGCCGCCTTCGTGGTCAGCCGCACGCAGGAGGCGCAGGAGACCGTGGAGGGGCTGCAGACGCAGCTCGCGGGCAATGCGCAGGACGCGCTGTCCAATGTCGTGGTGGTGCAGTCCTTCACCCGCATGGCGGCCGAGGCGAAGCTGTTCGGCGACATCATGCGGCAGGTGCTGGACCACCAGTTCCCGGTGCTGAACTGGTGGGCGGTGGTGTCCGTCCTGACGCGCTCGGCCAGCACCATCAGCGTCATCACCATCTTTATCCTGGGCACCTGGCTGCACATGAGAGGCCAGGCATCCGTCGGCGAGATTGTGTCCTTCATGGGCTTCGCCACCATGCTGATCGGGCGGCTGGAAGGAGCGGTGGGCTTCGTCTCGCGGCTGCTGATGCAGGTGCCCGGGCTGCGGGAGGTATTCTCCGTGCTGGATGCGCGCAGCTCGGTGCCGGATCGCCTGGACGCCATCGACTTGCCACGGGTGCAGGGGGCGGTGGCCTTCGACAAGGTCGCCTTCGGCTATCCGGGCGGCGGGCTGATCCTGAACGACGTGAGCTTCGAGGCGGCGCCCGGGAAGACCGTGGCGCTGGTTGGCCAAACCGGCGCGGGCAAGTCCACCGCCATGTCGCTGCTCCAGCGTCTGTGGGATCCGGTGAGCGGGCGCATCACGATCGACGGGCACAACCTGCGCGACATCAAGCTCGAGAGCCTTCGGCGCAATGTCGGCGTGGTGTTCCAGGACGCCATGCTGTTCAACCGCACCATCCGCGAGAACCTACTGATCGGGCGGCCCGACGCCACCCAGGATCAGATCGAGCATGCCTGCCGCATGGCGGAGGCGCATGACTTCATCACCCGCCAGCCCCAGGGCTACGACACCATGGTGGGGGAGCGGGGCACCACCCTCTCGGGTGGGCAGAAGCAGCGGCTGTCCATCGCGCGGGCGCTGTTGAAGGACCCGCCGATCCTGATCCTGGACGAGGCGACCAGCGCGCTGGACGCGGCGACCGAGGCGCGGGTGCAGAAGGCTCTGAAGGCACTGATGGCCGGGCGGACCACCTTCATCATCGCGCACCGGCTTTCGACGATCCGGGATGCCGACGAGATCCTGGTCTTCGAGCAGGGGCGGATCGTGGAACGCGGCAGCTTCGAGGAGCTGGTGGCGCTGGGCGGCCGTTTCGCGGAACTGGTGCGGACCCAGCTTTCCGGCGCGGAGGCGAAGCAGGCCGCCGCCGCCGAGGCAGCCTGAGGCGCCCCCCCGGCCGCCTCTGGCCGCCACCGGCCCTGCCTTCCGCCTCACCGGATGTTCCCGTGGGAGGCGTGTGCCCTGGCTTCCGTTCAAGCCAGGGTGAGCGTGGCGCTTTCCGCTTGTGAGTGACCCCGGCGCGGCTGCCAGATTATCGAAATGACAGGCCGGTGGAGGGCGTCATGACGATTTCGACCATCCTGCGGGGGAAGGGATCCGCCGTGGTGAGCGTGGCGCCGGAGTTGGCGCTGGTAGAGGTGGCGCGCACCCTGGTCCGCCACCGCGTCGGCGCCGTGCTGGTGCGGAGTGGAGAGGGGCCGATCCTCGGCATCCTGTCCGAGCGGGACGTCGTGCGGGCACTGGCGGAGGATGAGGGCTCGGTGGACGGGCTGGTAGCCTCGGACGTGATGACGCGTGTGCTCCACACCGTCACCCTCGATACGCCGATCACCCGGGCGCTGGAGATGATGACCGACCGGCGGGTGCGGCATCTGCCGGTGCTGGAGGGCGAGACGCTGCGCGGAATCGTCTCGATCGGCGACCTGGTGAAGGCGCGGATCGACGAGGCGGTGGGCGAGGCGGCGGCGCTGCGGGACTACGTGGTGGCCAGCTAGGCCGCTCGGCGGCAAGGGATCGGCGACCCCGGCTAGGCGGCGGGCGCTTCCGCGCGGGCGGGGGCTGGCCGGGCGGCGTCCATGATGGCAGAGGCACAGGCGATGCCGCTCCGCCGGCAGCGACAGACGCGAGTCCGCCATGCCCGAAATATCCAAGCCCAGGCCCGAGCACGTCCTGACCCTGTCCTGCCCGAACCGCCCGGGTATCGTGGCCGCGGTGGCCACCTGCATCTTCGAGCATGGCGGCAATATCCGCGAGGCGCAGCAATATGACGACGTGGAGAGCCACCGCTTCTTCGCGCGCATCACGCTGGACCATCCGGAGGACCGGCTGGACGTAGCCGCCCTGCGCGCCGGGCTGGAGGCGGTGGGCGAGCGCTTCTCGATGCAGTGGGCCCTGCGGGACCGAGCCGAGAAGCGGAAGGTCATCGTTCTCGTCTCGAAGTTCGACCACTGCCTGGCCGATATCCTCTACCGCTGGCGCCTGGGGGAGCTGCCGATGGAGCTGACCGGCATCATCTCGAACCATCCGCTCGAGACCTACCAGCACCTGGATTTCACCGGCGTGCCCTTCCACTATCTGCCGGTGACGAAGCAGACCAAGCTGGAGCAGGAGGCGGAAGTCTGGCGCGTGATCCGCGAGACGGGGGCGGAACTGGTGGTCCTCGCCCGCTACATGCAGGTGCTTTCGGATGGGCTTGCGGCGAAGCTGGCGGGGCGCTGCATCAATATCCACCACTCCTTCCTGCCGGGCTTCAAGGGCGCGAAGCCCTATCATCAGGCGCATGCGCGCGGGGTGAAGCTGATCGGAGCCACCGCCCATTTCGTAACCGCTGACTTGGATGAGGGGCCGATCATTGAGCAGGACGTGGAACGCATCAGCCATAACGACACGCCAGACGATCTGGTCCGCCAGGGGCGGGACATCGAACGGCGGGTGCTCTCCCGCGCGTTGCTCTGGCAGTTGGAGGACCGGGTGCTGCTGAACGGGTTCCGGACGGTGGTGTTCCGGGACTGAGCGGCGCCCGCGGGCGTTCCGCCTTCAGCCGCGCCCGCTGCTGAAGGCTACGAAGTCCTCAAGGAAGGCGCGGAGCTGCGCCTGGACCTTGGGGTCGGTCAGGACGCCTTCCGGATCGAAGGCACTGCCGGCGCGGGAGACCATGAGGTGGCCGCCGAACCAGGAGGCGGTGCCGAGGGTGCGGAGCACGGGCAGCCAGGCATGCTGGGCGAGGATGGTGCCGAAGCCGCCGGGCGAGGCCCCGATCACCGCCACCGGCTTGCCCCCGAAGACCCGGGGGATGTCGGCCCCCGGGCGGCTCAGCCAGTCGATGGCGTTCTTGAACACGCCGGGCATGGCGTTGTTGTACTCGGGGGTGACGAGGAGCAGGCCCTGGGAGCCGGCGATCACCTCCTTCAGGACGGTGACGGCGGCAGGGATGCCCTCCGCGGCCTCCAGGTCGCCGTCATAGAGGGGGATGCCATGGAGGGTGTGGACCTCCAGCGTCGATCCCTCCGGCATCATTCCTGCGGCAGCGCGGAGCAGGGCGGTGTTGAGGGACGCGCGGCGCAGGCTTCCGGAGAGGCCGATCAGTCTCGTCATGCAGCATGCTCCACCGGGGTGGGCGAGTTTAGGCGCGTGGGTGAGGGCCGGCACAAGGCTTTCGGACCTAGGCTTCGGTACGGATTATGGGATCCGAGGAGCGTGGGAGGCTGCCCCGACCAGCCCGCGCTTGACCTTGGCCAGGGCGGGTGCCATCGCTCCCGGCCCTTCGCGACACATCGCGAAGCCCCGAAAACCCCTGCGAAAGGCCCATGCGCCCCCATGCCCGCGATCACGCTGCCCGACGGTTCCGTTCGATCCTTCGACGGTCCTGTGACTGGCACGACCGTGGCCGCGTCCATCGGTCCGGGGCTGGCGAAGGCGGCCCTGGCAATGGAGGTGGACGGGGTGCTGCGCGACCTTTCCGTCCCCATCGATGCGGATGCGCGGCTGCGCTTCGTCACGCGGAAGGACCCCGAGGCTCTGGGGATGATCCGGCATGATGCCGCCCATGTGCTGGCCGAGGCGGTGCAGGAGCTGTTCCCGGGCACGCAGGTGACGATCGGCCCCGCAATCGAGAATGGCTTCTATTACGACTTCTCCCGCAACGCCCCCTTCACGCCCGAGGATTTCCCGGCGATCGAGGCGAAGATGCGGGAGATCGTGGCCCGAAACGCGTCCTTCGTGCGCGAGGAATGGCCGCGCGAGGAGGCGATCGCCTTCTTCGAGGGCAAGGGCGAGCGGTTCAAGGCGGAGCTGATCCGGGACCTGCCGGAAAGCGAGACGATCTCGATCTACCGCCAGGGCGACTGGCTGGACCTGTGCCGCGGGCCGCATATGCGCGGGACCGGCGATGTCGGGACGGCCTTCAAGCTGATGAAGGTGGCCGGGGCCTATTGGCGCGGCGACCACCGCAACCCAGTGCTGTCCCGCATCTACGGCACGGCCTGGCGCGACCAGAAGGAGCTGGACGCGCATCTCCACCAGCTGGAGGAGGCGGAAAAGCGGGACCATCGCAAGATCGGCCGGGAGATGGACCTGTTCCACCTCCAGGAGGAGGCAACGGGCTCGATCTTCTGGCATCCCAAGGGCTGGCGCCTCTACCGGACGGTGGAGGACTACATGCGCCGCCGGCTGGATGCCGCCGGCTATGACGAGGTGAAGACGCCCCAGCTTCTGGACCGGAAGCTCTGGATCGAGTCCGGCCACTGGGAGAAGTTCCGGGAGAGCATGTTCATCGCGACGGTCGAGGATGAGTCCGAGAAGGACCGGGTTCTCGCCCTCAAGCCGATGAACTGCCCCTGCCATGTGCAGATCTTCAACCAGGGCATCCGGAGCTACCGGCAGCTTCCCTGGCGCATGGCCGAGTTCGGGGCCTGCCATCGGTATGAGCCGAGCGGAGCGCTGCACGGGATCATGCGCGTCCGGGCCTTCACCCAGGACGATGCGCATATCTTCTGCACCGAGGACCAGATCGCCTCGGAGACGGTGCGTTTCGTGGAGCTGCTCTCCTCGATCTACCGGGATTTCGGCTTCCAGTCCTTCCGGGTGAAGTTCAGCGATCGTCCGGCGAAGCGGGCTGGCGACGATGCCACCTGGGACCGGGCCGAGGGCGCGCTGCGCGAGGCCTGCGCGACGGCCGGGGTGGAATACGAGCTGAACCCCGGGGAGGGCGCGTTCTACGGCCCGAAGCTGGAATTCGTGCTGCGGGATGCCATCGGCCGCGACTGGCAATGCGGCACCCTCCAGGTGGACTTCGTGCTGCCGGAGCGGCTCGACGCCGAATATGTGGGCGAGGACGGGGCGAAGCACCGCCCGGTCATGCTGCACCGCGCCATCCTGGGATCCTTCGAGCGCTTCCTGGGCATCCTGATCGAGGAGCATGCCGGGCGCTTCCCACTCTGGCTGGCCCCCGTGCAGGTGGTGGTGGCAAGCATCGTCGACGATGCCGCGCCCTATGCCGAGGAGGTCGCCGAGGCCATGCGGGCGGCCGGGCTGGCGGTTTCCGTCGACATCCGGAACGAGAAGATCAACCGCAAGGTCGCCGAGCATATCGAGGCCCGGGTGCCGATCCTCGCAGTGGTCGGGCGGCGTGAGGCAGAGGAGCGCAATCTTGTATTGCGCCGCCTGCCCGGACGGGAGCAGGAAACCCTGCCACTGGCCGATGCCATCGCCCGGATGCTGTCCGAGGCGGCACCGCCGGACCGCCAGGGGGCGCCTATTTTGGCCCCGGCCGAGGCAGCTGCCTGATCTTTCCGGGGTCAGACCGGATTCGAAAACTGGCTTGACCTTGATGCGTAGCGGTTGCAGACGCCGCTACCGCGCACCATAAAGCCACCGTTACCACCACGACAGGAGACTACCCTGGCCCGAGGCCCGATGCCCAATACACTCCCGACCCGCGACGGACCGCGGGTGAACGAGGAGATTCGCGCCGCCCAGGTCCGGTTGATCGACCAGGACGGGGAGATGCTTGGCGTGATGAGCGCACGCGATGCCCTCGCGCGCGCCTATGACGTCGGCATGGACCTGCTTGAGATCAGCCCGAACGCCGAGCCCCCGGTGTGCAAGATCACCGATTTCGGCAAGTTTAAGTACGAGCAGCAGAAGAAGGCCAACGAGGCGCGCAAGCGCCAGAAGGTCGTCGAGATCAAGGAAATCAAGGTTCGTCCGAATATCGACGACCACGACTACGAAGTGAAGATGAGGCAGATGAAGAGCTTCATCGAAGAAGGCGACAAGGTGAAGGTGACCCTGCGCTTCCGCGGCCGCGAGATGGCCCACCAGGATCTGGGCGTGAAGGTTCTGGAGCGGATCCGCAACGAAATGGCCGAGGCCGTGAAGGTGGAATCCATGCCCCGGCTGGAAAATCGCCAGATGATCATGGTGCTCGCACCGAAATAGGGCTTTCGCCCGAACCGGATCCGGAAGGCCGGCGGCCCCGACAGGGGCGCCGGCTTTTTTGTGGCTTGCGGGGCGTATCGCAAGGAAGCGGAGCGATGGACGAGGACGAGGAGGGGAGCCTTCCGAGGCTGCCCGGCGGCAAGTTCTACATGACCCCAGCGGGCGAGGCGGCTCTCAAGGCCGAGTATGAGACGGCCAAGGCAGAGCGGCACCGGGTGGTCGAGATCGTGGCCTGGGCGGCTGGTAACGGCGACCGGAGCGAAAATGCCGACTACAAGGAAGGCAAGCGCCGGCTGCGCGAAATTGACCGGCGGCTGCGCTATCTCGGGCAGCGGCTGAAGCAGGCCGAGGTGGTGGACCCGGCGGCGCAGGCGCAGCGGGACCGCGTCTTCTTTGGCGCGACCGTCACCTATCTGAATGAGCGGGATCAGGAGGTGACGGTTACCATTGTCGGCGTGGACGAGGCCAATTTGGCTGCGGGCAAGATCAGCATCGGATCGCCCATGGCGCTGGCCATGCTGCGGGCCCGGGTCGGCGACGAGGTGACCGTCCGCACCCCCGCCGGCCCGAGTTCCGTCGAGATCACCGCCATAAGATACCCCGAAAACTGACCGCTGGGTCCGGCGGCGCGTTCGCCTCCCGGCGGATGGCTCGGGAGGCAAGGCCTCCCGGTGCTACCTGTTCGCCAGCTCCACCAGGGTGGCCGCCAGCACCCGCGCCCCCGCCGCAAGCTGCCCTGAGGTCGAATACTCCGCCGGGTTGTGGCTGATGCCCTTCCGGCAGGGCACGAAGATCATACCCGTCGGGCAGATGGGCACCATGAACTGGGCGTCATGGAAGGCGCCGCTGGGAAGGCGGATGCTGGAGAGGCCCTGGGCCTTGGCGGCATCCTCCACCGCATCGGTGACGAGGGCGTCGAACTCCACCGGCAGGGCATGGAAGCGCTCGGTGACGGTGACGTCGCAGTTTTTGATGGCGCTGCGGATGGTGGGCTCGATGGCGTCCCCGTTGGTGATCAGCAGCTCCTTGTCCGGGTGGCGGAAGTCGATGGTGAAGCGGACCAGGTCGGCAACGGAGTTGGAGGTGTTAGGGAAGACCTCGATACGGCCGACGGTGAAGCGGAGCACGTCGGTCGGGTCGGTCATCAGGGCGTTGAGGGCGGTGATGGCCCGGAGCATGTCCTGCACCGCGTCGCGGCGGAGGGAGAGGGGAGCGGTGCCGGCATGGGCCGTTTCGCCGCGCAGCTCCACGATGAACCAGCGGCTGCCCTGGATGCCAGTGACGACGCCGATGTCCTTCTCCTCGACCTCAAGGCGGGGGCCCTGCTCGATATGGGCCTCTACATAGGCGAAGGGCTTGCCGCCGAGCGGGCGGCGGGGAAGGTCGGCCTCCTCCTTCAAATGCGCGTCGAGGGCGGCGCGGAAGGTGATGCCCTCGGGGTCCGCGACCCCGTCCCAGGTGGTGGAGGGCTTTAAGCGCGAATAGGCCATGCTGCCCATGCAGCCCGGGGCGAAGCGGCCGCCTTCCTCATTCGTCCAGGCCACAACCTCGATCGGGCGGCGGGTGGCGATGCCTGCCTCGCGGATGGCCTGCACGGCCTCCAGCCCCGCGATGACGCCCCAGATGCCGTCGAAGCGGCCGCCACTCGGCTGGGTGTCCATGTGGCTGCCGGTGAGGATAGGGGCGGCGTCGGCCTCCGTGCCCTCATGGCGAAGGAAGAGGTTGCCGATCTCGTCCACCGAGGCAGTGAGGCCGAGCTTCTCGGCCCATGAGATGAGGAGGCGACGCGCTTCCCGGTCCAGCGGGGTGAGGCAGGCGCGGTTCACGCCGGGTTCGCCGTCGGAGCCGGTGATGGCGCCGAGCTTCGCCATCTCCATCAGCCGGTTCCACTGGCGGGCCTCGTCCACGGCCGCGATCAGATTGGGGGAGGTGCTGGCACTCATGCTTGGTCCTTCCGGCGGTCGGGCGTTCCGCATTTGCGATGGGCGGAAGGTGGAGATCAAGCGGGGGGGCTGTGCAGGACCTGGGCCGGGGCGGCATGGCGCGTGCTACCACTCCGGTCCTTGGAACTGCCCGGGACGCATTCATGCCGGATGACATCTCCGCTTCCCCTCAGCCGGGCTCCGAAGAGGCGCCCTTTGAGCAGGCTTTGGCGCGGCTGGCCGAGGAGGCCAGGCGGCAGCTCGAACTGCTGGATTACCCGCGGCATCCCTGGGTGCCCTCCCGCGGGGAGGGGGTGCTGGATGTCGCGATCATCGGTGCGGGGCAGACGGGGCTGGTGACCGCCTTCGGGCTGCTGCGGGAGCGGGTGGAGCGGGTCCGGGTCTTCGATGCCGCGCCGAAGGGCGGGACAGGGGTCTGGACAACCTTCGCGCGGATGCGGACGCTTCGGACCCAGAAGCATGTGACCGGGCCGGACCTGGGCATCCCGGCGCTGACGCCGCGGGCCTATTTCACGGCGCGCGACGGCGCGGCGGCCTGGGAGGCGCTGCACAAGATCGGGCGCGTGGATTGGCAGCGCTACCTGGATTGGGTGGAGGCGGTGCTGAATCTGCCGGTGGCGCATCGGCATCGGTTGCTGCGGATCGGGCGAACCGGGGTGAGCGAGCCGCTGGAGCTGGTGTTCGGCACAG
This sequence comes from Muricoccus harenae, assembly GCF_009848505.1. Lineage (GTDB taxonomy): Bacteria > Pseudomonadota > Alphaproteobacteria > Acetobacterales > Acetobacteraceae > Roseomonas > Roseomonas harenae. Next base: position 69,193 of record NZ_WWDL01000018.1, read on the forward strand.
ACGAGGGCGAGCTGGTGGTGCGCGCCCGGAAGCTGATCCTGGCGACGGGCATGGACGGGATGGGCGGCTGGGCAATCCCGGCGCCCTTCGATGCGCTTCCCACCGGGCGGGTTTCGCATACCTCCGGCCCGGTGGATTTCGCGGCGCTGGCGGGGAAGCGGGTGCTGGTGGTGGGAGCCGGGGCCTCGGCCTTCGACAATCTGGCGACGGCGCTTGAGGCTGGGGCGGCGCAGGGCATCATGCTGGTCCGGCGGGCGCGGATGCCGCGGGTGAATCCCTTCCGCTGGATGGAGCAGTCGGGCTTTCTCGGGCAGGTCTATGCGATGCCGGATGCGATGCGCTGGCGGTTCATGCAACACATCTTCGCGCTGAACCAGCCGCCGCCGCAGGAATCCTGGAACCGCGTCTGCGACGATCCGCGCTTCGAGCTGCATATGGGCAGCCCGGTGTCCGGCGCGCGGGAGGAAGGCGGCGAGGTGGTGGTGACGACGCCGCGCGGGGAGCACCGGGGAGATCACGTGATCATCGGCACGGGGACGGCCTTCGATCTGTCGCTGCGGCCGGAGCTGGCGCCCTTCGCGGAGCAGATTCTGCTGTGGCGCGATGTGTACACGCCGCCAGCGGGGCTGGAGTTCCCGGCGCTGGGAGCCTGCCCTTATCTGCGGGATGATTTCTCGATGCGGGAGAAGGCGCCCGGGGCGGCGCCGTTCCTCGCCCATGTGCATATGATCAACTACGGCTCCACAGCGTCGATGGGGCTGTCGGGGGCGACGATCAGCGGGATGAAATATGGGACGGCGCGGCTGGTGGACGGGATCTGCCGGCGGCTTTGGCTGGAGGATGCAGGGCAGCATCTGGAAAGCCTGCTGCGCTACGACGAGCATGAGCTGACGAGCGAAATCCGGCAGGAACTTGCGGCGGTAGCGGAATGAAGGCCTCGGCACTTTCCACCCATGTGCTGGACACCGCGAATGGCGTGCCGGCTGAGGGAATGTCGGTGGAGCTGTGGCGCATAGATGCGTCGCCGGTGCTGTTGCGGCGCGCGGTGACCAATGCAGATGGACGCACCGACGAGTTGCTGCTGCCACCGGAAGAGTTTGCGGCGGGGCGGTATGAGTTGCGTTTCGACGTGGGTGCATATTTCGCTTCACGCAACGGCGATCCCGGTTTCCTCGGCGTGGTCGCGCTGAATGTCGGGCTGCAGGCGGGCGCGGGGCATTACCATGTGCCGCTGCTCTGCTCGCCCTGGGCCTATTCCACCTATCGCGGTTCGTAGGGCGAGGGGTCGTTCAGCCCAGCGGGGGCGTCAACCGCCGGGTCGGGGCGGATGAGATCGGCATCGTTCTCCGCGACCTTATTGGCGCGCTTGCTCACGGGCCAGCAAGCCAACCATTCGGGCGGGCAGGGGCGAAGCAGGTCGAGCAATCCTTCGGGCTCGACCTCGGCTTCGCCCAGCCAGGCAGGCTAGGCTTCGCGCGGCAGGATTACGGGCATTCGGTGGTGCAGCGGCGCCTGCTTCGGATTCGCCTCGGTGGTGATGATGGAATAGGTGCGAAGCCAACTGCCGTCGGGATCCTTCCAGCCTTCCCAGATGCCGGCGAAAGTCATCGGCTCGCCGCTCGCCAAGGCAACCGCGAAGGGCTGCTTCGGGTCCCGCGGGCGGGCCTCCTTCGGCGAAAGCCATTCGTAGAAGCCGTCGGCCGGGACGAGGCAGCGGCGCTTGGCGAAGGCCTCTCGGAAGGAAGGCTTCTGCGCGACGCCATCGGCCCGCGCATTGATCAGCCGCGCGCCACCTTTCGCATCCTTCGCCCAATGCGGCACGAGGCCCCAGCGCAGCAGGTCCAGCTGGCGGTGGCCGGTCTGCGGATTACGGCGCAGCACGACGCCGTCCTGCGTGGGCGCCATGTTCCAGTTGGGGGCGAAGTTCGGCATGGGGTTGGTGGCGGGCGTGCCGTAATAGTTAGCCAGCCCGGCCGGATCACGCTGGAGGAAATATCGCCCACACATCCGCCGTCCCCGCCCCGCCGCTCCGTTGCAATCGGTCATGTTGGGCGGCCCAGCGCCCCGGCAACCCGGCTTGCCTGCCCACGTTCTTAACCCAGAGCAAGTTGGAAAGGAGAGACGCCATGGCGATCGATAAGGACCGCGTTGAGGGTTCCCTGAAGCAGGCCGGTGGTGCCGTGAAGGAGAACGTGGGCGCGGCGATCGGCGACACGAAGATGGAGGCCGAGGGTGCGGCCAAGCGCGCAGAGGGCAAGGTCCAGAACGCCGCCGGTGGCGTGAAGGACAAGGCCCGCGAGGTTCTCGACAAGAACTGAGCCGCCATCCTGGTATGAGCGGGGCGGGCTGCTTGCGGGCGGCCCGCCCTTTTCGCATGTCAGAAGGGCAGGATCGCATCCAGAACCTGCTGCCCGTAGCGGGGCTGCTGCACGTCACTGACCGTGCCGCGTCCGCCATAGGCGATGCGCGTTTCTGCCAGCCGGTCATGCTGCACTGTATTGTCGCTGGCGATGTCCTGCGGGCGGATGATGCCGGCGATGTTGAGGTCCCGCATTTCGTGGTTCACGCGCACCTGTTGCCTTCCCCCCACGACGAGATTGCCGTTGGGCAGCACCTGCGTGACGGTGGCGGCGATGCGCAACGTCACCGCCTCGTTCCGCTGGATGCGGCCGTTGCCGGCGGAGGTGTTGGCGGAAGAGGCCTCGACGAGTCGTGACGGGTCGATGCCTTCGGCGAGGAAGCGCGTGTAGGAGGAATCGAGGCCAAGCAGGCGAGGGATTCCCATATTCTCGGAATTATCGCGGGAGCGCTCGGTGCTGTTCGATAGATCCGCCGTGTCCTTGATGGAGACGAGGATGGTGATCAGGTCTCCGACGCTGGCCGCGCGCTGGTCTCGCAGGAAGGTGCGGCTGCCTGGGCGCCAGAGGCTGTTGGCGGAGAGGTTCCGCGCATCCTGCGGCGCCGGCATCGGCATGGAGACGGGCTGGTAGCCAGGGCTGCGCGTCGGATCGGCGATGGGGGCCATCTCGGGCGCGCGGCCGATGCGGGAGAGGCGTTCCGCCGTGCCGCAATGCGCGAGCAGAAGCGGCAGGAGAAGCAGGACGATACGCATGCCGGCCGCCTTCAGCGGCTGACCGGGGCGCTGCCGAAGGCGACGCGCACGCGGCCGGGGCCGATGGCCTGACCTTCGATGACGGAGCGGGAGGCGAGGTTCATCACGGGCACGACCTCCCCGCGCGCCGCGCTGGCCATGGCGCGGCCCTGCGCCGTCATGCTGAGGCCGGGGCCCTCCATCAGCATGGTGACCATGGCGTTCTTCTCGATGACGGTGGGCAGGGTGAGGTCGTTCAGCGCGAAGGGGAGATTGCTCGCGACCGGGCGGCGCAGCGCCCGGCCGACGACCTGACCAGGATCCGTGGCAAGGCCGGGGCGAACCCGCTCGGCACGCTGACGGACGAGGCGAAGATCGGCGGGGCCCACCACTTCGCCCAGCGCCATGCGGCGGGTCGCGATCACCACGGCTGCGGTGGCGACGCCGCGGCCGGCGAGGCGGAGGCGCAGGGTGGGCATGCCTTCCGCCACCACGACCAGCGTGGCGGAGAATCGGTTCGTCGCGGGTTCGAAGGCTGGCTGCTCGAGCGCGAGTTGCGTGAAGGCGGCGAACGGGACCATAGGCGGCTGGAAGCCGGGCAGTTCCAGCTCTGCCTCAGGGTCCAGGCCCATGCGGCCGAGATCGCCGCGAAGGAGGTCCAGCACTTCCTCGCGCGGCACGCTGCGGCCCGGGCGCTCCACCACCACCGTGTCGGCGGCGGTGAGGGGGCGCCAAGCCAAGCCGTTCGCACGTGCAATGGCGAAGAGCTGGGCCGGCTCCACCACCACGCGCCGTCCTGGCGCGGGGGCGGGGCCAACGACACGCCCGGCATTTTGCCCGGCATTGTCGAACAGGTCCGAAAGGCGGATGGCGGCGTCCTCCACCACCGCATGCGGGCGGAGGAGGGCAAGATCGGCGCGCGCCCCCTGGCAGAGCAGGGTTACAAGGAGCAGCAGGGCAAGGACGAAGCGCATCATCCCCGCCTCCTCAGCGCAGCCGCGCGAGCGTGTTGAGCATCTCGTCGCTCGCGGTGATGACCTTGCTGTTCATCTCATAGGCGCGCTGGGCGGTAATGAGGCTGGTGATCTCCTGCACGACATTCACGTTGGAGGTCTCGATGAAGCCCTGCATGACATTGCCGTAGCCAGGTGCGCCGGCCGCGCCCTGCTGCGCGGCACCTGAGGAGGGGGAGGCCATGAGGAGGTTGTCACCGACCGCCTCAAGCCCACCCTCATTCGCGAAGACGGCGAGCTGGAACTGGCCGACATTCTGCGGGGCCACCTGTCCGTCGATCTTCACCAGCACTTCGCCATTGCCGTTGATCGTTACATCCCGCGCATTCGCAGGGATGGTGATGCCGGGCATCACGGGATAGCCCTCGGCGGTGACGACCACGCCTTCCGGCGAGAGGCCGAGCGTGCCGTCCCGGGTATAGGCGGTTTCGCCGGAGGGAAGCTGGACCTGGAGGAAGCCGTTGCCGCGGATGGCAACGTCGAACTTGTTCTCCGTCTGCTGCAGGCTGCCCTGCTCGTGGATGCGGTAGACGCCGGCCGTGCGGACGCCGAGGCCGACCTGCGCACCCGACGGCAGTGTGGTGCCGGTGTCGGAGGACTGCGAGCCGACGCGGCGCATGTTCTGGTACATGAGGTCCTGGAACTCCGCGCGGCGGCGCTTGAAGCCCGTGGTGCTCATATTGGCGATGTTGTTGGAGATGACCTCGACATTGGTCTGCTGGGCCATCATGCCCGTGCCGGCGGTCCAAAGGGCGCGCATGGGCTAAGCTCCGATCGCCGGCGAGGGCCGGACTGTTCCGTGGTGGTGCAGGTGGCGCGCGCGCATCAGCCACGCTTCCGCAGGATGCGCTCGACGGCGCTGGAGAGGCGTTCGCCCTCCTTCTCCGCGAATTGCGCCATGAACTGGAATTCCCGCATTTCGGCGGTAAGGCGCGTCATCTCCAGGACGGGGCGCACATTGCTGCCCTCCACAGCTCCCTGGACGAGGGCGGGACGCTCGATGGCCTCCGGGGCCTGGCCGTTTCCAGCGGCCAGCAAGCGGTCGCCCTCCGCCTGCATGCGCTGCGGCTCGGCGAAGCGGACGATGCGGATCCGGCCGATCTCCCCATTCTCGCTGGAGAGCGTGCCGTCACCGCGTATGGTCAGGCGCGTGTCCGTGGGAGCGACGCGGAGAGGGTTGCCCGCTGTGTCGAGCAGGGCGTTGCCTTCCATGTCCAGGATCCCCCCACCCGGGCCGAGTGAGAAGCGACCGGCGCGGGTGTAGCGCTCGCCGCGCGGAGTCTGGACAGTGAAGAGGCCATCACCGGAAATGGCGATGTCGAGCGGATTGCCGGTGGTCTGGACCGGACCAGGCGCCTCGTCGCGCCAGGTGGCGCGGTCCTGCGAGAAATGCACGGACTCGCCACCGGGCAGGGCGCGCAAATCCCGCTGGCGTTCGAGATACTCGCCGAAGACGGAGCGCGTGGCGCGGAAGCCGGGGGTTTCCGCATTCGCCATGTTGTGGGCGAGCACAGCCGTCGCGCAATTCTGCGTCACCAGCCGCGAGAGGGCTATGTAGCCGCAATGTCCATCAGTTCATCCCTCCGCGCCGTGTGCCTTCTGCATCCGGTTCGCCAGTCTGCGGCGCCATGGTTGCGGAAGTGTTTGCGCAACCCGCGTGCCAGGGACTTCGTGGGGGGCGGGCTGCACGGCCTGCCGGGGGCGGGCAGGAAATGCCGGACGGGTGGCAAATCCTCGCCGGGAAAGCCTTTGTTAAGCGGGGCCGGCCGAGGATCGCTCCATCGGAACGGCAGGAAGCACCCGACACCCCATGGCGCAGGCGGCGACACCCACGGCGGATGGAGCGAAGGCTCCGGGGAATGGCAGCCGCAAGAAGCTGATGCTGCTGGCGTTGCCTCTGCTCCTGGCTGGCGCGGGGGCGGGGCTCTGGTTCAGCGGCATGCTGCCTTACAGCCCGTCCTCCGGTAATGGGGCCGAGGGGGAGCATGGCGGTGCGGCCTCGGCCGGACAGACGACGCGCGCGCCGGTCTTCCTGGACATGCCCGAGATCCTGACGAACCTGAACGTGACGGGGCGGCGTGCCACCTTCATCCGGCTGCGCTCCAAGCTTGAGTTAAGCTCCGAAGGCGATGCGGCGGCGGTGCAGGCAGCCATGCCGCGGCTGCTGGACCTGTTCCAGACTTATCTGCGCGAGATGCGCCCCGAGGAGCTGCGGGGCAGCCAAGGCACATACCGGCTGCGAGAGGAGTTGCGCGTCCGCGCCGGAATTGCCGCCCACCCGGCAAAGGTGCTGGACGTGCTCTTTGTCGAGATGATCGTCCAGTGAGCCCGGCCGACGGGATGGAGGAGGAGGACCTCGCCGCCGCCTGGGGGGCGTCGCTGGAGGAGGAGGCGCCGCCTGGCGGGGCCGATGCGGCGCGGGTGCTGAACCAGGCGGAGATCGACAGCCTTCTCGGCTTCGATGGCGATGAGGCCGGTGAGGCGAAGTCTGGGATCGAGCGGATCATCAGCAGCGGGCTCGTCTCCTACGAGCGGCTTCCGATGCTGGAAATCGTGTTCGACCGGCTAGTGCGGCTGATGAGCACGACCTTGCGCAACTTCACCTCCGACAATGTGGAGGTCTCGATCGACGGCATCGTCTCGCTCCGCTTCGGCGACTACCTCAACTCCATCCCGCTGCCGGCGATGCTCGCGGTGACGAAGGCGAAGGAGTGGGACAATTACGGGTTGATGGTCGTCGACTCGGCGATGATCTACTCCGTGGTGGACGTGCTGCTGGGCGGGCGGCGCGGCACGGCCGCGATGCGGATCGAGGGGCGGCCCTACACCACCATCGAGCGGACGCTGGTGGAGCGGCTGATCGGCGTGGTGCTGCGCGACATTTCAGCCGCTTTCGAGCCGCTTTGCCCGGTCGAGTTCCAGTTCGAGCGCCTGGAGGTGAATCCGCGCTTCGCTGCGATCTCGCGCATGTCCAATGCCGCGATCCTGGTGAAGCTGCGGGTGGAGATGGAGGACCGTGGCGGACGGATGGAGCTGCTGCTGCCTTATGCCACGCTGGAGCCGGTGCGCGAACTGCTGCTGCAGCAGTTCATGGGCGAGAAGTTCGGGCGCGATTCGATCTGGGAGAATCACCTGGCGGATGAGCTGCGCCACACGGATGTGGCGCTCGACGTGGTGCTGGATGACCAGCCCCTGCCGCTTTCGACCGTGATCAACCTGAAGCCCGGTGACCGGCTGACGTTGAATGTCGGCCCCGGGGCGCCGGTGCGGCTGCGCTGCGGCGAGGTGCCGCTGTTCGAAGCGATGCTCGGGCGGCGCGAAAATCGGTTGGCGGTTCGGATCGAGCGCGAGCTGAAGCGGATGGGCGCGGAGGAGGAGGCATCGGCGTGAGCAATGCGGAGTGGATCCTGCAGGGCGTTCTGTTGGCGCTGCTGACTGCGGCGCTGCCCTTTGCGCTGCGGCTGGAGCGAGGATTGGCGGCGCTGCGCCGGGACCGGGCGGCGCTGGCGGATGGGGTGCAGGGATTCGAGGTGGCGACGCGCGAGGCGCAGTCGGCATTGTCCGGGTTGCGTGGGACGCTTGAGGTCCAGGCCCGGCAGGCGGCGAAGGCGGAAGCATTACGGGATGACCTTCGCTTCTTGGTGGAGCGCGCGGAGGGTTTGGCCGACCGGCTTGAGGTGCTGGTGCGCCAGGGGCGAGCGGCGCCTCAGCCCGTGGCCGGTGCAGAGGGCGTGGCGCCGCGCAGCCAGGCGGAGCGGGACCTGCTTCAGGCGCTGAGGATGGCGCGTTGAGGGCGGTGTTCGCACGGCTGCAGCGGCCAAGACTGCTGCCCCTGATCCTGGCTGCCTGCGCTGGACTGGCGTTGGTGAAGGCCGAAGGGTTGTGGCGAGGAATTCCGGGCGAAGCGGGAATCGTCGCGAGCGCGGCGGCTTCGGCACCGCCGATGCCTGCTCCGTCGCGGGCTGCCCCGCCGGTGGCGGCTGCTCCGCCGCCGCCGGATCCGGTGGACCAGGCCGAGCGCGCGCTGCTGGGGCGCCTGCGGGAAAGGCGGCTGGAGATGGACGCGCGCGAGGCGGCGATTTCCGCGCGAGAGGCGATGCTGGGCGCGGCCGAACGGCGGCTGACGACGCGGCTGGAGGAGATGGCGGCGTTGCAGGCCCGGCTGGAGGCGCTGGAGCGCGGCCGGGGTGAGCGCGAGGAAGCAGGCTGGCGAGGGCTGGTGAAAACCTACGAGACGATGCGGCCGCGCGATGCGGCCACCGTTTTCGACGATTTGGAAATGCCTGTGCTCGTACAGTTCGTGAACCGGATGCGGGAGGCGAAGGCCGCGCCGGTGATCGGGGCCATGCGGCCCGATCGGGCCCGCAGCCTGATCGCGGAGCTGGCCCGGCTCCGCAGCGCGAACAACCGGACAGATTGAGAGGAGAAGCTTATGGCCCTGGACAAGAACACCAGCGTGCTGATCGTGGACGACTACAAGACGATGCTGCGCATCATCCGGAACCTGCTGAAGCAGCTCGACTTCGACAATGTGGAGGAGGCGACGGACGGGCAGGAGGCGCTGTCGAAGCTGCGCGTCGGGAATTTCGGCCTGGTCATCTCCGACTGGAACATGGAGCCGATGACCGGGCTCGACCTGCTGAAGGAGGTGCGGGCGGATGCGCGATTGAAGTCCACGCCTTTCATCATGATCACGGCCGAGAGCAAGACCGAGAACGTGGTGGCGGCGCGTGCGGCAGGCGTTTCCAACTACATCGTCAAGCCGTTCAACGCCGAGACCTTGCGCGAGAAGATCGAGAAGGTGATGGCCCATGCGTAAGGTCGATCGCGCGGAGATCGCGCTGCAGGTCATGACCGGCCTCGGCAAGACCGAGGCGGCGCTGCTGCAGGAGCTGGAGTCGCTCGGGAGGATGGTCGCCGCCGCGAAGGAGGAGATCGCGGCGATGCGGGTGGAGAATGTGGATGCTACGCATCTGCCCGCCGCCACGGATGAGCTGGACGAGGTGGTGAAAAGCACCGCCGATGCCGCCAACGAGATCCTGGATGCCTGCGAAGCACTAGAGAACCTGCAGCCGAGCCTGTCGGGGGCTGCCGCGGAGACAGTAGGGGCCTGCGTGACCCGCATCTACGAGGCCTGCGCCTTCCAAGACATCACCGGTCAGCGCATCGGCAAGGTGGTGAATGCGCTGAAGCAGATTGAGCAACGCGTGCGGGAGACAACGGGGCGTTACGCGCCTTCCGCCGCGCTGCCCGCCCGCAGCGCGCCGCCGCGCACGGAGGGCGAGCGGCTGGCAAATGGGCCACAGCCGATGGCGGCGGCCTCGTCCCAGGCGGAAATCGACGCGCTGTTGGCGAGCTTCGGCTGATGCACGGCGCGGCGGCTTTCGCGGCCTGCAGTCTGGTTCTTCTCGCGACGCCCGCGATGGCGGAACGGGTGGGGGTGCGGGTGGGCGACCATCCGGGCCACGGGCGCGTGGTGCTGGATCTCGCCGCGCCGGGCCTGCCGTATCAGGTGGAGGAGGATGCGGGCGGCGTGAGGGTGCGGCTTGGGTCGGACCTTGCCATCGAGCTTCCTTCGCCGCGTCGGTTGCCGCGAAATTTGCAGGGGCTGAGTGCGGAAGCGGACGGGCTGCGAATCGTGACGCGGCCTGGTTCCCGCCTCCGGCACTACCGGCTGGGCAGCCGCGTGGTGCTGGATGTGATGGATGGTGGCACGCCTGCGCCACGGGCGGCGGAGGCGCGGCCTGCGTCGGCGCCTCGGAACCCGCGGACGCGGGGTGCGGTTCCCCTTGGCGAAGTGGCGGCGCCAGTTGCGGCAGCCGCGCCAGTGCCTGTTGTTGCGACCCAGCCGCTGCCAGCCAGGGCAGCTCCGCCCGTCCAGGCGTCGGCTTCAGTGCAGGCCCCGGCGCAGGGGGCGGGCGCTGCACCGGAGGGGAGGAACGAAACGGCGGCTGCAGGGCTCCCGCTGCGCGCCGTGGCGGTCGCGGAAGGGCGCGCTCTCGCCCTGCCCGTGCCCGCGGAGACTGGGTTGGCGATCCTTCGTCGCGGCGATCTGCTGCTTGTTGTCCTGGACCAGCCGCACGCGCTGGACACCGCGTCGCTCCGGGGGGATGCGGTTTTCGGTGGGCTGCGTGTGGAGGTGCTGCCCGAGGCAACGGTCCTGCGTCTGCCGATCGCGGAACCAAGCGCGCTGCGCGCGCAACGCGAAGGCGATCGGTGGTTGTTGGAGGCGAAGCCATCTCCCACCCGCGAGCGCTCAATCCTGGCCGAGGCCGAGAATGGTCGGTTGGTGCTGCGCGTGGCACTGCCGGGGCGCCCCGTGCCGATTCCCGATCCCGAGACGGGCTTGCCGCTGCTGGTGGGCACGGTACGGGAGGCGGGACAGGCAGGGCCGGTTTCCCGCAGCCTCGCGCAGATGGATCTTGTGGCGACGCAACTCGGCATCGCGGCGCTCGCGCGGGCAGATTCGGTGGCCTTGCGTCGGGCGGGCGACCAGTTCCTGCTGTCGGGCGTCGCGGGTGCAACGACCATGGCTGAAATGGCCGAAGCCGGCTTCATGACCCGGTTGATGGAGCTTCCCGCCCTGGGTTCCGGCGCGGCGCAGGAGCGCCTTAAGGCGCAGCAGGCGAGCATCGCGGCGGCTCCGCCCTTGGCGCGCCTGCCGCTGCGTCGGGCAGCGGCGGAGGGGCTGCTGGCCCTCGGGCTCGCGCAGGAGGCACAGGCGATGATCCGTCTGTCTTTCCAGGAAGATCCCCGCGCCTCCTCCGATCCCCGCAGCCTGCTGGTGCATGCGGCATCGGCGCTGCTGGCGGGGCGGCAGGCGGAGGCACGGGGCCTCTCCGGCGCAAGCTTCCCGGCGAATGATGAGGTGACGTTCTGGCGTGCGGCGCTGGCGGCCACTTCGGGGGATGGGCCAGCCGCGCCGGGCTTCGCGGCGACGCTGCCGCTCCTCCTCGCCTATCCGGAGGCGCTGCGGGCGCGGCTGCTTCCGCTGGCGGCCGAGGCAATGATCGGGGGCGGTGATCTCGCGGCGGCGCGGCGCCTGCTGCGCGCGGCCGGAGATCGGCCCGATCTTGGATATGCACGCGCACGAATGGCCGAGGCAGAGGGACGCGGGGACGAGGCCCTCACCCTCTATGCGGCGGTGGCGGAGGGGCGGGATCGGCTGTCGCGGGCGCGGGCGCTGCGGCGATCGGTCGATTTGCGGCTGCAGTCTGGTTCGCTGGATCCAGCTGGTGCGGCTGCGGCGCTGGAAGCTGCAATTTTCGCTTGGCGGGGCGATGAGGAGGAGTTCGGGGCGCGGCTACGAGTCGCGGAGCTTCGGCTAGGCGTCGGAAATGGGCGCGCCGCGCTCGACCAGCTGAAGGAGACCGGCCAGGCCTTTCCGGATCGCATCGCGGCGCTTCGGCCGGTGCAGGAGGCGACCCTGCTGCAGGCGCTGGCCGATGAGGCGCCGATGGTAGCGCTCGCGCTTTCCGAGGCACATGCGGGGCTGTTGCCGCGAGACGGGCGGGGAGCGGAGGCCCTGTCCCTGCTGGCGGAGCGGGTGGCAGCGATGGAACTGCCAGATCGCGGCGTGGTGCTGGCCGAACAGGCGCTGGAGCGAGGCACCTTGGCGCAGCGCCCAAGGCTGGCGCTTCGCCTGGCCACTCTGCGGCTAGCCGAGGGCGACGCAGCGGGCACGCTCTCGGCCTTGGAGGCGGTGGTTGGGGCGCCGGAGGACGCGGTTGGGCGTGGCCTGCTGGCGGCACAGGCGAAGGCGCGGTTGGGTGCGACGGGAGAGGCGGTGAGGGTGCGACGGGAGAGGCGGTGAGCATCCTGCGTGCCCTTGGCCTACCAGGATTGCGGCCGCTTGCGGCCCTGCTGGCGGAGCGGCAGGACTGGGCGGGTGCTTCGGATGCGCTGGCCGCCCTCGCCACCCAGGCTGAACCGGCGGCGATGCCGCGGGACGTGCTGGATGCTGCTGCCTTCGCCGCGCTGGGCGGGGATGCGGCGCGGCTGGCGGGTCTTCGCTCTGCCTGGCTGGCCCGGATGGCAGAGGGGGCGGCAAAGGAGGCTTTCGGGCTCTTAACGGAAGACCCGGTACGGGGGCTTTCCGATCTCCCGAGGCTCCAGCGTGAACTGGACCTTTTCCGGGGATTCCCTCATCTGCTGGAGGCCTTCCGGACAGCGGCTCTAAGTTCAAGATAAGCCACGCGTCGAGCGCGGGGGGGAGCCGCGTTTTTTTCGGCCCGCAAGGGGCAATTTCACTTGCGGTAGGGGGCCGGTTGCATCATATCCGGCGCCGTTGACCTGATCGAATTCCCGATCACCCTGGTCATCACCGGTCGAGGATGGGGGGCCCGCCTATGGACGCTCTTGTTGCTCCGCTGGGGATGAATTCGGATTACAGCCCGAGCGAAGCCCTGCACACGGAAGAGACGAAGGATTACTTCGTCGAGAAAAACGGCGTTCGCTTCGCCGGGACGCATCTGATCATCGATCTGTGGGGGGCGACGAATCTCGACGACCCCGCGCATATCGACGAGGTGCTGCGCGAAGCCGCCATCGAGACGGGGGCGACGATCCTCCACGGCCACTTCCACCACTTCCAGCCGAATGGCGGGGTGAGCGGCGTGCTCGTGCTGGCGGAGAGCCATGTCTCGATCCACACCTGGCCCGAGAAGTCCTACGCGGCGCTGGATATCTTCGTCTGCGGGGTCTGCGACCCCTATCTGGCGATCCCGGTCCTGAAGCGCGGCTTCCTGCCGGAGCGGGTGCAGCTGGCGGAGCACCGCCGCGGCATGCAGGCCTGACACTAAGGCTTCACGAGACGTGACCGGGGGCGGGCCCTAGGGTCCGCCCCCTTCTTCTTGTCCGGAGAGTTGCGATGACCACCGATTCCTGGGTGAATGAGACGCTGTATCCGGCTTGGGGGCAGCGCTTCCGCGTGGCCCGCGAGCTGGCTCGGGTGAAGTCCGATTTCCAGGACATCATGGTGTTCGAGTCGGAGACCCATGGCCGTGTCATGCTGCTCGACGGCGTGGTGCAGATCACCGAGATGGACGAGTTCGTCTATCAGGAGATGCTGACGCATGTGCCGCTGCTGGCGCATGGCAATGCGAAGCGCGTGCTGATTATTGGCGCGGGGGATGGCGGCGTGCTGAGGCGCGTGCTCGAGCACAAGAACGTCGAGAAGGCCGTGATGGTCGAGATCGACGGCGAGGTGATCCGGCTTGCCAAGGAGTTTATGCCTGGCATCGCGGGTGACGCGTGGAACGACCCGCGCGCCGAGGTGCTGGTGGCGGATGGCATCGATTATGTCCGCAAGGCGGAAGCCGGGAGCTTCGACGTGGTGATCGTCGACAGCACCGACCCGATCGGCGTGGGCGAGGTGCTGTTCACGGACGAGTTCTACGCGAATGCGGCGCGGCTTCTCTCGGAGCGCGGGCTGATCGTGAACCAGTGCGGTGTGCCGGTGATGCAGGCTGAGGAATTGGCCGAGACCTCCCTGCGACGTGGCAAGGTGTTTCCGGATATCTGGGCCTATGTCGCGGCTGTGCCGACCTATGTAGGCGGCTACATGACGCTTGGTTGGGCGGCGAAGGATGCGGGGATGCGTGCCGTGGGTGTCGACGAGATCCGGAAGCGCGCGGAGAAGGCCGGGATCCTCGGCACCACCGGCTACTGGACGCCCGAGATCCATGTGGGCGCATTCCAGCTGCCGCCCTATATCGCCAAGCATCTTCCCCAGAAGGGCTGAGGCGGTTTCGGCCGCCGCGTTCCACCGGTTCCCGTAATGGCCGCTGCCGGCCGCGCCGAGGGTTTACTCCCTTCGGCGTGGCGCCCGGCAGCGGATTGGGAACGCGGGGGCGCGGCGGCCGCGATGCCCCAGCCAGTGGCGGCTTCGGCCGCCGTGTTCCACCGGTTCCCGTGATGGCCACTGCCGGCCGTGCGAAGGGTTGATCCCTGAGCGCGGCGCCCGGCGGCGGATTGGGAGCGCGGGGACACGGCGGCCGCATTCCGTTCAGGGCTACTGGCCCGAGAAGCCCTGGACAAGGCTGGCCGAGACGAGGCGCCAGCCATCGACCATCACGAAAAAGATGATCTTGAAGGGCAGGGCCACCACGCTCGGCGGCAGCATCATCATGCCCAGGGACATGAGGAGCGATGCCGTGACCAGGTCGATGACCAGGAAGGGCAGGAACATCAGGAAGCCGATCTCGGAGCCGCGCTTCAACTCGCTGACCATGAAGGCGGGAACGAGGGCGCGCCAGGGCGTCTGATCGGCGCCGGCCGGCGGAGGCAGCTGCGCGAGATCCAGAAAGAGGGCGATGTCGGAGTCTCGGGCATTGGCAGCCATGAACTTGCGGAAGGGCTCGGCGGAGGCGGAGAGGCCGTCCAGTTCCGTGATCTGGCTGGCCAGCATGGGCTGCAGGCCCTGTGCCCAGGAGGTCTCGATCACCGGCTGCATGACAAAGAAGGTGAGGAAGAGCGCAAGGCCGATCAGCACCGGGTTGGGCGGGATGCCCTGCGCGCCGATGGCGCTGCGCAGCAGGGAAAGCACGATGACGATGCGCGCGAAGGCGGTCGCCATCACCAACAGCGAAGGTGCGAGCGAGAGCAGGCCAATAAGGGCGGTGAGCTGCACCAGGCGCGCGGTGCTTCCTGAGGCCGAGCCACCGAGATCAAGCGAGACGGATTGCGCCAGCGCCGCTCCTGGCAGCAGCAGGAGCATGGCAGAGGTCAGAGCCAGGCGATAAAGCTGTCTTGCGGTCCGCCGGTGACGAGCAGCGCCTCGCGCCCGTCGACGCGCAGGATCACGGCACGGCGGCGGGAATCGACCGGCGTTGCCTCCACCACGCGTATTCGGCGCGGGGCGGCCGTCGCCAAGCCACCACGCCGGGCCAGACGCGCCACGATCCAGAGCAGGCCCAGCACCAGTGCCAGTGCGCCGGCAACGCTGATCCACTGGTTCATACCCCCGCTCATGCGTGGGCCCGCTCATTCACGCGGTGTGGAGAGGTGGGTGTGCAGCCCCTCCACCTTCGCCAGAAGGCCGCTGAGGGTAGGGCGCGCGGCGCGGCCTTCCTCCGGCGGCAAGGCGGCGGCGTCGCAGATAGTCGCGACTTCCTTGTCCAGCCCGTGAAGGTCGAGGCTCCGTCCCGACAGGAGGAGGAGCCGAGCGAGGCTCAGCACGCCATCGAGCTCTTCGGCGGCGGCGAGTACGGCATTTTGCGGCGTGCTCGTCATGCGGCGGAGATTGCCGGGGTTAGTCTGCGAGTTCGTTAACGGCGCGCGGGGGCGCGGTTGAGGATCGGTTAGGGAAGTGGGCGGATGATGCCCGGCATGGATCGCCCGAGCCTGGCCGCCACCAATCCGATGGATCTTGCCGAGAGCCGGCTGCGTTGGCTCGACCGGCGGCAGGAGGTGCTGGCCCGTAACATCTCCAATGCCGACACACCGGGCTACCGCGCGCGGGACATCACTCCCTTCGCGGAGCATCTGTCGCGCGCGGGCGGGGTGGGTACCCTCGCGCGGACCGATGCGCGGCACATGGCGGCCGTGGGCGGCGACGGACCGCGCGCGAAGGCGGAGCCAGCGGCGGAGGTGACGCCGGACGGTAACGGCGTTTCGCTCGACGAGCAGGCCATGAAGGTGGCGGACACGGATTCGGCCCATGCGTTGGCAATGGGTTTGTACCGGCGTTGGACCGCGATGTTCCGCACGGCGCTTGGGCGCAACGGCTGAGGCGACGCAAGGATTAGGAGGAGGGTCGGATGGAACTCGACAAGGCGCTCCGCATTTCGGCCGCGGGCATGGCGGCGCAGTCCACGCGATTGCGCGTGGTGGCGGAGAACCTGGCCAATCGTGACAGCACCGGCGAAAGCCCGGGCGCGGATCCCTACAGGCGTCGCACGGTCAGCTTCGCCAACCGCGTGGATCGTGCGGCGGGGGCTCAGCTGGTGGGCGTGTCGCGCATTGGCCAGGCACCGGGCGAGTTCCCGCGCCACTACGATCCTGCGCATCCCGCCGCCGATGCGCAGGGCTACGTGAAGACGCCCAATGTGGATAGCCTGATCGAGGTGATGGACATGCGCGAGGCGCAGCGCTCCTACAACGCCAATCTCTCGGTGCTCGAGACAACGCGCGGCATGCTCACGCGCGCGATCGAGGCGCTGCGCTGATGCCGGCACCGATCGGCACGGCGGTTGCCGCCTATCGCAGCGCGGCGTCATCGCTGGGTGCGGGATCCTCGATCGCGCCGAACGTCGCAGAGGGCTTCGGTGGCGCGCTGAAGCGCGCGATCGAAGGGGCGGTAGAGACTGGTCGCCAAGCGGATACAGCAAGCACCGGCGCATTGATGGGCACGGTGAGCGTCACCGACACCGTGCTGGCGGTGAGCCGCGCGGAGATGGCGCTGCAGACGGCCGTCGCGGTGCGGGACCGCGTCGTCGCCGCATACCAGGACGTGATGCGGATGCCGATCTGATCACCGGGAGACGCGGTGGATGGGAGTGGATCTGGTTGCGCAGTCCATGCGCGATGCGTTGTGGGTCTGCCTACAGGTGGGCGTGCCGCTGCTGGTCGCCCTGCTGGTGGTGGGGCTGGTCATCTCCGTGCTGCAGGCGCTGACTCAGATCCAGGAGGCCTTGCTCGCCTTCCTGCCGAAGCTGGCGGTGGCGGGCGGGATGATGCTGATGCTTGGGCCGTTCATGGTGGATGTCATGCAGGGTTGGACCGTCACGCTGTTCGAGCGGATGGTCACAGTCGGCGGCCTGCCGTGACAGAGGCCGCCTTCCTCGGCGCACTGCCGGTGCTCGCCTTCCAGGCAGTGCTGGTGCTGGCGCGCATGGGGGCGGCGGCGATGATTCTACCCGGGCTGGGGGAGCAGGATGTTCCTGCCTCCGTGCGGCTGGTGGTGGCGCTCGGCCTTGTGCCGCTGTTGCTGCCGGTCCTTGCACCGGAGCTGCCGGAGGCACCGGATTCCGTGGGCGAGGCGGTGCGGCTGATGGTGCTGGAGGTCGCGGCTGGGTTGTGGATCGGCGGGCTGGCGCGGTTGCTGGCCCTGGCACTTTCGGTCGCGATGCAGATGGGGGCGTCGCTATTGGGGCTTTCAGCTATCCTGGTGCCGGATCCAGCGCTGGGGGGCGGCGCCTCGGCGCTCGGGCGGCTGGGAACCCTGGCGGCGGCGGTGCTGGTGCTGTCCAGCGGGCTGCATGCTCTGCCGTTGCGGGCGCTGGCCGAGTCCTATGCGCTGATGCCGCCGGGTTCGCCCTGGCCGGCGGGCGCGGCCGCGGCGGAAATGGCCGAGGCGGGCGGCGAGATGCTCGCGCTGGCGCTGCAGCTGGCGGGCCCCTTCGTGGTGGCGGCGGTGGTGATCAACCTGGCCATGGCGCTGGTGGCGCGGGTGGCACCCTCGGTGCAGGTGTTCTTCGTGGCGGCGCCGGGCCAGATCCTCGCTGGGCTGGCCTTGCTGGCCCTGCTGGCGCCGTCGATGCTCGGGCTGTTCCACCAGGCGCTGCAAGCTGGATGGTCCACGCTGCCGGGGCTGCGCTGAGCCATGGCGGAGGAGGGCGGCGGCGAGGCGGAGGACCGGACGGAAGCCCCCAGCGGCAGACGCCTGGAGAAGGCGCGCGAGGATGGGCAGGTTCCCAATTCGCGCGAGGCCTCCGGCTTTGCGGCCTTGCTGCTCGCGGCGTGGATGGCTCTACCCTCGATGGGACGGGACCTGTTGCGGGCGCTGCGCGGCATCTTCGAGCGGGGGCATGAGCTGTCGGCAGAGCAGGCGCTGGAACTGCTAATGCCTTCCGGGCTGGTGCTGCTGCCGGTGCTGGGCGCGGCCGCGCTGGGAGCGGTGGCGACGACACTGCTGCAGACTCGCGGGCTGGTCTCAGCGAAAGGGCTGGCGCCGCAGCTATCGCGGCTTTCCCCAATGGCGGGGGTGAAGCGGATCCTGGGGGCGGAGGCGCTCCTCGAATTCTTTAAGACGCTGCTGAAGATGGCGCTGGTGGGTGGCGCCATCTGGCATGCGGGCGGGGCCCCCGGCCTGCTGGAGGCGGTGATGCACCAGCCGGCGGCCGCATTGCTGGGGGTGGTGGCTGATCAGGGGCTGCGGCTGGTGGCGGCGACGCTGGCTGCCTTCGCGCTCTTGGCAGGCGCCGACCTGTTCCTTGTGCGCTTCCGCCATCTGCGCCGGCTGCGGATGAGCCGACAGGACATGAAGGAAGAAGCGAAGGACGCGGAAGGCGATCCGCATGTGAAGGCGAAGCAGCGCGCCATCCGGCAGCAGCGGGCGCGGCAGCGCATGCTGGCGGCGGTGCCGAAGGCGGCGGTGGTGATCACCAACCCCACGCATTTCGCGGTCGCCCTCGGCTATGAGGAGGGTTCCTCAGCGGCACCGCGGATTCTGGCCAAGGGCGCGGATGAAGTGGCGGCACGGATTCGCGAGACGGCGCGGAAGGCGGGGGTGCCGCTGGTCTCCAACCCACCACTGGCGCGGGCGCTGTTCCGGCTGGAGGTGGATACGGAAATTCCGGTGGAGCATTACCAGACTGTGGCGGAGATCATCGCCTTCGTCTGGCGTGCGCGGGCGCTGCCGCCGGCGTGACGGCGCGTCATCCCATGATGGATCTTCCCCTGCTGCGCGCTAGGCTGCGGTCCATGGCGGATAGCGGGTGGCAGGGGCTGGGGCTTCCCCCTTTCGGGGGACTCCGGTCGGAGGCGGGGGAGCCGGGGCTGCTGGCCCTGCTGGACGGGCTGCCTTGCGGCGGCGCGCTTATCGACAGCCAGGGCCGGCTGCGGCGGACGAATCTGGCGTTGCGCGGGCTGATCGGACCATCGCTGCCCCTGCGGGAGGGGTTGCCGGTCGCGGCGCTGGTCGAGCCTGGGATGCGGGAGGTGGTGTGGCAATGGCTCGGCGGGGAGGGCGCGGCCCCGCTGGAGGTGGCGCTCGCCGTGCCGGAGGGGCAGGTGCCGGTGCTCGCGCTGTTCCGGCTGGCGCCGTTACCGGAGGGGCTCCGGGCCCTGCTGGTGGAGGACCTGTCCGAGCGGACACGGCGGCGGGAGGAGGCGGAAGCCGGCGAGAGGCTGCGGGCGGTGGGGCAGCTTGCTGGCGGAATCGCGCATGACATCAATAATCTGCTGTCCATTATTTTGGGGGCGATGGACCAGGCGGGGGCCGTTGCGCCGGAGGCTATGGCGGAGCTGCAGCCGGCCCGGGACGCTGCCTCGCGCGGGGCGGCCCTGGTGCGGCGGCTCCTGGCTTTCGCGCGGCGGCAACAGCTGGAGCCACGGGTAATCGACCTGGATGAGGCGGTCGCCGGCACCGCGGCCATGTTGCGGAGCCTGCTGGGGCCGAGCACCGCGCTGGAGCTGCGGCCGGGCGCGCTGGGGCGCCGGGTGCGGGTCGATCCGGTGCAGTTAGACCAAGTGTTGTTGAACCTGGCCACGAATGCGCGGGACGCCATCGCGGGTGCGGGTGCGGGTGCGGGGGCAGGGGAGGGGCGGTTGACCATCGCCACCGACACGGCCGTCGCGCTGCGCGAGGAGCCGGGCGTGCCGGATGCCTTGCCGCCGGGGCGTTGGGCGGTGCTGGAGGTGACCGATACCGGTCCCGGCATTCCGGCCGAAATGCTTCCGCGTATCTTCGAGCCCTTCTTCACCACCCGCGCGGCGCAGGGCGGCACGGGGCTGGGGCTGGCAACGGTCCATGGCATCGTCCGCCAATTAGGTGGTGCGCTGCAGATCGAGAGCCGGCCGGGGATGACGCGGTTCCGCATCCATCTTCCCCGGCATGAAGGGGAGGCGGAGGAGGCCGCCTCCGCGCCGCCATCCGCGCCGGGCAAAGGGGTGGGGCGGCATGTGCTGCTGGTGGATGACGAGGCGCCGCTGCAGCGGCTGGCCGCGGTGGCGCTGGAGCGGGCCGGGCATCGGGTGACCCAGGCGGAGGATGGCGACTCGGCACTGGAACTGATCGAGGCGGGGCTGGAGCCGGGCGCCATGGTGTCCGATATCGCCATGCCAGGGCTGGACGGGGTGGCGCTGGCGCGGGCGGCGCGGCGGCACAGGCCCGGCCTGCCGGTGGTGCTGATGAGCGGCTATGCTGAGGCCGCGCTGGGGCTTTCGATGGAGCGGGACGGGATCGTGTTCCTGCCCAAACCTTATCGTCCGGCGGAGCTGGTTGAGGTGGTTTCCGCGCTCCCCTGAGGCTATGTTCGACTTGATTTCCGGCCTGAGAACATAATATGAACACCCAGGGCCGGAACGGCGTTTCGCGCTTGTGCGTGACCGCTTCGGAAGGTTAACAAGGTTGTGAGCGGGGCGACCTGAAAGCCGCTTCCTCAACCACCGGTGGTAAGCACCGGACGCCGTAAGGGGCATCTCCAG
Source organism: Muricoccus harenae (assembly GCF_009848505.1). Taxonomy (GTDB): domain Bacteria; phylum Pseudomonadota; class Alphaproteobacteria; order Acetobacterales; family Acetobacteraceae; genus Roseomonas; species Roseomonas harenae. The sequence goes on from NZ_WWDL01000018.1 coordinate 89,665, forward strand.
TATGGAAAAGAACAAGGCTCTCGAAGCCGCCCTCAGCCAGATCGAGCGGTCCTTCGGGAAGGGCTCGATCATGCGTATGGGGGGTAAGCAGATCAACGAGGATGTGGAGGTCATCTCCACCGGCTCGCTCGGTCTGGACCTGGCGCTGGGGATCGGCGGGCTGCCCAAAGGGCGCGTGATCGAGATCTACGGTCCGGAGTCCTCGGGCAAGACGACGCTGGCGCTGCAATGCGTCGCCGAGGCGCAGAAGAAGGGCGGCACCTGCGCCTTCATCGATGCCGAACATGCGCTCGACCCCGGCTATGCCCGCAAGCTGGGCGTGGACGTGGACAACCTGCTGATCTCGCAGCCGGATGCCGGTGAGCAGGCGCTGGAGATCGCCGACACGCTGGTGCGCTCGGGCGCGATCGACGTGCTGGTGATCGACTCCGTTGCGGCGCTGGTGCCGCGAGCCGAGCTCGAGGGCGAGATGGGTGACAGCCATGTCGGCCTGCACGCCCGCCTCATGTCTCAGGCGCTGCGCAAGCTGACGGGCTCCATCGCCCGCTCCAACTGCATGATGATCTTCCTCAACCAGATCCGGTTGAAGATCGGCGTCATGTTCGGCAACCCGGAGACGACGACGGGCGGCAACGCGCTGAAGTTCTACGCCTCCATCCGCCTCGAGATCCGCCGCATCGGGCAGATCAAGGATCGCGAGGAGGTCACGGGCAACCAGACTCGCGTGAAGGTGGTGAAGAACAAGATGGCCCCGCCGTTCCGGCAGGTCGAGTTCGACATCATGTATGGCGAGGGCGTCTCCAAGGTGGGCGAGCTGCTCGATCTCGGCGTGAAGGCCGGGGTGGTGGAGAAGTCGGGTGCCTGGTTCTCCTGTGACAGCCAGCGGATCGGCCAGGGGCGCGAGAACGCCAAGCAGTTCCTGCGCGACAACCCCGCCATGGCGGATAGCGTGGAGCAGCGCATCCGCGCCCAGGCGGGCGTGGTGGCCAATTCCATGATGGTCAGCGCCGACACCGAAGAGGCTGCCGCGGCCGAGTGATCGATGCCGGCCCACGGGGCCGGGACGGACGGGGAAGGGGCCGCACCTTATCGGGGTGCGGCCCTTTTTCTTTGGGGGACGCCGGGCGCCAAGTAGCGCGATTATTATTTTGTGCCCGCATCGTCGGGCGCCCAGAGTTCCAGCGTCCGGCCTAGCTCAGCGCCCCGGCCGGCACCAATGAAAAGAACGCTGGAGGACGTCTGCCATGGTCCCGCGCATCGACCATCCGCCGAACATGCCCGTGGCTGCATCACCCCGCAGGACGGCGAGATAGGACGGCAGCCGGAGAGGCGGCGGCCGTCGTGCCGGCCTCCTGTCCGGCCTTCCCAGGGTAACGCGAAACGCGGCCCGGCTCGCCGCGCGTCCCGGCAAGCGGGCCGGGAGCACGGAGGCATCCAAGGGCCGCCCGAAGGGACGGCGCGCATGGACATCCGGAATGAAAGCCTCGGCTCCATCGACGACAGGCTCCGCCGAAGCGATCCGGGGGAGGAGCTTCCCTGTTCCGGCGGCTGCCGCGCGCGGCTGCTGGAGGCTGTGATCGCCGCAGTTGCGGTGGCGGCGCAGGCCGATGGACGGATCCAGCCGTCGGAGCGCATGGCCGTGATGGCTGTCCTGAACCGGACCGGGCTGGTGGAGGATGCCGGGATGCCGGCTGCGCTGGCGGGCTTCGCCGATTGCGTGGCCGCGCTCCAGGCCGGGCGCGTGAGCCTGCCCCAGCTTCTCTCGCGCCGGATGAACATGCTGGTCGGCGCGCCCTGGAGCCTGCTGGTCGTGCAGGCGGCGGCGGAGGTGGCGGAGGCGGATGGACCGCTATGTGCCGAGGAGGAGCGTGCGCTTCTCGCCATCCGCCGGGCAGCCGGGGTGATGCCGCCGCCCTTGCCCCCCCGCGTGGCGGCGCGGCCGGAGGTGCCCGGCGCCGGGGAGCGGAGCCCAGAGGCGTAGTGCCACCCCGGGCCTGCGGAGCGCGGCTGCCACAGGGATCTGGGACGCCTCCCACTCGACGCGGTGGGGGGCGCGCGCTAAGGCACCGGAGAATCCCCCTGACCGAAGAAGACGCCGCCCGCCCGATGACCAGCAGCAACGACGTCCGCGCCACCTTCCTGGATTACTTCGCCCGCAACGGCCATTCCGTTGTGGAGAGCAGCCCGCTGGTTCCGCGCAACGACCCGACGCTGCTCTTCACCAACAGCGGCATGGTGCAGTTCAAGAACGTCTTCACCGGGCAGGAGCGGCGTCCCTATTCGCGCGCGACGACCGCCCAGAAATGCGTGCGCGCCGGCGGCAAGCACAACGACCTGGACAATGTCGGCTACACCGCCCGGCACCACACCTTCTTCGAGATGCTGGGAAATTTCTCCTTCGGCGACTACTTCAAGGAACAGGCGATCTCCCATGCCTGGACCCTGCTGACGAAGGACTTTGCCCTGGCCAAGGAGAAGCTGCTCGTCACCGTCTATCATGAGGATGAGGACGCGGCGGATCTCTGGAAGAAGATCGCGGGCCTGCCGGACGAGAAGATCATCCGCATCGCGACCTCGGACAATTTCTGGCGCATGGGCGACACCGGCCCCTGCGGGCCTTGCAGCGAAATCTTCTACGACCACGGTGACAAGATTCCCGGCGGCCCGCCCGGCAGCCCGGATGAGGATGGCGACCGCTTCATCGAAATCTGGAACCTGGTGTTCATGCAGTACGAGGAGGGGCCGCCCGGCACGCGCCGTCCGCTGCCGCGCCCCTCGATCGACACGGGCATGGGGATGGAGCGCTTCACCGCCATCCTGCAGGGCGTCCACGACAACTACGACACCGACACCTTCCGCGCGATCATCCTGGCCAGCGCCGAGGCGACCGGGCAGGAGCCGGACGGGCCGTTCAAGGCCAGCCATCGCGTGGTGGCGGATCACCTTCGTTCGGGCGCCTTCCTGATCGCCGAAGGGGTGCTGCCCTCCAATGAGGGCCGTGGCTATGTGCTACGTCGCATCCTCCGCCGCGCCATGCGCCACGCGCACATGATGGGCGCGAAGGACCCGCTGCTGCCGCGGCTGGTGCCGGTGCTGATCCGGCAGATGGGCGCGGCCTATCCGGAGCTGGTGCGGGCCGAGGCGCTGATCACCGAGACGCTGCGGCTGGAGGAGACGCGCTTCCGTTCGCTGCTCGAGCGCGGCCTCGGCCTTCTGGCCGAGGAGACGGCGAAGCTGGGCGATCGCGAGGCGCTGCCGGGCGATGTGGCCTTCCGCCTCTACGACACCTTCGGCTTCCCGCTGGACCTGACCCAGGACGCGCTGCGCTCCGAGGGGCGGCCGGTGGATACGGCAGGCTTCGAGACCGCCATGGCCGAGCAGCGCCGCCGGGCGCGGGCCGCCTGGTCCGGCTCTGGCGAGGCGGCGACGGAATCCCTCTGGTTCGACCTGAAGGAGCGGCTGGGTAGCGGCACCGAGTTCCAGGGCTACAACACCGAGCGGGCCGAAGCCTCGATCGTCGCGCTGGTGGCGAATGGCGCCGAGGTGGAGAACGCCCCAGCCGGCACCGAGGTGGCGGTGGTGCTGAACCAGACGCCTTTCTATGCCGAGAGCGGCGGCCAGGTGGGCGACACCGGCACGATCACCGGCCCGGACGGGCTGCGGATCGTGGTGCGGGACACGCAGAAGAAGCTCGGCCTCTTCGTGCATCTCGGTACGGTGGAGGCGGGCACCGCGACGAAGGATGCCGCTGTTGTGGCGGAGGTGGACCATGCCCGCCGCGGCAGCATCCGCGCGCATCACTCCGCGACCCATCTGCTGCACGAGGCGCTGCGGCGCCGGCTGGGCACGCATGTCGCCCAGAAGGGCAGCCTGAATGCGCCGGACCGGCTGCGCTTCGACGTCTCCCAGCCCACGCCCATGTCCACCGAGGACCTGGCCTGGGTGGAGGGCGAGGTGAATGCCCGCGTCCGCGAAAATGCCGAGGTGGTGACCCGCCTGATGACGCCCGACGAGGCGGTGAAGGCCGGTGCCATGGCGCTGTTCGGCGAGAAATATGGCGATGAGGTGCGCGTGGTCGGGATGGGTTACGACCCGGAGGCCACCGAGCGCCACGGCGTGTACAGCCTGGAGCTTTGCGGCGGCACGCATGTCGGCCGCACGGGCGATATCGGGCTGTTCAAGATCGTCGGCGAGAGCGCCGTGGCCGCCGGCGTGCGGCGCGTCGAGGCGGTGACGGGGGCGGCGGCCCTGGCGCTGGTCGAGGAATCCGAGCGGACGCTGCGCGAGGCCGCGGCCACGCTGAAGGCGCCACCCGCCGAGGTGCCGGCCCGCGTCGCCGCACTGATGGAGGAGCGCCGCAAGCTGGAGCGCGAACTGGCCGATCTGCGGCGCAAGCTGGCAACCGGCGGCGCAGCCTCGGAGGTGGAGGAGCTGTCCGGACTGCGCGTGGCTCTGCGCGACCTGGGCGAAGTGCCTGCGCGCGACCTGAAGGGGCTCGCCGAGGCCATCCTGAAGGGCGGCACGGCCGATGTGGTCGGGCTCGTCTCCTCGGCCGAGGGGAAGGCCAGCATCGTGGTCGCCGTGGGCGAGGCCGGGAAGGGCAAGGCAGATGCCGTGGCGCTGGTGCGCGCGGCCTCGGCGGCCGTGGGCGGCAAGGGCGGCGGCGGGCGCCCGGACATGGCCCAGGCCGGCGGACCGGAGGGCCAGAAGTCCAGCGAGGCGCTGGCCGCCATCCGGGGCGCCCTGGCCGCCTGAAAACACCCCGCGGGGTCCGGGGGCCACGTTCGGCCCCCGGTGGTTCAGGGGCGAAGCCCCTGTCTTTGATTTAGCCTACGGTTTCCGGCCGGAGCGGCCCAGAGGCCTGCTCGGAGAGGCCGCGCACGACCTGGGCGAGCGCGGTCTCGATCTGCCGGAGGAGGGTCGACGCCTCGGCGGCGTCGAATTCGGAGATGACGACCTGGTCCGGCATGTCGTGGACCAGGACGACGCGGCCTGCGATGGCCTCGGCTCGGAAACTGCTCATGGGTAAAAGTTTAGCAATGCCAGGATCGAAATTCACAGCCCTGTGATAATTCATCTGTCTGATGTTGCAGTGCAGCCACAGGCAGGCCGCCGCACCGAAACATGGTCCGGAACCGCGCGTTGACCCCCCTGAACAGCTGGAGGTCGGCATGTCTTTTCGCCCCATCCGATACGAGCCCGACATGGAACATGCCGAGCCCGGGGAAGGGGAGACGGCCCGCGAGCTGACCGAGACCATGCGTAGCATCGCGGAGACGACCTACCGGGATTACGGCTACCCCGTCCGCAGCGTGCATGCGAAGAGCCACGGGCTGCTCCGGGGCGAGCTGCGGGTTACGGACGGTTTCGCGCCCGCTTATGCGCAGGGGCTCTTCGCCAGGCCTGGGACCTACCCGGTGGTGATGCGCTTCTCCACCAATCCCGGCGACCTGCTGGACGACAGCATCTCGGTTCCGCGCGGGCTGGCCATCAAGGTGGTGGGTGTGGAGGGCGAGCGCCTTCCGGGCTCCGAGGGGCAGGCGACGCAGGATTTCGTCATGGTCAACTCGCCCGCCTTCGGCACGCCGACGGCCAAGGCCTTCCTGGGCGCGGCGAAGCTGCTGGCGAAGACCACGGATATCCCGCAGGGCTACAAGAAGGCCGTCTCGGCAGTGCTGCGCGGCGCCGAGACGGTGCTGGAGGTTTTGGGCGGGGAGAGCCCGGCGCTGAAGTCCATCGGCGGCCATCCGAACACGCATATTCTGGGCGAGACCTTCTACAGCGCCACGCCCTTCCTCTATGGGCCCTACATGGCCAAGTACTCGGTCGCGCCGGTGACACCGATGCTGAGGGCGCTGAAGGGCCGCCGGATCGATGTGGCGGGGCGGCCGGATGCGCTGCGGGAGGAGGTGATGGCCTTCTTCGCCTCCCAGGAGGGCGAGTGGGAGATGCGCGTGCAGCTCTGCACCGATCCGGAGCGGATGCCGATCGAGGATTCCTCCGTGGAATGGCCGGAGGAGATCAGCCCCTATGTCACGGTGGGCCGCATCAGGGTCTCGGCGCAGCCTTCCTGGAACGAGGCGCGTTCCAAGGCCGTCGATCTCGGCATGTCGTTCAGCCCCTGGCACGGGTTGGCGGCGCACCGGCCGCTCGGCTCGATCAACCGGGTGCGCAAACCGGCCTATGAGATGTCCTCAGGGTTCCGGGCCACGCATTCCGGCTGCCCGATGCACGAGCCACGCATCGCGGACGAGATCCAGATCTGAAAGCCCATAAGAGTGGGAGTGGCGTCATGACGCAGCATGTGAGCACCGAGCCTTACGAAGGTCCCGCTGGCGGCTGGGGATCGGTCCGCTCGGTCGAGACGCGGCTGCTGCGCGAGGAACGGATCGCGACGGGCAATGCGGTCCTGCTGCGGCAGAACAAGCCGGGCGGCTATTCCTGCGTCTCCTGCTCCTGGGCGAAGCCGCGCGAGCCGCATCCCTTCGAGTATTGCGAGAACGGCGCGAAGGCGACGGCCTGGGAAATCACGCGCAAGCGGCTGCCGCTGGAGTTTTTCGAAACGCATACGATCACGGAGCTGCGCGGCTGGTCCGACCATGACCTGGAGGCGGCGGGGCGGCTGACGCATCCGATGCGGCTCGATCGCGCGCAGGACCGCTGGGTTCCGATCTCCTGGGAGGATGCCTTCCGCGAAATCGGCGCGGAGCTGCGCGGCATGGACCCGAAGCGGACGGTCTTCTATGCTTCGGGCCGCGCCTCGCTCGAGACGTCCTACATGTACGGACTCTTCGCCCGGATCTACGGGCACAACAACCTGCCCGACAGCTCGAACATGTGCCACGAGAGCACCTCGGTGGCGCTACCGCAGGCGATCGGCGCGCCGGTGGGGACGGTGACGCTGGACGACTTCCATGTCACCGGCTGCATTCTCTCCTTCGGGCAGAATGTGGGCACGAACTCGCCGCGCATGCTGCATCCGCTGCAGGAGGCGTCGCGGCGCGGCGTGCCCGTCATCACCTTCAACCCGCTGAAGGAGCGCGGCTGGGAGCGCTTCACCAACCCGCAATCGCCGGTGGAGATGCTGACGGGCGGGGAGACGCGGATCTCGTCGCAATACCACCAGGTCCGGGCCGGCGGCGACATCGCGGCAATTGCCGGCGTCTGCAAGGCGCTGATCGAGGCAGACGATACCGCCATGGCGGCCGGGCGCCGGCCTCTGCTGGACCATGCCTTCATCGCGCAGCACACACAGGGCCTTGAAGCCTTCGCCGGCTGGTGCCGCAGCCAGGACTGGGCGGAGCTGGAGCGGTGGTCCGGGCTGACGCAGCAGGCGATGCGGGACGCGGCGAGCATTTATGGCGCCGCGCCATCGGCCATGGCGATCTACGGGATGGGGCTGACGCAGCACAAGAAGGGCGTCGAGAGCATCCGGATGCTGGTGAACCTGCTGCTGCTGCGCGGGAACATCGGCAAGCCAGGCGCGGGCATCCTGCCGGTGCGCGGGCATTCCAACGTGCAGGGGCAGCGCACCGTCGGCATCACCGAGAAGCCCTCGCTGGTGCCGCTGGACCGTCTGGCGGAGCAGTATGGGTTCGAGCCGCCACGGGAGGCGGGGCTGAACACGGTGGAGGCTTGCGAGGCCATATTGGAAGGGCGGGTGCAGGCCTTCCTGGGCCTCGGCGGCAACTTCATCCGGGCGGTGCCGGACACGGTGCGGATGGAGGCAGCCTGGCCGCGCATCCGGCTGACGGTGCAAGTGGCCACGAAGCTGAACCGGAGCCATCTGGTGAATGGCGAAGTGGCCTATCTGCTGCCCTGTCGCGGGCGCATCGAGGAGGATGTGCAGGCGAGCGGGCCGCAATTCGTCAGCTGCGAGGACACGATGACGAGCATCCATGCCTCGCTCGGCAAGGTGGAGCCGGCCTCGCCCGACCTGCTGTCGGAACCCGCCATTGTCGCAGGCCTCGCCAAGGCCACGCTGGCACCGAACCCGAAGCTGCCCTGGGATGAGTGGGTGGCGGATTACGGGCGTATCCGGGACGCGATCGAGGCGACCTATCCCGATATGTTCAAGGACTACAATCGCCGCGTCCACGAGCCGGGCGGCTTCCCGCGCCCGCTTCCGGCCCGGAAGCGCGAGTGGAAGACGGAGACGGGGAAGGCGAATTTCCTGGTGCCTTCCGGCCTGCGCGCCGATCTGGCGACGGAGCTGGACGATCCCGAGATCCTGCAGCTGGTCACGCTCCGGTCCAACGACCAGTTCAACACCACAGTCTATGGCTATGAGGACCGCTTCCGCGGCATCAGCGGGACGCGGGAGGTGGTGTTGATGAACCAGGCAGATGCCGGGCGCCTCGGACTGCGCAATGGCGACCGCGTGTCACTGACCACGGCGGTGGAGGGCGAGGCGGAGCGGCGGGTGGATGGGCTGCAGGTGGTATTCTACGATATCCCAAAGGGGGCGATCGGCGGCTACTACCCGGAATGCAACCCGCTGATCCCGCTCTGGCACTATGCGGAGGGCAGCAAGGTGCCGGCGGCCAAGGCTGTGCCCGTGCGGGTCGGGCGGAGTGCTGCGGCCGGATAGGCCGCTACAGCCATTCGGGCGGCGGCAGGTCGCGGAAGGTCTGGCGTAGGCGGCTGGACCAGCCGTCGCGCAGGACCACGAAATAAGGGTCCTCCGCACCGACCCGCCGCACCTCCGGCAGTTCCAGTGAATCCGCCCGATACACCCAGAGGTCCAGCGGCAGGCCGACAGAGAGGTTGGTGCGGATGGTGTCGTCCATGCTGACGAGGACGAGCTTCACCCCGTCGACACATGGCATGTCATGGGTCAGCACGCGGGTGATGATGGGCTTGCCGTATTTGTGCTCGCCGATCTGCAGGAAGGGTGTGTCGGGCGTCGCCTCGATGAAGTTGCCGGCGGCATAGACGAGGAAGAGCCGGTGCGGCCGGCCGGCGATTTGCCCGCCCAGGAGAAACGAGGCCGAGAAGGTGAGGCCCTGCGCCTTCAGCGCCGGCCCGTCCGCGGCATAGACGGCGCGGATGGCGGCGCCGACGAGCTGGGCGGCGCGGAAAGGGCTCGCGACGCTCTTGAGCGTCTGCGTTTCACCATCCAGCGGCAGGCCTTCCTGGAGGCGGTTCCAGACGGCCTGGGTGATGCCGAGATTGCCGGCGGAGAGCAGGCAAAAGGCGCGATCGCCGGGTACCCCCACCGTGTAGAGCTTGGAGAAGGTGGAGACATTGTCGACCCCTGCATTGGTGCGGGTGTCGCCAAGCATCACCAGGCCGTCCCGCAGGAAGAGGCCTACGCAATAAGTCATGGTTCCGGTGGCTCCCCCGATGGCGGGAGGGGAACCCGGCTGCTGCGCCGTGGTTTCGGCCGGCCCGCGGAGGCCGGCCATGCGCCGGCGTCAGCCGATCAGGAAGCACTTCCCGATCGAGGCTCCGAGGCGGGCATTGCCATCGATGATCTCCGCCAGCAGGTCGCTCAGGCCGATCTCCAGCAGCCGCGCGGGGCTATGGGCAACGCAGCGGCCGCGTAGGGCGGCCGCCAGGCGCCGGCAGTCGACGCGGTCTTCGCCTTCCGACATGGCCAGCACGCTGAGGATGGCGCTGATCTCTTCGTAGCAGGCCGAGACGGAGCGCGGGTGCTCGGGGCGCATCAACAGAAGCTCCACCACCCGCGCAGGGTGCAGGCGTTCGCGGAACAGGTGCTGGTAGGCGCGCAACGCGAAGACGGAGCGCAGCACGCCCTGCCATTCCGCGTAATTCGCCGCATCCTCCTCGGCATTGGGGGAGAAGGCGGGGGCGCGGGCGGCGAGGAGGCGCGCGGTATTGTCCGCACGCTCCAGCATCGTGCCCAGGCGGACGAAGCGCCAGGCGTCATCGCGCAGCATGGTGTCCATGGCGGCGCCGTTGAACAATACGGCCCGTGCCATGACCCAGTCATTGAAGCCCACCAGCCGATCGCCGCCGGCATTACCGGGATCGAGCTTGCGCAGGTCGATCCAGGTGTCGTTCACCGCTTGCCACATGTCCACGGTCAGGGCGGTGCGAACGGCGCGGGCGTTGCGGCGCGCGGCCTCGAAGCAGGCGGCGACGGAGGAGGGGTTCAGCGTGTCGAGGGTCAGCCAGCGCGCGGCCTGGCCCGGGGTGGGCGCCCCGTAGAGTTCGGTGAAATGCCCGCTTGTGCCGGTGGCCGCGAGCAGGCCGGCCCATTCCGCTGTCTCCATGCCGCGCGGGGCGGCCAGGGCGGCCGTGCGGAGGGTCGCGTTCAGGGCGCGCGCGGTGTTTCCGGCGCGCTCCATGTAGCGGCCAAGCCAGAAGAGGCTGTCGGCGGTGCGTGCCAGCATCAGCCTTGCTTCCTGGCCGTTTGGGTCATGCCGCCGAGGGACTGGCTCATGCCTGCGCCCTCCATGGCCCCACCTTCCATGGATTGCGCCGTGGGCGGAGGATTCTCCTCGAGCACCCAGGTGTCCTTGGTGCCGCCGCCCTGGGAGGAGTTCACCACCAGCGAGCCCTCCCGCAGTGCGACGCGGGTGAGGCCGCCCGGCACCATGCGCACCTGGTTCTTGCCGAACAGCACGAAGGGGCGGAGGTCGACATGGCGGGGCGCCATGCCGTTCTCGCAGAGGGTGGGCACGGTGGAGAGAGCCAGTGTGGGCTGAGCGATGTAGTCGCCGGGCTTCTCGCGGATGCGCTGGGCGAAGGTGGCGCGCTGGTCGGCCGTACTGTGCGGGCCAATGAGCATGCCGTAGCCGCCCGAGCCGCGGGCGAGCTTCACCACCAGCTCCTCCAGATGGTCGAGCACATAGGCGCGGTCCTCCTCTTGCTCGCACACATAGGTTGGCACGTTTTGCAGGATCGGCTCTTCCGAGAGGTAGAAGCGGATCATGGCGGGAACGAAGGGATAGACCGCCTTGTCATCGGCGATGCCGGCGCCGGGGGCATTCGCCAGGGTGACGCGACCGGCGCGGTAGGCGGCGATCAGCCCAGGCACGCCGAGCATGGTGTCTGGGCGGAAGGCCAGCGGATCGAGGAACTCATCGTCGACCCGGCGGTAGATGACATCCACGCGTCGCGGGCCGGCGGTGGTGCGCATGTAGACCGTGTCGTCCTGCACGACGAGGTCGGCGCCCTCGACCAGCTCTACACCCATTTCATCCGCCAGGAAGGAGTGCTCGTAATAGGCGGAGTTGAAGGGGCCGGGGGTGAGCACCGCAACGGTGGGCTCGCCGGTGCAGGCAGGGGGCGCGAGGGATTTCAGCGTCTCCAGCAGTTCCTCGCAGTAGTGGCCGACGGGCGCGATGCGGTGGGCGGCGCAGAGGCTGGGGAAGAGGCGCACCATCGCCTCCCGGTTCTCCAGCATGTAGGAGACGCCGGAGGGAACACGGCAATTGTCCTCGAGGACGAAGAACTCCTCGGGGCCGGTGCGCACCAGGTCGATGCCGGAGATGACTGTGTAGACGCCGCCAGGGGGGGTGAAACCCTCCATCGCCTCGCGGTAGCCCTCATTCTTCAGCACCAGCTCGGCGGGGACGATGCCTTCCTTCAGGATACGGCGCGGCCCATAGACATCCGCCAGGAAGGCATTGAGGGCCCGGACGCGCTGCTCCAGCCCGCGGCGAAGGCGTTCCCATTCATCGCGGGCAATGACGCGGGGGATCACGTCGAAGGGGATCAGCCGCTCCGGATCGCCGCCCTGGTCGTAGACGGCGAAGGTGACGCCGATGCGGCGGAACAGGATTTCCGCCTCGCGCCGCTTGGCTTCCAGCGCCTCCGCGCCCGCAGAGGCGAGATACCGGGCAATACCGCTGTAGGGAGCACGTATCCCACGCCCATCATTCATTTCGTCGAAGGCCGCCACCCTGTCCTCCGTTAGTGCAGCCGAGAGAGGCCGCCATGCGATCGTCGCAGCAAGTGCCGTGCCGGGCGAGGGGGCGGAGTAGTCCGTGCCGCATGGGTCGCCTACTGGCGAAGACGCGCGGCCATGGGTCCCGGTTGCGTCCTGGGGAACGGTGTGATGCGCGGGGGACACGCTGGCCGGGGCCGCGACTCATGCCGGGCGATTCCGTGCTTGCGGTTTGCGTTCATGATTTGTTCACTACTGTCCATGCGATACCTCCATGCCGCGACCCGCCCGATCATTCCGAACGATGCGCTGCGCGAAGCCATGCTGGCCTTCGTCATCGCCTTTCCGGCCTTCTGGATGCTGGGTGAGGTGGCAGTCGCCCTCGGCTACTGACACAGATGGGGCCTAGGCCTGCCGGAGGCCTCAGCCGTCATCCTCGGGATCCGCGCCGGGGCGGCCGGTGGCGTGGCGCCAATGATGCCAGAGCAGCCGGGCAGCCAAGGAACGGCAGGGGCGCCATTCCTCCGCCAGCGCCGCCAGGGCGCGCGGGGTCGGTCGGGCCGGCAGGCCGCGGAGATGGGCAAGGGCGGCGGCCAGGGCGAGGTCACCTTCCGGGAAGATATCCGGGCGGTTCTCGGCGAAAAGTAGATGGACCTGGGCTGTCCAGCGGCCCAGGCCCCGGACAGCGGACAGATGGGCGACGGCCTCCTCGTCCTCCATCGAGGGCAGCGCATCCAGGCGCAACTGGCCCTCCAGAATGGCCGTGGCGAGGCTTCGGGCATGGGCCGCCTTGGGGCGGGAGAGGCCCGCGAGACCGCAGAGCTCCGCATCGTCCAGGGCCAGCAGCCCCGCCGGCTCAAGCGCGCCAGGCAGGAGGCGAAGGCGGCCCCAGATGACGCCGGCGGCGCGGTTGCTGATCTGCTGTCCGCAGATGGCGCGGAGCAGGCCCGGAAAGCCGGGCGGACGGCCGCGCCAGGGCAGTGGGCCGGCCCGGGCAAGGACGCCCTGCAGCGCCGGATCGGACAGGGCGAGGGCGGCGAGGCCGCGTTCGGCCCATTCCGGGATGGTCTGCATCGGAAAGGGAGGTGAACGGCGGCGGGCGCCGCGACAAGGGGGGATGCGACTGTCCCGCCGCCGTTCCTGCGGCAGTGCCCCGGGGATTGGGGGGAAGGGCACCGCCGTTGACCGGGACTTGGGCGCGGAGGGGCGGTAATCCAACCCTGATCAGCGCTTGGTGATACGGCGCGCAACGGAGGGCCGTTCCGACATGGAATGTAACAACTGCCCCCGCGACACCGGGCCTGCCTGCGCTATGTAACAGGACATGGAACCCGCCCCGCACATCCTGGTCGTCGACGATGACCGCGAAATCCGCGAATTGCTCGCTCGCTTCCTCGAGAAGCAGGGCTTCCGCGTGACCACCGCGCGGGAGGCGCGGGAGGCGAGGCGGGCCTGGCCGCTCGGGCGCTACCACATCGTCATCCTGGACCTGATGATGCCGGGCGAGTCCGGCCTGGACTTCGCTCGCTGGCTGCGCAGCCAGTCGGATGTGCCGATCGTCATGCTCACCGCCATGGGGGAGGAGACGGACCGGATCGTCGGCCTGGAACTGGGCGCGGATGACTATGTCGCCAAGCCCTTCAACCCGCGGGAGCTGCTGGCGCGCATCCGCGCCGTGATGCGCCGCGTCCATGGCGAGGGCACGCGGCGGGACCCGTTGCCCAGCGCCATCCGGTTCGGCGGTTGGATGCTGGAGCCGCAGCGCCGGCGGCTGCTGAACCCGGACGGGGTTGAGGTCTCGCTCACCGGCGGCGAGTACGAGCTGCTGACAGTGCTGGTGGAGCGGCCCAACCGCGTGCTGACCCGCGACATGCTGATGGACCTGCTGCGCGGGCGGCAGGCGGGGCCTTTCGACCGGGCGATCGATGTCGCGGTCTCCCGCCTGCGGCGCAAGCTGGAGGATGACGGCCGCAACCCCAGCCTGATCAAGACCGTTCGGGGCGGCGGCTACGTGCTGGCCGCGGATGTCGAGCGGGCGGCGTGACGCCGCCCCGTTGAGGAATCCAATCCGATGAAGGCGCTGCTGCGGCGCGTGCTGCCGGCCACCCTGGCGGCACGGACCGCGCTGTTCCTGCTGCTGGCGCTGATGGCGGTGCAGGCAGCGGGGCTAACGATCCATGCGCTGGACCGCGTGGACCTGCAGCGTGCGGCGACCGAGCGGGAGATGTCGGCGCGCACCTTCGCTCTGTGGCGCGCGATGAGCGTGACGGCGCCGGATCGGCGGAGCTCCATCCTCGCGGAGCTGGAGCTTCCTCCGGGGCTGGAGGCCGCGGTGGATGACCAGCCGGTTGTGCGGGTGGGCATGCTGCCGGCGCCGCCGGCGGTGCTGCGCATGATCCGGCCGGAGATCCTGCTGGGCGGCCCGCCGCGGTTGCGGCCCCGCGAGATCCAGGCAGGGATGCGCTTCGGCACCCTCTATGTCTCCATGCGGCTGCCCGAGGGCACGCAATGGCTGAACCTCAGGGTTCATGCCCCCCCGCTGCGGCCCTGGCATTCCGAGACCTTCCTTGTCGCCTTCGTACTGATGACGGCAATGGCGGCGATGCTGATCGTCTGGGCCACCCGGCGGCTGACGCGGCCGGTGCGCGACCTGGCGCTGGCTGCCAATGCGCTGGGGCGTGACGTGAACGCGCCGCCGATGCCGGAGGACGGACCGCGCGAGGTGGCAACCGCGGCGCACGCCTTCAACACCATGGCCGAGCGCATCCGCCGCTTCGTCGGCGATCGCACGCAGATGCTGGCGGCGATCGGGCATGACCTGCGTACGCCGATCACGCGGCTGAAGCTGCGTGCTGAGTTCATGGAGGACGAAGAGCAGCGTGCGAAGATGCTCTCCGACCTGGAGGAGATGGAGGCGATGGTAACGGCCACTCTCGCCTTCGCCCGTGACGACGCGGCGGCCGAGCCCTCGGTGCCGCTGGACCTCGCTGCCCTGTGCCGCACCGTGTTGGACGAGGCGGCCGATGCGCGCCCCGATGTCGAGCCGGAGGCCTTCGCCTTCGAGGGGCCGGAGCGGCTGACGATACGCGGCAGGCCGATCGCGCTGAAGCGGGCGCTGGCGAACCTCGTCGCCAACGCCGCGAATTACGGCGGCAACGCCCGGGTGGTGCTGGCACCGCCGCAGGCGGGGCAGATTCAGCTGCGCGTCGAGGATGACGGGCCGGGCATTCCGGAGGAGAGCCAGGAGGCCGTGTTCCAGCCCTTCCGGCGATTGGAGGTGAGCCGCAACCGCGAGACGGGCGGGGTCGGGCTCGGGCTGCCGATCGCGCGCAACATCTTCCGCGCGCATGGTGGGGACGTCGCATTGCAGAACCGGCCCGAGGGCGGGCTTTCGGCGCTGGTGACGCTGCCGGCGTGAGACCGGCCGGCAGGCGGTTGGCCGCATGAAGCAGCGGTCGGGATGCGGCGGGTGCAAAGTCGTTCTGTACCGGGACCAGGGCATTATGCACTTGGCCGTCGTTCCGGATACACGGGTTCAAGATGTTGCCGGGCAGGCGCCCCGCCAACTGCGCCGGCGGCTGGCCTGACGCCGCCAGACCGGGATCAACTCCTCCGGCCGTTCCGCCCTAGCTGTGGCAACAGGACCGAGGCGCCGCTGTCGCGGCATATTCGTCGTGGCGGCGGACCCAGTTCATGGTGCCGTCCTCGTTCCGGCCCTTGGGCACGCGGTCCATCAGCATGAAGGCGCCGAGCGCTTCCTCCATGCCGCGGGCATAGGTGGAATAGGTGTGGAAGACCTCCCCGTCCTCGCGGGCGAAGACGCTGATGCCGTGCAACTCGTCGAATTCCTTGGTCATCGGCGCGAAGTTGTAGCGGGCCTCGCCGCGCGCCCGCGCTTCGGGCGTGTAGGAGACGTCGAAGTCGAAGTTGAAGTCGGATCCGGCGGAGGAGGCCCAGGGGAAGCGCCAGCCCATCCGAGTGCGATAAGCCTCGATCTCCGGCAGAGGAGCGCGGGAGACGGCGGCCAGGGTGACGCCGCCGGCATTGAGATGGGGCAGGGCGCCGTCAAAGTGGTCGGCGATGAAGGAGCAGCCCTCGCAGCCCGCCGCCCAGCCGGGGGCGAGCATGAAATGGTAGAGGATCAGCTGGTCGCGGCCGTCGAAGAGGCCGGCGAGGTCCCTGGGGCCGTCGGGGGTGTCGAAGGCGTAGGCCTTCTCCAGCCGGACCCAGGGAAGGGCGCGGCGTTCCGCGTTCAGCGCGTCCCGGGCGCGGGTATGGGCCTTCTCCTTTTCCAGAAGGGCCTTGCGGCGGGCGGTCCAATCCTCGCGGGTGACGACAGGGTGGCTGGGCATCGTGGCAACCTCCTCGAAGGATGTGTTGATATCAACTTTTGCGGCTGTGGTCGAGCCTCATCTTTCCCAGACCGGCAGGCCGAGCAGGGCGGCCAAGGCGATGAGGACGAAGCAGGCGCGGCGGAAGGTTCTCTCGCTCGCCCGGCCGAAGAGATGGTTGCCGCCCCAGATGCCGAGGGCATAGGCGGGGGCAACGAGCGCCGTCAGCAGCAGCACGGTCGGCGCCAGCAGCCCGCTGATCAGATAGGTGACGGCGCTGATCACTCCGCTGGCGGCGAAAAAGAGCATGATGTTCGCCCGCACCCGTGCGGCAGGGATGGCGCCGCCCAGCCAATAGGCGACGACCGGCGGACCGCCCATCTGGGCGGCGCCCGAGAGCAGGCCCGAAGCCGCGCCGACCGTCAGGGAAAGGGGCAGGGCCGGGCGGCCGTGATAGCGCCAGCCCGAGGCCAGCAGCGCCAGCATGGCGATGGCCAGGACGCACATTCCCCAGCGAAGCGTCTCCGCATCCAGGTGGAGGAGGACCCAGGTTCCGGCGGGCGCGCCGACCAGGGCGCCGGCTACCAGCGAGGCGACCTCCCCCCGGTCCGCGCGGCGCCAAGCGGCCGGAATCAGCGGGAAGGCCGTGAGGTTGTCCACCAACATCAGCAGCGGTGCCGCAAGCCGCGGGCCGAGGGTGGCGCTGGCCAGGGGAATAAAGATCAGCGCGGAACCGAAGCCGGAAAACCCGCGCGCCAGCCCGGCGAGCAGGGCGACGGCCAGGGTGGCAGCCAACTCGGGCGCAGGCGGGAGTTCGGAGGACATGGAAGCTCTTTGGTCAGGCGAGGCGGGGGGGGGGGCGAGGGCCCGTTCTCCCGCTTCATGTCGGCGTTGGCGCAATTCGGAACGGAGGCAGGCTCATCGGGGGACAGGAGAGACGCAAGGGGCACAGACCCCGTGGCCGCGACATGGCTTCCGCCGCCCGCCTTCTCCGCCTCGTCTTCTCCGCGCCGGTTCAGCAGGGCTCCGTGTCAGGAGCGGGCTGCGATTGGCAGGAACCGCCGCGGAAGGGCTTTGGCCGTACCCGGGTCAGGTGGTCCTCCGCTGACTTCCCCTCGATCCGGCCCTGGTGGTAGCCGCGCTGCCAGCCCTGGGCGCGGGCCTCGCTGTCAGGCTCCTTCAGCCCGGCATTGAAGGCGCTGCGGGAGGCACTCCAGGCGCGGTGGGCCTCGGCGAGGGCTGGGTCCTCGGCGACCGGGCGGATTTCCGGCTGCACGCGGGCGATCAGGTCGCGCGGAATGGGAAACAGGAAGCAGATCGGCTCGCCCGGGGCGAAGCGCACCGGATGGCGCGGGCGGGTGAAGCGCCAGTTCATGGTGAAGGTGGCGGGCGACCAGTCGGTCTCTACGATACCGGTCAGCGGCGCGATGCCGTCCTTCGCTGCATTGGGCGGGCCGGAGATCCAAAGGCTGATCCCGGGATCGGTGCGGAACAGCAGGTCGATGTGGAAGGTCAGCACCCCCGCGCCGAAATGGCTGGTGGGGGTGGGGCGGCCCGGCTTTTCCGTGCGGATGGCGATGTCGGCAGGGGCGCCGCCGCCGTTCCACCAGGCCTCGTAGCTGCCGTCGCCGACCACCTCCCAGCCATGGGCATTGGCGATGGTCAGCGGTAGGCAGCGGTTGGCGAAGCCCTGGGGGGTGGCATCCATCCAGCCCCGCCGCCCCGGGGAGGGGCGCAGGGCCGGCGGATTGGGGCCGAGGCTGTGTGCGGTCAGCCGGATGGGCGGGGCGTCATCCGGCATGGCCGCTCACGGGGCCGTGGTGCAGCGCTTCAGCGGGCTGGGGAATTCGGCGCAGTTCGGGAAGACGATCTCGTTCGGACCGCGCCGCTCCACCCGCAGGTTATTGGGATTGGCGCAGCCGAAGGCGCTGTCAGGCGGCAGGCGGCCGCCTAGGGGTGCAATGGCGGCGGAGGCGGGCGCCAGGCGGAACTCCACGCTGTCCGGGCCGCCGGCCACCGTCTCGATCAGGCGCTGACGATAGGGGACCTCGAGCACCGAGACGCGCATGATGACGTCCCGCGTGAAAATGACGGTGGGCTGGGCGGCGCAGCTCGCGCCCTCGGTCTCGGTGGCCGGATAGATGCCGCCGGTCCAGGTGCCGAAGAGCCAGGCATGCGGCGCGGCCTGTGGCTGCTGCTGCGCATCCGCCGCCGCTAGCGGCGCGGCCAGTGCCGCGACCAGAATCCACTTCGCCCAGCTTCGCCGCATGTCACGCCCCTCAAGACTGGAAGTCCGGCCAGATAAAGGGGAGGACGCGCCGCCTGTCCACCCCGGCCCGGCGTGGATTCACGCGGCGGCGGGCACCGCCGCCGGTGCCGGCTCGCGGAGCGGCAGGTGGATCAGCGCCGCGAAGACCCCCGCCGCGATGGAGATGAGCCACATGGCGTCGTAGTTGCCCGTGCGGTCGAAGATGAGACCGGGGAGCCAGGCGCCGAGGAAGCCGCCGATCTGGTGGCCCAGGAAGACGAGGCCAAAGATGGTGGCCAGCCAGCGCGTGCCGAAGAGCCGGGCGCAAAGCGAGACCGTCGGCGGGACTGTGGAGAGCCAGAGCACGCCCATCAGCGCGGAGAAGATCAGCACCGAGGCGGTGGTCTTCTCGGCCATGAAGAACACGGCGATGAGCAGGGCGCGCAGGGCGTAGATCGCCACCAGAAGCTCCCGCCGCTTCCAGCGCTGCGTCAGCTCCCCGGCGCCCAGCGAGCCGATGATGTTGAACAGCCCGATCAGCGAGATCGACCAAGCGCCGACCTGGATCGGCAGGTGGCACAGGGCGACGAAGCCCGGCATGTGCACGGCCAGGAAGGAGACATGCAGCCCGCAGACGAAGAAGCCGAAGAAGAGGCACCAGAACATGCGGGAGCGCAGCGCGCGGGAAAGGGCCTCGCGGGCGGATTCCTCCGGCTCGGCCGCCGCGGCCTTGGCCGGAGGATGGCCGGCGAGGGACAGGGCCAGGGGGATCATCAGCAGCGCGGCCGCGGCCATGGCCAGCAGCGCCCATTGCCAGCCGAGGCCGGAGAGGGCGAGGCCCGAGAGCGGCACCACCATGAACTGCCCGATCGAGGAGCCCGCCGTGCCGAGGGCCGCCGCGCGGCCGCGCATCGTTTCGGGCAGCTGGCGGGTGAGGGAGGCGACGATCACCGGCATGCCGGCCGCCGAGACGGCGATGCCCATGATGAGCCCGGCGAAGAAGGTGAAGGCCCCGAGGCTGGGTGACAGCGCCATGCCGGCAATGCCGACGGCGTAGAGCAGCGCGCCCCCCATCACCACGGCGCGCCCGCCGAAGCGGTCCGCAAGCTGGCCAACGACGGGCTGACTGAAGCCATTCACCAGCACCTGGATGGCAATGGCCAGGGCGAAGCCGCTTGTTGACCAGCCGAGGGCGGTGGTCATCGGGGCGAGATAGAGGCCGAAGGACTGTCGCAGCCCCATGGCGAGGGCGGCGCAGCCAACCGCCAGCGTCAGGAGCAGCACGAGTGACCGGCCTTGCACGATGTTCCGCTCCCGAATACTTGGCACAGGTCTAGGGCGTGTCCTCAGATGGGGGATTCCCAGGATGGTGCTGGAGTGATTCATAGGGTGCCGGCAAGTTGTGGAGCAGCCGGGGAATGCGGCGATACGCGTTGCGTGACGATCAGTGGGTGCGGATCG
>NZ_WWDL01000019.1 GCF_009848505.1 Muricoccus harenae
CGTAGCGCAGGTCCGCGTGGTGTCCAGGGCTGGCGATCAGCCGCAGGACCCGGCCTGCACCATCGGCGCAGGCGTGCAGCTTGGAGCAGAGCCCGCCACGACTGCGGCCAAGCGCCTCGGCCGAAGGCGTGCTTTCCACGGCTCCACTCGCGGCGCGGTGGGCCTTGCAGGTGGTGCTGTCCAGGAGCAGCAGCCCGTCCTCGGGCAGGCTCGGGCGGAGCGCCTCGAAAACCAACTCCCACCAGCCGCGCAGGCACCAGCGCCGCCAGCGGTGGTAGACGCTGGACCAGAGGCCCAGCCCTTCGGGTAGGTCACGCCACGGCGCCCCGGTCCGGCCGATCCAGAGCGCGGCTTCCACAAAGCGGCGCAGCGCTCCTTCGTCATGCTTCCACGCGAGTGGAATCCGCTGCACCACCAGCATCAGCGCCACCCATTGGGCGTCGTCCAGGCTCGTCCTGGTCATGACCGTGCCACCCTGAAAGCCCTGAGAACGTCCAAGCTGGCGCGTCCGCAGACCAGATCAGCGCCGAAAGGGCCTGTCAGGCAGTCCAGTCACAGACCCTAGGTCCCTCTCCCTTCAACCACATCGGTCAGGTGACTTCTTCATCACGGGCGCGTTGGCGCGAGAAGAGGACAACCGATGGAGGGCGAGCATTCCCGATCCTGCCGCACCCGTCCGGGTGAACCGGGCTTCCGTCCTGCCCCTCTGGGCAGCGATCGTAGCAGGGCGCCTGGGGCACCCGCCCGATACCGCCCTAAGCCTCGCGAGCTATGCCGCGGGGACCGCTGCACGCGCTAAAGCCCAACGCCTCGGCATCGCCGAGGACGGCGACGATGCGCAGACGAAGGCTAAGAGGCGTGCGACGAGGAAGCGCGAGACGGTTCGGCTGCTCGGACGGGACATACCACTGGTCCATGACGAGGATGGCGTCGTGCTGGCCGACGGGGGCGATGGCAAGCCGCAGCATCTTGGCCACCGTCTTGGCGTCAATGCCGAACACCCGCGCCGCCTGCCGCTGGCTCATCCCTTCCACATGGCGGGCTCGCCGTACCCGCGCATACAGATCCACGATCTTCATCCCCAAGGCCTTCCGTCAGCCAAACTGCCGAAAGGCTAGGCAGCGCACCTATTTCTCGCCGCCACAGCCAGACTACCCAGCCGCTCCCTGAGGGACTTTCACTCCGACGTTCTCACCTGGACCGGCTCGGCAAGAGCCATGGATGCCTACTCGCCGCCGAAACCAGCTGTGAAGCGCGGAATCTCCACTTGGACGGCGCCCTACTCGTGAGCACTGTAGGAACCGAACGGGCGGGCTTTTTCGACCTAACTTCGACGTGGCGCTCGAAACGTCTCCTCCTGCACGCTGTGCGCATAAAGCCGGCCCCCTCGAGCCAAACCCCTAACCTGCCCCAGGGATCAGCATGCGTCTCTCCCCGCCGCGTTCTATCTTCCCCGGCAGATTGCCCAATGCCGTTCGGGCTCCGCCTCTCCCGCTGGCGACGAAGGAGTTCCCGTTGATGAGGATCCCAATGAGCGCCCTGCTCGCGCTCACGCTAGCCAGCCTCCCGGCCCAGGCGCAGCGGATCGGTCCCGACCAGGACGTGGAGTTCAACATCACGACGAGCAAGGCCTACGACACCTGCATGGAGGCATCGGGCGGTCGAGACTTCGACATGGCGGGCTGCTCGATGGCCGAGACAAGGAGGTGGGACGCCCGGCTGAACGCTGCCTACTCCAAGCTCCGCAACCTCCTCCCGAAGAACGACTTCGCGGCCCTGCAGGCGTTCCAGCGCCTCTGGATGTCCGATCGCGACGCGACCTGCCGCGACGACGGGCGGAGCGGGACCTCCGGCAGCCTCGCGGCGGCTGGATGCGTCCTCCGCATGACGGCCGTCAGGACAGCCGAGCTAGAGATGCGGGCCGCGGCAGCTGAGGAGCGCCGACGGGATTGAGGCTAGGCGCCGCCGGATTGGCGCGCCGTCTCAACCAGCGGCCACGGCAGCAGGTCGCGACGGCGGGGATCCTGGCCCGGCAGGGCCGCGCCAGGAGGTCGATTCCGACCGTCTCAGCGCTGGCCCATAAGTGAGCCTCGGACGGCGCCTTGGAGCGCACTAGCCATCCTCTCCTCCCCCTGCGCTCCAAGGAAGGCGTCGCAGTCCATGGGTGCCGTGTCGCCCGCCGGCAATCTCATCGCACAGTGCGATGGAAGCATCGCAGGTGAGGATTCGCTGGACAGAGGAGCGATCAACTCAGAATATGCCAGGGCCGAGGCGGCTCCGCACTTCTATCGCGGGGCTGTAACAGAGGCAGTGCGCGAGAACGCGCTCCACGAGGGTCCGGCGCCATGCCGGCAGATGGAGGCTGCTCGCGTGACTTCATGTCCTGAAAACGATTCCGAAGCCGCTGACCTCGGCAGCCGCATCCGGCACAACCTCGCGGAAGGCTGCGCGGTCCGCCTGGCAGGGTCGGAGGCACGGACGCGCTCGTCCTACTTCGTCACGTCCTCGGCCATGCTGACTTATGAGGTGCTCCGGGCCTCTGTCGAGGATGGTGAGCCGTCGTCGGCGAAAGCAGCCGCCATCCTCTCCGAGTTCGGCTTGTCCCTGCCAAAGAGCCGAGCCCTGGCCACGAGCCTGGCGAAGGTGGTCATGGGCAAGGGTATCGGCGGCGACCGTTTGCACCGCGCGGCTTATGCCGCCCAGGAGCTTCTGTACCACGGCGGTGCGAACCCAGAAGCCTACCTGCAGGAGAATGGAGGGGCATCCGGATTGTGGGCGCGATGGAAGCGTCGGCTCCAGCCGCAGGCGGATACTGCAGAGCGTGTGGAGCCCGCGCGCGAGGGCGGACCGGCGCACCATATTCTCGTCCGCGTAGGGCGTGGTGTGAGCACCGATGATCAGCGCATCATCGACGAACTGTCGTACCCGGACGCCGGGGATCAGTCGGGCACGGCGCGCATCCTTCCTCTCGGACCCGATCTCATGGCGTTGATCATCGGCAAGGCCGTCACTCCTCTTCGGCAGGCAGCGGATCCCAGGGAGTTGGTGGACGGCCTCGGGGTCGTGGAGAGCCGGAGGGCGCCGACACCGCGCGCCTTTCCTCTTGAGTCGTCCGGCGACTTCCAGCAGGACGGACTTCCCTTTTGAGGGAGGCCTCGTGCCTACTTGGCCGAGCTCATGCGTCCTGACCGGCTTTTGAACATCCCGGCCGCTTCAAGCTCGAGCAACGGATGCCGTCCCGGAGCCCATCCCCCGCTCGGCCGCTTGCGCGGCGGCATCCTGCGAGGACCGCTGAAGCATGTCCTGATCGCGCTCCCATTCTGTCTCGATGGCGTACTCCCGCACGTTTGCCATGACGGAGCGGTCAGCCGGCATCCGGGTCACATCTAATGCCCGCTCGACCCGCGAGTAGAGCGACTTGGCTTCCCGCGGTAGCGATGGAAGCCAGCAGACCACATTCTTAACGCGATGCGCGAGACGGCTGATCGTCAACCTCACAGCCTGTGGGAAGCCCCCCAATGCGGCAGCTCGCTTGACCGCACCGGTGGCGGTCGTCTCTAGGCTTGCAACACCTTCGACAACGGCCGCGTGGAGCCTCATCAGGTCTGGAGTTGTACGGCATAGGGTCGCGAAGAGTTCCTCGCTGAGGCGGGGCTCCCATCTGTCCGCGAGTGCCGCCTTCCTCAGGTGCGGGTGGGCCGCCGCGAGACTATCCACCGCATTGATGACGCGCTCAGCGGCCTCGGTCAGGTGACCCGTGATCTCGGTGAACCCCGCCTCACGCTCCTTCGGGCTCGGCATGGAATGGCCCGTCAGGCTCCTGGCTCGGTCATAGGCATACTCCGCATCTGACCAGAGGGCGTTTACGCGCTCACGCTTCTGGGCAGCCTCAGGGCCCGGTCGGGCAGTTCCGAGGATGGCCATCGCTTCCCGCCCAGGCGGCATAGCCCTGACGTCCAGCAGGGCGGTGGCCTGATCGGCTATAGTGGTGAGGGACCCTGGCTCAGGTGGAATCCAGGCCGTGGCCGCTCGGACCGATGCCTTAATGGCGGAGATTTCCATCCAGTACGGCGGGCTGATGCCACGGTTCTCCTTCGCCACTGTGCAGGCAAGCCTCACCGCAGGTTCAACGCCGGTCATAGCGCACCCAAGCGAGGCCATGGCGTCCGCAACGCCCGGATCCTTACGGCGAAGGCCGTCGAAGGCAGCCACCGCTTCGGCGGTTCGTGCTGCACTGAACTCGAAGACATCGTGCTCCGCTGCCAGGTCCGTCACGCGTTGGCGGAAGAGGGGCGCGGCGTTTGCCAGACGGCCAGCGGCCTCGATAACAGCCTTCGCCGCCGTCTTGATCTCTCGGACGGCGCTGTTGAGGCGAATGGCTCGGATGACGTCCGGGGCGCGCTTCCAATCGTGGGTCCGGGCATGGACCTCGCCGACCAGATCAAGCCCGCGTTGGAGGTGCACCCGTTCCCGAGGATCCTGAGTTGCCTTAAGCGCCGCCAGGGTACTGCGGCAGCGCAGCCGGATCAGACTTCTCGGCTCGGCGAGTAGCTTCTCATGGAGCGCAGTCACGACCGCAGTCGGCTCGTCGGGAGAAAGGCTGACGGCCTTGGACAGGTCCACGGACCCTGACGAGCCACGCGAATGCCGCCTCTCATCTCGGTCGCGCACCGCATGCCCCGTGTCCTCGCGGCTCATGTTCACGAGAATGGGGCGGCTTTCAGCGGCTAGTGATGCAGTTCCGGTCACCTGGGTAGCAGTCGCTGGACCATGCTTTGCGGGCGCGACGATGGGGGCATCCGGCAAGCTCGTTGGTGCGGCCACCGGTGTCGGCGTTGACCCAGTGCGAGGCATAGCCGCATGCGCCGACACACCTCTGACGGCCCGGTCGTCGGTGGGGCAAGCCTCAGACCCAACTACATCAGCTCGGGCCGGCGAGGTGCACTCGGATTGAGAACTCGGCACGGGAAGCGGCAGCGCGCCGCCGGTTCGGTGCCCGCGGTCGATCACGACATCGGCTGCGGCCGGAGGCGCCTTGATATGGTGCGGAACGGTAGCCGAGCGAGCGACGTCATCTGCGCGCGCCGACAATACGGGAGACGGTGAGGTCGACGGGTCGGCGTGGATGTCCGGTGCTCTGGCTTGATTTCCGCTCCCCGGCGCTTTCACCCCTGATGGGGGCGATCCACCTGTCATGCGCGGCGATGCGGTCGCAGGGAATCGAATGATTGTTGCCGCGGTCTCGATCCTGATGCCCGCTTTTGGAGCTGCCGCTTCCGGTTTGATTTCGGCTGGGGGTACCACGTCGTGGCGGCTCTGCTCCGGAGTCTCCGGCGCGGCAGCCTGAACCTTAACTGTGGTCCGATCTGCCAGCTTGATTTCCTGACCTGCCGCACCCGGCAATATCTGCGCAGCGTTGTTCCCCGGTGGGTGGCCCAAGGACGGGGTTGATTCGGGGGTTTCGGCGCTGCTCGGTTCGGACCTGAGTGGCACCACCTCCTTTTTCACAGAGCGGCTTGCCGGGCTGGCTGCAGAAACGGGCGGCGTTGCTGGCCTGATGTCGGCTGGGTCAACCGCCTCCAGCCTGATGGGCCTGCTCCCGTCGTCCTTATCCAACACGACCGGTGATGTTGGAGGCCGCTCGACGAGAATCGGCCGCAGATGGTCGTCCGCCTTGATCTCGTTTTGCCGAGGTTGGTGATTGACGGCCGGTTGCTCCGTGCTCCTCTGAGCCTCCTTCCTCAGGAGGTCATTCACGCGGCTCTGCTCCATCTTCCAAGCCGCAACGCGGTCGTCGCGTCTGGCCTTGATTGCCTCCTCCACTTCATGGTCAGCGTTCCGGCGCCGTCGGGTAAGGGTCTCGCGCTCTGCCAGGGTGTCGATGGCCTCTTCCTTCATGCCCCTGGCCCGGAGGTCGTCTCGGGCGCGCTTGTCGTTGGCTCGGCCAACCGAAGTCGCGACGCCGGTGGCCTCCAGGGCCGCACGTCTGGTCCCGAGATGCTGGCTCGGAACCGCGTCTATGCCGAGGCTCCGGTAGCTGCCGGGCCAATAGCGCTTCTTGAAACCTTCGCGCTCCAGCTCGGTGTTGCACGCCTCGCACCAAGCGGTCCGAAGCGCCAGGATGAAGCCCACATCGTGCGCGGCAAGGCTGGCAGCAGGTGGCGGAGTGGCGGCAGCGCCGGGATTGGCGCTGACCCACTCCGTGACCTGGGCCAGCTGCGCCGTCCAGCTCGACCGGTCGTCCGCAGCGATCACACCGCGCCCAAGCTGCTTCGTCAGGCGCTTGCGCCGACTCTCGGGGCTCTCCGTTCCCCAGGGGAAGCGCTGGCGTGACTTGGTGTTGATGCTGTTGCGCCCGGCTTCGCGCCGCAGGAGGCGCACTTGCTCCTTGATATTGGCGGCCTCCATCCGCTGCGCCTGCCAGACGTGGACGACATCGCTGTCCCGCGACTGCGAAATCTGCTGGTCCAGCCGCTTGATACGGTCCCGCGGCCGTTCAATTCCCCAGGGATAAATCCCGGTCAGAAGGCGGCAATCATCCTCGTTGAACCCGGGTACCTCGGCCTTGAAGACCCAGCTGCCGTCCACGCGCCTTCCTGGACGGCCGTAGAAGAGGATGTGAGCGTGGTAGTTCCGCAGGTCATTCCGAAGATCGGGCTGATGCGCGGAAGCCCAGAAGGGGTAGCCACGTGCGGCGAGTTGGTTAAGGCAGAAATCGGCTTTGATCCGCAGCCTGGCGCCCGCCGAAACCTCGTGGGGAAGCTCCGCGATGATCCGATACTGAAGGATGCCGTCCACTTTCTCGAGCTTCTCAACACCTCGCCAGAAGGCCCGGCGACTCTCTGCTGAAGAGGCAAGGGTCCCGAAGCTGGCCAGTGCCGTTTCGCTCCTCACCTGGACGAAGAAGTTTTCGGCAGGATAAAGGCCCGTTGTGGCGAGCAGCTCCAGGGTGACCTGCTCAACCGCCTCCGGCCTCTCGATGTAGGCTTGCTGAGCGGCCGCCCGGTCACCACTGGACCTTCTCCGGGTGTATCGCTTGAACTCAAAATGAACAGGCTGCAGCCCGTCCTTCGACCGCCGGGTCGGACGAAGCAGCGGTTCGGGCGACGCCGCCGCGGCGCGCACGATCCCCTCCCTCGTCCTCTGTCCTCGGCGTGCCATGGGGAAAGAATAGAGCGAGAGGTCGACCGCGGATCGTCGGACGGCTGAAATCGGTGCCGCATTTGCAGAAAAATGTGGAGTTCACGCTGTCGTGAAAATGGTGGTGCGTGGAGCCTTCAGAGGGGCAGGTCTCGCTTGATTGCGCGCTCTGCTTCGCATCTGTTTGCCAATTGCGCCGACCGAGACTCAGACGGGGAAAACCACTCGCAGGGCATCCAGTTGTTTGGTGGCCGAGCTCATCAGATTGCCTGCCCTTGAATGTCTGGCCTTGGGAATCCGCGGCCCAGACGGGGGTGAGGCTCCGCACGTTGAGTGAAAAAAGAAGAGCTGTCGGGTAGCCCTGCTGCATGCCGCGGACGGACGCCAAGAGTGGTGAGACCGGGTTGCGCGGCGCTGCTGAAGGATGCGGAAGATGGCGTCGAATGTGAAAGACCAGCCGGAGGACAAGAAGCCGGGCGGACATGGTGGCAGGCGACCGGGGGCGGGCCGCCCTCGCGGTAGTTCAAACCGGGTCAAGGACCCGCCCGCGGAGGTGAGCATCGCACCCGCGCAGAACCTGACCCGGCTTACTGCCCGCCTCGACGGGATGGTCGGTGAGGGTGGAGAGAACCTGCCGTTTCTCATGCGCTACTGGATGCGCCCGATCACAGCGGAACTTCTGGAGTTCGCGCGCGAGCTCAAGAGGATGCAGTACCTGCTGTGTGAACACCTGCGTCGCATGGCCAACCAAATCGCCGGCCTTGAGGCTCAGCTGGACGAACAGGCCGAGATGCTGATGGCCGTCCGCGAGGAAGTGGCGGACGCGAGGCGTGCGGGCGACGAACGCGCCGTGGCCCTCCAGGCCCGCATCTCCGCCCTGGAGGCCGAGGTAGCCGGCACGCGCCAAACGATGGAGGCGAACGACAGGAAGATCGATGCCCATTTCCAGCGCGTTGCGGGAACGGTCCGCACGGTGAAGAGCGAGGTTCCTGCCCAGGCGATCAAGGAGGGTGTTCTCGCCGGCACACGGGAAGCGGTTCTGCAGGCCATGCGTGAAGGACTGATACCACCGAGCCTTCGTCCTGACCCATCCAGGACCGACGGCTTTGAGGCGGCCAAGTCCCCCACTCGCCAAGCTCGCGCAGCACCTCGTGTGCCAGGACAGGGGCTCGGCAGTATGGTGCGGCCGCCTCCTCCACCCCCGTTTCCTCCCCGTCCACCGGTACCGCCAAAGGTCCCCGAGCCGAAAGCCAGGCCAGCGGCCGCCCACTAACACGTTTTCAGCCCTGACGACTGGATGACAAGGCCCGGCCCGCCGGGCCTTTTTTTGGGTGGATCTCATCGGGTCTGGGCGGGGCCGAGCCGTGTCCACGCACGCCCCTTAAGCTCAGACCTGGGGCGTAGCGCCCCTCCGCTTTTGTCGTGAGGGATGGAATACAAGGCTCATCGCGTGGAGCGGCCTCCTGTTCGCGGCAGTTTGCCAATTGCGCCGGAGAAGCAAGGCCACCTTCTGGCTCCTCTGGGCAGCGACTTCGAGATCTGAATATCAATATGGCCGATTTCAAAAAGGACGGGTGCGATAGAGCTGAGGCGCGCATCGAACCTTCAGCCGGGTGCAGGACATTCACAGTGAATCATGTGTAGGCCCCGCACCCGATTTGCAGAACGGGCGTGGCGGCCCGTTCACAACCAGCGTCGTCCTTCAAGACCAAGCGCCGCGGAACACGCCAGTCGAAGCCGAAGACCGCAGTTGACCACCACGGTACGGCCGCTTCGCCGAAGGCCCGTTTCACAGCCGCAATCACGGCCGTGAGCCACCGCCGATTCTTGTCTGCCTCCGGCAACTTCACCCCGACCCTGTTGATGATCGCCCGAGCGCGGTCCGGCGCGCAGTGAGGTGGACGTCGGCTTCATGAGTCCTGCTTCAGCTGTCTCCAAATCGCTGTTGATGCGGATCCGCCACAGAGAACCAGGCGCGGCGGCCCCAGGCCGGCGTCTTGCCCGCCTTTTCCCCCCACCCTGGTGGAAGGGGACCTGTGATCAGTGCGGCGTTTCCCAGGAAGGACACCGCCCCTGTGCCGCTGCGGCCTCGGCCGTCCGGCGTGCATAGGCCTGGGCGGCAGCGGACGGCATGCCTCTTGCCCGCTCCCCCGCCAGCAGCACCGAGACGACCTCCACGACCAAAAACCCGCGGCTGACCAAGCGCCGCGCGATTGCGTAGTCGGCTCTCGAGCGGTCGAGCGTCACGCCCGGAGGCAGCGACGCGATCACCCGCTCCAGGCCAGCCGCATGCGCCTCAGCCGGCGGGCGCTGGAGTTGGGCGGAACCCGTGAGGGGCGCGGGATGCGTGAGAGGGCTGGGCGACTTAGCCAAGGCTTCCCTCGCCTCTCTCAGCAAGGCGGCTCCACCCGGGTCGATGATGGGACCATCGTCGCGGAGGAGGAGCGCGTATGGAAAGAGGCCCGTTCCGCCAGCCTGGTGCTTCGGCTTTCGGTTCGTAAAGCCGGCGATGCGGCCCGGCTGAGACGCCCGTGCCGCGCACAGATCTCCGCCGTACCGCGCGGCCAGGATTTTAGCGGCGGCGTCGGCCAGGGCAGGCACAATGGGGGTGTCCGACAGCGTGAGCCAGGCCTGCAGGCTGCCCGGCGAGGAGGAGACCACGGCCGCGGGGCGGTGGTGGCGGCAGAGGGCGGTGAGCGCGTCGGGGTGCAGGTCGTCGACGAGCACGTGGCGCGGGTCGATCGGCCGGCCGACGATGTGATGGCCGGTGGAGTTGAGCCGCCGGAGCCAGGATAGGGCGCCCTCCAGTTCCTGGAGGTTCCAGCACCGCCGGTGGGTGGCGGTACCAACAGATCTGTCGGCGGGAATGGCGGTGATGGCGTACTGCGCGGCGGGAAGGGCGGCGGCCCAGCGCAGGACGGATGAGCGCGTGCGGTCGGCGCCGCGGCCCGGCGGGCCGAGGGTGAGGGGCATGAGGGGAGATCCAGGGAGAGAGGGGAGGGGCGGCCGGAGGTGCCCGGCCGCCGAGATGGTCAGGCTGCGGCCTGGCCAGGGGAGCGTGCGGCCCGGAGCGCGCCGACCCAGCCACCCGGGGGCGGCTCCAGCACCACCGGCTCGCGCGAGCCCGGCGGCATCAACTCGCGGAGAAGGGCGACGCAGCGATCCCTCGATGGGCAGGAGCCAGCCGCGAGTGGCGCGAAGGCGAGGATGACCTCGCGCGGCGGATGGGCGGTGACGAGGGCGGTGAGCGCCTTATCTGCGCCCCGGGACCAACTCCCGCTTGACGCGGCGAAGGTGGTGTTGCGGTGCGCATGCGGTTTGAGGGCGGCCAGGCAGATCGCCTGCACCGGGCCATCAACCAGGACCAGCCGCGGGCGGCAGGGACCGGGAGTGCGGAAGAGCGACCGCGTGCCGCCGGGGGTAAAGGAGAAGCCCCGCTCCCCGGCATGGATGAGCTCGCACCCGGTCTCGCGGCCCTCGCCGTCACGGTGGCTGGCCGAGATGCCGCGCGGCGAGAACGAGACGGCGGCGCCAAAGGGGGTGAGGTCAGAACTAAAGAGCGGGATGTGCTCGAAGCCGCGCAGCAGGGAGGGACGGGAGATAGAGGAGGCCGGCGTGGGCTGGATGCGCTTGGCAGGATCGTAGGTCATGGAGATGTCCGCTTTTTTGGTGCCTCCGCCCCCTTCACCTTCTCCACCCGGCTGGGCGGCGGTGGGGGGCGGCCGCGAGCGGCCCGCCCCCGCCGACGCCAGCCGGGTGGCATGATCAGACCCTCGGGGGCTGTGCCCCCGTCATCCCTGCCGGCGTTGCCGGCGTTCTCTCCTCGAGACCCGTGGTGGTGATCAGGGTAATGGTGGTTCCGGCAGGAAGCGGGTCACGCCCATGGCCCCGCGCCCGCGGGTGAAGCTCACCCCCGCCTCCGACAGTGCTGCCAGGATCCGCTCGATCGTGACGGGCCGGCCGGGAAGGGGCTCCAGCTCGGCGGCCAGCTCCATCGCCTTGATGGTTCGCAGCGACACGCCGGAGGCCTCGGCGAGGTCCGCTTGGCTCCACCCGAGCAGGCCGCGGGCGGCGCGGAGCTGGGCAGGGGTCGGGAATTTACTGACGGCCAAGGCGAAGCCCTCTTGACGGCGGAACGATTGGTTGCACTTATAGTGCATATTTCCGGTGTGCCATAGCCAGCGATTCGCGGCGGCCCACCCCCTTTCCCCCTTCGAACCAAATTCTCTGGAGTACGAGCATGCCCTCCAGCATGGCGCGCATCCCCGTGCGCAACACCGCCCCCGAACTCGCCCTCCGCGCTGCCCTGTCGCGACTGGGCGTGCCATCACCCGAACTCGACGTCGCCCGCCTGCCGGGACGGCCGGACGTTGTCCTGCCGCCGCAGAAGGTCGCGGCCTTCGCGCATGGCTGCTTCTGGCACCACCACGACGGCTGCCGGCACGGGCGCCTTCCGGTCACCGCCTATCCCTGGGCGCGGAAGTTCCAGTGCACCCGCGCCCGCGACCTCTCCGCGCGCTCCGCCCTGAACGCCGCTGGCTGGCGGGTTCTTTGGGTCTGGGAGTGTGCGCTGCTCGGCGCCAGGGCACTGCCGAAACAAGGGCTGGACGAGGCCGTCGCGGCCTTCCTCACTCGGAAGCAGCCCTTCCTGCAGATCGAGGGCAGGGGCATCGCCAGATCCCTAGACCAAGCCAACGCCGCTTGATTCAGGAGGCCGCTGACCGCTCCAGGCGGTCAGCGGCTTTCCCCTGACAACAACGCCCCAGAACAAGGAGCGGCCCCATGGCGCTCGCCATAGACGGACAAAGCCGGGTGCCGATCCCCGCCGACATCGTGGAACAACTCGGGCTGCAGCCCGGCATGGAAATGGACGTCAGGGTTCGCGGCAAGTGTATCATCGTAAGCAGGGCAGGGGACGACGCAGGCTGCGCGCTCACCTGGGACCGCCCGACTGACGGCTTCATCGCCAGCGTTGCCCGGCTTGCCGGCGAGGACCTGGAAGGCCTGGCGACATTGGTAGACCAAGCGGTCAAGCAGTTCACGGCGGGCTTCATCGAGGACCTGCGGCGGGGCCTGGCCGCCCATGCCGACGTTGCCGCCCGGCTTGACCGCGTCATCGCGCTGACACTCAAGAGCTTCCGTGATCCCGAGGTGTCGCGAACCTGGCTGATGCGCCGGCATCCGATGCTGGGGTGGATGTCCCCCCTGGCCATTGCGGTCACGGAGGACGGTGCCCAGGAGGTCGAGGGCGTTCTCTTCAGGCTCAGGTCCGGCGGCGCAGTCTGAAAAATGAGGACACCAGTGCCGGTACCCATCTCCTTGGAGGTGGGTGGGCCGGCTCTGGGCGCGCGCCCAATCTGCGTCGACCTCGCCGTTCCACGGCCAGCAGCCGGCGTAGGCGCGGGCTCATTGGGCTCACCTTCAGCGGCATAATTTGGCCGGGAGCGGACGGGCTGCTTCATCGGCTCGACGATGCAGAAACAGACGTTCGTTGTTCGCCGGACGAACGGCAAGTTCCGGCCCCGTACAATGTTCGCTCTGGCCGGGTAGGCTAACGCGCCACCCGGCCCCAGACGGTCCTTCGCCGTTGGCCAGTGTTGACCCGGAGGACGGGCGCTAAATCCCGGCTCGACCACGGCACGGCGGGGTGGGTTGCCGTGAGTGAAAGAACGGGTCATCGCCTCAGGTTGCCCTGCCGTCGCCAGTGCCGTCTGCCCGTGACTGGGGGCCAGATCGCAGTGCGGCCGGCCCTGCAAAGTGCTGGACGGCGGGTTCCCGGCCTGGTTGATTCTGCAGGGGCAGGTCCAGCTGCTGCCCGCCGCGGCGCCGGTCGAGGGTGGCCATGGTCGGCGTTACCGTCGTGCCGTGCAGGAACACCGAGATGAGGACGACGGTGGTGACCGTTGCCCAGAGGGTTCCGGCGCCCTGGAGCTCCGCGTGCCCCAAGGCGAAGGCCAAGTAGTAAAAGGAGCCGAGGCCACGAATCCCGAAGAAGGCGATGGTTGCCCGCTCCTCGGGTGGACGGCCGGTGCCCCACAGGCCAATCCAACCCGCGAGCGGACGCACAACGAAGATCGCGACGGCCGCGAAGGCGACGACCCGGGCGTCCGCGTCCCGCAGCAGCCCGCCCGCAGCCACGGCACCGCCGAGCAGTACGAGCAGCGCCATCATCAGCAGGCGTTCCAGTTCCTCAGCGAAGTCGTGCAGCTTTCTGTGGTACTCGTGCCCGGGCTCCGAGGCGCGGAGCCCGAGGGCGGCGACAAAGACGGCGAAGAAACCGTAGCCCCCAATGAGTTCTGTGGCCCCGTACACCAGCAGCGTTATGCCCAACGCGACAAATCCCGCTCCGGTGCGGGACAGCTTCGCCCGGTTTGGCATGTGGAACATCGCCCAGGCTAGGCCACGGCCAAGCAGGTAACCAACCACCGTGCCCGCCACAATCTTCCAGACCACGGCGTAGGTGAACCAGCCCCACCAGCCCTCGCCGCCGCGGTCGCCGCCTGCAAGCATCACGGCGAGCAGTACGAAGGGGAAGGCCAGCCCATCGTTCAGCCCAGCCTCTGAGGTCAAGGCGAAGCGGACCTCATCCTCCTCTCCAGAGCGCGGCGGCCCGACCTGAATGTCGCTGGCGAGCACCGGGTCGGTCGGTGCGAGGCACGCGGCCAGGAGAACGGCGGCCGCGGCGCCCAAGCCGAGCAGCAGGTGCGCGGCGATCGCCAGCAGCGCGATGGTCAGCAACATCCCCGGCCCCAGTAGCCGCCAGGTTATCGTCCAACTCCGCAGAGCGAAGGGTCGGTCAATTTTCAGCCCAGCCCCCATGAGGGAGATGACGACGACGAGTTCCGTCAGTCGCTCAGTAAGCGCGCGGTTCTCCACGGGGTCCGGCGGGAGCCCAGGGATCGGCAGCAGCCCAAAGATCGCCGCCCCGACGATCACGCAGACGATGGGCAGCGAGAGCGGGGCCTCCTTCAGCAGCATCGGCAACCAAGCCGTGAGGAGGATAAGGACGCCGAGGCCAGCGAGGACGAGGATGTAGGGTTCCAACGGTGCCTCCCGCGCGGTGGGCTCGGGATGGCCCGCACGACACGCAAGGCGGGGCGCCCGGGCTGTGGTCCTTAACGCAGAGCAGTCCGGATCGGCTGGCCCCAGTGCGTGGTGATCGCGCCCAAGCTCCTTGTCGCTCTTTGTGGCCGCACCGCCTCCAGCAGCGCGTCAAAGGCCGTCGTGAACCGCCCCGGATCTCCGGAGGCCAGTCCGGCCAGGTGCGCGATTATGGCTGCGGATTGCAGGAGCGTGCCGGGCGGTTGCGGTCTCGCCCGGCACCGGGTGTCCCGCTACTTGCGGGCGCGCTTGGCAGGGGTCTTGGCCGGTGCGCCCTCTTGCTCACCCTCCTCTTCTTCTTCCTCCTCCTCCATGGCGGCAGGCAGGATAGCCGAGCGTGTCACCTCGGTAAGCCTCTCGTCCTGTGCCTTTTCCTCGGCCAGGGTTTGGCCCAGCAACTCGGCCACCTCGTTCTCGCCCATCGCCCTGGCCAGTTCCGCCATGGTGCCATAGGCGGCGATCTCGTAGTGTTCCATGCGTTGCTGAGACGCCACGATCACGAGGTCCATGACCGGACCCTTTTCGTCCTGTTCCTCGAGTTCATGCTGAGCTTCCTCGACCAGGCCACGCATGGCCTCACACACCTTGCGGCCAGGCTTAGCGCCTAGCTTCTCGAGCGCCTGCTCTACCCGGGTGCGCTGCTCCTCGCTTTGCGCCACATGCGCTTCCAGCCCTTCGCGAAGTTGCGGCTCAGTGGCCTTCTTCGCGATGCGCTTCATGGCCTGGATTGCTTGCCG
Source organism: Muricoccus harenae (assembly GCF_009848505.1). Lineage (GTDB taxonomy): Bacteria > Pseudomonadota > Alphaproteobacteria > Acetobacterales > Acetobacteraceae > Roseomonas > Roseomonas harenae. The sequence goes on from NZ_WWDL01000019.1 coordinate 14,979, forward strand.
CTCGGCGCTGTGTGCGTCCTTGAGCTGGTCGATTAACATTTGTTGCAGCTGGCTCACGTGTCTCTCTCCGAAGGTCCGATGCGGATGCTGCACCCGGGAAAAGCACAAACGGGTGGCGGCGCGGTGCAGTTGCCGCTTCACTTTTCAGGAGGTCGGCAGACACGGATAGGGCACCACCAGTTCCGAGATCGCGGCCGATGGTGGCCCCTTGAGTTGCAGCCAGCCTAGCCGCTCAGCGTTGTTACCAATCTGCGAGGTGCCTTACAGGCCCTTGAGGTGTCACTTCCCGCCATGGTGGTGGGGCTGGCAGTAGCGGGACCTGGGATGCTTGATTTCGCGAGGATAATGCTGCGACAGCAGGTGCTCGCTGACTTCGGTGAGTTCGCCTTGCGATCCCAGGACCTCGACAAGATCCTGGCGGAGGCGTGCCGTCTCGTGGGTGACGCCCTCGGAACGGGGCGCTCCAAGATCCTCGAGATCCAGCACAAGGAAAGGTCACTGCTGGTCCGTGCTGGCGTGGGATGGGATCCCGGCATCGTCGGCCAACTGCGCATGCCCATGGAGGAGCACTCCTCCGAGACCTTCGCGATTGAGGCTGGCGAGCCCGTGGTCACGCAAGACATCAGCAAGGAGGAGCGCTTCGACGTCCCGCCCTTCATGAAGGAGGCCGGGGTGGTGGCCCTGGTGAACGTGCCGATCCTCCTGCCCGGCGGACGGGCCTATGGCCTTCTGCAGGTGGATGACCTAAAGGTGCGAGACTTCGGCGAAGACGAGACGCAGTTTCTGCGGACCTACGCCGCGATCCTGGGTCCGGTGATCGACCGTCTGCTCATGGCCCGTACCCTGTACTCATCCGAGGAGCGCTTCCGCCTCACCGTTGAGGCCGCACTCGACTATGCCATCTTCCTCTCCGACCCGCAGGACCGGATCACCGACTGGCTGCCGGGGGCGCAGGCCGTGTTCGGCTGGACGGCGGAGGAGGCGGTCGGGCAGCCCAGCGCCATCATCTTCACCCCCGAGGACCGAGAGAGGCGCCAGGACCAGTGGGAGATCGAGACGGCCTGTCAGGAGGGTGTTGCACCGAATGTCCGCTGGCACGTCCGGAAGGACGGCAGCCGCGTCTTCATCGAGGGATCCACCCGTGCTCTGCGCGACCCGGACGGCACGCTGCGCGGCTTCCTCAAGATCGGTCAGGACGTGACTGAGCGCCGCAGGTCGGAGGAGCAGTTGCGCGAGAACGCTGCCCGGCTGGAGGTGCTGGTGGCCGAGTTGCAGCACCGCAGCCGCAACCTCCTCGGCGTCATTACCTCGGTTGCCTACAAGACCCTGGGTGAGGAGGGGCCCGCCGCAGGCTTCCTGGCCCGGCTCCAGGCCCTCAGCCGGGCACAGGGCCTGCTCAGCGAGTTCGGCAGCGACACCGCCGAGGTCGGGGCGCTGGTTCGTGCGGAGCTGGAGGCCCACACGGAGATCAGCCCGCCCAAGGTGGCGCTCTCCGGCCCCAGGGTGCTCCTCACGGTTCGCCAGGTGCAGAACTTCTCGCTGGCCATCCACGAGCTGGCGACCAATGCGGTGAAGTACGGGGCGCTTCGGGACGGCACAGGGCAGCTCTCGGTCACTTGGACGGTGAGCCAGGACGAGACGAGCCAGCGCCGCCTGTTCCTCGACTGGACCGAGAGCGGTGTCGATGTGCAGCCCGGTAAGGTAATCCGGCGCGGGTACGGGCGGCAGTTGATCGAGAGGGCGCTCTCCTATGCACTCCACGCAAAAACCGAATTCGTGCTCGGGGAGGATGGCGTCCTGTGCCGCATTCAGCTTCCTCTGGAGTGACCCAGGTTGTGGCGCTCGCCCGAAGGGGCCGCTATGTCCACCTACCCATCTCTGCAGCCTGAGGTCTGATGTCCGAAGCCACTGGGCTCCTGGTCGGCCGCCGTATCCTCCTCGTCGAGGATGAGTTCATGATTGCGGACACAATGGAGGAATGGCTTCGCCGGGCAAGCGCCGAGGTCATTGGACCGGTGCCCAGCGTGAAGCAGGCGCTTGAGCTGATCGAGGGAGAGGCGGAGGCGCTGGACGGGGCCGTTCTGGACGTGAACCTGGGGCGTGGCGAGACAGCCTACCCGATTGCTGACAGGCTGAACGAACTCGGTGTGCCGTACCTGTTCGCGACCGGGGACGTGCGGATCATCGATCGTCCCACGCATCAGGGGCGTCCACGCCTCAACAAACCGATCTCGCGGGCGCAACTGCTGAGGGCGGTCGAGAGCCTGCTGGCCAGCCGCTTGCCGCCTGCTCGGTGAAGCCGAGTACTGGGCAGGAACAGCGGCCAAAAGCTCACCCGCCGCTTCTCTGGCCACGGCCGATGGCCAGGAAGCCTGCGGTTCGCACGATCCGGTCAGCCAGAGCCGGAAGCGCGTTACCCGCTTCTGAGGCGGCGGCAGCGGCTGGCCAATGACCGCCGTCGGCGCCGAGCAGTCGTAGCGTTGATACCCCGGAGGACGTAGCCTGCGGGCCACAAACACAAGAACGTTCGCGGAGGAGACAGGTATGGATCGTCGAACCCTTTTTACCTTTGCCGGCGCGCTTGCGACGCCGAGGATCGCGCGCGCGCAGGGCGGCTATCCCGACCGGCCGGTCCGCCTCATCGCCCCGTTCCCTCCCGGCGGGGGCACCGACATGATTTCGCGCGAGATCGGCACGCGCGTCGCGGCCGCGACCGGCTGGACCGTCGTCGTGGAGAACCGCCCGGGGGCGGGCGGCAACATCGGCCTTGACGCCGTGGCGAAGGCCGCGCCGGACGGCTACACCATCGGCATGGGCCAGACGGCGAACCTCGCCATCAACCCCGCTCTCTACCGCAGCATGCCCTATGACGTGCTGCGCGACTTCACGCCGATCGGGCTGGTCGCGCAGCAGCCCAACCTCATCGTGGTCGCGAAGCAGTCGCCGGTGCGAAGCCTCCCCGATCTTTTCGCAGCGGCACGGGCCCGGCCGGGTCAGCTCTCCGCTGGGCATCCGGGCAACGGCACCGTCGGTCACCTCTCCGGCGAGGTGCTGAACCGCCAAGCCGGCGTGCAGATCGTCCAGGTTCCCTATCGCGGCGCCGGCAACGTGGTCACCGATCTCCTGGCCGGGCGGCTAGATGTTTATTCAGCCAATCCCCTCTCGGTGAAGGGCGTGCTGGAGGCGGGCGACGTCCGCGCCATCGCCGTGACATCGGCAGCGCGCGCCCGCGCGTTCCCAGACGTGCCGACGGTGGCCGAGCAGGGCTTCCCCGGCTTCGAGGCCATGAACTGGACTGGCCTAGTCGCGCCCGCCAAGTTGCCGGAGCCGATCCTCACGCGATGGAACGAGGAGATGCGCCGGGCCCTCTCTGGCCCCGAGATCGGTGCCCGTCTTGCAACGGAGGGCAGCGAGCCGGTCGGATCAACACCTGCCGAGTTCCGCGCCAGGCTCGCGACAGAGATCACAAAGTGGGCGCAGATCGTTCGCGAGGGTCAGTTCAGGCTCGATTGACGCGACCGGGGCGGAGGAGTGGCAACCTGCCTCCGTTCGGCGTCGTCCTCGAAACCGTAGTGACCAAAGCTGGCCGGAAGCGGAATGGCTGCTCTTGAGGGCCACGGGCGCCAAAGCCGCCGCCTCCATCATCGGCAGACCCCGCTTCCGCAGCCGAAGGCATTCAGAACCTCCCCAAGGATCTGGACGCCCCGGGCAATGGTCCGCGGATCGAGACTTGCGTAGCCAAGCACCAGTCCTGCGGCATCGGGCCGGTTCGTTGCCGGAGCAGGGGCATAGAGAGGGGTAACGGGGTACACGCCAAGGCCTACCGCGCGTGCCCTGGCGATCAGGTGTTCCTCCTGGTCTCTTGGCACGCCGTTCAGCCAGACGACCACATGCAGCCCGGCCTCAACACCGATCACCGTCACCGCATTACCTAGTGTGGCCGACAGCGCGGCGAGGAGCGCCGCCCGGCGTTCACCGTTCCGGCGACGGACGCGGCGGACATGCCGCTCGTAGGCACCGCTCTCCATGAACTCGGCAAGAGCCTCCTGCTCCAGGCTCGGCGCGTGCCGGTCGGCCAGCCGCTTGGCCTTGGCAAAGGGAACTGACAGCGCCTCCGGCAGGACGGCGTAGCCAAGCCGCAAGGTTGGCGAGAGCGTCTTGGACACGGTGCCGAGATAGATGACCCGCCCAGCGTCATCCATGGCCTGGAGTGGCGGGATCGGCGCGATGTCGAAGCGGTATTCGCTGTCGTAATCGTCCTCGATGACATAGGCACCGGAGCGCTGCGCCCAGGCAAGGAGTTCCCGCCGACGGCCGACCGACATGACCGCGCCGAGTGGGAACTGGTGGGAGGGCGTGACATAGGCCAGCCTTGCCGCAGGCAGACCTTCCGCCCGCATGCCTTCCCGATCCACGTTGACGGAAATCACCTCCGCTCCGGCCGCGGTGAAGACCTGGCGCGCCAGACTATAGCCCGGTTCTTCCATCACGGCTCGGTCGTCCGGGTCGAGCAGCAGCCGCGCGCAGAGGTCGAGACCCTGCTGCGAGCCGTTCACCACGATGATCCGCTCCGGTTCGCAGCGCAGGCCGCGCGCCCGCCACAGGTAGCCCTGCAACGCAGTCCGCAGACGAAGTGAGCCGCAGGGATCGTCGTACCGGAGACGTGGCTGTCGGCGCAGGATGACGCCGGTGACCGCTTTCCTCCAGGCAAGTGCGGGAAAGTCTGCCGCCGACAAGTCACCATAGCGGAAGTCGGCCACAAGCGAGGGCGAGGTGGTGCTGGAGGGCAGCGGGAACTCGGCCAGTCGCCGTCCGAAGGCTGAGAGGTGGCGGGTGGTCGTCGCGGGAGCGGGGCGGGGCAGTTGGCTGGAGAGGCCAACGCCCCGCGCCACCTCAGCCCGGGCGCCTTGGCGTGTCTCGACGTATCCCTCTGCGATAAGTTGCTCGTAGGCAGCGGTTACTGTTGTCCGGGAGACGCCCCACTCGGCGGCCAGCGAGCGGGTGGAGGGCAGCTTATCGCCAGGCCTGAGCAGCCCAGAGGCTATCTGGGCCTTGATGGTGTCGCAGATCCTCTGGGTGACCCGGGCCTGCGCGGATGCGTCCGACGCCATGCCAGAACTGGCCCTCTACAACGCGTGAAAACTGGACGTTCCTTGTGGGCCAGGCGCCGGGCACCGTCCAGTCCGATCGAGGAGCCCTTCTGATGTACGTCCCGCCGGCCTTCCGTGAGGAGGATATCACTGCCCTGCACGGGACAATGCGCGGCGCACGCTTGGCAAACCTTGTCACAGCCACGGCGGAGGGCCTGCTCGCCACGCCGCTGCCACTCTTCCTCGCGCCCGATGAAGGCCCTTACGGAACGCTCTACGGCCATCTGGCGCGCGCGAACGGTCAATGGAAGCTGCCGCCCATGGGCGATGCCATGGCCCTTTTCATGGGTCCGGACGCCTATGTCAGCCCCGCCTGGTACCCGTCCAAGCAGGAGCACGGGAAGGTGGTGCCGACCTGGAACTACATCGCCGTCCACGCTTATGGCCCTGCGGAGTTCTTCGAGGATTCCGACCGCCTGCTCCAGGTCGTGACGCGGCTGACGAACCTGCACGAGGGACCCCGCCCTGAGCCCTGGGCCGTGACCGACGCTCCCGAGAGCTTCATCCGGGCACAGCTCAGGGGGATCGTCGGCCTTCGCCTGCCCATCACCCGTCTCGATGGCAAGCGGAAGATGAGCCAGAACCGAAGCGTCGAGGACCGGGCGGGGGTAGCCGCCGGGCTTGGAGCGAGTGACCGGCCCTCCGACCGCGCTGCTGCGGCCCTGATTCCGACCTGAGCTTTCCACGCCGTCGTCAAGGTTCCTCATTGTGCCAGACCTGACCCAACTCGCACTCTACTTCGCGGCCGCCCTGCTGCTCGCCGTCACGCCTGGTCCAGGCATTTTCTACGTCGCGGCTCGCACTCTCGCCGGTGGTCGCGCTGAGGGCGTGGCTTCCAGCTTGGGAACGGGGCTCGGTGGCATGGTCCATGTGCTCGCGGGAAGCCTGGGCGTCTCCGCCGTCGTGCTTACGAGCGCAGAGCTGTTCACCGCCCTGAAGCTGGTCGGTGCCGCCTATCTCGTCTGGATTGGGTTCCGCACCATCCAGGCCGCTCGCAAGGACGCATCGGCCGCCGCCACGGGCGGTACCGCCGCCTCGCCGATCGGACCCCGCCGCGCATTCCGTGAGGGTGTGCTGGTTGAGGCGTTGAACCCGAAGACGGCGGCGTTCTTCCTCGCCTTCGTTCCGCAGTTCGTGGAGCCGGCCGCCGGTCCTGTGGCGCTGCAGTTCATGGTGCTTGGCTGCGTGTCAGTCGCCCTCAACACCCTTGCGGATGTCGTGGTTGCCTTTGCGGCGGGCGGCATCCGGGACGGCGCAGCGGCGCGTCCCGCGCTGATCCGCCGCCTCAGGGAGGGGTCGGGGGCAGCGATGATCGCCCTGGGCGTCGGGCTGGCGTTGGCGAAGCGCCCTACAGGCTAACCAATGTCCACTCACCATCCGACCCGACCTTTGGACCTTCGGAGAGCAAGGTCCGCTTGCGGGAAGTCGGGAGACACCGCCTCACGACCGCCATGGGCGCGAAGCTGCCAACCTTGCCATAGCTGAACGCAAGGCCGCCCCGTTCCCGGAACCGGACCTCGGTGGGCCAAAGTTAAGGGTCTGACGAGGATCGAACATGCGATGTACTCGGCGGTGGCAACGCGACTGCCCTGCCGATCGCGCACGCCGGCACTGGACTATCGTGCCTTGCGACCCGCTGCAGGCGCCCGCTGGGCCCGGACTGGTTGGGTTTCTGCCGAGGGCGGTGGCGCACAGGCTTGGTCAACTCGAGGATCGGCTTCTTGTAGAGCGCCCTCCCCGGCTCCCAGGTCGTGCGCAAGGTCGGCGCTGTAGCAGGAGGTTGGATGCCGCCCCACATGGGGCGCGCCGATCAGGATCCCGTCACGTGCCGGTCCACATCCCCTCTTGATCCCTGAAACTCGGGCACCTAGCTCGTTTGCGCCGAGCGCCTGTGAGGGTTCGGCGGAGGGGGTGCTGACCACCCCCGAAGGATCTTGTGTCCATGTTGCTCTCAGGAGGATATGGCTATGAGAACTTACGATTTCTCCCCGTTCGCGCGGTCCAGCATCGGCTTCGACCGTATGTTCCAGGCGCTGGAGGACTCGCTCCGGTCGTCGAACACCGAAAACGCCTGGCCCCCTTACAACATCGCGAGAACCGGGGATGGAGAGTACCGCATCGAGCTAGCGGTCGCGGGTTTCAGCCCGGAGGAACTGTCAATCACGGCACAGCAGAACGTCCTCGTCGTCGAGGGCAAGAGGGCCGCAACGCAAGGTCCCGAGTATCTGCACCGCGGCATAAAGGGCGACACGTTCGTGCAGCGCTTCAACTTGGCCGACTTCGTCAAGGTGCAGGATGCTGACTACGCGCACGGGGTTCTGTCGATCAACCTGGCCCGAGAAGTTCCCGAGGAGGCGAAGCCGCGCCGGATCAGGATTGGCTCGGGTTCGGCGTCTCGCCCCGAAACGCTCGAACATAGAGCAGCATAAACCTTCGGGCGCGCCGGTACCGCCATTGAGACAGCGACGGCGCGCCGCTTTCCCTTACCCTGACCTGACGCCACGGCTCTGAACCCGGGGGCTCTGTCATGATCGAGACAAACAGCCGCTTCTCTAATCTACCCGTCCCCAAAGAAGCCTCGCTGCGCGAGCTGATTAGCGCGGTCAGAAGCAAGCCTCCTACCTCTTCCAGGGACGGGGATGGTCCACCGGAGCCTGAAGATCCCTGTCCTGTGCTGAGCAGTAGGCCTGGGCCTCGCTGGAACGCGGGCGGAGCTGCGGCAATGTTGATCGCTGCGGAGTAGGCCTCGGCCTCTGCTTGATCGCTGGGACCGGGGGCGGATTCCTGTTCTGCATCAGGTCATCGGAACTCGAGCCGGGCCCTGCCGGGGATCATGCATCGCGCCGCGAGATAGCGCACCCTGCACAAAGCTGGCGAGGCCGCTACCCGCTCCGGCTTTTCAAGGTGAGGTGGATGCGAACCCTCTGCACCCTTTCCCGGAGGCATGGTCTGGCCGGGAGCGGACCGGCCGCTTCCGTGCGGTAAAGGGACTGAGACTGACATTGCCGGCAGCCAGGCAGGTCGGCTGCTGTCGGCCATCTGCACACGCCCAGATTTGGACTGGAGGCTCGGCGCTCACCCAAACCTTCTGTTCTCTTCCTGATCCTGTTCAGACGAGGCCTAGCCGCCACTGTGACCGCTCTTTCTGACCTTCAGACCGCGCCATCTCGCGGGACCGGGTGAAGGGCAGGGCCAGGCTGTGGGGTGAGGCATGTGGCGGCAAATTCCGCAATGGCGGCGTCATAGCGTTCGCTGCGCTCGAGGAAACCCGGGTGCCCCGCCGGAGACACCTGGATCAACTGCGCCTGTGGGATGGTCGACGCCATCGTGCGGCTCGCCTCCGGCAAGGTTATCCTGTCCGCGTCGCTCGTGATGATTAGCGTCGGTACATTGATGCGCGGCAGCGTCGCCGTCTCGTCCCAGCGCAGCATTGCCAGAATGCCCTTCGCCAGCACAGCAGGTGACATCTTGGCTGTGAAATATGCGGCGAAGTCGAGCTGCCCTCGGCTTTCATGCCCACTGAAGGAGGTGCTGGATGTCGTCTTGTGGGACGACCCGCTCAGATAGCTCTGCCAGTTCATCAGCCAGACCAGCGGAAACAGCCAGATTGTCAGGTGCAGCAGCGGCTCCAGGATCGGCTTCTGGATCGCGCGAAGCAGCGCTCCGGCCGTGACGGTGTTCAGCGGCTGCGTGTAGGTCGTGTTCACGAGTACAATGCCCGCCACCTCGCGCCCGAGTAGCTCGGGGAACAAGCGACAGAAGGTCAGGATCGTCATGCCCCCGATACTGTGCCCGACCAGCACCACTGGGCGCCCGTCACCGGTCCGGTCCAGCACGGCGCGCAGGTTCTGCGCCATGCGCTCCAGGCTGTAGCGCCCGTCGGCTGGCTGACTCGACTGACCCAGCCCTGGCAGATCCCAAAGAACAAGCCGGAAGCGCTCGGAAAGATTCTTTTTCTCGTAGTACCAAGCGGTAGCGTCGAGGTCCCATCCATGGGTCATCAGAAGCGTGGGCCGTCCTTCCTGCCCATGGATCTCGGCCTGAAGGTCGCTCCCGTCCGGGCCCTTCACGCGCAGTTCCCGGCCGCCGCGTTCTGACCGCGGCTCATCCGCCGCAGGACGCCGCATGAGCAGCACGAGATAGCGACCAAAAACCGAGTAGAGGAGCATAGCCAGGCCCAGCACGAGCCAAGCTGTTGCGATGAGCTCCCCTACATACCAAGCCCAGACGATGTAGGCCCCGCCTCCGAGAATAGCGAGCGACACCAGCCCGGCCAGCCACATCAGAAGGAAAGGAAGTGGCATGGACATCGTGCCTGACTATCTCCGGGCTGATTGGGGCGGTGCGCCTGAAAGAACGCGGCTGCGCCCCGCGTGAACGAGGCATGCCCAGGAAAGTTCCTTGATGAGCCGTGCTGCCGAGTGCGGTCGGCAGCAGGCCAGATAGAGGCGTTAGGCCGTTTCGTGTTCCGAGACGGCGCTCTCATGTCGCGAGGTGGCAAGATGAGGGATCTGAACCAGGTTTTCGAGGAACTCGGGCGATCGACCTTTAGGCGCCGCTTCCTGCTCAGCGGCCGAGACGCGGACTACCTGCGCGGGAGCGGGAGAGACGTGGTCCTGTCACACGCCAGAGGCTTTGTGGCGAAGCGGCTCGCGCCCGCAGTACCCGTTCGGGACGGAAAGCAAACGCCAATGCGCGGGCACCCAGTCTTCGTGGCGCAGCACGCAACCGCTACCTGCTGCCGCGGGTGCCTCGCCAAGTGGCACGGCATTTCGGCCGGACGAGAGCTGTCGGAGGCGGAGCAAGAACACGTTGTCTCGGCACTGGCTCGCTGGCTGGAAGCCCAGCCCTCCATGGCAGCCGCCCAGACCGGATTGCCCTTTCTGGACGCCGAGCGGCCTTCTGAGCCCTGAAGCGGACCATCGAGCCGATAAGGGAACAGCCAGGTTCGGCCGAGAGCGGAACGGCAGCTCTCGAGCGCCCAAGACGGCGAAGCGGACGCGGGGAGTTCAGGTGCGTCCGGCAACTCCGCGCTAGGCGGTGGGATGGGCGCTTCGGATCGCGGCATCCGCCGCCCCGACGTCCAGCTCTGCCTTCCGAAGCGAGAATACTGCCGTGTAGAGGGTCGGGTCTTCGCCATCGGTGCTGAGCGGGGCAAGGGCCTCCCGGTGCCCAGAAAGCGCGTGGCGCAGCGCGGCGGGTGCCGCGGCCTCGATCAGGAGAAGGCCGGGGAAGCCCCCATCCCCGCCGCGCAACGCCTTCTCGCTCGTCGGGACGTCGGAACCCTCCCGGTCGACCTCGAGCAGGCGAGCGGCGCAGACCCGGTCCTCCGCCGCCAGGGCCTCCAGCAGGGGTTCCGTGTCCACAGCCGGCCGGCTGAGGCGAAGCGGCAGAAGGTGCGCGCCACCGCCAGTTCCGCGCACGGCACGCACCCATCCGCCGCCACGGGCAAAATTTTGCAGCGTCGGCATGATCCGTTGCGACCAGGGCGTCGGTGCGTTCAGTCGCTCCAGGTAGGCGGGGCTGGTGAGCACCGAGGGCGCCGCGAGGTCGTAGAGGATGAGATAGCGGCACACCTCCGGCAGATCGGCGCGGAACACGCGCACCGCTTCGAAGCCAGGGATTCCCACCCGCTCCGCCGTGTGCTCGCGTGTCAGCCAGTGCAAGTAGTCCGTCTCCTGCTCCGGCGTCACGTCGCTCCAGATCGCAAGCATCGCGCTGGTCATGAAGCGTTCCTAGCCCTGCCGCCTATTCCATTTTGATGTTGCGGCGGCGGATCAAGTCGCCCCAGCGCCGGGCTTCTTCCGCCTGGTAGAGCGGAAAGGCCTCTGACGTGCCGGCGTAGATGTCAATCGAGGCGGCATCGAGCCGTGACTTGACCTCTGGCATGACGAGGATCTCGCGGGTGGCTACCGAGAGTTGCGCCACGATCGCCGGCGGCGTGCCGGCGGGCGCGAAGAAGCCGAAGTCGTTGGTGGCGCGGTAGCCTGTCAGGCCACACTCGGCGAGGGTCGGCACCTCGGGCATCTGGGGACTGCGCCCGACGCTCGTCACAGCGAGCGCGCGCAGGGCGCCGGACTGGATGTGGGGAATGGCCGTTACGGTGTCTATGAAGCCCATATTCGTCTCGCGCCCGATCACCGCCTGCACCTGCAGCCCGCCGGAGCGGTAGGCGACGTGCAGCATCTCCGCGCGGGACATGTCGAGCATCAGCTCGGGCGCGAGATGGGCGATCGTGCCGGCACCGGCCGAGGCGTAGGTGAGCTTGCCCGGCTGCGCCTTCGCCGCCCCGATCAGATCGGCATAGGTGTTGATGCCGCTGGAGGAGTGGACGCAGACAAACATGGCGTTGCCGGCCAACAGGCTGATAGGCGCGAAGTCCTTGTCGCTGTCATAGGGCAGCTTTTCAAACAGGAACGGCGCGAGGGCGAAGGTGCCCGTGGGCGAGACGCCGAGGGTGTAGCCGTCCGGCCTCGCGCGGGCGACCGCCCCGTGGCCCACTGTGCCGCTGCCGCCGGCGCGGTTCTCCACCACGAAATTGCCGTTCAGCTTGGTCGAGAGGTGCTGCGCCAACAGGCGCGCCACGAAGTCGGTCGAGCCGCCCGGCGCGAAGGGGACGATGATCGCGACCGCCCGGTTCGGATATCCCTGGGCCTGAGCCCGGGCATCGCCTTTCCCGACCAGCGGCAGGGCGCTGATACCGCCCATGCCCGCCAGCAGAGCGCGGCGGCGCAGGGTCATCGTCTTCGCGCCATTCGAGTCCTCTTGCATCGTCTCTCTCCCTCTCGTTGTTCGTTGGTGTTCGTGTGGGCGCGCCGGGTGGCACCGGGCGGCCGGGCCTTCAGTCGAGCAGGTCGCGCATGGAGCGGATGGCCGTGGCGTAGCCGCGGGCGCCGAGCCCCGCGATAACGGCCGTGGCCACTGTGGAGACGAGCGAGCGGTGGTAGATCGCCTCCCGCCGATGAATGTTCGAGATGTGCAGCTCAATGATCGGACGACCGAACATCTTCAGGGCATCCAGCACCGGGATGGAGGTGAAGGTCAGCCCGGCCGGGTTGATGATGATGCCCGCGGCGTTGCCATCGGTGGCCTCGTGGATCCAGTCCACGAGTTGGCCTTCCCAGTTGGTCTGGCGGAAGACGATAGGTATGTCGCCAGCGGCCTCCCGGCACATGGCCTCGACCTCGGCCAAGGTCGTGCGGCCGTAGATCTCCGGCTCGCGCTTGCCCAGCCGGTTAAGGTTAGGGCCGTTGAGGACGTGGATTAGTGCGCTCAAGGCAGGAACTCCGCCACTTTGGTGTGGAGCCCGACACTCGCGCCAGCGCGGCCGATCCGGCCGCACGCCCCTCTTTTCGTGTCCTGCAAGCCTCATCCCCCGGCCGACACGCTCTCGCAGCGCTCGGTACAGGGTCGTCCTAACGTCAGAGAAAAACGAGTGCAACGCCCGATTCGGAAATCATCTGACAAAATGGAAAAAACCAGACGGGGTGAGGTTTGGCGCCGACGGTGTTCTGAGGCACCATGATGTGCAAGTGGAGGCGCTCTCAGCGGTGTACGGGACTTCGGCTTCAGACGGCGGAACGATCGGGGAGGCGGCCTACGGCCGGATCCGCGCCGACATCGTGTTCGGGCGCCTAGCGCCCGGGCAGAAGCTGGGTCTCGACCGGATGCGGGAGACATATGGCGCGGGGATAAGCACGCTGCGCGAGCTGCTGAGCCGGCTCGCCTCGGAGGGGCTCATCGTCGCCGAGGGCCAGAGAGGGTTCGAGGTAGCGCCGGTTTCGGACGACGACTTTCGGGAGGTCACCTCGTTGCGGCTCCTGTTGGAGGCGCACGCGATGGAGGAATCCTTCGCCGCCGGCGGGCTGGACTGGGAAGGCGGGGTGGTGGCCGCGCATCACAAGCTTGCCGCGCTCGAGCACCGACTCCTCGCGCGGGAAGATGTCGATCTGGAGGTTTGGAAGCGCTACGACTGGGAGTTCCACCGCGCGCTGATCGCGGCTTGCGGCTCAAAGCTGCTGCTGCAGACGCACGCGGCCATCTACGACCGGTACCTGCGCTACCAGATGGTGGCGGTGGTGTTCCGCGGCGAGGCGGCGGCCGAGGAGCATCGGCGCCTGCTGGACAGTGCGCTCGCACGTGACAGCGCCGCTGGCCGGCAGGCCCTGGCCGAACATCTCGGCAACTGCGTCCGCCATGTGCTCGAGACCGGCGCGCTCGGGCGATTCGGCAGTGAGGCCCGGCGCAGCCCGGCCGATGCCGTCCCCCCTGCGGGCCCCCGCATTACGCGCGGCGAAAGGGGCGGGAGCAGGACCTCCGCGAGGCCCGACGCTACTGGTCGCTCGCGAGCTCCGCCATCGGGCGGCTGATGACCAAGTAATTGGGGGCGGTCCAGAACGCCGAGCCCTCGTCGTGTTCGATGTCGTGCCGCCGCAGGTGGAGTCCAGGCTGACGCCGCTCGGCCGGTAGTCCATGGATCTGCTCATCGTCGATGTCCGCTATCGGGCACCGGGCAAGTGTTCGCCGGTAACCGCTGTGGGCGCGTTCCAGCCTGAAGAGCCATCTTGGGCGGCTCGGGACAGGGCGCTGCCCCGAGCCGTTCGGAGCGTCCCGCTCAGGTGCTCAGATCTCGATGGCTTCCGACAGGGTGAGGGCATCCTCGGCATCAACCCCCAGGTACCGCACCGTGCTCTCCAGCTTGGCATGGCCGAGCAGGATCTGCACGGCTCGCAGATTGCCGGTTCGCTTGTAGATGAGAGCGACCTTGGTCCGGCGCAGGCTGTGGGTGCCATAGGCTGACCGGCCCAGCCCGATAGCCTCAACCCATCCACCAACGAGGCGGGCATACTGGCGGGTGCTGAGGTGCTGGCCTCTCCTGGATCGGCTCGGGAACACAAAGTCGTCCAGCGTGCCGCCACGGAGTGCCAACCATGCCAGCACGCTGTCGCGGGTCTGGCCGGTGAGTTCAAACTGCACCGGCTGCTCGGTCTTCCGCTGGATGACGGTCGCGCGGTGACGCGCTGTGCCGTTCACGACCAGTTGGCCGATGGTTAGGCGGACCAGGTCGCAGCCCCTGAGCTTGCTGTCGATCGCCAGATCGAACAGGGCCAGGTCGCGAAGCCGCTGTTCCCGCTGGAGGTGAAAGCGGATCGCCCAGACCTGCTTGGGCTTGAGGGGCGGCTTGGGACCGACGAAGCGCCCCTTGTTCCAGGGCATGACGGGCCGCGTATGTGGCAGCGGAACACCCGAAGGATCGCGTTTCATAGCATGCCTCCTGAGCCGCGGGATTGCGGCTCAGGAAAGGAGACCGCGGTGAGGCTGGATGGCCGGGAGCGGACCGACCGCTCCTGAACAACGATGAGAAGAAGAGGTCGTGCAGCAGGTTATTGCTGAGCCGCGGCTTCCGGTCCAACGGCCCCGATCTGCCCGGCAGCGGCCGATTTTGCTCGTTCCTTCATGATTTGCGCCGGGACCCGTGCAAGGCTGCGGGCGGGAGGTCCAGCGTGGACCGACGATCACCGGGAGCCAAATGTGACAACCTCCTCGACCTTCACCGCAACGGACGGAGACGCCTACGAACTGCAAATGGGGCGCTGGAGCCTGCGGCTCGCAGAGCCCTTCTTGGACTTCGCCGGTCCAGTCGGCGCAGACGAGCAGGTGATGGATCTGGGCTGCGGCACTGGCAGCCTGTCGCTCGTGCTGGCCAGTCGGACGGCGGCGAGCCGGATCCAGGGTGTCGACATCTCCGCGGCCTATGTCGATTATGCCCGACACCGGACGAACGATCCTCGCATTGAGTTCCGGGTGGGCGATGCCTGCGCGCTGCCTTTCTCAGCAGCCAGCTTCGACCGGGTGCTGTCGCTGCTCATGCTGCACTTCGTGCCCGATTCCACCGCCGCGGTTGCCGAGATGCGCCGGGTTGCGCGTCCCGGAGCGGTGATAGCGGCTGCGGTCTGGGACGCGCGGGGCGGCTTCGTCGCACAACGGCTGTTCCTCGACACGGCCGCCGCCCTCGACCCCCAAGCCGCTGCCTTGCGCGCCCAAAACTGCACCCGCCCGATGACGCGCCCTGGGGAACTCGGCACCGCTTGGCGCGCCCTCGGGTTGCGGAACATCCACGAAACCGCGCTCACTATCCGCATGGAGTACGCGAATTTCGAGGACTTCTGGGGACCCTATCTTGGTCGGCAAGGGCCAGCCGCGGGCTATGTGGCCGGTCTGGCCTTCGACGCGCTGGACAGGCTGCGCGAGTATGTCCGCAGCGCCTACCTCGACGGCGAGCCCGACGGCCCTCGCTCCTACGCCGCGACGGCATGGGCGGTGCGTGGCACGGTCCCTGAATGAAGCACCCGCTTTGGTTCAGATCGGCCAAGCTTCGGGTATTCGGGCTAGGACTGCATCAGGGCCTTGCCAAGCGCCGACGTAGCCAGGGTGTGGCGAATTCCACAAAGGCGCGGATCTTTGGCGCCACCCGTCGCGCATGAGGATAGACAATCTGGACCGGCACCGGCGCGGGGGCGAAACGCTCCAGCACCGGGACCAGGCGCCCCTCGGCCTGCGCAGGGGCGACCATGTAGGACCAGGCGATTGCAATGCCCTCGTCATGCTCCGCCGCCGAAAGAGCCGCGGGCGCGTCGTTCACTGTCAGCCGCGGCGCGAGCAAGATCGCGGCAGGCCGCCCGTCGTCCGCGACGTGCCGCCACTCGCGACCGGGCATCAGCTCGGTGTGGGCGATCACGTCGTGTTCCTTGAGATCCTCCGGTCGCAAGGGCGTACCGCGCCGCTCCAAATAGCCTGGCGAGGCGACGAGGATCCGGCGTACCTCGCCGACGCGACGTGCCACAAGAGAACTGTCCGGCATCGCGGCGATCCTCAGGGCGACATCGATGCCTTCCTCGACCAGGTTCGCCACCCGATTAAGCAACAGCACAGACGCTGTGACCCTAGGCTCGTCTCGCAGGAAATCCATGACTAACGGTAGGCCGTGCATCCGCCCAAAGGGTACAGGGCAAGTGACCGTGACGTGCCCTACGGGTGCCACAGCCTCGCCGATCACCTCTTGCTCGGCGAGCGCGATCTCGCCGAGCAGGCGGCGCGCATTGTCCAGGTAGCGCGCTCCGGCCTCGGTGAGACTCAGCCGCCGTGTGGTGCGGTTCAGCAGCTGCGTCCCGAGACGATCCTCCAGCGCGGCGACGGTGCGCGTCACGGCAGGGGGCGACATTCGCAAGCGGGCACCGGCCGCAGCGAAGCTACTGGCCTCGGCGACTGCGACAAAAACCTCCATAGCGCGCATGCGGTCCAAGATCGTTCTTCCGATCGCTGCAACAGTCTATTCCACCGAATCCGTATTCTGCCACACGCGACGTGCCGGGCAGGATCCAGACGCCTAGACGGCCATCCAGGTTACGGCCAAGCTCCAAAGGAGGACGCCTGTGTGCTCCCTCGACCGTCGCACGGTACTCGCGCTAGGCATCGCGGGGGTTGATCGCACCCCGCGGTCCGTTCAAGCGCAGGAGACGGCAGTCTATCCCACCCGGCCGGTGCGGCTGCTGGTGGGCTTCGCGCCGGGCGGGTCGCTCGATGTCGTGGCGCGAATGCTAGCCGAGCCCCTCACCCAGCGCCTCGGCCAGCCCTTCCTCGTAGAGAACCGGCTCGGCGCGACCGGCAACCTCGCGGCCGAGGCGGTTGTTCGCGCCTTACCGCCCGACGGGCACCTGTTGCTGATGGGTAACCCCCAGAACCTCACGGTCAACGCCGCACTCCAGCGCAACCTGCCCTTTGACCCAGCCCGCGACCTCGTGCCCGTGGCGCAAGTCGCCACAGTGCCCTACGTGGTCGTCGTTCCCGCCAATCTGCCAGCGCGCTCCTTCGCCGACCTTATTGCGCTCGCGCGGGCGCGTCCGGGCCAGCTCAATGCCGGGACGCCGGGGATCGCCTCGCTGCAGCACCTGGCCCTGGAGCTGATCAAGCTGCGCTCCGGCGGGTTGGATATGACGCACATCCCTTTCCGGGGTGGATCGGAGGTCAACCGCGAACTGCTCGGGGGGAGGCTGCAGGTCGGCATCGACACGCTGGTGAGCTTCGGGCCGGGAATCGACAGTGGCGGTCTCCGCCCGCTCGCGACGCTCCATGCGGACCGCCTTCCGACGCACCCCGCTCTGCCCGCCGTTGCCGAGACGCCGGGCTTCGAAGATATCGAGGTCTCGGGGTTCATCGGCTTCGCGGGTCCCGCAGGCATGCCGCGGCCCGCCATCACACGCCTCGAAGCCGCAGCCCTCAGGGCTGTCAGCGAGACGGACCTGCCCGCGCGCTTCGCCTCGCAGGGCGTGCTGGCGCAACCGGCCGGGGCCGAGCCGTTCGGCGCGATGCTCGCGCGCGATCGCGATAAGTGGGCGCGCGTCGTGCGGCAGGCCGCCATTACTCTGGGCTAGCACGCTGGTTCGGGACATTGGGTGGGCTCACGGCAGCCACGACGGCCGTTCGCTGGTCGCAGGCTGCCGTCCCGGCTTGGTTCGCATCCATAAGCAGCGCGGAGCAACAGGATGTCCGCTTGCGGGTATGTAGGCAGCAGTGTTGGACGTCCGAGATGGGCGCTAAGCCGAACGAGCAGAGCTGGCCGAAAATGGAAGGACCGCTTCCGCGCAGCGAGCAAGAAAAGCCGACATCCGTGCGGCCTGCCTCTTGTCAGTACAGTGCCATGGCACGGTTGAGCAAAAAGCCCCCGCTGGTGCTTCCGGGCGCCGGGGGGGCCTCTACGACCGCGCCCATGCCGCCCGCAGACGGGGCGCGAGGACAACGGCGAAAACCGCGGCCTGCCCCGCCACAGCGAGTAGGGGGATCGTCCAACCGCCGGTCGCCCAAACCACGGCCGAGCAGGCCGCCGCGCCGCCCACGAGGCCGGCGAAGCCGACCAGGACGGTGCCCATCGTCGCCTCCGCCACGCGGTCCGGAGGAGCGAAACGCGCAACCTCCGCGTTGAGGATTCCCGGCCAACTCAACGCCGCGAACCCCACAACGCCGCTCAACAGAAGGAAGAGCGTGGGCGGTGACCCGGCCGGGAGCAGCACCAGCATTACGATGGAAGCCGAGGCGGCGAAGGATTGTACCAGCAGGTCTCGCGTCGCTGTGCCCGTTCGGTCCGCCAGCCAACCGAGCGCCAGTCGGCCCGCGAAGCCGGCGGCTTGCATCGCTGCAAAGGCCGCTCCGGCCTCGGCCAGTGCGAGGCCGCGCGCCTCGACGAGGAAGCTCACCGTCAGGGCGGACAAGGTGCCCATCAGCACGGAGAGGGAGAAGCACAGCACAACCAAGGGAATGAGCAGAGGATGCAGCCCGAGGGCGGCAAAGGGCGCGGTAAGGTTCGCCGGCGCGATAAGCGCGCGCAGACCAACCGCGCGGGAAGGGTCGCGGTCCACGTCAAGGGCGGGGCGCAGCGGCTGGACCGCGAGTGCGGAGGCGACGAGCGCCCCGGCCACGAGGAGCAGCGCGGCACGCCAGCCGAGCGCGGCGGCGAGCGGTGGGACGGCGACGCCGGCCAGCATGCCCCCCAACGGCGCCCCGGCCTGCCTGGCCGAGATGACAAGGGTGCGGTGAGCGGGTGGGGCGGTCCGGGCGAGGATGTGGGTGCCGGCTGGCACGTTCGGTCCGCTGCCGAAGCCGACTAGGAGCGCCCCGGTGAGGAGCGCCACTGGCAGCACGCCCGCGGTTGCAAGCGCAGCCGTGCCGAGAGCGGCGACCAGGGTGCCGAGCTGCAGGGTGCGCACCGGCCCAAGCCGCGCGAGGATTGGTGTCCCGAAGGCCAGAAAGAGCACCGTGCCGAGGAGGCCGAAGCTGTAGACCTGCCCGATGGTCTCGGCCGGTAGGCCGGCATCGCGCATGATGAGCGGCCCGATCGTGGGCAAAGCCGCCAGCGCGAGAGAGGCGACCACCTGGATCAGGACCGTCGCACCGAGCGCGGCGACCCAAGGCGCCGCCGCGGTGTGCGAGGGTAGCTCGCCTGGCTGCTGCTGGGGCATGAGCCGCCCTCCAGTCCACGATGCGTCCGAACCTAGGCGCTGGCGCGCCGTAGAGCCAAGCCCGATAACCGCCGCAGTGGCGGCCTGTTAGATGCCCTTCGGCTGAACAAAACCTGCAACGGGAGCGAAGGGCGGCTTTCCTCCCGCCTCGGTCAGCATCGCCGAACGATGTGATGTCCGTTTTCGGTCGGCTGGGCAATGACGCCGGCCATCCGCTGTGGGCGCATAGCGGCCCTGAGCCGTTTCTAGGCCTTTCCCCAGCGCGAAGGCGTGACCTGGGGCGTGTGATCAGGACGCGCGCCTTCAGGGCGCGCTGGCCCACTTGCGCTCCACACCAAGGTCAGACCGAGACCAAGCCGTCGCCGGACCCATTAGGTCGGACGAGGGGCGCGGCCCGAGTGCCGCAACACCGTAGGCCGATGCAGAGAGGAACAAGCTTAATGGCCGTCGATATCGATCCCTTCCGCCCTCACCATCTCTCACTTCTTGACCGTCACACATCTATGTCACACATTCCCCCACAAGCCGACCTAAGACCCTGAACCAATAAGGGAATCTCGAAGACGAGTTGGGGATCCTGGCGCCCCAACCAGCGAATCAGATTTTCTCTAATTCAGATGCTTGCGTCGGCGGTCCAGCCTTTGGAGGCCGCTCGGCGGCCCGTGTCACACATCGAGGTCACACATCGAGGTCACACAAGAGCGTCACTCAACGGCATGCGCCGGCTGGCGCCGGCGGTGAGGCGAAAGCTCAGGGCTGCGGACGTGACCGACGTGCTGTCCGGCCTGTTCATCCTGCGCGGGGTGCCTGCCCACGTGACGCCCCTCCATGCGGGAGGTGAGGGTCCACCCGCGACCGGCATGGTCCGCACGCTGCAGAGCACGGCCGGCAGCTGGAGGCGGAGGCCGGTCTTGGCGGCGCCTTCGTACCCATACGGCGCACGGAGAGCGATGCGGACCTAGCTGCCAACTGGCAGTACCGCCTGAACCAGGGTGACGTGAGCCAGGGCGGGCCCAGGCAGGAGGGTGGCGCTGAGGGTGAGGCCCGCGGCAGCGGCTTGCTGGAGCATGGCGGTTGCTCCCCTGGAAGGGACCGCCAGTCAGCGCCGTTCGCGCCGGGAAGGCCCAAGGATCAGAAATCAGACCACGATCAATGCGGCTCGCCAGCATTGCCACGCGGCCCATGGAGGGATGCGATCAGAACCGGAACTGCGCCCCGCCATAAACGCTGCGTCCGAAGCCCGGCGCGAACAGCGGCGCATTCGGCGCGGCCGCCGGGAGCATGGCGGTCAGGCGACGCGTGGGGCCTGAGGTTGGGAGCGCTTCCAATTCCACGGCAGGGGCTTGTCGTGCCGTGTGTCGGGTGACCGGCGATACGGGCAAGGGCATCGGTGAGCCATAGGCGGGAGGCGACCTCATGCAGCTTCGCGATGGTGATGAGCGAGTACTCGTCGTCGCACTCGGCGGCGTTTGCGCTGTGGTTGGCCCTGATGTTCCTGACCCGAAAGACCTGCGCCTCGGCCGAACCAGTTCTCCGGTCAGGACCATACTGCGGGCGGGTCTTCAGTGGCACGAGCCTTCAATAACGATAACATCCATCATGCCTTTTCAATAATATCTGCAGAACGCAGCCTGATAAGCAGAAACAAATCAGGAGGAAGTCCGGTGCCAGACCTGCCAGCCAGTGGTTCAACTCGCACATCTCCGCGTTCGATTGCACTGATAGGCCCTCAGGGCAGCGGAAAGTCGGCCTTGTTCGATGCTCTCCTCGCTGTTTCGGGGACCTCTCCTAGCCGCCGCGCTTCGTCGCGTGGGCAGGGCGCGGACCTTCGAATTGCACATTGTGAAATGGCCGGATCGAGCTGGGCCATTCTTGATTGTCCTGGCTCCGTCGAGTTCTCCTACGATGTCGAGTGTGCCCTCGCCGTGGTTGATCTGGCTGTGGTGGTCTGTGAGGCAACTCCCGAGCGGAGTCCGAACCTCGGCCCGTTGTTTCGCCGCTTGGAGGAGACGGGCACCCCAGCCATCATCTTCATCAACAAGATCGATATGCAGGTTGGGACGGTTCGGGAATACCTCACGGCCCTACAAAGACAGGTGCGGCGCAGGCTGGTTCTTCGGCAGGTTCCGATCCGGGAAAATGGGGCTGTCACCGGCTATGTCGATCTGGTGAGCGAGCGCGCCTATCGTTACCGCCGTGGGGAGCCTTCCGAGCGCATCGACCTACCCGACTTTATGCAGGAGCGAAAAAGAGAGGCGCGCGGCGAGCTGCTTGAGTTGCTGGCCGACCACGATGACGCCCTTCTGGAGAAGGTGCTTGAGGATCTGACGCCTGAGCCGGCAGAGATCTATCGGCCGCTGCATGAGGGTGAGGGCAGTGGTGCCGTGGCCAGCGTTCTCCTGGGGGCAGCCGAACGCAGCAATGGCGTCCAGCGTCTCTGGAAAGCGCTCCGCCATGACGTTCCTTCGGCCATGGAATCGGCTGCTCGGCGTGGCATCCCGAATGCGGTTGGACCGGTGGCTCAGGTATTTCGGACGCTTCAGGCAGGACATGCCGGCCGACTGTCATTCGTACGACTCTGGCAAGGTTCGCTGGCGGATGGAGCAGCGCTGAATGGGCAGCGTGTGGGCGGCATCTATCGCTTCCCAGGCGGAGAGACGGAAAAGATACGCCAGGCCGAGGCGGGCGATGTCGTGGCACTGGGGCGCCTGGAGGGGATACGGACCGGGGCCACCCTGGGCGGCCCATCCCTCCCTTTTCCGGAGCCTCCGCCGCCTGTCTATGCGCTGAGCATCGCCCCGGAGGATCGAGGCGACGAAGTGCGCCTCTCAGCCGGCCTGCAACGATTGGCCGAGGAGGATCCGGCGCTGGCAGTGACGCAGGACGCGGAGAGCGGCACGACCGTGCTCGGAGGGCAGGGCGAGATTCATCTGCGCGCGGCTTTGGACCGGCTGACCGCATTGGCCGGTGTGAAGCTGCGCACATCCCAGCCCCAGGTTGCCTTCCGGGAAACGATCCGCCACGCAGTCACCCAGCATGCGCGCCTGAAGCGGCAGACTGGCGGACACGGGCAGTTCGCCGATGTGAAGCTGCAGATCGCACCCCGGCCGCGTGGGTCCGGCTTCCACTTCGATGAGAAGGTCGTGGGCGGAGCGGTCCCGAAGCGCTTCACCCCGGCCGTGGCCCAGGCGGCAGAGGAGGCCACGCGGAAGGGCCCGCTGGGCCACGCCGTGGTTGATGTCGCGGTCACCTTGCTGGATGGCGGCTTCCACACTGTGGACAGCAGCGACATGGCCTTCGCGACCGCCACCCGCATGGCCATGCAGGAAGGGTTGGCCAAGGCCGGTCCGGTGCTTCTGGAACCGGTGGATGAGGTAGTCGTCTCGGTGCCGAGCGACTTCACCTCCACGGTGCAGCGATTGCTGACAGGCAGGCGAGGGCAGATCCTAGGCTTTGCCGCCAAGGAAGGCTGGGAAGGCTGGGACGAGGTTCAGGCGCAGGTACCCGCTTCCGAACTTGGCGATTTCATCATCGAGTTGCGGTCGCAGACCCAGGGTCTCGGGAACTTTGTCCGGCGCTTTGATCATCTGGCGGAAATACGAAATCGCTGAACTTGTTGAGGTTGCTTTCAGAGCCGCCGATGAACATCCCGTTCTTCGTGACGGCGTCTATTGTCGTTGCAGCTGACCATCAAGCCCGAACGATGGGAAATTTCGGCGGGGAAACCTGCACCGAACTGCGGTCCAGGTAACTGCAACTCGAAAAAGATGTCGGACGGTAGTGGTCTGCTTACCGGCCCGCGCGGGGTGATCGTGTTCGGCTCATGGCGCAGGCCATTCTGTATGGTCTGTGCCTGTGGCCATGGCCAATGAGCAGCCGACCCAGAATTTTTGGGCCACGACCAGTGCCAGCCGACGGCGCTCCTTCGATCAGTTAGGCATGATGACAGGCATGCATCAACGCCCCCAGCGGAGCACCAGCGCGCCCGCGCGCTGCGCGATTTCCACCAGCCCGGCGCGGGTGGCAGGGTGCAGTGGCTGCAGCGGCGGGCGAGGCGCGTCACAGCCGATGATCCCGCCCTCCTTCATCAGCGCCTTGGCCGCCAGCAGACCGCATTGGCGGTTCTCGTAGTTGATCAGCGGCAGCCAGTGCTGATAGGCCCGGGCGGCCTCCTCCCGCCGTCCCTCGCGATAGGCGTCCACGATCTGGCGGATGCCATCGGGAAAGCCGCCGCCGGTCATTGCGCCGGTGGCGCCGGCATCGAGATCGGCCATCAGGGTGATGGCCTCCTCTCCGTCCCAGGGGCCCTCCACCGCATGGCCGCCGAGGGCGATCAGCTCCCGCAGCTTCGCGGCCGCGAAGGGCACCTCGACCTTGAAATAAGAGACCTGGTCGATCTCCCGCGCCATCCGGGCGAGGAAGGCGGCGGACAGGGTGGTGCCGCTGACCGGCGCGTCCTGGATCATGATCGGGATGTCGATCGCTTCCGACACGCCCCTGAAGAAGTCGTAGATCCCTGCCTCCGCCACGCGGATCGTTGCGCCGTGATAGGGTGGCATGACCATCACCATGGCGGCACCTGCCGCCTGGGCCTGGCGGGACCGCTCAGCGCAGATACGGGTGGCGAAATGGGTGGTGGTCACGATCACCGGCACGCGCCCGGCCACATGCTCCAGGATGGCCGCCATCAGCACTTCCCGCTCCCAGTCCGAGAGAACGAACTGCTCGGAGAAGTTTGCGAGAATGCAGAGGCCGTTCGAGCCTGCCTCGATCATGAAGTCCACGCAGCGCTTCTGGCCCTCCAGGTCCAGTTCGCCGCGTTCGTCGAAAATGGTCGGGACCACGGGGAAGACGCCCTGGTGGCGCGGACGGGTCTGGCTCATAGGCATTCTCCGGGCGGTTCAGACGGCAGGAACGAGCGTATCGCGGCGCAGCGCCTGCAGCAGCGATCCGTCGAGATCCACCGCCTCCTCCGCGATCAGGCTGCCGCGCGGCACATCGGCGCGCAGGGGCTTGTTGGCCGCAAGATAGAATGGTGCGAGGCCGGCAGCCTCCTTCACGGGAAGGAGGAGCGCGGTGCAATCCTCCATGACATGGTGATGGCCGCCCATGTGCAGCACCTCGCCTGCGCGGAAGTCGCGATCGGCGCGGGCCACCATCACAGCATGCACGCGCTGCGTGTCGCTGCCCGAGGCGCGGCCATGCAGCACGGCGGAGAGCAGGGAGAGCGGCGTCTCCACACCCATCAGGTGATAGGGGAGGAAGATGCAGGCGTGGCGGCCATCGCGCGAGACCACGTGTCCCTTGCCGCGCAGCAGCTCCCAGGTGGCCGCGTCTATGCAGCGGACGATGACGAAGACGCCGCCGCCGAAACTCATCTCATCCGGGCGGCGGAGCAGGTTGAACACGTCCACCACGCCCGTGCGGTCCAGCAGGCCGCCGTTCTCCCGTGGGACGAAGATGTCCGCCAGTTCGGTGATACGGCAGAACGGGTAGTTCAGCGCATCACGCGAGGGGATCAGCCCGGTGGAGTTCGCGACGACGTTCATCTCGCAATAGTCTGGCGTCGCGCTCTGGGGGAGCGCCGCCAGGACCTCGGAGCGGCGTGAGAGGGTGGCGGCCACATCTTCGCCCAGGCTCCAGAGATCCGCGAGGCCGGGCGCGTCGCATTGCCGGTCGGTCCAGGTGACACGGCCCGTGGCGGGATCGAAGACGAAGTCGTACTCGCTGGACTTGCCCGCCGCGACCACCTCGAGCCCGAGCAGCCGCGCCCAGGTGACGAGACCGATGAGGTTGGCAGGCTGGTCGCCATCGGCGGTGGTGTAGACCAGGCCCCGATCGGCCGCGAGGCGGTTCAGATGCGGCCCGACAACCGAATCCACCTCCTTGCTGACCATTGCGACATGGGCGCCCCGCTCGATGGCGTTCAGTGCGATGCGGGCGCCGGTCTCGGGCTGGCCGGTGGCCTCCACCACGATGTCGTGCGGCACTTCCGCCAGCAGCGCGTGGTCGCGCACCACCGCTATCCGCCCCGCGGCAGCGGCGGAGCGCGCCGCCTCCGCGTCCTCGCAGATCACGGCAGCGCCACTGGGGAGGCGCAGTTCCCGCAGCAGGGCCAGAACGCCCTCCGGGTCCAGGTCACAGAGAACAGTGGCTTCCAGCCAGGGAATGGCCGGAACCTGCCCCAGCAGGGTACGGGAGAAGCCTCCCTTGGCCCCCGTCAGGGCAAAGCGGATCCGGCGGTCGCCGAGGTCGCGGAACAGGATCTCGTAGTTCATCGGGGTCCTTGCAGCGGGAGCGGGGTCAGCGGAACCAGGACAGCGGTACGGTGACGACCTGCGGGAAGAGAACCAGCAGGAAGAGCACAGCGAGCTGCGCGGCCAGGAAGGGCATCACGCCGCGCATCACCGGGCCCATTTCCACCCTGGCCACGGCGCAGACCACGTTCAGCACCGACCCGATCGGCGGGGTGAGCAGGCCGATGGCGTTGTTCATGATAAACAGCACGCCGAAATAGACTGGATCGATGCCGGCGGAGCGCACCACCGGCATCAGCACGGGCGTGAGGATCAGGATGGTGGGCACGAAGTCCAGCGCCGTGCCGACGATGACGACCAGCACCATGATGGCGAGCATCAACAGGCGCGGGTCACCGGCAAACGGCTCCAGCAGCGCCTGAACCTCGGAGGGCACGTCGGCGATGGTGATCATGTAGCCGGAGACGGCGGCCGCGGCGACGAGGAACATCACTGCCGCCGAGGTTCGGACCGCGGCCAGCAGCACCTCCGGGACGTCGCGCCAGTGCAGTTCCCGGTACACCGCCATGCCGATGAACAGCGCATACACGGCGGCGACCACCGCCGCCTCGGTTGGGGTGAAAATACCGAAGCGCAGCCCGCCGACGATGATCACCGGCAGCATGAGGGCCAGCAATGCGTCGCGCAGTGCGCGGCCGCGCTCCGCCCAGGAAGCCCGGGGCAGCATGGTCGCCTTCTCGGACCGGGCGCAGAACCACCAGGTGACGGCGAGCGCGAGACCCATCAGCAGGCCTGGGACGATGCCGGCGAGGAAGAGCGCTGTGATCGAGACGTTCGAGGCGACGCCGAAGACGATGTAGCCGATGGACGGCGGAATTACCGGGGCAATGATGCCGCCCGCGGCCATGAGCCCTGCCGCACGGGGCACGTCGTAGCCGGCGCGCCGCATCATCGGGATCAGGATCGCGCCCAGCGCTGCGGTATCCGCCACGGCCGAGCCGGAGACGGAGGCAAGGAAGATCGCCGCTACCACGGCAACGTAGCCAAGCCCGCCACGCACATGGCCCAACAGGGCCATGCCAAGCTGGACCAGGCGGCGGGAGAGGCCGCCCGCGGTCATCGCCTCGCCCGCCAGGATGAAGAAGGGCACGGCCAGCAGGGCGAAGCTGTCCGCGCCGTTGATCATCTGCAGCGCCATGGCCTGCGCGTCGATGCCATCTAGGTGCAGCATCAGCGCGAGGGAGGAGAGCATCAGGGCGAAGGCGATGGGCATGCCGAGCGCCATGGCGCCGAGCAGCACGCCCGCGAAGAGGAGCAGCGTCACGCGCCGGCTTCCCCCATCGGCTCCGCCGGAGCGGCCGGCTCCTCCCCACGCAATGCCAGGACGAGATCCGCCAGCCCAAGCAGGCAGAGCCCGATGCCGGAAAGCAGCGCGGAGGCGTAGGCCCAGCCCAGTGGAAGGCCGGAAACCGGTGAGAGGTTGTCCATGTTGACCTGCACCAGCGGCCAGGCTCCCCAAAGGAAGACGAGGCAGACCAGCAAGGTCAGGGACCCGGACAGCGCCCGGCAGAGCAGCCGGCCGCCATGTGGCAGCGCCTTCACCACGGTGCTGAAGCCGAGATGGCCACCACGCCGCAGCACCACCACGGCCCCGATGAAGGTCAGCCAGAGGAAAAGAAAGCGCGACATCTCCTCGCTGATCATGATGCCGCTGTCGAGCAGATAGCGCATCACGACATTTCCGAAGACCATGACGACCATCGCCGCCATGGCCAGGGCCAGCATCGCTTCCACCACTGCGAAGGCGCGGTCCACCGCCTGCCTCATACCCTCAGACCCTCGACCGCGTGCACCCGCGCCGGGGCCCCGTCCGCGCCCGGGATCTTGATGGGCGCCGCGGAGAGAAGGCAGCGCGGCTCGCGCAGCGCCGAGGTGTTCACGAGGTACTCGATCAGCGTCACGCCCGAACGGAGCAGCACGTCATGGGTCACATGCTGGTCGAAGGGCACTTCGATCTGATCCAGCAGCAGCCGGATTGGGTAATCCTGCGGAAAGTCGAAGGCAACGGCCGACGGCCTGCGGGAGGCGAGCCACTCGGCCGCGGCTCGGTTCAGCCAAGGTGCATGGCGCCAGAACTCGGCCTTGGTGCTGTCACGCTGCCGGTCCCAGCCGGAGGCAAGAAGCAGGATTTCCCCTTCCGTGCCGCCGGGATCCGCGGCAGCGAGACGGTCTGGTCCGATCTCCTCTTCTGGCGCCACACCCTCCAGCCGCAGCACCCGGCAGGCTCCGACGACGCGGTCCAGCGGCGTGGCCTCGATGGTTGGTGCATCTGCGAGGATATGGGCCTGGGCATCCACATGGGTGAAGCCGTGGCAGGTCGTGTCCAGCCGCGAGACGCGGAACTGGTCGCCGGCCGCGATATCGCCCGTGATGGAAAGCTGGGTGCGCCAGCGGAAATGGGGCGCGACAGGCATGCTGAGATCGACGACGCGCATCGCCCGACCCTCAGCCCGCGCTGCCGGCGATCGCGTCCGGAAGGGCTGAGCCGAAGCGCTCGACATAGTCGTGCCGTACCGGCTCGGCCACCAGGGCCGCCAGGCTGTCGCGATTCGGCGCCTCCACCGTGACCATCCCGTGCTTCTTCAAGTCCGCCAGAGCCTCCGCATCTGCCTCCTCGTTCATCTGCCGTTGCTGCGGGCCAATGGCAGCGGCGGCAGCCATCACCGCCTCGCGATGTGCGGGCGAGAGGGATTCGTAGCGCCGCTTGCTCATCGCCAGAATCCCGGCGGTGTAGGCGTGGCGGGTCAGGCTGAGATGCCTCTGCACCTCGTAGAAGCGCGCATTGCGAATCAGCGTGGTCGGGTTCTCCTGCCCGTCCACCGCGCGCGTCTCCATGGCCGTGAACAGCTCGGTGAAGGGCATGGGCAGCGGGTTGGCGCCGAGGAGCTGGAAGGCCTTGATATGGGCGGGATTGGGGGTGGTGCGGATCTTCAGCCCACGCAGGTCGGCCGCCTCGTTCACCGGGCGGCGGGAATTCGTGATGTTGCGGAAGCCGATGTCCCAGAAGCCCAGCCCAACCAGCCCGTGCGGCTCAAGCTCGCCGATCAGGGTCCGGCCGATCTCGCCGTCGAGCACCGCCGCGACGTGGCGGCGATCACGGAAGAGGAAGGGAAGATCGAGCGCGTTCAGCTTTGGCGCCAGACCCGTGAAGAAGGGATTGCCGGTCAGCACGATATCCAGCGTGCCGCCGCGGGCCGCCGAGATGATCGTGGGATCGCTGCCGAGCGCACCGTTGCCAAAGACCTGCACCGTCAGGGCGCCATTGGTGCGATCGCGCAGCTGATCGGCGAAGAGCTTCGCGGCGGCGTTCCAACTGTCCGAATCGGGATG
This sequence comes from Muricoccus harenae, assembly GCF_009848505.1. Classification (GTDB taxonomy): domain Bacteria; phylum Pseudomonadota; class Alphaproteobacteria; order Acetobacterales; family Acetobacteraceae; genus Roseomonas; species Roseomonas harenae. The sequence goes on from NZ_WWDL01000019.1 coordinate 43,788, forward strand.
GGGGTGGGCGAAGCGCAGACGGGTCGCCTGGGCCAGCGCCCGGCCCGCGAGGAAGGGCGCGGCGAGCGACGCGCCCAGGAGGGCGCGCCGGTGCAGGGTGAACATGTTCCTTTTCCTTTCCTGGTCGTTTCCGTGACATGCGCCCGTTGTGGGCGCGGCGGCCTTTTCGGCCTTTGGTTAGTCTAGGCAGTTCGTTCAGTGGTTGTCGCGCGCAACGGGCGAGCCGCTGTTGCCGACGAGGAAGTCGAGGTCCACGCCCTTGTCCGCCTGCAGCACGTGCTGGACATACATGCGGGTATAGCCGCGCTCGGCCAGCGGGGTTGGCGGCGGCACCCATGCGGCGCGGCGGGCGGTCAGCTCGGCCTCGTCAACATGCAGGTGCAGGCTGCGCGCTGGAACGTCCAGGGCGATGGTGTCACCGTTCTGCACCAGGGCCAGGTTACCGCCGGCCATAGCCTCCGGCGCCACATGCAGCACGACGGTGCCGTAGGCGGTGCCGGACATGCGGGCGTCGGAGATCCGGATCATGTCGCGCACGCCCTGGCGCAGAAGCTTGGGTGGCAGGGGCATGTTTCCCACCTCCGCCATGCCGGGATAGCCCTTCGGGCCACAATACTTCAGCACCATGATGCAGGTCTCGTCGATGTCGAGATCCTCGTCATTGATGCGGGCGTGCAGGTCCTCGATGCTCTCGAACACCACGGCGCGGCCGGTATGCTGCAGCAGGTGCGGCGAAGCGGCGGAGGGCTTGATCACCGCGCCGTCGGGGCAAAGGTTGCCGCGCAGGATCGCGATGCCAGCCTGCGGCTTGAACGGGGCTTCGTAGGAATGGATGACGTCGCGGTTCCAGCACTGGGCGTCGGCCACGTTCTCGGCGAGCGTCCGGCCGTTGGCGGTGATGACGTCGCGGTGGAGGAGGTTCCGCTCCACCAGGTCCCGCAGCACCACGGGCAGGCCCCCGGCGTAGTAGAAATCTTCCATGAGATGCTCGCCGGAGGGGCGGAGATTCACAAGGCAGTTCACCTCGCTCGCCAGTCGGTCGAAATCCTCCAGCTCGAGCGGGACGCCGAGCCGCCCGGCGATGGCCAGCAGGTGCACCACGGCGTTGGTGGAACCGCCGATGGCGGCCAGCGTGCGGATCGCGTTCTCGAAGGCCTGGCGGGTCAGCAGCCCCGAGAGGCGCAGGTCCTCGCGCACCATCTCCACGATGCGGCGGCCGGCGAGGCGGGCCAGCTCATTGCGGCGGGCATCGGGAGCGGGGATCGCGGCATTGCCGGGCAGGCCGACGCCCAGCGCCTCGACCATCGAAGCCATGGTGGAGGCGGTGCCCATGGTCATGCAGCTGCCGGCGGAGCGCGACATGGCGCCCTCGGCCTCGTGGAACTCGCGCAGCGTGATCTCGCCGGCGCGGAGCTGCTCGCTCATGGAGATGGTGTTGGTGCCGGAGCCGATCTTCTGCCCGCGGTAATGGCCGCTCAGCATCGGCCCGCCCGAAACCCCGATGGTGGGCAGATCGACGCTCGCCGCACCCATCAGCAGGGCGGGTGTGGTCTTGTCGCAGCCCATCAGCAGCACCACGCCGTCCAGCGGGTTGGCGCGCAGCGCCTCCTCGACATCCATGGAGGCGAGATTGCGGTAGAGCATGGCCGTCGGGCGCATCTGCGTCTCGCCCAGGCTCAGCACGGGGAATTCCAAGGGGTAGCCGCCGGCCTCAAGAATGCCGTAGCGCACATGCTCTGCGATGGTGCGGAAATGGCCGTTGCAAGGCGTCAGCTCGGACCAGGTATTGCAGATGCCGATGACCGGGCGGCCATCAAACTGGTCGTTCGGCAGGCCGCGGTTGCGCAGCCAGGATCGGTAGTAGAAGCCCATCTTGTCCTGGCGGGCGAACCAGGCGCGGGAGCGCAGCTCGCCGGGCTTGCGGTAGTCGTTCGCGTCGTCGGTCAAGTCGTCGGTCCTCTTTGCGGGGCGGGTTGCGCTGCTCCGATTCCAGCATCAGGGCGGAACGATCGGGATCGCCGTCAGCCGCGATCAGATCGCGGTGGAGATCCGCATGGAGGTTGCGCGCCATGGGCGCGCCCATCAAGCCGAGAAAGGCGATCTTCATGTACTGGACTCCGCCTGGGCCGCCTTCATGGTCTTGCTGGTCCGGCGCCAGCCGATGACCGCCGAGGCCAAGGGCCAGAGCAGGAAGAGGGGGGCGATGGTGGAGAGCGTTCCGACCAGCGCGTTGGACCAGAGCACATCAAGCGCCGCCGGACATCCGCATGGACTGGCGGAAGGCGTCCTCGGCCTTGTCGCCGATAACCATGGCAAGGACGAGCGGCGCGAGCGGGTAGTCCAGCTTGTTCATCGCGTAGCCCACGGCGCCGAACACCAGCGCCAGCCAGAGATCGAAGGGCGAGCTGGCGACGGTATAGGCCCCGACGAGGCAGACGGTGACGATGATGGGCCCGATGATAGAGAAGGAGACCGAGAGCATCGCCGCGAAGAGCGGAACCGCCGCCAGCGCCAGGATGACGCCGATGACGTTGCCCAGATACATGGATGCGATCACGCCCCAGACGAAGTCGCGCTGCTCGATGAACAGCATGGGGCCGGGATCGAGGCCCCAGATCATCAGCCCGCCCAGCATCACCGCCGAGGTGGCGGAACCGGGAATGCCGAGGGCGAGCATGGGCAGCATGGCGGAGGTGCCGGCGGAGTGGTCGGCCGTCTCGGCGGAACCTGCTCTGCACTGGCGTCACCCGCGGCAAGTGCCCCGTCGTGCTGGCGGGGTAGGAGCGCGCACTCGCCACCGCCGTGACGAACAGGAACGCGTGGCGCAGATCGCCTAAGCGACGCGAGTGGATGGTGATTGCTGCGACCTGCCGCCATTGGTGCACATTGGCGCGGAACGAAGTTGGCCGGGTGCCGACCGGCTTGCAGCGGTAGGGCGCAAGCATGCCGGCACACCGATCGCGCCATCATGGGCTTTGCAACGGGATGCTGTCTCGCTAGTGCTGCGGGTGGCTCCCCTCATTCCGGGCGAGAAGGGCCGCAAAGGGTGGAATATCGCCGTGTCCGCATTCCCGCGCCTGGGCGCCATGCCCAAGGGCGCCACCGGCGGCGTCGCCATGATGCTGCTTGGCGTGCTGCTCTTTGCCGTCAATGACACGCTCGGCAAGTGGCTGGTGGGTGCCTACGCGGTCGGGCAGCTGGTGCTGGTGCGCAGCATCGCCGGGCTCTGCGCCATGGCGCCCTTTATTCGCAGGGCCGGCCCCTACGCCTTTCTTCAGGCGCCACGCCCGGGATTGCAGCTGCTCCGCGTGGTCTTCTCCACGCTGGAGACCTCGCTCTTCTTCTGGGCCCTAACCGAGCTGCCCCTGGCAGAGGTCATAACCTATTACATGGCGGGCCCGATCTACGTGACCGCCCTTTCTCCCTTCCTGCTGGGCGAGCGGGTGGGCTGGCGCCGCTGGACGGCCGTGGCGGTGGGCTTCGGCGGCGTGGTGCTGGCTCTGCATCCCTCGCCCGATTCCCTTTCCTTCGGCGCGGTTTGCGCTCTGGCGGGAAGCTTCAGCTATGCCCTCTTCCTGATCGCCACCCGCAAGCTGGCGGGCACGCCCGGGACGGTGCTGATGACGGCGCAGCTCCTGGCTGCCCTCCTCTTCGGCGGTGCGCTGGTGCTGACCCAAGGCTGGACGCCGCCCGGGGCCCTGGACCTCGTCCTGATGCTCTTTCTCGGCATCGGCTCGCTTGGCGGCAATCTCTGCGTGAACCAGTCGCTGCGGATCGCGCCGGCTTCCGTGGTCGTGCCGTATCAGTACACGCTGATCCTCTGGGGCATGCTCTTCGGCTACCTCTTCTTCGGCGAGGTGATCGGGCCACTGACCATGACCGGTGCCGTCATCATCATCGGCGCGGGTCTCTTCATCTTCCTGCGTGAGCAGCACTTGCGCAGCGAGGCACGCTGACCCGCCATCGGGCCAGGTATCGGTCGCGGACGGAGGTGGTTGTTGCGAAGGCTGCTGGAGAGCATCGGCCAGCCCGCTCCCGTCGAACCTGCCCCTGGCTGCGAGCTCGGCTCCAACAGCGTGATCGGGAACAACTTCCACGCCAAGTTTGAATGCGCCACACCTTTGAGCGGGACGCTGAAGGACGAGGCCTTCTCGCGCAGAGCACCTAGACGGGCGTGTGGGTGGCCGCGACGTGATGTATCACGCCTCACCACTGCCGAGGTGGTTGCGCGACCTCCCGGTTGCGGCGCAGCACAGGCAGATCCAGCAACGCCACTACGCCGGCATGGGGAAGCTGCTGCTGAGCGACCCGGTGACCTGTTTGAAGGTCATCGGGGGCTGACGGGCTCCGGCCGCGTCCCGGCCCGAATCATTGGTTGTCACGGCCTGGGCGGCGGTGGAACACTTCCGGCGAAGATGCATCAAGCATCGCAGGAGGAAGCAATGGTCCAGGTGAGGCGTCGTGCGTTTCTGCAGCTATCCACTTCCTTGGGCCTGGCGGCGCCGGCCCTGGCGAATGCGCGGGACGCATGGCCGAACCAGCCGGTCCGCTTCATCTGCCCCTTCGCGGCCGGCGGGCCGACGGATGTGGCGGCGCGGCTGGTGGCGGATGGATTGTCCAACACCCTGTCGCAGCGCTTCGTCGTCGAGAACCGCACTGGCTCCGGCGTGGTCGTCGGGACCGAGGCCGTCGCGAAATCCGCGAAGGATGGCTACACCTTCCTCTACAGCACCGTGGCGCATTCGGTGCTGCGGCCGCTCTTCAGCAATCTGAGCTTTGATCCGGTCGGCGATTTCCAGCCTGTCGCCCTGGTCGGCGTCATCCCGATGCTGCTGATGGTGAACAACAACGTCCCGGCCAAGTCCCTCAAGGAGCTGATGGAGCTGTTCCGCGCCTCCCCGGGCAAGTACGACTACGGCAGTTCCGGCGCCGGCGGGGCGGTTCACCTGGCCACCGAGCTATTCCTGCACCAGGCGGGCGGCCTCAAGGTCAACCACATCCCCTATCGCGGCTCGGCGCCGGCCATACCGGACCTGCTGAACGGCAATCTGACGATGTTCCTCAACGTCGCTTCTGATGGCGTGGCCAGCGTGCAGCGCGGCACGACCAGGGGGCTGGCCATCAGCTCGGCCCGCCGGATGCCGCAGCTGCCGGATGTCCCCACCTTTGGCGAGGCGGGGCTACCGGGATACGAGGCCTATACCTGGCACATGCTCTTCGCCCCCGCCGGCACGCCCCCGGAAATCGTGCGGATGCTGAATGAGAGCGTGAACAAGGTGATGCGGGAGGATCGCGTCCGGCAGCGCTTCAGCGAGATGACGATCGAGACGCGGTCCGACACGACGCCGGAAACCGCCGCGCGATGGCTTCAGTCGGAAATGGTGAAGTGGGAGCCGCTGGTGAAGGCGGCCGGCATCACGCCGAGCTAGGGCGGATCGCTGCAGGGCGTGGATCCGCTCTGCAAATGTCGATCTGGAGCATTCGCCGTGAGCGCCAGTGAACGGAGAATGCTCCAGCGGCCTTGGGCTGGGGCTATTTCCCCAGCCCTATCCGCGCCGCCGTTGCCAGCTTGTCCGCCCGTTCGTTCATGACGTCACCGGCATGGCCGCGCACCCAGCGCCATTCTACCTGATGCGGCTTGGCGGCAGCCAGAAGACGCTGCCACAGCTCGTAATTCGCCACCGGATCCTTGGCCGCGTTGCGCCAGTTGTTGCGCACCCATCCGTGGACCCAGCGCGTCACGCCGTTGCGGACATACTCGCTGTCCGTATGCAGCACCACGCGGCAGGGCTTTCTCAGCGCTTCGAGCGCCGAGGCGGCGGCGGTCAGCTCCATGCGGTTGTTGGTGGTGGCGGGATCGTAGCCCGACAGCTCCTTCTCATGGCCGCCGAAGCGCAGGATGGCGGACCAGCCGCCGGGGCCGGGATTGGGCTTGCAGCCACCGTCGGTCCAGATCTCGACCAGTCCCTCGGCCGCGGCGCCGTCCTCAGATGCCATAGGCGGAAATCCCTTCGGCGGCGGCGTGGAAGCGCAGGCGGCGCAGATATTCGAGGGGATCCTTGCGGGTCACGAGGGCTCCGGGCGGGGTGTTGGTCCAGTCGTAGAGGCGCGTCAGCAGGAAGCGCAGCGCGGCGCCGCGGCAGAGCACGGGCAGCGCGGCCAGCTCGGCCCCGGACAGGGGGCGGGCGGCGTTGTACCCGGCCAGGAGGGCGCGGGCCTTGGTGACGTTGAAGGACAGGTCCTGCTCGAAGCACCAGGCGTTGAGGCAGATGGCCACGTCATAGGCCAGCGTGTCGGTGCAGGCGAAGTAGAAGTCGATCAGGCCCGAAACCCGCGGCTTCCGGTCCTCGCCGTCAAGGAAGAAGACGTTGTCGGGGAAGAGGTCGGCATGGATCTGGCCGCGCGGCAGATCGCGTGGCCAGTCCCGCAGGATGTCGCCGAGATGCCCATCCAGCTCGGCGCAGAGCCCGGCCTGCACCGTGTCCCCGTTCGGGCGGCAGCGCTCCAGCAGGGGGGACCAGCCATCGGGGCCGAGGGCGTTGGGGCGCTCGGCCGTGAAGCCCTGGCCCGCGGCGTGGAGAGAGGCGAGGGCGGCGCCCAGTGGGCCGCAATGCGCGACCGAGGGGCGACGCGGCCAGACGCCGGGCAGGAAGGTGCAGATGGCGGCGGGGCGGCCGGCGAGTTCCCGCAACGCCTCCCCGTCGCGCCCCGCCACGGGCTCGGGGCAGGCCAGGCCATGCGCCGCCAGGTGCCGCATCAGCCCGAGGAACCAGGGCAGCTCGGCCGGGTCCACGCGCTTCTCGTAGAGGGTCAGGATGAAGTCGCCGCCGGTGGTCTTCAGGGCGTAGTTGCTGTTCTCCACCCCCTCCGCGATGCCGCGGAAGGCGAGAAGCTCGCCCAGCTCGTAGCCGGACAGGAAGGCGCGCAGCGCCTCGTCGGACACCTCGGTATAGACGGCCATGGAACCCCCCCTCCGAAACCCCGGGGGCGGGGGTCCATGCATCAGCCGGGGCGGAACGGCAAGCGCCGGGCCCTTCCCTGGGGTCTATTCCGCGGCGGCGACGGGCCGGCCGGCGGAGGGGGTCCGAAGGGGGCGGGGGAGATTGAAGATGACCGTTTCCTCGGCGACGATGAGGTTCTCGATCCGCACGTCGAAGCGCTCCCGCAGCCGCTCGACAACCTCCTCCACCAGCACCTCCGGCGCGCTCGCGCCGGCCGAGATGCCGACCGTGCCGAGGCCGTCGGCCATGGCGGGATCGAAGTCCCGCCCGCGCTGCACCAGCACGGCGCGTGGGCAGCCGGCGCGCTCCGCCACCTCCCGCAGCCGGACGGAATTGGAGGAATTCGGCGCACCCACCACGACGATGAGGTCACATTGCGCGGCGATCGCCTTCACCGCCGCCTGGCGGTTGGTGGTCGCGTAGCAGATGTCCCCCTTCACCGGGGCCGACATATGCGGGAAGCGGGCGCGCAGCACGTCCAGCACGGCCGTGGTGTCGTCGATGGAAAGGGTGGTCTGGGTGGCATAGGCCAGCGGGCCCTCGGGCGGCTGCACCAGGGCCGCCTGCTCGGCATCCTCCACCAGCGTCACGGCACCTTCGGGCAGCTGGCCCATGGTGCCGATCACCTCGGGATGGCCGGCATGGCCGATCAGCAGGATATGGCTGCCGCCGGAATAATGGCGCTCGGCCTCGCGATGGACCTTGCTGACCAGGGGGCAGGTGGCGTCCAGGAACAGCATCTGGCGGGCCTGGGCAGCGGCGGGAACGGATTTCGGCACCCCATGGGCCGAGAAGATCACGGGCTGGCCATCATCCGGGATCTCGTCCAGCTCCTCGACGAAGATGGCGCCCTTGGCCTCCAGCCCCTCCACCACGAAGCGGTTGTGGACGATCTCATGCCGCACATAGACGGGCGCGCCGAAGCGCTGGATCGCCAGCTCCACGATCTTGATGGCACGGTCCACGCCTGCGCAGAAACCGCGCGGGCCGGCCAGCAGCACCTTGAGAATGGGCTTCACGGCGGCCCCGGGGATGTTTGCGGTCTGGTCCATGGCGTGCCACTTGGTCCTTCGGCGCCGGCGCGTACAGCCCCCGGCCGGACCGTGGGCGGCGCGATCCTAGCTGCCCTGGGCCCGGCCGCACAGGGTGTAGCCGATGACGCCGTTGCAAGACCGTTCACGGGCTCCTGCTTCGCGGGCTCCGGGCGAGGAGTGCTCCCGCGTGACCCGATCGATCCTCCTGGCCTTTGCGGCCCTGCCCCTCCTGGCCGGCTGCGGTGGCGAGGGCAGCGTGCTGCAGCAGCGGCCCCAGGCGCCCTGCCCCCGGGTGGCGCTGCTGGCCGAGGCGGTGGACCTCACCCGGTACCGTCCCGGCGCCACGCCGGACCCGGGCGCATTGGAGGTGGACGCCCGGATGACCGGCTTCCAGGCGCGCTGCGACTATGCCCCCCGCGATACCGGGCTGGACGTGACGCTGGTGGTGCAGGTGGCGGCCGAGCGCGGCCCCGCCGCCTCGGGCCGCGCGGCCGAGCTGCCCTACATGATTGCCGTGACGGATGAGGCCGAGGGCCGCGTCCTCAACAAGGCAACGGACACGCTGCAGGTGACCTTCGCGAATGGGGAGCGGCGCAGCACCGCCCAAGGCGAGCAAATGATGGTCCGCATCCCCGGCAATGTGCAGCGGGCCGCGGAGAGGGCGATCCTGCTCGGCTTCCAGCTGACGCCCGAGCAGTTGGCGGCCAACCGGCGGCGCGGCGTCCGGTGACGGTCGCGCTGGAGGGGCGGGCTGGCAGGCGCGCCGGCGGCCAGGCTGATCGGCGCGCCTTGGTGGTTGCGCCAGACGTCGCATTCGGGCACCACTGCCGCACCCGCTGATACCGCGCGGGAGAGAGGGGCGCCCCGGCCTGCCGGGCTGCCTCCGCCGAAGGCGCAACCGGCCCCCGGAAACGCTCAGGCAGAAGGACCGCGCGGAGAAGGGGCCTCTGGAAAGCCCGTGGCCTGAACAGGCCATGGCACCGACGGAGTAAGGGAAGCCCGCTTCCCGAATCTCTCAGGTTCCGGGACAGAGGGGGGCCACGATCTGAACCGGCTGCCTTCGTGCGGCCCTGGGGGATACGTGGCCGATACCGAAACGCTGTTGGAAACGCCGCTGGCCGACCTGCACCGCGAGTTGGGCGGGCGCATGGTGGGCTTCGCGGGCTACGCCATGCCGGTGCAATACCCGGCGGGCATCATTGCCGAGCACCAGGCCTGCCGGGCCGACGCCGCTTTGTTCGACGTCTCCCATATGGGCCAGGCGGAGCTGCGGGGCGAAGGCGCCGCGGCGGCGCTGGAGCGCGTGACGCCCGCTGAAGTGCAGGCTCTGAAGCCCGGCCGCCAGCGCTACGGCCTGCTGATGACCGAATCGGGCGGGATCATCGACGACTTCATGGTCGCCAACCTGGGCGACCGGCTGTTCCTGGTGCTGAACGCCTCCCGCAAGGCGGTGGACCTCCAGACGATCGGCGCTGCCCTGCCGGCGGGCGTCTCGCTGGTGCCGCGGCCCGATCGCGCGCTGCTGGCGCTGCAAGGGCCGGGGGCGGAAGCGATCCTGGCCGGGCTGGCCGAGGGTGTCGCCGCCATGTCCTTCATGGGCGTGCTGGAAACCCCTGTTGCCGGCGTTCCGGCCCTCGTCACCCGCTCCGGCTATACCGGGGAGGACGGGTACGAAATCGGCATCCCCGCCGAGAGCGCCGATGCCGTGGCCCGGGCGCTGCTGGCGGTGGGCGCGGTCCCGGCCGGGCTTGGCGCGCGGGACAGCCTGCGGCTGGAGGCCGGGCTGCCGCTCTATGGCCAGGATATCGACGAGACGACCTCCCCGGTGGAGGCCGCGCTGACCTTCAGCCTCGGCAAGCGCCGCCGCATGGCCTGGGACTTCCCGGGTGCCGAGCGTGTGCGGGAGGAGCTGGACCACGGCCCGAAGCGCCTGCGCGTCGGCATCCTGCCGGATGGGCGCCAGCCCGCCCGGGCGCATACGCCCATCGCCATCGGCGGCACGACCATCGGCGAGGTGACCAGCGGCGGCTTCGGGCCTTCGCTGAATGCCCCCGTCGCCATGGGGTATGTCGCCCGCGACCATGCCGCCGATGGCACGGCGCTTGAACTGATGGTGCGTGGCCGGACCATTCCCGCGCGCATCGCTTCCACCCCCTTCGTTCCCCATCGCTACAAGCGCGCCGCAGGAGCCACCGCATGAGCCAGACCCGTTTCGCCGCGAGCCATGAATGGGTCCGCCTGGATGGCGACACCGCGACGGTGGGCATTTCCGACCATGCGCAGAACGCGCTGGGCGACGTGGTCTTCGTCGAGCTGCCCGAGCCGGGCCGCGCGGTGGAGGCGGGCGAGGCCGTGGCGGTGGTGGAGAGCGTGAAAGCCGCTTCCGACATCTACGCGCCCGTGGCGGGCACCATCGCCGCGGCGAATAGCGGCTTGGTCGATGATCCGGGGCTGGTGAACCGAGACCCGATGGGCGAGGGCTGGTTCTTCACCATCACCCCGCGCGACGCGGCCGATATCGGCAAGCTGATGGATGCGGACGCCTACGCAAAGCATGCGGAGGAAGGGAATTGAGCGCGCTCGACCAACTCGCGGCGCTGGAGGACACCGCCGCCTTCGCCACCCGACACATTGGGCCCTCCGAGGGCCAGGTCGCCGCCATGCTGCGCGTGGTGGGGGTGGACAGCCTCGAAGCCCTGGCCGGGCGCACCGTGCCGTCGGCCATCCGCGACAGCCATCTGGACGCGCTGCCGCCGCCGGTGGGCGAGGCCGCCGCCATCGCGGAGCTTCGCGCGCTGTCGGAGCGGAATCTGCGCGTGAAGTCGCTGATCGGTTGCGGCTACAACGGTACGCATGTGCCGCCGGTGATCCAGCGCAACGTGCTGGAGAATCCGGGCTGGTACACGGCCTACACCCCTTATCAGGCCGAACTCGCCCAGGGCCGGCTGGAAGCGCTGCTGAACTTCCAGACCATGGTCTGCGACCTGACCGGCCTGCCGGTGGCGAATGCCTCGCTGCTGGACGAGGCGACGGCGGCCGCCGAGGCGATGGCGCTTGCCCTGGCTGCGCACAAGACGAAGTCCATGACGCTGGTGGCGGCGCCGGACCTGCACCCGCAGACATTGGCGGTGCTGCGCACACGCGCGGAGCCGCTGGGCGTCACCATCCATGTGACGGATGACGCGGCGGAGTATGCCGCCCTGAAGCCCTTCGCGGTGGTGCTCTCCTATCCCGGCACCACGGGCGAGGTGCGCGATATCGCCCCCGCCATCGCCGCCGCCCAGGCGGCCGGCGCGCTGGCCATCGTGGCCGCCGACATCCTGGCGCTGACCATCCTGACGCCGCCGGGCGAGATGGGTGCCGATGTGGTGGTGGGCAACACCCAGCGCTTCGGCGTGCCCATGGGCTATGGCGGCCCGCATGCTGCTTACATGGCCGTGAAGGACGGGCTGAAGCGGCTGATGCCGGGGCGCCTGGTTGGCGTGTCCGTCGATGCTGCCGGGCGCCCGGCCATGCGGCTCGCGCTGCAGACGCGCGAGCAGCACATCCGGCGCGAGAAGGCGACGAGCAACATCTGCACTGCCCAGGTGCTGCTGGCCGTGATGGCGAGCATGTATGCCGTGTGGCACGGCCCGGAGGGGCTGACCCGCATCGCCCGCCGCACCCATCTGCTGGCGACCCTGCTGGCCGATGCGGCGGAGCGCGCGGGCTTCAAGCTGCGCCACGAATGCTTCTTCGACACGGTGGCGATCGAGGCCGGCGACAAGGCCGATGCGCTGATGGAGGCCGCGCTGAAGGCCGGCTTCAACCTGCGCCGCGTCGATGCGGGTTGCGTTGCCATTGCGCTGGACGAGACGGTGACGCGGCAGGAGCTGATCGCGCTCGATGTCGCGCTCTGCGCCGCCGCGGGATGCGAGCGCCTGGGGCTGGCCGAGTTGGCCGCGCCGGGGCGCCTGCCGGCCTTGCTCGCGCGCCGCTCATCCTTTCTGACCGCCGCCGTCTTCCGCGCGCATCATGCCGAGCACGCGATGCTGCGCTACCTGAAGCGGCTGGAGGACAAGGACGTCGCGCTGAATCGCAGCATGATCCCGCTGGGGTCCTGCACGATGAAGCTGAACGCCACGGCGGAGATGATTCCGGTCACCTTCCCCGGCTTCTCCGACATCCATCCCTTCGCCCCGGTGGATCAGGCGCGGGGCTATATCGAGATGATCAAGCGTCTCGAAACCTGGCTTTGCGCCTGCACCGGCTTCGCGGCCGTGTCGCTGCAGCCGAATGCGGGAAGCCAGGGCGAATATGCCGGGCTTCTGGCGATCCGCGCCTTCCACAAGGCAAATGGGCAGGGGCATCGCGACATCTGCCTGATCCCGTCCTCCGCCCATGGCACCAATCCGGCCTCGGCCGTGATGGCGGGCATGCGCGTGGTGGTGGTGGGCTGCGACCGCGACGGCAATGTCGATCTCGACGACCTGCGCGCGAAGATCGACCAACATGCGGCGAACCTCTCCGCGCTGATGATCACCTATCCCAGCACGCATGGCGTGTTCGAGGAGGGCATCCGCACGATCTGCGATTCCGTCCATGCGGCGGGCGGGCAGGTCTATATGGACGGCGCGAACATGAACGCGCAGCTGGGCCTGACCAGCCCGGCGGCGATCGGCGCCGATGTGTGCCACCTGAACCTGCACAAAACCTTCTGCATCCCGCATGGGGGCGGCGGGCCGGGCGTGGGGCCGATCGGCGTCGCGGCGCATCTGGCGCCGCATCTGCCGAACCATCCCATGGTGGCCGAGGCTGGGCCGGCGACGGGCTTCGGCCCCGTCTCCGCCGCGCCATTCGGCAGCGCCAGCATCCTGCCGATCTCCTATGCCTATATCCGCATGATGGGCGGCGCGGGGCTGACGCGGGCGACGCAGGTGGCGATCCTCAATGCCAACTACGTCGCCAAGCGCCTCGATGGCCACTTTCCCGTGCTCTATCGCGGCCGCCAGGGCATGGTGGCACATGAATGCATTCTGGATTGCCGCGGCTTCCAGCAGGGTGGCGGCGTGCTGGTCGAGGACATCGCCAAGCGCCTGCAGGATTACGGCTTCCATGCGCCGACCATGTCCTGGCCGGTGGCGGGCACGCTGATGGTGGAGCCCACCGAAAGCGAGCCGCAGGAGGAGCTGGACCGCTTCGTCGATGCCATGATCTCCATCCGCGCCGAAATCCGCGCGGTGGAGCAGGGCAAGTCGGACAAGGCCGACAATCCGCTGAAGAACGCCCCGCACACCGCGGAGGAGGTGACGGCGGAAAGCTGGACGCACCCCTATTCGCGCCAGGAGGCCGCCTTCCCGCTGCCCTGGATCGCGGGCCAGAAGTACTGGCCGCCGGTGAAGCGTGTGGACAATGTGTATGGCGACCGTAATCTCGCCTGCACCTGCGCGCCGCTGGAGGCCTATATGGAAACGCCCAAGGTCGCTGCCGAGTGACCGAAACGCTATGGGAGGTCCTCTCCTCCCGCACCGCGCTGCGCGATCGCTGGATCGACGTGACGGCGGAGGCGGTGCGGGATGCGCGCGGCAACGTGCTCGACCCCTTCTACACCCTCTCCTATCCGGACTGGGTGCATGTGGTGGCGATCACGCCGGCGGATGAGCTGGTGCTGGTGCGCCAGTACCGGCACGGCGTGCGCGCCTGGCTGCTGGAACTTCCGGCCGGTGGTGTCGACAAGGACGATGTGGACCCTTCCATCGCGGGCGCGCGCGAGTTGCGCGAGGAAACCGGCTACACCGCGGCGGAATGGCGCTATGTCGGCGCATTCAGCCCCAATCCGGCCACGCATCGCAACCGCGTGCACACGGTGCTGGCCCTGGGCGCCACGCTGACAGATATCACGCATCATGAGGCCGGAGAGGACATCACGGTGGAGCTCTTGCCCCTCGCGCGCGTGCTCGAAGGGCTGGCCGATGACCTGATGCATCATGGGCTGCACGTCTCCTCCCTGCTCCTGGCGCTGAAGACCGCCGGACGCCTTGATCTCCGCCTGAAGGACGCACCATGAACGAGATTCGCGTCGTTTCCGCCGAGCAGCGCCACCGCGCGGACTGGGATCGCCTCTATGCCGGCTACGCGGAATTCTACCGCGTCACGCAGACGCCGGAGATGCGGGACCGCGTCTGGGCCTGGATCCAGGACCCCACGCATGAAACCCATGGTTTCGTGGCCGAGGATGGGGAAGGCCGCGCCGTCGGCCTCGCGCATTTCCGCGCCTTCGCCCGCCCACTCTCCGCCAGCACCGGTGGCTTCCTGGACGATCTCTTCGTCGATCCCCATATGCGCGGCAAGCGCGTGGCCGACGCGCTGATCGCCGCCATTGCCGAAGAAGGCCGCCGGAAGGGCTGGAGCGTCATTCGTTGGATCACCGCCGAGGACAACCACCGCGCCCGAGCGGTTTACGACCGGGTCGCGAAGCTCACCCCCTGGCGGACCTACGACATCCCCCTGTGAAGCGCCGGGCGCTCCTCGGAGCGCCCGCCCTGCTGCCCTTCCTCGCCGGGCCCGGCTGCGCCGGCACGCCCTCGGCCGCACCACGGCCGATGGAGGCCCGAATCACCGAATCCCGTACCACCTGGCGCGATGCCGCCCGCGCGCGCGACATCCCTGTGCTCATCCGCGAGCCCGCCGGGGCAGGCCCCGCGCCGGCGGTCCTTATTTCCCCCGGCCTCGGCGGCTCGCGCGAAGGGCTGGCCTATCTTGGCGGGGCCCTGGCGGAGGGCGGTTACCTTGCTGTCCATCTCCAGCATCCTGGCTCCGACGACAGTCTTTGGCGCGGCGGTGCCGATCGCATGGTCGGGCTCGCCGCCGGGGCGTTGAACGTGCAGGCGGCGCTCGACCGGTTGCTGGACGTGAAGTTCGCGCTCAACCACCTGCCGCCGCGCGCCGATTCCACGCGCCTTGCCATCGCCGGCCATTCCTTCGGCGCCTGGACCGTGCAGCACATGCTGGGGGAGCGCCTTCCAGGCGGCGACCGCGGCCTCGGCCTGCCCGATCCGCGCCTCAAAGCCGGAGTGGCGCTGTCTCCCATCCCGGCCGTCGGAATGCCGCCACGCCTGGCTTATGGCGGCTATGTGGTGCCGCTGCTGCACATCACCGGCAGCGAGGACCACGGCTATATCGAGGGCATCCGCGCCCCGGCGCGGCGCGTGCCCTTCGAGCAGTCGCGCAATCCCGGGGCGCTGGCCGTGCTGCTCGGCGCGATGCATGCCTCCTTCGCGGATGAGCAGGAGGCGGGCGGGCGCTACGCGGACAGCACCTATCACGCCCGGGCCGCGGCGCTTTCGGTGACCTTCCTGGATGCGGTGCTGCGCGGGGATGCGGCCGCGGCGGCAAGGTTGCGCGGTGGCGCCATTGGCCTGCTGGGCCCCGGCGACGAATTCGTCGTCCGCGATCTCTGACCTCTTCCCCTCACCCTCTTCCAAGGCGATTCTGGCGACACGAGAGGGAGGGATCATGCCCCGTTACGATCTGGCCGGCCGCGCGGCGCTGGTAACCGGCGCCGCCTCGGGAATCGGTCTCGCCACGGCGAAGGAGCTGGCGGCAAATGGCTGCGCCATCGGCCTGAACTTCCTGCCGGACGATCCTCGGGGACCCGAGGCCGCCGCCACCCTGCGCGCCACCGGTGCGACGGTGGTGGAGGCCCCCGGCGCCATTGGCACGGGAACGGAGGCGGCCATGGTGGAGGCCGCGGTGGCGGCGCTCGGGCGGCTGGACCTGCTGGTGAACAACGCAGGCACGCCAGGCGCCAGGCGCAGCATCCCCGGCCATGCGCTGGACGAAATCACGGATGAACTCTGGGACGCGGTGCTGGATACGAATCTGGTCGGCCTCTTCCGCACGACCCGCGCGGCGGTGCCGGCGCTGCGGGCGACGCGAGGAGCAGTGGTGAACATCGCCTCGGTCGCCGGGCTCAGCGGGCGTGGCTCCTCCATGGCCTATGCGGCGAGCAAGGCGGGGGTGATCGCGCTGACCAAGCACCTGGCCCGCGGGCTGGGGCCGGAGATCCGGGTGAACGCCGTGGCGCCGGGCGCCGTGGACAGCACCTGGCAGATCGAATGGACCGAGGCGCAGCGGGCGCAGTCCATCACCAACGCGCCGCTCGGCCGGCGCTGCGTGCCGGAGGATATCGCCGAGGCGATTCTCTTCCTCGGTTGCGCGGGCGCCATGGTCACCGGGCAGACGCTGACGGTGGATGGGGGATTGATTCTCTAGGATGGCCCGCGCCGCCGCCCCTCGTTTGCCGCCGCAGCGGCCCGATTTCTCGCTCGAATCCGCTCATGACGGTGTCGTGGCGGGGGTGGACGAGGCCGGGCGCGGGCCGCTGGCCGGGCCGGTGATGGCGGCGGCCGTGATCTTCCCGGGCCACCCGCCCGAGGCGCTGACCGCCCTGCTGGACGACAGCAAGCGGCTGGACGCGGCGCGGCGCGACGCCGCTTATGACGCACTGATGGCCGCGCGCGCCGATGGCACCGCGCTGATCGGCGTGGGCGCCGCCAGCGCAAGCGAGATCGGGCGGCTGAACATCCTGCGCGCCACCCATCTCGCCATGGCCCGGGCCGTGTCGCGGCTGTCCGTCCCGCCGGTCCTTGCACTCGTCGACGGAAACGCGCCGCCGCGCCTGGCCTGCCCCGTGCGCTGCGTCGTGGGCGGGGACGGGCTGTCGCTGTCCATCGCGGCGGCCTCCATCGTGGCGAAGGTGGTGCGGGACCGGGCGATGGCACGGCTCGGCGCTCGTTGGCCCGGCTACGGCTTCGCGCGGCACGCCGGCTATCCCACACCGGCGCATCGGGAGGCCCTGGCGCGGCTTGGTCCATGTCCGCATCACCGGCGCGGATTCAGCCCGGTCGATCAAGCCATTCTGGCACTTTCTTGACGCGGCGACTCGGGCATGGGCATGGTGAGTCGGGGGCTGGGCCCGGCGCGACGCGGGGTCGTGGCGCCGTGGCCGGTGCTGGCGCGGATGACGAGTCGGGGGATGTGGCGGGCGTGGGAACGGGGCTGGACCTGCCGCTGGACAGCGTGCTGCGCGGAGACTGCATCGAGAGCCTGAAGCGCCTGCCGCCCGCCTCGGTGCATGCGATCTTCGCCGACCCGCCCTATAACCTGCAGCTCAAGACCGAGCTTCGGCGGCCTGACGACAGCCTGGTGGACGGCGTGGACGACGCCTGGGACCGCTTCGACGACCTCGCCACCTATGATCGTTTCACACGCGAGTGGCTGACCGAATGCCGCCGCGTGCTGCGGCGGGACGGCACGATCTGGGTGATGGGCTCCTATCACAACATCTTCCGCCTGGGCGTGGCGCTGCAGGATCTCGGCTTCTGGATCCTGAACGACGTGGTATGGCGCAAGTCCAACCCCATGCCGAACTTCCGCGGCCGCCGCTTCACCAATGCGCATGAGACGCTGATCTGGGCCGCGCGGGGCGAGGAAAGCCGCTACCGCTTCAACTACGCCGCCATGAAGTCGATGAACGACGACAAGCAGATGCGGAGCGACTGGCTCATCCCGCTCTGCACCGGGCATGAGCGGCTGCGCGGCGCCGATGGCAACAAGCTGCACCCGACGCAGAAGCCCGAGGCGCTGCTGCACCGGGTGATCCTCTCCTGCACCTCCCCGGGCGAGGTGGTGCTCGATCCCTTCCTCGGCACCGGCACCACCGCGGCCGTCGCGAAGCGGCTGGGCCGCCGATATATCGGGCTGGAGCGCGATCCGGGCTATGCCGATGCCGCCGAGGCGCGGCTGGCGGCGGTGGAGCCGCTTTCCGAAAGCGTGGCGCTTTCCCTGCCGGCGAAGCGCGAGCAGCCGCGCATTCCCTTCGGCGCGCTGGTCGAGCGCGGCCTCGTGCCGCCCGGCACGAAGCTGTGGGACCGGCACCGCCGCTGGCAGGCCGAGGTCGGCGCGGATGCCACGCTGCGCTGCGGCCGGGTAGCCGGCAGCATCCACCAAGTGGGCGCTGCGGTGCAGGAAGCGCCCTCCTGCAACGGCTGGACCTTCTGGCATATCGAGCGGCGCGATGGCTCGCTGCGGGTGCTGGACGAGTTGCGCGCGGAGCTGATGCCGGGGAGCTGATCCCCGCGCGTCGATGCCGGCGCGCAGTGCCGCACCCTTGGGCCTTTGTAGGTCAATCGGCGGCTGCCGCCGCGATCCGGCCGGGCCCGGCGCAGCGAGCCCTCGAGGCCGCCGGCGCCATTCCCATCCGTGTGCGGAAATGCGCCCGCAGCGTGGCGGCTGAGCCCAGGCCGCTTTCCGCCGCCACCGCCTCCATCCCGAGTGACGTTCCCTCCAGCAGCTCCTTTGCCCGCGCCAGCCGCACCGCGAGGAGCCAGGCGGCCGGGCTTTCGCCCGTGGCGGCGCGGAAGCGGCGGATGAGGCTGCGGCGGCTCATCCCCGCCTCCGTCGCCATGCGGTCCAGGGGCCAGGCCTCACCGGCGCGGGCGCGCATCCGGTCCAGCAAGGGGGAAAGCCGCGAGCCTTCATGGGCGGTCGGCACCGGGCGCTCGATGAACTGCGCCTGCCCGCCTTCGCGATGCGGCGGCACGACCAGCCGGCGCGCGACGGCATTCGCCGCCGCCGGGCCATGGTCCCGCCGGATCAAGTGCAAGCAGAGATCGATCCCCGCCGCCGTGCCCGCTGCCGTCAGCAGCGATCCGCCATCGACATAGAGCACGTCCGGCATGACGGTCACGGCCGGATGGCGTGCGGCCAGCGCCTCCGCGTAGCGCCAATGCGTGGCGGCGCGGGCGCCATCCAGCAGGCCCGTCGCGGCGAGGACGAAGGCGCCGGAGCAGAAGGAGAGCAGCCGGACGCCCCGCGCATGGGCGGCCCGCAGCGCCTCCAGCAGCGCCAGCGGCACGGGCGCATCCACGCCGCGCCAGCCCGGCACGATCACCGTGCCTGCCTGCTCCAGCAGGTCCATCCCGCCATCGGCGAGGACGTGGACGCCGCCCATGGCCCGTAATGGCCCTTCCTCCACCGCCGCCACGGCGAAGCGGTACCAGCCCGGCCCCATCTCCGGCCGTGGCAGGCCGAAGACCTCCACCGCCACGCCGAACTCGAAGGTGCACAGCCCGTCATAGGCGAGGGCGACCACGAGGGGGTTGGCGGGCGGATCGGGGCGCGGGATCTTTGGCACGATCCTGACGGTAATCGGCGCGCGGGCCACTCACCAACATTCCTGCGCCCCGGGCAGGTTCGGAACCGGAAGGAGCCGAACCCATGACCAATGCCGTCACCGAAATTCTGGCCGCGACGCCCGCGGAGGCCGAGGCCCATTTTGCCCGCAGGCTATCGCTGGAAACCGATTGCGCCGATGTGCATGCCGCGATGGCGGCGGACGACCCTGGCTTCGTGCTGCTGGATGTGCGCGGGCCGGGCGCCTTCGCGCGGGGCCATGTGCCAGGGGCGCGCAACCTTCCGCACCGGGAGATGGATGTGGCGCGAATGGCTGGTTGGCCAAAGGACACGCTCTTCGTCGTCTATTGCGCCGGGCCGCATTGCAATGGCGCGGATCGCGCGGGGCTACGGCTGGCGCGGCTCGGGCGGCCGGTGAAGCTGATGGTCGGCGGCCTCGCGGGCTGGCTCGATGAGGGCTTCCAGCTGGTCCGGGGCCCCGAAACGGAAACCGCCCATCCCGCGGCAGCGGAATGGGCGGCCCAACCCTGAACGGAACGGCGGGTCAGCCGCGGCGCAACGCCCGCATCGTGGTGAAGGCCAGCGCGGTCTTCACCATCGTTCCCGGCACGAAGAGCAGGAAGCCGGCCATCCAGGCGCGCTCCCAGCCGACGAAGCTGGCGAGCCAGGCCACGCCCGGGACGAAGACGATGAGATGGGCGGCCGTCAGCACGGCCGCCTGGCGGGCGGCGGTGTGCCCGGCAAGGCCGGCGATCCAGGCCGAGGCGATGAAGCCCAGCAGGAAGCCCGCGGTCGGCCCCATCAGCACCGCCGGACCGGCGGCGCCGGCGGCGAAGACGGGAAGGCCCATCGCGCCCTCGGCGAGGTAGAGCAGCACCGCGGCGGCACCCATGCGCGAGCCGCCCAGGGCGCCGAGAAGCAGGACCGCGAGGGTCTGGAGAGTGGCAGGCACCGGCCACATCGGCAGGCTGACCTGGGCCGAGGCAGCCAGCACGGCCGAGCCCATCAGCGCCAGGGACCAGAAGCGGAGTGCCGGCCGGGCGGCGAGACCCTGGATGGCGGTCATCACGAATTTCCTTTCCTGCGGACGCCGCGCGCCCCGGGCCGCAGGCTTGCCACGGCCCCAACGCCCTCGGCAAGCGGCTCCTCCGCGAGGGTGAGCAGACGCCGGATCGCGGTGGGCAAGGCGAGGCGGGCAGCGGCGGGTTCCATCCAGACCATCCCGGGCGGGGCCGCCGCTTCCGGGGCGGCCGCTTCGGCCAGCCGCATCTCCAGGTCCATATGGGTGAAGCCATGCCGCGCGATGCCGGGACGCAGCTGCCAGGGCAGGGCGGGCAGGGGAGCGTGCGGCAGGGCCTCCTCGAGCGACCAGGGCTCCCCTTCGCGCCAGGGAGCACCGGGGATTTCCAGCATGCCGCCCAGCAGCCCCTCTGGCGGCCGGTGGCGCAGCAAAAGGCGGCCGGCGGGGTCGTGGGCGAGGAAATGCAGGCCATGGCGATGCGACCTCGCCGCCTTCGGCGACTTCACGGGCAGGCTGTCCTGGATCCCCTCGCGCCGGGCGAGGCAGTCGTCGCGCCAGGGGCACAGGGCGCAGGCCGGGCGGCGCGGCGTGCAGATGGTGGCGCCGAGGTCGAACAGCGCCTGCACGAAGTCGCCGGGCCGGGCCCGCGGCCCCGGCTGTTCCATGAAGCGCCCGGCGGCGGGGCCGATCAGGCGGCGGGCGCCGGGCAGGGGATCGCGGATCGCCAGGAGGCGGGCCACCACCCGTTCCACATTGCCGTCCACGGGGACGGTCGGGCGGTTAAAGGCGATGGCGGCCACGGCGGCGGCCGTATAGGTGCCGATCCCGGGGAGTTCGCGCAGGCCTGCCTCGTTATCCGGGAAGCCGCCGCGCGCCGCCACGGCGCGGGCGGCCGCATGCAGGTTCCGGGCGCGGGCGTAGTAGCCAAGCCCGGCCCATTCGGCGGCCACATCCTCCCAGGGGGCGGCGGCCAGGGCCTGCACATCCGGGAAGCGCGCCAGGAAGCGGGCATAACGCGGGCCGACCGCCGCCACGGTGGTCTGTTGGAGCATCACCTCCGAGAGCCAGATGCGGTATGGATCGGCATCGCCCCGCCAGGGCAGGGTCCGGCGGTGGCGGTCATACCAGGCCAGCAGGGGCTCGGCAGGCGGAGGGGTGGGGATGGCGTCAGGCAAAACGCGGGCAGGGGAGGGCGGGACGGGCGCCGAGGCAAGCCCCCCACGCCGCCGTGCCCCGCGGGTGGCGGCATCGCCGGCTGCATCATCGGCCTCGGCGGCGCCCGCGAAGCCGGAGGCCCGCACCCCGCTGGATGATCCACGGCGCCCGGATCTGCGCCCGGATCTGGGCCTTCGCCCGCTCGGCGGCTTCATCCCCCGCCTGACGCGGCCGGCCTTCAAGCGGCGCAGCCCGGCCGGGGCGCTGTTGATGTCTGATTGGGCGGGGATCGTTGGGCCGGCCATCGCCGCCGTTACGGTCCCGAAGCGACTGACGGGTGGAACCCTGACCATCGGCTGCTCCGGACCGGTGGCGATGGAACTGCAGCATCTGGCGCCGCAGCTCATCGGCCGGGTGAATGCCGCGCTGGGAAGCGTGACGGTGGAGGCGCTGCGCTTCGTGCAGCAGGCCCCCGCTGCCGCGCCCACCTCCAAGGCACGCACGGTTGCGCCCCTGCCTGATACGGTTCGTGGCGCGCTGGATACGGTCGGTAGCCCCGAATTGCGTGATGCCCTGGCAAGATTGGCGCGCGGGGTTTATCGAGCCCTCTAGAACCGACCCCCAGACAGCCCAAACAGGACGGGATCCCCGGACCGATGAGCATCGCCCGCCGCAGCCTCCTTCTCGCCGCCCCCTCGGCCGCGCTGGTCCCTTCGCTCGCCCGTGCGCAGGCGGCGGATCCACGCCTCGGTGAGCGTTCGGCTGGCAAGCCGGACGCGCCGGTCACGGTGATCGAGTATTTTTCCCTCACCTGCTCGCATTGCGCGACCTTTCATCTCCAGACCTGGCCGCAGGTGAAGTCGCGGCTGGTGGATACCGGCAAGGTGCGTATGGTTTGGCGCGACTTTCCGCTGGACCAGCTGGCCCTGGCCGCCGCCGTCGTCGCGCGCTCGCTGCCGGCGGAGCGGTATGAGGGCTTCGTCAGCGCCCTGTTTGCCTCGCAGGACCGCTGGGCCTTCGCGCGCGGCGCCGACAACATCGGTGAAATCGCCAAGATCGCGGCCTTGGCCGGGATGAACCGCGCCCAGGTGGATGCCGCCCTGGCCGACCAGGCGCTGCAGCGCGGCATCCTGGAGGCCCGGCTGAAGGGTCAGCAGGAGCACAATGTCACCTCCACCCCGACCTTCGTCTTCGGCAATCGTCCGCAGCCCGGCGCCTTGAGCTACGAGCGCTTCGCGGAGCTGGCAGGCGTCTCCGGCAGCTGATGGAGAACAACCCCGCCGCCATGGCAGGGGCTGAGGCCCTGCAAAGCCCGGCGGGGGAGGCAGAGGCCGACCCCCGGACGGATACGTCCGCGCCGGTTGCGGCTTCGCCTGATGGCGTTGCGCCCGAGGGCGAGGCACAGGATGCGGAAGGCGCAGATGAGGGCGAGGCGGACGGCATCCGCCAGCCGCGCACCGCCACCCTGTCGCGGCTCCGCATCGCCGGCTTCAAGTCCTTCGCCGAGCCAACCACGGTCGAGGTGCTGCCGGGGCTGACTGGCATTGTCGGTCCGAATGGCTGCGGCAAGTCCAATGTCGTCGAGGCGCTGCGCTGGGCGATGGGCGAGTCCAACGCCCGGCACATGCGCGGTGGCGAGATGGACGACGTCATCTTCGCGGGCACCTCCACCCGCGCCGGGCGCAACCAGGCCGAGGTGACGCTGAGCCTGGAGGAGGCGGCCGGGCTGGCCCCGCCGCCGAATTCCGAGGTGGCGGAACTGGAGATCACCCGGCGGATCGAGCGCGGCTCGGGCACGGGATACCGGATCAACGGCAAGGAGACGCGGGGGCGCGACGTCGCTACCCTGTTCGCTGATATCGGTTCGGGCGCGCGGGCCTCAGGCATGGTCAGCCAGGGGCGGGTCGCGGCGCTGATCGGCGCGAAGCCGGAGGAGCGGCGCTCGGTGCTGGAGGAGGCCGCCGGCACCGCCGGGCTGCGCGCCCGGCGCCACGAGGCCGAGCTGAAGCTGCGTCAGGCCGAGACGAACCTGACGCGCGCGGACGACCTGCGCACCCAGCTGGAGACGCAGCGGGAAAGCCTCAAGAAGCAGGCGCGGCAGGCGGCGCGCTACCGCAACCTGTCCGGCCTGACCCGCGCCGCCGAGGCGGAGTGGATGGCCCTGCTGGCCGCCCGCGCCGAGGGGCAGCTGCTGTCCTCCCGCCACGCGCTGGACGCCGCGCGCGCCACCACCAAGGCGGCCGAGGCCGCCGCCGAGGCAGCGGCACGCCGCGCCCATGCCGCCGACATGGCCCTACCCGGCCCGCGTGCCGCCGAGGCCACCGCCCGCACCGCGCTGGAACGCCGGCGCGTTGAGGGCGAGGGACTGGCCGCCGCGGAGGCACGGGCCCGCGCCGCGCTGGATGCCGCCACGAGCCGCCTGGCGCAGATCCAGGCCGACCATGCCCATGCGACGACGGTGGTGCAGGACGCCGAGGCCGCCGAATTGCGTCTTACCACCGAGGCGCAGGAGCTGGCCGCGGCGCTGGCCGCTCTGCCCGCGCGGGTTGAGGCGGCGGTGGAACGCCTCGCTCTGGCCGAGGACGCGGTCCGCGAACGTGAGGCGGATGCCGAGCGTGCCACCGAAGCTGCCTCCGAGGCCGCGCTGGCGCTGGAGCGCCTGCAGGATTCCCGCCGGGCCGCCGAGGCCACCGCCCGCCGGCTGGCCGCTGAGACGGCGCGGCTGGAGGAGGAGCGGGCAAAGGCCCTGGCCGCCAATGTCTCGCCCGAGGCTTTGTCGAGCGCCGCCGCCGAGGTGGAGGCCGCCGATACCGCGCTGGCCCAGGCCCGCACGGGCTTCGAGCGCGCCGAGGCCGCCCGTGCCGCCGCCGCTGCCGCCGAGGCCGAGGCCCGCCGTGCGGCCGCCGCGGCCGAGGCGGATGAGGCCGCTGCCCGCGATGCGGCCCGTGCCGCCACCGAACGCGCCCGCCGGGCAACCGAGGGCCATGAGCGCCTGAAGCGCGAGCATGAGCAGGCCCTGGCCGCCTGCATTCCGGCCGAGCGCCAGGAGGCTGCGCGCCGCGAGGAGGCTGAGGCCACCCGTGCCGCCGAGGCCGCCGCCGATGCCCTGGCCCAGGCCGAGCAGGCCCGCGCCGCCGCGGCCAGTGCCCTGTCCCGCGCCCGCGCCGCGGAATCCGAGGCCGGTGCCACCCGCGCCCGCGCCGCCGCCGAGGCGCAGGGGCTCGCCGCCCTGCTGCGGGCCGGGGAAGGCGGGGATGCCGCGCCGATCCTCGATTCAGTCGCCGTTCCGCCGGGGTTGGAAGCGGCGCTCGGTGCCGCGCTGGGCGAGGGGCTGGATAGTCCAGCCGATGCCCGGGCGCCGCGCCATTGGCGTGCCCTGCCGCCGCTCGAATCTCCCTCCGCGCTGCCTGAGGGCGCCACGCCCCTCGCCGATCTCGTCCAGGCTCCGCCGGAGCTGGCCCGGGCATTG
Organism: Muricoccus harenae; assembly: GCF_009848505.1. Classification (GTDB taxonomy): domain Bacteria; phylum Pseudomonadota; class Alphaproteobacteria; order Acetobacterales; family Acetobacteraceae; genus Roseomonas; species Roseomonas harenae. Next base: position 68,643 of record NZ_WWDL01000019.1, read on the forward strand.
TCGCAGATTGGGCTCATCGAGGATGAGGCCACCGGCCCCGCCCTGCAGGCCACGCTGGCGCAAGGTCAGGCACTGGTCGCCCGCAGCGGCGGCTTCTGGCGCTGGGACGGATATGGCGCCAATCCCGGGGCTCCGAGCGCCGGTGCTGAAAGGCTGCGGCAGCGCAACCGTCTGCGCGCGCGTGAAGCCGCCCGGGACGCTGCCGAGGCCGCCCTGGCCACCGCCCGCGCGGAAGCCGAGGCGGCGAAATCCGCCGAGACCACTGCCTCCGCCGCCGATGCCGCTGCCCGTAATGCGCGCCGCGAGGCGGATGCGCGGCTGGCCCGGGCGCGGCAGGAGGCGGCGCGGCTGGCCGCCGGGGCGGCGCTCGCCGATAGCCGCCTTTCCGCCTTTACTCCGGCACTGGAGCGCGCCGCGACCGAGCGCGCCGAGGCCGAGAAGCTGTTGGAGGCTGCGAAGGCGGCCCAGGCCGCCGTGCCCGATGCTGCCTCCGCCCGAGCCGCGCGCGATGCGGCTTCGGCCGCGCTGCGGCAGGCTGCCCAGGCCGAGGAAGCCGCGCGGAATGCCCGGCGGGGCGCCGAGGGGCGGCTCGATGCCGCCCGGAACACGCAATCCGCGCTGGCTTCCCGCGCCGCTGCCGCCGAGGGACGGTTGGCCGCGCTGGAGCCGCAACTGGTCCGTCTGGCCGAGCAGCGCGCGGAGGCCGAGGCAGCCCGCGCCGCGATCGAAGAGGCGGCGGCCACCGCGCCGGATCTGGAGGCGGCCCGCAACGCTGCCCAGGCAGCACGGGCTGCGCTGGCCGAGGCCCGCCGGGAGGAATCCGAGTCCCGCGCCGCGCGTCTGGCGCTGGATGCGGAGGGGGAGCGTTTCGCGGCCCGCCGCGCTGCGCTGGAGGAGGAAGCCGCCTCCTGGGCCGGCCGCCGTGCCGATGCCGCCGCCCGGCTGATCGAGCTTTCCGGGCGACAGGAAGCCGCCGCCATGGAGGCCGCGGCCGTCGCCGAGGCGCCGGAGGAGGCTGCCGCCCTGCTGGCCAGCGCCGCGCGGATGCTGGCCGAGGTGGAGGCGGCGCATGCGGAGGCTGCCGCCGCCCTGGCCGCCGCCGAGACCGAGGCACGCGATGCCGCCGAGGCGCGGCGCCTGGCCGATGCTGCCTTCGCCGCCGCGCGAGAGGCCCAGGCTCGCGCCGATGGTGCTGCCGCCCGCGCCGAGGATGAGGGCCGCGCCGTTGCCACGCGGATCATGGAGCGCCTCGGCCCCGATGCCGAGCTGCCGGAGCCGCCCGAGGACCTGTCCGATGCCGCCGAGGAGAAGGCGCGGCGCAAGGCGGAGCGGCTGGCGCGCGAGCGCGAGGAGATGGGGCCGGTCAATCTCCGCGCCGAGGTGGAGATGGCGGAGGTGGAGGAGCGCCTCGCCAATCTTGAGCGCGAGCAGGAGGAGATCGGCCATGCCATCGCCAAGCTGCGTGGCTCGATCGGCCATCTGAACCGCGAGGGGCGTGAGCGGCTGCGTGCCGTGTTCGAGCGGGTGGATGCCGAGTTCCGCGCCCTGTTCACGCGGCTGTTCGGCGGTGGCCGGGCGCATCTGGCGCTGGTTGGGTCCGACGACATCCTGGAGGCGGGGCTGGAGATCTATGCGGAGCCGCCGGGCAAGAAGCTGTCCTCGCTTTCGCTGCTTTCGGGCGGGGAGCAGGCACTGACCGCGCTGTCGCTGATCTTCGCCGTGTTCCGCTGCCAGCCTGCTCCCGTCTGCGTGCTGGACGAGGTGGATGCGCCGCTGGACGACGCCAATGTGGAGCGGCTCTGCAACCTGCTGGAGGCGATGACGGAGGGCGGGACGCGCTTCCTTGTCGTCACCCACCATCCGCTGACCATGGCGAAGATGCATCGCCTCTATGGCGTGACGATGCAGGAACGCGGCGTGTCGCGGTTACTCTCTGTCGACCTCGGCCGCGCCGTGGAGCTTGCGGAAGCTGGCGCCGCATAAGCGCCCCCGCAAACTCGAAGAAAAAGATGAGAGGGCCGGGGAGAATTCCTTCTCCCCGGCCTTTTTCCTCAGGCCACCCCGATCCGCAGCAGGTCGTGCAGGTGCAGGATTCCCGCCGGGCGTTCCTCCTCCAGCACGAAGAGGCTGGTGATGCGCCGCTCGTTCATCAGCGACAGGGCTTCCTCGGCCAGGGCATCAGGCCCGATGGTGCGGGGATGGCGGGACATGGCCTCACGCACCGGCCCGTCGATGAAGCCCGCCTGGAAGGCGCGGCGCAGGTCTCCGTCGGTCACCGCCCCGACCAACCGGCCTTCGGCGTCCACCACGGCCGTGATGCCGAAGCGCTTGCCGGTCATTTCCATGATGGCCTGGGAGAGGGTGGCGCCCTCAGGGATGGTCGGCACGGCGTCGCCGGCATGCATCACGTCGTGCACCTTGCGAAGCTGCGAGCCGAGCTTGCCGCCCGGGTGGAATCGGCGGAAATCCTGGGCCGAGAAGCCGCGGCGGGACAGCAGCGCCACGGCCAGCGCGTCGCCCATGGCCATCTGCATGGTGGTGGAGGTGGTCGGCGCCAGGCCGTTTGGGCAGGCCTCCGGCATCGCCGGCAGGATCAAGGGAATATCGGATCCGGCAGCGAGCGCGCTGGTGGCGCGGGAGGTGATGGCGATCAGAGTGACGCTCCAGCGCCTTGTATAGGCGATGACATCCGCCAGCTCCGGCGCCTCCCCCGACCAGGAGAGGGCGAGGACCACATCGTCGTCATGGATCATGCCGAGGTCGCCATGGCTGGCCTCGGCGGGGTGGACGAAATAGGCGGGGGTGCCGGTGGAGGCGAGGGTGGCGGCGATCTTGCGCCCGACATGGCCGGACTTGCCCATGCCCGTGACGATCACCCGGCCGCCGGATTCCCCGATGGCGGCGGCGGCGCGCTCGAAGGCGGCGCCGAGCTCGCCATCGAGCGCGGCACGCAACGCGACCAGCCCCTCGGCCTCGAGCGACAGGGTGCGGCGGGCCGCATCGAGGGCGGCGGGTGGGGTAAGGGGCTGCTGGTCCATGATCTGTCCTCGGGTGTCCTGGCCCAGCGGATGGGTGCAGAGGGGCGCGAGCGCCCAGACGGTATAGAGCTGGCGCATATAACCGTCCGGTGGCAGCCGGGCGACACCTCTCGGGGCGGGGCAGGGCTGCGGCCGCGCGGGCCGCCCTTCGCCGGGCCGGGCTACCGCGCTATGGGATCGCGATGGAACGGCCCCGCCACGGGGCATGGCGGCAAAGGAGCGGCGCGCGACGATGGACCAGATGATCCACCCCCGGCTGACCCTCCTGTCCCACCCGCTGGTGCAGCACAAGCTGACGATCATGCGCCGGCGGGAGACCTCCACCGGCGAGTTCCGGGCGCTTGCGCGCGAGATCAGCCTGCTGATGGCCTATGAGCTGACGCGCGACCTGCCGGTGCAGAACGTGCCCATCGACACGCCGCTGGAGCCGATGATGGCGCCCTCCATCGCGGGCAAGAAGCTCTGCATCGTCTCGATCCTGCGCGCCGGGGACGGGCTGGCCTCGGGGATGCTGGATCTCGTGCCCTCGGCGCGGGTCGGGCATGTCGGGCTGTACCGGGATCCGGTGACGCAGCGGCCGGTGGAATATTATCTGAAGCTGCCGGAGGACGTGGCGGAGCGGCTGGTGATCGTGGTGGACCCGATGCTGGCCACCGGCCATTCGGCCGCGGCCGCGCTGGGCCGGCTGCGTGCCGCCGGCTGCACCAACCTGCGCTTTGCCTGCCTGCTGGCGGCGCCGGAGGGGCTGGCGGTGCTCGCCAAGGCCCATCCGGATGTGCCGGTCTTCACCTGCGCGGTGGACCGGGCGCTGGACGATCATGCCTATATCCGCCCGGGGCTGGGCGATGCCGGGGACCGGCTTTTCGGCACGAAATAGCGCCTGGCTGTCCAGTGCGGCTGCTCGGTGTTCGGTCCAAGCTGCGAGCGATGATGGTCCGGGTTCCTTGCGTGTATCTCTGGCCCTTGGCGGCGCGTCCTGCGACAAGCCCGCTATCGCAATGCGGGAAGAGGGACCGAGATGGGACGCGTGCTTGTCACCGGAGCAGCCGGATTCATCGGCGCGCATCTTTGCCAGGAGCTGCTCCGGCGGGGTGAGGCCGTGGTCGGCCTCGACAACCTCAACCCATATTATGACCCGGCGCTGAAGCACGCGCGGCTTGCGGCGCTGACGGGTAATGCCGCACCCGGCGCCTTCGAGTTCCACCAGATGGATCTGGCCGATGCCGATGCGGTGCTCGGCCTGATGAAGGACCGGCCCGACATCGACCGGGTGGCGCATCTGGGTGCCCAGGCCGGGGTGCGCTGGTCGCTCGAGGCGCCCTTCGCCTACACCGCCGCCAATGTCACCGGGCAGCTTTCGATTCTGGAGGGCGTGCGGCGCAGCGAGGGGCGGATCAAGCACCTCGTCTATGCGTCCACCAGCTCAGTCTATGGCTCGCGCACGGATGGCAGCCAGTTCAAGGAGACGGACCGGGTGGACAAGCCTGTTTCGCTCTACGCTGCCACCAAGCGGGCAGGTGAGTTGATGGGGGTCGTCTACAACGATCTCTACAAGCTGCCGATGACGGGCGTGCGCTTCTTCACCGTCTATGGCCCCTGGGGCCGGCCGGACATGGCCTATTGGCTCTTCACCGACGCCATGCTGAAGGGAAAGCCGATCCGCCTCTTCAATGAAGGGAAGATGCGGCGCGACTTCACCTATGTGGACGATATCGTCAACGGGATCGTGGCGGCGCTGAACAGCCCGCCGGCCGATGGCGGTCACCGGCTTTACAATATCGGGAACAGCAACCCCGAGGAGCTGATGGACATGATCGGCATCCTGGAGGAGCTGCTGGGCGTGGAGGCGAAGAAGGAGCTGTTGCCGATGCAGCCCGGCGACGTTCCGGCCACCTTCGCCGATGTCTCCGCCATGAAGCGCGACTTCGGATGGGAGCCGACGACGAGCCTGCGCACGGGGCTCGGGCATTTCGTGGGCTGGTGGAAGGGGCATTTCGGGATGCCGGGCGACAAGGCCGCCGCCTGATCCATCGATATTTCAGCTTGGTTTCACAAATCCGATCTGTTTGATGAATGTCTTTCGGCGGGCCAGGGTCAGGCCGCCGAAGGATTTTCCACTCGATGACCGTTCCGGACCGTTTGGCCCAATTGCTGCCGGGGCTCCTGCTCTGCATTGGCGTTACTCTCGCGGCCGTGGCCCTGGCCCATCTGGAAGCGGCGGTGTTCGGTCGAGCCTGGGTGGAATCCCTGGTCCTGGCCATCCTGCTCGGCACCGTAGTCCGCACCGCCTGGCAGCCGGGGCCGCGCTGGAAACCCGGGATCGACTTCTCCGCGAAGATGCTGCTGGAAATCGCGGTGGTGCTGCTCGGCGCCTCGCTCAGCGCCGCGACGGTTCTCGCTGTGGGGCCGGCGCTGCTGCTCGGCATCGCGCTGGTCGTGGCGGTGGCGATCTGCATCAGCTACGGGCTGTGCCGGATGTTCGGCCTGCCGGCGCGCATGGCGGTGCTGGTGGCCTGCGGCAATTCCATCTGCGGCAATTCGGCCATCGCGGCGGTGGCGCCGGTGGTGGGGGCGGATGGGAAGGATGTGGCTTCCTCCATCGCCTTCACGGCCGTGCTGGGCGTGGTGGTGGTGCTCAGCCTGCCGCTGCTGGTGCCGGTGCTGGGGCTCAGTCTTGAGCAATACGGGGTGCTGGCGGGGCTGACCGTCTACGCGGTGCCACAGGTATTGGCGGCGACGGCTCCCGTCGGGGCACTGAGCGTGCAGGTGGGCACGCTGGTGAAGCTCGTGCGCGTGCTGATGCTCGGGCCGGTGGTGGTGGTGCTGTCGCTGCTGGCGCCGCGGTTGCGTGAGGCGCCGGTGGCGCCCGGTGACGTGATCGCCGGCGAGCGCCCGAAGCGATCGCCGCTGAGCCGGCTGGTGCCCTGGTTCATCATCGGCTTCCTGGGGCTGGCGCTGCTGCGCTCGGCCGGGCTGGTGCCGGAGATGCTGCTGGGTCCGTTCGCGGTGCTGGCGACGGCGCTGACCATCATCTCCATGGCGGCACTAGGACTGGGGGTGGATGTGCGCACCGTCGCGCGCTCCGGCGTGCGGGTAACGGGGGCGGCGGTGGCCTCCCTGCTGGTGCTGGGGGCAATCAGCCTCGGCTTGATCCGGCTGCTCGGCGTGACTTGATGGCCGGTCCGATGCCGGGCGCGGCGGGGAGGAGGGCGAGCAGCGCCTCCGCCGCGCGGCTGGCCGGGCGGTCCCGGTGGCGCATCACCTGGAAGGCGCGTTCAGGCAGGTCCACCGCCACGCGGTGAAGCAGGCCGGCCTCGATACTAGGGGCCGCGACGGAGGAAGATATGGCCGTGGCTCCGAGCCCGGCCTCCACTGCGCCGCGCACCGACTCGTTGGAGGGCAGTTCCAGCGACACATGCAGGGAGCGTGGGTCCAGCCCTGCTTTCCTCACGGAATCCTCGAAGGCGGAGCGGGTGCCGGAGCCAGGTTCGCGCAGGACCCATTCACCATCCCGCACCAGGGCGGCAAGCTCGGTTGGCGGCTGCGCAGCCCAGGGATGGGTGGGCGCCACGACGACGACGAGCTGGTCCATGGCGACGGTGCGGGCGATGAGGAGCGGATCATCCACCGCGCCCTCGACGAAGCCGAGCTCGGCCGTGCCGGCCTGCACCGCCGCCGCCACCTGCGCCGTGTTGCCGATGGAGAGCGGCACGGTGATTCCGGGATGGGCACGGCGGAAGGCGACGAGGTGGCGTGGCAGCCAGTAGCTGGCGATGGTCTGGCTGGCATGGACGGGCAGCGTGCCGCGCCCGAGGCCGGCGAGTTCCGCAAGCGCCATCTCCGCGGCTTCCGCGCGGGCGAGAACGGCACGGGCTTCCGGCAGGAAGCTCCGGCCTGCGCCGGTGAGTTCGATGCCGCGCCCGACGCGGTCGAACAGGCGTACGCCATTGCGGACCTCGAGCGCCGCGATGGCGGCGCTGGCTGCGGATTGCGTGAGGTTCAGCGCCTCCGCCGCGCGGGTGACATGCTGGCGCTCCGCGACGGCGACGAAGACGCGGAGTTGCTCCAGCGTGATCCGCATTGGGGTGCTCAGCCGAGGGTGGGGCGGATCATCTCGAACATCTCGCCTGCTTCTGCATAGTCGCCGCGATAGCCGCAGCGGCCGATGGGGCGGGCGCTCTTGGTGTCGAAGACGCCGTCCTTCAGATAGGCGCGGTCAATATGCACGCCGACCACCTGGCCGAGGACGAGGTGGGTGTTCACCTCCCGCCCCTCCAGGTCCTTCATGGCGACGATCTGCAGCACGCGGCATTCCAGCGCCGCGGGCGTGTTGGCGACGCGCGGCGGCTTCACAAGGCGGGAGGGCGCGGCCTCGATGCCGGCGAAATCCATTTCCGATTCGCCCTGGGGCAGAGGGGCGCTGCAGCGGTTCATCACCTCGGCCAAAGGGCGGGTGGCGAGGTTGCAGACGAATTCGCCCGTCGCCTCCACATTGCGCAGGCTGTCCTTCCGGCCCTCGCTGGCGAAGCCAACGATCGGAGGGTTGGAGTTGAAGGCGTTGAAGAAGCTGTAGGGGGCAAGGTTCACGCGGCCATCGGCATCCACGGTGGTGATCCAGCCGATGGGGCGGGGAGCAACAATGGCCTTGAACGGGTCATGCGGCAGGCCGTGGCCGAGCCGGGGTTCGTAGAAATGCTGGTCCATCGGTCTGTCCCCGTCCTGTACAGGAAATGGTCACCTGTCCTGCCGGATGCATGCAAGATGGGCGGATCACGGTGCAAATCGTCTAGGATCGCCCGGCTGGACGGCAAGAATCCTCTTCCCGGCCCCTCTTTCATAACTGTACGCTCAGTTAGTTCCAGCGGAAAGGCACAGCCGATGGCCATCAGCGACTTCGACATGATCGAGGCATGGAAGAAGGTTCTCACCCTCTCCCAGCTGAAATCCGGTGAGGTGGTGACGGTCCTGACCGGACCGAGCACGCATCCGCAGACGCTTTCCACCGCCATGGTGGCCGCGCGCGGCATGGGTGCGATCGTGAACCGCCTGGACCTGCCGGCGATGAATGGCGAATCGTCGCTCTCGCGCGATGCGCTGGCTTTCGTGGGCGACACGCCGCTGACGGGGAATCCCGCCGGCATGGCGGCGCTGAAGGCGAGCGACCTGGTGATCGACCTGATGCTGCTGCTTTTTTCGCCCGAGCAGGGCGAGATTCTGGAATCCGGCACGCGCATGCTGCTGGCGGTGGAACCGCCCGAGGTGCTGGCGCGGCTGGTGCCGACCATGGAGGACAAGATCCGGGTGAAGGCCGCGGCGGAGAAGCTGAAGGCGGCGAAGGAGATGCATGTCACCTCGCCCGCCGGCACGGACCTGCGCTGCGCGCTCGGCGAATACCCGCTGCTGGAGGAATACGGCTTCGTCGATGCGCCGGGGCGCTGGGACCATTGGCCGAGCGGCTTCCTCGCCACATGGCCCAACGAGGGCAAGTCGAACGGGACCATCGTGATCGACCGTGGCGACATCCTGCTGCCGCAGAAGTCCTATGTGCAAGAAAAGATCGTGCTCACGGTGAAGGACGGTTTCGTCACCAAGGTCGAGGGCGGGCTCGATGCCGAGCTGCTGCAGGATTACATCCAGTCCTTCAAGGATCCCGAGGCCTATGCGATCTCGCATATCGGCTGGGGCTTGCAGGACCGGGCGCGCTGGTCGGTTCTGTCGCTCTATGACCGGGAGCAGACGATCGGCATGGATGCGCGCGCCTTTGCCGGGAACTTCCTGTTCTCGCTTGGCCCGAACACCGAGGCCGGCGGCACGCGCAACACGCCCTGCCACATCGACATTCCGCTGCGCCACTGCACCGTGCGCCTTGACGGCGTGCCGGTGACCCAGGATGGCAAGGTTCTTGATGAGGTCGCGATGGCGGCCGAGTAACCGCGGGGCCGGACCTCGCGCCCGCCCGTTCTGTCTGTTCCCGCATCACCAGGAGTAGCACCATGCATGTGACACGGCGCCTGATCCTCGGCGCGTCCGGCTCGCTCGCCCTGCCCGGCCTCCTGCGTGCGCAGGGGACGGCGCCGATCCGCATCGGCGAGATCAACAGCTACACCACCAACCCGGCCTTCACTCTGCCCTATCGCAACGCCATGCAGCTGGCGGTGGAGCAGATCAACGGCAAGGGCGGCGTGCTGGGGCGCCAGCTGGAGCTGATCACGCGCGACGACGCCGGCCGCCCGCAGGATGCGGTGCGCCTGGCTGGCGAGATGGTGAACGACCAGAAGGTGGATGTGCTGGCGGGCGCCTATCTTTCCAATGTCGGCCTCGCGCTCGGAGAGTACGCGGCGCAGAACAAGCGCCTTTATATCGGCGGCGAACCGCTGACGGATGCGATGGTGTGGGAGCGCGGCAACCGCTACACCTTCCGCCTGCGCCCCAGCACCTACATGCAGGCCGCGATCCTGGCGGAGGAGGCGGCGAAGCTTCCCGCCAAGCGCTGGGTGACGGTCTCCCCGAACTACGAATTCGGTCAGTCCGGCGTAAAGTGGTTCAAGCAGCTGCTCACGGCCCGGCGCCCGGATGTGCAGTTCGTGGGCGAGCAGTGGCCGGCGCTGGGCCGCGTGGATGCCGGCGCCACCGTGCAGGCGCTGGAGCAGATGAAGCCGGACGGCATCTTCAACGTGCTGTTCGGGCCGGACCTGACCAACTTCGTCCGCCAGGGCAACACGCGCGGGCTGTTCGAGAAGCGCAGCGTCGCCTCCCTGCTGACGGGCGAGCCGGAATACCTGGATCCGCTGGGCGACGAGGCGCCGGAGGGCTGGATCGTCACCGGTTATCCGGGCGAGGCCATCGACACCCCTGCGCACAAGGCCTATGCGGCCGCCTACCGCGCCAAGTTCAACGCGAAGCCGATGTGCGGCTCGCTGGTGGGCTACGCGCTGATCAATTCCATCGCCGCCGGCGTCACCAAGGCCGGCTCGACCGAGATCGAGAAGATGGTGGAGGGCTTCCGCGGCGCCCGCTTCGACACGCCGGTCGGCCCCGCGGAATACCGCGCGATCGACCATCAGGGCACGCTCGGCGTCTTCGTCGGCAAGACCGCCCTTCGGCGCAATGAGGGCGTGATGACCGACTGGCGCTACATCGACGGCAAGGACCTGTTGCCGGGCGACGACTTCGTGCGCGGCCTGCGCCCTGCCAGCGCCAGCTGACGCCTATCCCGGCGAGCCCATGGACAGCATCATTCCGCAGTTGCTGACGGGGCTCGCCGGGGCCTCGTCGCTTTTCCTGGTCGCCTCGGGGCTGACCATCATCTTCGGCGTCACGCGGATCGTGAACTTCTCGCATGGCAGCCTGATGATGCTCGGCGCCTATATCGGCTGGAGCATCCTGACGCGGCTGCCGCGCGAGCCGGAATGGTTTGTGCTGGGGATCATCGCCACGGTGCTGGCCACCGCGGTGATCGGCGTGCTGCTGGAGGTGGTGGTGCTGCGCCGTGTCTATCGCGCGCCGGAACTGTTCCAACTGCTTGCAACCTTCGGCGTGGTGCTGATCCTGCAGGACGTGACGCTGTGGATCTGGGGGCCCGTAGAGCTGCCGCTGTCGCGGCCTCGCTGGCTGCGCACCGCTTTCGACGTGGCGGGCAGCCGTCTCCCCATGGCGGACCTGATCCTGATCATTGTCGGGCCGGTGGTGCTGGGGCTGCTCTGGCTCGTGATGAACCGCACACGCTGGGGCACGCTGGTGCGCGCCGCGACGCTGGATCGTGAGATGGTGGCGGCGCTCGGCGTGGATCAGCGGCTGCTCTTCACCTCCGTTTTCGCGCTCGGTGCCGGGCTCGCCGGCTTCGGCGGCGCCCTGTCGCTCATGAGCGCCTCGGCAAACCTGCATATCGATCTGGCGGTGATCACCGATGCCTTCGTGGTGGTGGTGGTCGGAGGGCTGGGCAGCCTGACGGGCGCCTTCGCGGCCAGCCTGCTGATCGGCATCCTGCAGGCCTTTGGCATCGTGCTGATTCCCAAGAGCACCCTGGTGCTGGTCTTTCTGGTGATGGCCGTGGTGCTGGTCTTCCGTCCAAACGGGCTGATGGGCCGGCCGCAGGCCGATGCGCGGGAGGCGTTGGTGGCCGCGCCCGTCGTGCGCCCTGCGCCGCGGGAGCTTCGCCTGCTGAGCCTGGCCACGCTGCTGCTCGCCATCGTCGCGCCCTTCTTCGTGGGCGACTACTATCTCACCGTTCTAACGGATGCCTGCGTCGCGGTGATCTTTGCGACCAGCCTGCACTTCATGATGGGGCCGGGTGGCATGGCGAGCTTCGGCCATGCGGCCTGGTTCGGCATAGGCGCCTATGCCGCCGGTCTGCTGATGCAGTGGATCGGCGCGCCCATGCCGATCGGGCTGCTGGCAGCGCCCATCGCGGCTGGAATCGTCGCGGCGCTGTTCGGCTGGTTCGTGGTGCGGCTTTCTGGCGTCTATCTCTCCATGCTCACGCTCGCCTTCGCGCAGATCGTCTGGGCGATCTGCTTCCAATGGGTGGAACTGACCGGCGGTGACAACGGGATGCTTGGTCTGGTGCGGCCGGAATGGGCGCGCGACGAGAGGGTTTTCTACTGGGTGGCTCTGGCGCTGACCGTTGCGGTGGCCCTGCTGTTGCGTCGCGCGCTTTACGCGCCCTATGGCTATGCGCTGCGGGCGGTGCGGGATTCGGCCACCAGGGCGCGCGCCATCGGGCTGAATGTGGGCTGGCTGCGGATGGCGGCCATCGTGATCGCCGGCGCGGCCTGCGGGCTGTCGGGTGCGCTGTTCTCCTATGGCAAGGGCAGCATCTTCCCCACCTACATCACCATCTCCCACTCGGTGGAGGCGCTGCTGATGGTGCTGCTGGGTGGGTTGCAGACCATCGCGGGGCCGATCATCGGTGCGCTGGTCTATACCGGCCTGGCCGACATCCTCATGCGCTCCACAGACCTGTGGCGGCTGGTGCTGGGCGCCGTGATCGTGCTGCTGGTCGTCGCCTTCCCGGAAGGCATCGCCGGTGCCGCGCGGCGGCTGTGGCTGCGAGGGCGCGAGGCATGAGCGTCCTCGTCGTGCAGGGGCTGAGCAAGTCCTTCGGCGGCGTGCAGGCGGTGGGGGATGTCTCCTTCGCCGTCGCGCCGGGGGAGATGCTGGCGCTGATTGGGCCAAATGGCGCGGGCAAGTCCACCTGCTTCAACATGGTGGGCGGGCAGATGCCGCCGGATGCCGGTTCCGTCGTGCTGGACGGCAAGCCAATCACCGGCCTCGGGCCACGCGCCATTTCACGGCACGGGGTGGGGCGCACCTTCCAGATCACCGCCACCTTCGGATCGATGACGGTGCGGGAGAATGTGCAGATGGCGCTGCTCTCCCACCGGGGGAAGATCTGGCAGTTCTGGCGGCCCGTGGCGGGGCGCTATGCCGATGAAGCGGATGCGCTGCTGGCCCAGGTGGGGCTGGAGGCGCAGGCGGACCGTGCAACGGGCGTGCTGGCCTATGGCGACTTGAAGCGGCTGGAACTGGCGATCGCGCTCGGCAACGCACCGCGCCTGCTGCTGATGGATGAGCCGACCGCCGGCATGGCGCCTGCGGAACGCGTGGGGCTGATGCAGCTGACGCGCAAGCTGGCGACGGAGCGCGGCGTGGCGGTGCTGTTCACCGAGCATGACATGGATGTGGTCTTCGACGTTTCCGACCGCATCCTGGTGCTGAATCGCGGCACGCTGATCGCCGAAGGGGACGGGGCTTCCATCCGTACCAATCCGGCGGTGCGCGAGATCTATCTCGGCACCGGTGCCACGAGCGGGGGGCATTGAGATGCTGTCCGTCGAGGAACTGAACACGCATTACGGCCGGGCGCATATCCTGCAGGGCATGGCGCTGGAGATTGGCGCGGGCGAGGTGATGGTGCTGCTGGGCCGCAACGGCGCGGGCAAGAGCACCACGATGAAGTCCATCATCGGGCTGGTGCGGCCGAGCAGCGGGCGGATCGTCTTCGACGGGCATGAGATTGCGGGCGAGGAGCCGCACCGGATCGCGCGTCGGGGCCTTGGCTATGTGCCTGAGGATCGGCGGGTCTTCGCCGACCTGACGGTGATGGAGAATCTCGAGGTCGGGAAACAGCCCGCGCGGGGATCGATGCGGCCCTGGACGCCGGAGCGACTGTTCGAGCTGTTTCCGAACCTGGGGCGGATGCGGGACCGGCCGGGTGGACGGATGAGCGGCGGCGAGCAGCAGATGCTGACCATCGCCCGCACGCTGATGGGCAATCCGCGCCTGGTGCTGCTTGATGAGCCGAGTGAAGGGCTGGCGCCGGTGATCGTGGAGCAGATGGCGAATGCCATCCTCGCCCTGAAGGCCGAAGGGCTGACCATCCTGCTGGCCGAGCAGAACCTGCATTTCGCCGGCGGCGTGGCTGACAGTGCGACAGTGGTGGAGAAGGGCCGCGTGGTCTGGTCCGGTACCATGGCGGCGCTTCGAGCCGATGAGGCGGCGCGCACCCAGTATCTGGCGGTGTGATGCCGGCACCGCGGGACATTGCGCTGATGGTGAACGGGCAGCGGCATGTGCTGCAACTCGATCCCTCGGCGCCCCTGCTGCTGGTGCTGCGGAACGACCTGGAGCTGAACGGGCCGAAATATGGCTGCGGTCTGGGGGAATGCGGCGCTTGCACGGTGCTTCTGGACGGGAAGGCAGTGCGGTCCTGTGTGCTGCCCGTTTCGCGTGCCGAGGAGCGGCAGGTGACCACGCTAGAAGGGCTGGGCACGATCGAGGCCCCGCATTCCGTTCAGGCTGCCTTCATCGCGGAGCAGGGCGCGCAATGCGGCTACTGTCTGAACGGCATGATCATGACGACAGTGGCCTTGCTGGAGCGTAACCCGAGCCCGAGCGAGGCGCAGATCCGGGAGGCGCTGGCCTTTAATCTCTGCCGCTGCGGCACGCATATGGAGATTCTGGCCGCAGTGCGCCGGGCCGTGGCGGAGCGCGCGGCATGACGCCCCGCGCGCAGCGGGAGCTTTCGCGGCAGGAGGTGCTGCGCCAGGACGGCGTGCTGGCCATCACCCGCAAGCGTCCGCCGACACCAGGAACGGATCCCGCGGCCAATGAGCGGGACGAGGAGGATGTCTTCGTCGCGGTGTTCGACGACGGCAGCGTCGCCGCCTTCAACGGCCATGTGGATCTCGGCACGGGCATCCGCACGGCGCTGGCGCAGATCGTGGCGGAGGAGCTGGATGTCCGGCTGGATGCCGTGACGATGGTGCTCGGTGACACCGAGCGCGCGCCGGATCAGGGTCCGACCATCGCCAGCGAGACTATCCAGATTTCCGCCGTGCCGCTGCGGCAGGCGGCGGCGGAGGCGCGGTGGGCCTTGCTGGCGCGGGCGGCGGCGCGGCTGGGAAGCGATGCACTGTCCGTTTCCGAGGGCGTTGTCTCGGCGCCGGATGGGCGGGCAGTGTCCTACGGCGAGTTGCTGCAAGGCGCGCGGGAGATCGTGCCGCTGAGCGGCGCCGCGCCACTGAAGCCGGTGGAAGCCTACCGGATCGTCGGCAAGCCCGTGCCGCGTGTGGATATTCCGGCCAAGGCCACGGGCGGGCTGACCTTCGTGCATGACATGCGCGTGCCGGGCATGCTGCATGGGCGTGTCGTGCGGCCGCCTTATTCCGGATTGGATGGCGGTGCCTTCGTGGGCAGCAGCCTGCTTTCGGTGGAGCGGGATTCGGTTTCCCATATCCCTGGCCTGGTGGATGTTGTCGTCATCGGCGACTTCATCGGCGTGGTGGCGGAGCGAGAGGAGGAGGCGGCCCGTGCGGCCCGTGACCTGCGGGTGGCCTGGAAGGCCTTCTCCGCGCCGGCCAGCCTGGATGATGTGGAGCAGGCGCTGCGGCTCAATCCCTCCACGCGGCGCGTGCTGAAGGACACGGGGGATGTGGATGCGGCTCTCGCGGGTTCGGCGAAGCGGCTGACGCGGACCTATTCCTGGCCTTACCAGATGCATGGCTCCATCGGGCCGTCCTGCGCGGTGGCGGATTGCGCGGAGGGGCGGCTGCGGCTGTGGTCGGGCACGCAGAACCCACACATGCTGCGCACGGCGCTGGCGCAGCTCATGAATATGCCGGAAGCTCGCATCCAGATCACGCGCATGGAGGCAGCCGGCTGCTATGGCCGCAACTGTGCGGATGACGTGTGCGGCGATGCGGCGCTGCTCTCCCGCGCCGTGGGCCGGCCGGTTCGGGTGCAGCTGACGCGGGAGCAGGAGCATCTGTGGGAGCCGAAGGGCTCGGCGCAGCTGATCGATGTGGATGGCGGGCTGGATATGGCCGGGGGCGTCGCGGCCTATGACTTCGTGTCGCGCTATCCGTCGAATGATGCGCCGCTGCTCGGGTTGCTGCTGACGGGCGTGGTGCCGCCCGAGCCGGCGGTGCTGCAGATGGGCGACCGCACCGCGATCCCGCCTTATGACTATTCGGCCATGCGCATCGCCGTGGAGGACATGGCGCCGATCGTGCGTGCCTCCTGGATGCGGGGCGTATCCTCGCTGCCCAGCACTTTCGCGCATGAGTCCTATATCGACGAATGCGCGGCGGAGGCGGGCGTCGATCCGGTGGAGTATCGGCTGCGCTACCTGAAGGACCCGCGCGCCATCGACCTCGTGCGTGCGGTGGCGGAGCGTGCCGGGTGGGAGAGGCGCACCGGCCCGCGCATGAAGGGCGAGGGCGACATCCTGCGTGGGCAGGGCTTCGCCTATGCGCTTTACGTCCACAGCAAGTTCCCCGGCTATGGCGCAGCCTGGGCGGCCTGGGTGGCCGAGGTGGAGGTGAACAAGCGCACCGGCGAGGTGACGGCCACGCGCATCGTCACCGGCCATGATGCGGGGCTGATGATCAACCCTGATGGGGTGCGGCACCAGGTCCATGGCAATGTCATCCAGGCCACCAGCCGGGTGCTGAAGGAGCGTGTCTCCTTTGAGAAGGGGCTGGTCGCCAGCCAGGAATGGGGCGGCTATCCAATCCTCGATTTCCGGGAGGTGCCGGAGATCGATGTGATGCTGATGCCGCAGCCGGAGGAGCCGCCGCTGGGCTCGGGTGAGTCTGCTTCTGTGCCGAGCGCGGCAGCCATTGCCAATGCCATCTTCGATGCGACGGGTGTCCGCTTCCGAAGCGTGCCCTTCACGCCCGAGGTGATCCGGGCCGGGTTGCAGCCGGTGGTGCAGGCGGAGGCGAAGCGGGAGCGGCGGCGCTGGTTCGCGGGCTTTGGCGGGTTGGCGGGCGGGATGGTGGTGGCGGCCGGGGCGGCGCTGGGCTGGGCCTCCGCCATGGCGCCCGCGAAGCCGCCGGGGCCGGATGTGTTTTCCGCCACGCAGATCGAGCGGGGGCGGATGCTGGCGGCCGCCGGGGATTGCGCCGTGTGCCATACCGCGCCCGGTGGCGCGCCGAGCACTGGCGGGCTTGCACTGGGCACCCCCTTCGGGACGGTCTGGTCGACGAATCTCACACCGGATGTCGAAACCGGGATCGGTGCCTATTCCTTCGCCGCCTTCGAGCGCGCCATGCGCCAGGGCATTGCGCGGGATGGGCGGCACCTGTACCCGGCCTTCCCCTACACAGCCTATACGAAGATGACGGATGAGGACCTGCTGGCCCTCTACGCCTATCTCATGGCGCAGGCGCCGGTGCGCTCCGTGACGCCGGAGACGAAACTGGCCTTCCCTTACAATATCCGGCCGTTGCTGGCGGGATGGAACCTGCTCTTCCACCGCCCTGGAGCGATGGAGCCGGACCCGGCGCGCTCGGCCGAATGGAACAGGGGCAATTACCTCGTGAATGCGCTGGGGCATTGCGGTGCCTGCCACACGCCGCGCAACGCGCTGGGTGCTGAGAAAGGTGGTGCCGCCACTTTCGCGGGGGCGATGGTGGAGGGATGGGAGGCGCCGGCGCTGAACGCCCTGTCCCGAGCTCCCGTGCCGTGGACAGAGGCGGATTTCTTCGACTACCTGCGCACCGGCCATTCACCCCGGCATGGCGTGGCGGCAGGGTCGATGGCGCCGGTGGTGGCGGATCTGCAGGCCCTGCCGGATTCCGATATCCGTGCCATGGCGCATTACCTCGCCTCGTTGAATCCGGTGGCGGAGAACGCATCGGCCCTGGCGACGCGGTTGGAGCAGGCGGCGGCCATCGCCCCCAGGCAGGGTGCCAGCGAAGGGGCGCGGCTGTTCCAGGGGGCCTGCGGCGCCTGCCATGGCGGCGGGGCACAGGAAGGACCCGAGGTGGTGCTGGCGCTGAACAGCAATGTCCACAGCGACCGGCCGGACAACCTGCTGCGCGTGATCCTGGACGGCATAAAGCCGCCTATCCCGGGTCATGGCGAAATGCCGGGCTTCCGCGACAGCCTCAGCGACCGGCAGATCGAGAGCCTCGTGGGCTTCATCCGCACGAATTTCGCGCCTGGCCGCGCGGCCTGGACCAACCTGCCCGGGAGCATCGCGCGGATACGCAAGGCGTCCGGCCACTGAAGATCGTGCTTTCATCTAACTAAACGTGTAGTTAAATAAGATTCGGCGCGCAGGAGATCGGATCATGAGCAAGCCCCGCATCGCGATCGTCGGAGCCGGCCTGGGCGGTATCGCCGCCGCCTTGCTGCTCCGGCAGGAGGGTTTCGAGTCCACGCTCTATGAGCAGGCGCCCGCCTTCTCCCGACTGGGCGCTGGCATCCATGTCGGGCCCAACGTGATGAAGATCATGCGCCGGCTGGGGCTGGAGCAGCGGATGGAGGTGATGGGCTCGCATCCGGATTTCTGGCACAGCCGCAACTGGAACGACGGCGCGCTGCTGTCGGAGATTCCTCTGGGCGATTATGCCCGCAAGACCTATGGCGCCGCCTATCTCACGGTGCATCGCGGCGATTTCCACCAGCTGATGGTCGATGCCGTACCCTCCGGTGGGATCCAATACGACAAGCGCCTGACGGCAATCGATGACAGCGGGCAGGAGGTGCTGCTGCGCTTCGCCGATGGCACAACGGCCAAGGCCGATATCGTAATCGGCGCCGATGGCGTGAACTCGGTCATGCGCGAGCACATGCTGGGCGCGGAGGCGCCGCGCTACACAGGCTATGTCGCGCATCGGGCGGTGTTCCCGGCCTCCGCCCTGGCCAAATACAACATGGCCTTCGACCCCTGCGTGAAGTGGTGGTCCGAGGACCGGCACATGATGGTGTATTTCGTCACCGAGAAGCAGGACGAATACTACTACGTCACCGGCGTGCCGCAGGCCGAGTGGGACATGAGCAAGGCCTGGGTGCAGAGCAGCCAGGAGGAGATGTACGAGGCCTTCGCCGGCTACCACCCCATGGTGCAGTCTTTGATCGATGCCTGTTCAGACATCACCAAATGGCCGCTGCTGGAGCGCGACCCGCTGCCGCTCTGGAGCCGTGGTCGGCTGGTGATGCTGGGCGATGCCTGCCATCCGATGAAGCCGCATATGGCGCAGGGCGCGGCCATGGCGATCGAGGACGCGGCGATGCTGGCCCGCTGCTTCAAGGAGGTCGGCGCGGAGGATTTCGAGACGACCTTCGCCCTGTACCGCGCCAACCGGATCGAGCGGGCCTCCCGCGTGCAGAAGGTGTCTCACGACAACACCTGGCTGCGCGAGAACGAGGATCCCGGCTGGGTCTTCGGCTATGACGTGTTCAACGTGCCGCTGATCGAGCCTGCCCGCGTGGCGGCCTGACCATGGCCGGCGCCGCGGCGAAGGTCCCGCGCCGCAGGATCGGCCGCCGCCCGGCCGACCCGGACGGCGTTTCGACACAGGATGGCATCCTGAACGTCGCGGCGCAGGTCTTCGCCGCGCACGGCTATGTCGCCGCCTCGCTGCGCGAGATCGCGGAGCAGGCTGATGTGACGCAGGCGCTGATCATCTACTACTTCGGCAGCAAGCAGGGCCTGTTCGAGACGCTGTTCAAACGCCGCGGCCTGGAGGTTTCGCGCGAGCGGCAGGCGCTGCTGGACGTGCTGCTGGCCAAGCCCGATCCCCCGACGGCGCGGGAGTTGATTACGGCCTATCTGACGCCGCAATTCGCGCTGCGCCGGGAAGGGCCGCAGGCCATGGCCTTCGTGCGGATGCAGGCCCGGCTGCACCATGAGCCGGATGAATTGGCGCTGCGGCTGCGCCGCGAGGTCTATGACCATTCCACGCGCAACTACATTGCCGCGCTGGAGAAGGCGGTGCCGGGGCTCGACACCGCGGATGCGCATTGGCGGATGATGTTCGCCGTCGGCACTTATCTCTACATGCTGTCGGGCTTCGACCGGCTTGCCGATGTGTCGGAAGGCCGCTTCACCACCGAAGACACGGAAGAGGTGGTGCGGCGGCTGACGGACTTCCTCGTCGCCGGGATCACCGCGCCGCCGAGCGCCTGATCAGGCGAGCCATTCATCCACGCTGCGCCGCAGAAAGGCGGTGTCGGTGACGTTGTCCACCGGATTGCCGGCACGGTGGCCCCAGATGCTGGGGATGGGGCGAAGTTCCGCCGTCCGCAGGAAGGGCAGCTCGGCTTGGTTATCGGCCACGCGGAAGTAGATGTCGGTCGCGCCCGGCATTAGCAGCACGCGGGCGTTGATGGCACGGAGCGCCGCCTGCAGGTCTCCCCCATGGGTCGGGTTGTCGCTGATGTCGCCCGCATTCCAGCAGCGCATCTGGGCCAGCAGGTTCTCCGCCTTCTTCTGGCTGTACCGGGCCTCCCAGCCGCGCAGATAGGATTCGAGGTCCGGCGTGGCGGGGGTGAGGTGCAGCCCGGCCCGGTAGAAGTCCTGGCTCATCGCATGGCCGGCATAGTTGCGACCGAAGGCGCGGATGGCGGCCATGGGCTGGGCGGAGAAGCGGCCATTGCCGCGATATTCCGGCGCGGCTTCCAGGATGGCCATCTGGGCGCGCAGGAAGACCTGGTTGTGCACGGCCGTGCGGGCGCTGCCGCAGTTGATAAACACCGCCTCCACCGCATCCGGAAGCAGCGCCGCCCAGTGATAGGCCTGCTGCGCGCCCATGGACCAGCCATAGACGGCGCGTAGCCGCTCAATGCCGAACACGTCCCGCAGCAGGCGGCGCTGGGCCTGCACGTTGTCATGCGCGGTGACGAGGGCGGGGTAATCCGGCGTATCGGAAGGGCTGGAGGAGAGACCGTTGCCGAACATGTCGATCTGCACGATGAACCAACGCGTCGGGTCCAGCACGCCATCCGGCCCGATCAGCCATTCCAGTTCCGGCGTCGTCGCGCTGTAGCTGGTGGGATAAAGGATGACGTTGTCGCGCGCCGGCGAGAGGGTACCGTGTGCCTGCCAGTTCAGGGTCGCGCCGGCGATGGTGCCGCCCTTCTGCACGGGCAGGTCACCCAGCGCGTATCGTCCGCTTTCCCTGGCCCATGCGGTCATGATTCGTCTCCGGCGGCTGCCTCGGCAATCCAGCCGATGCAGGCCGCCGCCGCAAGACGGGGGATGGATGAATCCGCCCGTGGCCAGGAGGTTCAGTCCAGCCGCAGCCCGATGCGCTCGACGATGCGCGAGTAGAGCATGAACTCGCGATCCAGGAAGGCGCGGGTGGAGGCGGGGGTGCTGTCCAGCATCGGCGTGGTGCCCGTGCTCTCCAGCCGCTCCCGCACGCGGGGTTCCGCCAGGGCGGCGTTAGCGGCCTTGCTGAGGGCCTGCGCGATGTCGTCCGGCAGGTCCTTGGGGCCTGCCATCACAGTCCAGGTGGTCAGCTCGTAATCGGGCAGGACGGCTTCGGCGACGGTGGGCACGTCGGGGAAGTTCGGGTCGCGCTTACGGGTGGTGACCGCCAGCAGGCGCAGCGCGCCATCACGCACCTGCCCCACCACGGAGCCGAGCTGGTCCACGGCATATAGGGTCTCTCCCTTAATAAGGGATTCGGCCGTCTGCGAGCCGCCGCGATAGGGCACGTGCTGGGCGCTGGTACCCGCCAGATTCGCCAGGTAGTCCGCCCCCAGATGCGACACGCCG
This sequence comes from Muricoccus harenae, assembly GCF_009848505.1. GTDB lineage: Bacteria > Pseudomonadota > Alphaproteobacteria > Acetobacterales > Acetobacteraceae > Roseomonas > Roseomonas harenae. Next base: position 89,694 of record NZ_WWDL01000019.1, read on the forward strand.
CCGACGCCGGAGCTGGCATAGCCGATCCGCCCGGGCTCCGCCCGCAGCTTGTCCACCAGTTGCTGCAGACTGGTGATGCCGGAATTGGCGGGCACCACCACGGCCAGTGGGCTGGTGCCGACGATGGTGATCGGCGTGAAGTCCTTGGTGGGGTGGTAGCGCGCGGCGGCGGCACCGGAGGCCGGAGCGACAGCCATGGTGGAGGCCGAGCCGACCAGGAGCGTGTAGCCATCCGGCCGCGCGCGGCGGACGTAATCCGCGCCCAGGGCGCTGCCCGCGCCGGGCCGGTTCTCCACCAGGGCACGGCCCTCGGGGGTCAGCAGCGGTCCCATTCGGTCGGCGAGCAGGCGACCTGCCAAGTCGTTGGCGCCGCCTGGGGCGAAGGGAACAATGATGGTGATCGGCCGGTCCGGAAAAGCGGCCAGGGCCGGGCGGGCGAGGGAGAGCCCGGCGGCGGAAAGGGCGAGGGTGGCAGTTCGGCCGCCAAGGCCGCGTCGGGTAAGCATGGACCTGTCTCCTGGTCGGCCTCGTTCAGGGCCGGTTCGCCGCAGTTTGCGTCAGGGTGGAGGTTCCGTCACCCGCCGTGCGGCGTTCCGGTGGGATAATCCGGGTTCGCCCGAACTGGCTGACGAGGATGTTACGGCGCGAAGCTCAGGCGTCCCCGACCGTGACCGTCACCATCCCGGTTCCCTCGCAACTGGGGCAGGCCTTGCCCTCCAGCTTTCCGGAGCCGCCGCAGGCCGGGCAGTTGTTCTCCGCGGTCTGCCCTGCTTGAGGCTTGGTTTCATCGCCGGGGCGCGGCGTTCCCGATGCAGGCACGGGAACGGCATTGGGCGCTTGATCGTCTGACATGGGCGTTCTCCCGAGGGGTCTGGCTGGTCTGTGAACGCCAGCGGGCGAGGCGCCGTTGCGGCGCGAGGCTTGGCGCCATATTCCTCCCCCTGCCTATGCAACCGGGCTTGGCGCCCGTTCGGCGTAAACGGCAGCAGCGGATTGAAGAAGATCGCGTTCCCGCCTCGATCTTTAATGAGAGAGGCACCATCTGCCCCAAAATTTTGTCGGTGACCGCATTCATGCTTCAAGGCCGCCCTCATCCCGGAAAGGAGAGTTGATGACTGTCGACGCACAGGACACGCAACCGATCGAGGCCGTGATCTTCGACATGGACGGGCTTCTGCTCGACACCGAAACGCTGGCGATGGATGCGTTGGTCACTGCCGGCGACGCCCTTGGCTATGACATGCCACGCGAGTTCTGCCACCTTATGATTGGCGCACCCGCGGACCGCTGCCGCGCACTGGTCGTGGAGAAGTATGGCGCGGAGTTCCCGCTGGCCCGCTATTTCGAGACGCAGGAGGAACATCTCCGCGCCCTGGTCGATACCGGCAGGATGACGATGAAAAAGGGCGTGGTCGAGTTGCTGGACGATCTCGACAGGCGGGGCATCCGGCGTGCGATCGCCACCTCATCGAGCCGCGCACGCACGGAGCATCATCTCGGCCTCGTCGGCATCGCGCAGCGCTTCGCGCATATTGTGACGCGCGACGACGTTGCGCGCGGGAAGCCGAACCCTGATCCCTTCCTGAAGGCGGCCGAATTGCTCGGCGTCGCGCCCGCGGCCTGCCTGGTGCTCGAGGATTCCTACAATGGTGTCCGGGCCGCACATGCAGCGGGCATGCGGGTCATCATGGTGCCGGACCTGCTGGATCCCACTGAGGAGATGCGCGGGACGGCGCATCGCGTCGTGCAGGACCTACACGACGTGATCCGTTTCCTCGAGGAAAACGCCACGGCGACGGCCTGACGGGCCGCTACCCTGGCTGCCTCTCAGGCCGCCAGGGCAAGGCGCGACCGCACGACGTCGCGCACGGGATGCAGGTGCAGGTCACGCAGCGCCTGGGCAAGCTCCGCGACCACCTCGTCATGATTCGGTAGCTCCGGGCCGAACACCTCCTCGAGGCGAAGGAAAGATACCGCCTGGAGGGCATGGTCCTCACCGGTTTCCTCGCAAAGGTCCTTCATCTGGTCCTTGCTCGGGTCGATCAGATGCACCTGCGTGCCGCTCGTGTCACGCAGCGCGAAGCCGCGGATCCAGGCGGCGATGCCCAGGATCGTGCAGGGGCCGGTGCGCCCCGCCAGCAGGTTCTCGCGAAGTGGCCGCATGAGCCGTGTGGCCAGCTTCACCGAGCCGTTCCGCCCGACCCGCCCCACCTCGTGCCGGATGGCCGGATTGTGTAGCCGCTGCAGGAGTTGAGTGACATAGGCACGCCGCTCGGCGAGGTTGAAATCCACGGTCGGGCCCTGCTCCCGCAGCATGAAGGCCTCGGCGAACTGGCGGAACAGCGGATCCGCCACCGTGTCCGCAATGGTCCTGTAGCCGGCGAGGGCGCCGAGATAGGCCAGCAGCATATGCGTGCCGTTCAGCAGGCGCAGCTTGGCGACTTTAAAGGATTCGACATCGGCGACGAAGCGCGCGCCCGCCTCTTCCCAGAGTGGGCGTGGCCCATCGAACTCCTCGATGACCCATTGCAGGAAGGGCTCCACCGAAACCGGCGCGGCGTCGCGCAGGCCCAGGAGGCGCGCGGCATCACGGCGATCGGCGTCGGTGGTGGCGGGAACGATCCGGTCCACCATCGTGTTCGGGAAACGGACATTATACGCGATCCAGCCGGCAAGCTTGTCGTTTAGCAGGCCGGCGAAATCCAGCACCGCCTGGCGAAGCGTCCGGCCATTCGCGGAGACATTGTCGCAACTCAGGATGACCGGTGGAGGGCCCCCCTGACGCCGCACCCAATCCAGCCCGTAGGCAATGGTGCCGACGGCGCTTCTGGGGCGATCCGGATGGTTCAGGTCGTGCAGGATATCGGCGTGATCCACCTGCAGGCGCCCGCTTGAGGGTTCCAGAAGATGGCCCGCCGCCGTGATGGTGAGGGTGACAATCCGCGTCTCGGGATCCGCGATGCGGGCCGGCAGACCGCGCGGATCGGAAGGTCCATGCAGAACCTCGCGGAGGGAGCCCACGATCTCGGCCTTCAGGCCCGCCTCGCTCCGCTCGATCAGCGTGTAGAGTCCGTCCTGCGGCCGCAACTGGTCCGGCGTGGTCCGGCGCGTCATGCTGGCCGATGCGATGCCCCAGCGGTGTCCGTTCGCACCTTCCGCCTCGATGGCGCGCTGTGTCGCGATGGCCTGATGGCCACGGTGAAACGCGCCGCAGCCGAGATGCAGAATTCCCCGCCCAAGTGAGGCCGGATCAAAGCCCGGCCTTCGCACGCCAGGTGCAATGGCGCGGAGCGTTGCATGCGAAAGCCGGTTGAGCCTGGGTGAAAGATGGAAGTGGGCGATGGGGGAAGTCTGCATCGAATCCAGCACGCTATTCAGTATCTCCTTAACGCTGGGCCAGTGTAACCCTTTGGACTGTGGACGATCCCATGCCGCAACATCTGCCTTATTTTCGCCTAACTTAACGCAAGGTGCCGCGGAGCGCGAGGTGTTGCCGGTTCCACGCATGATGCGGCGCTGCCGCGCGTGGCGGAAACCTGCGGACCAAGACGTCCGACATAGTGCGATCATGCAAGATGATGTGCTGGGTGAAGCGCAGCATCGCCGCGCCTGTCACATCGTGGCATCGCGGCAATTTATCGTGACGCGCACCGTGGCATGCAAGCAAGCACGCATGCTTGCGGCGGCGATGATGAAGGAGCCGCTTCCTCAAGCTTGTTCCATGACCAGCAACGTCTCACCTGCTGCCACCGGATGCCCCTTGCGGCAGCGGATGCTACGGATGGTGCCACTGATGGGAGCCGAGATGCAAAGCTCGGTCTTCATCGCCTCCAGGATCACCACGGCATCTCCAGCCTCGACGGATTGGCCTTCCTCAACCAGCACCTTCCAAACGCTGCCATGAATATCGGCGGCCACTTTCTGCCCGTCCATCTCCACCTGCTCTGGCGCGTCCATCGCTTCGGCGGCAGGCTGCACATCCTCTTCCTTCCAGCGCGCCACCTCCTGCTCGAAGGCGATGGCCTGGCGGGCCTTGAAGGCGGCGATGCTGTCGGCCTCCCTAGCCAGGAAGGCCTCATGCGCGCCGAGGTCGAAAATCTCCTCATCGATCCGGATGGTGGCGCGGCCCTCGCGGAAGTCGTCGCGCAGGCGGTCGAGTTCCACCTCGCTCACCTCATCGAAGCGGACCTGATCGAAGAAGCGCAGCAGCCAGGGCTCGCCAGGCGCGAAGACATCGTTCTTCAGGAACTTGTTCCAGATCGGCAGGGTGCGGCCGACGAGTTGGTAGCCGCCCGGGCTGTCCATGCCATAGATGCACATATAGACGCCGCCGATGCCCACCGTGCCTTCCGCTGTGAAGGTGCGGGCTGGATTGTACTTGCTCGTCAGCAGCCGGTGCCGTGGATCGACGGGCACCGCGCAGGGTGCGCCGAGATAGACGTCGCCGAGGCCGAGCACCATGTAGCTTGCGGAGAAGATCGTGTCCTTCACCGCCTCACGGCTCTCCAGACCGTTGATGCGCTGGATGAAATCCACGTTGTTCGGCAACCAGGGCGCGCTGGGGCGCACTGTCTCGCGGTAGCGGTCCACGGCACCCAGTGTGGCACTGTCCTCGAAGGCCATGGGCAGGTGGATGACGCGGGTCTTCACCTTCATCGCCGCCGCGGGCGGCAGATTCGCTTCAAGGGCGATCAACGCATCGAGCAGGGCGCGCTGATGGAGGACACGGCTGTCGTAGTTGATCTGCAGGGAACGCACACCGGGTGAGAGTTCGAGAATGCCCGGCACCGGATCCGCCTTCAGCGCCTCCATCAGGGCATGCACGCGGAAACGGAAGCGCAGGTCGAGGATCGGCTGTCCGTATTCCAGCAGGATGTACCGGTCGCCGGCCTGGCGATAGGCAACCTCGGGGCGGTCGCCTTCCGGCGGCAGTTCGGCCAGCACGCAAGCGGAGACGGTGTTGGCGGGCTGCAGATCCGGAGCTGGCATCGGCACGGGATCAGGTGCCGTGAGAGAGAGGATGGCGGCGTCCTGCGCCTTCTCCAGTGCGAGGGCGGTGTCGAATGGGATAGGGCTGAAGCGGATACGGTCGCCGGGCTTGGCCTGGCCGACCTTCCACAGCTCTGCCTTGGCGATGGTCACAGGGCAGACGAAGCCGCCAAGGCTGGGGCCGTCGCGCGTCAGGATCACCGGCATGTCGCCGGTGAAGTTCACGCTGCCGAGCGCATACTCGCAGTCATGCACATTGGAAGGATGCAGCCCGGCCTCCCCGCCGTCGCTGCGCGTCCAGGAGGGCTTGGGACCGATCAGGCGAATGCCGAGGCGGTTGGAGTTGTAATGCACCTCCCAGGAGGCGGCGAAGAAGGTCTCGATGGATTCCGGCGTGAAGAAGTCCGGCGCGCCATGCGGGCCGTAGAGGACACCCACCTCCCATTCCGTCGTGTAGGAGGGGACCAGCGCGGCCGGAGCCGCGCCCGGGGCGGGAGCGGTGGCCGCAGGCCGGCCGAGGGGCAGCATGTCCCCCATGCGCAGGGTGCGCCCCGCATGGCCGCCGAACTGGCCCAGCACGAAGGTGGCACGGCTGCCGAGATAAAGCGGCACGTCGAAGCCGCCGCGAACGGCAAGATAGCTGCGGCAGCCCTTGGTGGCGCGGCCAATGGTCAGGACCTGCCCGGCCTTTACCGGCACCGGCTCCCACCAATCCACCTCCTCGCCATCCAGCGTGGCGGGGGCGGGTGCGCCGGTGAGGGCGATCAGCGCGTCCGTGTGGAAGCGCAGGGTGGGACCTGCCAGGGTGCATTCCAGCCCCGCCGCATCCGCGCCATTTCCAACGATGCGGTTGCCCAGGCGAAAGGCGAGATCGTCCATCGGACCGGAGGGCGGCACGCCGACATCCCAATGGCCGATACGACCCGGGCAGTCCTGCACGGTGGTGAAGGTGCCGGGCTCCAGCACCTCGGCCGCCATGGCATGGTAGGCGAAGCGGGAGAGGGCACGGGTGGAGACGTCCCCGGCCGCGAAATCGGGCGAGGCGACGACTTGCCGCAGATAGTCCAAATTCGTGGCGATGCCGCCGAGGCGTGTGGCATCCAGCGCCGCGCGCAGCCTGGCGAGCGCCTCGGGGCGGTTCGCGCCATGAACGATCAGCTTCGCCAGCATCGGGTCGTAGTAGGGGGAAACCTCGGTGCCGGGGGAAATCCAGCCATCCACGCGCGCATCGGTGGGAAAGGAGACCTCGGTCAGCGTGCCGGGGGAAGGCTGGAAGCCATGCGCAGGGTCCTCGGCATACAGGCGAACCTCGATGGAGGCACCTTTCGGCCTGGGCAGCACGTCCAGCGCGGGTGGTTCGCCGGCCGCGGTGCGGATCATCCACTCCACGAGATCGATGCCGAGGACGGCTTCCGTCACCGGATGCTCGACCTGCAGGCGCGTGTTGACCTCGAGGAAGTAGAACTCCTCGCGCGCGCGGTCATAAATGTATTCGACCGTGCCGGCGGAACGGTAGCCGACCACCTGACCAAGTCGCGCGGCGGATTCCAGCAGGTTGGCGCGCACTGCTTCGGGCAGGTTCGGGGCGGGGGTTTCCTCCACCACCTTCTGGTTGCGGCGCTGCAGGGAGCAGTCGCGCTCTCCCAGCGCGACAACCTTGCCGCGCCCATCGCCGAAGATCTGCACTTCGACATGCCGCGCATCGTCGATGCAGCGCTCAAGGAAGACGCCGCTGTCCTTGAAGAAGTTCTGTGCCAGCCGCTGCACAGCCTCCCAGGCTGCCTCCAGCTCCGTCGCATCGGCGCAGCGCGTCAGGCCGATCCCGCCGCCACCCGCCGTGCTCTTGAGCATCACCGGGAATCCGAGGCGCTCCGCCGCTGCCTGGGCTTCCCCGAGGCTACCGAGCAGGCCGGTGCCGGGGGTCAGCGGAACGCCGGCCTTCTCGGCCAGGGCGCGGGCGGCGTGCTTCAGGCCGAAGTCGCGCATCTGCGCCGGGGTCGGGCCGACGAAAGTGACGCCGGCCGCTTCGCAGGCCTCGGCGAAATCGGCGTTCTCGGCCAGGAAGCCATAGCCAGGGATCACCGCCTCCGCACCCTGGGCCTTCGCAGCGGCAATGATGAGATCGCTGCGCAGGTAGGTATCGGCGGCCGAGGCGCCAGGCAGTTCCACCGCCACATCTGCCGCGGCGACATGCGCGCTGTTGCGATCCACCATGGAATGGACGGCCACGCTGCGGATGCCCATGGACTTGAGCGTGCGGGCGATGCGGACGGCGATCTCGCCGCGATTGGCGATCAGGACGGTTTTGAACACGGGCGGCGAGGCTCCAGGCTCTTGGCGCGCTCGGGCCGCCCGTCTCGCGCAGGCCGGCACCCGGGCCGCAACCCGGTGCAGCAAGCCTCATGCCATGAATGGAAAACGCCGGTTCAACTCGTCCCGTGGCGTGACCGGCGCGGGGCTGCCGCATCACCGCACTTGACGCCGCCCTGGTTTTCGTGAGGCTCCTTCCATGAGCGAAGTGATCCATCGGCCGGCGCTGGAGGTCGAGGCGCTGCGGACCGAGTTCCGCATCAATGGTTCCTGGTACCCGGCCGTGGACGGAATTTCCCTCCGCGTGGCCCGGGATGAAACCCTCGCCGTGGTCGGGGAAAGCGGCTGCGGCAAGAGCGTCACGGCCCTGTCCATCATGGGGCTGGTGCAGGGGCCGGGCGGGCGTGTGGCCGGCGGGGCCATCCGGCTCGATGGCACCGATATCGCCGCCCTGCCTGAAGCGGCGAAGGAGAAGCTGCGCGGCGACCGCATCGGCATGGTCTTCCAGGAGCCGATGACCTCGCTGAACCCGGTGATGACGGTGGGTGACCAGGTGGCGGAGGTGCTGCGCATCCATCGCGGCCTGTCGCGCAAGGAGGCGCTGGAGCGTGCCCGGCTGCTTTTCGAGGAGGTGAAGATTCCCTCCGCCGCGCAGCGCCTGCGCGAGTTTCCGCACCAGTTCTCCGGCGGCATGCGGCAGCGGGTGATGATCGCACTGGCCGTGGCCTGCGATCCTGCCGTGCTGCTGGCGGATGAGCCGACCACCGCGCTGGATGTGACCATTCAGGCGCAGGTGCTCGGCCTCATGGATGACCTGAAGCGGCGCCACGGCATGGCCGTGGTCTTCATCACCCACAACATGGGCGTGGTGGCCCAGATCGCGGATCGGGTGGCGGTGATGTATGCGGGGCAGGTGGTGGAGGAGGCGCCGGTGAGGGCCGTCTTCGCCGATCCGGCACATCCCTACACCCGCGCCCTGTTTGCGGCGATTCCCCGGCTGGACCTCGCAGATCAGCATCTAGCCGCCATCCCTGGCCGGGTGCCGCCGCTGGATGCCATGCCGGCCGGTTGCCGCTTCGCGGCGCGCTGCCCCATGCGGCGGGATGGGTGTGAGCAGCCGCAGCATCTTTCATCCATTGCGCCGGGCCACGCTGTGCGCTGCCATGTCACGGCAGCTGCGCGGGCCTGATTGGTCCAGACGTGGAACAAGCCTTGCAGGGGCCAAGACGAAACAAGGGAGACTGGGGATGCGGTTGAGGACAATCCTTCGCGGCAGCCTTCTGGCGGGCGCCTTCGCGCTGGCCTCGGCCACCGTCCTGGCAGGCGGCGCTGCGGCCCAGACGGCCGTGGCCGGTCCGATGCTGCGGGTGGGCATCGCGGCGCAGGACATCGGGCGTATCGATCCGCATTTCGCCGTCTCCACGCCCGATCGCGTGCTGGTCGCCTGGATGTTCAACGGGCTGGTGCGCTTCAAGCCCGGCTCCATCGACCCCGCCGGGATCGAGCCGGATCTGGCCGAAAGCTGGGAGAGCAGCCCGGACGGCAAGACCTGGACCTTCCGCCTGCGAGAAGGCGTGCGCTTCCACGGCAATTACGGCGTGCTGACGGCCGATGACGTCGTCTTCTCGCTGAAGAAGGCGGCGAATGCGCAGAGCTCCGCCTTCTCCGCCGATTTCCGCGCCTTCGAGACGATCGAGGCGGTGGATCCGCGCACCGTGCGGATCATACTGAAGGAGAACGTGCCGAGCATGCTCGGCATCCTCACTGCCTATTCCGGCGGCTATATCGTCAGCAGGAAGGCGGTGGAGGAGCGCGGCGCCGACTTCACGCGGAACCCGATCGGCACCGGTCCCTTTGCCGTCGAGCGCGTGACGCCGAACCAGTCCGCCGAGCTGGTGGCGCATCAGGGCTATTTCCGCGGCACGCCGCAGATCACGCGCATCTCCTACCGCTTCATCCCCTCCGACGCCTCGCGCGACCTCGCCTTCCAGGCCAGGGAGCTGGACCTTAATTACGGCCGCTCCGACCAGACTTGGCTGAACCGCACGCGGCAGATCCCCAACACGGTGGTGGATGTGTTCGAGCCGGCAGAGCTGGCCATCCTCAACCTGAACACATCCATGCCGCCCTTCAACGACATCCGCGTGCGCCAGGCTGTGGCGCATGCCATCAACCGCCCCGAGCTGCGGCGCTGGCGCGGCAATGACGTGAGCCGCGAGGGGCAGAGCCTCGTGCCGCAAGGCTATCTCGGCTTCAGCAGGGATACCGGGCTGCTACAGCATGATGTCGCCCGCGCCCGCGCACTGCTGGCGGAGGCCGGCCACCCCAATGGTATCACCATCAAGGCCATCCATACGCAGCTGCCCGAGATGCTCTCGGCCATGCAGGTGGTGCAGCAGCAGCTCCGCCGCGCCGGCATCACGCTGGACCTGCAGGTGGTGGAGCATGCCACCTTCCATCAGCAGATCCGTCAGAATCTCTCGCCGCTGGTCTATTATGCGGCCGCCCGCTTCCCCGTGGCGGACATCTACCTGACGCAGTTCTACCATGGCCGCTCCATCGTCCAGACGCCGACGGCGGTGACCAACTTCTCCCATTGCAACATGGCGGACAGCCAGATCGACCGCGCCCGCGTCTCCACCGACATGGAGGAGCAGAAGCGGCTCTGGGCCGAGGCGCAGAAGATCCTGGTGAAAAATGTCTGCGGCGTGCCGCTGGTCGAGACGCTGCTGGTCTTCGCCCGGCGCGACAATCTCGACTATGGCTACGAGCTGAAGGGTAGCATGAGCCTCGGCCCGCTGATCACCGAGCAGACGCGGCTGCGCTGATGATCGGCTTCGTGGCGCGCCGCCTCCTGGCTGCGCTGCCCACATTGCTCGCCGTGCTGACGCTGGTGTTCCTGATCGTCCGGGTGATTCCGGGCGATCCGGCGCTGGTGATCCTGGGCGATCAGGCAACACCGGAGGCGGCCGCGGCGCTGCGAGGGCGGCTCGGCCTCGATCGGCCGCTGCTGACGCAGTATCTGGACTTCCTCTACTCCGCGCTGACCGGCGATTTCGGCCGCAGCCTCGTCACCAGCCGCCCGATCCTCGAGGAGGTGACGGCCGTGCTGCCGCATACGCTGGACCTCACCATCGCCTCGATGGTGATTGGGGTGGTGGTGGGCATCCCGGCCGGTATCGCGGCCGCCCTTCACCGCAACGGCTTCATCGACGTGGCCGCCCGGCTGCTTTCGCTGATCGGACTGTCCTTCCCGGTCTTCGTCTCGGGCATCTTCCTGCTTCTGGCCTTCGCACTGCACTGGCGGATCTTCCCGGTGATCGGCAATGCGGATCTGGCGGACCCGCTGGATCGTCTGCACAAGATGGCGCTGCCGGCGGCGACGCTGGGATTGGTGATGGCCGCCTATGTTACCCGCGTGACGCGCAGCGCCATGCTGCAATCCCTCAGCGAGGACTATATCCGCACCGCCCGCGCCAAGGGCGTGCCCTGGCGGCGCGTGGTCTGGGTGCATGGATTGCGCAATGCCTCCATTCCCGTGGTGACGGTGGTGGGGCTCTATGTCGGCATCCTGATCGGCAATTCCGTGCTGACCGAAATTGTCTTCAACCGCCCGGGCCTGGGCAAGATCATCGTCGGCGCGCTGAACCAGCGCGACTACACGATGCTGCAGGGGCTGATGGTGATCTACTGCTTCCTGATCGTGGTGGTGAACCTCGTGACCGACCTGCTCTATGGCGTTCTGGACCCAAGGGTGAAGGCGTGAGCGGCGCTGTTCTCCCGGCCCGGCGGGTCGGCGCCGTTTCCCGCGCCATCCGCAAGGCGCTGGCGAATCCCACGACGCTGATCGGGGCGCTGATCTGCCTTGCCATCGCCCTGGCGGCAATCTTCGCCCCCTGGCTCGCGCCTTTTGATCCGACGGAGCAGAACATCATCGACCGGCTGGCCTCCCCGGGCGGCGACTACCTGCTCGGCACGGACCAGTTCGGGCGTGACGTGCTGTCCCGCCTGCTTTGGGGCGCGCGGATCAGCCTGGTCGTCTCGCTGGGCGCCATCTCGGCCGCCGCGGTGGTGGGCGGCACCATCGGCATGGTCTCGGGCTATATCGGTGGGCGTTTCGACCTGTTCACCATGCAGGTGATGGATGTGCTGCTCTCCTTTCCCAGCCTGATCCTCGGACTGATCGTGGTGGCGCTGCTGGGGCCGGAGCTGGAGAATCTTGTTTTCGCCATCGCGCTCACGGCCGTCGCGCCCTTCGCCCGCATCGCGCGCGCGCCCACCCTGGCGCTGAAGGAAAGGGCCTTCGTCGAGGGCGGGCGGGCGCTCGGCTTCTCCCACACCCGGGTGCTGTTCCGGCATATCCTGCCCAACATCCTGCCGGAGGTGATGGTGATGGCCTCGCTCTGGCTCGCCACAGCCGTTCGGGTGGAGGCGTCGCTCTCCTTCATCGGCCTCGGCGTGAAGCCGCCGACCGCGACCTGGGGTGGCATGACGCGGGATGGGTTCGAGAACATCCTCGATGCTCCCTGGCTGGCCATCGCACCGGGCGTCGCCATCCTGCTGCTGGTGCTGGGGCTGAACATGGTGGGCGACGGGCTGCGCGACGCCACCGACCCGAAGCTGCGCGCCGAATGAGCGAGCCGCTTCTCCAGGTCGAGAACCTGACCAAGCATTTCAGCGTCACCCGCGGCTTCCCGAAGCGCGAGACGGTGACGGTGCGCGCGGTGGACGGCATCTCGTTCTCCATCCGCCCGGGCGAGGCGCTGGGGCTGGTCGGAGAATCCGGCTGCGGAAAATCCACGGCCGCCCGCGCCCTGCTGCGGCTGATCGAGCCTGATTCGGGCCGCGTCCTCTATCGGGGGCAGGACGTGACCGCGGCGAAGGGCACGGAATTGCGCGCCCTGCGCCGGCGCATGCAGATTGTCTTCCAGGACCCCTATTCCTCGCTCGACCCGCGCCAGACCATTGGCTCCGCGCTGATGGAGCCGCTTCGCCTGCACGGCATCGCCCGTGGCGCCGCCGGACGGAATCGCGCCGCCGCGCTGCTGGAAGAGGTGGGGCTGCCGGCCAATGCGCTCGACCGATACCCGCACGAATTCTCGGGCGGACAGCGGCAGCGTATCGGCATCGCACGCGCGCTGACCGTGGAGCCCGAGCTGATCGTGGCAGACGAGCCCGTCTCGGCGCTCGACGTCTCGGTCCAGGCGCAGGTGCTGTTGCTGTTGCGGGACCTGCAGAAGCGGCGCGGCCTTTCCTTCCTTTTCGTCTCGCACGACCTGTCGGTGGTGCGCTGGTTCTGCGACCGGGTGGCGGTGATGTATCTCGGCCGGATCATCGAGGAAGGGCCGGTCGGCCGCGTGCTGGCGGAACCGCTGCATCCCTATGCGCGGGTGCTCCGGGATGCCTCGCCGGTGCCGGACCCGGCACTTCGCGGGGCCTTGCCCCGGATCGTGGGGGAGTTGCCCTCGGCGGCGCGGCCGCCCTCAGGCTGCCATTTCCATCCGCGCTGCCCCGCCGCCCTGCCCCGGTGCCCCACGGTTTATCCGGGCTGGACGGCGATGGCGGAGGGGGGCGTCGCCTGCCATCTGCACAGTCGTTGAAGGCTGCCTTTTTCCCTGCTGCCCCGTTCTTGCATCACTTGGCTGCGGACAGACGGGAGATGAGGCATGGCAAGTGGTGGCAGATCCGACACGCCTCCCGACCTGCTGGCGCTGGCAGCGGCGGTCCGCGCCCAGGGGCGGGGGGATCCCTTCGCCACCCCAGCCCTGGCCATGGCGCTGACGCTGAGCCGCCGGCTGGATGATGGAGAGTTGGACCTGCCCATGCTGCGGGCTGCCCTCCGCCGGATCGGGGACCTTGCCTTTGCCGATCGCGCGGCCCGGCTATCCCGCAATGTCGGCGGCACCGATGCGGATGCCACCGACGCCGCGCTGATCGAGGTCGCCACCCGCACCGCGCGGCCCGATCCTGCCGATAGTCCCGTGCCCTTCGCCGCCTTCCGCGAGACTTGCGAGCGCCCACGGGCGGCGGCGGTGTTCACCGCCCATCCCACCTTCTCCCTGCCGCGTGGAACGAACCGGGCCTTGGCCGAGGCCGCCTGCGGCACGCCTGCGCCTCCCGGCCTGCCGCTCCGCCCCGTGCCCCCCGACCTGGAGGAGGAGTTCACCCAGGCGGCGGCCGCCATCGCGAATGGGCGGGATGCGCTGGACCGGCTGGCGGCTGCCTTCCTCGGCGTCGCGCGCGACACCTGGCCCGACCGGTGGCGCAGCCTGGTGCCCTGTCCGGTGATCCTCTCCTCCTGGGTTGGCTACGACACCGATGGACGCACGGATATCGGCTGGCACGACACGCTGCGGCTGCGGCTGCGCATGAAGGAGCTGGGGCTGGCGCGGCTGGAGGCGCAGATCGCCGCCATGCCATCGGAGGGGGCATCCGGAGGAGCGTCCGGAGTCACCGGGCCGCTGCGCGACCGGCTGGCCCTGGCGCTCGACGCCGTGCGCGCGCAGATCGCCGCCTGCCCGCCGCCGGGCCCGCCGGAGCCGGAGGCGGCGCAGCGTTTCGCGCTTCTTCTCGTGGGCCGGCGCGAGGATGCGCTGACCACGCAGGAGCCGCTGCTGGAGCTGTTCGGCAATGCCATCACCGCCGCGCCGGATGACCGCACGCGCCTCGGGCTTTGCGTCGCGCGGGCTGGGTTGGTGGCGCATGGGCTGTCCCTGGCGCACACCCATGTGCGGCTGAACTCCGCCCAGCTTCACAATGCCGCGCGGCTGCGCGCGCCGGATCTGGGCGGCGCACCGGGCGATGCCGCGCGTCGCCGTGCGCTGTTCGGCGCCATCAATGCCGCACTGGACGATGCCCGGCCGGAACCTGTCGACACGGGCGGGCTGCTGGCCGAATCCGCCAGTGCCATGCGGCTGATGATGACGGTCGCGCAGATCACGAAGCATGTGGATGCCTCCCAGCCCGTGCGCTTCCTCGTGGCGGAGACGGAGAGCGGCTTCACCCTGCTCGTTGCGCTGCTGCTGGCGCGGCTTTGCGGCGTCGAGCGGCATATCGAGATCAGCCCGTTGTTCGAGACGGCCGAGGCGCTGGAGCGGCGTGCCGAGCGGGTGATCGACGAGGCGCTGCGCTCGCCGCACTGGCGTGACTATCTGCGCGGCATCGGGCGCCTCTGCCTGCAGTTCGGTTACTCGGATTCCGGCCGCTATGTCGGCCAGCCGGCAGCGAGCCACCTCATCGAGCGGCTGAAGCTGCGCGTGGCCGACCTGCTGGCCCGCCATGGGCTCGGCGACCTTGAGGTCGTGCTCTTCGACACGCATGGCGAGGGGCTGGGGCGCGGCGGCCATCCGGACGGCCTTGCGGCGCGCTTCGACTATCTCGACCCGCCGGCGGTGCGCGCCGCCTTCGCGGCCCATGGCGTTCCGACGCGGCTGGAGACGAGCTTCCAGGGCGGCGACGGCTACCAGCTTTTCGGCACCCCGGCTCTGGCCCATGCGGTCATCGCGCGGATCGCGGAGCACGCCTTCGCGCCACCACCCGGTGAGGTGACGGACCCGGTCTATGCCGAGGCGGGCTTCGCAGCCGATCTTTTTGCCGGCATGCGCGTGGCCATGGCCGCGCTGGTGGAGGACCCGGGCTATGCCGGGCTGCTCGGCGGCTTCGGTCCCGCCCTGCTGGACCGCACCGGCTCCCGCCCCGCCGCCCGCCAGAGCGACACGGGCGGCCCCGCCACCATCCGCCACCCGCGGGAGTTGCGCGCGATCCCGAACAATGCCGTGCTGCAGCAGCTTGGTTTCCTGGCGAACCTCACCCATGGGTTGGGCGCGGGGGCCTCGCGCGAGCCGGAAGGCTTCGCGGAGCTGCTGCGGAAATCCCCGCGCTTCGCCGGGGCCATGGCCTTCGCCCGGGCCGGCCTGTCGCTCTCGGACCCGGACGTGCTGCGCGGCTATGTCGCCACTGTCGATCCTGGCATGTGGCTGGACCGCGCGGCCAAGGCGCGCAGCGCCGCCAATGCCACCACCCTCACCGCCGTGGCGGCGGCACTGGAGGAGCCCGGGCTGGGCGACCAGGTGCGCCGCGTCTTCCGCCACCTGCTGGCCGACGACAACGCCCTGCGCGCCGCCTGGCCCTCGGATGACGAGAGGCCACAGATGTCGGACCGGCTCTTTGCCGTGCATGCGTTGCGGCTGTTGCTGATCCAGCGGATCTGGATGCGCTCGGTGAACATGCCCGAATTCTCGCCGCGCCACGGGGTGACGCGGGACGGGTTGTTGCGCCGCCTGCTGCGCCTGGACGTGGAGGAAGCCGCGGCATTGCTGGACCAGGTCTTTCCCGCCCATGAGCCGCCCAGCGCCGCGCTGGATTACGGCGAGCCGCCGGCGCCCCGCTATGGCGGCTACGGGCGCGAGCATGCGGAGTTGATGGAGCCGTTGCGCGAACTCTTCGCCATGGTGCGGGAGGCAAGCGCCGTGGTGTCGCTCGAATGCGGGGCACACGGATAGTATTACTGTGTCATTTTACTCGGTCCTTCCTATATGTGGGTCATGGCGAGAGAGATGGAAGGGGCTGCGGGCCTTCGGCGCGGCGAGGCGCGGTTTGCAGCCTACTTGGGTGAGATCTCCGTGGTGTTGCGTCATGCCAGCCGGGCTGCGGCGGCGCGTGCCTACTGTACGGGGCTGCTGCTGCCGGGCGCCCGCAAGAGCGTGGAGCCCATGGCGGCCCGGATCGAGCCGGGACGCGTACAGGCCCGTCACCAGTCGCTCCACCACGTTGTGGCCAAGGCCGAGTGGGACGACGCGGCGCTGCTGGCTGCCGTGCGGCGTTCTGTGCTGCCCGCCCTCGAGCGCCACGGGCCGGTGCGGTACTGGATCATCGACGACACGGGTTTTCCGAAGCAGGGCGAGCACTCGGTCGGCGTCACGCGGCAGTACTGCGGCCAGCTTGGCAAGCAGGATAATTGCCAGGTTGCGGTGAGCCTTTCCGTCGCCAACGACCATGCCAGCCTGCCGATCGCCTATCAGCTCTACCTGCCCGAGACCTGGGCGGAAGACCGCGCACGGCGCGCCCGGGCGGGGGTGCCCGAAGAGATCGGGTTCCAGACCAAGCCCGAGATCGCACTGGCCCAGATCCGCACGGCCCAGGCCGAGGGTGTGCCGCCGGGCGTGGTGCTGGGCGATGCCGGTTACGGCGTCGAGACTGCCTTCCGGGCGGCCATTGCCGAGATGGGCCTGACCTATGTGCTGGGCGTGCAGTCATCGGCGAGCCTCTGGCCACCCGGCGAGGCGCCGCTGCCGGTGCCCTCTTATGGCGGGCGTGGCCGGCCACCCACCCGGGTCCGACGCACGCCAGGGCACCAACCGGCCTCGGCCAGGAAGCTCGCCGAAGGTCTGCCTGCGCGGGCCTGGCGGACCGTCACCTGGCGCGAGGGCAGCAGGACGGAGCTGACCTCCCGCTTTGCCGCACTGCGGGTGCGGCCTGCGCACCGTGATCAGAAGCGAAGCGAGCCCTGGCCGGAGGAGT
>NZ_WWDL01000002.1 GCF_009848505.1 Muricoccus harenae
CAGGCTCGATCCGGGCCGCCATGGGCTCCACGCTCTTGCGGGCGCCCGGCAGCAGCAGCCCCGTACAGTACGCACGCGCCGCCGCAGCCCGGCTGGCATGACGCAACACCGCCGAGATCTCACCCAAGTAGGCTGCAAACCGCGCCTCGCCGCGCCGAAGGCCCGCAGCCCCTTCCATCTCTCTCGTCATGACCCATATATAGGAAGGACCGAGTAAAATGACACAGTAAGACTAGGCGCCGATCACTTGCTCCATCAGGCGCAGCACGTTGCCGCCGAGGATTCCCCTTACCTCAGTATCCGAAAAGCCGTGGTCCCGCAGGGCCTGGGTGACAACGGCAAATTTTGAGCAGTTCTCGAAGCCCGGCACGTCGTAGCGCACTGCCCCATGGTCGCTGCCGAGGCACACCCGGTCCGCCCCGATCAGCTCGGCCACATGCGCGACATGGGCGATGATGGTATCCACGTCCGGCATGGGCAGGTCGCCTGTCATCAGCACGTTGTACTTGGCATGCATGTCTGACCCGCAGCTGCGCATCAATGTGGCTATGGCCGGCATGCTGTCGCTGCCAGGATCTAACCCCATGGCGCGTAGGTCGATCGCCCGCGCCTTCTCCTCGAGCGCGGCCTGGAAGGGGGCGGAGACGTATTCCGGGAACCAGGTGATCCCCACCACGCCATTGTCCTGGCCTATCTCGCGGATCATGTCGTCCGTTAGGTTCCGCGGGTGGTCGTGCAGCGCCCGCGCAGCCGAGTGGGAGGCAAAGATCGGTGCCGTGGAAGCCTGCGCCACCTGCCAGAAGGCGTCGTCCGATAGGTGTGACACATCTACGATCATGCCAAGCCGATTCAACTCGGCGACACCTTGGCGGCCGAGATCGGAGAGGCCGCCATGGCGCGCGACATCCGCGGAGGAATCGGCCCAGCCATTTGAGGTGAAATGCGCCGGTGCCATGGAACGCACTCCGGCGTCCCACAGCGTCTGCAGCATTTCGAGGCGATCCTCCACCGCCTGGGCACCCTCCACGGAGAGGATGGCTGACAGCTTACCCTCGGCAGCAAGGCGGCGCACTTCGGAAGCTGAGCGTGCGAGCCCGATCCGGTCCGCATTGTCGCGGCAGAAGTCCAGCACGGCCTGCAGCAGCCGATCCTGCCGCTGCAGGCCCGTTCCGCGGCGGATATTGTTGTAGTCCACGCAGACCGCGAAGAAGGCTGCGGTCATGTTCCCCTGCTTCATCCGCTCCAGGTCCATGAACCCGTCCGGATTGGCATGGACCAGGTCCTGGCCAAGATCGACCTGCCGCTGGATCGTGTCCACATGCGTGTCGATGATGATGGAGGCGTGGTGCAGCGCCAGCGTCTCCGCGGTAGGCTGTTTCACGTTTGTGGCCATGCCATGCTTCCCCTCAGCTTACGGATCTTGGCTGTGACGAGCCGCCCAAAATGCGGCGATAGCGCAGGCATTGCCGAAGGAAGCCTTGTCTGCGGGCGGATTCCGGACGGTGATCTTGACCGCATGCCCGTCCCGCAGCAGCGGAAGGTGCGGTTTAGCCCCACGATGCCGGCACCAACCGTAGTGATCCGTACAGCCCGTCAGTCCAGCTTCGCGCCGGATTGTTGGACCAGGTCGGCCCAGAAGGAGACCTGGCGCGTCACGAAGGCGTCGCCCTCCACTGCTGTCATGGGTGGAACGGGATCGAAGCCGGCGGCGGAGAGACGGTCCCGCAGCGTCGGGGCGGTGACGATGGCCTGCAGCGCCTCTCGCAGGGTCGTGCGCACGGTCTCGGGAATGCCCTTAGGGGCGGCGATGCCGTACCAGACGTCCGTATCCGCGAAGCTGCCATAGCCAAGCGCGACGAGCGTCGGCACACCCGGCAGCGCCGAGGGGCGTGGCCCGGTCGTACCCAGTGCGCGGAGCCGGCCATCACGCACCAGCCCGACGACGGAAGGCACGGAGGCGAAGCCGAAAGCCGTTTCCCCGGCCATCATGCCGGTTATGGCCTCGCCAGGTCCGCGATAGGGGATGTGCTCCATCTCCGCGCCGACCAGCTTCTGGAACTGCACGCAGGACAGGTGCTGGGACGTGCCGTTGCCCGGGGAGAAGTAGCGCAGGGGCGGCGCGCCCGGCTGCTTCGCCAGGGCTACGAGGTCGGCCAGGCTCTTCGCGGGATGGTCAGCCGAGACAATGAGTGCGTTGGGCGTTGAGTTGGTGATGCTGACCAGCGCCAGGTCTCGCGCCGGATCGAAAGGGATGGAGCGGTAGAGCGCGCGATTGATAGGGATGGAGCTGGCCGAGACGAGGGCGAGGGTGTGCCCGTCCGGCTGGCTACGTACGACTTGGCCGATTCCCAGCGTGCCACCGGCGCCGACGCGGTTGTCCACCACGACCGGCTGGCCGAGCTTCGCGCCCAGGTTGGTGGCCAGTAGACGCGCCAAGATGTCATTGGTGGAGCCGGCTCCGTAGGGCACCACGATGGTCAGGGGATGGGCTGGGAAGCTGCCCTGGGCAAGTGCCATGCCCGGCAGCAGGGCCGCCACGCCCAACCCGAGTAGGGGCCGGCGAGTGACCCGCAGGGGACGGTGAGGTCGATCCATTCGCATCTCCAAAGCCGATGTTCGTGTGTTTGCCAAGGTGCAGGTCGGGCCCCCACGCTCCCAATTGCGATCCTAGTGGCCTCCAGCAGGGAAGGCTGCGGCATGATGGGCTTGCCAGGACAGGCGAACGGCGTCTCCAGGGTGCAGCCCGCTTTCTTCGGCGGCATCGGCCTGCATCAGGGCAGTCCACTCCTCCCCACCGGCCAGGCGCAGGACGAAGCGGCGCGCATTGCCGAGGTAGATTAAGTCCACCAGCTCCGCAGGGACGCCTTCGCCATCCCGGCGGAGCTGTATCCGCTCGGGCCGCACGGCGATCATGGCGGTGGAGCCCGGCGCAGTCACGAAGCGGGCGGACACTGCCATCGGCGCCCCGGCCACCGAAACTCGGTAAGTGTTATCCTCCTGTCCCAGCACCACCGCGGACACAAAGTTCGTCTCCCCCACGAAGCCCGCGACGAAGCGTGTGGCTGGCCGCTCATAGAGGTCGGAGGGCGTGCCGATCTGCTCAATCCGTCCCTCGTTGAACACGGCGATCCGGTCGCTCATCGTCAATGCTTCGGACTGGTCATGCGTGACGTATAGCACCGACATACGCTGCTCCCGGTGCAGCCGTTTGATCTCCATCTGGAGCTGCTCCCGGAGCGATTTGTCCAGCGCGCCCAGGGGCTCGTCCATCAGCAGCAGTGCCGGGCGGTAGACCATGGCGCGGGCCAGCGCCACCCGTTGCTGCTGCCCGCCGGAGAGCTGCCGCGGCATCCGGTCCCCGTGGTCCGGTAGCCCCACCATGGCGAGTGCGGCGCTCACCAGTCGCTCGGCCTCTGCCTTCGGAGTGCTGCGCATCTCCAGCGGGAAGGCGACGTTTCGTCGCACTGTCATATGCGGGAATAGCGCGTAGTGCTGAAACACCATGCCGATGTCGCGGCGGTAGGGCGGCACCCGGTCCACCGACCTGCCAGCCAGAATGATGGCGCCATCATCTGGTTGCTGCAGTCCGGCCACCATCATCAGCGTCGTCGTTTTGCCCGAGCCGGAAGGCCCGAGGAAGGTGAGGAACTCCCCCTGCCGTAACTCGAGGCTCACATCATCCACCGCGGCGTGGCGGCCGTATTGCTTGCGGATGCCGCGCAGCTCCAGCAGCGTGCCCGGATTGGGCGTGGTCATTCACGGTCTCCATTGCGGCGACGCAGCAGCGCCTCCAGGGCGAGGGCGGTCAGGGCGACCAAGAAGCAGAGGGAGGCAATGGCCGCGACCGTCGGGTCGAAGTCGCCGCGGATGTTGGACCAAATCTGCACAGGTACGGTGCGCAATCGCGCGGAGCCGACGAAAAGCGAGATGATCAACTCGTCGAAGGAGAGCACCATCGCGAAGAGCAGGGAGGAGAGCACGGCTGGTGCCAGGAGCGGTAGGGTGATCCTTCGGAAGGCCGTCACCGGGCTGGCACCAAGGGTTGCCGCCGCTGCCTCTAGCCGGGGATCGAGCGAGCGCAGGGCGGAGGCGACGGTCGCGAACACGTAGGGGAGAGTGATGATGATATGGCCGATCACCATTCCCGTCAGCGTGCCGTTGAGGCCGAGGCCGCGATAGATGATATAGAGCCCCGCGGCAGTAATGATGCTAGGCACCACCATCGGCGCCATCAGGAAGGCACCGATCACGCCTGCGCCCAGCATACGGCCGCGAACCAGGGCGACCGCCGACGCCGTCCCGAGAGCGGTGGACGCGAGGGCTGCCGGCACCAGCACGCGCAGGCTGACGCCGACGGCATCCATCCAGGCCGGATCATTCAAGAGATTGGCGTACCAGCGCCAGGAATAGCCAGGCGGCGGGAAGCGCAGGAAGGCAGCGGAGCTGAAGGAGATGATCAGCACAACCACGAGCGGCGCCAGGAGGTAGATGGCGACCAGCGTGCAGACAAGGACGCGGAGGGCACGCCAGGGCCTCATCCCGTCGCCCCTCACCGCGCCACCGCCTTCAATCCAACCAACTTGTTGAGCACGCTAAGCAGGATCGCCGTGATAGCGAGAAGGATAAAGGAGAGTGCCCCCGCAACGCCCCAGCTGCCGAGCTGCGAGATCTGGTCCTGGATGAGCTGACCCACCATGGTCTGGCGTGGCCCGCCCAGAAGCGCGGGGATGACGAAGTAGCCCAGCATGCTGATGAAGACGAAGGTCGCGCCGGCCATCAATCCGGGCAGGCTGAGTGGCAGGTAGACACGCAGGAAGGCTCGTACCGGTCCTGCTCCCATGGTCAGGGCTGCCGGCACCAGGCTCGGATCGATCCGCTTCATGGAGCTGTAGAGCGGGAAGATCACGAAGGGCAGCAACGTCTGCACCGCGCCAAGCAGCACGCCGGTGAGATTGTAGATCAGCGGCAGCGGTGCATCGATCAACCCGATATTCATCAGCAGCGTATTCAGCGGCCCACGCCGCTGCAGCAGGATGACTGTCGCGAAGCTGCGCACCAGGAGGCTGGTCCAGAAGGGCACCAGCACCAGGAAAGTCAACAGCCGGCGCGTCCGCGCCGAGCCATGCGCCATGGCGTGGGCCACCGGATAGCCGAGGAGCAGTGCGACAGGCGTGGCTGCCGCACTGATCAGTACAGTGTTCCACAGCACCTGGAGGTAGACCGGCCTCTCCCAAAGCAAGACGAAGTTCTGCCAGCCCGGTTCCGGCTGTGTGAAGGCGCGTGCCAGCAACATGCCCACAGGCAGGACGAAGGCGACGAGCATTACCAACAGGGATGGAAGCAGCAGCGCCCAGGGTGCCCAATCTGGCGCCCTGCTGTGGGAGGGGCGCGCCTCCATCAGGCGAGCTTCCAGGCGGCCCAGCGCTCCATCATCCGCCGCTCATTCTGGCGCCACCATTCGGCGTTGATGACGAAGCCGCGGCTGGAATTCTCAGGGGAGGTTGAGAGCCAGGGGGCCAGCGCCGGGTCGATGTTTGCGAAGGCGGCCGGATTGGTCGGCGCATAGGCGATCATGTTCGCCAGCTTCGATTGGTTCTCGGCCTTGGTCATCGTGTTGATCAGCTGCATGGCCGCGTTCTTGTGGCGGCTGCCGCGCGGCACGACAAGGTAGTCCACCGACTGGATGTTCCCATCCCAGGCAATGCCGATATCGGCACCCTTCTTAGAGGCGTCATAGGCGCGGCCGTTCAGTATGATGCCGACGCTCACCTCCTCATCCACGAAGAGCTGCTGGGACTGCGAGTTCGTGGTCCAGAAGATCGTCTGGGGCTTGATGCTGTCGATCTTCTTCAGCGCGCGCTCGACATCCAGCGGGTAGAGGTCGGCGGGCTTGACCCCATCGGCCATCAGCGCGGCCTCCAGGTTCGCCACCGGCTGATTCAGCATGGTGCGCTTGCCCGGGAACTTGCGCGTATCGAACAGATCCGCCCAGCCTGTGGGGCGGCGACCAGCCGGGAAGGTCTTCGTGTTGAAGGCCAGGTTGTAGGACCAGGCGATGCAGCCGATTCCGTATTCATGCACGAATTGCGGCGCGATGCGGCTGGTATCAACGATGGAGGTATCGATCTTCTCGAACATGTTCTCCTGCGCCCCGGAGAACAGGGTATTGATGGTAATGTCGGCCACGTCCCAATCCGGCGTGCCGCTTTCGATCATGGTGCGGAAGCGCGCCGTGTTCATCGGGCCGTCCTGCACCACCCGCGCGCCGGTCTCGGCGGAGAAGGGGTCGCAGTAGCAGATCTTCTGCGCCTCCTGGTAGGCGCCGCCCCAGCTGGCGAAGACCAGGGTCGTGCCGCGCAAGCTCTGGGTCCGGGAAGGTTGGGCCAAGGAAGGTTGGGGTAGCGTCGCGGCGCCCAGCGCAGCCGCGGTGCCTAGAAGCCTGCGGCGCGTCGGGCGGGTAAGGGAACCGGTCATGGTAGCGCTCTCCTTCTTGCTGTCGGGGGCATGCTGTCGGTGGGGTCAGGCGGCGCGCAGGTTCTCGCGCAGCGTACGGCCGTCATATTGCGTGCGGAACAGTCCCCGGCGCTGCAATTCCGGTACTACGGCGCGGCAGAATTGCTCGAACATGCCCGGGAACATGGTGGGGGCAAGGACGAAGCCGTCGCAGGCATCGGCGGTGAACATGGCCTCCAGCCGGTCTGCGACCATCTCGGGCGTGCCGACGATCTCGCGGCCCTTGCCACGCTTGGTCGCGGCCTCCTTCAGAGACAGGCCCTCGGCCTTCATCGCCTGGGCGAGCAGGTCCGCGGTGCCCTGCATACCCTGGTTGCCCTGCGGCAGCTCCGCCAACGTCTTGCTCTCGCTGAGCTTGGACAGATCTGCCCCCAGCCCGGAGGAGGAGGCGGCGAGGCTCAACTCGGGGTCGATCAGGCTGTTCAGGTACTCCGCGCGCTCCCGCGCGATGCTCTCCGTCTCGCCGATCACCACGGAGATGCCGGGTAGAATGGCGCAATCCTCCGGTGCACGGCCATGCGCAGCCATGCGGGCGTGGATATCCTCGCGGAAGGTGCGCATGTCCTCCACGCCGCGCTGTGTGGTGAAGATTGCTTCCGCCCAGCGCGCCGCGAACTCCCTCCCCCGATCGGAGCTGCCAGCCTGCATGATGACGGGCCGCCCTTGCGGGCTGCGGGGAATGGAAAGCGGCCCGCGGGACTTGATCCAGCGCCCCTCATAATTGGCGTAGCGGACCTTAGACGGGTCGGCGAGCACGCCAGCCTTCTTGTCCAAAACCATCGCGTCCGGATCCCAGCCTTCCCAAAGGGCGAAACAGGCTTCCAGCACCTCATCTGCGCGGTCATAGCGCAGGTCCTTGGGCGGCAGCTCGTCCATCCCCGCATTCTGCGCCTCCAGATCCGTGGCAGAGGTGACGACGTTCCAGGCCACCCGCCCGCCGCTCATCGCATCCAGCGAGCCCAACCAGCGTGCCAGATGGTAAGCGGTATGGAAGGAGGTGGAGAGGGTGGCGCCGAGGCCTAGGTGCCGCGTGGCGGCCGCCATCACCGGCAGCACGACCGTCGGGTCCAGGAAGCTGATCTGCCCGCCGCGGCGAAGATAGGCGTCGTAGCTGCCGCCATGCACGTCATAGAGGCCGAAGAGGTCGGCAAAGAAGCAGGCGTCGAAGCAGGCATCCTCCAGCACCCGCGCGATGTGTTCATAGCGGGAGGGGCGGAGGATATCGTCCAGGGTGGATTCCGGGTGGCGCCAGCCGCCCACATGCATGGCCGTGGGGCCGGTCTTCAAATAGGCGACGAGGTGCATCCGGCGTTGCTGCATGGCTGTATCCTCTTCAGGCCTCGCCGGCCGCGGACTTCCGATAGCACGAAGGGCCGGGCGGAACCTGTTGCATGGATGAAGCCTGCCATGGGCCCGAAGTGCGCCGCATCATCGCTTTGATAGGAGGGAATGGCGTGTCCCTCCTAGGATTCAGCGGAAGGCTGTGGCGACCCGATCGCCGTCAGTCGGGTGGCGAGGGAGAGGCGGAACCGGGTTTCCGCATCATTCAGGTCCAGCCCGAACAACTCTTCCAGACGCCGCAGCCGATAGCGCAGGGTGGAGACATGGATGCCCAGCCGCTCGGCCGTGGCCTGGTAACGGCAGGCCTCGTCGATGAAGGCGGTTGCCGTCTCCAACAGCCCGCCGGCCGCCTCCGCGTCATGTTGCCGCAGCGGGCCCAGCGTTCCTTCCACGAAGGCGCGCACCAGCGCTCCGTCCAAGGCGGAGAGCAGCAAGGCGGAGGGGCCGAAATCATCCTGTCGGACTATCCCATCCCGACCGAAAATCCGGGCTAGGTCGAGCACCCGAGCGCATTCTGTCCAGGCCGGTCCGTAATGTACGGGCCTCGTACAGGCTGGCCCGCAGGCGATCACCGGCCGGAGCCCCCAGCGCGCTCGCACGGGCTGCACTACCAAGCGGTCCAACAGTGCATCTGAAAGGGGTTGGATCGAATCCGGCACCGGGAGCAGGATCGCCACCGCCTCCCGTTGCTCGATCGCCGCAGCGCCGGGCGCCGCGCGGGCCAAGCTCGAGGCCAGCAGCCGTCGCAACTCGGCAAGTGTGGCCGCCGGCTGTGGAAGGGAGACGGAAAGCAGCCGCATCGGCTTCCCAAGATCGAGGCCCAGCCTCGCCGCCCGCACCTGAGCCCTCGCGGGATCGGTCGCCCCGGTTCGGCAGAGCTGGTCCAGGAATTCGGAGAGGTCGCGCGCCTCCCGCTTCGCCTCGGCGTGGTGGCGCATGATCTGGGCGCCGAGGGCGAAGCGCACCTCCTGCGTCACCACCCGGTCCAGGCTGTCCAGCGCCCGGTCTCGCGGGAAGACGAGGAGAACGCCGGCTGTTTCGCCCTCGACCCGCAGCGGCTCCACCAGCACGGGAAGATCCGACAATCCATGAGCCGAGAGGTCCAGCCGCGCCGTCTCGCCTCCGCCAGGGCGATCAGCCAGGGCGGCCAGAAGGGGTGCCGCCGTGCCCTGCACCAACTCCCGCCAGGCCCGCTCCGCGATCCGTTCGGGCAGTGGCGTTCCGCGGGCGAGAGTGGTGGCCGTGACGAAATCCAGCACCACGAAAGGATGCGGTAGAATGGCACCGATGACACCGGCCGTCAGCGCCAGAGGCGCGCCTTCCAGAACCAACTCCATGAGGTTGGCGCCGGCCTCCAGCACGCGCCGCAGACGCTCACTCTGCCGCTGCTCACGCTGCAGGTGCTTTACCTTTTCCACGGCGATGGCAACGAGGTGCGCGACGGTCGTGAGGAAATCCAGTTCCTCCTCCGTAACTTCGATCCGCTCGCGGGTATGAAGGGAAAGCACCATCTCGTGCTCTTCGGAATTGCTGCATCCCAAGGGCAGCAGGACCACCGTCCGGTAGCCCCGTGCCCGCGCGTCCTCCTGGTACCCTGGGAACTCGGAGGATCTCTGCGCATCGGCGATGACCAGCGGCCGCCTTGTCTCCGACACTCGTGGCACTGGGCTGGTGGCCAGGTCCCAGCGCCGCGGCCGTCCGGGCAGCGGGCCGCCCGGGTCATAGCCCGTGACCATCTCTGAATACCCGCTCTGTCGGTTGATGGCCATGATCCCGCCCCGAGGCCAAGGCTCCCCGCGGCAGACCGCCAACAGCACCCGATCCAGGATGGTCTCGATGTCGCCGCCCGCATTGATGGCGCTCGCGATGGCGCGCAATCGGGCCAGTCGATGCGCAGCGGTCACACGATAGATAGGCGCGCGAGCATCGCTTGAGTCTAGGCCGCCGGTCGCCAAGGGGACAATGCTCGTTGGTGTGTTCGCCCCGGCTGTCACTCGAACAGGTTCGCTGGACCACCGAGTTGCCGCGTCAACTCGATGGCAGCCTCCCGCACTCGCTCTCCATAATCCGGGCGGCAGCGGGCCACCGGCATGATCAGCGTAACGGCACCGGCGAGGTGCCCCCCGGCTTCGAAGACCGGCGCGGAGGCACCGGCCAGATCCGGCACGCGATCGGCCGCCAGCACGACGAGTTTGTCCCGCCGGATACGCTCGTAGATTTCGCCCTCCGCGCCACTGAAGGCCAGCAGGACACGTCCGCCTGAGCCCCGGTCCAGCGGGAACAGGTCGCCGGCTCGCCCGTGGTCACGCAAGGGCTGGGGAGAGTCAACGCGGTATAGGCACAGGCGCTGGTCACCTTGCCGGACATAGAAGGTGGCACTTTCCTGCGTTGTGGCGGATAGCCTGCGCAGCACCGGCATCACGATCTCACCGATGGTGAAGGAGGCTGCGTGTACGCTCTGGAGTCGGCTGATCTCCGGGCCGAGCGCGTAGCGATCCCCGCGTCGTTGCACGAAGCCGAAATGCTGGAGGGAGGTCAGGAGACGGATGGCGGTGCTCTTCACCAGCCCGGCGCGCTCGGCCAGTTCCGTGAGGGAGAGCGGCCCGTCACCCTCCTGAAAGGACGTAAGCAGCAGCAGCGCCCGATCTACCGCGGCAACACCACCATCTGCCGTTGAGGATTGCGGCAGAGGCCGCGGTTGATAGCGAGCCATCTTGGTCTCCGGAATTCGTTTGACAGCGTCCTGGCCCTACATCTACCACTAAATGGAAACTTGGTTCTATCTGATAAAAATATGGGAGGGGGCATGCGTATCCTGGTGAGCGAGGTGGGCCCGCGGGACGGCCTGCAGAGCATCCGCGAGACCATGGCGACCGACGCGAAGGGCCGTTGGATCCGTGCGCTGGCGGATGCCGGGCTGCGCGAGATCGAGGTCGGCTCCTTTGTGCATCCCAGGCTCCTGCCGCAGATGGCCGATGCGGAGCAGGTGGTGCGGGATGCCCTGACCATTCCCGGTCTCTCAGTGGCGGCCTTGGCGCCAAATCTGAAAGGTGCGCGGCGGGCGATTGAGGCAGGCACCCACAAGATCACCATGCCTGTCTCGGCCTCTCGCCTGCACAGCCTCGCGAATATCCGCATGACCTGTGAGCAGGCCATCGAGGAGGTCGGCAGGGTCTGCGCATTGCGTGACGGTCTGCCTGCGGGGCAGCGCCCCGAAATCGAGGTGGGCATCTCCACCGCCTTCGGTTGCACCATCCAGGGCGAGGTGGCGGAGGATTGGGTCATCGAGATGGCGGAGCGCCTGGCGCGGGCTGGTGCCGATTCCATCGGCCTGTCGGATGGGGTAGGCTATGCCAATCCGGCGCAGGTGAAACGGATGTTCACGCGCCTGCGCTCTCTGCTGGGTGACCGCGCGGGCGCCGCGCATTTCCACAACACCCGGGGGCAGGGCCTGGCCAATGTCGTGGCAGCGTTGGAGGCTGGGGTGACCACCTTCGATGCATCCCAGGGCGGCATCGGCGGCTGCCCCTACTCCCCGGGCGCCACCGGCAACATCGTCACCGAGGACTTGGTCTGGATGCTGGAGGCCATGGGCCTCGATACTGGCGTTGACCTCAATGGGCTGGCCGAGGCCCGGCGCGTGCTGACAGAAAGCCTGCCGGGTGAGATGGTCTATGGCTACCTGCCCGAAGTGGGGGTGGAAAAAGGCTTCCGCTACGCTGCTCGCGGCACGGCACCGGAAGGCACCGGCAAGGCCCGGCCTGGGGCGCCGTCCTGCCAGCCGGCGAGGGAGGCGGCGGAGTAGGAGGCGCTGCCATCCGCTTCCAGAACGTCCGGGTGTCGCCGGCACGGGGCGGCAAAGCCGAATCATAAAGAACGGGAGGACGTCCGATGAGGCTTCGGATTGCTTACGCCGTGCGGTGCCTGGGCGTGCTTGCGTCGCTCAGCGCCGCGCCGGCCGCATGGGCGCAGACGGCGGAATGGCCAACGCGGCCCGTGCGCGTGCTGGTGATCGCCTCGGCCGGCGGCCCTACCGACCTCGTGGCGCGGCTGATCAGCGACGGTCTTTCCAAGCGCATGCCGCAGCGCTTCGTGGTGGAGAACCGCACGGGCGCCGGAGGTAATATCGCTGCCTCGGCCGTTGCCCATGCCACTGACGGGCATACGCTGCTCTTTACCAACACCAGCCATTCGGTGAACCGCGCCCTCTACGCTCGGCTCGACTATGACCCGGTGAAGGACCTCGTTCCCGTCACCGTGGTGGCGGAAAGCCCGATGGTACTTCTGGTGCCGCCGAACTCGCCGGACCGCACAGTGCAGGATCTCGTGGCCCGGGCCCGCCAGGCCCCGGGGCGCCTGCGCTATGCCACCGCCGGCAATGGCGGCGCACTGCAACTGGTCAGCCTGCTCTTCATCCATGCCGCCGGGCTGAAGATGGAGGAGGTGGCCTATCGCGGCAGCGCCCCCGCCGTGCTCGACATCGCGGCAGGGCGGCTCGACATGCTGTATGATGCCGGCATCACGGGCTTCGCCACGGCGCAAGGCGGCCAAGCTCGTGCCCTGGCGGTGTCGGCTGCACAGCGCAGCCCCGTCATGCCCGATGTGCCAACCATTGGAGAGGCAGGATTTCCGGGCGCTACCTTCAGCGTCTGGCAGGTGATGATGGCGCCTTCCGCCACGCCGGATGCCGTGCTGCGGAAGTTGCATGCCGAAACCGCGGCCGTTCTCGGTGAGGAGGCAACGCGCGCGCAGCTGCGGACGCTCGGTGTGGACCGCATCCTCGCCAACCCGCCCGATGAGGCGAGGAACTACGTCGCGGCCGAGGTAACCCGCTGGGGAAGCATCCTGCGAGACGCCGGGATCAACCCGCAATGAGTGCCTGGGCCTTCATCTCACCCGCCAGGAGAAGTGCGTGAGCCTCTTCCCGCCGCCACGGATCATTGAAACCACCGTATTGACGGAGATGCCGGCGGAGCTTCGGCGCCCGGTTGTCTCGGAGTGGTCGCGCGCCAATAAGCGCGGTCAGGTGGTGGACAGCTTCATCGAAGGGCCGTGCTTTGATGCCCAGGGCAACCTCTTCGTTACGGACATCCCGCATGGACGCATCTTCCGCATCGCGTCTAACGGCGACTGGACGATGGTGGCCGACTATGATGGCGAGCCCAACGGGCTGGCGTTGCATGCCGACGGGCGGCTCTTCATCACGGACTACAAGAACGGCATCCTGGCATTGGACCCGGCGACGGGCCGCATCGAACCGGTGCTGACACGCTGCAACAGTGAGCGCTTCAAGGGCGTCAACGACCTGACCTTCGCGCGGAATGGCGATCTCTACTTTACCGACCAGGGGCAGACTGGTCTGCACGACCCCACTGGCCGGGTGTACCGTCTGCGCACGAATGGCCAACTGGACTGCCTGATCCAGAATGGGCCCAGTCCCAATGGCTTGGCGCTGACGCCCGAGGAGGACGTGCTCTTCGTTGCCATGACGCGGGACAATGCCATCTGGCGCGTGCCGCTATTGCCGCAGGGGGGCACGGCGAAGGTTCACCGCTTCGCTTCCTTCCACGGCGCCACCGGCCCGGACGGAATGGCCGTCGATGCAGAGGGCAATGCCTTGGTCGCCCATGCGGGGCTCGGTCATGTGATCATTCTTGGCCATCAGGGGCAGATGATCGCCGCCCTGAAATCATGCTGTGGCAGCTTTACCACCAACGTCGCCTTTTGCCCGGACGGCAGTGGCGTCGTCATCACGGACTCCACGACGGGCACGCTGCTGCAGGCTCCCTGGGACATCCCTGGCTCCCATGCCAGCCATCCCGAAACCACACAGGACACCGCACCATGAGTGATCTGCCGAAAGCCGTCGACATCGCGGAGGAGGGGCCGCGCGAGGCCTTTCAGATCGAGCCGGGCCCCATCCCGACGGCACGCAAGATTGCGCTGATCGACGCACTCTCCGCCACCGGTTTGAAGCGCATCCAGGTGGCGTCCTTCGTCAACCCGAAGATGGTGCCGGGCTGGGCGGATGCGGAGGAGGTTGTCGCCGGCTTCACGCCGCGTGCGGGGGTCGATTACAACGCCCTCTGGTTCAATCCGGCGGGTCTGCAACGCGCGCTGGCCTTCCGCGACCGGCTGAGCATCATGGGCTCGATCACCGTCACCGGGTCCGAGGCCTTCGCTCGGAAGAACCTCAACCGCGATCACGCGGGGCAACTGGAAGCCATGCGCAAGCATGTTGCCGCCCATCGCGCGGCTGGTGTTCCTGTCACCCGCGTCAGCCTGCAGGCAGCCTTCGGCTGCAACTTCTCGGGCGATGTACCTGCCTCCCAGGCTCTGGCCGCGCTGGATGACGCAATGGCGCTTGCCAAGGAACTGGGCCTGACGATCGAGAAGATCTCGCTCGCCGACTCCATGGGCTGGGCCACGCCGCCAAGGGTGGAGCGCCTGGTCGGGGAGGTTCTTGCCCGTTACCCGGAACCACGCCTCAGCCTGCATCTGCATGACACGCGCGGTATGGCCGTCTCCTGCGCCCATGCCGGGCTGCGCATGGGCGTCAGCGCTTTCGACGCCGCGGTCGGCGGCCTCGGCGGCTGTCCCTTTGCGGCCCATCCCGGCGCGGCAGGCAACATCGCCACCGAGGAACTGGTCTTCCTCTGCGAAGAGATCGGCATCAGCACCGGCGTGGATCTGGAGGCGCTGCTGGAGGCGGCGGCACTTGCCCAGGACATCGTGGGCCATCCACTACCCAGCGCCATGATCCGCGGCGGCGGTCTCTCCTCATACCGGATGGGCGCGAAGGCAGCATGAGCATGGACCCCACAACCCTGCCGCTGGCCGGCATTCGCGTCGTTGAGTTCTCCCACATGGTCATGGGGCCGACCTGCGGCCTCGTCCTGGCTGATCTCGGCGCCGAGGTCATCAAGATCGAGCCGCCGGGAGAGGGGGACCGCACGCGACTCCTGACCAATTCCGGCACCGGCTTCTTCGCGGCCTTCTCGCGCAACAAGAAGAGCGTCCAGGTCGATACGGCGGATCCCGCGGAACTCGATGCGCTGATTCGTCTGATCGACACGGCCGATGTCGTCATCGAGAATTTCCGCCCCGGCGGGCTAGAGGGGAAAGGCCTTGGCTATGAGGCGCTCTCGGCGCGCAATGCACGCCTGATCTATTGCTCGCTGAAGGGCTTCCTCTCCGGCCCTTACGAGAAGCGCACAGCGCTGGATGAAGTCGTGCAAATGATGACCGGCCTCGCCTACATGACTGGGCCGCCGGGCCGGCCGCTCCGCGCTGGTGCACCGGTGAACGATATGATGGGCGGTATGTTCGGCGCGATCGCCGTGCTCGGCGCCCTCCGCCAGCGGGAGCTCACCGGCAAGGGCCAGCATGTGCAGTCCGGCCTCTTCGAGAATTCAGCCTTCCTGGTCTCCACGCACATGCTGCAACAGTCCATCTCGGGCAAGGAGCCGCCTCCCATGCCGGCCGGAAAGCGGGCCTGGGGCGTCTATGACGTGTTTGAATCCTCCGATGGCGTTCAGATCTTCATCGGTGTCGTCACGGACCGGCAGTGGCAGATCTTCACCGACAGGCTGCAGGAGCCTGAACTGCTGGATCCTGCATGGGCGACGAACACTCTGCGGGCGCAGGGTCGCGAGACTTTGATTCCGCTGGTCGCTCGCTTGGTGAAGAAACACAGCATCGCCGAGCTGGAAGTGCTGTGTGAGCGGGCCGGGCTGCCCTTCGCGCGCATCACCAAGCCTTGGGATTTGTTTGAAGACCCGCATCTGAACCATGCTGGCGGCATGCTGCCACTGACGCTGACGGATGGCCGGGAGACCGCGGTTCCTGCACTGCCAATCCAATTCGGCGCCGAGCGCTTCGGCCTTCGCAGCGGACTTCCGATGCCAGGGCAGCACACGGCGGAGATTTTGGACCCATTCCGCGCCGCGCTGCCCGACGCAGCTGAATAGGCTTGGGGGAGGCCGGATCAACCGGCCCGCAAGCCATGTGAACGATATGGAGGACGTCATGGATAGTATTATCGGCAGGCGTAGACTGCTCGGGGCAGGGCTGGCGGCGACCGCCCTGCCTCGGCTTGCCGCTGCTCAAGGGGCGGTGGATTGGCCGACCCGGCCTATCCGGTTGATCGTGCCCTATCCGCCGGCCGGCGGCACGGATGTCATTTCGCGGGAAGTGGGGCACCGCATCGCGAGCGCCACGGGCTGGACCATCGTTATCGAGAACCGGCCGGGTGCGGGGGGTAACATCGGACTGGACGTCGTCGCCAAGTCGGATCCAGACGGCCACACGATCGGCATGGGGCAGGCGGCCAACCTCGCCATCAATCCCTCCCTCTATCGACGGATGCCCTTCGATCCGCTGACGGATCTGGCACCGGTTTCCACCGTCGCGCAGCAGCCCAACGTCCTCGTCGTGCGCAAGGATGCGCCGTGGGCGGACCTGAACGCCTTGGTGGAAGATGCCAAGCGCCGCCCGGGGGCGCTGACTGTTGGCCATTCCGGCGCCGGCACCACCGGCCATCTCTCCGGTGAGATGTTCGCGCTGCGGGCCAGCATAAATCTGGTCGTGGTTCCCTATGTCGGCGCGGCGCCGGTGCTGACGGACATGCTGGGCGGCCGGATCGACATGTTCTTCGCCAATCCGTTGGCTGCTCGGGGCACGCTGGAATCCGGTGCCGTCCGGCCCCTTGCTGTGACCTCCCCTGCAAGGATGCGTGCCATGCCGGATGTGCCGACCGTCGCCGAATTGGGTTATCCCGGCTATGAGGCCGTCAACTGGACCGGGCTGGTGGTGCCTGCGCGCACGCCCATGCCCGTGATCATGCGCATCAACCAGGTGGTTCGAGGCGTGCTGGAGCACCCGGCAGTCGTGGCGCGGTTGGCTGCCGAGGGGAGCGAGCCAATGGGATCCTCGCCGGAGGAGTTCCACGCCTTCCTGCGCACGGAGCACAAGAAATGGGGTGATGTGGTCCGGGAGTCCAAGATCCAACTCGGCTGAGGGTTTCCTTCCTTTCACGTCGCGGTAGCGGGACCGGCTGCGCGCCGATAAGGCGCGTGGTCACCGCCCGTGCGTCTGCTCCTCAGGCAGTGGGAGGCGAGTGCCGGTGTTGTGCCGGCAACCCCGCTCGGCTTTCCTTTCGCGATCAGCCGGCGCTAACGTGATAGTGCCGATTCGAAGTCGCCGCCAGTCGGAGGCCTGATCGAACGGGAGAGGCCGCCAAGATGACACATCGCCGGGGTCTTTTGCTGGCTGGAGCCGCTACGGCGCTTCCTCTACCCGCTCTCGCCCAGGTATGGCCCTCGCGGCCGATCAGCATCATCGTTCCCTTCCCGCCGGGTGGATCGAACGACCTTTTGGCGCGACCCTTGGCGCAGAAGCTGCAACAGGCGCTCGGCGGCCACCCAGTGGTGGTGGATAATCGCGGCGGTGCAGGCGGCACGGTGGGCGCCGCACAGGTGGCGCGCGCCACCCCGGACGGACATACGCTGATGTGGGGCCATGTCGGCACCCTCGCCGTGAACCCCTGGATTTATCCGAACATTCCCTATGATCCACTGAAGGATTTTGCGCCGGTAGCGCTGGTTGCCACTTTGCCATCGGTGCTGGTGGTGCATCCTTCGGTGCCGGCGCGCTCCGCAGAAGAGTTCGTGGCGCTGGCGAAGGCGAAACCCGGCACGATCGATTACGGCAGCGCCGGAAATGGCGCGGCGTCGCATATCACCATGGCCGCATTCTGCGACGCGGCAGGGATTGAACTTGTGCACGTGCCTTATCGCGGCAACGGGCAGATGTTAGCCGACCTGCTGGCTGGCCGCGTGAAGTGCAGCTTTGCCGGCGCGCCGGTGGTGCTGCCTGCGGCACGGGAGGGTCGGCTGCTGGCACTCGGCATGAGTGCGCGCGAGCCCTCACCGGTAATTCCGCATGTGATGCCGATGGCTGCGCGCGCAGTGCCCGGGTTCGAGGTGCTGCAGTGGCATGGGCTCGTCGCGCCGGCCGCGACGCCGCCGGAGGTGGTGGCGCGGATCAACACAGCGGTGAACAGTGTACTCGGCGGCTCTGAGATGAAGGAGCGACTGGAAATTGAGGGCGCCGATGCGGCACCACGGACGCCGGACGCCTTCCGGCAGCTCATCGCTGCCGATCTGGAGCGCTTCCGGGTGCTTGTGCAGCGCGCCGGCCTCCGGGCTGATTGATGCTGACCCTCACTGTCGCCTGTGGCCCCTATGATCGCGTGCGTCCTCTCTTCGATGGGCGCGTACAGGTCGATGGCGTACGAGTGGTGCCGGTGCCCCTGGCTTCGGAGCAGAGCTTCCCGCGTGCGGTGACGCGCGCGGAATTCGACGTGACGGAGCTCTCGCTTTCCTCGCAGCTTGTGCAGCTCTCTCGCGGGGAGGCAGCCTATGTGGCACTGCCCGTGCCGGTGGCGCGCGCCTTTCGGCATGGTTGCATCTATCTGCGGCGCGATGCGGGCATCTCGTCGCCAAAGGATCTCGAGGGGCGCCGCGTCGGAGTGCCGGAGTACGGCATGACGCTCGCACTCTGGTTGCGCGGCATCCTTACCGAAGAGCATGGCGTGGTGGTCGACAGGGTGGCGTGGCGAACGGCGGGGACCAATGTGGCCGGACGCAAGGAAAGATTGGCGCTGGAGTTACCGCCTGGAATGGATGTGCGACCGCTGCCGGAGGGCGCGACACTGGACGGGGCGCTGCTGGCGGCGGAACTGGATGCAGTGCTCTCGCCGACGCCGCCTTCGGCCTTCACGGCGGGCGATCCGCGTGTGCTGCGCCTCTTCCCCAATCCGCGCGCGGCGGCAGAAGCATATCACCGGCACACCGGATTTTTCCCGACGATGCACCTGATCGGCGTGCGGCGCGATGTGCTGGCACGCGCGCCGGGGGTCGGACGCGCGCTGTACGACGCCTTCTGTGCGGCGAAATCCGCGGCGGAGACCGAATGGGAGGCAACTCTGGCGTCGAGCTCGCCGGCCACGATGTTCCCCTTCCTTGCGGAAGAATGGGCGGCGATGCGTGCCGTTCTTGGGCAAGATCCGTGGCGCTACGGCGTGGCGGCTAACCGCACGGAGTTCGAGGCGCTGTGTCGTTGGTCGCATGCCCAACATCTCGCACGGCGCGTCCTGCAGGTGGAGGAGCTGTTCGATCCGGCGACCTTGGACACCTGACGGTGTTATCCCCGCGTCGGTGGCTGTTGCTCTGGTGGCGCATCTGGTCGAGCGTGCCTGTCTTACTTGCGCCGTGAACGAGGCCATTCCGGGGCCGGCGCGAGCAGACGCGTTGCATACTTGCCTCCGCTGCGGACTAGGAAGCCGACCGCCTCTGGGCGCTACGGGCGACTGCCCGGGCGCGGAAGTGGGGGAGTTGTATGAGCGGAGCCGGAGGAACATGTCATGACCAAGCGACTTGAAGGAAAGCGCGCCTTCATCACTGCGGCGGGGCAGGGAATTGGCCAGGCAATCGCGCTGGCCTTTGTCCGCGAGGGCGCGCGGGTGGTGGCTACCGATCGGGAAGCGGCCAAGCTCGCCGCTCTAGACGGCTGCGAGACCCAGATCCTGGACGTGCTCGACGACACCGCCTTCGCAGGGGCGGTTGCCGCGGCGGGGCCGCTTGATGTGATGGTGAACTGCGCCGGCGTAGTTCACCAGAACACCGCGCTGACCTGCACGGATGCCGAATGGGACGCCGCCTTCGCCCTGAACTGCCGGGCAACATGGAAGGGGATGGCTGCGGCATTGCCGGCGATGCTTGAGCGCGGCCGTGGCACGGTGGTGAATATTGCCAGCGCTGCGGGCTATGCCAAGGCACCACCGAACCGCTTCGCCTATGCGGCCACCAAGGCTGCCGTGGTGGGCATGACGAAGGCGACGGCCTTGGACGTCGTGACGCGGGGGGTGCGCGTGAACTGCATCTGTCCTGGCACGGTGGACACGCCTTCGCTTGGCGAGCGCATCGCCGCCAATGCTGCGGCCGCCGGCGGAACGGAGGCGGCGCGTGCCGCATTCGTGGCTCGCCAGGCAATGGGCCGTTTGGGCAACGCGGAGGAGATTGCAATGCTTGCCGTGTATCTTGCCTCCGATGAGAGTGCCTTCATCACGGGCCAGGCAGTCGTGATCGACGGCGGTTGGACCTTGTAGGCCGACCACCTGAAGCGCCTCGACTCCGGGGGCAGGATCGTGTGCAGGATCCGCTCGCTGACGTTGCGCGTACGCGTGCGGTTATCCTCCACGGAGCCCCGGCGGTGTCTCACCGCACCGACGGGCCGTTCTACTGGAGGCAGGTCAATCCGCAGGGACGAAGTCGCCCCAAGCTAGCATTCAGTGGCTCAGGATAGGCGGTCTTCAACCTCCTCCAATAGTTGCTCGAGCTTTCGCAGACGCACCGGTCCAATTGGGCGGCCAGCATCGTGCTCCTGCGGCGTCGCCCGTTGCTGGGAGCCATGCTCGTCCTGGCGCTCGCTGTTCGGCAAGCGGCTGAGTGGCCGAATCGGCCGCTGCGGATAATTGCCGCCTTCGCGGCGAGTTTCTCGCCGACGTGACCGGACGTGACCGGGCGGCGCGTGGCGGAGCATTACTGCTCGACTGGATTCGCCGCGCGAGTCGGCATCCGCGGACGCGGCGCGTGCGCGGCCGCGTGGTGGTGACGGAGGCGGATCTGCGCGGCGGTCACCGCTTTGAGGACACAATTGCGATCGGCGCCTTTCCGATCGATGTGCACGAGAGACGTGGCACAGCCACACGCCTGGAGCGCATGGGTGGGCCGGACCATCACCACGCCATTCCTCTCGGCTCCCTGATCCCGGTGGCGCTGGATAACGTCCTAGTCGCCGGCCGCGGCATTTCCGCGACACATACGGACTTCGGCGCCCTTCGGATCATGCCTCAGGCCATGGCCATGGGGCAGTCAGCAGGCGTCGCTGCCGCCCTGCCTGCGACGCGGAATAGCCCGGTCCATGAGTTGCGCTTTTCAGATGTGGAAGATGGCCTGTTGAGGCAGGGTGCCGTCTTGCAGGCGGCCTGAGCCGCCACCGGAGGAAACGATGATCTGTGTTGTTCTCCAGCGGGTAGCAGTGACCCTGCTGCTCGCCGTCCTCGCCGCTGCAGGGACCGCAAGCGCCCAGGAGCCCCGAAGCATTGCGGAGCTGTTCAGCCGCGGGCACACGCAGGCCCTGCTGATGCGGATCGAGGTCGGGCTGGCCCGGGTACAGGCACGGCGCGGGATCATCCCCAACGAGGCGGCGGAGGAGATCGCGCGGACCGCGACCATTGAGGCCGTGCCGCCAGCGACTGTCGCGGAGGAGCAGCGTCGGGTAGGGCACCCGCTTGTCGCCCTGCTGAACGCCTGGGCACGTGTGACGCGGAACGGGGCGGTTGAGTGGATCCACTACGGCGCCACCACGCAAGACATCTACGACACCGCGCAGGTCATCCAGACACGGGAGGCCATGCGTCGGATGATTGCGGCCATGGAGCGGGCCGAGAATGCCATGCTGCGGCTGGCTGAGGAGCATCGGGCAACGCTAATGATCGGCCGTACCGTCGGGCGGCATGCTCTGCCCATCACATTCGGCCTCAAGGTTGCGAGCTGGATGGCTGAGAACCGGCGCAACATAGACCGGATGAATGGATGGCTGGCGCGCACGAATACGGGGATGCTCTCCGGTGCGGTGGGCAGCTACGCGGCGCTTGGACCCGACGCGCTGGCCCTGGAGGCGGAGCTGATGCAGGAGATCGGCCTGGGCGAGCCCTGGCCGGTCGATTGGAAAGGCGCCAAGGACATGTTCGCCGAATACGGGGCGCTGCTCGGCATCGCCGCCCGCAGCTGGGCCCGCGTGGCGCAGGAGATCTTCCTGATGCAGGGGGATGACCTGCGCGAGGTCGGCGATCCAGGCTCGGAAGTCGGTTCCTCGACGATGCCGCACAAGGTGAACCCGGGGCGGTCCCGCACCGTTGTCGCGCTGGCTCGCGTGGTGCCGCACCAGGCGGAGGTGCTGCAGGAATGGCAGGTGTCCATCAGGGAGCGCGACCAGATCAGCAATGCCGACACCCTAGGCGAGGTGAGCACCACGATGGACCGGCTTCTGACTGCCGCTGCCGGCATGATGGAGGGGCTTCAGGTCTATCCGGAGAACATGTGCCGCAATCTTGGCCGGACGAACGGCCTGATCATGGCTGAACATGCCATGTTCCTGCTTGGAGAACGCATCGGAGAGCACACCGCGCATGAGGAGGTGCGCCTCGCCGCCCGTGCCGCCTGGGAGCGTGGGACATCGCTGGTCGAGAAGATCGCCGCGAGACCTGGGCTTGCTTCGCTGGTGGTCGAGCTCGACCTTGCTAACCAGCTCAATGCCACGCGCTACATCGGGCTGGCACCTGCAGCCGTGGATCGGACCATCGCGGCCGTTCGCACCGCGCGTGGGGCTGCGCGCCACTGACTAAGTGAGAGCGCCCCAACCTGTGGCCGGAGCTGATCGCGTGGAGTCGCGCGGGATCGTCTTCGGCTGGACCTGCCACGAAAAGGCGGTGAAGGTTGCGGTGTGTGATGCATCCGGAGTCACCTCGGGCGACAGCTTGCGCCGGGGAGCCGGGATTCTCCACCGATGAGGGAAGGCAGAATGCACCAGCTCAATTTGAACGACCGTGTCGCAGTCATCACGGGCGGCGCCCGCGGCATTGGCCTTGCAATTGCCGAACGCTGCGCTGCCAGCGGCGCCAAGGTGGCGATCTGGGACGTCGACCTCGACGAGGCGCTGCGCGTAGCAGGGCGGCTGGACGGCTTCGCCGCTCGCGTGGACGTGACGGATTACGATGCAATCGACGCTGCGGCCATCGAAGTGGAAAGGGCCCTCGGCCCGGTGGACATTCTGGTGAACAATGCTGGCATCACCGGGCCGAACATGCCGGTCGATGAATACGGCATAGCCGATTGGCGGAGGGTGATCGATGTCGACCTGAACGGTGTCTTCCTGTGCTCCCGGGCCCTGGTGCCCCGTATGCGGGTGCGGAACTACGGTCGCATCGTCAACATTGCTTCGATCGCCGGTAAGGAGGGCAATCCGAATGCCGCAGCCTATTCCGCAGCCAAGGCCGGCGTCATTGGCCTCACCAAGTCCTTGGGTAAGGAACTGGCGGCTACCGGCATTCGGGTGAACTGCATCACCCCGTCCGCGGCAGAGACCGACATTTTCAAGCAGATGACTGAACAGCAGATTAGCTACATGCTGAGCAAGATCCCAATGGGCCGCTTTGTTCAGGTGGAGGAGATCGCTGCCCTGGCTTGCTGGCTTGCTTCCGAAGAATGCAGCTTCTCCACAGGTGCCGTGTTCGACATCAGCGGCGGCCGTGCCACTTACTGAAGCGACATGCGCGGCGTGCCAAGACATGGAATATCGTGGAGAGGCGGCTAGCTGTGCTGCGTTGGCGCCGTTCCTCCTAGGCGCAGATATTGTCCCGAGGATGCAGCACTTGCTTGCCTATGTGCTTATTGTACCCAACGGCCAGTTGCTTCGCCCGCGTTGATATGGCGCGGTTGCCACGCTGCTTCCGATCTGCATTCCTGGCCTTCGCCCGCCCCTCCGGGCGAGGGTTCGGGATCAGCCTTTGTCATCAGGTTCCAGAATGCGGAGCCAGCCTGAAGCTGTGCGGCCGACAGAGGCCGCCTACCAATGCCGATCTGACATTCATTGCGGCCCAACTTCCCCTGGCGGATACCGCTACCAATCCGATACGAGTTGGGTGACCCGACTTGCCCCTCAGGTTGGATAAAAGCCGTCAGCGCCCTGGAGGATCCCCTCGAGAGGTGTTGGCGGTTTTTGCGTGCCAGTGCCTCCACCCGCTCTCGCAGATGCCCGTGGCGGCCTTCCCCGGCGAGGGGTGCGGCCACAGAAAGCCCAGGGCTGGCCCTCGCCGGAACAAGGCCGCGGCGTTCCCTATGGCAACCGCTCCGACATCCGCGGCAGGCGGACTGCTTACACTGCGGTCACCATGGCCTGGGCTAGGAACTCCGAGGTGCCCCGAAGAAGAGCGCGGAGGTCGAGCGGCAGCTGCTCAATCTACGAGGCTGCCGCCCACGTCGTATGGCCGTTACTCTGCTGCGCGGAGTTGCGTGAAGCGGTTGGCGGGGCGGGGTAGCCCAAGGTGGTCGCGCAGTGTCGTCCCCTCATAGCGTTCACGGAAAAGGCCGCGCCGGCGCAGGATGGGGACGACCAGATCGACGAAATCATCGAACTGGCCAGGGAAGAACGGTGGCATGATGTTGAAGCCATCCGCAGCGCCCCCGACGAACCACTCCTCCAACGCGTCGGC
Source organism: Muricoccus harenae (assembly GCF_009848505.1). Taxonomy (GTDB): domain Bacteria; phylum Pseudomonadota; class Alphaproteobacteria; order Acetobacterales; family Acetobacteraceae; genus Roseomonas; species Roseomonas harenae. The sequence continues at coordinate 24,191 of NZ_WWDL01000002.1, forward strand.
GATTTGCTCCGGAGTTCCCCAGACGATCCGGTGCCCGCGGGCGCCGGCCACCAGGTAGTAGAGGTCTCGCAACGTCAGGTTCTCGCGCCGTGCCAGATCCGTGAGCAGCTTCGCACGCGAGCGGAGCTGATCGGATTCGGGCAACTCCGGCAGCGGCTCATCCAGCGGGTAGCCCGACACATCATGCCCGAGACGGTCGGAAAGGAGGGCAATGGCCTTGGCCGGATCGATCCAACCCTGCAACTGCCCATAAAGTGCCCGCGCCTCATCTTCCGTGCGACCGATCACTGGGCAGACACCGGGCATGATATGCAGGTGGCGCGGATCACGCCCATGCCGCGCCATGCGCCCCTTCAAGCTCTGGTAAAAGGCGCGCCCTTCCTCGACTGTCTGCTGAGCGGTGAAGACGACGTCGGCCGTACGCGCAGCCAAGTCTTGTCCCGGCTCTGACGACCCGGCTTGGATGATCACTGGATGACCTTGTGGCGGGCGGGACACGTTCAGCGGGCCCTTCACGGAGAAGTAGCGGCCCTTGTGGTCCAGGGTGTGGAGGCGTGCGGGATCGACATAGACATTGGCAGCCTTGTCCTTGAGCACCGCACCGTCCTCAAAGCTGTCCCAGAGGCCGCGCACCACATCGAGATATTCCTCCGCGATGGCATAGCGCTCGTCGTGGCTGGGGTGCTCGCCACGAGTGAAGTTCGAGGCGGAACGGGCGTAAGAGGTCGTCACCGCATTCCAGGCGGCCCGCCCGCCGCTGACGTGGTCCAGGGAAGCGAAGACCCGCGCCGTGTGAAAGGGTTCGCCATAAGTGGTTGAGGCGGTGGCGGCGAGCCCGACGTGGGAAGTCACCATTGCCACGGCCGCGAGTAGCGTCAGGGGCTCCAACCGCGCCACAGTGGATGGATGGGCGTCCGCCCCGCTGGTCAGGCCGTCGGCGAGGAAGAAAAGGTCAAAGGTGCCGCGTTCAGCGGTGCGGGCGACATGCTGGATCAGCGGGAGGTTTTCACCGCCCGCCTGGGCATCCGGATGCCGCCAGCCAGCGACGTGATGCCCTGCCATCTGGGCGAAGAGGCCGAGGCTCATCCGGCGGCCCCCTGAAGTGCGATCCGCTTCAGCGCTCCGGTCGATCACCATGGCCGCCCATCCCTTCATTAGCCCTGTCGGGCGCTTGCGGAAAACACGATGAAAGATCGGGCGTCAAGCCGCGATGCGAGATACGCGATGATCCGCCGACCACCCGATCTGCCTACCAACCGGCAGCCAATTCCGGTATCGATCCGTGCCCCAGACTTCGACAGGTAAGACATTCTATATCCCGCTTTGCCTTTGGAATGTTGTGCCATTTCAAATCGCGGAAACCAGCAATATACGGGCTGTCCGTGTTGAATAGGGTTCTGGCCAGGCCAGGGACGGGGGAGCGAATGGCGCAGGCGCTTATGCCCAACATCGGCCGGCGTGGTCTGACATCTTCACTTCTGGCCGGGCTGGCGGTCGGGGGCAGAGCAAATGCGGAGGAGGTTTGGCCGCAACGTCCCCTGCGCGTCGTTATTCCCTGGCCGCCGGGTGGCCAGGTGGACAAATATGGACGTCCGTTGTTGGACGCGATGAGCCGTATCCTGGGACAGCCCATCGTCATCGAGAACAAGGGCGGAGCAGGGGGGCTGATCGGCGCCGAACATGTGAGCCGGGCACGCCCTGACGGCTACACGCTGCTGCTGACCAACAACACCGCCATCATCGGTAGCGTCGCCAGCAACCCGACCAACGCGCGCTTCGACACAACCGAGGATTTCACCCCGATCGGCATTGTCCAGGAGAGTGCCGGGCTCTTCGTCGCGCATCCCTCTCTCGGCGCCGCGAATTTTGACGAATTCGTCAAGGTCGCCCGGAAGAGCCCGAACCCAATCCCCTTTGCGTCCTCCGGCCCGGGCGCGGCGGCTTCGATGGCGGCGGAGGCGATGCGGCGACACTATGGGCTGGAGTTCCTGGAGGTCGTCTACCAAGGTGGCGGGCCGCGCCTGGCGGCAGTTCTTTCGGGCGAAGTGAAGTTCACCATGTTTGACGTCACCCTCGTGCGCGAACATCTTCAGGCCGGCGCGTTACGGGCCCTGATCGGAACAGGCCCCACCCCCTTCCGCGAGCTTCCGAACGTGCCGAGCTTCGGCGACATCGGCCTCACCGAGTTCGATTTCCGGAATTGGCAGGGCCTGTTAGCTCCCTCCGGTGTGCCGCAGCCCATTCTCACTCGCCTCCAAGAAGCCCTGGGCGAGGCCGCGCGGTCGCCAGCCTTCCTTCAAGCGGCGGAGGACGGTGGCACCGTGATCTTCCAGACGGGGGCGGAAGCCCAGGCGCGGATCGAGCGTGGCTTCCGCGACATACGCCAGTTGCAAGGACGGGGCTGAAGGCCGCACGTACTTCCCTGCGCGCTCAGCGACGGATTGGGTCGAGCCCTGTCTCCGCGATAACCGTTGATGCCTCGGGCGAGCCCAGGAACGCGATGAGCTGGCGGGCTGCCGCCGGCTGACGCGCCTGTGTGGCCACCGCGGCCGAGGCGAAGGAGACGCGCTGCACCTCCTCCGGGATGCGGATGATCTCAATACCCTGGATCGGCAGCAACTCCGAGACCTGCTGCAACCCTAACTCCGCATCACCACGGGCCACCACCGTTCCAATCCGGTCGGGGAACCAGCGCCGGGACTTCGGCAGCACCTGATTCGCGATGCCCAGCCGTTGCACCAGCTCCCGCTCGAAGTAGAGGCCTGATCCGCTCGGCGAATAGGCGATGCTCGGCGCCGCGAGCAGGGCGGCGCGGAGTGCGTCCACGTTGGACATGCCCGGCCGTGGCGTACTGGATCGGACGGCGAAGGCCACGCGGGTTTCAGCGAGGTTTGTGCGACTGGTGGGATCCACGTGGCCAGCCTGCGCCAGTGCCTCAAGAGCCTCACTGAGCGCGAGCACGACATCAGCGGGTTCACCGCGCCCGAGGCGCTGCGGCAGCGCGTCCGCGGCCGGGCCGAAGGAGGCGCCGAAGGCGCTGACCAGCCGGTGACCGGTCCGTCGCTCGAATTCCGGGCGGAGGCGCTGATAGGCCGCTGTGAAGCTGCCGGAGGACAGGACGTGGATCTCCACCCCCTCGGCGCGCGCCACTGGGAGGATGGTCGGCGCGGCCAGTGCACTCAGCAACAGGCGGCGGGAAAGCGGCGTCATTGGTTAGGTCATCCAGTTGGAAGGGATGAAGCGGTATCCCGTGCCGCCGTTCCGGGCGATGAAGCCATGCGCCGGGAAAGGGAAATGATAGCCGGTCACGCGAACGCGGTCTGCGGCGGCACGGTCCAGCATGCGACGCCGGGTGGCCTCGGCCACGGCTGGGTCGAAATCGAACATGACGTGATAATCCGGGCGGCGGACGAACAATTCTGGCCGGTGGGCTACGTCGCCCAGGATCAAAAGCTGGTCCGCGCCGTCAGCCACCAGCCAGCTCACATGCGCTGGCGTATGCCCTGGTGTCGCCACGGACCGGATGCCCGGAGCGACCTCCTGCCCCTCGGCCACTTGGCGGGTGCGTGCCGCATAGGGCCCGAAGCGGCGCGCAACGACGCCGACATGCGTGCGTTGCCGGGCTGGCGCGCCATTCTCGTTGCTGCGGTCAGTCCAGTACCGCCACTCCCCCTCCGGCACGATCAGCTCGGCATTCGGGAAGGCAGCGACGTCCTGAGCCGTGGTCAGACCGACGATGTGATCGGCATGGCAATGCGTCAGCACGACCGCATCGATCTCCTGCGGATCGATCCCCGCAGCCCGCATGTTTGCCATCAGGCTGCCGGCTGTCGGCGCGAGCTGCCCGCCCGTTCCCGCGTCAAAGAGCAGCTTCCGCCGGCCGGTATCGACGAGCACGGCCGTGTAAGTACCAAGGAAGTGGTCCGTGGGCATGAAGCTCTCGGAGAGCAGGCCGCGGACCTCCTCGATCGGCTGGTTCGCGACCACGCCCTCGAGCGGGGCGCGCGCGATGCCATCGAACAGGAAGGTCACCGTGTAGCCACCCACCTGGATGCGATGGAACCCCGGGTTGGAGAGCGCCGGACCGTCAGGTGGAACCCGGGCGGCTGCTACTGCCGGGAGGAATGGGATGGCGGCGGTACCGGTCAGAACAGCACGACGCCGGACGGACAAAGCCATGGAACGCGCTCCTCTCGCCGATTTTGATGGGTCGGCCAGCGCAGGAGGATAGGGACGGGGAGAGCGGACGTCCTATCCCTATCTCACCGAAGCTATAACCCGGCGGCATGGGAAGTCGGAGGCGGGATGCAGGGCCGGTGTCCTCCGGTGGCGTACTGCGATTGGCCACGCCCGGGATACAGGGGCGGTATAATCGGGGCTCATACCTCAGCCAGGGATTTTCATAAGACCGACGCCCCCGCCGCGCATAGCTTGCTCGACCGCCGCGGCGGATCGGGAGGAAACAATGCAGGCGCATGAGCCGGTCATGGACATCGCGCATCTCGGCCATGTCGAGTTGCTTACGCCGAAGCCGGACGAAAGCCTCCGCTTCTTCACCGACGTCATGGGCATGACGATCAGCGGCAGGAAGGGTGACAGCGTCTTCCTTCGCGGCTGGGACGACTACGAACGTTACTCGCTCCAACTGACGGCGTCCCACACCTCCGGCCTAGGACATGCCGCCTTCCGGACCCGCAGCGCGGCCGCGCTCGAGCGGCGTATCGCTGCGCTCCGCGCTGACGGCGTGGAACTGACACCCCACGAGGACAATCTGGGTCACGGCACGGGCTGGCGGTTCCGCGATCCTGACGAGCACATCTTCGAACTCTACTGGGACACGGAATGGTATGAGGGCCCGCCGGACCGTCGCCCCTCCCTCAAGAATCAGGCCGAACGCTACCCCGCCCGTGGTGTGAACGTCCGCCGGATCGATCACTTCAACTGCCTCGCTGTCGACGTTCGTAGCTGCCGCACCTTCTTCGAGCGGAATCTCGGTTTCCGCTGCACGGAGCGGATCGAGTTGGATACCGGCCAGGAAGCGGGGATGTGGCTGACGGCGACCAACAAATCGTATGATTTCGCCTTCACCAAGGAGGCTCATGGCGTCCCCGGCCGCTTCCACCATGTGACCTTCGCTCTCGACAGTCGCGAGGCGGTGCTGCAGGCCGCGGATACCTTTCTCGAGGCTGGCGTCCATATCGAAACCGGTCCCCACAAGCACGCTGTCCAGCAGACCTTCTTCCTCTACGTGTGGGAGCCCGGCGGCAACCGGGTGGAAGTGGCCCATGCCGGGGCACGGCTCATCCTGGCGCCAGACTGGCGGACAATCACCTGGACGGAGGGCGACCGGAGGAAGGGGCAGGCCTGGGGCCTGCAGACTATTGCAAGCTTCCATACCCATGGCACGCCGCCGCTTCCGGAAGGGACATGATGCGCGTGTCCGCGACGTGGATGTACCGTGATGCCGCCGATGCTGCTTCGGCTGAAGCGGGAAGCTACCATCGCCGTAGGCACGGTGCCGACGTGTCGAGGCTTCGCGAACTTCCCTAGCTTCCCTTCCGGCCGTTCGTCCTATCGCTTTTCCCGCGGCTCCTATCAGTGCTGGAGACAGCGGTGAGGCCGCGCTCCTCGAACTCAGCCAGGTGAGCGCGCAGGCAGGCTACGAAGGCGTGGCCTGCAGGCGGCAACGGCCTGTCCCGCGGCAGGATCAGCCCCGCCGGGCGGGGTGGCGCCGGGATGGGAAGTGGCACCACCTTCAGCGTGCCCCGCAGCAGGTCGCCCGCCATCATCAGCCGGGGCATCACCGAGATCAGGTCGGTCGCGTGCAGCATCTCCCGGATGAAACCGTAGGAACTGGAGCGCAGGGAGGCGGCGGGCTGGAGCGCCAGCATCTCGAGCAGGATCTCGATTTCCTGCCCCACGCGCTGACTGACCGTCGGCAGAATCAGGTCGTAGCAGCGCAATTTGTCCAAGGTTGGCGAAGGGTTGGCGAAGACCGGATGCTCGGCGCGGGCGAGAATGGAAATCGGTTCTTCCCAAAGCGGCTCACGCGAGAAGCCGTCGGGGATGGCCGGTTCGTAGAGGCGGCCCACGATCAGGTCGATTTCGCCTGCCGCCAGCTTGGGCAGCAACTCCTCCGTGCGCCCCTGGTCCAGCCGAACCGCGATGCCTGGATGCGCTGCTTTCAACCGGGTGAGCGCGCCGGGCAAGACCCCCGTGGCTGCCACGGGCAGGGTGCCCAGCGCCACCGTGCCGCCTTCGGGATCGGCAACATGGTCAAGCGCCTCGTCCAGCCGGCGCAGCTCGGCGAGGATGCGCCGCGCTGATTGCGCCAGCAGGGTCCCGGCCTCGGTCGGCCGTACGCCGCGGGGCAGGCGGTCGAACAGGCGCTGCTGCAGCATGTCCTCGAGCTCGCGCAACGTCTTGGTCAGGGCTGGCTGGCTGACGCCGATCACCGCCGCGGCCTTCAGGATGCTGCGCTGGGCGACGATCGCCTCCACCGCCCGGAGGTGATGCAGCTTCAAGCGCTGGTCGAGGTAACGGCGGACCGACATGGGCGCTCCCGGCGCAGCTATTCCGGTACCTTATAGCTCGGACGGAAGAAGGAATGGGATGCCCGACCTCCTTCGCGCTTAGGTTGGCGACGGCCCGGCCAAGAACGGGCGGGAGGAAGCGCTATGCACGGGCCCAAGTCCCCAATGGTGCGGGGATGACCGCATCCTTGTCGCGCCGCATCACCCTGGCCTGCCTGCTCGCCACGCCCGGGCTGGTCTCCAGACCTCATCTGGCGCGGGCGCAGCGCGCCTGGCCGGACCGCCCGGTCCGCATCGTCGTGCCCTTCACCCCGGGCGGGTCCAGCGACATTCTTGCCCGCGCCCTGGCGGCGGAGCTGCAGACCGAGTTTGCCCAGCCCTTCGTGATCGAGAACCGCGGCGGCGCCGGCGGCACGATCGGGACGGAAGTCGCGGCCCATGCGGCGCCAGATGGCTACACACTCTTCTTCGGGCATATCGGTACGCTTGCCGTGAACCCCGCCCTCTACCGCAAGCTGTCCTTCGATACGGTGGAGTCCTTCGCACCCATCACCCTGGTCGCCGTCGTGCCGAATGTGATGGTGTTGAATCCGCGAAGGGTGGCCGCCGGTAGCATCGCGGAGCTGATCGCCCTGGCCAAGCAGCGGCCCCGTTCGCTCACTTACGGCACGGGCGGCAACGGCTCGGCGGCACATATCGCGATGGCGGCCTTCAACCTGGCCACCGGCACGGTGATGGAGCACGTGCCCTATCGCGGCACAGCGCCGATGATGAATGACCTGATCGGCGGTACCATCGACCTGACCTTCACCGGCGGCCCGCCCGCCCTGCCGCCGGTGCGTGCCGGCATGCTGCGCGCCCTCGGCGTATCCTCGCTGAAACGTCTCCCCGCGGCGCGGGATATTCCGACAATCGCGGAGCAGGGTGTCGCCGATTTCGAGGCGACCCAGTGGTACGGCCTGCTGGCGACTGCGGGAACGCCAACGGACATTGTCGACCGCCTGAACGCCGCCTCTGCCCGTGCCCTTCGCGGCGAAACGTTGCGGACCCGCCTGGAAGCCGAAGGGGCGGAGGCGGCGCCCGGCACGCCGGAAGAGTTCCGCGGCTTTATTCTCGCGGAGCGCACGCGCTGGGCCGATGTGGTCCGCCGTGCCGAGTTACGCCTCGAATAGGTAGGAAGACGGTTGATGATCATGGCTGATGGCGCCCTGACGACGCATCGGAACACTATCGCTGGCGGCCGCAGCCCAGAATTCGGGCGCCGCGCCGCGCCGCGCTTGGCTTGCTGGGCGCAGTCGCGCTGCCCTCTGTCGCACGGGCGGCATTCCCGGATCACGACGTCCGGCTGCTGGTCGGTTTTTCCGCCGGCGGCGCAGTGGATCTGGTGGCGCGGCTGATCGCTGACTCGCTGCGCCCTGTCCTCGGGCAGAACGTCGTGGTGGAGAACCGTTCCGGGGCGTCCGGACTTATCGCGGCCGAGGCGGCCGCGAAATCAGCGCCTGATGGCCACACGCTCTATGTGGCGGCGATGAGTGCCGTTGCAGTGCTGCCGCAGCTCCCCGGACAGCCCATGCCGCTCAACATGGAGCGGGACCTGACGCCGGTGACCAATGTCGCGGGCGTGCTAAACGCCCTGGTGGTCTCGCCACGCGCGACTTTCCGGACGGTGCCGGAACTGATCGCCTGTGCGAGGGCCAATCCCGACAAGCTGACCTATGCCTCCACCGGCAATGGCACCAGCCAACACTTGGCAGGCGAGCTTTTCACCCGCCAAGCGGGCATCCGCATGATCCACGTGCCCTATCGCGGCGGATCCAACGCCATCGTGGATACCGCAGCCGGCCGCGTGGACATGATGTTCGGCAATTTCCCCGAGTTCATCGGCCAGATCCGCGACGGAGGGCTTCGACTTCTCGCCTTCGGCAGCCGGCAGGCCTCCCCGCTCTTTCCCGGCACGCCCCTGATCCGGGAAACCCTGCCTGAGTTCGAGGTGACTAGCTGGATCGGCCTGGCTGGCCCCGCGGGCTTGCCCGATGCCGCGGTCGCGGCCTGGAACGCGGCTCTTGCGCGCGCCACTGCGTCGCCCGAGTTCCAGCGGCGCATCACGGAGAACGGGATGGAGGTTCTGGGCCAGGAGCAGCCGACCTTCCGCGCCACCATCGCGGCCGACAGCAAGCGCTGGGGTGATGTGATCCGAAGCGCCGCCATCCGCGCCGAGTGAGACTGAAGGGCGGCCATGGCTGGAGCCTTGGTGAAGCCACTGCTCCTGGAAACCTCGCTTCGACCTGCGGGAGGCCTGGACCTGATCCGCTTGCGGCCGCGCTACTCGGGCCGCACGCCAGTGGCAGCGACAACGTCGCGCCATTTCTTCAGCTCCCCCGCCACATAGGCACCGAAGGCTTGCGGCGTTTCCTGCCCCGGCTTTGCGCCAAGCTCGCGGAAGCGCCTGACCACGGATTCCGAGCGAAGCGCGGCATTCAGTATGCCATTCACCTGCGTGACGATCTCGGGCGGCAGGTTCTTGGGGCCGAAGACGCCGAACCAGGCGGTCGCCTCGTAGCCGCGCACGGCCTCGCCCACCGTCGGCACCTGCGGCAGGATTTCGTCACGCCCCCGCGTCGTCACGGCGAGGGCCTTGATGCGGCCATCCTTGACATGCGGAAACGAAGTGGTCGTGGCGTCCACCATGACCGGGATGTGCCCCGCCAACAGGTCGTTCATCGCCGGGCCGCCGCCTCGATAGGGGACGTGGATCAGATTGGCGCCGGTCATCATCTTCAGCAGCTCGGCACTCATGTGCGTGGTGGTGCCGACGCCCGCCGTGCCATAGGTCAGCGGTCCCTTCCTGGCCTGTTCCAGCAGTCCGGCGATATCGTTCACGGGGAAGCTGGGATGGGCGACGAAGATGTTCGCCGTGGTGCAGGCCAGGGCCAGCGGCGTGAAGTCGTTGGCCGCGTCATAGCCGGGGTTCGGATAGAGGGCTGCGTGGATGCCGTTCGTGCCGCCCGAGCCAAAGAACCAGGTGTAGCCATCGGAGGCCGCGCGGGCCGCCGCGGCAGTGCCCACCGTGCCGCCACCACCGGTCAGGTTCTCGATCACAATGGTCCAGCCGGCCGTGGAGCGGATCTCCGCCGCCAGGATTCGAGCCAGCACGTCGGTGGGGCCACCGGCGGCGAAGGGGATGATCAGCCGGATGGGCCTGCCAGGATAGCTGCCCTGGGCCCATCCCCGCCCGGGGATGGATAGCAACGGCGCCACAAGCGTTCTGCGCAGCAGGCTACGACGCGGCATGGTCAGCATGATCGCTTCCTTCCCTTCGGGCACTTCAGCAATTCGCGCCGGCCTGGCCCTGGGCCTGCGCTTCGGGTCAGGCGGTGGTGCCGCCATCCACCGGCAGGGCGGCGCCGGTTATGAAGGAGGCTTCGTCCGAGAGCAGGAAGAGCGCGGCGTTGGCGATCTCCTCCGGACGTGCTGGGCGGCCCATCGGATTGACGGCGCCGCGCTTCTTCACCAGTTCCTCGACGTCCAGCCCTGCGGTGGCCGCCTGGTCGGGACGGGCGACGAAGACACGCAGCATCGGCGTGTCCACGCTGCCCGGGCAGATCGCGTTGCAGCGGATCCCCTCCGGCGCCAGCCTCTTCGCGAGTGCCCGCGTGAAGCCCACCACGCCGAACTTCATCGCCGAATAGACTGGGCTGAACACCGAGCCCTGCAGGCCCGAGGTGGAGGCGGTGAAAAGCAGGCTGCCGGCGCCCCGCGCGCGCAGATGCGGGATGGCCGCATCCGTCGTTGCCATCACCGTGCGCAGGTTGAGGTCGATGGCGAGGTCCAGGTCGTCCCGCTGCAGCCCCTCCACTACGGATGGGCCGGGATGGCCGACATGATTCCATACGAAATCCAGCCCGCCGAAGGCCTTCACCGTCTCGGACACGAGCCATCGGGAGAAGCCTTCATCCCGCAGGTCGCCGGGCAGGCCGAGGGCACGGCCACCCTCAGCCTCGATCTCCGCGACGGCCGAGGCCACGCCCTCGGCATCCCGGTCCACGATCGCCACCGCAGCACCTTCGCGCGCAAAGCGCAGCACACCCGCGCGCCCCATGCCGGAAGCGGCGGCCGTCACCAGCCCGACCTTTCCTTGAAGTCTCATTCTCTCTGTTTCTCTCCCTGGCGCTCTTACGGCACCACCTCGTGTCAGCCGCCGCTACGTATGCGTTCCAGCACCGGGCGCAGGAATTCGGCGAAATGCGCGTAGTTCTCGCTCATTGGGAAATGCCCGAGACGCGTCATGATTGACGCCTCGCTGCCGGGGATGGCCCGCGCCGTCTCGAGAGTGGCCTCGGGCGAGCAGGAGTAGTCGTATTCACCGGTCAGCAGCCACACGGGGCACTGCGCGGTGTCGATCATCGCCAGCCGGTCGCGCAGGTCGCCCTCGGCCTTGTAGAAATGCAGGTCTCCGCGGAAGACGCCTGGGCCGCCCTGCATATAGTGCCACAGCGTTTCCCAGCGTTCCGCTTCCGGGGATTGCGGCGCCATGAGGCCGGAGACGATGCCGGCGCAGACCTCGCCGCCATGTACATCAGGGCGGTGCGTCCATGTGGTGTCGTAATAGGGTTCCACATGGGCGGAAGATTGCAGCCCGATCACCCCACCCAGCTTCGCGCCATGCGCCGCCGCCAGCTCAAGCACCACGCGCCCGCCGATGGAGCAGCCCATCACCAGCGGTTTCTCCAATCCCAGCGCATCGGAGACGCCAAGGATCGCCTCCACATAGGCGGCGGTGGTGAGCTGGTATTCCTCTTTCCACCAGCCATCGGGCGGAGAGGACTTGCCGTGCCAGGGCAGGTCGAAGGTGATGCAGCGGAAATGCTTGGTCACGCTCTCGTCGTTCAGCAGCCCGCGCCACTGGCGCGTATCGGATCCGGCCGTGTGCAGGCAGAGCAAGGGGATGCCCTCTCCAGCCTCCTCTACGTAGACGCGATGCGGGGCGCCGCCGAGGGCTACGTGCAGGTAGCCGCCGCGGATCGGCTCCATCATGGCATGGCCTCCACAGGGGTCGCGCGCAGCGTGGCGAGCGCGGCCTTGAACCAAAGCAGATGGCTCATGAAGGGGTGCAGGTTCCCCTCGATCCGCAGCTTGCCGTGCCGCAGCAGGGCCAACAGGTCGTGGCGGCCCGGCGGCGGCTCCGGTTGGAGGAAATCACGCCAGGCTTCGGGATCGACACGCAACGCCAGCGTCCAGGACGGCATCAGGAACGGCCCGCGCCGCACCCATTCCACCGCGCCGTCATGCAGGCGCAGCAGCCATTCGTCCGGGCCAATCGCCAGCAGCACATCGGCCTCAAGAAAGCGGCCCCAGCGCCGAAGCACGGGATCGCCGTTCACCTTTGCGGGAAGCGCTTCCGGGGTCATGCCGGCACCAGCGCGCAGCCGCCGCCCTCCATCGGACGGAAGGCCTGCTCCGGCGGGATGGTGCGGACCGGTGCGTAATAGTCCCAGGGATGCTTGCTCTCATCCGGAGACTTCACGCGGAAGAGATACATGTCATGCACTTTTCTTCCATCGGCGCGCACGGTGCCGCGGCCGAACAGCGGGTCCTCCGTGCCGTTCGCCTTCATCCAGTTCACTGCCGCGAGGCCGCTGGCATTGTCTCCCAGGGCGGCCCGCGCCTTTAGGTAGTGCAGCACGGCGGAATAGCCGCCCGCATGGATCATGCCGGGTTTGAAGCCGTTCATCTGCGGCGCGAAGCGTGCGGAGAAGGCGCGGGTGCCCTCGTTCATATCCCAATAGAAGGCTTCGGTCAGCGCCAGTCCCTGTGCTGCCTGCAGGCCCAGCGCGTGAACATCGGTGATCTGGAACAGTAACCCGGCCAGTCGCGTGCCGCGCCGTGTGATCCCGAACTCGGCAGCCTGCTTCAGGCAAGTGACGGTGTCGCTGCCGGCATTCGCCAGGCCGATCACCTTCGCCCGGCTCGCCTGCGCCTGCACAAGATAGGAGGAGAAATCCGTCGTGCCCGGGAAGGGCGTGCGGACGCTACCGAGCACGCGGCCGCCGGCTTCCTTCACAAAGCCTGCCGTATCGTTCTCCAGCGCATGGCCGAAAGCGTAATCAGCGGTGATGAAGAACCAGGTATCGGCGCCATCCGCCACCAGGGCGCGTCCGGTACCGGCCGCAAGGGACCAGGTGTCATAAGTCCAGTGCACATGGTTCGGACCGCAATTCGCGCCTGTCAGTGCGGCCGTGGCTGGACCGGTGAAAAGAGCGACCTTGTCCTTTTCCTTTGTGAGCCCGCCTATGGCGAGAGCGACGGACGAGACAGGAACGTCCAGGATGGCGTCCACGCCCTGCCGATCCAGCCATTCGCGTGCGGTGGCGAGACCAATGTCGGGCTTGTTCTGGAAGTCGGCCTGGATGACCTCGACCCTGAAGCCAGGATTGGCAGCCATGAAGTCCTCGGCGGCTAACTTCGCGCCGACCACCGAGCCCATGCCCGTATTGCCAGCATAAGGGCCGGCCATGTCGGTCAGCACGCCGATGCGCACGGTCCGCACCGGCTGTGCGACCACGGTTGGCGCAGCGAGCGCCGAAACGGCGATGGCGCCGCCGCCAATCAGCAGGCCACGCCGGTTAGTATGGATGAGCATATTGGTTCTTCCCTCCCGTTTTCCGCGCCTTGTCAGGCCGGTGGCGCGCGTTTTACCGATCGGATCTCGCCGGAACCCTCTGCCCTGCGACATGGCACGGTTGTCCCCGGGCGCCGGTCACGTAATGTCTCCGGCCAGACGGATGACCGCATCCACGGCCATGACGCCGCGCCCCTCGTTCAGGACCATGAGCGGGTTGATTTCGCATTCCGCGACATCACCCCGCTCCGCCAGGCAGGAGACGGCAACGATGGCTGCGGCCAGCGCCTCCATGTCTCCGCGCGGTTTGCCACGGTACCCTTCCAGCGCGCGCAGGGCGCGCACTTCGGCGATCATCTCCCGCGCCGCGTCGTGACTGATTGGGGCGAGGCGGACGCTACGGTCACGGTAGATCTCGGTCATGACGCCGCCAGCGGCGAGCAGGATGATGGGGCCGACCTGGGGGTCACGGCGATAGCCGACCAGCACCTCTCCTAGCGACCGCGTCATCGCCTGCACGAGCACGCGGTCGGCACCGAGTGCCGGGCGATGCTTCGCGACGCTCGCGACGATCCGCGTTGCCGCTTCTCGCAGCGCCGCGTCGGATTCGACGCCCAGCGCCACGCCGCCCAGGTCCGTCTTGTGCAGGATGTCGCGGTGCAGAACCTTCACCGCGACAGGATAGGGAAAGGGCAGTCGTTCCTGTCCCGCCTGGGCCGCCGACAGCGCCACGCAGGGGGCATGCGGCACGCCAAGATCGGCGAGCAGCGCGTAAGCCTCTGCTTCGTCCAGCATCCGCTCGTCCCCGCAGGCCAGGACACGGTTGGAAACCGCGGCGCGCGGCTCGCGGCGAGCGAAGGCGGCGGCCACGGCATCGGCGCAGGCCTCAGGCGTGCGGAAGGCGGGGACACCGGCTGCGGCGAGCATGGCGAGGGCCTGCGGTGCCTCGGGCACGCAGAAGGCGGCCAGATGTGCGCCACTCGCGGCGGCCTCCACCACCGGCTGCACCGCCAGTTCCGGCTGAAAGCGCGCGGAGGATCCGGCCACCGCGATCACGAGGTCGAATTCCGGTGCCTGGAGCAGCGCATCGAGTGCCGGTCCCATGACCTCGGGACGCGTGCCGGCAAGCGTCAAATCCAGGATGCGGCCATGGCCGGGGTCGATCCCAGCTTCCGTCAGGCGCTGCCGCGTCGCCTCGCCCGGCGCTTCCACGGTAACACCGCGGATGCCCAGCTGGTCCACCACCATGGCCGCGCCGCCACCAGTTGTGGTGACCACGCCGATGACAGGCTTGCGCGCACTGCGCGGGCGGATGGGGAGGCGGTGCAGCAGGGCAGGGGCCTCGAACAGCCCTTCCAGCGTATCCACGCGCGCAATGCCGCAATCCCGCAGGAAGGCATCGGCCACGTCGTCTTCGCCAGCCAGTGCTCCCGTATGGGATACGGCCAGTTCCGCCGCCGCCTGCGAACGGCCGAGCTTGTAGGCAATGACAGGTTTGCCACGCACCGCGGCACCGGCCGCGAATTCACGTAGCGCGCCGGCACCGCGCAGCGTCTCGAGAAAGAGCAGATAGGAAGTCACCTGCGGATCATCGAGGGTGGAGGCGCAGATTGAGCCGACATCAAGGTCGACCTCCGCGCCAACCGAGACGAGTCCAGCGAAGCCAAGGCCGCGTTGCCGCCCGCGCGAGAGGATAGCGCCGATCATGCTGCCGCTCTGGGACGCGACGAAGACGCCGCCGCGCGGCAGGTCCGGCTCCGCGAAGGCGGCATTGGCCGTCAGCACCATGCGGTGGTGCAGGTTCGCCAGCCCGATGCTGTTGGGCCCCAGTAGCCGCGTGTCGCTGCCGCGAAGGGAATGCCGCAGTGCTGCCTCCCGCGCCACCCCATCAGGTCCGGCTTCTGAGAAGCCGCCTGCCAGCACGGTGACGGCCGGAATGCCGAGCTTCCCGCATTCCGCCACGGCCGCCATGGCGCCTTCGGTGGGCAGAAGGACGAAGGCATGGTCGGGCCGCTCAGGCAGGGCCGCTAGCGAGGGCCAAGCGCGCTCCCCCAGTACCGCCTCGCGCCGGGCGATCGGGTAGACAGTACCCTCATATCCACCGCCGCGCAGGAAGCGAAGCGGGCGCGACGCGGTCTTCGACAGATCGTCGGAGGCACCGATGATGGCGATGCTTCGCGGCGACAGCAGGGCGCTCGGCGCTGGGCGCATGGGGCTACTCCGCCGCCGGCGGTGCGGCACGCGGCGGGCGCTGGGGAAAGCGGCGGCCGAACACCTCCTCCGCCAGCCGGTTCTTCATCATCTCGATCGAGCCGCCCGCTATCATCCAGCCACGACAACGGCGCATGCAGTATTCCACCAGGGATTCCTCGGAGAAGCCGGTCCCGCCCATGATCTGGATCGCCTCGTTCGCTGCGTCGAAACCCGCTTGGTTACAGGCAAGCTTCGCGAGCGTCGTCTCATAGGCCGAGGGCAGCCCCCGATCGGCATTCACCGCCGCGCGATAAAGCAGCAGCTGCGCCGCCTCCAGCTTCAGCGTGATGTCGGCGAACTTCCACTGGAGCCCCTGGAATTCGTTCAGCGTGCGCCCGAACTGCTTACGCGTCGCCGCATGCTCCTTCGCTCGCTCGAAGGCATAGCGACCTACCGCGAGCGACCGCGCGGTGTTGCCCACCCGCTCGGCATTGAAGGCGGCGATCTGCTTTTTGAAGCCGCCCGGGCCGAGCAGAAGGTTCTCCTTCGGCACGCGGCATTCCTCGAAATACAGCGCGCTCCATTCCTCACCGTTCAGGAAGCGGGAGGGTTGACCGATGATGAAGCCGGGGGTGCCGCGCTCGATCAGAATGGAGCCGATCCCGTCGATGCCCGGCCCGAAACGGCAATAGATGAGATAGAGCGAGGCCTCGGCGCTATGCGTGCCAAAGACCTTTGAACCGTTGACAATGTAGTGGCCGCCATCAAGGCGCGCCGTCGTCTTCAGCTCCGTCGCGGCCGACCCAGCCTCTGGCTCGCTCATGCCGAGAGAGATCGCATTCTTGCCTGCCAGCAGATCTGGCAGCCAGCGCTCCTTCTGGTAGGGCGTGGCGTATTCGGCAAAGGTGCGGATGGGGCCGAAATTGCCGGCCTGAATCACATCGGCGCTGCGTGGGCAGACCAGCGCCACCTGCTCGATAGCGAGTACCGCATCCATCAGCGTGCCGCCCTGTCCGCCATCGGCCTCGGGGATGGTGATGCCGAGCAGACCCTGCGCTGCCGCCAACTGCGCCACATCATAAGGGAAGCCGGGCGTATGGGCGCGCTTCAACGCGCCGGCCGCCAAGTTCTCCTCGGCGAAGCGACGCACGGAGTCGGCAAAGATCCGCTGATCCTCGGTGAGGCTGAAATCCATCGACCCTGCGTTTCCTCATGCATTCTTCGGTGGAACGGGCGCAGTCTGCCTTGCTGCAATGGGCGCGGGGACCCGACCGCTCTTTATGCTAACACAAGTTTTTGTTATGCCTCTTCCTGATAACTCAAGGAGAAGCGCTGCTTGAACGCACCGGTGCCGCCGTTTAACCCACTGCACGTGTTCACCGTCGCCGCGCGGCTTGGCAGCTTCACCCGCGCCGCCGAGCTGCTGGGCGTGTCGCAGGCGGCGGTCAGCCGGCAGGTCGCGGTGCTCGAAGGCTATGTGGGGACGCGGCTTTTCCACCGTGAGCGTTACGGCGCCACGCTCACGCCGGAGGGGGAAGCGCTCCGCGACGAGGTCGGGCCGGCCTTCGAGCGTATCACGGCTGCGACAGAGCGGCTGCGCAAGGAATCTCGCACAGCGCCGCTGCGCCTGCGTGTCTACAGCACCTTCGCTGCAAAATGGCTCCTGCCACGGCTGCATCGCTTCGAGGCGGCCAATCCAGGCATCGCTGTGCGACTGAGCCACAGCGTCGCCCCGGTGGATTTCCGCCGTGAGCCGGTGGATCTCGCCATCCAGCTCGGGCGCGGCAGCACGCCCGGACTCGAGGTATTGCGGCTGATGCCGGACATCCTGCAGCCCGTCTGTAGTTCTCGCCTGTTGGAAGCAGGGCCGCCGCTGCGGACGCCTGATGACTTGCGGCGGCACCGCATGCTCGTCTCCCGGTACCGGCGCAATGATTGGTGCGACTGGCTGGCAGGAATCGGCCGGCTGGACCTGCTGCAGGAAGGCATGGAGTTCACCAGCTCCGTGCTTACCTACCAGGCGGCCATGGAGGGGCTGGGGGTTGCCATCGGTCAGATGCGGCTGATGGAGCATGACTTCCAGGAAGGGCGGCTTGTGCCGCTCTTCAACCTGCCGGTGGAACGGCCCGTGGGCTACCATGTGGTCTGGCCTACTGACCGACCGCCGGACCGCAAGGCGAGAGCTTTTCTGGACTGGTTGCAGGTGGAGGCGGCTGGTTAGGCGATGTCGACGAGGGTGGAGCCTGAATGCACCTGAGGCCGGAGAGACTCAGGCAACCCAGAACGTCCGGGATGCCGCGATCGAAGATTACAGCTCCTGTCAAGGACTGAGCCTCGCGATCGGACCGCATCTCCCATCCCAGCATCGATTCGGCAAAGGCAAGACGGTTCCCCCATGGCAGCGCATCGCCGCCAATGGCGACCTGATCTTGGATAATCGCTCTACCAGCTTCGGGCATGGTCTGGACGTCTTGCGCGCGCAAGACATCGATCAGCGTGCTTTTGCCGGAGCCGGGGCCTCCCGTGACGACGAAGAATCTGTCCAACTTGTACGGTCCTGCTGATCCCTGATCGGCCAGTTCGTCCGGCCTCGATGGCGGGCTGCTTACAGAGCCGCCGAGCGGCCAGTCTGAGAAGCAATGCATGAGGCAATTAGGCCAAGGCTATCGGTCTCTTGGCCGGCGGCTTATCAGGACTGCGCCGGATTCGAGGCGTCCCGGCCGGACGTAAATGGTGGCAACATGCATCTCATACCGAGCCGGGCGCCAGCAAGGTGCACCTGCGCAAGCCCGAAACCTGGCCAGCTGCAAGCGGAGTATTGCGTCTCGGTTGTAATCGATCCAGCTGATATTGCTTGACGCGTGTCCGAGAAGCGCAATGCGCGCAGAAGTTGTTAATATCGGTAAGCAAAGCTGCACAAATCAGAGTTGTGGTATATGAAGTCTGCCGTTTCGGACGCAGTTGTGCTAGCGGTCCGATCTGCGAATGCGCACCATGACTCCAGGTGGTGCGGACGGCGTCAGCCGGTAAGCTCACATCATGGAGACGCGCCAAGAGCAAAAGCCGAACCCCATCAGGGAAGCTGGACCCCGGGGCTCTAACGGCAACAGTGAAACGGCGCTTCCATTTGCACCACCCATCCACCCTGCTGGCATGCCCGCCGCTTCTTCCGGGGCGGCGCACTCCAACTCTCTCGGCTCTCTCTGTTGCTCTGTTCAATCTAACCGCTGTTGTGCAAACCGCGGGGCCGGTGGCCAAGCGCCATCTGCAGACAATGGCTGAAAACTCGCTCATGCCTGTCTGCGCATCGCTCCCTCACATGCTGGAGCAACTGTTCAGACTGGAAATGGTGCAGGGCGCCGGGCAGCATACCGCCGCATCCTGTGTGGAGGACGCTGTCATGTTCTACGTCTTCAGCGATCATTGGTCCTGCGGTAAAGCAGTTGGGGCCGGACGCGGATCGGAACACCATCGTATGGCCAAAAAACCCGCATCAGCAGCCTGTTTCGATGATCATGCGAGCTCAGGGCGTAATCCGTCCGCGGTTAGCCCCGGCGGCAACGGCAGAGATTGACGGGATGGCTAAGCCAGCCGATGTGCCGGACTTCCTTCCGCAACTTCGGAGGGCAGTAGGATGAAGCGCACTGGCGGCTTCGGCACATGAACGTGATTGCTATCAGCCTCCTCGTTACGGCTTGCGTTTTCGTCGGTGGACTCTTCGGGATGCAGCTCCATCGTTGGCTGCCTGAGCACCACTTGACCAAGGAGACGCAGGACGTGGTCCGGCTTGGAACCGGGACGGTGTCGGTGCTGGCGTCGCTCGTGTTCGGCCTGCTGATTGCGACGGCAAAATCCGCTTCTGAGACGACAGACCGGGAGATGCGCTCCTATGCCGCGGACCTGATTCTGCTGGACAGGACGCTACGCAGCTATGGTGAAGGCGCTGCCGCGCCGCGGGTGCTGCTGCGCCGTTCCACCGCGCGAACAATACAGGATATCTGGCCGACGCCCGGCGGCCACTTCGTGGGTCTGGACGATGTCACGGCCGGCAGGATGTTGGAGCAGGTGCAGGAGGCAATTCGGGCCATGGATCCGGTCGGCGCCGAGCAACGTTCGATCCGGGATCAAGCATTGCTGGCTGCCACGTCCCTGGTGCGGCAGCGGTGGATTCTTATTGAGCAGGCGGGGCCCAGCGTAAGGCCCGTCGTCCTCTTCGTGCTGGTTTCCTGGACAGTCGCGATATTCATCAGCTTCGGCCTGAATGCGCCGCGGAATACCACGGTCGCGGGAGCCTTCCTGATGTGCTCGTTTGCAATCGGCGGAGCAGTCTTCCTGATTCTGGAGATGGACAGCCCTTTCCAAGGCATGCTGCGCCTTGCCGCCCAGCCGATGCTCAAGGCGCTGGCGGAGATGGGCCCTTGATTGCCTGGGGCCGAGGCGCGGATTGGGCCAGGGCAGCGCCTATCCGGCTGGTGTAGGGCGCCCATCAAGCTCTTCGCTCGGGCCCGGTCGGCAGGAAATCTGCAGTCGCCCGATCGGCTGGGCTGGCTCGGCGTTCCGCGGTTCAGGCATGGCAGCTTTACTTTCTACAGGGAGGCGGATCAGCTCGCCTTTGCTCTCCGGTTCCGCCGAGGCCGCGCGACTGCCACGAGAGCCGAGGCCGGCTCGGTGCCGACGCGGCGAATGCGGTGCGGCAGGTGACCAGGGAACTGCGCGCAGTCGCCCGCCTCCAGCACAAAGCTGCGGTCGGCAAAGCGCAGCTCCACCGTGCCGTGCAGCACGAAGAACAGTTCTTCCCCGGCGTGCTCGGCATGCCCCTCGGTGCTGAACTCGGCGGCGGGGTGCAGCACGAAGGCCTCCAGCGCCGAGCCGTCCCGGCTCAGCGCCTCGATGCCATGTGCCGTCGCACCGGTGGGCGAAACGGAAAGGCGGTCCCTGGCGCGGGTAACGCGCACGGCGTGCTCCGCCAGGCGCTCGCCGAACAACTCCGCCACCGGCACGTCCAGTGCTTCCGACAGGCGAAGCACGGTGGCGATGGAGGGGTTCTTCTGGCCGCGCTCCAGCCGTGAGAGGTAGCCCTTGTCGAGACTGGTTATCTCCGCCAGCGCGTCCAGCGTCAGCTCGCAGGTCTGGCGCAGCGCTCGCAGCCGAGCACCCATTTCGAGGCTTCGCTCGGCAGCACGAGCAGGGTCGCGCGTGACAGGGGATTTCCGGGCCGTCGCGCTCATGCTTCGAGGACCAGCCGCTCTGAAGCACAGCCGGCAACGCAGGCCATGAGATGCGTTTGGCGCTCCTCGGGAGTGAGGACGCGGTCGCGGTGGATGGGCTCGCCCTCCAGCCAGCGCATCTTGCAGGCGCCGCAGATGCCGCCCTCGCAGGAAGCCTCCACCTTGGTGCCAAGGGCACGCAGCGCCGCCAGCATGCTGCCGCCGGCCGCGACGTCAGCCGCCGCGCCGCTGCCGGCGAGGACGAGGGTGTAGGGGCGCGCTGAGGGATCAGGCGCCAGGATGGGCGGCACGAAATGTTCCGCCCGTGCGGTGCCCGATGGCCAAGCGGCGGTGGCCTGCTCGAAGGCATCGATCATTGCGAGTGGGCCGCAGCAATAAGCCTGAAGCCCCGGCTGCCAGGGACCGAGCAGGGCATCGAGGGAAGGGCGGGGCGTCACAGCCGTGTCATGCGCGACGGCACGGCCAGAGGCAAGCCAGCGGGCGAGCTCGTCCGGGCAGGGCAGGGCGCCCCGGTGGAGCAGGTGCAGGGTCCAGCCGGCACCGGCCCTTTCCAGGACAGGCGCCATGGCGAGGAAGGGGGTGACACCGATGCCTCCCGCGATCATCACGTGCCGCGCGGCCCCCTTAGCCAGGGGAAAGGTGCAGCGGGGCATGGAGGCGGCGACTGGATCACCCTCGCGCAGCCCGTGCACCCAGGTGCTGCCGCCACGCGATTCCGCCTCCAGCTTCACCGCCACGGTCCAGGCATCCTGCACGGACGGGTCGCCGCAAAGGCTGTAGGCGCGCGGCCCCACCCCCGGCACATGCAGGTCCAGATGCGCACCAGGCCGCACGCGGGGCAGGGGCCAGCCATCCGGGTCGCGCAAGGTAAGGCGGCGGATGCCGGGCCCGGCAGGACGGGCCTCGGCGACGCGCAGCTCGATGTGGCGGGCCATGGAAGCCTAGAGGGGCCGGATGGCGTCGCCCACGCGCAGCGTGCCGCCCTCCAGGATCTTGCAGTTGAGGCCGGAGCGGTGGACCAGCGGGTCGAAGACGGGCTTGCCCAGAATTTCCTCAATATGGCGGCAGGGGATGGAGAGGCGCGTCGCTTCCACCAGGCAGTCGCCGAGGCGGAAGCGCTGCCCGACCAGATGGTTCAGCGGTACGCCGGTGGTGGTGACGTTGCGGCGGTGTTCCTCCGGGAGGATCTCCATCTTGTAGTCACGCAGGATGGCCTCCAGAACCTCCGCTTCGAACAGCGTCACCTGACGGCCCTCCTCGGGCTTCTCCGAATAGAATCCTGTCTCGGTACCGATGCGGTAGCGGTCGCCGACGATGCCCTCGCCCGCCACCAATTCGATCGCCGCTTGCGCCTGCATGGGCAGGAAGGCGCGAGGGGTAATGTGGAGGTGGGAGACCACGCCGTTCCAGCCGAGGGACGCAATCATTCGTTTCTGCTCCGGTTTTGGGCAACTTGTTGCCCCGCGGTCTTAGATCTGGCCGAAAGTCGGGCTTCCGGCAAGTGTATGCTCGGCTTACCCGCCGGAAACCCGGGCAACAAGCCTGGCATTGGGGTTGCAATACCTGTGCCCGGACCAGCCAGGAAACCACCCGATGCGTCGTCGCCACCTCATGGCCGCGGGCTCCGCGGCGCCCGTACTCATGCTGCCCGCGCTCTCCAGCCCGGCCCTGGCGCAGGCTGCACCGGAGATCCGCTGGCGGATGACCAGCTCCTTCACCAAGGTGCTCGATGTCACCTATTCCACTGGCGAGTACTTCGCGCGCCTCGTCTCCGAAATGACGGATGGGAAGTTCCGCATTACGCCCTTCGCCGCCGGCGAGCTCGTGCCAGGCCTGCAGGCGCTGGATGCCGTGCAGCAGAACAGCGTGGAACTGGCCCATACCGGAGGCTTGTTCTTTACGGGCAAGGATCCGGCCTTCGCATTCACCACCACCGTGCCCTTCATGCTGAACCCGCGGCAGCAGGCGGCCTGGATGTACCATGGCGGCGGCAACGAGATGATCAACCGGCTGCTTGCCCCCTACAATGTCTACGGCCTGCCGCTCGGGAACACAGGCAACCAGATGGGCGGATGGTTCCGCAGGGAGATCAGGAGCGTCGCGGAGCTCAACGGGCTGAAGTTCCGCGTGGCGGGGCTAGCAGGCAACGTCATGTCCAGGCTCGGTGTTGTGCCGCAGCAGATCGCGCCCGGTGACATCTATCCCGCGCTGGAGCGAGGAACGATCGACGGGGTGGAGTACATCGGCCCGTATGATGACTCGAAGCTCGGCTTCGACAAGGTCGCAAAGAACTACTACTTCCCTGGATGGGGCGAGGGGGGCGCAGTCTTCCACGCCTTTATTAACCTCGATCGCTATAACGAGCTGCCGAAGCCCTACAAAGCTGTGCTCGAAGCGGCATCCGGGGCCGCAACACAGTGGATGCTCGCGCAGTACGACTGGAAGAATGTCGAGGCTCTGTACAAGCTGGTCGCCAACGGGGTGCAACTCCGTGCCTTCCCGAACGACGTGCTCGACGCCTTCTTTCGCGCGACCCAAGAGGTCTTTGCCGAGATGTCGGCCCAGAGTCCGCGCTTTAAGGAACTGCTGGAAAGCCAGGTGGCCTTCCGCGACCGCTCCTATGGTTATCACCAGGTGGCGGACTACTCCTTTGACAGCATGATGCTGCGCATCCGGCGGGCCGGGCGGTGAGGCGGCGCGGGATTCTCGCCGCGGCGACTGTCGCCGCGGTGCCCTGGAAGCGCACGGTGGCGCAGGACTTCCCGTCCCGCCCGGTGCGGATGCTCGTGCCATTCGGAGCGGGCGGAATCAGCGACCTCGTGGCCCGACTGGTGGCCGAGGTGGCGGGCCCGATCCTTGGTCAGCCGATTGTCGTGGAGAACCGCACCGGCGCCGGCGGCAACATCGCGGCCGAGGCGGCAGCTCGGGCTCAGCCGGACGGGCACACCGTCCTGTTCTGTAGTATCGGAATGCGGGCGGCAGCCCACTGTGCCCAGAGCGCCACCGGGCTGACTGCAGAGTTGGCGCTCAAGGCTTCTGAGGCCGGGAACTAGCTCGGGGTCGGCGCGTTGTCCGGCAGCAAGCGCTCGCGCTTCAGGTCGCCCCAGAACTCGGATGGGATGGGCTGGCTCATCAGCGCCAGGTTTTCACGCACCCGCTGGGGATTCTTCGTTCCGGGTATCACTGATGCCACCACGGGATGCGCCGAGCAGAACTGTAGGGCTGCAGCACGAAGATCCACGTGGTGCCCCGCCGCAATTGCTGCGAGCCGGTCGCGTGCTGCGATTCGGTCAGGCGGCGCCACTTGGTACTCGAAGGTCTTGCCGCCAGCGATGAGGCCAGAGTTGTAGGGGCCTCCCACGACCACGTGCACGCCGCGCTCAGCACAGCGGGGGAAGAGCTCGTCGAGTGCCGGCTGATTCAGCAAGCTGTACCGACCTGCCAGCAAGAAGACGTCGGGGTCGGCGCGGTCCAGCGCCATCACGCAGGGCTCTACTCGGTTCACCCCCAATCCCCATGCGCGGATCACGCCTTCGTTCCGCAATTCCGTAAGGGCCACGGCGGCTCCCTTCATTGCGGTGTCAAATACCTCTAACCATTGGTCGCCATGCGCATCCTCGGCGCAGTCATGGATGTAGACGACGTCGATCCGCGCGATACCCAGTCGCTGCAAACTGTCCTCTATGGAGCGTCGCACGCCATCTGCCGTGTAGTCGTAATCGACGCGGAACGGCAGGCCAGCGACGAAGGGGCCGTGCTTGCCACCCTTGCTGGCATCGGCACGCAGCAGCCGCCCGACCTTGGTGGAAAGCACATAGCTATCCCGGGGCTTGTTGCGCAGCACCTGGCCGAAGCGATGCTCGGAGATGCCGGGGCCGTACTCCGGCGCCGTGTCGAAGTAGCGAATGCCGGCGTCCCAGGCAGCCTCGAGCGTGGCACTGGCCTGGGCATCTGAAACCTGTTCGAACATGTTGCCCAGGGGTGCCCCGCCGAAGCCGAGGGGACCAGGCGGGGCGAAATGCGTGCTGCTGGCCATGAAGGTGCCTCTTCGTCGTGTGTGCGTGAACGCTTGGCAGTGCCGCATGTTCCAACCGCCTCCGACTCGATCCTTCGGAGGTACGAACCGAACGCTTGCGATGGGCCATCCATGCTTCGGGCTTAATCTGCCCTCGCGCGTGCCGGCTACCAAGGGACCGATCGCTGCCCTATGGCGCCTCCGCTGGAAAGGTGAGGTGCCGGTTCCAGGGTCCGGTGCATTGGCCGGACGCGGCCGATGCGGTCGCTGGACCGGGACGAGCAAGGCCATTCTTCGATGACTGACCACTGGAGATTGCGGGAGGTGGAAGCGCCCGGTCGGAGGAAGTACGATGGCCGCCGCAGGATCGAACCCGGCGCGCCCTCGGGTTCAGCCCACTGGCGTGGGGGGCAGGCGCCACAACCGGCAAGACAGGATGAACCGCCGCATTCCTCCCCTGAACGCCGTCCGCGCCTTCGAGGCCGCAGGACGGCATGCCAGCCTGACCAAGGCCGCTGCCGAATTGGGCGTGACCCACGGCGCGGTCAGCCGGCAGGTGGCGCAGCTGGAAGCATGGCTCGGGACGCCGCTGTTCCTGCGACGACCCGCCCAACTGGTGCTGACCGAAACCGGCCGCGGCTATTTGGCCGAGATGACCGCGGCGTTGGACCGTATTGCGCTGGCATCGCTGCATGTGATTGACCAAGCAGCACCCAGCACACTGCATGTGAATGCGCCGCCCACCTTCGCGATGCGCTGGCTCATTCCGCGCATGTCAGGCTTCCAGCAACGCCACCAGGGCGTGGAGGTGCGCATGACCACCTCCCTCGCGCCGGTGGAATTCGGTGGAGGTTACGACATCGCCATCCGCGGTGCCCAGGCGCCGCTGGCTGCCGCTGTTTCCGAGCCTTTCATGACCGAAGTGATCGTTCCAGTTTGCCATGCCGACTTGGCGGAGGGAGGGCGGCTGCGTGAGCCGGGCGACCTCGCCGCTTGCACCCTCATATCCTATGGTACGGAGCCCTATTCCTGGGCGGAATGGCTGCAGGCGGCAGGAGCGCCCGAGTTGCGCCCAGCTGGCACGCTCCGATTCGAGCAGATGTATTTCGCGCTGCAGGCCGCGGCGGAGGGGTTGGGCGTGGTTCTTGTTCCTGTTTTCCTCACGATCGATGACATTATTGCGGGCCGGCTTTGCGCGCCCTTCGGTACCCTCGCTGCCCGCCAGCGGCGCTACTACGCCAATGCCGCCGCTCGGACGCCGCTCACCGGTGCCTTCATTGACTGGCTGGTGGGTGAGGGCCGGGACACGGAGCAGTCCATGGCACTCTCGGCTGCAGGGACGGTATAGGCGCCCGAGGCCAGCCGAGTGCGACGCCACAGCGCCGCGCGACAATGGTGCGGGGAGGCGCTCGGCTGTGCCGAGGATCTCCCCGCCGGAGTCAGCGTCCGTCGAGCTCGGTCTCGCCGGTCGGCGGACCAGTTCGCTCAGTGCGCTGCGCGCTTCATCGCGGCAGCGGTGTTGACCACGGAGTGCAGGCTGCGCGCATAGTCGGTCGCGGCCTGGTTGTCCATGCGTGGTGCCACGCGCAGATATTCCTTCAGGCCAAGAATCGCGGGGCGCGGGCGGCCCAGCAGCACCTTGCAGAAGCGCTCCGCCTCGTCCTGGAGGGACGGAGCGGGCACCACTTGGCTGACCAGCCCATAGGTGAGGGCACGCTGAGCATCGATGAACTCGGCCGAATAGGCCATCCAGAGGATGGCGTTCCGGTTCATGCGATCCGAGATCGCGGACATCACCATGGTCGGCATCACGTTGTGCTCGATCTCGGGGATGTTGAAGCGCGCGGTCTCGCTGGCGAAGGAGACGTCGCAAAGGGCGATGACGGCCGTGCCATAGCCCATCGCGCGGCCCGCGATAGCGGCGACGACAGGAATCTGCGCGTTGCGGATGGCCGTATAGCTTCCGAAGACGCCGTCATATTCCGGGCGGCGAGAATAGGCCTCGGACGAGGGCGGGCCCCCGGCTTCGCGCACTCGGCCGGTGCAGAAATCCGGCCCGGCGGCCGTGAGCAGAACGGCATCCGAAGTCTCATGCGCGCGGAGCAGGGTCTCGCTCATCCGCGAGGCCATGCCGTCGGAGACGCCGCCATCCTCCCGCCCCGAAGGTGATGCGCAGCAGGCGCCCATCCTGGACGATCGAGAGGGATTCAGTCATCAGCGGTGCTCTCCTTGCATGGCCGGCGACAATTCGCGTCGCATCGGCGCGGAACGAACGGGATCCGCCGCGGCAGCACGCAGAGTGCGCCAGATGGCGGGAGGCGTCATGGGCAGAGCGTCAATGGAGGCCCCCCGGACCGACAGCGCATCGTTGATGGCGCCGGCAATGGCAGCGGGGCCGCCGAGATAGCCCGCCTCGCCCGAACCCTTCTGCCCGAAACTGGTGAGGGGAGAGGGCGTGCAGTGATCTGCGATGGTGAGGGCGGGTACCTCATGCGCGCTAGGGATAAGGTAATCGACGAAGCTGCCCGAGAGAAACTGGCCGTCTTCGGAGAAGGCAAAGCGCTCCATCAGTGCCGCGTTGAGCCCATGCGCAACCCCGCCAAAGGTCATGCCGTGCACGACGTCCGGGCTGATCATCACGCCGCAGTCATGGCCGACCGCGTAGCGGTGCAGCGTCACCTTGCCGGTTTCCGGATCGACGCTCGCCAGAACGACATGGGACTCGAAGGAGTGGCAGGGATACATTTGTATGCGGCCATCCTCGGTCGGCAGCATGCCGCCGGTTGGCACCTCCCAGACGAACTTCTCCTGAAGGCCGGGCTCCATGCCCTTGGGCATCTGGTGGTACTTGCGGTGGGCAATCTCCACCAACGCGTCCCAGCGCAGGCGGCGTGAGGGGTCGTCCCGCAGGACGGCATCTCCACCGTCCCAGAGGATCGCCTCCTCAGGCACCTCCAGGTTATGGGCTGCGATGCGGATCATCTTGTCGCACAGCTTGCGCGCAGCACCTGCCGCAGCTCCGCCCAGCATGATGGCCATGCGGCTGCCGACGGGACTGTTGGAGGGAAGCGCGCCTAGCGAGTCCGCATGAATTACGCGGATGCTGTCCGGTTCGCGGTGCAGCACCTCGCCCACCACGGTCGATACCAGAGTCTCATGCGCCTGCCCGGAGGTGGAAGTGCCCATCAGCGCCGTCACTGCGCCGTTCAGGTCGACCCGCACGAGGCAGGAGTCCATCCAAGTCGTCGTGGTGTTCTTCGGATTGAAGAGCGGCTCGAAGGCGGAGTTGCCGCCAGAGGGTTCAAGGCAAATCGAGACGCCGATGCCAGCCAAAAGGCCCTTGGCACGCAGCGCGTCGCGCTCACGCAGCAACTCGTCGTAGGAGGCTGCCGTCAGGGCCTTGTCGAGTACCGCCTCGTAGTCGCCGGAATCATAGGTGGTACCGCTCGGAATGAGGTAAGGGAACTCGTCCCGTCCCATCAGATTCCGCCGCCGCAGCTCGACGCGATCCAGGCTCAGAAAGCGCGCGACGCGGTCCATTCCGCTTTCGAGTGCGTAGTTGGTGGGAGACTGGCCGAAACCGCGCACGGCTTCCTGCGGGGTCTTGTTGGTCATCACCGAGATCGCGTCGTATTCGACGCTGCGGATGCGGTAGGGACCGACGATTGCGCCCTCGGGCTTGCCGAGCTGCAGGGGGGAGCGGCCCGAATAGGCACCAATATCATCCACCGCGCGCATCCGCATGGAACGGACGATGCCATCAGCATCGAAGGCAAGGGTGACGTCGAAGATGCGGTCGGGGCCTTGCATGTCGCCGCCGCGCATGTTCTCCAGACGGTCCTCGAGGAAGCGGACCGGGCGGCCCAGCATCCGTGACAGGTAGCCGACGAGGATCGAGTGCTTCAGGCCGCGCTTGACGCCATAGCTGCCACCCACATCGACGTCGAAATGCACGCGCACGGCATTGCCCGGGAGGCGCAGGCAGCGCGCGAGCAGATCCGGATATTTCGGCATCTGGATGGAGGCCCAGACGTCGAGCAGCTGCGTCGAGTCATTCCAGTCGCAGGTGACGACAAAGGTCTCGATCGGAACCGGGGAGGAGCGGCCCCAGCGGACGCGATAGGAGAGCTGGTGGTCGGCCGCGGCGCAATCCTGCTCGACCGGTCCCCAGGTAAAGACCCGGCGGAAACTAACATTCGACCCGTGAGCAGGGTGCACGAGCGGTGCGCCCTCCTCCATGGCCTTTTCTGGGTCGACGATATGCGGCGTCGCCTCATACTTGTTGCCGCCCTACCTGCTTCCACCGGTGCCCGACATTCTTTGGCGCACGCTCGAAATCTTAACAACATGGGAAATGTTCGGGCAGGTGCTGACGACTGTGGCGCGGACACTCGGCGGGCTGGCCGGCGCCTTCGTGGTCGGTGCCATCCTCGCGGCGCTGATGGGACGCTCGGCGCTCGTGGCGCGGCTGCTGTCGCCGATGCTGACCTTTCTGCAGGGCATTCCTGCTTTGTCCTGGGTGGTCTTCGCAGTGATCTGGTTCCGTGGGGTGGAGACGCGGATCTTCTTCATCATGCTCTTCACCACCCTGCCGGCTTTCGCGTTCCAGCTGTTGGATTCCTACCGCTCGATCTCGAAGGATTTGGCGGAGATGGTGGTCTCCTTCCGACCGCGCCGCTGGCAGATGCTGCGCGTGCTGGTCTGGCCCGCGGTGCTCCCGGGCGTCCTGACCTCTTGGAAGGCCAATCTGGGTAATGCGTCGCGTGTGGTCGTCGTTGCCGAGCTGGTCGGTGCCACCGGAGGCGTGGGCTACGAGTTGCTGCAGCAGCAGCTGTTCGACATGGCGGGCGCCATGGCCTGGACGCTCCAGCTCGTGCTCTTCGTGCTGGTCGTGCAGTGGGTGATCAGCGCGATCGAGACCTTCTCCCTCCGCTACCGTGGCATGTCGGAGCGTTCGCTGTGACCGCAGGAAACGATGCGATGACGGCCGACAGACCCCTGGTCATGGACGGAGCAGCCCATGACGCCGCTTCCCTCCCGGTCGAGATCCGCTTCGACAAGGTCTCGAAGCACTTCCGGCGCCCGGACGGAGAGGGCACCTTCGTCGCGGTCGAGGATGTCAATCTCGACATCCACCAGGGCGAGCTGGTGGCGCTGCTGGGCAAGGCAGGCTGCGGCAAGTCCACCCTGTTCAACATGATTGCCGGCCTTCAGGCGCCCTCCAGCGGCGCAGTCCACGTGCAGCAGCACGACCCGTTCAAGGAGTTTGCGGCATTGCGGGGCCGCATTGCCATCGTGTTCCAGAACGACCGCCTGCTGCCCTGGCGCAGTGCGTTGGACAATGCTGCTTTCGGTCTGGAGATGATGGACGTGCCGCTGGCTCGGCGGCACGAGGCCGCGCGGCACTGGCTGGCACGGCTTGGGCTGCAAGGGCATGAAAACGACTACCCGCACGCCCTCTCCGGCGGCATGCGGCAGCGCGTGGCTATTGCCCGTGCCTTTGCCACCGATGCGCCGATCATGCTTTGCGACGAACCTCTCTCGGCCCTCGATGAGATCACGGCGGCGCGGCTGCGGCTCGAATTTGCTGAACTCTTGCGGGAGGCTGGCCGGACCGCCGCGTTCATCACGCATTCGATTGGCGAGGCCCTGGATATCGGCACGCGCGTCGTCGTGCTGCAGCGTCCGGCACGCATCGCCTACGACGTCCGCCTGGGCGCGACGCCTGCGGAGGCCGAGCGGACCGAGGTGCGTCGCCGCATCATGGATGTTCTGACGATGTAGGCGGAATGGACTCCAGCCATCGTTTCCGCATTCCAGAGAGATTCCATGTTTCGGCGCCTTCGCGATCTTGATGTGCATGTACAGATTGCCGGACCCCAGGAGGCCGAGCTTCTGCTCTTTCTGCACTCGCTCGACACCAACTTGCATGTCCGGGACGCGCAGGCGGAATCCCTGTCCGCACATTTCCGAGTGGTGCGTCCCGACCTGCGTGGGCACGGCCTGACGTCCGTGCCAGCGGGGCCGTACAGCATTGATGAGATGGCGCGCGACGCGCTCGCCCTGCTGGACGAGCTGGGCGTCAGCCAAGCTCATGTGGCGGGCCTGTCAATCGGCGGCCTCATTGCTCAGTCCTTGGCGGTGCAGGCCCCTGCGCGCGTGTCGAGCCTGATCCTGTGCGATACTGCGATGGTTATTCCCCCAGCAGAGCTCTGGCATCAGCGCGCCGCCATTGCGCGGCGCGAAGGGCTCGAGAGCCTTGTGGAAGCCGTACTGTCGCGCTGGGTGACGGCTTCCTTCCAGGGAACGCCAGAGGCTGCGGGATTACGGGCGATGTTGCACAGGACCGCACCGGATGGATATGCCGGGGCAGCAGAAGCCATCGCGGCCGCAGACCTCACGCAGTCCACGTCTGGCCTATCAGTTCCGACACTGATTCTCGTCGGGGACCAGGATCTTGCCACGCCGGTGGCTGCGGCCGAGGCCATGCGCGATGCCATCCCGGGAGCTCAGCTGAAGCAGCTATCCGGTCTGGCGCATATCCCCACGATTGAGGGGCTGGAGGCAGTGACAGAGGCAATGCGGCGCTTCTTGCTCCATAGGCTTTAGGATCTGTGACTGGACTGGGCGATGCGTAGGTTGATCATCGTGGCGGCGAGGTGGGCGAAGCCCATCCAGCTGCGGCGCGTCTTGGCACGCCAAGGGCGATGCGATCCCAGTCTTTGACGCTGGAGAACAGGTTCTCGGCACGGTGACATCGGGCGTACAGCTTGGGATCTTGGGGAGGCGGATCGACCATGCCTCGCTTGGGCGTCGTCCAGGCTCATCCCGGTCATGACTGGTCCACCCTGAAAGCCCCAAGGATTTCCAAGGTGGCGCGCCCAAAGACTGTATCTGCGCCCAAAGGGCCAATCAGTCAGCGCAATTACAGACCCTAAGGGAAACTTCTTGGTAGAATTTTCCGATGAGCGAAACGCGCAGTGTTGCCTTGGCGAAGTCCCTCATTGCGCAGGAAGGCGCATGGGATTGAACAACAACGGCGGAAGAGAGAATCGGCGGAAATGATCGGTGCGGTGCATCGCTGCGGCTGGGCGGAGGGTAATCCGCTGATGAGCGCCTACCATGACACCGAATGGGGTATGCCCGTCCATGATCCGCGCATGCTCTAGGAAACCTTGATGCTGGAGAGCTTTCAGGCAGGGCTGGCCTGGATCACCGTGCTGCGCAAACGCGACGCCTTCCGGCAGGGCTTCGCCGGCTTTGATCCGTTCGTGGTTGCAGACTTTGGAGAGGAGGACATCCTGCGCCTGCTCGACAACCCTGGGATCATCCGCTCGCGCGCCAAGATCGAGGCGACCATCGAGGGGGCGCAAATCTACTGCGGCATGGCCGAACGCGGGGAAGACTTCGGCACCTTCACCTGGTCCTTCACCGGCGGCAAGGTGTTGATGGGGGACGGCGAGAGTCGGGTCACGACGCCGCCGCTTTCGGAGAAGATATCGAAGGAGTTGAAGCGACGCGGCTTCAAATTCGTCGGGCCGTCGATCACCTATGCCTGGATGCAAGCCGTAGGAATCGTGAACGACCATGCGTCGGATTGCTTCCGCCGCCGAGAGGTCACGCGCGCCCATTCGCTTGCTGGTTGATCTGCGGCATCGGGCTTTGAGCGAGTGGCTCAGGAACTGGCGGAGCCCAGGGCTTCACGCAACCAGGCTACTCCCGCATCCGCCAAGGCTGCTTCCGGGATGACGGCTCGGATCTGAAACCGGGGCAACTCCAGAGGCGCCTCCCTCACGACCACCCCGGATGGTGGTGCAAACGCCAGCGCAAAGCTCCGCGGCACCGCGGCGAGCAGATCTGTCGTCGCGATGAGCGCTATGGCCATGAAGAAGCTTGGCACCGTCAGTGCCACACGTCGTGCCAGCCCAAGACGGGTGAGCGCATCATCCACGAAGCCATGAGCATCGCCAGAGAGGGACACGACCATGTGGCCGGCGGCGCAATAGTGCTCCAGGCTCGGTGTTCGGGCGAGGGGGTGCCCTGACCGCGTGACGATGACGAAATCGTCCTCTTGGAGGGTCTTGGCATCGCAGCGTGCGGGAATCGCGTTAAAGGGACCGATGGCGATATCCATGGCGCCAGATTCCAGATTTGCGAAGACCGGCTCCCAGGCCAGCTCAGTCGGCCTGCCGCCTTCGGGCGGCAGGAGTTGGCGTAGGCGGATATCAATCCGCAGAGCGCTCTGCCGGAGCCTGGCAAGGAGAGGTGGCAGGAACACGGCCAGCACCCCATCGGGAGCGCCGATGGTGAAATGTCGGGTGGAGGTTGCCGGATCGAAGGGTGCCGCGGTGGCGATGACGTTTCTGATCTCGGACAGCACCATACCGATCGGCCCGGCGAGTTCGATTGCCCGCGCGGTCGGCACCACGCCCTTGGGGGTCCTCAGAAAAACGGGATCGTTCAGCAGGCGTCGCAGCCGTCCTAGCCCATGGCTGACAGCGGAGGCTGAGAGATTCAGGCGGCTGGCTGCGCGCCCAACATGCCGCTCCCGCATCACCGCCTCGAAGAGGACGAGGAGGTTCAGGTCGGCGCGGGAGAGGTCAATTTCCTTCAGCATGTTGCTGAATTCGTATCACTGGATACAGCAAGGGGCAGATGAAATTCTCCTGCGCGGTCGCGCTTCCTACAGCCAAACCGCTGAAATATCGGGAGGAGAAAGTGTCCCCTACGGAAGCCTGGAATGCTCAACAAAGCGGAGGCTGGTTGCTGGCGAGCGATGCCGCGGCGGTGGTCGCCTTCTGGCGCGAGGCCGGCCCCGGGCTGTGGTTTGCCAAGGATACCCGCTTCGATGACCAATTTCGTGGCCGTTTCCTGGCCCTGCATGAAGCTGCATCGCGCGGGGAATGCGCGGGCTGGGTCGCTACTCCCGAGGGCGCATTGGCACTGCTTCTTCTCCTAGACCAATTCCCGCGCAACGCCTTTCGTGGCACTCCGCGGATGTATGCGACGGATGGGATGGCGCGCGCCATCGCGGCGAAGGCGATCGATGCAGGCCATGACGGCAGTATCGACCAGCCGCTGAGGCTCTTCTTGTATCTGCCCTTTGCCCATTCGGAAGATCTGGCCGATCAGAATCGGTCGGTCGATCTGGCGGAACGCCTCGGCGAACCGGACCACTCACACGCGAGGCGGCATCGCTCGATCATCCAGCGCTTCGGCCGCTTTCCGCATCGCAACCCGATCCTTGGCCGGTACATGACGCCGGAGGAGCAGCATTTTCTCGATGGGGGCGGCTATTCCGGTTGAAGCCGCAAGTGACATGAACGCGCTTCCCGGGCCTGCCGGCAGGTGGTCGCACGGCTCAACAGCGCCGTACTCCATGGAGGGGATGAGCGGACGCCGCAGTTACGCCCGTCTGCCCAGTCAAATTGAGATTACAAGGAAGCCGCCATGCTGCTCGGTCAAGTCGCTCTTCTTACGGCCGCTGTTTTCGCGGGCGCTGCCCTCTATATTACACTTGTCGAGCAGCCCGCGCGGCTGGGGCTGGACGATTGGTCCCAACTAGCAGAGTGGAAGCCTTCATACAGGCGTGGTGCAGCGATGCAGGGGCCCCTTGCCGCAGCGGGATGCCTTCTGGGGCTCCTGGCGTGGTGGCAGACCGGCCATGTCGGCTGGACTCTCGGGGCGCTGCTTATGGTGGCCAACTGGCCCTTCACCTTCCTTGCCATCATGCCAACCAACACCAGGCTCATGATGACTGAGCCGGCAATGGCCGGAGCCGAGAGCCGGGCCATGCTCGAGCGGTGGGGCTCACTCCATGCCGTGCGGACGGCGCTGGGCCTTGCCGCGTCCCTCGCTTTCCTCTGGGCCTCCGTCTCCTGAGCAGGCGCACCCCGGGGCGAAGTGCCTGAACTGGCAGGCGGGAAGGACGCGGCAGGCCCGCCCGGGCGGGTTGTTGAGGGCTGAGCTGCGGTAAAACCGCGCCCAGCCCCTCGTAAACTCGGCTTGGCACGAAGGTGGCAACCGGCGCTTCAGCCCTGGGAAAGTGCCGGAACAGGCTGGCGATGCCGGACACGCAGGGCGGCAATGTCGCATAGTCGGCAACAAGTTCCATATTGGCTCTATGCGGGGAGCCGCTAAATCCCCAAATGGGCGGCTCCGGACGGGTCCCAATCCCGTGAGGAGGCGGCCGCGGGGCCGGACGCGCGGGTAGCAGGACGAAGAGGAGCGGGCATGGCGGCGATGGAAACGGTCGGCGAGTTGGTTCTGGACGAGCGGGAGGAGGCACTTCTCTCGTCGCTCCCCGAGGCGGAAGGCCAGGCCCTGCGGCGCCTGACCGAGATCGCCCGCAGCCGGGGCCATGTCACCCACGCAGAGGTCTCCGCCGCGCTTCCATCCGACCAGCTCTCCTCCGACCGGATCGAGGATGCACTTGGCGTGCTCTCCGCCATGGGCATCGAGGTGGCCGAGGAGGACGAGGCGGAAGAGGGCGACGCTGCCGAGGGGCCGCGGGCCGTCACCGAGGGTGACGAGGAGAGCGTCGGGAACGTCAAGGAGGACGCCGGGCGCACGGCGGACCCGGTCCGCATGTACCTGCGGGACATGGGTACGGTGATGCTGCTGAGCCGCGAGGGCGAGATCGCCATCGCGAAGCGCATCGAGGCCGGGCGGAACATGATGATCGAGGGGCTCTGCGAGGCCCCTCTGGTGCTGGATGCAATCCTCGGCTGGTCCAGGGCGGTGCAGGACGGGAGCATGCTCCTCCGGGACGTCCTCGACCTTGACGCGACGGCGGGCGCCGGCGAGGGCCCTCCCGACGACGTCTCGGAGCAGGATGACGAGGAGACGGGCGAAGCGAGCGAGGCGGGCACGATGGTGTCGCCTTCCGTCCTGGAGCAGCAGCTCAAGCCGGAGGCCATGGCGGCCTTCAAGGCGATCGAAGCGGCCTGGGAGCAGATGCGTGGCCTGCAGGCGCGCCGTATGGCGGCCTATGCGGACGGTGATGCCCTCGCGGCAGAGGACGAGGCGGAGTTCGCACGCCTGCGTGGCGAGCTGGTTGCGCTCGTCGGCAAGGTCCACCTGCACGCGAACCGTGTCGCGGAGCTTGTGGAGCGCATGCGTGAGGTGAACAAGCGCCTGACGGGAGCCGAGGGACGCCTTCTCCGCATTGCCGAGATGGCCGGCGTGAAGCGCGACGACTTTCTGGCTGTCTACCGGGCCGCGGGCTCTGCGCCGGACTGGGTGGCGAGCCTTGCCTCGCGCAAGGGGAAGGGCTGGCTGGCGCTGGCGACCCGCCATGCGGCCGAGGCCGAAGAGGCGCGCTCCGCGATCTTCGCCATCGCCGGCGAGGCTGGGCTGCCCGTTGCCGAGTTCCGCCGCGTGCAGGCCGTGGTCGCCAAGGGCGAGCGCGACATGAACCGGGCGAAGAAGGAGATGATCGAGGCCAATCTCCGCCTCGTGATCTCCATCGCCAAGAAGTACACGAACCGCGGCCTGCAGTTCCTGGACCTGATCCAGGAGGGCAATATCGGCCTGATGAAGGCTGTGGATAAGTTTGAGTACCGCCGCGGCTTCAAGTTCTCGACCTATGCCACCTGGTGGATTCGGCAGTCGGTCACCCGCGCCATCGCGGACCAGGCCCGCACGATCCGCGTCCCGGTCCACATGACCGAGACGGTCAACAAGCTGAACCGTACCTCGCGGCAGATGATGCATGAGCTGGGGCGCGAGCCGACCCCGGCCGAGCTTGCGACGAAGATGGGCATGCCCGTCGAGAAGGTGGTCAAGGCCCAGAAGATCGCGCGCGAGCCAATCAGCCTTGAGACGCCCGTGGGCGACGAGGAGGACAGCCACCTCGGCGACTTCATCCGGGATGAGAACGCTGTCATGCCGCTCGATGTCGCGCTGCATGCCGGCCTTCGCGACGCGGCGAGCAAGGCGCTCTCCGGCCTGACGCCGCGCGAGGAGCGCGTGCTGCGGATGCGGTTCGGCATTGGCATGAACTCCGACCATACGCTGGAAGAGGTCGGGCAGCAGTTCAACGTGACTCGTGAGCGCATCCGCCAGATCGAGGCAAAGGCGCTGCGGAAGATGAAGCACCCGACCCGCGCCAAGCAGCTTCGCAGCTTCCTGGACGAGGCGTAACGGAAGGGCGGCCGCCCGGTTCCGGGCGGCCGCCACAATCGGCGGTTGCGAAAGCCGCTCGGGCTCCGCCGCTCACAGCGCTTGTCGAGTTCTGACGGCGCGACCCGGGCAATTTGCGAAAACTTGCCACGAAAGCGGAGGGTGTCTGATAGCCGACCGCCGGTGCGATTTCGGTGATCGGCAGGTTAGGCGCAGCCAGCAGTTGGCGGGCGCGGCCAGTGCGCAGGGCGGTCGGCCACTGGTGGGGTGATTGCCCGGTGGCCAGGCGGAAGGCCGTACAGAAATGGATGCGGCTAAGCCCGACGAGCGCCGCCACTTCCGCAAGACTGATTTCCTGGTCCAGGTGGTCCTGCATATAGCCGGTCACTTGCCGGACCTGCCAATCGGCGAGACCCCGGCGCGGGGACAGTTCCACGAGTGTCCCTATGGTCGAATGACCGCGCATCAGTTGAATGCACAGAAGGTCGACGACCTGCTCGACGAAGAGGCGGGACGCTGAATTGTTCAAGGCCGCCTTGTGGCCGAGCAGTTCCAGCAGCCGCCTCGCGGTCGGATACTAGAAGCCTACCCGCCCGATAAGCTCGATCTGCCTGCCATGGGCGAGGATTTTGGCGCAGGACTGCAGGCGCTGATTGGTCAAGTAGACATGCGACACCCCGATGGGCCCATTGATGTCCCAGCGGCTTGGCATCGCTGTGAATGCCAATCCCCCGCACAGTTGGGTTCCGGCGATAGGCGCTTTACAGCGCCATGTAGGCGCGCCTGCCAGAGCGCGCTCTCCGGCCGGAGAGCCCGGCCAGGCGTGGTTCCCACAAGATCGGAACAATCTCCGCAATCCCCGGGAGGCGGCTCACCGCGGCCGGTCAGAGGGTTCGCCGGTCAGCAAGGAAGACCAACCCTCTGACCGAGCCACCGGAGGAACTCTCACCCGGCTGCGATGGACAGCACCGAAAGCGAGAACTTCCAGGCCGAGTAGCTGAACGGTCGCGCTGAAACCGATCCTCAACCCGCCAGATCAGGAGATATTCCCATGCGCAAGATCCTCGGCGTTGCCGTCCTCGCCACCGCTCTGATCGGTGGTATCGCTGGTCCTTACCTTCGTGGAAGGCGATTACATCCTGGGATCCACCGCCATCCCAACATGGATGCAGGCAAATGGCCGCACGCCGCTTGCCAGCAATTCCGGCCGGTCCGTTCTTGAGCAGTCGGGCGCGACAGGCGGCGGGCAGCACCGCTGATCAGCCGCCTTCCAGGGTCTGTGAGGGCCCGACTTGATGGTGCAGGGAGGGCTGCAGGCGTGGCCGGCGGACCTTTCGCGTGTTTGCCGAAGCGCGGAACTGTAGCTGGCACCCGCTGTGGCGGTGGTCCGCCGCCGAGTTGACCTCTGCGCGACAGGCGGCGCAACCTGCAGGGCGCTGGAGGAAGCGGAAACGTCGCCCGGATGGCCCAGGCCATGCGGGCCCGCGCCGGCATGATCCCGGCCCGGGAGGCATAATGAACGACGCCGGCCTATCCGACATCCATTTGGCGCTGCGTGATGCCGCGCGCCGCTTTGCGGAGGCCAAGATCGCTCCCCTGGCGGCCACGCTGGATGAGGAGGAGCGCTATCCCTCCGATCTGTACCGCGAGCTCGCCTCCCTCGGCCTTTTCGGCATCACTGTGCCCGAGGCACTGGGCGGCGCCGGTGCCGATGCCCTGGCCTATGCGCTGGTCATGGAGGAAATGTCGCGCGGCTATGCCTCGGTCGCCGATCAGGTGGGGCTGGTAGAACTGCTCGGGACGCTGCTGACGCAGCACGGCACGCCCGCGCAGCAGGAGACATACCTTCGTCCCCTTTTGCGTGCAGAGCGCCGCTGTGCCTACGCCTTGACCGAGGCTGAAGCCGGCTCGGACCTGGCGGGGCTGAAGACCACGGCGCGGCGGGACGGGGATAGCTGGGTGCTGAATGGGGCCAAGCTGTGGATCCACAATGCGCCCGTGGCCGATTTCGCCGCCGTGCTGGCACGTACGGATCCGGATGCGGGTCATCGCGGCATGTCCATCCTTCTGGTGGACCTCAACAGCCCTGGCGTCACGCGGGACCGAAAGGAGCACAAGATGGGGCAGCGCGCCTCCCCTGTCGGGGGGCTGCGCTTCGATGAGGTACGACTAGCGGCGGATGCACTGCTGGGACCGGAAGGCCGCGGCTTTCACATGATGATGTCCGTGCTGGACAAGGGACGCATCGGCATCGCTGCACTCGCCGTCGGCATCCTGGCGGCCGCACTGGAGGAAAGCATCGCCTATGCCAAGCAGCGGCGGCAGTTCGGTCAGCCGATCGCGGAATTCCAGGCGGTGCAATGGATGATTGCCGATATGGCGAAGGATGCGCATGCCGCGCGGCTCATGGTGCAACACGCCGCCCGCATCCTGGATTCCGGTGGCCGGGCGACACTCGAGGCCAGCATGGCGAAATGCTTCGCGTCCGACGCCGCCGTGGCGCGCACGGCAGATGCGGTGCAGATCCACGGCGGCAGCGGCTACATCCGGGGCGTTCGCGTCGAGCGCCTGTTCCGAGACGCCAAGATCACGCAGATTTATGAGGGAACGAACCAGGTGCAGCGCATGATCATGGCCCGGACGCTTCTCGCATGAACATGCGTCCGGCGGCCCTTGTCACCGGCGCGCGACGTGGCATCGGCCGCGCGACCTGTATCGCCCTGGCGGCGAGAGGCTTCGACGTGGTCGGCGCCGATGTTTTCGAGGAAGGCGCAGCGGAAACGGCGGCCGAGGTGCAAGCGGCCGGGGGCCGCTTCACCTTCCTGCAGTCCGACATCGCCGCGCAGGATGCGCATGGAGCGCTGCTGGATGCGGCCTGGGAGGCATTCGGCGGGCTGGAATGCCTGGTGAACAATGCCGGGGTCGGCGCCATGCGGCGTGGCGACCTGCTGGAGGTGACACCGGAATCCTGGGACCGTGCTTTCGATGTGAATGTCCGCGGTGGGTTCTTCCTTACCCAGACCGTGGCGAGGCGGATGCTGGCACCAGGGGCGCCGCGCCGCGGTGGACGCAGCATGGTCTTCGTCTCCTCGGCGAACGCCACCTTGGCTTCACCGGAACGGAGCGAGTATGCGGCGTCAAAGGCGGCGGTTTCGATGGTGGCCCGCGTCTTCGCATTACGGCTCGCGGAGGAGGGGATCGCGGTGCACGAGATCCGTCCTGGCGTGATCCGCACAGACATGACCGCTCCGGTCGCTGCCGCCTATGAGGAACGCATCGCCGCCGGCCTCTCTCCCATTCGCCGTTGGGGCGAAGCCGAGGATGTGGGCCGCACCATCGCCCTGCTGGCAGCCGGCGACCTGCCCTTCAGCACCGGCGACGCCTTCCATGTGGACGGCGGTCTGCATCTGGGCCGCCTGTGATGCCAGATGACCGCCTGCATTACGAGGAAATCGCCGAGGGCCTGAGTTGGGAGACCGGCGGGATCACCGTGACGGAGTCCCACATCCTCGCCTTCGCCGGCCTGACAGGGGATTTTTACGATCTCCATGTGGATGACGACTATGCGCGCGCGCTCGGCTTCCCTGGGAAGGTGGCCCATGGGCTACTGGGCCTGGCGCTGGCGGATGGTTTGAAGAACCGTTCATCCGTCCGGCTCGCCGCCATCGTCTCCCTGGGATGGCGCTGGAGCTTTACGGGGCCGATCCTGCCTGGGGATCGGATCAGTGCCGCGATCAAGGTGATCTCCAGGCGCGAGACGCGTCGCCCGGAGCGCGGCATCGTCACGTTGGCATTCGACCTGCGGAATCAGCGGGGAGAAACAGTGCAGCGGGGGGAGAATGACATGATGGTGCATCGGCGCGCCGGCTGACCTTGGTGATGCCCTGGAAGCAGGTCAGCCCTCCCATCCCACAACTCCCAGATACGCAGCCGCCAGCCGCGCCTGGCCCTCATGCATGGCGCGGCCGGTGACGGTGGCGCAGCCCGCCGCGCGGGCAGCAGCGATCAGAGGTGTCACCTCGGGGTTGGGGATGACATCGGCCACGACCTGAGGCGGGCGCAGACGGGATGCGTCGAAGGGCAGCGGATCGCCCTCGCGCAGCCCAAGTGGCGTGGCGTTCACCACGATGTCCTGGCCGCTGGTGTCCGGCGCGCCTTCCATCGCGGAAAGCCCCGGATAAGCAGCGGAAAGCGCCTGGGCCAGAGCCGTGGCGCGGCCCGGCGCCGCATCGTGCAGCACCAGCCGCGCGGCTCCGGCGCGGGCAAGGGCATGGGCGATGGCCCGCCCGGCGGCGCCGCAGCCGACCTGCAGGATGGCGGCGCCTCGTACGGCATGCCCGGCACGCTCCAGCCCGTCCCGGAAGCCTTCGCCATCGAACATTTCGCCCTCCCATCCGCCCTCGGCGCGGCGGCGGATGGTGTTGACGGTGCCGGTGCGCTGCGCGGTCGGACCCAGCGCGTCCAGCAGCGGAAGCACGGCCTCCTTGTGCGGCATGGTCATCACCAGACCATCGAGGTTCCGCAGCCGGGTCAGCCCGGCCCATGCGGCGGGCAACTCGCCTTCCGGAACCTCAAAGGCGACGAAGACCACATCCATGCCAAGCCTTGTGAAGGCCTGGTTGAACAGCGTCGGGGAGCGCAGCGGCGCCACCGGGTCGCCGACGATCCCCATCAGGCGTGTGCGTCCGGTGATCGTCATGCGTGGCGTCCTGCGTCGGTCAGTACCGCCTCGATCAAGCGCTGGACGGGCAGGGCGGAGCGGGCGCTGTTGGAGGGCTCGCGCCCCTGCTCGATGGCGTCCAGCAACTCGGTTATGAGGGCGCGGTGCGGGCCGTGGTCAAAGGCCATGGGATCGGCGCCGCCACCTCCCGGGGCATCCTCTCCGGCCAGCTCCGGCGGACCACCTTGCGTGCCGTGCAGTTCCAGCCGGTTGGCTATCAAGGCAGCGGAGCCCTCGGTGCCGGCGATCTCGATGCGCTCGGGAAAGCCCGGGCGGGCAACACTGGTGGCGTCGAGCACGCCGATTGCGCCGTTCTCGAAGCGCAGCGCTGCCGCGGTGACATCTTCGGTGTCGATTTGCCGCAGCGGGGAAGTGAAGGCAAAGCCGGCCGCATCCCGCACCGGCCCCATCAGGTGCAGTAGCAGGTCGATCGTATGGATGGCCTGCGTCAGCAGCACACCGCCACCGTCCCGAGCCATGGTGCCGCGCCCCGGCTGGGCGAAATAGGCTTCGTCCCGCCACCAGCGGATGGAAGCCGAAGCGGAAAGAGGCGTGCCCAATTCGCCGGACTCAAGTGCCGTCTTCAGCCGCAGCGCGGCCGGCCGGAAGCGGTGCTGCAAACAGACGCCGCAACGGAGGCCCGCGGCATCGGCCGCGTCCGCCAGCGCCTCGCCGCGCATAACGGTGAGTTCAAGCGGCTTCTCAACGAGGAGGTGCTTCCCACGCGCGATGGCCGCCTGCGCGACGGAAAGATGCGATCCGGGTGGGGTGAGCACGAACACAAGATCCAGCCCTGGCGCTTCCAGCAGCGCCGAAAGCTCCGCGAAGACAGGCGCTCCCCAGCGTGCTGTGAAGGCATCCCGCCGCGGAGGGGAGGGGGCGTAACCCCCGATGACCCGGACCCGTCCGGCTTCCTCCAATTCCCGCAGGCTCAGCATATGCGGCGTGATTGCCATGCCGAGGCCGACGAGGCCCACCCCGATCGGCATCTTCTTCATTTCCCCCTCGGACGTAGCTTCCCGCTTCACAGGCCCGGTTTCCGCGACCTATCGTGCCAGGGCGCGGCTTAGTCCCCCGCGTCCGCAATGATCCGGCGAAACTGTCGGACGGCCCTGAGGAAATGTCCATGACCGTGATGTCCCTCTCCCGCCGCGATCTCTCGCGGTTGCTCGGCGCCTCGGCGGCGCTGCTTCCCCTCCTGCCGGGCGGACGCGCACTGGCGCAGGGGCGGCGCGACACGCTGGTGATCGGCATCGACATCAGCGACACCATCACCTTGGATCCGGTCCGCCAGGCGCAATACACGCCGCCGATGACGCTGGCTGCCTGCTACGACAGCCTGATGACGCTGGATGCCGATGACCTGGTGAATCCCAAGCCCTCGCTCGCCACGAAGTGGGAGCGGCGGCCGGGCGGCAATGGCTGGCGCTTCACGCTCCGCCAGGGCGTCAAATTCGCCTCCGGCGCGACGATGACGGCGGAGGATGTGAAGTTCTCCTTCGACCGTCTCATCAACATGAAGGAACAGACGCAGCAATACATCAAGGCGGTAGACCGGGTGGAGGTGGTGGACGCCAACACGGTCGACTTCATCCTGAACTCGCCCAATGCGCCCGTCCTGTCGATCCTCTGCAACCCGGGATGCGCCATTCTGGAGAAGGCCGTGCTGCTTCAGCACGGCGCGGTGCAGGGCGTGGAAGCGAAGGACCAGGACAAAGCGACCGATTGGCTGAACAGCAACTCCGCCGGCACCGGCCCCTACCGCTTGGTCCGTTGGGAACGAAATGGCCAGATCCTGCTGCAGCGAAACCCGAACCACTGGCGTGGCGCGCCTGCCTTCGAAAGGGTGGTGATCCGCCATTTATCCGATAGTGCGGCGCAGCTCCTCGCCGTGCGCCGCGGGGATGTGCATGCCGCCTTCAACCTCATCCCAGAGCAGATCGCGACTCTGCGGAGCGACCCGAATGTCCGCGTCGACCGGCTCCCGAGCCTCGACTTCGTCTACATGGCGCTCACCGGCAACCCGGCGGCTAACCCGGCGCTCGCGAAGAAGGAAGCGCGGCAGGCGATTGGCCACGCCATCGACTACGACGGCATCCTGGGCAGCCTGTTGGGCGGCGCCGCGCTGCGCCCGGCTCATTTCCTGCCGATTGGCGTGAATGGCAGTACGGAGCAGATCGCGCGTGAGATCGGCTTTCGCCAGGATCTGGACAAGGCGAAGCAGCTTCTTCAAGCCGCCAGCGTACCGGACGGCTTCGAGATGGAGATTGCCTATGGCCAGGCAGCAGTGGCCGGCATTTCGTACCAGGTCCTCGGGCAAAAGCTGCAATCGGATCTGGCGCGCATAGGCATCCGTGTACGGCTGAATCCGATGGATCAGGTGAATCTGCGCACCGTGTACACCCAGGGGCGCGAGGCGGGCGGCGTGCTGACCTTCTGGAACCCTCCGGCCGTTTCCAACGATCTTTGGGCCAGTGCAGTCGTGGAACGGGTGGCGCGGCGGGTCCACTGGGACGTGCCGGCCGAGATGACGGAACTGGTCAAGCGCGCTTCGGAGGAACAAGACCTCGCCAAGGCCGCAGAGCTCTGGGTGGAGTGGCAGCGGAAGGTGGTGGATCAGGCGAATCATTTCATCCTGTTCCAACCGATTTACCAGATCGCAGTTCGAAACAGTGTGAAGGACTTTCCGCTCACCGCCGCGGGGTGGCAGCTCGATACCGGAAAGGTGACGCTGGCCTGAGGACAGCCGGAGGCGGGTCTTCACCGCCTCCGCCACTGTCCACTTCTGGTGCGA
This sequence comes from Muricoccus harenae, assembly GCF_009848505.1. Lineage (GTDB taxonomy): Bacteria > Pseudomonadota > Alphaproteobacteria > Acetobacterales > Acetobacteraceae > Roseomonas > Roseomonas harenae. The sequence goes on from NZ_WWDL01000002.1 coordinate 68,416, forward strand.
GAGCAGAGAGGAGAGGAAGACGTCCTCGCCTGCTCACTTCGGCAGCCGAGCCAACCGGTGCGCCGCATCCGCATTCACGGCGCCCTCGGGCAACCGCCCTGCCGCCAATGCGGCCACCTGCCGCACCGTGTCCATCGCCTGGTGCTCTGCTGCCTGCGGGGTCAGCCCAGCCAGATGAGGTGTGGCAATCACGTCCGAGCGGCGGGCAAGGCGAGGGGAGGGCATTTGATCCGCTGCGCGGCCCACATCCATGGCCGCACCGACGATATGACCGGACTCCAGGGCTGCCTCGAGCGCCGCCTCGTCCACCAGCTCCCCGCGTGACAGGTTGATGAAGAAGGCACCCGGGCGCATTGCCGCGAAGGCCTGGGCATTCATGAGGTTCTCGGTTTCGGGCGAGGCGATGGCAAGGCAGACGACGAAGTCCGCCGACAGGGCCTCGCGGAATCCGACGGACTGCACGCCGGGATCCTCCGGAGGCGTGTAGGGGTCATAGGCCAGAACACGCATGCCGAAAGCGACCGCTATCGAAGCCATGCGCCGCGCTATGCGTCCGTAGCCGATCAGGCCCAGCGAGGATGCGGAAAGCTGCACGCCGGTGCTGGGCAGCGGGATCTCGCCACGGTGGTAGGCACTGGCGGCGCGGGTAACGCCGCGCGCCAGGTCCACCAGCATCCCGATGCCCAGCTCCGCCACCGAATCGGTGAAGCCCGGTGTCGCGCGCGTCACCAGGATGCCATGGGCCGATGCGGCGGGCACGTCGATCGTGCTGATGTCCACCGCGCAACGCAGGAAGGCGACGAGGTCCGGCGCGGCCGCGAAGGTCTCTGCCGTGCCTGGACTTCCACGATAGGCAATGATGGCTTCGCAGCCGGCCGCGGCCTCGGCCAGTTCGGCATCCCGCAACTCGCGATCGGTGATGTTGCGAACCACCTCAGCATGCTCCTGGAGCGCGGCCAGGGCGTGGTCGCCAAAATAGCCGGGGAAGGTTGCCGTGGAATGGGAAAGGAAGACCTTCATCGGGCGAACTCCGCAGGGCGCTTCTCGTTGAAGGCGCGGATGCCCTCAAGGTGGTCCCCGGCCGAGAAGCAGAGCACGTTCATCTCGTTCTCATAAGCCAGACCCGCGGAGAGCGGAGCTTCCAGCGCCATCCGCATCGCCGCCTTCACGGATTGTACGGCGACGGGAGAAAGCGCGGCGAGCTTCCGCGCGATCTCCCACGCCCGCTCGAGCAGTGCGGTTTGGGGAACCACCTCCTCCACGATGCCTAGCCGGAGCGCCTCGGCGGCACCGATAGGGTCGCCTAGCATCAGCAGCCGCGCGGACTGGCCCGGACCGATCAACCGGGGCAGGAGCTGAGAGGCGCCGCCGCCGCCCACCCATCCCCGCTGCACCTCCGGGAAGCCCAGGCGCATCGTCTCGGAGGCCACTCGCAGGTCGGCAGAGAGCGCTGTCTCCGCCCCTCCGCCAAGAGTCCAGCCCTGCAGGGCCGCCACGATCGGCTTGCGAATGTTCCTCACGGCAGTGGCGTATTCCACCCGGTTCCGGAAATGCCAGGCGGAGGGATAGGCGGCGAGGGCGTTGAGATCGCTCCCGGCGCAGAAGGCGCGCTCCCCCTCGCCGCGGAGCAGGACGGCCCGGACGTCGTCGTTTGTATCGACCGCAAGGGCATGTTCCCGCAGGCGCGAAGCCATCTCCGGGGTCACCGCATTGTGTTTGGCCGGGCGGTCCAGCACCAATTCTGCCACTCCGTCCCGGATGATCAAACGCACGTCGCCATTCATGACGCGTCCTCCTTGCTTGATTGCATCTGTCCAGCAGGCGCAGACTAAGCGCAACAAGGAGGATTCATCCGCGTGCCGCGTTACATCGCCACGCGACTGCTCGCGGCCGCCGCGATGGCGGTGCTCGCGAGCCTGGTCGTGTTCCTCATTTCCGCGCTGGTTCCCGGCGATCCGGTGCTGGCACAGCTGGGCGACATCGCGGCGAGCAATCCTGCGACCGTCCTCGAATGGCGAGCGAAATGGGGCCTCGACTTGCCCCTGTGGGAACGCTACGGCATTTTCCTGAACGGGCTGGTGCATGGCGATCTCGGCATCTCCATCGCCACACGGCGGCCCGTGCTGGAGGATATCCTCCAATACGCGCCGGCCACGGTGGAGCTTGCGACGGTCTCGTTTCTACTCACGCTGATCGTCGGCATCCCGCTCGGCATCGCGGCGGCAGTGTGGCGGGACAGTTGGGTGGACTCGCTCGCTCGCGCGATTTCGCTGCTGGGCGTCTCTGCTCCAACCTTCTGGCTCGCCTTCATCATGCTCGCCGTTTTCTATGGAGGGCTGGAATGGGCGCCCGGCCCAGGGCGTGTGGACCCCATCGCCTTTCCGCCCGAAGGGCCGACGGGACTGTTCCTGCTGGACAGCCTGTTGCAACGGGATTGGGAGACCTTCTGGGACAGCGCAGCCCATCTGGTACTCCCCTCTATCGTGCTGGCGGCGGCCACGATCGGGCTGATCACCCGGACGACGCGCGCCGCAATGCTGGACAGCCTGGGGCAGGACTATGTGCGGGTGTCACGTGCGAAGGGGTTGAAGGAGAGTGTGATTGTCCTGCGGCACGCCCTGCCCAATGCGCTTGTGCCTGTGGTGACGCTCGGTGGCCTCGCCTTCGCCAACCTGCTGGCAGGGGCGGTGATGACGGAGACGGTCTTCGCCTGGCCTGGTCTCGGCCGCTACACCTTCCGCTCGGCGGCCGCGTTAGATTTTCCGGCGATCATGGGGATCACATTGGTGGTCTCCGCCACCTACCTGCTGGTGAACCTGCTGGTTGATCTGTCCTACGCGGCGCTCGATCCCAGGGTCCGGCGATGAGCGCGAGCACGATCCCCCCTGCCGCTCTGCCGCCTGCCATGCCGCTCCCTCGCGCACCCTGGCGCCGCCGGCTGCGCCGCTATGGGCCAGCATGGGCGGGGGGCGCCATTGTCCTCCTCTGGATGCTGGTCGCGATCCTTGCGCCCTGGATATCTCCTTATCCGCCGGATGCGCAGGATCTTGTGGAGCGGCTGCAGCCACCCAGCGCAGCGCATTGGCTCGGTACCGATGTGCTGGGGCGCGACGTCTTCTCACGGCTTCTGCACGGCGCGCGGCTATCGCTGCTGGCCGGCTTCACCGTGGTGCTGCTGGGCGCAGCCATCGGCACCACGGTTGGCATCGTCGCCGCCTGGGCGCGTGGCATCTGGGACGAGGCTTTGATGCGCCTGACGGACCTCGTGCTCTGCTTCCCGCCCATCATCCTGGCCCTGGCCATTGCCGCCGCGCTGGGCATCGGAACACAGAACACCATTCTCGCCATGCTGGTGGTGTGGTGGCCGAAATTCGCGCGGCTGGGGCGCGCGCTGGCGCTGGTGCAGCGGGGGCAGGAGTATGTTGAGGCTGCGACGGTGCTGGGCTTGAGGCCTCGCCGCATCCTCGGCCGCCACATCCTGCCGAACACGCTCGGCCCGCTAGCGGTCTTGGTCACGCTTGATCTCGGCAACGCCATCCTCACCTTCGCCGGCCTGTCATTCCTGGGACTCGGCGTCGTGCCGCCTACGCCGGAATGGGGCTCGATGGTCGCCGAGGGGCGCGAGCTGGTGGAACAATGGTGGGTCGCCGCCTTTCCCGGCTTCGCCATCCTCACGGTCGTCGTGGGCTTCAACTTCTGTGGCGACGGGCTGCGGGACTGGCTGGATCCGAAGGCGAGGTCGCGCTGATGGACGGATCGCTGCCGAAACGCGACGACGCAACACGAACAGACGTTCCGGTCCTTGAGGTGGAAGACCTCCGCACCGTCTTCCTGACGGATGCGGGCGCGGTGCGAGCGGTGGATGGCGTTTCCTTCAGCGTGGGACCCGGCGAAACGCTGGGAATCGTCGGCGAGAGCGGTTCCGGCAAGAGCGTGACGGCCTTGTCGCTCATGCGGTTGCTCGAAGAGCCGGCTCGCATCATCGGCGGCGCGATCCGCTTTCAGGGCCGCGACGTGCTCGCAATGCGAGGCGCCGAGCTGCGCGACTGGCGCGGCGACCGCGCGGCCATGGTGTTCCAGGATCCGATGACCGGCCTGAACCCGGTGATCCGCATCCTGCGCCAGGTGACAGAGCACATGATCTCCCACGGCCGCCAGACTCCCGCGAGCGCACGGGTTCGGGCGGTGGAGCTGCTGCGCCGCATGGGGGTCGCGGCGCCCGAGCGTGCGGCGGCGTCCTTCCCGCACCAGTTCTCGGGCGGCATGCGGCAGCGGGTAATGCTTGCGATCGGCGTCGCGAACGACCCGGCGCTGCTGATCGCGGATGAGCCCACCACGGCCCTTGACGTAACCATCCAGGCTCAGATCCTGGATCTGCTGCGCAACCTGAACGCCGAGTTCGGCACGGCGATCATCCTGATCAGCCATGACCTCGGCGTGATCGGCACGGTCTGCCGCCGCGTCGCCGTCATGTATGCCGGCGAGGTGGTCGAGGAGGCCGAGACCGCAGCCGTCCTCGCCGATCCCCGCCACCCGTATTCCTGGGCCCTGGTCAATGCCGTTCCACGGCTGGACAGCCCACCAGGCACGCGGCTCACCAGCATTGAGGGGTCGCCACCGGATGCGCTGAACCCGCCGCGGGCCTGCCGCTTCCTGGCGCGTTGCCCCTTCGCCATCTCCCGCTGCGGGCAGGAGCACCCGCCGCTGATGGAGGTGGCACCTGGCCGCCGCGCCCGCTGCTGGGTGACAGCCGATGGCCGCAGCCTGCCGTCCCCGCCGGTCGCCGCGGAGGCCGCCAAGCGTGAACTATCGGAGGACAAGCGGCCCCTGCTACAGGCTACCGGCCTGGTGAAGCACTTTCCCGGTGCGCGCAGCTCCTTCCTTGGTCGCCGCACGGTCGTGCATGCGGTGAATGGCGTCGACCTGCATTTGGCGCGCGGTGAGAGCCTCGGTATCGTCGGCGAGAGTGGCTGCGGAAAATCAACCCTCGCGCGGCTGGTCACCCGTTTGCATGAACCCACTGCGGGGAGCCTGCATTTCGAAGGCCAGGACATCACTCATGCATCCGCCTCCGAAATGCGGCCTCTGCGGCCGCGACTGCAAATGGTGTTCCAGGATCCCTATGCCTCCCTCAACCCCAGGATGCGCGTTTCTGACATCCTCGCGGAGCCGCTGATGGCCCATGGCCGCGCCGCGAGCCGCGCGGAGGCCGACCGCCGCGTGCTGGACCTTATGGGAACGGTCGGGCTGAAGCCCGAATGGGCGACTCGCTTCCCACATGAATTTTCCGGTGGGCAGCGCCAGCGCGTCTCCATTGCGCGGGCCCTTGCGCTGGACCCGGCGCTGGTGGTGGCGGATGAGCCGGTCTCGGCGTTGGATGTGAATGTGCAGGCGCAGGTGCTGAACCTGATGCTCGACCTGCGGCAGCGCCTGGGCCTGTCCTACCTCTTCATCGCGCATGACCTGGCCGTGGTGCGCGCCTTCTGCGATCGGGTGGCCGTGATGTATCTTGGGCGCATCGTCGAGGAAGGGCCGGCGATCGCACTCTTCGCGCGGCCACTGCATCCCTACACCGTCGCCCTGACCAGCGCGGTGCCGGAGCCTGGGCGGGAGCGGGTGATCCTGGCCGGTGAGCCGCCCTCCACCCTGAGGCTTCCGACCGGCTGCGTCTTCCGCGCCCGTTGCCCGATGGCCCAGGCCGCCTGCGAGGCACCGCCGCCGCTGGCGGAAGTTGAGTCCGGCCGCCGCGTCGCCTGCCATTTCCCCGGGTCCTTCACCCGCCCCGGGCATCTCGTTTGATGCCGGGAAGCGGGACCGTGCCGGCCATTTTTCCACCCGCCGAGAGCACCTTTCCATGAGACAGATCACCGCCGCCCAGGCCGCCGCGCTGTTGCAGGACGGGGACACGCTGCTGATCGGTGGCTCGGGGGGCGGCCATGCGGTGCCGGATGCGTTGCTGGCGGCCGTGGGCGAACGCTTCCGTGCCACGGGCGCGCCGCGCGCCATCACGGCGGTGCATCCGGTGGGGTTGGGAGACGGCAAAACCCGCGGTGCAGGCCATCTGGCGCAGAAAGGCCTGCTGAAGCGCGTCGTGTCCGGCACCTTCGTGAATTCGCCAGGCATTGCACGGCTGGCCCTGGACGAGGAGGTGGAGGCCTACACCCTGCCGCAGGGCGCCATGTCCCAGCTGATGCGGGAGATGGCGGCAGGGAGACCAGGGTTGCTGACGAAAACCGGACTGCACACCTTCGTGGACCCGCGACAGGGCGGCGGGCGCCAGAGCCGCCGCGCAACCGAGGACCTGATCGACGTCGTGGAGTTCCGCGGCGACGAGTATCTCTTCTATAAGCCTTATTCGGTGAACGTCGCCTTCCTGCGTGGATCGGCGGCGGACGAGGACGGCAATATTTCCATGGAGCATGAGGCGGTTACGCTGGAGATGCTCAGCATGGCGCAGGCCACACGCCGCGCAGGCGGAATCGTCATCGCGCAGGTGAAGCGTATCGTGCCGTCCGGCTCCATCCACCCGAAGATGGTGAAGGTTCCCGGCATCCTGTTGGATGCGGTCGTGGTTGAGCCCGACCAATGGCAGACTTACGAGACACAGGAAAGCTTGGCCTATTCCGGCCATCTGCGAGTGGCGCTCGAGGATATTCCCCGCCTTCCGCCAAGTCCCCGCCGCATCGTCGCCCGGCGCGGGGCCCTTGAATTGTTCGAGGCCGCCATCTGCAATCTTGGTTCCGGCATCTCGACCGGAATCGCCAATGTGGCGGCGGAGGAGGGAATCCTGCGCCGGATCTGCCTGACGAACGAGCAAGGGAATATTGGAGGCGCACCGGCAAGCGGCAACGAGGCAGGCGCTGCCATGAGCCCGGACGCACAGGTGGACCAGCCCTACCAATTCGACTTCTACGATGGCGGCGGCCTCGATCTTGCCTTCCTCTCCTTCGCCGAGTTCGATGCCGAGGGCAATGTGAACGTCTCCCGCTTCGGCGGGCGCATTGTCGGGCCTGGTGGCTTCATCAACATAAGCCAAGGTGCGGGTTCCGTGGTGTTTGGCGGTACGCTGACGGCCGGCGGCGCCCCGAAGGCGGTTCAGCGTGTCGAGCAGGTGACCTTCTCTGGCCCGTATGCACGCAGCCGCGGCCAGCGCGTCACCTATGTGACGGAACGTGCCGTGTTCCGGCTCGGAGAGGGCGGGCCGGAGGTGATCGAGATCGCGCCAGGAGCCGATCTGGAGGTCGATGTGATTGCAGCCATGGGCTTCCGGCCCCGTGTCTCGCCGGCACTGCGACGCATGGAGGCCGGGCTGTTCGCGGACGGGCCCATGGGGCTGGCATCCTGTCTGCCGGGGCGCCCGCCCCGCCCGGCACTGAACCGCTTCGCCATGGGGCAGGCTGCGGAATGACCGGCTGCCCGACATTCCTCTCGGCAGGGGAGGCGGCGGAGTTCCAGAAGACAATTTCCGCCGCCGACATCGCAGCCTTTGCCGAGATCAGCGGAGACCATGACCCCGTGCATGTCGACGCGGACTTCGCCGCGCGGACGGCGTTCGGCCGCATCATCGCGCATGGCGCATTGGTGATGGGGCTGCTTTCCACCACTGCATCGATGATATCCCGGCGCTCCGTCGAGCGCGGTAGCCCTGGCACGCCGGTTTCGGCCGGCTATGACCGTGTCCGCTTCACGCGCCCGGTCTTCGCCGGCGATGCGCTGACGGCCCGCTACTTGGTCGAGGATGTGGACGATGCTCGTGGCCGGACCCGCGCAAGAGTGGAGGTTGTGAATGCAGAGGGCGAGACGTGCCTTGTCGGGACCCACATTCTCTCCTGGGTCAGGGCGCCCGAGTGACCGGCTGCTGCCCGTCCAGCATCGGCGGCTGGACCGGTTCGCGAGCCTCCGATGACCAAGATCCTCACGGCTCAACGCCGGAAGGGTCCTCCGACGGCCTAGTCGGTGTCGGAGGAACATATGAAGCCGGTGGAGGCGGAGCCAATGCGGCAGGAGGCAGAATGCGGCTCCTGCCTGCTTCAGCGCCGCGCCGCCCTTCAAAATCTTACCGCATCTATTTGAAGGAATAGCGCCATGCGCCGGACCGCCGTTGCCGTCCTTGCCGCCCTCGGCGCCACGCCGCTTGCCGCGATCGCCCAGACGCCGGGATCATTGCCAGCGCAGCAGGTGGAATTTTGTTCGATCATCAAGGAGGCCTGGAAGGCCTATTGGCCGGTCCTGCGGCGGGCTCGTAACGAACGAGACGCCACCGCCCGTGATCGCCTCCGCCGCGAGCTGGAGGTGCTGCTACGTCAAAGAGAGCAGAGAACCGACGCTTTGTTGCGCCAGTCTGACTACCGCTTCTCGGAATGGCGGCTGGGGATTCAAAGTGTTGGCATCTCCGGCCAGATCGGCAGCGGAAAAATCCTTCTGGCTGCGCAGATTCCCTGCCTTTCGGATTCAGCCATTACTCTCGAGATGCCTTACACAAAGGTCTTTGAGGAACATATCGCAGCGCGTGGCCCAGACAATGCAATCATCGTTTCCGGGACCTTTATCCGTCCGCCGGAGGGGCAAATTGACGCTGGGCTCAGGCTGGCTGGAGGGCGGGACCCGGATCGCACCATGTCGAATCCCGAATACAGGGCAACCGTGGATGCAGTAGGGGGTAAGTCGCCATAACTCCTCTTTACTCCTCGTTTAGGAGGAGGGAGGCGTCACACCCTACTTTCTGGCCCTCCAAGGTCGCGTCACTCCGCTCTTGCGAGGCAGTTGACCCGATTAGCGGCTGAGGGCTGAGGGCTATGAAGTAACGTCGTTACTGCCGCAGGTCGGGCGGCGCGCAGTGTAGCACGAATGCGGGCTGGCCGCTTGTTGTCGTCAGATCGATGTTGTCCGGGTTCTTCCAATTTGCAGTCCGCATGCCGATCACCGGCAGGCCACCTTCGGAGGCGGGTGGGCCATAATGGCGCACGAGCCAGCTGCGCAGTAGCTCATTCTGCGCTTCGCTCGGCACCGCATAGGATATGCAGGCGAGCCTTCCTGTCCCTGTGTCGAAGGAAAAGCGGACTTGCAGGCGCAGCGGCCCGTCCGTGAAGGCGCCTTCGGCGGCATACTCCAGCTTGGCTTCCTCGAGGCGCCGTCTTTCCGCCTGCGGCAACATCCTCGCAGAGCCGCCGGACGCTCGCACGACCTCTGCCGGCGTCATGGTCCAGCGCGTGTATTCCCAATCCGATCGGGCACTCGCCGGTAGAAGCACACCGAGCAGAGCCAATGCTCCAAGCGTTGCTGACCACGCCATGGTCACTTCTGCCTCATTCCCGAGAGGGTATGAGAGCACCAACCACTTGGCGACGGCAAGCTGAAACCGGGGTGCGCCCCCAGGAGAGTGTCCGGGTGTTGCGGGCTGCCCCCGGCGATGCGGGCCGAGGCGTCGAGCTAGGTCGACGCGTCGAGCAGCACTCTCGGGTAGAGGTTGGCGAAGGAGGCGCGGGTGGACAGGTTGAAAGGCGATCGGGCTGCCAACCCCCGTCCGCTGCCGCAGGGTCTCAGCGCCTGTCTCGGCGTTCGGAAGGATGCACGAAGTCTCGTGGGGTGGACACCTCGGCGGAACCGGTTTCAGGTTGCAACGACGGAGCAAGGCGCGGGCTCTCGCTGGCGCTCCTGGCAGGCATTGCTGTGCCGGCTGTGCTGGATGCGAGATCCAGAGCGCAACGGAAGAACCGCCACTGAAGCGGGAAGAGGGAGATACGCCATGCTGTGCCGCCGTTCGATGCTGGCTGCCGCCATCGCCGCGGTATCGATGCCTGCAAGCGCCCAGACTTGGCCCACCAGGCCAGTGCGCATCATTGTTCCCTATCCGCCGGGGTCCGGCACGGATATCATCGGCCGTGTCGTGGCTGAGCAACTGCAGGCCAGTTGGGGGCAGCCGGTGGTGGTGGAGAACCGGCCCGGCGCCGGCGGCACGATCGGAACGGATGCCGGCGCAAAGGCCGCGCCGGATGGATACAGCTTCCTGGTCTCGGATGTCGGGCCGCTTGCGATGGCGCCAAGCCTCTATGCGAGCCTGCCTTACGACCCCGTCCGGGATTTCGGGCCAGTGAGCCTCATCGCGCGACTTCCGTTCGTGCTTGTGGTGCATCCCGCCGTGCCGGCACGCACTGTCGCCGAACTGGTCGCGCTGGCGAAGGCGCGCCCAGGCGAAGTCACCTATGCCTCGGTGGGAAACGGCAGCGCCACCCATCTTGCAATGGAGCTGTTCCGCACGGCCGAGGGCATACAGTTGACGCATGTGCCCTATCGCGGCAGTGCTCCGGCCCTCAACGATGTAGTGGGCGGGCAGGTCTCGGCGATGTTCGTCAACACGGCCTCCTCCGCCGACCTGATCCGCGAGGGGCGGTTACGGGGCCTGGCCATTGGCTCGCGTGAGCCATCGCCGATCCTGCCGGACGTGCCCGCCTTGTCGAAGGCCTTGGGCAAGGACATGGAAGCAGGCGTCTGGTTCGGGTTGCTCGCACCGAAGGGCACCGAGGAGGCGTTGGTCCGCCGTGTGTCGGCGGATGTCGTGCGCGTCCTCGCTAACCAGGGCGTGCGCGCCAAGCTGGAGGGGTTAGGAGCCGAGATAGCGACGAGCCAGCCTGCCGAGTTCGCGGCGTTGATTGCAGCCGAGCGCGATCGTTGGGCGCCAGTGGTGCGTGCCTCGGGTGCGCGGATCGAGTGAGGAGAGTGCGGATGACCGACGGAGCAACCCAGGCGCTTGCGGCGCTGGTCGCTGAGACGGAGTGGAGCAGCCTGCCGGAGGAGGTGCGGCACGAAGGGCTCCGCTCCTTCGTGAACTGGCTCGGTTGTGCCATCGGCGGGGCGCCGCACCCAGGCGTCCTGGCCGCCGCCCGCGCCGCGACGGCTTTCGGCGGACGGCCCGAGGCCACGCTGCTCGGTATGCGGCGGCGCGCCGATCCCATGGCTGCGGCGCTCGTGAACGGTGTCTCCTCCCATGTCGCGGACTTCGACGACACGCATGAAGGGACGCTGATCCATCCGAGCTCACCGGTGCTCTCCGCCGCGCTGGCCCTTGCGGAGGCGCGAGGCGCAAGCGGCGAGGCCTTGCTCACCGCCTTCATCCTGGGGGTGGAGGCGGCCTGCCGGGTCGGCATGGCCGTCTCGCCCACCCATTACGATGCCGGGTTTCACATCACGGGCACGGCGGGTTCGATCGGCGCGGCCGCTGCTGCTGCCAGGTTGCTCGGCCTTGACGCCGAGCGGACCGCCTGGGCGATCGGCATCGGCGCCACGCAGCCGGTCGGCCTGCGCGTGCATTTCGGCACCATGACCAAGAGCTTCCATCCCGGACGTGCGGCGCAGAATGGTATCCTCGCCGGGCTGCTGGCGGCGGAGGGCTTCGGCGCGGCGCCGGATGCCATCGAGGGGCGCCGCGGCTTTGCCGAGGTGCTTTCCAGCGACTTTGCCCCGGAGCGGATCAGCGATGGCCTGGGTGGGCGATGGGAAATCATGCGCAACACCTACAAGCCCTTCGCCTGCGGGCTGGTGGTGCATCCGGCCATCGATCTCTGCATTCGGCTGAGGGGCGAGCCGGGTTTCTCCGTCGATAATGTCGAGCGGATCCAGATGCGTGTTCATCCGCTCGTGCTGGATCTTACCGGCAAAAGGGAGCCCAGGAGCGGGCTGGAGGGTAAGTTTAGCGTATTCCACGCGGCCGCGGTGGCATTAGTGGATGGCGCTGGCGGCGAGGCCGAGTTCTCCGACGAGCGCGTGCTGGCACCGGAGGTTGTGGCGCTGCGTCGGCGGATCGAGGCCGTCGTGGACGAGACTTGCGGCCGGACCGAGACACATGTTGTCATCACCTTGCGGGACGGCAGCGAACTTCGGGCATCGACGGCAGCACCGCTCGGGAGCCTTGCAAATCCGACGCCCGATGCGGCGCTCGGCACCAAGTTCCTTTCCCTCGTCAGGCCGGTTCTTGGGGGAGAGGTCGGGGAGAGGCTGCTCAGCCATGCCTGGCGGCTGGCAGACCAGGACAGGTTGGACTGGCTTGCCAGCGATGCGTGACTGCCACACGCCGCAAGGCTGATGCTCGCTGCCACGCGACCGGTAGCACTTCAGACCTGGACATGGCTCATCGTCCCGGAGCCATGCCCAAGTGACGTGACCATGCCCCGAAGCATCGTGCCGAATTCCTCCGCCAGCCGGTTAGCCACCTCCCCACGGAGCTTCAGGAGGCGATAGTCGAAGGCGACGTCCGGCACGAAGCGCTTGGCAAGGATGGGCAACCCGCCATGGTCCTCGGCCACCAGCGGATTCACCAACGCCACCCCGAGCCCGGCGGCGGCAAGGGCGCAAAGCGTCGCGCTGTTCGCTGTCTCGACGCGAACGCGCGGCTCGACACCGGCACTGCGGAATGCGGCCTCGGCCGCGTGACGTGCGCCCTCGTTCTGCGCAAGGGCCAGGAATGGCTCGTCCACCAGATCCGCTGGCGTGATGGGCCGCCGGAGCCGGGCGAGCCGGTGACCGCGCGTGACGAGAAGAACACCCGTCAACCGTAGCAGCGGCTCATCCTCGACGGCGGAAAAGCCGGTGCGCGGCGTGGCAATGCCCAGGTCAACCTGCCGGGAGGCCACCCACTCATGCACCGTGCTCGAGGGGCGCACCTGCAGCGAAACGGTCACGGCAGGATGGCGGTCCATGAAGCGGCGTAGTGCGTCGGCCATGAAGCGGCCGGACAGGGCGGGCGCACAGGCGAGCCGCAGGCGCCCGGTGCCGAAGCTGCGGATGTCCTGGGCTGCTGCGCGGAGGCGCTCCAGGCCGCTGAAGCTGTGCTCGACCTCCCGCAGGAAGGCCTCGCCCTCTGGCGTCAGCCGCGCCGCGCCCTGGCCGCGCGAGAAGAGCTGAAAGCCGAGCGCGCCTTCCAGCCGCGCGACGGATCGCGTCACCGAGGGTTGCCCCACCCGCAGCACCCGCGCCGCCCGGGAGAATCCGCCAGCGCGTGCCACAGCGCGGAACGCTTCGACCTGACGGATGTCCATGCCCACTCCCCATGCCTCTTAAGAATGGAAGCTGCCTCATCGAGCATTTGACGGCATAGGGCAGCGTCCGCGTCAATGCAGCTATGCGCGGTAATGGCCTCTGGCGTCGAAATCCCGAGCTGACAGGCTTCCGATCCTTGGCGGGCGGCCCGGCGCTGCCGATCGGTGACTGGTACGAAGGCTGCCCCAAGGCACGAGCCGAAGGGGCACCGACGAGCGTTGTTGCCCTTTATGCGAACAGTCCGGCCATGGCGCCGGGCACGGGCCGGATGGCCGATGCTGCCGGCTGGATGCCCTATCTGGATTGGCCGTCCCTCGGCGAGGGTGGCACGCCGCTGATCCCGCTGCCGGCACCGGGACCGCTCCGGTCGCTTTCGATCAAAGCTGAGTGGATGAATCCGACCGGGAGCCACAAGGACCGCATGTCGCCGCTCGTCGTTGCGCGCGCGGCGGAACTGGGCGCGCCGGGCGTCATCTGCGCCTCCTCCGGCAATGCGGGGATTTCGCTTGCGGCCTATGCGGCGCGGGGTGGCTTGCGCTGCCGCGTCGTCATCACCCCCGCCGTTCCGGACGCCGTCCGCCGCACGCTGCTGGCCCATGGGGCGGAACTGGTCGGTGCGGCGGATGGACTAGCGCGCTGGAAGCTGGCGCGGCGGCTGGTGCGGCAAGAGGGCTGGTACCCGGCTACCAACCACAGCCTGCCGGCTGTCGGGAGCAATCCTTGGGGTGTGGAGGGCTACCGAAGCCTCGCCTTCGAACTGGCGGCGGTCATGCCGGCAGGCTTTGATGCTATCATTCTTCCAACGGCGCGTGGTGACCTCGCCTGGGGCGTCGCCGCCGGCTTCATCGCATTACGGGATGCTGGGTTCTGGCCCACGGCCATTCCGCGCATCGTTGCCGTGGAGCCATTCCCACGCCTGTCTGCCGTGCTGGCGGGCCGGGCGCGCGTCACGGACCGTTTCGAGGGCGGCACCCGGCAAACCTCCACGGCGGGCGCCACAGCGACGGACCAGGCGCTACGGGCGGTGCGGGACAGCGGCGGCACGGCGCTGACGATCGATGATCCTTCGGCAGAGGCCGCGCAGGCCACGCTCGCAGCCCGGCACGGCCTGCTTCTTGAACGCTGCGCGGCAGCACCCTTCGCGGCCCTCGGAACCCTCGTGGAATCGGGATGGCTGCAAGCCGGAGCGCGCGTCGTGCTGGTCGCGACGGCGGCAGGGCAGCGCGACACGGAGTGGGCGCCTCCCCCGGCGCTGGAGATGGCGGCATGACGGGCGAGACAATCTTCCATCCCGATTTCCGCGCTGAACCGTATTGGTGGGATGCCGCGCCGCCCGAGGAGGCGAGGGACGAGCCGCTGCCCGCCTCCGTGGACCTGCTGATCATCGGCAGCGGCTTCGCGGGCCTGTCGGCTGCCCTGGAGGCGGCGCGTGGCGGCGCCCGGGCTGCGGTGCTGGATGCGGGCCCGCTCGGCGGCGGCGCCTCGTCGCGCTCCGGCGGCATGGTGAGTTCTGGCCAGAAGCTGGTGCTGACTGCCGCCCTGGACGGGCTGCCGGCGGCCGAGCGCGAGGCAGCCCTGGAGGACAGCCAGGCGACGTTCGACTTCCTGAAGGACCTGGTCGCGCGGGAGGCGCTGGACGCCGACCTTCAACTCTGCGGCCGCTTCTTCGGCGCCTTCGCCCCGGCCCATCTCGCGACCCTGCGGCGCAATGCGGAGACGCTGCACTGCCGCACCGGCGTCACCATTCGGGTGCTTTCCCGTGCGGAGCAGCGGGAGGAGATCGGCTCCGACTACTTCCATGGCGGCTTCGTCGTGGAGGATTACGGCGGCGTTCATCCGGCCAAGCTGAACCGCGCCCTGCGGCACGCCGCCCGCGCTGCCGGGGCGACGTTGCACAGCCATGCCCGCGTGCTCGGCACCGGGCGCGACGGCGCGGGCCATCTGGTGCGAACCGAGCGTGGCGACGTGCATGCCGCCCATGTCCTCTATGCCACCAATGGCTACACGGATCGCGCCAGCCCCTGGCTGCACCGGCGGGTGATCCCGGTGATGAGCTACCAGATCGCCACGGAGCCGCTGCCGCCCGGCATGATGGACCGGCTCATCCCGAAGCGCCGCATGGTGACGGACAGCCGCAAGGAGCTGACCTATCTGCGCCCCTCGCCAGATGGCACGCGGCTGCTGCTCGGCTGCCGCCCGCGCGCGCTTGGCGCATCGCCGGAGGTCCAGACGCGGCGGATGCGGGACCGGATGCTCCGGATCTTCCCAGAACTTGCGCCGATCCGCATCACCCATTCCTGGAGCGGCTATGTCGGCATGACCGCGGACCGCCTGCCGCATATCGCAGAGAAGGACGGGGTGATGCATGCCGTGGGCTGCAACGGCAACGGCGTCGCGCTGATGACCTATCTCGGCTGGCATGCGGCGCAGCTTGTCCTCGGGCGCGCCAATCGCCCGGCCTTCTTCGCACGCCCGGGCTTCCCCGCCGTCCCATTCCCCGCGCGCGGCCCCTGGACCGCGCCGATCGCGAGCGCTGCCTATCACCTGCGCGACTTCACCGCGAACCCAGCCGAGGTGCTGGCGGAGCGAGCGGGACGCGTTCCCTCATCCTCGACCCAATCCAAGGAGAGCTGACCATGCGCGTGCTTCGCCGGGGCCTCGCTGCCGCCATCCTCGCCGCCACTTGCCTGGCCGGCCTGTCGGCAGCCTCCGCCCAGACCCTGCCACCTCTTCCGCAGGGAATCCGCGAGGGGGGCGTGCTGCGCGCCGGCGTGCGCTGCGACCAGCCGCCCTATGGCTTCCGCGGCGCCGATGGTGGCTTCGCCGGCATCGAGACCGAGATGGCCCGCCAGATGGCGGCCTGGGCCTTCGGCTCGGCCGACAAGATCGACCTGCAATGCGTCACCGCCTCCAACCGCATCCCGCAGCTCAACGCACGCCGCGTCGACCTGCTGATCGCAACGCTCGGCATCACGCCCGAGCGCGCGCAGGTCATCGATTTCTCCAACTCCTACCGCTGGGGCGGCTCGGGGCTGCTGGTGAAGAAGGACAGCCCGATCCGTGCCTTGGATGACGTACGCAGCCGCAGCGTGGTCATGTTGCGCGGCACCACTCAGGCCCAGTGGTTCGATGCGAACATGCCCGGGCTGAACGCGCTCCGGCTCAACACCGCCTCGGATGCGCTGCAGGCGCTGCAGCAGGGTCGGGCCGAGGCCTATGCGCATGACGCCGCGACGCTGGTGGTGATCGCCGCCCGCGATTCCTCCCTCCGCGTTGTCGAGGAGCCCTTTGCGGTAACCGAGGCGGCCGTTGGCCTCCGCAAGAACGAGCCAGAGTGGCAGGCCTGGATCAACGCGGCGCTGGACCGCATGAAGGCCGAGGGTCTGTACAACAAGTGGGTCGAGTCAGTGGTCTCCGCCGAGATCCGCCCCTTCTACCTCTCGGCCTTTAACGATCCGAAGCCCGACGCGCGCTGATGGATTTCGATCTCGACTACCTCACCCGCCAGCTGCCGGCCCTGTGGCAGGGCATGCGGCTGACGGTGGAGGCCAGCAGCCTCGCCATGCTGCTGTCCTTCGCGGTCGGGTTGCTGGGGGCGAGCCTGCGGATGATGCGCATGCCCGTGCTGTCGCCGCTGGTGGCTGCCTATGTCGAGTTCATCCGCAACACGCCAATCCTGGTTCAGCTCTTCTTCCTGTTCTTCGGGCTACCGGCCATCGGCCTGACGCTCTCGCTATTCTGGACCGGCGTGCTGGCTCTCACGCTCTGGGCCGGCGCCTTCCAGGTGGAGAACGTGCGCGGTGGCCTGGCCGCTGTTGCGCCCGGCCTGCGCGAGGCCGCGAGCGCGCTAGGGCTGACCCGCGTGCAGTATCTGCGCCTCGTCGGCTTGCCACTCGCGATTCGCACGGGGCTGCCTTCGATGCTGAACACGGCGGTCTCCCTCGTGAAAAACTCGGCCTATCTCTCTGCCATCGGGGTGCAGGAGCTGAGCGGTGTCGCCTTCGACCGCATCGCGAACGACTTCCGCGCCTTCGAGATGCTGGCCGTGCTGCTCGTGGGCTACCTGGCCGTCGTCCTCACCCTCAGCGCTGCCGTGCGCGCGCTGGACCACCGCCTCTCCGCGCCGTTCAGGGCCGCCTGATGCAGACCCTGGCCCTCGTCCGCGAGAACATGCCGCTGCTGCTCATCGGGCTGCGCGCGACGCTGCTGCTCGCCCTGGTAACCCTGCTCGTCTCGACGATCATCGGTATCGTGCTCGGTACGCTGGCAACCTTGCGGCCCCCATTGGTCCGTATCCTCGCGGCCTTCTATGTCGAGGTGTTTCGCGACATCCCGCTGATCGTCACCATCTTCACCATCTTCTTCGGTGCGCCTCTCCTCGGCATGCCGCTCGAGCCTTTTCCCGCCACGGCGATAGGGCTGTCCCTCTGGGGTGGGGCGAATGGCGCCGAAATCGTGCGCGGCGGCATCCGCTCCGTTTCGAAAGGGCAGCGGGAAGCGGCGACGGCACTCGGGCTCCGCCTGTGGCAGACCTATCTGCTGGTGCTCTGGCCGCAGGCACTCCGCGCCGTGCTGCCCGCCTATACCGGGCTGCTGGCGCTCATCATCCAGTCCACCTCGCTCGGTGCCCTGGTCGGCGTCACCGAGTTCCTCAAGGCCGGCGGCCTCATCATCGAGCGCAGCACCGTGATGCTGGGGATCAACCCGGCCTTCGGCATCTACTCGGTCGTCCTCCTCACCTACTTCGCCATCTGTTCCATCCTGACTGCCCTGTCCCGCCGGCTGGAGCGCCGGCTCGCTGTCGGCCATGACCGGCGCGCTCCGGCCATGCCCGATGCCAGCGCGGTCTGAAGAACCCCACAGGACCCATCATGTCGCATCCATCTGCCGTACCTGCCTCCAAGGTCAGTCGCCGGCTGACCCAGGGCATCGCCCCCGAGGTCATCGAGCATATCTACCTCCCACGCTTAGCCGGTGAGCTGGAGGCGACCTTTCCCTATCTCTCCGCGCTGAACGAGGCGCATCTCGTGATGCTCGCGCGCCAGGGCATTGTCACGCCACAGGTGGCCGCCACCCTCGCCGGCGCGCTGCGCCGCGTGGCCGAGGAGGGACCAGGGGCGATCGAGGCCGATCCGATGCTGGAGGACGCCTATTTCAACGTCGAGGCACGGATCATCGCACTCGCCGGCGCCGATGCCGGCGGGCGGCTGCATATTGGGCGAAGCCGCAACGACCTGTCCGCCGCGCTCGACCGGCTGCGCATGCGCGGCATCCTGCTCGACCTGCTGGAGGCTGCCGCCGCGCTGCGCGGTTCCCTTCTGGACCGCGCGGATATCTTCGCCGAGGTGGTGGTGCCCGGCTACACCCACCTTCAGCCCGCACAGCCCATCACCTTCGGCTATTATCTCTCCGGCATCGCCTCCGCTCTGGAGCGTGACGCGGCGAGGCTGCAGGAGGCTTGGGGGCGGCTCAACCTCTCGCCCATGGGTGCGGCGGCGCTGGCCACCACCTCCTTCCCAGTGGATCGTGCCCTGGTCGCGAGGTTGCTGGGTTTCGATGCGGTGCTGGAGCACGGGCTGGACTGCGTTGCCAGCCGTGACTTCTCCTTTGAAGTGGTCTCGGCCGCCGCGCAGCTTGCGTTGACGCTGTCCCGCTTCGCGGAGGACATGCATGTCTCTGTCACACATGAGTTCTCGGCGGTGGAGTTCCCGGATTCCGTCTGCGGCACCTCCTCGATCATGCCGCAGAAGAAGAATCCGGTGGTGCTCGAGCATCTGAAGGCCAAGGCCTCGCATGTTCTCGCCGCCGTGATGTCCATGGGGGCCTGCGTGCGCGCGAGCCACTTCACCAATACCCTCGACGCGCATCGGGAGGGACAGGCCATGGTCTGGACGGGGCTGACGGAAACCCGTCGCGCCATCGAGCTGGCTCGCATTGCCGCCAGCTCCGTACGCCCCAATGCCGACCTGCTCCTGAAGCGGGCGCGCGCGAACCATTCGACCGCGACGGAGTTAGCCGACCTGCTGGTACGCCAGGCCGGAATGGACTTCCGCACGGCCCACCACGTGGCTGGCGCGGTGGTGCGACGCCTGATGGATGCCGGGCTGGGTGCGCATGAGGCAACGCTGGCGATGGTGGACGATGCGGCCCGGCAAGTGGCCGGACGTCTTTCGGGCCTGGAGGCGTCGGCCGTGGAGGCGGCTCTCGATCCCGTTCGTGCCGTCGCCTCCCGCAACGTGACCGGCGGCACCGCGCCGGTCGAGGTGCGGCGGATGGTGCAGCGGATGCGCGATAGGCTCGCGGAGGATGAGGCGCTGGGCCTGACGCGCAGGCGGCAGGTGGGGCAGGCCCAGTCGGAGCGGCAGGCTGCGGTCGCTGCCCTGCTTTAACCTGCGATTGCCGCCTCGCGGCTTGCCGTGAGCCGGGCCGCGCACCCCGGGTGCGCGATGGGCTGAAGTTGCGGGTGCGGAAAGGGGTTGCCGCGGCAACGCGCTCTTCACCGTGACGCGCTAAACCGCCTGGATGCTCCGCGTCCTCCTCCTTATCCTGCTGACCACCACTTCCGCCTGGGGCGCTGAATTGCGCGGCCGGGTGGTGGGCATCACGGATGGCGACACCCTCACTCTACTGACCCATGAGCGTAGGCAGGTGAAGATTCGCCTGGGGGAGATCGACACGCCGGAGAGCCGCCAACCTTATGGCAGCCGGGCGCGGCAGGTGTTGGCCTCGATGGTCTTCCAGCAGCGGGCGCGCGTCGTGGTGCAGGATGTCGACCGCTACGGCCGGACCGTAGGCCGGGTGTATGCGGGCTCGCTCGACGTGAACGCGGAGATGGTGCGGCGCGGCGCAGCCTGGGTGTATCGCCGCTACAGCCACGATCCCTCACTGCTGGTCCTGGAGAAGGAGGCCCGACGTGCTCAGGCCGGGCTTTGGGCGCTACCCGAAAGCCAGAGGACACCGCCTTGGGAATGGCGGGAAGAGGATCGATAGGACCCACGGCTGCTCCCTGCCATGCCGATGGCGGCAGCGGGATGCTCGCGGCGCTTCGGACCGGCCTGATTGCTATAACCGGCGGTGATGGCACGTCGAGGGAAAGCGATAGGACAGAGCCACGGAAGCCGGGCTAGGACCTTCCCGAGGCCCGGCGGCGAGCGATGCGCGATGACTGGGCGGGAGGACGATGCCTATGTCGGCAGTAGGGAGCCGGGCACCGCGTGCCCAGCCCGGGGACTAGGCCGATGGCTCCGGATTCGCCGCAGGCAGTGACGGTGCTGCAGGCCGCCATGGGAAGCTATCCCCGCACGCGGGCACTGAAGGAGGGCTCGATCACCTCTCCGCTGCTGCGCTTGAACTTCGCAGATATCCCGGTGATCAGCCGCGCATTCGCACCGATGGTCCGGGACATGCGCTTCGACGTCTCGGAAATGGCGATCGCGACCTTCCTGCAGGCCAAGGCCATGGGTCGGCCGCTGGTGCTGCTGCCGGTGGTGCTCGCCGCGCGCTTTCAGCAATCAGCCCTGCTTTGCCGTGCCGAGGGCCCGGTGCGGGGCCCGGCGGATCTCGCCGGGCGGCGGATCGGCGTGCGGGCCTATAGCCAGACCACGGGCATGTGGCTGCGGGGCATCATCGCCGGGGAGGGCGGCCCACGCCCAGCCGAGTGCCGCTGGATCACCTTCGAGGACGCGCATACCGCCGGCATTGCCGATCCGCCCTGGGCCGAGCGCGCCGCACCCGGCGAGGACATGCTGGCGATGCTGCAGGCGGGCGAGTTGGACGCGGTAATCGTCGGCAACGATGCTCCGGATGATCCCGGCCTACGTACCGTCTTTCCTGATCCGGCCGCCGCGGCCGATACCTTCTGGTCGCGCCACCACATCGTGCCAGTCAACCACATGCTGACCGTCACGGCGGAGTTGGCGGCGCGCCGGCCCGACCTTGTGGCGGAGCTCCTGCGGATGGCCCGTGCCGCTGCCGCCTTGGTGCCCCCAGGCGAGCGTGGCCCACCACCCGGCAACCGCGCGGAACTGCGCCCCGTGCTGGAGCTCGCCCTTCGGTACATGGCCGAGCAGGACATGCTGCCGCGGCCGCTGAGCATCGAGGAAATCTGGGGCGGCCTTCCGGCCGAGGCGGAGTGAAGGAAGGGCCATGACAAGCTTCGCGATCATCGGCTTCGGCGAAGTGGGCAGCATCTTCGCCCGCGACCTGCAGGAGGGCGGGGCAGGGGTGCTGCACGCCTTCGACATCGCGGCACCAGCGCGGGACCGCGCGGCCGCCGCCGGCGTTACCCTGCACGCGACGGCCGTTGAGGCCGCGGCGCAGGCCGAGGTGATCTTCGTCTCGGTGACCGCCGGCTCCGCGGCGGCAGCGGTGCAGTCGCTGGCGGGAGGGCTCGGGCATGCGCCCTTTGTCGTCGATGTGAACTCCATCTCGCCCGCGGCCAAGCAGGCAAATGCGCGCGCCACCTCCCTGGCCGGCGGACGCTATGTGGAGGCGGCGGTGATGAGCAGCGTTCCACCCCGCGGCCTGCGCTCCCCGATGCTGCTGGGCGGTGGAGATGCGCCCGACTTCATGGCCCTGATGGCACCCTTCGGCATGGACCTGACGGCCTTCTCGAAGGAGATCGGCAAGGCCTCCTCCGTGAAGATGTGTCGCAGCGTCATGGTGAAGGGGCTGGAGGCACTGACCACCGAATGCATGCTCGCCGCCCGCCATTATGGGGTGGAAAAGGAGGTGCTGCGTTCCCTCTCCGATACGCTGCAGCATGAGGATTGGCGCGGGCTGGCCCGTTACGTGATCAGCCGCGCGCTGATCCATGGCAAGCGCCGGGCGGAGGAGATGCGCGAGGTGGCCCGCACCGTGCAGGAGGCCGGCGTGGAACCGCTCCTGAGCGCCCCGATCGCTGAGCGCCAGGACTGGGCGGCGGCGCGAGGGCGCGAGATGGGGCCGGCGGCGCTCGCCACGACCGATCTGGAGGCGCTGCTCGACGCAGTGGCGGCAACGGTGCCGCGCAAGGCTGCCGCCGAGTAGCGGGCTTCCTGCCAGTGAAAGCGCCAGCACCACGCTGCGGAAGGTGCGGAAGATGAGGAGACGCCCGTGAACATCCAACGCCGTGATGCCCTGCGTCTGGTTGGATTGGCCGCTGCGGTCTGGGCTGGCCCGGCCGCCGCCCAGGCGACGCTCCCGGACAAGCCCATCCGCCTGATCGTGCCCAACGCCGCCGGAGGCGTGGCGGACCTGACCGCCCGCACCGTCGGCGCCGCCCTGTCCGAGCGGCTGAAGCAGCCGGTGGTGATCGAGAATCGCCCCGGCGCGGGCGGCATCGTCGCAGGCCAAGTCCTGGTTGCGGCCCCGGCCGACGGCGCCACGCTGATGGTCGCGACCAATGCCAATGCCATCAGCAAGTCGCTCTTCCGCTCTCTACCTTTCGACCCGATCCGCCATTTTGCGCCAGTCGGGCTGATGGGCACCTTCGCCATCGCTATCCTGGTTGCGCCTGGCTCGCCGATCCGCACGGTGCAGGAATTGCTCACGCGGCTGAGGAATGACCCGCGCAACAGCAACATCGGCACGATCAGCGTCGGCAGCACGCAAAACCTGTCCGCCGAGCTGTTCAAGACTTCCGCCAATGTGGAGGCGACCATCGTTCCATTCTCCGGCACGCCCGCACTGCTCACCAGCCTGTTGCGCAATGACGTGACCGCGGCCTTCGAGATCGTGGCGCCGCTGATGGGCCAGATACGGGACGGCTCGCTTCGCGCCGTCGCCGTGACTTCGGCCCAGCGTGCGGCCAACTTGCCGGATGTGCCGACCTTACAAGAGGGCGGGTTGTCCGGCTTCGACGTGACCTCCTGGAACGCCGTGGTTGCCCCGGCGCGCACGCCAGTGCCGGTGATCGCCCTTCTGAACCGGGAGCTGAATGCCACCCTGGCGGATCCGGCCATCCGCGCGAAGCTGCTGGATGCGGGTGTGGAGGCCAAGGGTGACGAACCTGCCGCCCTGGGCCGGCTGATGGAGACGGAAGCTGAGAAGTGGCGCCGCGTGATCGAACGCGCTGGCATTGAGCGGCAGTGATCGAGAGGCGATGAGCATGAAGACCTGCAAGGCCCCGGATCCGAATCCCAGGACGCCTGCCTGCAAGCTGCCGGCGGGCGCCTGCGACGCGCATTGCCATGTCTTCGGTCCGGCGGACAGGTTCCCCTATGCGCCTGACCGATCCTACACGCCGCCCGATGCACCAGTGGAGGACCTGCGCCGGGTCCACGCCGCCATCGGCGTGGAGCGCGCGGTGATCGTGCAAGCGAGCTGCCACGGCACCGACAACACGGCGATGGTCGATGCGATCGGCCGTAGTGGGGGCGCCTATCGCGGTATCGCGATCGTTGGCGGCAGCATCACGGATGCAGGACTGGAGGAACTGGACCGCGGTGGGGTGCGCGGCGTGCGCTTCAACTTCGTGAAGCACCTCGGCGGGACACCGGATCTGGAGGCCTTCGATCGCGTGCTGGACAGAATCCGGCCGCTCGGCTGGCACGTCGTGCTGCATCTGGATGCTGGGGACATCCTGGAGCATGCGGAGCGCATCGGCCGCATCAAGGTGCCCTTTGTCATTGACCATATGGGCCGCGTGCAGGCGAAGAATGGGCTGGAGCAGGAGCCATTCCGCCGCCTGCTCGAACTGATGCGCAACGAGTTGGCATGGGTGAAGATCTGCGGCCCGGAGCGTGTCTCCAGCGCCGGGGCCCCCTTCCACGATGCAGTGCCCTTCGCCCGCCGGCTGGCCGAGGCGGCGCCTGATCGGACTCTGTGGGGCACAGACTTCCCGCATCCGAACATCGCCGGCGACATGCCGAATGATGGCGACCTCGTGGACCTCCTGGCCCTGGCCGTGGAGGACGAGACGGCCCGCCGCAAGATCCTGATCGACAATCCCGACCGCCTCTACTGGGCGCGCTAGGAGGATAGCCCACCATGTCAGCCACCCAGAAGTCCGGCCTTGTCGTCACCGCCCATCCCGGTGACTTCGTCTGGCGCGCGGGCGGCGCCATCGCGCTGCATGCGAAGATAGGCTACCGCGTGAAGATCGTCTGCCTCTCCTACGGGGAGCGCGGCGAGAGCCAGGGGGCCTGGAAACAGCCCGGCATGACGCTGGAGGCCTGCAAGGCCGGCCGCCGCGCCGAGGCCGAGGCGGCCGCTCAGGTGCTCGGCGCCGAGATCGAGTTCTTCGATGCCGGCGATTATCCGCTCCGCCTGACGGAGGCCATGCTGGACCGCCTGATCGACATCTACCGGGAGGTCCGCCCGTCCTTCGTGCTCACCCATGCGGTGGCCGATCCCTACAATGTCGATCACCCGGAGGCATCCCGTTTCGCGCAGGAGGCGCGGATCATCGCCCAGGCCGCGGGCCATAAGCCCGGCCGTGGCGGGGTCGCCTACTCCGCCCCACAGGTCTTCCAGTTCGAACCGCACCAGCCTGAGCAATGCGGCTTCAAGCCGAACCGTATCCTCAACATCACCGAGGTGTGGGGGACGAAGTGGAAAGCCTTCGAGCAGCTTCCCGCCCAGCGCCACCTCTGGGACTACTACGAGCGCGTCGCACTGAACCGCGGCATGCAGGGCGGGCGCAATTCGGGCAAAGCCATGACCTACGGGGAAGCCTATCAGACCATCTTCCCTGATGCCGTGGAGGTGCTGGCATGAACCCCGTCGTCGTCCGCCACAACCCGCGCGCCGATCTTGCCACGATCAGCCGATTCATACCCCTTGGCGTCTCGACGACGCATGAGGCTTCGGGGCGGGCGCCGAACCTGATGAAGCCCTATATGCGCCCGGCCTGGGCTGGCGCGGCAGCGGCTGGCAGTGTCGTCACCGTGCTGGCACAGCCCGGCGACAACTGGATGATCCATGTTGCCGTGGAGCAGTGCCAGGAGGGGGACATCCTCGTCGTCGCCTGCACAACCGACAACACGGACGGCATGTTCGGCGACCTGCTCGCAACCTCCCTGAAGGCGCGCGGCGCGCGCGGCCTCGTCATCGATGCCGGCGTGCGTGACGTGGCGGTGCTTCGGGAGATGGGCTTTCCCGTCTGGTCCCGGGCCATATCCGCGCGCGGGACGGTGAAGGCGACGCTCGGCTCGGTGAATGTTCCGGTGGTCTGCGCGGGCGTCTCCGTGCGGCCGGGCGACATTGTTGTGGCGGATGATGACGGCGTGGTCGTCGTTCCTGCTGCGGAGATCGAGGCGACCCTCGCGGCTGCCGAGAAGCGGCAAGCGAATGAGGAAGGTAAGCGCAGCAAGCTGGCTTCGGGTGTTCTAGGGCTGGATCTTTACGGGATGCGACCCGCTTTGGAACAGGCGGGGCTCCGCTATGTGGACCGGATCGAGGATGCCTAGCGCAGATCGCTGCAGGGAGGGACCGCCCGAAAGCATGATTCCGCTCTTCAAACAAAGAGCTACAGCATTCTAAGTGAACGCATGTGAACGGAAGATCCTTCAAAGTGTCAGCGGCGTAGCCTCCGCCGCACCGTCTCAGTCGCTTTCGGGCCGCCACTCCGGCCGAATCGACAGCGGAGGCCGGAGGAAAGATCCTTCGGTCTCCGCCACGGCTGTTCCGTCAACTGGCTGGCGACACGATGTGCGTGCGCAGTTCCATCACGCCTTCCAGCCTAGCCACGCACAGATTACCCGGCTTCAGGTAAAGTTCGGCTGTATTTGCCTGGGAAATAGCGGTGCCGAGAGGCGCGCTGGTGGCAATAGGGATGTGACACGGCGAGATACGCCGGCGCTGCGGCCAGGGTGATGGGCGCCAACTCCTGCCGCATCGAGAAGGGCTTGTCCTTCCCGGCCACCGTCATCGAAGCGCCGGTCCAGGCCATCAGCAGCATGTAGCCATCGGGCGTCGCGCGCAGGAGCAACTTGGTCCCCAGCTTTCCGGATGCACCTGGACGGTTGTCCACCACAACAGGGTGCCGTCAGGTGACACCCATGTATTTGGCGGTGAACCGGGCCAGCGCATTCGTGCCGCCGCCGGGCACGAAGGGGACGACGATGCTGAATCTACGGCTGGGATAGTCGGCTGCCTACCTCAGTACGTGGACCGGTCTCCGGCACGGCTTAGCGGGCCCTGTTCGCTCTCGTTTCCGTGTGGGCCTGCGGCATCTGACGTAGTGGTGAGCGCCGGTCCCTTGCCGTGGTGTGGCCAGCGTCTATGGGTGAGCGAAGCGCGTTATACCCGGCACAAGACATCCATCCGAAGGTAAGCCTTTTCGATGCCTCCGCTGATCACCACGCTCACCCTGAACCCAACGATCGACCTGGCCAGCGAGGCCAAGGCCGTGCAGCCGATACGGAAGGTCCGGACCTTCAACGAGCGGCAGGACCCCGGCGGAGGCGGCGTGAATGTCTCACGCGTGGTGCGTGAGCTGGGTGGCGAAACGCTGGCGATGATACTGGCAGGCGGAGTCACCGGCCGCTTCCTCGAGGAGCTGCTCGACGAGGCCGAGGTGCCACGGCGCAGCATCCCGATCCAGGGACGCACGCGTATCAGCCAGACGATCCATGATCAGAGCAGCGATCTGGAATACCGCTTCGTCCCTGAGGGGCCGACTGTCACCGGACCCGAATGGGCAGCGACTTTGAGAGCCCTTGAGGAGATCAAGGGGGGATGGCTCGTCGCCAGCGGCAGCCTGCCAGCTGGCGTGCCCCCGGATTTCTACGCACGCATCGGCGCCATCGCGGAGCAGCGCGGTACGCGCTTCGTGCTCGACACCTCCGGCGAGGCACTCCACCTCGCCCTCGAGAAGGGTGGAGTGGAGCTGGTGAAGCCAAGCCTCGGCGAGTTTGAGGCGCTGATCGGGCGTGAACTGCGCGAGCAGGTGCTGCTGGAGCAGGCGGCGGTGGAGCTGGTCCGCTCCGGGCGCGTTCGTCTGGTCGCCGTCACCCTGGGCCGGGATGGAGCCCTGCTGGCCACAGCCGAGGGCACGCTGCGCCTGCCCGCGCTGGATGTGGTCGTGCGCGGCGCGGTTGGGGCCGGGGACAGCTTCCTGGCGGCCATGACGCTCGCGCTCGCCCGCGGGCAGAGCGCACAGGATGCCTTCGCCTGGGGCGTCGCGGCCGGAGCCGCCGCGGTGTCCAATGCCGGCACCGCGCATCCGCGACGTTCGGAGGTGGAGGAGCTGCGCCAACGGATCCACGGAGTGCCAATAGGCGGGGTGAAGGAGGGGGAATGAGCATGCGGCTCATCGGCGATATTGGCGGCACGAATGCGCGTTTCGCGCTCTGCGAACCGGGCGGCGTTCCGCAGGACGAGCGCAAACTGCCGGTCACCCAGTACCCCGGGCTGATCGAAGCGGCTCAGACCTACCTCGCCGGACGCGCAGTGGATGAGGCGGTCTTCGCCGTTGCCACCCCCGTCCTCGGTGATGAGGTGGCCTTCACCAACAGCCCATGGCGCTTCACTATCCCAGATGCGCGGGATCGCCTCGGCCTTCGCCGGCTGACGATCATCAACGACTTCGTGGCGCAAGCTGCCGCAATCCGTGGCCTTGGTCAGGAGGATATTCGCCTGCTGAAGCCCGGCACGCCCCGCGCAGGCCGGCCGCGCGTAGTCATTGGCCCGGGCACGGGCCTGGGTGTGGCCTTCCTGCTGGAGGACGGCGCGAAGGCGCGGGTGCTCTCCAGCGAGGCAGGTCACGCGTCCTTTTCGCCCCAGGACGACCAGCAAGCCGAAATCCTCCGCCACCTACGGGGCGAATTCGGCCATGTCTCCACGGAGCGCCTGCTCTCCGGGCCCGGCCTGCTGCGGCTCGCCAATGGTCTGGCGAAAATCAAGGGGGTGCCGGAGCGCTTTGGGATTCCGACCGAGATTTCGGACGGGGCTGCGGCCGGAAATTGCCCCATCTGCCTCGACGCCTTGCGGATGTTTTCCGCAATCCTGGGTGCGGCAGCAGGTGACCTGGCCTTGACCCTCCTGGCCGATGGCGGCGTCTACATCACTGGTGGCCTATGCCGGAACCTAGGTCCGCTGCTCGACGTCTCTGCGCTGACGGAGGGTTTCACTGCCAAAGGGCGCTTCTCGGGTTATCTCGGGACCTTGCCGATCAATCAGGTGATGCGGCCACATACAGGGCTGCTGGGTGCTGCAATCTATCAGGAGGAGTAAGGCGAGCAGCGCTGATGCGCCGCTGCTAGGCTGCGGGCTGCCGCCTTCACTCTGGCCGGATCAGTGCGCGTGCGAGGCCCATTTCCTGAACCGCCTGCCTGTATTCGTCTCTTAGCCGGGAGATCAGGGCGGCGGCGGGTTCGACCTCCCGTACCGCTCCGATGCCTTGGCCCGAGCCCCAGATGTCCTTCCAGGCCCTTTTCCGGTCGGATGAGAAGTCGATCTTGGAACGGTCCGGGGCAGGAAGGGCGTCGGGGTCTAGCCCCGCATTGCTAATGGAGCCGCGCAGGTAGTTGCCCAGGACGCCTGAGAAGAGGTCGCTGTACACGATGTCCGCAGCCTTGCTGTCGACAATCATGCGCTTGTACGCCTCGGCGGCACGTGCCTCCTCGGTCGCGATGAAGGCGCTGCCGATATAGGCGAAGTCAGCGCCCATCACCTGCGCTGCCAGGATGGAACGGCCGCTCGCAATGGCGCCGGAGAGGGCAATCGGCCCGTCGAACCAAGCGCGGGTCTCCTGCATCAAGGCAAAGGGGGAGAGGCTTCCAGCATGCCCGCCGGCACCGGCGGCGACCAGGATCAACCCGTCGGCGCCCTTCTCGACGGCCTTGTGGGCGAAGGTCTGGTTGATCACATCGTGCATCACGAAACCGCCATAGGCATGCACCGCGTCATTCACCTCCGGGCGCGCACCGAGCGAGGTGATAACCAAGGGAACGCGATGCTTCGCGCAGAGTGCCAAGTCGTGTTCCAGCCGGTCATTGGAGCGATGCACGATCAGGTTCACCGCGAAAGGGGCCGAAGGTGCTTCCGGATGGCGTGCATCATGCGCATCGAGCCGCTCCCGGATCTCGGCCAACCAGTCCTCGAGCTGCGATGCAGGGCGTGCGTTGAGCGAAGGCATGCTCCCGATGACCCCGGCCGTGCATTGCGCCACCACCAGGTCTGGAACGGAGATGATGAACAAGGGTGAACCGATCACCGGCAGCGACAGCCGGCCCTTGAGCGAAGCGAGGAGTGTCATGCGCTGCCGTTCCTGCGGTGGCGGCGGAGGCCGCCGCGACTGGGCGATCTTGCCGGCTGCTGAAAGGAACGTCTAGCGAGTGCGACGCAAGCTGCAGGTCCGCCCGGTGGACTGAAGACCTTGACCGGAGGCCAAGCTGCTGTTCCGCTTACCGCAGGTCCGGCACAGGACAGCAGCAGCGGCGACGCGCCGAGAGGGCGCGATCACCGCGGAGAGGAGACGCCTTGGCCCGCATCGCCTATGCCGATCCGGCAAAACCAGACACGTCCTTGTTGGTGGAGCGCATCATCCGCGAACGTGGAAGCCTTCTTCACCTCTATGCCATGCTGCTCCATAGCGGCCCAGTGGCAGAAGGCTGGCTGCGCTTCCTGACTGCGATCCGCCATGAGTGCATGCTTCCGGGTGGGTTGCGGGAGTTGGTCATCATGCGCATCGCGCATTTGAATGGCGCGCCCTATGAGGCCGCGCAACACGCGCCAATTGCCCTGAGCGAGGGGCTCACTGAGGCCCAGGTTGCCGCGCTCGGCGAATGGCGACAGTCGGGCCTTTTCGACGAGGTCCAAACTGCCGTGCTTGGCTATTGCGACGCGATGACGCGTGAAATCCGCGTGCCGGACGAGATCTTTGCCGGCGTGCGTCGTGTCCTGGACGACCGTTGCCTGGTGGAGCTGACCGCGACCATCGGCGCCTACAACATGGTCTCGAGGTTCCTGGAAGCGCTGAAGATCGACCACCATGACGATATGAGGGCGCCTGCCCATGGCCGCTCTTGAGAACCGCGTGGCAATCGTCACCGGCTGCGGGTCGCAGGGCCCGGGCTGGGGCAATGGTAAGGCCATTGCCGTCACCTTCGCCCGCGCGGGCGCCACGATCTACGGCATCGACCGGAACCGCGAGGCCGGGGAGGAGACGCGGCGCATCGTGGAGGGGGAGGGCGGGCGTTTCGTGCTCGGCACCGGAGACGTCACAGATAAGGCCGTGGTGGATACGCTGGTCGCTGAATGCCTGCAGAAGTTCGGCCGCATCGACATTCTGGTGAACAATGTCGGCCTGTCGCTGCCCGGCGACCCCGCAACCATGGATGAGGAAGTCTGGGACAGCCAGATCGACATCAATCTGAAATCCGCCTTCCTGTGCTGCAAGGCCGTGCTGCCAGTGATGGAGCAGCAGCGAAAGGGCGCCATCGTCTCCATCGCTTCCACGGCCGCCATCCGCTACACGGGCAAGCCGCAGGCGGGCTACGCTGCTGCTAAGGCGGGCTTGGTGCAGTTCAGCCGCGTGGTCGCGGTCGATTACGCGCGGCGCGGTGTGCGGCTGAACTGCGTCCTGCCTGGCCTGATCGAAACGCCATTGGTCGAGAAGCTCGCGGAACAGTTCGCGAGCCGCGAAACCGGTCTGGATCGCGAGGCCTTCTACCGCCGTCGCCACGAACAGGTCCCGATGGGCCATATGGGGCAGGCCTTCGATGTGGCCGAAGCGGCGCTGTTCCTGGCCTCCGATGCCGCGAAATATATCACGGGTACCGAGATCCTGGTGGATGGCGGGCTTTGCGCGGCCGTCCGGAACTGAACCGGGGACGCGAATGCTGGGTTGCTCCCAGCGGGCATGACAGGGGAGTATGGGATGCTGCGGCTGGACGGTAAGATCGCCTTCGTCACAGGTGCCGGCTCGGTCGGCACTGGTTGGGGCAATGGCAAGGCGACGGCGGTTCTGATGGCGCGGCAGGGCGCCACTGTCTTCGCGCTGGACAACCGGCAGGAGGCGGTCGACGAGACGCTTGCCCTTATTCAGGGGGAAGGGGGCTCGGCGACAGCCCATGTCGCGGACGTCACGAATTCAGATGAGTTCCGCGCCGCCTTTGACCGCTGCGTTGCCCTGCATGGCGGGCTCGACATCCTGGTCAACAATGTCGGCGGATCCTTCCCCGGCGGGGCCGAGAGCATGGCGGAGGCAGATTGGGAGCGGCAGATCGACCTCAATCTGCGCAGCGCCTTCCTCGGCTGCAAGCACGCGCTGCCGCATCTGAAGCGGCGTGGGCGCGGCGCCATCGTCAATCTCTCCTCGATCGCCGCTCTCCGGATGAGCGCCGACCGTCCGCATGTCGCCTACAGCGCCTCGAAATACGGGATCTTGGCGCTGTCGAAATCAGTGGCCATGGAGCATGCGGCGCTCGGTATCCGCTGCAACACGGTTATCCCGGGCCTCGTGCATACGCCGCTGGTCGAGCACCGGCTCGTTCGGCAACTCGGCGCCAACGATGCTGCGGCGCTGATCGCCCGGCGCAATGCGCAGGTACCGATGGGGCGGATGGGCGATGCCTGGGACATCGCGCATGCCGTGCTGTTCCTCGCCTCGGACGAGGCGAAGCACATCACCGGAACGGAACTTGTCGTGGATGGCGGGATATCCGCTGCTATGCCGTAGCGGCCCCGCCGCGAGGCAGCCCGGGCCTAAGCTGTGAGCGCCAGACCTGGTTCTTCCCAAGGCACGACTAGCAAGCGTCCCGTGTTGGACAGCGTGATGTATGCGGTTTGCAAGTCGGGACCGCCGAAGCATATATTGGTCGGCATTCTCTCGCCGCAGCGGACCACGTCGAGGATCTCCCCCTCCGGAGAGACGGTCGTGATCTCGCCCGCCACCAGCGTCGCCACGCAGACATTGCCGGCGGCCGTGACCGCAAGGCTGTCGAGCCTCCGGAAGCCAGGCATCTGGCAGAGCAGCGTGCCGCCATGCGGGCTGGGCCAAGGCGCCTTCCGCAGCTCACCGGGACCGAGGATCTCGAACTGCCAGAGCCGGCCGGTCTCCGTTTCGGCGACGTACAATATACGCCCGTCGGGTGACAGGCCGAGGCCATTGGCGCCGCCGGGAACAGGATGGGCTGCCTCGACAATCCGGCTGCCATCGAGTGCAGCCCAGTACACCGCTCCATGCTCCCGGTCGCGGGCACGCACCTTGCCGAGATCGGTGAACCAGAAGCCACCCTTGTCGTCGAGCACGATGTCATTCGGCCCGCGCAGACGCCTGCCGTCACATTCTCCATAGAGGAGCGTCACGGCGCCGCTGGCTGGATCAATCCGCTCTATCCGGCCGCCGGCATAGTCCGCCGGTTGGCCGTGGGGGCGGAGGACACCCTCCCCCTCGATCCACTCAAAGCCGCCGTTGTTGCAGCAGTAAAGCATCCCGTCCGGCCCGAGCGCGAGCCCGTTCGGCCCGCCGCCTGGCGTGGCTAGCACGGACTTGCTGCCATCCGGGCCGATAGCGGTGATGCGGCCGGCAGCAATTTCCACCAGAGCAACTCGGCCATCGGGCAGCACCACGGGACCTTCGGGGAAGCGCAGCCCGTCCGCAAGGATGCGGGCTCCGGGCACTGCCAGCGCATCACGCCCGGCTGGATTCATCCGTGTCATTCCGTGACTGCTCCCCCTTGTTTTCGATTCACGCGCCAAGCCGCCGAGCGATGTCCCAGGCGGCCTCGGCCATGCCGCGATAGCGATCGCGATAGCCGATGGCTCGCGGATCGGAAGCGTTTCCGTCCAGCGCACGCCGCCAGACGCCCGCGACGATGGAAGCGAGGCGGAACATCGAGAAGACGACGAAAACATCCAGATCCGCCGGGACGGGCCGCCCGGCTGCCTGGCAGTAGGTGGCGACGAACTCCTCCTGGGTTGGAATGCCCAGCCCCTGGTAATCCGTGCCGAGCACGCCGGTCAGGCCGGTCGGCCCGGGCGGGAGGTGGTAGGTCAGGCAGGCATAGGCGAGGTCTGCCAATGGATGGCCGAGTGTCGCAAGCTCCCAATCAAGCACGGCGACGACGCGGGGTTCTTCCGGATGCAGGATGACGTTGCCGAGCCGGTAGTCACCATGCGCGATGGCCGTTTCATCATCAGCCGGCAGATGCGCGGCAAGCCAAGCGGCCACTTGGTCCATGGCCGGCATCTCCTCGACCTTCGAGGCCTCCCATTGCCGGGTCCAGCGCTGAACCTGCCGCTCCATGTAGCGCTCAGCCCTGCCGAAATCGGCCAACCCCACCGCACGCCAGTCGACGCGGTGCAGCGCAGCTAGAACCCGGGCGAGGTCGTCATAGACGGCCCGGCGTTCCTTAGATGTACCGCTGCGCATCACGCGGTCAGCGAAGATGCGGCCGGGCACGTGGTCCATGACGAAGAAGGGCGTGCCGATGACCGCCGGATCCTCGCAGAGCAGGCGCGTCGCCGGCACTGGAACATCGCTGCCTGCGAGGGCCTGCATGACGCGGAACTCACGCTCCACCGCATGGGCGGAGGGCAGCAACTTCCCCGGTGGCTTTTTGCGCAACACATAGGCGCAGCCGGGCGTCTGCAGGTGGAAGGTCGGGTTCGACTGGCCGCCCTGGAACTGGCGCACTGTCAGCCCGGTGCCGCCGAAGTCGGGAAGGTGCTCCGCCAGATAACGAGCCAGAGCGCCCTCGTCGAAGCGGTGGTTCTCAAGGACCGGCACCAGCAGGGGCGCGCCCGCTGGCGGGAGAGCCTCGGCGGCCATCGCTTCAGTCCTCTCCGACCGCCGGTGACCCGGCCATCACGCCACCATCGATCACGATGGTCTGCCCCGTCATGAAGCTGCCGGCGGAGGAGGCCAGGAACACGGCGGCGCCGGCGATCTCGTCCGGCTCGCCAATGCGCTTCAGCGGCGTGTCTCGGGTACGCTTGCGGTAGATATCGGGGTTCTCCCAGAGCGCCCGGGCGAAATCCGTGCGCACGAGCCCGGGGGCGATGCAATTCGCGCGGATATTGCGCGGGCCCCATTCCACCGCGATGTTGCGCGCGAGCTGCATGTCGGCGGCCTTGGAGATGCCATAGGCGCCGAGCACGGGCGAGCCGCGCAAGCCGCCAATCGAAGAGATGACGATCACCGCGCCGCCGCCGCGCTCTGCCATGCCCGGCATGACCATATGTGCGAGCCACAGGTTCGAGCGGATGTTGGACGCCATGATCTTGTCGAAGATCTCGTCCGGCATGTCGATCGAGGGGCCGAAATGTGGGTTCACGGCCGCGTTACAGACCACCGTGTCGATCCGGCCCCAGCGTGCCGTGGCGGCATCGACCAGCGCCTGCAGATCCTCCTTCCGGCCGATGTTGCAGGCCTGGGCGAAGGCTTCGCCGCCACGTGCGGCAATGGCGTCGACCACCACCTGGCACGCCTCCACCTTGCGCGAGGACACGACCACCCTGGCGCCGTGCTGGGCCAGCCGCTCAGCAATGGCGCGCCCGATCCCGCGCGATGCACCGGTGACGATTGCAACCTGACCCGTCAGGTCGAACAACGAGCGGCTCATGTCACCGCTCATGCCGCGGCTCCTGCCTGCGAATTGCGCGGCGGCCGGTACTTGTTCAACTCCATCCGCCCCAGCTGGAAGCGGTGCACCTCGTCCGGGCCGTCCACGATGCGCAGCGTGCGGGCGATCTTGAACATGTAGGAGAGGGCGAAATCCTCCGTCACGCCGGCACCGCCATGGGCCTGGATCGCCCAGTCGATCACCTGGCAGGCCATCTCGCCGGCCGTAACCTTGATCTCGGCGATGTCGGCGCGTGCCTCCTTGTTGCCGACGGTGTCCATGCGCCAGGCCGCATGCAAGGTCAGCAGGCGCGCCTGATCGATCAGGATGCGCGATTGCGCGATACGCTCGATGATGACGCCCTGGTCAGCCAGGGGCTTGCCGAAGGGCCGGCGCTCAAGCGAGCGCCGGCACATCATTTCGAGCGCCCGTTCCGCGAGCCCGATGGCCCGCATGCAGTGATGGATCCGTCCCGGCCCCAGACGGCCCTGCGCAATCTCGAAGCCGCGGCCCTCGCCAAGCAGGATGTTCCCAACGGGGACGCGGACATTCTCGAACAGCAACTCCGCATGGCCATGCGGCGCGTCGTCGAAGCCAAAGACGGGCAGCATCCGCTTGATCGTCAGGCCCGGCGTGTCGCGCGGAACCAGGATCATGGACTGCTGGCGGTGCTTGTCCGGGTTGTCGGGCGCAGTCTTGCCCATCACGATGAAGATCGCACAGCGCGGATCGCCGGCACCCGAGGACCACCATTTGCGGCCGTTGATGACGTAATGGTCGCCCTGCCGCTCGATGCGCGTCTGGATATTCGTCGCGTCGGAGGAGGCGACATCCGGCTCGGTCATGGCGAAGCAGGAACGGATCTCGCCGGCAAGCAGAGGCTTCAGCCACCGGTCCTTGTGCTCCTGCGTACCGTAGCGCTCGATCGTCTCCATGTTGCCCGTATCGGGCGCGGAGCAGTTGAACACCTCACTCGACCAGGGAATGCGCCCCATGATCTCGGCCAGCGGAGCATATTCAAGGTTGGTGAGGCCGGCTCCATGCTCGGAGGCCGGTAGGAACAGGTTCCACAGCCCCGCCTCGCGCGCCTTGGGCTTCAACGCTTCAGTGATCGGCACGGGCTGCCAGCGATCACTCGCCGTCGCCAGCTGCTCGTGATGCAGATGGTCATTGGGGATGACATGTTCGTCCATGAAGGTCTGCAGCCTTGACCGCAGCTCCTGGACCTTCGGCGAAAAGCTGAAATCCATCAGGCGTCTCCGTTCAGTCTTTCGCGTAGACTTGTGCCGCAGCGCGGCCGTGTCCAGTCTGGGGCGGGAAGCGGGTGAGGGAGGATGCCGGTATGAAGGCTGTGCTGTGTCGCGAATATGGTCCGCCTTCGGCCTTGCGCGTGGAGGATCTCACCGATCCGGTTCCCGGCCCGGGCCAGCTCCTGGTGCGCGTCGAGGCCTGCGGCGTGAACTTTCCGGACACGCTCATCATCCAGGGCAAGTATCAACAGAAGCCGTCCATGCCCTTCGCGCCTGGGGGCGAAATCTGCGGCATCGTCCAGGCGCTGGGCCAGGGGGTTTCTGAGCCCGCTATCGGCACACGCATCGCGGCCGTCATCACCTATGGCGGCTTCGCCGAGCTGGCGGTGGTCGAGGCCGTCAAGGCGGTGCCGGTTCCGGCAGGGGTCGAGCCTGAGGCGGCTGCCACACTTTGCCTTGCCTATGGCACAGTCCTGCATGCGCTGGAGGATCGCGGCGCGCTGCGGCCGGAAGAGGTGCTGCTGGTGCTCGGTGCCTCCGGCGGTGTCGGCATCGCGGCGATCCAGATCGGCAAGCTGCTGGGCGCGCGGGTCATCGCAGCGGCCTCCTCGGACGAGAAGCTGCAAGCCTGCCGGGCGGCAGGCGCCGATGCGTTGATCGACTATTCGGCCGAAGGCTGGCGGGAACAGCTGCGCGGGCTGACTGACGGCCGAGGGGCTGACGTGGTGTTCGACCCTGTCGGAGGCGGCTATACCGAGCCGGCGCTGCGCTCTATCGCCTGGCGCGGGCGCTACCTTGTCGTGGGCTTCGCAGCCGGCGAGATACCCCGCATCCCGCTGAACCTCGTGCTGCTGAAGAACTGCGCCGTCACCGGCGTGTTCTACGGCGACTTCGCGCGCCGTGAGGCAGACAACAACCGTGCCATGCTCGCGCGCCTTTTCGAATGGGTGGCCGAGGGCAAGCTGCAGCCCGTCATTTCCCAGCGCTTCCCGCTGGAATGTGCGTCCGAGGCACTCGAGATGCTGGCGGGGCGGCGAGCGACCGGCAAGCTGGTGCTTGTCAACCATGCGGCGGCCTCTCCGCGCCCCTGAGGGCAATCAAGCCGTCGACGGCGACCAGCCGCACCCCGGCGCAGATCACCGGATTGACGTCGATCTCAGCAATGCGATCGCCGTGGTCGGCGGCAAGCTCGGAGACGCGCTGCACGATACCCGCAAGCTGGTCGAGATCGACCGCCGGCAGGTTGCGGAAGCCCGACAGCAGCTTCGCGCCCTTGAGGCGCCCGAGCATCGCATGGGCTTCGTCATGGCCGATCGGGGCCAGAGCCACCACGCTGTCCCGCAGCAACTCGACCAATATGCCACCAAGCCCGACCAGGACAGTCGGGCCGAAGAGGGGATCAAGCCTTGCGCCGACGACGATCTCGATGCCGGCCGGCACCATCGGCTGCACCAGCACGCCATTGATCGGTGCCCCGGGGGCGGCACGGACGGCGTTCGCCATGATCTCGGCAAAGGCCGCACGCACCGCCTTCGCATCGGGAAGGCTCAGCCGGATGACGCCAGCCTCGGTCTTGTGCGGAAGGGCCGGGCTCTCGACCTTGAGCACGACCGGATAGCCGGCCTGCTCGGCGGCCGCCATGGCGGCTTCGGCATCCTCCGCCAGAACCTCCTGCACGACGGGGATGCCATAGGCGGAGAGCACCGCCTTGGCTTCGCGCTCAGTGAGAACCGGGCCGGTCGCCTGATCCAGCAGCCGTGCCGCAGCGTCCTTGGCTGCGGCTGGTGCAAGCCGGGTCCTGACGATCGTGCCGGCCTGTCGCCTGGCCGCCCGTGCCTGCCAGGCGGCGATCGCCGTCATGCACCGGTCCATCGAGCGAAAAAGCGCGATATGCTCTTCGCCCTCTGCCTCACGGGCGCCAGGGCCCTCCAGCCACTGTGTCGTCCATACGACGCAGCCGGGCTTACCGTGCCGGGCCGCAAGTTCACCCATCAGGCGGAAGCGGGGGGTCGCAACGTCATAGGCAAAGCCGTTGGGCAGGACCACCGCGCCATAGGCCGCATCCTCGAACAGGGCACCGAGGCAATCCCGCAGCGAGCCGGGATCGTTCAGCACCTGGGCGGTGACATCGCAGGGATTGCGCGCGGATCCGAACTCCGGCACGCGCGCTGCAAGCACCGCCTGCGCCTGTGGGCCTGGCTGCGGCAATTCCACGCCGCGCGCCTCGGCCCGGTCGGCGGCCATGATTGCCGCTCCGCCGGAGGTGGAGACCACCGCAACGCCGGTGGCACGCGGAGGTGGCGCCTTGCCGAGGAAGCTGGCCAGTTCCATCAGCCCCTCGAAGTTCTCGCAGGGCACCATCCCGGCGCGTTCGAAGGCGGCGCGATACACCACCTCTGAGCCCGCGAGGGAGCCGGTATGGGACATCGCCGCCTCGGCGCCCTGGGCGCCGGTGCCGAGCTTATGGACGATGACTGGCTTGTCATGGCGCCAAGCGATCTCCGCCGCCTCGATCAGCCGCGTAGGATCGGCCATGCCCTCGAACAGGAGGGCGATGGCGGAGCAGCCGGGGTCCTCGGACAGGGCGGCAACGAAATCGGCGACATCCACATCGCCAGAATTGCCGCAGGTCAGGACACGGCGGACCTGCGTGCCGGATTCCACCGCCTGTGCGAGGGCAAATCCGAGATTGCCCGACTGGCTGATGATGCCGATGGCCGGACGCGTCGGTGGCGCCGGGGGCCGTGGAATGGCGACGAAGCTGATCTCTGCGCCGCGCGCATAATCGGCAAGCCCGATGCAATTCGGTCCGACCAGGCGCACCCCGCCCTCCCGCGCCATGGCCACGAGCCGGCGCTGAAGGGCCACTCGCTCCGGCTTGCCGGTTTCGGCGAAGCCCGCCGCATAGAGCACAAGCGCGCCCACCCCGGCGGCGACGCAGTCCCGGACCACGCCCTCGCAGGCCTCCATCGGCGTGGCGGCGACGACCATGTCGGGCACCTCCGGCAGCGCGGCGATGGAGGAATGGCAGGGCTGGTCACCCAGCCTGTCATAGCGCGGATTCACCAGATGCAGCCGCCCGGCGAAGCGCGCCAGGTTGCGAGCTGTTCGCTCGCCGAAGGACCCGGCGCGGGATGAGGCACCAACGATAGCGATGCTCTCCGGCTCGAGCAGCCTGAGGAGATCCGCGCGGCGGTAGACGGGGCGGGGCGCCAGGATGGCCGCCGGTCCGGCGGAAAGGGCGGAATGGTCTGGGATCATGGTTGGGGTACGGGCCTGGTCTCTGGGGCGCGGGCAGCGGGGTTGGGGCGGGCGAGGAGGCGGCGCAGCACGGCATCGAACCCGCCGGGCAGGATGGCGAGGGCCGTGACCAGGGCCCCACCCAGGATGATGGCGTTGATTTCGCCACCGAAGGACAGGAAGCGTTCCTGCCCGACGACGAGCGCCGTGCCGATCAGCGGTGCGAGAAGCCGGCGGCGGCCGACAAGCACCACGGCCGTCAGCATCAGCACGAGGAAGTAGGTCTCGAACAGATCGGGCCCGATATAGGCCCGCTGGTAGGCGTAGAGCCATCCGGCCGCCGAGCTGAAGACGGCCGAGAGCACGAAGACGCCAAGCCGAACCCGTCGCACGTCGATGCCGGACATGGTGGCGAGCCGCGGATTCAGATGGACCATCATCGCCATGGCGCCGAGGCGAGAGCGACGGAATTGCCGCACCGCATAGAGGGTGATCAGCAGCAGCACGAAGGCGTAGGGCCAGAGCATGGCATCGTTTGCCGCGGCAAGTCGCAGCGGGCCGATGGAAAGATCGAGTGTCGGAATGCCC
Source organism: Muricoccus harenae (assembly GCF_009848505.1). Taxonomy (GTDB): domain Bacteria; phylum Pseudomonadota; class Alphaproteobacteria; order Acetobacterales; family Acetobacteraceae; genus Roseomonas; species Roseomonas harenae. The sequence continues at coordinate 108,017 of NZ_WWDL01000002.1, forward strand.
GACACGCCGTCCGAGCCGCCCAGAAGGTCCCAATTATGCGCAACGGCCGCGGCGACCACTGTGGCGGCATAGGTGACGAGCGAGAAGACGAACTCCCGCAACTGCAAGGTCAGCAGCCCGAGCACGAGTGCGATGAGCATGCCGGCGGCAAGCGCGGCACCAAGCGTCAGCCAGGAACCGGCCCCCAGCCGCGTTGCAAGGAGACCGGTTGCATAGGCACCGGCGGCGAAGAACACCGTATGCGCCAGGCTCACCTCGCCGAGATCCGAGACGACGATGTCCAACCCATATGCGGCGGTCGCCATGATGGCGATGACGACGAAGGCGCCGTGCACGCCGACCAAACCCGGAAGCAGGAAGATTCCGGCTGCGGCCAGTGCCAGAAGAGCAGGGCGAAGGACGGGGCTCATCGGCCACCCTTTCCGGCGCCGAGGGCGAGGCCGCTCGGGCGCAGCACCAGCACGACGATCAGCACGCCGAAGGCCGCTGTGGTGGCATAGGCTGGCGAGACGAAACCGCCGAACAGCGCCGTGAAGATGCCAAGCCCAATCCCAGCCACATAGCTGCCGGCCACGGAACCGATCCCCCCGAGCACCACCACGACGAAGGTCACGATCACCTCCTCGAAGCCGATATTGGTCAGGATGGGCGTGCGCGGCGCGACGAGTGCCGCCGCCAGGGCGACGGCTGCACCCTCGAAGGCAAAGACCGCGAAATAGACCCGCCGCACATCGATCCCGGCGAGCTGCGCAAGCTTCGGATCCTCCGCGACCATACGTGCGGTGCGGCCGAGCGCACCGCGCTCCAGCGTCAGGTGCAGGAGGAGGAAGAACAGGATCGTGACCAGGATGATGGCGAGATCCTGTGCCGTCACCCAGGCGCCCGCCAACTCGAAGTCGATCCAGCTGAGCGGCGTCTCCAGCACCTGCGGATTGCCCCCGAAGACGAGCCCCGCGATCCCGCGCATCATATGCCCGAAGCCGAGCGTCACGATCATGATCGAGACCAGATCCTGGGTGAAGGTGAGGCGCAGCATCGCGGCCTGCATGACGAGGCCGATCAGGACTCCCGCCAGCATGGCGACGAGAATGGCAAGCGGGTAGGGCAGGCCGAGCCCGACCGTCGCCCACCAGGTGACGAAGGCGGCCAGCATGTAGATCTGGCCATGGCCGAAGTTCACCAACCGCGCCACGCCGAGCAGGACGGTCCAGCCGATCGCGATCAGCGCATAGGCATGGCCCAGCACGATGCCGTTGATGAGCTGCTGCACCAGATTCATGCGACCGCCTCGCCGAGATAGGCCGCCAGGATGCGCGGATCGTCCCGCATCTCGGCGGCCGGCCCCTCCGCCAGAATCCGGCCGCGCTCCAGCAGGATCATCCGGTCGACCACCTCGATCGCTGCGCGGACATTCTGCTCGACGAGCAGGACTGACAGGTTCTCGCCCACCAGCCCGCGCACTGTCCGCAGCACATCCACCACCAGCCGCGGCGCCAAGCCGATCGAAGGCTCGTCCAGCAACAGGGCACGGGGCCCGAGGCGAAGGGCGCGGGCGATCGCCAGCATCTGCCGCTCGCCGCCGGAGAGGGCGGAGGCGGTGTGGTGCAGCCGCTCGCGCAGGCGCGGGAACAGCGCGTAGATCTCTTCCTCGTCATGGCCGCGACGGCCGCTGCCGGCCGGGGCGCTCGCGGCCGCGATGTTGCCGGCGACGGTGAGCCGCATGAACACGGCGCCACCTTCCGGCACGAGCGTCAGGCCGCGCCGGACGCGGGCATGCGGTGGCAGGGATCCGATTTGCTCCCCATCGAGCAGGACGCTGCCGGCAACCGTGGGGGTACCTCGTGACCATCCAAGCAGGGCGTTCACCAGGGTCGACTTGCCCGCGCCATTCGCGCCGACCACCCCGACTAACTCACCGGGGGCTATGGCCAGATGCGGGATGTCCAGGGCGATATTGCCGCCATAGGCGACACGCAGGTCCCGCGCCTCCAGCACCGGCCGCCTCATGCGGCCTGTCCCAGATAGGCCTCGAGCACGCGGGGGTCCTTCTGGATCTGCTGCGGTGTGCCGGTCGCGAGGCAGCGCCCCTGTTCCAGCACGACGATCCGGTCGGCGACCGACATAATCAGGTCCATGTGGTGCTCGATGACCACGATCGCGACACCCTCGGCGCGGAGCCCGCGCAGCAGTTCCGCGAGCCGTGCCATGTCGACGCCACCCAACCCTGCCGCCGGCTCGTCCAACATCAGCACGCGCGCGCCGCGCCCGAAAGCCAGGGCGATCGACAGCATGCGCTGGCTGCCATAGGGGATGTTGCCGGGCCGCAGGGCGTGCATCGCGCGCGGCACGCCGAAGCGTTCGAGAAGGTTAGCCGCCTCATGCTCCAGCGCACGACGTTGTGCTGCCTCACGCCAGGGCAACAGCAGGCTCGGCAGCAGTCCGGTACCTGCTTCCCGGGCCAGCACGGCCACCATATTGTCCAGGACGGTCAGCGTGGCGAAGAAGGCATTCTGCTGGAAGGCTCGCTTGAGCCCAAGCGCGGCGAGGCCGAAAGGCGGCTCCGCCGTCACATCCCGGCTGCCGAGCCAGACGCGGCCAGTGCGCGTCGCCATATGGGTTGTCGCATCGTAGCAAGAGCTTTTGCCGGCGCCATTGGGCCCGATGATCCCCAGGATCTCCCCGGCATGAACTTCCCAGCTCACGTCATCGAGCGCGACGAGGGCGCCATAGCGGACGCCGAGCCCTTCCACCCGAAGGAGCGGCGCGGGCCCGGGCACCGGCGATGTCATGCGCGCACCTCGATCTTGCCGTCCTTGACGGTGAAGAGGCGGTGGCTGGATCCGAGCTGGCCGTCAGGGCTGAAGGTGATGTCGCCGAAGACCGTCCCCTTGAACGATCCGCCACGGATGCGATTGGCGATCTTCTCGCGATCCAGCGTCTTCAGCTCATTCGCCGCCATGGCCCAGACCTGCAGCGAGGTGGCGCCGAGGGCCATGAACTTGTCCGGCGTGTAGCGAATCTTCTCCTCCGCCCGGCGCACGAAGTCCTGGTTCACCGGGTTGGAGGCGAAGGGCTCGACCTTCGGGAAATAGATGTCGGCGCCGGTGATGCCATTTGCCGCGTCGCCCGCCACCTGGATGACGCTAGGCGCCACGGTGCCGACCGCGGTCACCAGATCACCGCGAAGTCGCATCTGCCGGGCCTGGCGGAGCAGCGCGGGCAGGCCAGAGCCCTCATTGGCGTTGATTAAGACAATGGCATCGGCATTGGTCGAGCGAATGTTGGTCAGCGCCACGCGGAAGTCGGCCTGGGCGAAGGGGAAGCGCTCCTCCCCCACCTTGGTGTATTCATGGCCGATCGCCTTCAGCTCTGTCTCGATGGAGGCCTGGGCGCCGTTTCCATAGGCGTCGTTCTGGGTCAGGAAGGCGATACGCTTCGCACCCGTAGCCTTCAGGTGATCCGCGATGACACGCCCGTCCTGCGCGTTGGACGAGTTAAGCCGGATGGCGAGCGGATTGCCGCCGCCGGTCAGGATCTGATCGGCCTTGGAAACCGCGGTGATGTCGAGCACACCCGCCCGGGCGATCACCGTTTGCGTGGCCAGCGTCACCGGGCTGTTCCAGCCCTCGATGATGACCGAGACACCCTCACCGATCAGCTCACTGGCGCGGCTCACACCGACGGCAGGGGTCGATTCATCGTCGCGCCTGATCACCTGGATCGATCGGCCGATAACCCCGCCCGCATCATTCACCATGGCCGCGGCGATTTCGACTGCCTCGCAGACATGCTGGCCCTGGACGGCGGTGCCGCCGCTCAGCGGGAACATCGCGCCCACCTTGATCGGGTCGGCCGCCCGCGCGAGCCGCGGGGCCGAGAGTGCGACGGCACCGGCTGCCGTCATCCGCAGGAAGTCTTTGCGCGACATCGTCATCGGGACGTCCTCCATTGCCGCCATGCCTTCATGGTCGGTCGTTCGCCCGTCCGGAATCCGCGCCGGGCCCGCGGGGGAGAAGCGTGTCACATCATGGCGGCAGGATACGCTGGCGCTGCAGGTCGCGGAGCCACCAATCGAGCATGACAGCCGTATCGATGCAGTCGCCGAAGCCAGCCTGGCGGATCTTGATGGTGCTGAGCAGGGAGGCTGCCTGATCGTCACGGCTGAATGCGAAATCGGCAAACTGCCAGGAATCGCCGATCAGTTGCCGCAGGCTGTGGGGCTTCAGCCCGTGCCGCCGCACGATGGCCTGCCACACCGGCTCCTTGTCGACCATGATCGCCGGCAGAGACATGGGATGCGGGGCGCCCTGCTCCATGCCGAAGACGCGTGCGACGACCGGGAACAGCCCGCGCCATGTCATCGTGTCGCCGTTCGTGACATTGAATATCTGGTCCCGAGCGGCAGGCGACTGCCCGGCCCAGGCGATGGCCGATGCGAGCAGTCTGGCATCGGTGACCTCGGTCACGCGGTCACCGCGCCCCGGAAAGACCAGCGGAAGGCCCATGGCGCGGCTGATCGCGGCGTAGGCCCCCATTGCGGCCAGCATGTTCATGGCGCTGCCCAGGGCGAAGCCGACCACCGCCTGGGGGCGCAGCACGGTCCAGTGCCAGCTCCGGTCCCGCTGTCGCTCGCGGAGGTAGTCCTCCTGCAACCAATAGAAGTTCGGATGGATGTGGCGCGGCTCGCTTTCCTTACCTGGGATTGGCATCTGGCCGAGATGCACGCCATAGGCCTTCGTGCCCTGCAGCAGCGTGATGTGCCGGAGCGTGCCGCCCGCCGCATCCAGCGCCTCGACGCAATTCGCCAGCATCGCCCGGTTGGTCTCCATCTGCTCCGTGTCGAGCCATCCGGCACGAAGCTCCGGCTTCTCGAACAGGGCGCTGTAGACGAGATGGGTGGCGCCAAGGCCGGGCAGAGCGGCGCGGCAAGCGACAGCATCGGTCAGATCCACCGAGAGATGGCGTGCACCTGTCTCCTCCGGCGGCGCCCGACGGGACAAGCCCACCACTTCCCAGCCTTCGGCGACGTAGCGGTCGAGCGCCGCCCGCCCGACCAGTCCCAGTGCACCCGCGATGACGACCGTGCCCTTCACCTTCGGACCTCAGGCCTTGGCCAACCTGGCAACCAGATCGCGCCAGCGGTCGGCGTCGGCACGTAGATAGGCGGCATAGTCTTGCGGGGTGCCGCCCCGCACATACTGACCCTCGCTCAGCAGGCGCTGCCGGAGCTCCGGCGCCTCCATGGCCTTCAGTGCCGCCTCGTTCAGCCGCGCGATGGCGGCTGGAGGGGTGCGTGCCGGCGCGAGCAGGCCGAAATGCGTCTGGCACACCATGTTCGGCCCAAGCTCCGAGAAATTCGGGACGTCGGGGGTCACGGCCAGCCTCTCGTTTTCCCCGGTCCAGCCGATAATGGTGCCCCGGCCCGAGCGCATGGCGCCGAGTGCCGAGCTGCCCCCCACGACGATCACGTCGAGGGTGCCGGCCATCAGGTCGGTCAGCTGCTGTGCATCGCCCCGGTAGCCGATCTCCTGCATCTTGATGCCGAGACCCTCCATCACGACGACGGCGGCGATGTTGTTGAAGCTGGTCGGGCCGTTCGAGCCATAGTTGAGTTGGCCACCCCGCGACTTCGCGAGAGCAACGAAGCTCGGGATATCGGTGGCGAGCCCCTTTCTCACCACGACGGCGAAGGGCAGCGTGGTGACCAGCACGACCGGCGTGAAATCCTCGGCCTTGTAGGAGAGCTTCTCCGGCATCAGCGGGTTCAGCGTCATGGTCGTGCCCGACGCCATGAGGAGCGTGTGCCCGTCCGGCGCAGCACGAGCCGCGGCATCGGCACCGATGGACGTCTGGGCGCCCGGCTTATTGTCAACGATCACGGGCTGCCCGAGCAGCGGGCTCATCCGCTCTGCGATCGTGCGGGCTGCGACATCGGTCGCGCCACCTGGCGGGAAGGGCACCACCATGGTCACGGCACGCGTCGGGAACGGATCGGCGGCCCGGGCTATTGCGGGCATGCCGAGCGCGCCGGCGAAGGCCAGGCCCGAAGTGCTGCGCAGGAAGTGTCTTCTCTGCATCGGTGTTCCTCCCAGGTTGCGGCCGTTGGACCCGGCCGTTCGAGCGTTACTCCAGCAGGGCGTCACGCAGCGCGGCGAGCCGCGCCCCATCGAAGCCCAGCGCCCCGGCGAGGAAATCCTCCTCCGTGGCATAGCCGGTCATGGCGATTTCCAGGGCGCTCTCCAGCAGGCGCTGGTGCGCGCGGTTGAGCGTCTCCGCGACCTCGGGGGGCGTGCCTTCGGGCAGAGCGTGCTCGCGCCGCCAGAAGCGGTTCGTCGCGAGGTAATCTGTGACGATCTCATCCCGCTCGACGCCTAGGGCCAGGAGCAGGAGCGCTGTGCCAAAGCCGGTCCGGTCCTTGCCCGCCGTGCAGTGGAAGGCGAGGGGGCGCCGTGCCGGGTCCGCGATCAGCTCCAGCAGGGCACGGAATCGCGGCAGCTTCTCCGAGGCATAAGCGGCATAGGCTTGGCCGAGCAGCGTGAGCACGTCCTCGCCGGTGGCGCGACCCGTTGCGAGGATTTCGCGCAGTGAGCCACCCACCAGGGGCTCGACCGGCAGCGCCAGGACCTCGGGTGCCGGATTCGGCAGGCGGGTGGGGGCGCGGCGGCTCTCCTCCACCCCGCGGAGGTCAACGATGCTGCGCAGGCCCAATGCGCCGAGGGTGACGAGGTCCTCCTCGGTCAGCGAGGCAAGGGAGGCGGCGCGGAAGACCTGACCGAAGCGCAGGCGCCGGCCACCATGGCCGCGATAGCCGCCGAGGTCGCGCATGTTGGTGCAGCCGGCCAGGGCGATGCGGCGCGGCAGCCCGTCCGTCAGCTCGTCAAGCATCGCGGCCTGCATCGTCACCGCCCCTCGAAGACCGGCTTGCGCTTGTCGAACCAGGCGTTGACCGCCTCCTCATGGTCGCGCGTGTTATGTGCCAAGGCTTGGTAGGCCGCCGAAAGCTCGAGCAGCGAGGAGAGCCGCATATGCTGGCCCTCGCGCAGCAGGCGCTTGGTCATGCGCAGCGCCTGGGGCGGGTTGCGCGCGATGCGGCCCGCCAGCGACTGAGCCGCATCCATCAGCTCTCCATCGGGCACGACGCGGGAGATGAGGCCGCAGGCCAGGGCCGCCTGCGCATCGAGCCGGTCCCCTGTGAAGGCCATCTGGGCCGCCATGGACTGCCCGACGGCGCGCGGCAGCAGCCAGGCGCCGCCATCTCCCGGCACGATGCCGACGCTGACGAAGCTCTCGGCATAGGAGGAGCTTTCGCCGCCGATCCGGATATCGCACATGCAGGCCAGGTCCAGCCCCGCCCCGATGGCCGGCCCGTTCACCGCGGCGATGGTCGGCACGTCCAGCTCGTAGAGGGCGAGGGGGATCTTCTGAATCCCGCGGCGGTAGCTGTCCCGGATGTCGGCGGGCTTCATGCCGAACCGTTCCCGCATCGCCTTCAGGTCGCCGCCCGCCGAAAAGGCGCTGCCGGCGCCGGTCAGAATCACCGCGCGCACGTCCTTCTCGGCTGCGATGCGGGCGCAGGCCTCGGTGAAGGCCTCCGTGCTGCCGCCCTCGATGGACAGGGCGTTGCGCCGCTCGGGCGCGTTCATGGTCAGGGTGACGACGGGGCCGTCACGCTCGAAGAGAAGGAAGTCGCTCATGGGGTCGCCTCCGGCGCTACAGGGCCCAGATGCGCACGCACAAAGGCCAGTGTTTCAGTCGCATCGCCCGCCAGGTAGTGCCGGCCGAGCCAGGCAGCCCAATGTGCCTCGCCACCGAAGCGCATCCGCCCGATCCTGAGGAGGCTCGTCAGGAGATGCAGATCCAATTCCTCGGTGATGCCCATGGCGCCATGCACCGCATGGGCGATGACAGCAGCACGAACCGAGGCTTCGCCAATACGCAGCTTCGCCGCCGCGATGCGGGCGGGGTTTAATCCGGCAATGCCCTCGCCATCGGGTACGGAGGCAAGCTGGGCCGCCATGCGGCTGGCGAAGACGTCCTCGGTCAGCACGCTGAGCTGTTGCTGGACCGCCTGGAAGGCAGCGATGGGCCGGCCGAATTGCTGGCGGTCCCGGGCGTGGCGCACCGTGTCCTCCAGTATGCGCTCCATGGCGCCCGCCATGATGGCGGCTTCCGACCAGGCACCGGCGGCCAGGACGTCGGCGGCGGGAAGGGGACGCCCGGCGTGGTTGGGCCAGCGCAGGACATTGGCGAGGGGAGAACTGGCGTCGGCATCAGGCGTGGCGTCGGCGATGGGCAGAAGCACCGCCGCGCTGCCGCGCGACAGCAGAACCCAGTCGGCATGGCATCCTGGGGGCAGCCGCGCCGCGCTATCGCCAGCCGGCTCTCCCAGGGCGATGGCGCCTTCGGGGGCCGCCTCGCCCGCGGCGGCCAGGGCGGCGCGGGCCAACATGGTGTCGCCGATGGGCAGCGGCACGGCGAAGCGGCCCGCCGCTAACAACAGGGGCAGTGCCTCGGCCGGCCCCAGCCCGGCGCCGCCCGTATCCTCGGGCATCAATGCGTCGAGGAAGCCCGATGCCTCGATCTCGCCCCAGAGCAGGGTCGGCGAACCGCCGGCGCGGATGGCGCGCACCGCCTCGGAGGTCGCGTGGCGGGTGAAGAGCTCCTCGGCGGAGCGGACCAGCAGCCCGTCCATCAGCGCAACCCCATGCCGCGGGCGATCATGCCGCGCAGGATTTCCCGCGTGCCGCCCCGTAGCGAAAACGATGGCGCCATGGCAGCCGTATAGGCCAGGGCGCGCATCAGCGGCCCGGGTGCCAGATGGCCAGGCGAGGCCAGGATATTGGCGATTGCCGTCGGGATCAGCTGCTCGAACTCCGTGCCGAGGTCCTTGACCAGCGCTGCCTCGACGACCGGGCTCTCGCCCTCGACCAGCCGGCTGGTAACGGCGACCGACATGGCGCGCAGCACGGCCAGATGCGCGATCAACCGCCCAAGAAGCGCTTCGGCCGCGGTGTCCGCGCCCGCCTCGCGCAGCCATTGCGCCCAGCAATCCAGCAGCACGGCGGAGGAGAGAACGCGCTCCGGCCCACTGCGCTCGAATGCCAGCTCGGCATTCACCTGCATCCAGCCGGAGCCTTCCTCCCCTATCAGGGCGTCGGCGGGGAGCATGACATCCTCGAACACCACTTCTGAGAAGTGCGCGTCCCCGGCCAGATCCCGGATTGGGCTGATGCGGATGCCCGGCGCCTGCAGGCCGACGATGACCTGCGACAGGCCCTTGTGCCGGTCCTGGGGCGTGCCGGAGGTGCGGACCAGCGCGATCATGTATTGCGAGCGATGCGCGTTGGTCGTCCAGATCTTCGCACCGTTCAGCCGCCAGCCATCGCCCTCGCGCACCGCACGCGTCGTGACGCTGGCGAGATCGGAACCGGTATTGGGCTCGCTCATGCCGATGCAGAAGAAGGCCTCGGCGCGGCAGATGCGCGGCAGGTAGAAGCACCGCTGCGCCTCGGTGCCGAAGCGGTGGATCAGTGGGCCGCTCTGCCGGTCCGCGATCCAGTGGGCGGAGACCGGGGCGCCGGCGGCCAGAAGCTCCTCGGCCAGCACATAGCGGGCGAAGGGGCCGCGCCCGGCGCCGCCATATTCCTTGGGAAAGGTCAGGCCCAGCCAGCCCCGCTCGGCCAGCTTCCGGCTGAACTCCGCATCGAAGCCCATCCAGGATCGTGCGCGTCGCTCGGGCGGGATGGAAGGCACGGTCCCGCGCAGGAAGTCGCGGATCTCCGGGCGCAGGGCCTCGTCCTCTGGCGGTATGGCGGCGAGGGGGAGGGTACCGATCATGCGCTCAGTCCAGCTTCACGCCGTTCTCGGCGATCACGCGGCCCCAGCGCACGGTTTCGTCGCGCAGGATGCGCCCGTACTCATCGGGGGTGGAGCCGAGCGGCTCGGTACCCTGCTCGGCGAGCTTCGCCAGCACGGCCAGGTCGGCCAGCGCCTCCATGGCCGCGGCATTCAGCCGGTCGATGACGGCGCGCGGCGTCCGGGCCGGTACCATGATGCCCTGCCAGGCGCCCGCCTCGAAGCCGGGGATCAGCGTCTCGGCAATGGTTGGCACATCCGGCAGCGGGGCAAGGCGCTTGGAGCTGGTAACCGCAAGGGCGCGCAGCTTGCCTTCGCGGATCAGCGGCAGGGCGGAATTCACCGTGTCGGTCACGAACTGCACCTGGCCGGATATCGCGTCGATCAGCGCCGGCGCGCTGCCGCGATAGGGCACATGCACCGCCTCCAGCCTCTGCGAGCGCAGCAGCATGACGGCGGTGAGATGCGTGACATTGCCGGTCCCCGAGGAACCATAGGACAGCGCATTGGGCCGAGCCCGCAGATGCTCGACGAAGCCCCTGACGTCCCGGACGGGCACGGAGGGGTTCACCGCCAGTACCATTGGGATCGTCGCGGTCTGCACCACCGGCGCTAGGTCGCGCTGCGCGTCATAGGGGAGCTTGGCGTAGATCGCCGGGCTCAAGGCGATAGAGGAGGTGTTGTAGAGCACCGTGTAACCATCTGCCTCGGCCTTCGCGACGGCGTCATTGCCGATATTGCCGTTTGCGCCGGGGCGGTTCTCGATGATGAGCGGCTGACCCAGCGTGCGGGACATGCGTTCTGCCAGCACGCGGGCGACGATGTCGGTGGGGCCGCCGGGCGGGAAGGGAATGATGAGGCGGATGGGCCGAACGGGCCAGGGCGCCGCCTGGGCGAATGCAGCGGGTGCGGCCGCGAGGGAGGTGAGGGTCCCCAGCAGCATGCGACGATCCAGGATGCTCATGCTGCCGGCTCCTTTGTCTCGTCCCGTCCGTGCGGATCGGCCATCGCGACCACCCCGGCCGCGAGCAGCCGGTCGATCTCGTCTGCGGCAAGACCCAGTTCCGCCGCCAGCACCGCGCGCGTGTCCTGGCCGAGCCGCGGCGGCGCGAGGCGGTAGGAGGCGGGGCTGCGCGAAAGCCGCGCGGGGAAGGCGATCACCTGCACATTGGTGCCATCGTCCCGCCGCATCACGCGCAGCATCTCCCGCGCGACAATCTGTGGATCCTCGAGCACCTGGTCCACCGAGTTGATCGGCCCGCCCGGCACGCCCGCCTTCTCCATTGCCGCAAGCAAGTCGGCCGCACGCCACGGCGCGATGGAGCGCGCAAGCTCGACCTCCAGGCTGCGGCGGTCCCTGTTCCGGCCGGCATTGGTGCCGAAGCGCGGATCCGTCGCCAGGTCATCCCGGCCAAGCAGGCTACAGAGCGCGCGGAACTGGCTGTCGCTGCCGCAGGCAACCAGGATGTAGTCGTCGCTCGCCGCGAAGTCGCGATAGGGCACCACATTGGGATGCGCATTGCCGAGCCGGCGCGGCACGGCGCCCCCGACCAGGTAGTTCATCGCCTGGTTCACCAGCAGCGCCACCTGGCTGTCGAGAAGCGCACAGTCGATATGCTGCCCCTCGCCGCTGCGGCTGCGGTGGTTCAGCGCGGCCAGGATCGAAACCGTGGCATAGAGGCCGGTGAACAGGTCGCTGACCGGAAGGCCCACCTTCATCGGCCCTTCGCCCGGCTCGCCTTCCGGGCGGCCGGTGATGCTCATCAGCCCGCTCATGCCCTGGATTAGAAAGTCGTAGCCACCGCGTGCCGCATAGGGGCCGGTCTGCCCGAAGCCGGTAATTGAGCAGTAGATCAGCCGCGGATGGGCAGCGAGCAGGGAGGCCGCGTCCAGCCCGTATCTTGCGAGGCCGCCGGTGCGGAAGTTCTCCACAAGGATATCGGCATCCGCGGCCAGCCGGCGCACCAGCGCCGCGCCTTCTGGTCGGGAGAAGTCGATGGCGACCGAGCGCTTGTTGCGGTTGGCGCAGAAATAATAGGCGGCGTCCGGCCGGGCCGACCCGTCCTCGAGGAAGGGCGGGCCCCAGCCGCGGGTGTCGTCGCCATTTCCGGGCTGCTCGATCTTCAGCACTTCCGCACCGAGATCGCCGAGGATCTGCGTTGCCCACGGTGCAGCCAGCACGCGCGACAGGTCGAGCACCTTCAGCCCCGATAGGGAGCCCGCCTGCGCAGGGTCCGGAGGAAACGCCCCGGTCACGTCTGACGGGCGCAGAGCGGCGCCATCAGGGCAGATGCAGTCATTCCGCCGCCTCCTCCAACCTGCTCGGCCTGGCCTGCCCTGTTGTTCTGGCCGCCAATCCGCTCTGGACGTCGATCCATTCGGACCGTATTGCTTGGACGCAATTTCAACTCATGAAATTGCATTTCAACTACACTGTGGCATGGGACTCCGTGGATGAGAACCCGGAAATCGCGTCCACAATCGAAAGAGACAGCGCGCCATGCCCTCCTATGATCCGGTGACGGCACTCATGCGTGGGCTTGACGTGCTGCGTGCGGTCAACCGCCTGCCCTCGGCCGGGGTCAAGGATATCCATCGCCTTACCGGCATTAACCAGCCGACGGTGGTACGCATGCTCGAGACGCTCATCTATGCGGGCTTTGTCATCCGCCACCCGCAGCAGCCGGTCTATCTGCCCACCGGAAAGACGCTGGAGCTTAGCGCCGGCTATGTCCTCCACCGCGAGATCGGCATCCTGGCCACGCCAGTTCTGACGCGGCTACGCGCGGTTGTCGGATGGCCATCTGACGTCGGCGTGTTCGACGGCGATGCCATGGTTGTCGCCCATACCAGCCGCGGCGAGGGGCGCTTCCTTTTCGAACGCCGCACCGGCTTCCGCGCGCCGGTCTTCGCCACCTCGTTGGGCCGCGCCTATCTGGCCTTCTGCGGCGAAGCAGATCGCGAGCGCGCACTGGCCCTTGCGGCCCGCTCGCCGGAGCCGTGGAACGCCCCGGCCCATGACCCTGCCCGGGCAGCGAAGGATTTTGCCGCCATCCGCGCGGCCGGCTATGCCGCGATGGATGAAGCCTATGCATCCCGGGAGTATGGCGGGATGGCCAGCGCCATCGCCGTGCCCGTCCTGGCCAGCGGCGTCGCGGCGGCGTCACTGAACCTGATGTACCTGCGCGATGCGATTGATCAGGCGGCGGTCGTCGAACGGTTGCTGCCGGTGCTGCGCGAGGCGGCCTCCGAACTCGGCGCCGCCGTGGCGGGCCTCAGCCATGCGGCCTAACCTGCTGAGAGCAATCTCCCATCCCGTCCTGATCGTAGCGCCGCGGCCGGCATCGGGAGATCGGCTAAACTCAGCTTCGGCTGGGTCCGTGAGCCGGTCCACCTCGTCGGGCTGGCCCAGCCTGCCGCCCCGTCAGCGATAGCCGAGAGCCAAGGGCAGAGGAGCCCGACGGATCCGCGCCATGTCGAAGGGTGTCGATCGAACATCTGTATCTGTAAGCGTGCGGTCGTCCAGTGCCGCCAACTCGGCCGCGGCCCGCTGGTTCCGCCGATACCTGTCAAGGATGACAATCAGCCTTGTCCATGGCCCCGGCCGCCGACAGGGTGATGGCGCCTGGATGGATTGAGGCGGCATCTGGCCATGGAAGGTCTCTGGTGAGCGGTGCGTGTGAATGTGCATCGCGGTTCCCCGTGTGGACCGCGCCTGGGGGCACCAGTAAGGGCGCAGGTTCAGGCTGCGGCGACATGTCCGAAGGGACGAAAAGGGAAGGGATGAAAAGGGTTGCCCCTGTAAGCGCATCCCAGGAGGGCGATGCAGCTGCCCCGCCGGTCCACGATGCTCCGGCCGCGCAACGCCCTCCTTCTTCTGAGTCGTCGCTGTCACCGCAGGGCAACGCTGGATCACGACAATGCCGTGATGGCTGGCCGAGTCGGTCCGGACGGGCGATGATGCCTACCTCGGGGGGGAGGGCAGATGAGCGACCACACCAGGGTCGAGGTCAGGAACCTCGCAGCTGCCTTCCAGGAGTGGTTTCGCCAGAGCGGGGTGGAATTCTGGGAGGAGTGCGACGCAGCCGAGGAGCTGGCCGCGATCGCTGTCGGCGAGGTGGAGCGGCTGAGGGCCGGAATCCGGGCGTTTCTGGAAGGCGATTACGACAGCCCTGGCTCTTATCGGCCCGATGACTGCCCGCATGGCACGCCTTATGACCAGGGCTGCGCCGCCTGCGACTGCGAACACTTCGAACGGCTGCTTGCGAACGAGGAGTGAGGCAGGCCCCCCACTTCGGGCGCTTGCCAACAGCTCGGCCTAGCTGCAGGACCGTGGGGCGCCGCTACTCCTGCCAGGCGACTCGCATGAACGGCGCCGGCAGCAGAAGCTTGTTCTCCTGCGAAAGCACCATCGGGCGCACCTTGGCGGCATAGGCCCGCCAGGCCGGATCCGCCATTAGCTGAGCGCGGCGCTCGGTGCGTTCCGCCAGGTCCTCATAGGCCCACATATGCACCACCTGGTTCAACGGTCCGAACTCCGTGGCGTAATAGCCCACCATCCGGCCGAGGATGGGCTTCTGGATGGCCATGCCCTCCGCCTCGTAGGCGGCGATATAGGCGCCCGCCTGTCCTGCCTGCAGCGTGTAGATGCGTTCCTCGACGATCATCGATCCTCCCCCGGAAAGGCTCTTGCGCCCCGCCTATTCTGGTAATACCAATCTGGTATGACCAATTCTCGCGGCCGTCAAAGTGACATCTCCGAGGGCGCAGCCCCCGTCCTGGACGAGCGGGCCAATCTGATCGGCCGCCTGCTATCCTTCATTGCGCAGCGCCGCCTCGAGCCCGGGGACCGCCTGCCGTCCGAGCGGGAACTGGCCGAACGCTTTGCCGTCGGCCGAGGTGCCGTGCGGGAGGCACTGGCGGTGCTCGAGACGCTCCGCATGGTCGGGCGGCGCCCGAATTCCGGCATTTATCTGCGCCCTGTCGAGAAGCAGGGCTCCATCGAAGCCATCGTGCTGCAGGCCGAGCTCGGCATTCCGCTCACCGAGGCGGAGGTGCGCGAGGTGGTGGAGCTACGCCGCATCCTCGAGATGCAGGCGATGCGTCTGGCGGCCGAGCGCCGTGACGAGGACGACATCGCCCAACTGGACGCCATTCTGGCCGATGGCGACCGGGCCATCGCCGCCGGGGAGAACCTGGCCGACAATGATGCAGCGTTCCATCTCGCCATGGTGGAAGCCACCGGCAACCACGTCTTCCTGCGCGTGGTGAACGCCTTCTACCTCATGTCCCGCAACCGTCGCCGTCATTACTTCGCCGACGGCACGCGGGCGCCGCATTCCCAGGCCCAGCACAGGGCCATGCGCGATGCGGTGGAGGCTGGTGATTCCGACCGTGCCGAAGCCGCAATGGGCGGGCATCTGCGCGGGGTTGAGAGTTATTGGATCGAATTGCTGGAGCGCCGCGCACGAAGAGAATGACGCGTCGCCCACGAGGGGGAAACAACAAGAATGAAGGTTACCGACGTCATCTGCCATGTGCTGCAATCCAAGGTGGAGCAACCCTTCACCTCGGCGCGCGGCTGGCTCTACACCACGCGCGCGTCCTGCATCGTCGAGGTCAAGACCGATGAGGGCATCACCGGCTGGGGCGAATGCTACGGCCCCGCCGCGGTCAACAAGACCATCATCGAGACCCAGTATCGTCAAAGGGTGATCGGCCGCGACCCCTTCGATGTCGAGGTGGTATGGGAGGACCTGTACAACCGCATCAAGGATTACGGCCTGACCGGCATGACGATCGCCGCGCTGTCGGGTATCGACATCGCGCTGTGGGATATCATGGGCCGCGCTGTTGGCAAGCCGGTCCACAAGCTGATTGGCGGAGCGCATCGCACCGAGGTCACGGCCTATGCCACCGGCCTGTACTTCATCGACATGAACAGGCTGGTCGAGGAAGCGGTGGAGGAAGCGCAGGACTACGCGTCCCAAGGATTCCGCGCCATCAAGATGAAGATCGGGCTGGGCGATCCGAAGCTGGACCTGCGGCGCGTTGCCGCGGTACGCGAGGCGATTGGGCCCGGAGTGAAGCTGGCGGTGGATGCCAACCACTGCTTCACCGTGCCGCAGGCCATTCGCCTGGGCCGTGCCATGGAAGAGCTGGACATCCTCTGGTTCGAGGAGCCCATCAGCCCTGAGGATCATGACGGCTATGTCGAGGTCACGCGCGCGCTCGACATGGCCGTGGCCGGCGGGGAGAACGACTTCACCCGCTGGGGCTTTCGCGACGTGATCGCGCGCAAGGCGATGGACATCGTGCAGCCCGATGTCTGTGCTGCCGGTGGGATCAGCGAATGCCGCAAGATCGCCGCCATGGCATCGGCACATGGGGTGGAATGCGTGCCGCATGCCTGGGGCTCTGCAATCGGGCTGGCGGCGACGGTGCAGTTCCTTGCCGCCCTTCCGGATACGCCTCCAGCCTTCCGGCCGATGCCGCCCATGCTGGAATTCGAGCAGACGCCGAACCCGCTGCGCGATCATCTCGCGAAGGACCCGATCGTCCAGCGCGGTGGCATCGTGCGCGTGCCGGATGGCCCCGGTCTCGGCATCGAGGTCGATCTCGACATCCTCGCGCAATACAAGGTGGCCTGAGCATGCTGGTCGCGCTGACTGACCCCATCGATCCGAGCGGCGAGGCCGTGCTTCGCGCCGCCGGACATCAGGTGGAACTGCCCGGGGCAGACGGTCTTGGGCCTCTGCTCGCTCGCGCGGATGCGGTGGTGGTACGGCGCAAGCTGCCTGACGACCTCTCCGCCCGCGCGCCTCGCCTGCTCGCAGCGGTGCGGCAGGGTGTGGGCGTGGACATGATCCCGGTAGAGGACTGCACGACCCACGGCGTGCTGGTGGCTAATGTGCCGGGCGCCAATGCGGATTCCGTCGCAGAATTCGCCGTGGCGCAGATGCTTGCCATCGCCCGCGGCGCCCAGGCCATGCATGCCGCCCTGCTGACGGATGGCTGGGACCGCGCGCGGACCCGCACCTCCACCGCCTTCGAGCTGCGCGGCCGCACCCTCGGAGTCGTCGGTGTCGGGGCCATCGGGACGAGATTGGGGGAGATTGCAGGGGCGGGCTTCCGCATGCGCGTGCTCGGCTACCGGCGCAATGCGAGCGCGCTCCCCCCCAGCATCGCCTATGCCGATCTCGAAAGCATCTTCGCCGAAAGCGACTTCATCGCCCTGGCTTGTCCGCTGACGCCGGAGACACGAGGCCTCGCCTCGGCCGCTCGGATCGCCCTGATGAAGCCGGGGGCCTGGCTCCTCAACCTCGCGCGTGGGCCGGTGGTCGATGGCACTGCCCTGGTGGATGCCTTGCGCGACGGGCGGATCGGAGGCGCGGCGCTGGATGTGTTCGACGAGCAGCCACTCGCAACGGGCCATCCTCTGCGCAGTCTCCCCAACGTGCTGCTCACTCCGCATGCCGCGGGGCTGAGCGGCGAGGCGGTGGAGCGCATGAGCGTGGGTGCCGCCGAGGAGGTGGTGCGGATCCTGGCCGGCGGGCGCCCCCGGTCCTTCATCAATCCAGAGGCCTGGAAGGCATCGCGCAGGCGTCGCGACCTGCTCGGCCATCCGGTCCAGGAGGTTAATGCCGCATGAGGATTTCCCGTGTCCGCGCCACCTGGTGCCGTGTTCCCATCCCTTATGAGCGTCAGCACACCAGCGACTTCGGCCGCGTCCCCACCTTCGACTCCGTCATCGTGCGGGTGGATACCGAATGCGGCCTGACCGGTTGGGGCGAGGCGAAGGCCGGTGTCGGCAGCGCCGCCGCCTGCGCCGGCCTCGCCGCCATCGTGAATGACGATTACGCGCCGCTGCTGGTGGGGCAGGATCCGCGCGACATCTCCCGCCTTTGGGACGTGATGTACAACACACCGCGCGAAGGATACGCCGTTGCCGGAGGCTATGCGCTGCCTCAGGTCGGGCGTCGCGGACTTTCCATTTCTGCCTTGGCGGGCGTGGATGTCGCCTTATGGGATATCCTGGGCAAGTCGCTCGGCGTGCCAGTCTGGCGGCTGCTGGGTGGCAAGCGGGTCGAGCGCATGCCGGCCTATGCCTCGGGCGGCTGGGCGGATGCCGCGAATATCGGTGCACAGCTTCAAGGCTATTGCGACAAGGCCGGCTTCCGCGCGGTGAAGATGCGGGTCGGTGTGATGGATGGCTCCCCCGCGCGCTCGGCGGCGCGGGTGCGGGCGGCGCGGGTGACGCTCGGGCCTGACATCCGGCTGATGGCGGATGCGCATGGCACCTGGACCGTCGCCGAGGCGCGGGCGTTCGCGCGGATGGTCGAGGACTGCGACCTGTTCTGGTTCGAGGAGCCGGTCAGCGCAGATGACAAGGCCGGCATGGCCGAGGTGCGCCGTTCCTCCGCCGTCCCGATCAGCGCCGGCGAGAGCGAGTTCACTCGCCACGACTTCCGCGAGATTTGCGAGTTGCGGGCAGCTGATGTGCTGCAGCCCGATCTCGCCATCGCGGGGGGGCTGACGGAGGGGCTGCGGATTTCCGCCCTCGCCTCAGCGTTCAACCTGCGGCTGGCCCCACATCTCTGGTCCGGCGCACCCGCCTTCGCGGCGGGGCTGCATCTGGCAGCGACGCAGAGCGCGGGCTTCATCCTGGAATACTCGCTCGGCCATAATCCGATGCTGCACGACCTGATCGAGGAATCCTTCCCGGTGGAGGACGGTCACGTGGCCATCCCGGACCGCCCTGGGCTCGGGATCACCGTACGGGAATCCTTCCTGGAACAGTACGGGCAGGGGAGGGCGGCATGAGGATCGCATCCATCGAGGCCTTCCCGACCTCCTTCCCGGTTCCCGAGGGAGGTGGTGTCTCCCTCGGCGTCGGCCGTGCGGTGAAGCGTGACGCAGTGGTGGTGAAAGTCACCACTGAGAGCGGAATCGTGGGCTGGGGCGAAAGCCATCACGGCCGCGCCCACACGGCCGTCGCTGCGCTGCTGCAAACCACGCTGCGCCGGCTTGTGGTCGGCATGGAGGCCACCGACACGGTGGGCGTGTGGAACCGCATCTATCGCGGCCAGCTCGCCAGCCACGGCATGGGCGCGGGCTGCGCCCTCGCAATGTCCGGGCTCGACATGGCGCTATGGGATATCCGCGGAAAGGCGGTGGGTCTGCCGCTGTATCGCCTGCTCGGCGGCGCCTCCCGGGCTGTGCCAGCCTATGCGGGCGGCGTCGCGCTTGGCTACCAACCGCCTGCGGAGCTGGTGGAGGAGGCGCGGCCGCATATCGAGGCCGGCTACCGCGCCGTGAAGCTCCGGATCGGCGACACGGTGGGAAATGACATCACGCGCATGGAAGCGGTGCGGCACGCCTTCGGCGAGGGCATCGACATCCTGGCCGATGCCAACACGGCCTACAGCCTCGCGGATGTCCGCCGCGTCATGCCGGCGATGGATGCGCTCTCGATGGGCTGGTTGGAGGAGCCCTTTCCCCCGCATGACCACCGCGCCTATCGCGAGGCCCGCAGCTATGGCCGCACGCCGCTGGCGGCGGGGGAAAACCACTTCACCCGCTTCGAATTCGCACCGCTCCTGGCGGATGACAGCATCGGTATCTGGCAGCCGGATCTTTCGAAATGCGGCGGCCTCACCGAGGCGCTGCGGATCGCCGCCATTGCCTCCGCGCACAAGATTCCGGTGCATCCGCACAGCTCGATGACGGGGCTGAACCAGGCCGCGACGATCCACTTTCTCTGCGCGATCGACAATGCCGGTTACTTCGAAGCCGACGTATCGCGCGGAAACCTTTTCCGGGATGCGCTTGTCAGCGAGCCATGGCGGATCGGCGCCGACGGATGCGTTCGCCCGAGCGAGGCGCCCGGTATCGGCATAGAGCTGGATGAAGAATGGCTGCGGGCCCATCCCGCAATCGAGGG
This sequence comes from Muricoccus harenae, assembly GCF_009848505.1. GTDB lineage: Bacteria > Pseudomonadota > Alphaproteobacteria > Acetobacterales > Acetobacteraceae > Roseomonas > Roseomonas harenae. The sequence goes on from NZ_WWDL01000002.1 coordinate 127,815, forward strand.
CCCCGGCTACGTGTGAGACCTGTTCCCGATGACTGCCCCGGAACGAGGGCGGCGCGAAACACAAGGAGGACTCCATGACCGATACCAACAGGCGCGGCATAGCCCGCAACCTCGCCGCCGCCGCACTCGCCGCCGCGGCCATCTTCGCCCCTGTAGAGTCACGCGCCGCCGACCCGGCCTTTACCCGCGATGTTCGCTTCCTCAACCCCTTCGCCCCGGGCGGTACCTCTGACCTGATCGGCCGCATCCTGGCCGAGCAGCTCGGTAAGCAGATCGGTCAGCAGGTGGTGGTGGAGAACCGCACCGGCGGCGGCGGCGTGGTTGCGGCGCAGGAGCTGGCGCGAAGCGCGCCTGACGGGCACACCATCCTGCTCGCCTCCATGGGCATCCTGACGGTGACGCCGCAGATGCAGCCACTACCCTATGACGTGGACAAGGACCTTGTTCCGGTCGTCAACATCGCTTCCGTCTACAACATCCTCGTCACTGGACCCCGCTCGCCGATCCGCAGCTGGAAGGACTTGGCGCAGCTGTCCAAGGATCGTTCCCGCACCACGACCTGCGCGACGGTTGGCGCAGGCTCTAGCCAGCAGCTCTCCTGCATCCTGTTCGCGGCGCTCACCGGCGGGCAGATCACCCAAGTCCCCTACCGTGGCGGCGCCCCGGCCATCCTCGACATTTCGACCGGCCGCGTGGACGTCATGTTCGGCAACATGCCGGAATTCATGGGCCAGATTCGCGATGGCGGGTTGCGGGCCGTGGCCTATGGCGCGGCCGAGGCCTCACCGCTTGTGCCGAACCTGCCCGTCATCTCGAAGGACGGGCTACCGGGATTCGTCATCCCGAGCTGGTTCGGCGTGGTGGTGCCCGGTCGCACGCCGGAGCCGATGGTGGAGCGATGGAATGCTGAGCTGAACCGCGCCATGCAGACGCCTGAGGTGCAGCGCCGCTTTACGGAGAACGGTCTGCAACGCCTGGGTGGTACGCGGGAGGACTTCCTCCGCCAGATCGGGGCCGATCGCCAACGTTGGGGGGCGGTTATCCGGGAACACAACATCCGGCCCGAATAACCGGTTACGCAGGGGCCGGCTCACCCTGCTGCGGCCGGCCCCCTGCAGCCCGCACCTTTCGCCCCGCACTTTTCAAGCCGTCTGTCCAAGTGCGAGGCGCTTGGCCTTGATCAGGGCAACAAGAATGCGGTCCCGCCAAGCCTTGCGGGCCTCCAGCGCCGCAGCCGGAAGTTGCTCGCGCCGTTGAGCCTCAACCTTCGCCACCAAGGCGTCGCCCCAGGCACGTGGATTCGCCTGCTCCCTGGCCAGATCGTAATACATGGGCCCGAGTTTTGCGCAGTAGTCCGCCAGGCCATCCTTGGCATTGAGGTCGATCGTCTCGAACGGGCCTATGAAGCACCAGCGCAGCCCGAGCCCGTCCGCCATGGCCGCATCCACGGCTGCCGAATCGCATATCCCGTCTTCCACCAGCCGGAAGGCCTCGGCCAGCACGGCGCTCTGCAGGCGGTTCGCGATGAAACCCCGGACCTCGCGGCTCAGGCGGATCGGCGATTGGCCCACCTGGCGCATCAGCGCTTCCGTGCGGTCCACCACCTCCGGACAGGTCCAGGGGGCCGGGACGAGTTCCACCAGCGGGATCAGATGTGGCGGGTTGATCGGATGGGAGACGAGGCAGCGCTCGCGCCCCTCGATATCGGCGGTGAAGGAGGAGGCCGGCAGCCCCGAGGTGGAACTGGCCAGGATCGCCCCTGGCTTCGCCAGCGGGGCAAGCTCCCGGTAAAGAGCCTGCTTGATCGGAAGCCGTTCGGGCGCGCTTTCCTGAACATAATCGGCATCCGCCACCGCCTCGGCCAGGCTTCCGGCGCTGCGCATCCTCCGCAGCACCTGCTCCGGCGTCTGGCCGTTGAGCAAACCCTGGCCGGCCAGCATGGGGGCCGCGGCGCGCGCGAGATCCAGCGCGGCGGTAACCGAAGCGGGCGACGGGTCGTAAAGCACCACATCAAGGCCCGCCCGAGCAAAGACGAGGGCCCAGGAGCCCCCGACCAGGCCACAGCCGACAACGGCGATTCTGTTCATGCGACGGTTCCGTTCCTCCGATTCCGTCCCTGCTCGGAAACCGCCTCAGGCTAGCGTTATCCTCCAGCACCTTCCATCGGCACTGCCGGGCCCGCACTCGCCCAGGGCGGTTCGAGCGGCTGGCGCCAACTGCCGTTTTGGTGTTCCCCTGCGATGACGGCGTGTCGTAGCGGCGGTATCCTCCGTTGACGATAGTGCCGTTCACATCGAGGGCGTTCGCATGAGCAGCAATCGGTACCGTGTCTGCGTGGTCGGTCTCGGTTCCATGGGCATGGGGGCGGCAAGATCCTGCATTGCCGCGGGGCTCGTCACCTATGGCCTGGACCTGAACCCGGTCGCCTGCCGCACCCTGGAGGAGGCGGGGGCGGAGGCCAGCGGGGCGGATGCGGGGGCATTTGCCGGCGAACTGGATGCGGTTCTGCTGCTTGTTGTGAACGCCGCGCAGTGCCGCGATGTGCTGTTCGGGCCGGCCGGGCTGGCGGCGAAGTTGCGGCCTGGCACCGGGGTCATGGTCTCCGCCACAATTTCCGCCTCGGATTCCCGCACCATCGCCGCAGAACTGGAACCAATGGGCCTGCTGATGCTGGATGCACCGGTGTCCGGCGGCGCCGCCAAGGCTGCAGCCGGCGAGATGACCGTCATGGCCGCCGGCCCGCCTGCTGCTTTCGAACGGCTGCGGCCGGTGCTCGATGCCGTGGCAGGCAAGGTCTATGAGATCGGCGGCGAAATCGGTCTCGGCGCCACGGTGAAGATCATCCACCAACTTCTCGCTGGCGTGCACATTGCCGCGGGGGCCGAGGCCATGGCGCTCGCGGCACGCGCCGGCATTCCGCTGGACACCATGTACCAGGTCGTCACGAACGCCGCCGGCAACAGCTGGATGTTCGAGAACCGCATGAAGCACGTGGTCGAAGGCGACTATACGCCGCATTCCGCCGTGGACATCTTCGTGAAGGACCTGCGGCTGGTGACGGAGACGGCACTTTCGCTGAACTTCCCGCTGCCATTGGCGAGTACCGCTTATGCCATGTTCGCCAATGCCAGCAACGCCGGCTTCGGGCGCGAGGACGACGCGGCGGTCATCAAGACCTTTGCCGGCATCGAATTGCCCGGCGTGACGGAGAAATGAGCATGCGCCTGGGCGTCATCGCCGACGATTTCACCGGCGCAACCGACATCGCGGGCTTTCTGGTTGCAAACGGACTGCGCACGGTGCAGCTCAATGGCGTCCCCCGGGCCGAACTGCAGCTGCAGGTGGATGCGGTGGTGATCAGCCTCAAGACCCGTTCCTGCCCGGTGGAGGAGGCGGTCTCGCAAAGCCTGGCCTCGCTCGAATGGCTGCGGGCACGCGGTTGCCCGCAGTACTACTTCAAGTATTGCTCCACTTTCGACAGCACGCCGCGCGGCAACATCGGGCCGGTAACGGATGCGCTTCTGGGGGCGCTGGACGAGGATTTCACCGTTGTGTGCCCAGCCCTGCCGGTGAACGGGCGCACCATCTACAACGGCTATCTCTTCGTGAATGGCGTGCCGCTGGAAGAGTCCGGCATGCGCCACCATCCGGTCACGCCCATGACCGACAGCAACCTCATACGATTGATGGAGGCGCAGTCTCGGGGCAAAGCCGGAAACGTGCCCAGCAACGTCATGGACCAAGGAGCGGAAGCGGTCGGCACGGCGCTCACGGCCTTGCGGAACGAGGGTGTCCGCTATGCCGTGCTCGATGCCCTGAATGATGCTCATCTGTTGGCGATGGGCCAGGCGGTGGCGCGGATGAGGCTGGTCACCGGCGGATCGGGGCTGGCGGACGGCATGGCGCGGGCCTGGGGCAGGGCCGCCGATACCGAGGCGGCCGCCGCCGAAGGCCGGCCGGCCAGGGGCCGCGCGGTGATCCTGTCTGGCTCTTGCTCACAGATGACCAACGCGCAGGTGGCCACCTATCGCGCCGCCGCGCCCGCGGTCGCAGTGGAAGTGGAGCGCTGCCTCTCCGATGCTGGCTATGCCGAGGAGTTGGCCACCTGGACGGCGGCACAGCCTGCCGATGGCCCGGCCCCGCTCGTCTACGCCACGACGGAGCCGGGGCAGTTGAAGGAGCTACAGACCCGCTTTGGCGCTGCCGAGGCGAGCGCGGCGGTGGAACGCCTCTTCGGCACGCTCGCCCTGAGACTGGAGGCGGCGGGCTTCAACCAGTTCATCGTGGCCGGCGGCGAGACCTCCGGTGTCATTACCCAATCCCTCGGGATCGGTGGATTCCATATTGGGCCGCAGATCGCGCCGGGGGTGCCCTGGGTGCGTGCGGTCGACAAGCCGCTGTCACTGGCGCTGAAATCCGGCAATTTCGGGCAGGAGCGCTTCTTCTTCGAGGCGCAGGTCCTGGCCTCCTGAATATGCCTGCCACTGTCGGCAATCTGCCCATGGCGACCTTCGGGCAGCGCTCGCGGTCGTATCGGTCCTTTCAATGCCACGCTGCTCAGGCCGCCATTCGAGATTGCGGCGAGCAGCGAGAGCCAGGGAGCAAACGTGCATGAAGATCATTGTCACTGGCGGGGGCGGCTTCCTTGGCAGCCGTGTCATCCGCGCGTTGTTGGCGCAAAGCGGTGTTCCAGCCTTCGACGGTATCGTCTCCGTGGACCTAGCCCCATGCCCCGTGGAGGATCCGCGCGTCACGTCACTGACCGGGGATATCGCGGATCCTGCTTTCGCGCGGCGTGTCGTGGGACCCGATACGGCTGGCGTTATTCATCTGGCGGCGGTGCTGAGCGGCCAGTCGGAGCAGGATTTCGATCTGGGAATGCGGGTCAATGTCGACGGCACCCGTGCATTGTTGGAGGCAGCACGCGCCACGGGCCATGCGCCGCGCTTCGTCTTCGCCAGTTCCGTCGCCGTCTTCGGCGGCGAGATGCCGGAGGTGGTGCCGGACAGTATGGCAGTGCTTCCCTCTTCCTCCTATGGCGCGGAGAAGGCGATCGGGGAGCTGCTGGTCAACGACTATTCCCGCAAGGGCTTCATCGACGGCCGCGCCTGCCGTCTGCCGACGATCGTGGTGCGACCTGGGAAACCCAATTCTGCAGCCTCATCCTTCGCAAGTGGTATCATCCGCGAACCGCTGGCGGGCGTCCCCGCAAACTGCCCGGTGCCGCCGGAGACGCGGATGTGGCTCGCCTCGCCAGACGTGGTGGTGACGAATCTGGTCCATGCCATCGCGGTGGATGGCGCGCGCATCGGTTCCTGGCGCACGCTGAACCTGCCCGGCATCTGCGTCACCGTGGCCGACATGCTCGCCAGCCTGGAGCGGGTGGGTGGAGCCGCGGCGCGCAAGCTGGTCAGCCTGGAACCGGAGCAGCGGATCATCGACATCGTCTGCTCCTGGCCTGGCGACTTCGATGTCACCCGTACCCTGGCCCTCGGCTTCACCCGCGATGGCGATTTTGATGCGGTGGTGCGGCAGTACAAGGATGAGTTCGTCCGGTGACTGGGAGTGAAGCGATGAATGAATCCGAGCTGCGCGGCCTTCTCGTCGAACTTGGCGCCAGCCTGTTCGCACGGGGATTCTCCGTCGGCAGCGCCGGCAACATCAGCGTCCGCCTGCCGGATGGATATCTGATGACGCCGACGAATTCGTCCTTGGGCCGTTTGCAAGCCGAGCGGATCAGCAAGCTCGACCTGGGCTGGAATCATGTGGGCGGCGACAAGCCCTCGAAAGAGGTCTTCATGCATCGCGCCGTACTGGATGCGCGGCCGGAAGCAGGGGCGGTGGTGCATCTGCATTCCACCCATGCCACCGCCATCGCCTGCTTGGCGGGCACGGAGGACGCCGGGCCGATCCCACCGCTGACGCCCTACTTCGTCATGCGTGTGGGGCGAAGGTTGCCTGTTATCCGCTACTACCGTCCCGGTGACGCGGCAATGGAGCAGGAGATACACGCCGCCGCCAAGCAGGCCCGGGCCATGCTGCTGGCAAACCATGGGCCCGTCGTATCCGGCAAGTCGCTAACGGATGCCGTCTATGCGGCGGAGGAGTTGGAGGAAGCTGCAAAGCTGGCCTTGCTGCTGCGCGGCCAGAGCGCGCGCGAGCTCACGCAGGAGCAGGTGGAAGATCTGCTTCGCACCTTCAGCTGACAATGGCTGCTGCGGTTTGAACGTCGGTGCGGCGCTAACCAGTGAATTCGGCCGCCGCGGTGGAGCCGTTCGGCGTAGAGGTCGCGCGGCGCCCCTCACCACGAAGCCCCTGCCGTCGCGCCAGCTACGGCATTCAGGGGGGGGGGCATGGCCGGCAGCGCTGCGGTCGGCGCGGCTGGCGTGACGGATGGCTCTAGCGGCCCCCGATCAATGCAGGCCGCCATCGTCGAGGCAGAGGCGGTCAATCTCAGGCGTGGTCGGCAGCGCCGCGCAGGAAGGAAGCAGCCGACACCGTCGCAAGCAGGCGCGCCACGATGCGGTGCTTCATCGTGCCATCCTCATGCCAGTGCATCGCGTCGGCCGGTGGAGCGCGGTGAAGCGTGTCTCCTTACACGCCGGGCCCTGCTCACAGGGCAGGCTTGGCGAGGGTGGCGCGGCCCCCATGCGCGGCCGACCAGGTCACGGGATCGGCCAGGAACTGCTCCAACGTCGCGCGCGCCGCCGGCTGTAGGCCGTCTTCCACGGCCAGCACATCGCGCCAGCTCGCCAAGGCGATCAGGGTCAGGCCCAGCTTTTCCATCCGCTCCGCACCGCCGGGGAAGGTGCCGTGGTGGAACAGGCAGAGGGCGTGGTCCACATGTGCCCCGGCCGAGCGCAGCCCGCGTGCGAAGGCGACCTTGCTGCCGCCATCCGTCATCAGGTCGTCCACCAGCAGCACGCGCTGGCCCTCCACCGAGCCGCCCTCCACCTGAGCGTTGCGGCCGATGCCCAGCGGGCGCTTGCGGACATAGCGCAGCGGCAGGTCCAGCGCCTCGGCCAACCAGGCGGCCCAGGGGATGCCGGCGGTCTCCGCCCCTGCGATCGCATCGGGCAAGGCGGCGCCGAAGTCGCGCCGGATGGCCTCGGCGGCCAGCGCGGTGGCGGCGCGGCGCAGGCGCGGCTCACCGATCAGCAGCCGGCAATCGACATAGGCCGGGCTGGCCCAGCCGGCCGCGAGGATGAAGGGCTGGCCGTCGCTCACCTGCACGGCCCCGGCCTGGAGCAGCAGCCGGGCCATGGCTTCGCCGGGCGTGGTCATGCCGCGGCCTCGCGCAGCGTGCGTCGCAGGAGTTCGGCGCCGATGAGGAAGTCCTCCATCTCCATCGCCTCCCGCGGGTTGTGGGAGCCGTGCTGGTTGCGGATGAAGATCATCGCGCTGGGGATGCCCGCCTGCGCAAAGACCGCGGCGTCATGGCCCGCGCCGCTCGGGATCGGCTCGTCCGGCAGGCCCATCTCGCGCAACCCGGCCCGCAAACGTGCGATCCAGCCTTCATCCATCCGCGCGGGCGCGGAATCAAGACGCCGGTCGAGACGGAACTCCACTCCCCGCTCCTCCCCGATGCCGGCGCACTCGGAAAGGAAGAGGTCATAGAAGGCCTCCAGCGTCTCCGGGCTCTGGCTGCGCGCCTCCATGGAGAAGCGGAGTCGGCCCGGGATGCGGGCCAGGGCGTGCTCCGCCGGGTCGGTGCCGATGACTCCGCTGGTCACCACCAGATCGCGCCCGCGTTCCAGCAGGGTCCGCCAGTGGCGGTCCAGCCGGGTGATCAGTTCGGCGGTGGCGAAGACCGAGTCGCGCCGCAGCCAGCGCGGGATGGTGCCGGAATGCCCGGCCTCGCCGATGCATTCGATCGAGCGGTGGCGGATGTTGCCCCGGATGCCGGTGACGATGGCGACCGGCAGGTCCCGCGCCACCAGCACCGGGCCTTGTTCGATATGGATCTCCAGCCAGGCGGCGATCCTGGCCGGATCCAGCAGCTTTTCCGCACGCGCCACGCGTTCCACATCCACCCCGGCATCGCGCATGCAGTCGATCAGCGGGCGGCCGGTAGCAACATGGGGGGTGGCGAGATCCTCCGCCGAAAGACGGCCGAACAGCGCGGCGGAGCCCATATAGGCACGGCCGAACCAGGCGCTCTCCTCGCCGCGAAGGGCCATCAGCGTGATGCCGCGCTTCGGCACGAAGCCTTCAGCCCGGAAGCGGGACAAGGCCATGAGGCCGGCGATCACCCCGGCCGCTCCATCGAAATTGCCGCCTTGAGGCACCGAGTCGAGGTGGGAGCCGCAGGCGATCACGGGCAGGGACGGGTCGCGTCCCGGCAGGGTGACGACCAGGTTGGCGCCGGCGTCGCGCGCGGTGTCCAGCCCCTGGGCGCGTGCTTCCGCCTCGATGATGTCGAGGGCAAGCGATTCACTGGCGCCGTAGCTTTCCCGGGTGATGCCGACGCCATCACCGGTCGCCTCGGCCAGGCGCGAAAAAAGGCGTTCAGCCAAGGCGCGGTCAGGCGCGGGGGCGAGGGTCGCGCTCATGTGGGTGGCTCCGCCCATTCGAGTTCGGCCTCGTCCGTCTCTTCGCGCTTCAGGGCGCCAGTCAGCTCGGCGACCCGAACGATGCCGCGCGCGGCGCAGAAGCGGGAGAGGCCGTCGATCACTGCCTCCATCGCTCCCGGATGCAGGAAGGTGGCGGTGCCCACCTGCACGGCCGTGGCCCCGGCGATCATGTACTCCGCAGCGTCCTCCGCGGTGGAGATGCCGCCGCAGCCGATCACCGGAATGTGGACGGCACGGGCACATTGATAGACCTGACGCAGCACGATCGGCTTGATCGCGGGCCCGGAGAGGCCGCCCATCACATTGCCCAGGCGAGGACGGAAGCTCGCCAGGTCCACGGACATCGCCAGGATGGTGTTGGCAACCACCAATGCATCTGCCCCCGCCGCCTCGGCCGCACGCGCCACCTCCGGCACCTCGCCCGTGTTGGGGGTGAGCTTTGCCCAAAGGGGTAGTGCCGTGGCGGCCCGGATCTGGCGGATCACCGCCTCGGTCGAGCCGGGGCGCATCGCAAAGGCGCGTCCGTCCTCCTCGATGTTCGGGCAGGAAATATTCGCCTCGATCGCCGCCACCCCGGGCACCGACACCTCCGCAGCGAGGCTGGCGAAACCCTCCGCCGTGGGTGCGGAGATGCTGACGACGAGCGGCGGCGCAAAGGCTCCCATCAGCGGCAGCGTATGCTCCAGGAAATAGGGCACGCCCTTGGAGGGGATGCCGATGGCGTTGAGCATCCCGCCCACCGTCTCCGCCACCCGGGGCAGCGGGTTGCCAGCGCGCAACTCCCGCGTGATCGTCTTGGTGACGAGCGCGCCCAGCCGGTTCAGATCCGCCGCGCGGGCCAGCCCTTCCGCGAAGGTGCCGGAGGCCGGCATCACCGGATTGGCCAGGGTCAGGCTGCCGATCCGCACGCTCATCTCGGTCATGCCACCGCCTCCAGCAGATCGAAGACCGGGCCGTCCCAGCAGACGCGCTTGTGGACGATCCCGTCACCCGAATGGAAGTCCCGCACGCAGCAGAAGCACATGCCCAGGCCGCAGGCCATCTGCTGCTCCAGCGCCACTTGGCCAGGGATGCCGAACTCCCGCGCCAGGCGCTGCAGCACGCGCAGGAGCCGGGCGGAGCCGCAGGTGAAGAATGCATCGCACCGCCCTTCGGCGATCAAGCCGCGCAGCAGGCGCTCCACATGGGCGGGTCCGCTCGTGCCCTCCTGGTCCGTAACAGTGAGGACCTGCGCCCCATGTTCGCGGAAAAGCGTGTCGGAGACGACCAGATCCGGCCGGCGCGCGCTGAGGAGGGCCGTTACGCCTATGCCCCTCGTTCCTGCGGCTCCGGCGAGAGGCGCCAGGGTGGCCAGCCCCGCCCCACGTCCGATGGCGACGACATGGTGCCAAGCCGAGTCGATGGTGAAGCCATGGCCAAGCGGACCGAAGACGTCCAAGGCATCACCCGTCGCAAGGATGGCAAGGCCGCGGGTGCCGGCGCCCGTGACCTTGTAGAGAAACTCGACCGTCCCAGCTGCCGCATCGGCCCCGTAGAGGCTCATCGGGCGCCGCAGGAAGGGTGCCTCCCCGGGCGGTGAGGGACAGAGGAGCTGGAAGAACTGGCCGGGCAGGGCGTGGCAGGTCGGCGCGCCGCAGCGGAGGACGAGATGGCGGTACTCGGCATTCACCGCCCGGTGCGACAGCACCTCCGCAAGCTGGGAGGCGGCTCCGGTTTCGGTCGGCTCGGACGGGGAAGCGACTTGGGGAATGGGAGGAATCCTGCGTAAGCGCACAGTGAAGGCCAGCTTGGCCACTCGCAAAAGCAGAGATTTTCGCGCAAGCTGATGCCGATATGGCATCACCCCGGCTTCCCCGCTCCCGCGGCCTGCGCATCCACGCCCCCGGCATCCAGTATTTCGACGCGGTACGCCGCGCAGGCTCCATCCGCGAGGCCGCGCGGCGGCTGAACGTCGCCTCATCCGCCGTGAACCGTCAGGTGCTGAAGATGGAAGAGGAACTCGGCGCCAGGCTATTCGAGCGCCTGCCGGGCGGGTTGCGCCTGACTGCCGTGGGCGAGGTGCTGGCCCAGCATGTCATGACGGTGCTGCAGGATGCGGAGCGTGCGCGGTCCGAGTTGGACGGGCTGCAGGGGCTGCGCACGGGCCATGTAGAGCTGGTGACGCTGGAAGGGCTCTGCCACCGCGTGGTGCCAGAGGCGGCGGCGGCGCTGGGGGCCCGGCGGCCCGGGATTACGCTCAGCACCGGCATCCTGGGCAGCGCGGAAATCCCGGACGCCATCCTGTCCGGCAGTGCCCATCTGGGCCTCGCCTTCGAGGTTCGGCGACGGTCCGGGCTCCGGCAGCTCGCCGTCGTGCGCCTGCGGCTGGGGGCGGTGGTCCCGCCGGATTCCCCCCTGGCCGGGCGGGCCTCGATCGGCCTGGCGGATTGCGCGGGCATGCCGCTGATCCTGCCCCGCGGCAATTTCGCCAATCGCGAGCAGATCGAGGCGCTGCTGGAGCGGAGCGGCACGGGGCTGCACGTGCAGTACGAAGCCGGCTCCGTGGAGCTGCTGAAGCAGATGGTGCTGCGCGGCCTGGGCATCACCTTCATGACCCGGGCAGGGCTGGAAACGGAGCTGGAGGCGGGGCGGCTGATGCATGTGCCCCTCCAGCAGGGCCGCTCCTTCGTGCATAGCGAATTGGGGCTCTATGCCCGGGCCGAAACCACGCTCCCCGCCGCGGCCGCGGCCTTTGCCGAGCAGCTGACGGAGGTGATGGAACACCTGGCCCTGCCGGGCGACAAGCGAGGCGGGGTTGCACGCCGCCTGAGCCGGTAGGGCCCGGCCAGCTGTCATGAAGCCGCTGCCAGCCGGGAGCCTCCGTCAGATGTCGGAAAGCGTGGCCGCGGCGAACTCGGTCGGCATCCACCGGTGCTTATGCGGACCTTCCTGCTGCTGCGCGCGGGAACGCCGAATGAGATGCCGCATGAGCGCGTCCTATGTGCGCTCCGGATGACCGATCTGCAGAACGCATCCTTGCAGCGTGACGCATCGCGGCTGCGATCCGGCCTCCTCACCGATCCCGATGCGCTCTCCTTCACGGCCCACTCCCTGCGCCCGGCCCTGCCCATCATGCTGATGACACGGCCCGAGGGCACCAGCGCCATCCTGCGCAGCAAGTCTAACTTCATTCGCGATGTCCTTCCGAAGCCGCTGCAGTCCAGGCGCCTCGGCGAATCACCGGGCCGGCACCGGGCGGACCGGGTCACGCAGCAGTCAGGAATACAGAGATGCCGACCTCCCACATCCTCGTCGCTGACGACGATGCGTCGATAGGCGCTGCGGCTCACCCGTGGGAAGTTCAACCTTCTCGGGGGCGATGCTGCGCGCCCCGCAGCAGATCCTCAGCCGCGCGCAGCTTCTGGCGGCGACCCGCGGGCATGATCAGGAGGTGTATGACCGGAGCATCGACGTGCTGATCCTCCGCCTGCGCCTAAAGCTCGGGCGTGACGCGTCCCAGCCGATGCTGATCAAGACTAGGCGCGGCCTGAACTACATCCTCACGGAGCCCGCCGAGGTGATCCGGGATACGGGCCAACGGCGAGTGGCGCGCGAGCCGGTGGATGCCGTACCGGAACTGGGGGCAGGCGCCCAGGACTGACGCGGCACCGGCAGTCCAGCCGGTGTGCTCATGCGGGACTGATGACAGGATCCATGCTTCAGCGGCGGCGCCATCATTCGAAGAGGGATGGGCGGACTTCGCACGGCGTCGGCTTGGGCCGCATGGCAGCGCGGTGGGAAGCTCGGTTCAGCGCTCCGCCAGCCGCTCCAGTTCCTCCACCAGCAACCACAGCCCGCGGTCGCGGGTCTTCTCCTTCCGTAAGATGATGCCAAGCCGGCGTGAAAGGCTGGGGCGCAGCGGCCGCCACACGGCTCCCGGCACCGCCGGGCCGGCGGACAAGGCGGGAAGCACCGAGCCGCCGAGGCCGCTTCCGACCAGCCCCTTGATGGCCTCGATGCTGCCCAGTTCCATCGCCAGGCGTGGCGTCACCCCCGCACGGGCGAACCAGGCATCGATCAGGCCGCGCATGGTGCCCCCGGACTCGTAGAGGATGAGCGGCACCCGGGCGAGGGCGGAGGCGCCGATCGCCCCGGTGCCGGGTGGCGCCGCAGCCTCCGGCAGCAGGGCCACCAGCGCATCCGTCAGCAACGGCGTGATGAGCAGCGACCGGCTGCGCGGCACCGGCAGCGTCGCCAGCGCAACGTCGAGGTCGCCATCCTCCATGCGGCGCACGATCTCTGGCGTGTTGCCGGTGGTGACCGTCAGCTCCAGGGCCGGAAGTCGGCGACGTACGGCGGCGAGCACGGGCGGCAGGAGGTGGATGCAGGCCGTCGCACCCGTGCCGAGGCGGACCCGCCCGGCCTGCCCGTCCCGATGCGCCGTGGCCACCGCTTCCACATCCTCCGCCGCGGCCAGGGCGCGGCGCGCGGGCGCGATCACGGCCTGTCCCGCCGCCGTCGGCAGCGAGCGTCCCGCGGCGCGCTCGAGCAGGCGCACGCCGGTGCGGCGTTCCATCTCCCGCAGTTGCTGGCTCGCCGCGGGTTGGGTCATGCCGAGAACACGCGCGGCGGCGGAGACGCTGCCGGTCTCGACCACCGTGAGATAGGTCCGCATCTGCCGCAGTGTGAGGGAAGGGAGAGGCATAGGCATAAGTTATCCGAATGCAGCGCATTGAAAACTTATTCTTCTGCCGGCGCGGCCTATGGCCCCATTGTTGCGCCAGTTTCCGGCGCCTCTCGTGCCGGCCGGGAGAGTTGAGGGCCCTGATGCAAGTACCCCCTGAAATGCCGCGGCGCGCCGTGATCGTCACCGGCGGCAGCCGCGGCATCGGGGCGGCCACGGCCCGGCGCCTGGCGGAGGCCGGCTATGGCGTCTGCATCGGGTACCGGCATGACGCCGAGGCTGCACGGGAGGTGGTGCGGCAGATCGAAGCCGCCGGCGGCCATGCCCTCTGCGTCCCGGCGGATATGTCGGCAGAGGCCGAGTTGCCGCGCCTCTTCGATGCAGCGGAAGCGGCGCTCGGACCGCTCCATGCACTCGTCAACAACGCCGGCATCACCGGCCCGCTTGGCCGCTTCGTGGAGCTGGAGGCAGTGGCGATGCGGCGCGTGGTGGAGGTGAACCTCACCGGCACCATGCTCTGCACGCAGGAGGCCCTGCGGCGTTTCGCCGCACGGCCGGATGCGCCGGGCCGCTCGATCGTCAACATCTCCTCGGTCGCGGCCGTGACCGGCAGCCCGGGGGAATATGTGCATTACGCCGCGACCAAGGCCGCGGTGGAAAGCTTCACCCTGGGCCTCGCACGAGAAGTGGCAGAGCAGGGCATCCGCGTGAACGCCGTGGCGCCGGGCACGGTGCAGACCGGCATTCACGCCGCGGCGGGCGATCCGGACAGGCCGGCCCGCGTCGCCCCGCGCGTGCCGATGCGCCGCGTGGGCCAGCCGGAGGAGGTGGCAGAGGCGGTGCTCTGGCTGCTCTCGGACGCGGCCTCCTACACCACGGGTGCCGTACTTCGGGTGACTGGCGGGCTGTGAGCGTGGAATCGGGGACGCCGGCCCTGCCCTGGCGCGTGGCCGCCGCGCTGGCGGTGACGCAGGTGATCCATTGGGGATCGCTGTTCTACGCCTTCTCCGTGCTGATGCCGGCCATGGTCTCGGAAAGGGGCTGGCGCGTGGAGTTGGTGGTCGGCGCCTTCTCCGCTGGGCTGCTGGCCGAGGCGGGGGCGGCGGTGCTGGTCGGTCTGCTGCTTGACCGGTTGGGCGCGCGGCGCGTGATGACGGCGGGTTCTCTCGCGGCTGGGCTCGGCCTGTGGCTCGCCGGGCGGGTGGAGATGCCGTGGCAGCTCTATGCCGTATGGATCGGCCTGGGTGCGACCATGGCAGCCACGCTCTACCAGGCCGCCTTCGCTGCCATCACGGCGGCTTTCGGTGCCCAGGCGGCGCGGCGCGGCATCGCGGTGGTGGCCTTCGCCGGCGGACTGGCCAGCACGGTGTTCTGGCCGCTGACGAGCCTGCTCGTGCAGAACTTCGGCTGGCGGGAAGCCTGCAGCATCCTCGCCTTGCTGAACCTCGCCTGCATCCTGCCGCACTTCCTCATGCCAACGGCGGTGCCCGCCCCGGCATCACCATGCGCAGCAGCGCCCGCGCCGGAATCACCGGGCGCACCGGCGCCCGCCCGGCTGTCACCGGGCACCCAGCCGGTCGCCAGCGCGGTGGCGCTGCGCATGCTGCTCCGGCAGCCGCGGTTCTGGAGCCTTGTCTTCGTCTATGCCGTCATTGGCGTGGCGAGTTCCACCGTGGCCGTCCATCTGGTGCCCTTTCTGCAGGAGCGCGGGTCGGGTGCTTCGGCTGCGGCCATTGCCTCGCTGGTCGGTGTGGCGCAGGTGGCCGGGCGGGTCGTGGAGTTCACCCTTGGCAGCCGCATGTCACTGCGGACGATCGCGCTCGGCTCGCTCGCCCTGCTCAGCACCGTCTTCGCAATCCTGACCATAGGCGGCGGCGCGGTGTTGCTGGGACTGGCGATGCTGCTCTACGGCGCGGCGAATGGCGTGCTGACCATCATGCGCGGCGCACTGCCCGCCTTCCTGTTCGGCACGGCCGGCTATGGCACGATCACCGGTGTCCTCTCTGCCGCCAGTTCCCTGGCTCGGGCGGCCGGGCCGATCGGGATGGCCTGGATGTGGCAGCGGATGGGTGGCTACGGTCCCGGCATGGCGGCCATCGCCATCCTGTGCCTCACGGCCATTCTCGCCCTCGCGGCCGCAACGCGAAGCACGCATCATGCGGAGGAGCCCCGGTGATGCGGGCACGGATGGCAGCCCGCATTCGGCGTGCACCGGAGAAGGAGCTTCCCATCATGATCGATCGTCCGAAGGGAGAAATGGCCGAGCCTGTTGCCGTCATCGCCGAGGACGTGCCGCCGCGCACCAAGCCCTCGAACTATCCCGCCGTCTTTGCCGAGAGAATGGCGGGGCGGGTGAAGCGCCCGCTCGGCGATGTCTTCGGCCTCCACAACTTCGGCGTGAACCTGACGACGCTGGAGCCTGGCGCTGTCTCCGCCCTTCAGCATTCGCACAGCCGGCAGGATGAGTTCGTCTATGTACTGGAAGGCGAGGTGGTGCTCGTCACGGGAGGGAAGGAGACCATCCTTCACCCGGGAGCCTGCGCCGGTTTCAGGGCAGGGGGCACCGCTCATCATCTGGAGAACCGCTCAGGCGCGCCCGTTCGGTACCTGGAAATCGGCGACCGTAGCGAGGGCGATGAGGTCTCTTATCCGGCGGATGATCTCCAGGCTGTCCGCGAAGACGGCGCCTGGCGCTTCCGGCACAAGGACGGCTCGCCCTATTGAGCCGGATTTGGGGACGCGCAGGATGAACTGGGAAATGCTCATAAGCAATCCGGGCGGATCTCTCCGATGACGGGAGAGCGGGCCGTGGAGATCATCTGCCAGGATGGCGTCCGTCTCGGTGGCCATTTCTGGCCGGCCGCGTCCGGACCCGTCTACGGCGCGGTCGTCGTGAATGCGGCCACCGGCGTCCTCGCCCGCTACTACCACCGCTACGCGCGCTTCCTCGCGCAGCATGGCTTCAATGTGCTCACCTACGACTATCGCGGCATCGGCGCATCGCGCCCATCAAGTCTGCGCGGCTGCAAATTCCGTTGGCGCGATTGGGGCGAGCTGGATTTCGACGCCGCCCTCCGCTTCCTGCAGGGCGAGGCAAGAGGCGGCCCGCTTCTCGCCGTCGGCCACAGTATCGGCGGCTTCCTTCCGGGCCTCGCAGAGAGCGGGTCCTCGCTTTCGCGCATGCTCACCGTTGGGGCGCAATATGCCTATTGGCGGGATTACGCCGCGGACCGGCGCCGGGAGTTGTTCCTGAAGTGGCATGTCGCCATGCCGGCCCTGACTGCCCTCTGCGGCTACTTCCCCGGCCGCCGCCTCGGCTGGCTGGAGGACCTGCCCGCGGGCGTCGCCAATGAATGGAGCTTCAGGCGCGCACGGATGGAACTCAGCCATCCGGCCGAGCGGCGGGACGAGGTTCTCTCCCGTTTCGCGGCCGTCACTGCCCCGATCCTGGCCGTCTCGGTGTCGGACGATGAATTCGGCACGCCGGAGGCGGTCCGTCGGGGCCTCGGCTATTACCGCGCGGCGCGGAAGGAGCAAGTCCTCCTGGCGCCCGACGATCTGGGCCTTCCGGCCATCGGCCATTTCAGCCTGTTCCACGCCAGGCACGAGCACGGCTTCTGGAAGGATACGCTGCTCTGGCTCCGGCAGGGCGTGAATCCCTGGGCAGGGAGGAGCCTCGCTTCGCCATGACCCCGTTGCGTGGGTTCAAGGCCCTGCGATCAGCCGCGGCCAAGTCATATAGGGGAGCGGCCCCTTGGGGACTGGCTTGCGGGGCCCACCTTCGGACCCACCGCGGCAACTGCAGACCACACCCGGTGAATGCCGGATCTGACGATTCTTGTTCTTCCGAACTCCCGCTCCCGGAGGTCGAGGGGAGCGGGAGCCACGATCGGAAGCGGCGCGGTACCCACCCGGCGCCGGGATTAACCTAAGATAACTCTGCTGGCCAGCACAACCCTCACGTGTATGTGTCCGGATAAGTCCTTGGTATCTCGAATGTGTGGCCGGGAAGGTTTGATCCTTCCGCTGCGGCGCCGGCGGAATCGGTGCGTTCCTCTCGGCCGCGAAGGGGAGGCCAACTGCCAATGTCTGGCCATTCGCGAGTTGTGCGGCTGGCGTGGGGCGCCTCTCCCTAAACCCGTCTCCGACAATCCCGTTCCTGCACCACCCGGCCCCGCGGAGACGCCATGCCAGACACAGGATCGCAACAGGCGGAAAGCGCCGATCGCCGGACCGAACTCGCGGCCGACCGGACCGTCCTTGCGGCAGAGCGCACCTATGCGGCCTGGGTCCGCACGGGCCTTGCGGCCCTCGCCGCCGGAGTGGGCGCGAAGAAGGTTTTGGGCGGCGTGATGCAGGAATGGGCCGTGCTCGCCACCGGATCGGTCCTTGTGCTCTTCGGCGCCTTCTGCTTCGTCGCGGCGGTCTGGCGCGAGTTGCGGGCTGGCGCGCCGCCACCGCAGCCCGATATCAGGCGCCTTCCGCGCGCCGCGCTCATCGGCGTCAACGGGTTCCTGGTGCTCGTTTGCCTCGGGGCTTTGCTGGGGGTCTGGTTCGGCGAGACCGGCGGCGAATAAAGGATCGGCCCCCGTGCCTCGTGTAGCAGGCGGGGGCGCAAGCTGGAGGGTCCGCATGGACTTCATTTCCCCTGACGGGCTTCCGCGGATGTTGCGGGCATGAGCCGGCGGCCACAGAAGGGGCCGAAAGGCCGGAACCGCCGCCGCGTTGACGCCGAGGCCCAGGCCGAGGTCGCGCAACTGCGGCAGGAATTGGCGGAGGCGCGCAGGATGTTGCGCCAGGTCGAGGAAGCCGGCTCCGACGCCTTCCTGTCCCGGCGCCTTGCGGCGCTGGAGGAAGGCCAGCAGGTGGCTCGCGGCCAGGCGCTCGAGGCGATGGCCGCGCGCACCCGGGCCGAGGGGGAATTGCGCGCGCTTCAGGACGCCATCGGCAAGGCGCCGGGCCTCGGCGGGTGGCTGCTTCGAAGGGCGCAGAGGCGCCTGCTGCCGCGCTGAAGCCGGACGCGGCGGATCACCGCAGGGCAGGGGCGATCCGTCGCTCCGGGGCGGAGATCGGCCCCGGCTAGAACCGGCCGCCGATATTGAAGGTGATCCGCCTCTCGCCATCCAGCCCGGGGCAGGTGGCGCCAATATGCAGCGGCGCCATGGCTAACCGGGTGAGCTGAAGCGTCAGTTCGCAGCTCGAGGAGGATGCGGTCTCGTCGATGCCGCGGGAGAGGAGGCGGGTGGTGACGAGGTGAAGGTCGAAGCGGGTCTGCGCGTCGCCGAGCGGGCGAAGGCTGCCGGAAAGCCCCGCCTCGCCCCGGAACGCCAGGCCCGTGACACCGGCGGGGTTCGGGGCGGACAGCCCGATGGGATCGCCGAATCCCGTCTTGGCATTGAACCGCAACCCTGCCGGGAGGGGCACAGCCAACTCCTGCAGGATCGCCGCCCCGAGCTTCGGCTGTGCCTCGGCATCGGCATGCCAGCCAGCCTCCGCGCGGATGAGCGGGACCATGGTCAGTGTGACGCCGCCGCGACGGAACACTTGCTGCCGGGAGCCGGCAGTCCCCCAGGCACTGGCGGAGACGATGTTCCCTGAGGCATCGCGCGCGGGCTCGGGGCTTTCTCCCGCCAGCCAGAAGACCTTGTCGGGCGGATTCCAGCTGAGGCTCAGCGGTCGCCGTGGAAGGATCGGCTCCGGGGCTGGGATGCCAGAATACCAGGATTCAACGGTCATTTCCGGAGCAGCAATGGCGGGCAACCCGGAGAGGCAGCAGGCCAGCACGGCCGCCCCAAGGAGCAAGAGGGTACGACGCAGGTTCATGTCAGAATTGGGGCAAACATGGCGAAATCATGTCTTTTGTTAAAACGCCACGCCTGCAAGCTCAAGCAAACTATCAAGGACGTTCAAACCTGCGCAGCGGAATGTTGCGCCGCAGCATCACCTGGACCGGGCCCCGGTAAGCGGATATCTCGGCCGCCCTAATCGGCGCTCTGTTCCCGATCCTGGCGTACCGCGATCGCAGGCACGGCCACCCCCAGCGCTTCGCGCCGTGCCATGGCCACTGCGACACCCGCCACCGCCCATCCTCCGCCGGGATCCCGCGCGAGAAGCGGAGCACCGCTGGCCCCCCGCGTGCCGCCGCAGCTATGGACCAGCAAAATCCGGTCATCACGCCGCATCATCCCCAGCGCACGGCACTCGATATCGGCCATCAGCAGTTCCGGGCGATCCTGCTGGTAGCCTCCCAGCATGAGCGGGGTCTGTGGCGGGATCTCGCGCAGGAGGGGAAGCCTGCCCTCTGCCCGGCCAAGCGAGGTGTCCAGGGTGAGAAGTGCCCAGTCGGCCCCGTGTGGCAGGCGTGTGCGAGCGTCGAAGCCGGGGCCGATCTGCATGGCGACGGCCCGCGCCTGCGCCTTCCAGCTCCCTTGCCGGTAACCGAGGAGGAAGTGGACCGATGATGGCTGCACGAACCTGTTCGAGCGGGGCGCAACCAGGCAATGGGCAGCCGTCAGCACGGTCCGGGGCCCGATCAGCGTGCCGGTGCAGCGAAGACCGAGCTCCGTCTGCACGCGCCCCAGCGCCGCCCAGGGCATGGCGCTGCCATCGACCGGGCCCCTGGGATCCTGCGGCCCAAGGCCGGGAAGTTCGGACAAGGGAATGGTCGGCTCCCGCGCCGCCGCCATGCCCCCGGAAAATCCCAGAAGGGCTAGGGCGATCGCAGCCAGCAAGCCGGATGAGGGCAGTCCAGTCTCGCGCCGCCTCGAATTGCTCATTCGCCGACTCCCTGGAACCAGCCGATGCGCCTGGTCAGGTCCAGAACGCGGCCCCGTCACCTGGGCCCTCACGGGTGCTGGGGCAGGGGAGGCGAGGTTCGAGCACGCTCGGCCCGGACGCAAGGAACGGACCCCCGGATGCAGCCGGTCAGGCCTCCGGGTCCTCCCCGGCGATTTCGCGGACGGCGGCATCCAGCGCTGCCGCCATCAAGGCGCGATAGGCGGTTTCGCCGACGGGTGTCGGACCGAGCGGGGAACTCTCAAGGAGTTCCCCCAACTCGCGGCGGATCTGCAGGAGTGCCTCGGTGCGCGTGGCGGCCGGGTCTGGAAGGCTCGTCCTTCGTGCCTGCAAGGCCTGCCGTAGCGCCACTTTCATGGCGGGAACCAGAATTCGGAGAAGGTCCGACAATGCTCCATCCCGGGATTGGGCGACGTGCCCGGGGGCCGTCCGCGTCATGAATTGAGATCGCGATAATCTCCGGCCCCTTCACAGGACTTCATGGCGAAAACGTGCGTTTCATCAGACGATACTGCCTTGATTGCGCCTCGGGCCCCCTGGCGGGCGGACGGCCTCCAAGAAGGGCCGGCTTGGGCGATGCTTTCCGCTTCGAACGGCCTGCACCGCAGGATCGGCCTCAGCCCGGCGACAGACCTGCGGTGGGGATAACCAGCAGTTCCCCGTCAGGCATCCGGACCCGTTCCAGCCGCGCGCCGAAGGCCTCGTCCAGGGTCCGATCCACCAACACCTCGCCCGGTGTTCCATCCAGTTCGATCCGCCCTTCCACGAGAAGGATCAGCCGGTCGCACCAGCGAGCCGCCAGGTTCAGTTCATGCAGCGCGACCACGATCGCAGCCCCCGCCACCGCGCGCCCCCTGAGTTGCGCCATCAGGGCTGCCGCCTGGCCAATATCGAGCGCGGCTTCCGGTTCGTCCGCCAGCACCACCGGCGGGTCGGGCGCCAGGACCATGGCTGCCAGGACCCGGGCGCGCTCACCGCCCGAAAGGTCTGACCAGCGCCGTTCCATCAGCATCCCCAGCCCGAAATGTGCCGCCAGCAAGGGAAGGGGGACCGGTCGGAGGGCGCGCTCCAGCCCCAGGCGCAGCATTTCCGAGACACGCCAGTCCCAATGCGGCGCGAAGTGCTGGGGAAGGTAGCCCAGCCGGGCTGCGCGTTCCCGCGCCGTCCAATCCTCCATCCGCTGGCCGACCAGCGTCACCCCGCCGGCATCTGGCGGCGCCAGCCCCGCGAGCAGCCGCAGCAGCGTCGATTTTCCCGCGCCGTTCGGGCCGATGAGACCCACCATCTCGCCCGCCCGGAGCGAAAGGGAGATACCATCCAACAGCACGGCCCCACGCCGGACCAGGCGCAGCCCATTTGCTTCCAGCACGCTCATGCGCGGCGCAACTCGCGCCAGAGGACGAAAAGGAAGAAGGGCCCGCCGATCAGCGCGGTGACCAGGCCGAGCGGGATCTCCGCCGGCGGCAGCACGGCGCGCGCTACCCCATCCGCCAGCATGGCCAGCCCGGCCCCAGCCGCCGCGGCACGTGGCAGCAGCCCCGCATGGCCGGGGCCGTGCCGCCAGCGCGCCAGATGCGGCGCCATCAACCCGACAAAGCCAACCAGACCGCCCCAGACTACCGAGACCGCCACCACCAGCGCGCCCGCCAGCACCGCCAGCGCCACGAAGCGCGGCACGCGCAACCCGAAGCTGGCGGCGACCGTCTCCCCCAGCCCCAGAAGGTCCAGCCCATGGGCCAGGGCGCGGCAGAGCAGCAGGGCGCCGAGGGTGAGCGCCCCCAGCACGCCCAGCTCCGGCCAGGACGGCGTCTGCACGCCACCCAATGTCCAGGACAAGACGGCCTGCAGGCTCACCGTCTCGTCCGAAAGGGCCATCATCAGGAAGGAGCGCGCCGCCCCCAGCACGGCCGCGACTGCGACCCCCGCCAGCAGAAGCGCCATGATGGAGCCCGGCCCCGCAAGCCCGCCCAGCCCCAGCACGGCCCATGAGGCCGCCCAGGCCCCGCCGAAGGCCAGGAGCGGCAGCGCCCAGCCCGATGGAACTGGCATGGGAACGAGCAGCGCCACCGTGGCACCCACCGCCGCACCGCCGGCGGCGCCGAGCAGATAGGGTTCGGCCAGCGGGTTGCGGAACACGCCCTGGAACACGGCACCGCCCAGTCCCAGCAGCGCGCCGACGCAACCCGCCCCCAGCACCCGCGGCAGCCGCCAGGCGATGATGAGCCGCGACAGCGGCGCCGCCGGGTCCTGGATCAACGCCAGCATATCGCCAGGCGACAGGATTTCGGCGCCCAGCCACAGGCCGGCGAGCAGACCGAGGATGGGAAGGAGAAGCGTCATCCGAAGGCCTCCGGATGCAGCAGCCGCGCCACCTGCTCCGCCCCTTCCACCACCCGCGGGCCCGGAATCAGCAGCCCAGGGCGAGAGACGGGATGCACGCGCCCCTGCCGCACGGCGCGCAGCCCGGCGAAGCCGGGGCGGCCAGGCACCTCCGCCGCCTGATCGGGTCGGCCGGCCAGCAAGTAGACGGCCGGGTCCGCACGGAGGATCGCCTCCCCTGAAACCTGGGCCGGGGCAGCGTCAGGCAGGTCCGGAAAGGCCGGGGCACCGCCGGCGCGCAGCAGGATGTCCTGCGTGTAGCTGCGCGGGCGGGCCGTGCCGAAGGCGCCGCGGCCGTTGCTCGAAGTTTCCAGGAACAGGCTGACCGGCGGCCGCCCGGCCAGCCGGGCAGAGAGGGCGCCGAGCCGCTCGCACAACCGGTCCGCCAAGGCCTCGGCGGGTTCCTCGGTGCCGGTGGCGCGGCCGAGCAGGGCGATATTGTCGAACACCCCCGGCAGGTCGCGATGGATCACGACAAGGGTGGGAATGCCGATGCGCGCCAGCGGCTCCGTCAGCAGATGCGCGGCGCCGCGCGCCGGCGTCATCACCGCGAGATCGCAGCCAAGCCGCGCGATCGCCTCCGCCGAGAAGCCCAGCCTACCGCCGACCAGCGGCTTGCCGGCGACCTCGGGCGGGAAGCGCGTATAGGCCTCGATGGCGGCGATGCGGTCCACCAAACCGAGCCCCGCCAGCATTTCGACATTCGATGCGAAGATCGCCGCGATCCGCTGCGGCGGCGCGGCAATCTCCACCCGGCGGCCCAGTCCATCCACGAGCACGCGAGGCCAGGGCGGCGCCGCATGGGCGAGCGCTGGCATGGTCAGGAGCGCGCGGCGGCTGAAGCCTTCGGCCGCGCGCAGGATCGGCGAGGCGTTCAAAAGCTTGCCCGCAAACCGGCGATGAATTCCCGCCCCGGCGCGCTGTTGCCGCGCCCGCCATTCGAAAAGCGCGGATCGGACAGGTAGGGCCTGTCCTCCGTCGCGATGAACAGCGCGTGGTAGTTTCGGTCCAGCAGGTTGTTGATGGCGCCGAAGACACGCAGCCTCGGTGCGCTTTCCGGCAGGATCTGCACGCTGCCGCGCAGGTTCACGAGGCCGTAGGTACCCTTGCGGTGGATATGCTCGCGATTGGGCTCGGCTGCGGGGATGAGCAGGTTCTCCTCGCTGTTGTAGAAGACCTCGCCGCGCAGGATGCCCTGCACCGTCACGTCCCAGCGGTCGCCCTGGCCGAAGGTGGTGCCAATGCCGGCCTGCCAGCGATACATGCGCTCCACCACATGCCGGTTGGCGCTGGCGGCCGCGCCGCGATCCTGCATGTCGAAGTTCCATGCGGCATTGGCGGTGCCGCGCCAGCGCCATTCGGTCCAGCCGAGCCAGCGCGCGAAGTCCAGCTCCGCCTGGGCTTCCAGCCCGCGCACCAGGATGTCCCCCGGATTGTTGGCATAGTCGCTGGTGTTCGCGACGCCGGAGCGGAGCTGCGTCGTGATGCGGTCATGGATCGTGTTGTGGAACAGGGCGAGGTCGAGGCGCAGCCCGGGCCGGTACAAGGCAGCACCAATCTCGTATTGCTCGTTCGTCTCCGGCTTCAGATCGGGGTTGCCGAAGGTGCGCCCGCCGCCCAGCGCGGTGAAGTCCGCCGCCAGTTCGGTCGCGGTCGGCGCGCGGAAGCCGGTGGCGGCATTCGCACGCAGCACGAGGCTCGGCAGCAGGCGGAAGGTTGCCCCGGCGCTCCAGGTCGTCGCTTCATAATCCACGTCACGCGAGCGCTGGAGCGCGAGGTTCGGCGTGGAATCGAAGGAGGTGGTGCCGTAGGTCCGGCGCACCCCGCCGCGCAAGGTCAGGCGGTCCCCGATGAAGCGCTGCGACAGCTCCGCATAAAGCCCGGCATTGCGGTCGGTCTGGTTGTTGTCGATCGGCGGCACCTGGGCCGTCGGGGCGCCGGGCGCCGCGATGCGGTAGCGGTCGGAGCGCAGCGCCGAGTATTCGAGGTCGAGCCCCACCAGCAGCTCGCCGCCACTCCAGGGGCGGAGGACCGGCTGCAGCCGTGTGCCGATGATGTCGAGCGTCCGCTCATTGCTGTCGAGCAGGGTGCCCGGTGCCGGAAGCCCCGTGCCGCCGCGCGTGATCGGGGAGTTCCAGTGGAAGTCGTCCTGGTCCCGCACCGCATAGGCCTGGAGGTTCCAGGACAGGAGCTTATTCGGCAGCGCGCCGTTCAGCGTCAGGTCGGCGGAGTGGTTGCGGCGGTCATCGTGGTTGAAAAGGTTCCAACCGCTGCCGCGGAAGCCGGCATCATAGATGCCGTCGCTGCGTGCAGAGAGGCCGAGATAACCAAGCGCGCCGATCTCCCCGCCGAAGGCCGTCGCGAAGCCGCGGTGCTGATAGGCCGTGTTTCCAAGCCGTGCGCCGCCGCCGACGCGGTAGTCATCCTGCATGCTGCCGGAGAGACCCGCGTAATAATCCAGCCCCCGCGCCGTGCCGCCGTAGCGGGCGCGACCTTCCGCCAGGCCCCACGAGCCGGCGGCGCCTTCGACGAAGCCGCCTGGGGAGCTTCGCGCGTCACGCATGATCAGGTTGATCACTCCGCCGATCGCCTGGCTGCCATAGACGACGCTGGCCGGGCCACGAACGACCTCGATGCGCTCGACTTCCGAGGGCGACAGCTTGGAGAGATTGGCGGTGCCGGCGCGGCGACCGTTCACCAGCACCAGCACCTGGGAGCGGAAGTCGCGCCCCTGCCCATCCGTCGCGCCCCCGCGGATGTTGATGCTGGTCTGCCCAGGCGACCATTCGGAGAAGAAGCTGACGCCTTGCTCTGCCAGCAGGTCGGTCAGGTTCCGCGCGGTGGAGCGCCGGATCGTCTCCTCGTCCACGACCTGCACCGTGCCGGCGATTTGGCTGCGCGGTTCGGGGCGGCTGGTGGCGGTGACCACTACCTCGTCCACCGCGACAGGCGCGGTTTGCTGGGCACCCGCCGTGGCGGGTGAAAGCAGCGCGAGTGCCAGCGCTCCCAACTTCCAGACAAGCAGGGCGGAGCGCTTCGGCGCCGCGAGTCCCACGCCGCCCTCGGGAAGCGCCCGCGCCGTCTGCGCGACATGGTCGCGAATGGCGGCGCGGCGGGAATCGCCGGAGGGCAGGCGCAGGCGGTCCGCACAATAAGCCTCGGCGGCCGCGTGATCGGCAAAGTTCGCGCGGAAAGTCCATCCGAAGCTGGTGATGCTGGTTGGCGCGTCGTCTCCAAGGGCGGCCAGCACCCGTTCGACGGCGGGAGTTTCGTCCTCGCCGTGCAGCGCGGCAGGCAGGGCGCCGGACAGGCACCAGCGCTTCGGACCATGCTGGGCTGGAACCACCCAGATGACAGCCCGGCTGGCACGGGAGCGCATAGCGGCGAGCAGCGCCCGCGGGGCTTCCAGTGTGGCACCGATATTGGCAGCGAAGGCGAGTTCATGCAGGCCGAAGCGAAACAGGTCCTGCCAACCTTGCGCACAGGGGAGCAGGCCCGGCCTGCCGGTGCGGGCGAGGCGGCTGAGCCGCGCCCGAAGGTAGCGGTTCGGCTCCAAGGCCGTCCATCGCGCCTCCGGCGGCAACCAGTCCAGCAGCGGATGGCCGGCGCCGGCACCGATATCGAGCAGGCTTGCGGGCGGCGCCAACACGGCGGCGAGGGCGGTTCCGGCGGCGCTGCGGTAATCGGACTGGTCCAGGGCGAGGGCGTAGAACCGTGCCTCCCTGTCCGACCAGACGGGCGCGAAGTTCTGCGTCGGTTCGTTCATACCATCCGTTATGTTATAACATAGCGGATCGTGCAATCCCGGTTGGGATGGAAGGCCACGGACGCGCGTCTGCGTGGAGGCACCGTGATGTGCTGGCGTCGGAAGGGGAGCGATGGGCAAATGGGGACGCAAGGTTTCACCGAATCCGGTGCACCCCGCCCGGACCAAGAGTGTGGCGGCGCCGTGCAGGATCCCTCGGATCCCGCACGGTCATCGGCGAGGGCAGGTCTCCTGGCTTGCGGGTCCTCGCTGCCGGCCATGGCCTTCCCGTGTCGCACCCGACAGGCGATCGCCTCATGGGTGCCCTACAGTGGCCCGCCCCGGGATCGGGGCGCCTGACCGTCAACTCTCCGCCGACAGTTGCGGGGGCAGCCGCCGACTTGCCCCGTTCCCGGCGGCTCACGGCGTTCCCTTTTCATCCACTCGCGTGGAACCTTCGCATTCCCAGCCTAGAGGGGGTGCAGGGGGCTTACAACCGCCTCCAGGGCCCGATCCAGCCGGCCCAGGGCAGGATCGTCCGGCGGCAGGCCAAAGCGGAGCAGCCCAGGGCGGTCCGGGAAGGCCCGGACCAGGATGCCCTGGCGGCCCAACCCTTCGTAGGTGCCGTCCGGACAGCGCGCCAAGCGGAACAGCGGCGTTCCACCCAGCACCTCGAGGCGGTGGCGCCGCAGCACTTCGTCCAGTCGCGCTGCGGTGCTGCGCAGGACGGTGCGCGTCGCCTCCGCCCATTCCTCATCCGCAAGCGCCGCCGTTCCATGCGCGACCGCCGGTCCCGTCACCGCCCAGGGGCCGAGAAGGGCGCGCAGCGGCGCCAGGGTTTCCGGCGCGGCGATGGCAAAGCCCAGCCGCAGCCCCGCCAGCCCGTGGAACTTGCCGAAGGAACGGAGAACGATCAGCCCCGGACGGTCCGCCTCTGGCGCCATCGATGCGGCCTTCGGGCCGACCTCCATAAAGGCCTCGTCCACCACCAGCAGCCGGACGGCGCCGGCGACGGCCAGCAGCGCCTCGCGGGAGACGATCCGCCCATCCGGGTTGTTCGGGTTAACCACAGTGGCGATCGCCGCTCCATGCAACTCGGCGACCTCCGCCACCTCCACCGCCACATGGCCGGCCAGGGCGGCGGCGCGACGGTGCTCGGCATAGGTGGGGGCAAGGATGCGGGCCGCGCCGCGCGGAACCAGCCCGGCGACGAGCGGCAGCAGCAGCTGCGTGCCCGGCGCGGCGAGAACATGGTCGGGGGAGGGGGCTTCGTAGCGGGCGGCGGCCACCGCCTCCAGCGCCCGGATCGCATCCGGCTCCGGCAGGCGGGTGAACGCCTCCGGCGGCAGCGGCGGCAGCGGCGCCGGGTCCGGCCAGGGGCGGGGGTTGATCCCGGTGGAGAGGTCGAGGAAGGGTTCGGGCGCGTCCGGGAATCGCCGGCGCGCGGCTCCCAGGTCGCCCCCATGCGGCAAGCCGCCCACCCCGCCGGAGACCATGACCCTCACCCTCGCAGCCCTCGCCCTGTTGACCGAGGCCGCTTTCGGATACCCGGACCGGGTCTTCCGGTCCATCGGCCATCCCGTCACCTGGATCGGGTCGTTGATCGCGGCGCTGGACCGCTGGCTGAATCGTCCGGGCTGGGACGACGCGGCGCGTCGGGCGGCGGGCGTTGCGACGCTGCTGCTGCTGCTCGCGGCCACCATCCTGCCGGCGCTGGCACTGGAGACGGCGCTGCGGAGCCTGTCCTGGGGACTACTGCCCCTGGTGGTGCTGGCCTGCACCCTTCCGGCTCAGCGTAGCCTCCACGATCATGTCGCGCGGGTGGCCGCGGCGCTGGAGCGGGACGGACTTGAGGCGGGGCGTGTGGCGGTGTCCCACATCGTCGGCCGTGACACGGCGGTGCTGGACGAGGCCGGGGTCGCGCGGGCCGCCATTGAAAGCCTGGCCGAGAACGCCTCGGACGGGGTGGTGGCGCCCGCCTTCTGGCTGGCGGCCTTCGGGCTCGCCGGCGGTGTGGCTTACAAGGCAGTGAACACGGCCGACAGCATGATCGGCCACCGCACGCCGCGACATGCGTCCTTCGGCTGGGCGGCTGCCCGGTTCGACGACCTGGTGAACCTTCCCGCCTCGCGCCTTTCGGCGGCGCTGGTCATTGCCGCCGCGGCGATCCTGCCCGGCGCGGACCCGCGTGCCGCATGGCGGGCCGTGTGGCGCGATGCGCGGCACCACCGTTCCCCCAATGCAGGCTGGCCGGAGGCGGCGATGGCAGGGGCGCTGGGCCTGTCCCTCGCCGGGCCGCGCCGCTATGGCGGGGTGATGGTGGTGGATGCGGCCATGGGGGATGGCAGGCGAGAGGCGGATGCCGCCGATATTCGCAAGGCGCTGCGGCTGTTCCGCGTGGCGGATGCGCTGCTGGTGGGCGGGCTGGTCCTGCTGGCCTGGATCACGGCCTGAGGCGCGGCGTCAGCGCGCGAGGGCGAGCAGATGGTCCAGGTCCAGATGCGCTTCCAGGTGCCGGGCCAGCGCGTCCAGCGCCGCCTCCACTCCGGCTTCGTAGGCCAGTTCGGAAGGCGGGCCGCCTAGCCGGGTAAGCCAGGCGCTGCGCTGCCGGTCATCGGTGAAGAGACCATGGACATAGGTGCCGGTCACGCGCCCATCCGGCGATGTCGCGCCTTCGGCGCCGCCCGGTTCGAGCTGCGCGAAGGGGCGGGCGCGGTCCGGGCCCTCCGTGCGGCCCATATGCATTTCGTAGCCGGCGAAGGGGATGCCCTCCGCCCGGCCCGAGACGGCGGAGAGCCGCTTCTCGCCGATCAGCTCCGTCTCGACATCGAGCAGGCCAAGTCCTGCCACGCTGCCGGCCGGGCCCTCGACGCCATCGGGGTCGGCGATGCGGCGCCCAAGCATCTGGTAGCCGCCGCAGAGACCCAGCACGCGCCCACCGCGCCGGATATGGGCGGCGATGTCCGTGTCGAATCCGGCGTCGCGCAAGGCGGCAAGGTCGGCGATCGTGGATTTGGAGCCGGGCAGGATGATGAGGTCCGCATCGCCCGGCAGGGCGGCACCGGGGCGCACCCGCACCAGATCGACCGCCGGCTCGGCAGCGAGCGGGTCGAGATCGTCGAAATTGGCAATGTGCGGCAGGATCGGCACGGCGATGCGCAGCCGTGCGCCAGGGCGGCGCGGAGCGGCGTGGTCGAGCGCAAGCGCATCCTCCGCCGGCAGGCGCGCGCAATCCAGCAGATGCGGCACCAGCCCCAGCGCCTCCCAGCCGGTACGCGCAGCGATCAACGCCATGCCATCCGCGAAGAGTGTCGGGTCACCGCGGAAGCGGTTGACGATGAAGCCGCGAATCATCGCGGCATCTGCCGAATCGAGCACGGCCTGCGTTCCGACGAGGCTGGCAATGACGCCGCCGCGGTCGATGTCGCCGATCAGCACCACCGGCACCTCCGCCGCCCGGGCGAAGCCCATATTGGCGATGTCATTGGCGCGCAGGTTCACTTCGGAGGCGCTGCCCGCACCCTCCACCAGCACGAGATCGGCCTCGGCGGAAAGGCGGCGGTGGCTGTCGAGCACGGCGGGCATCAACCCCGGCTTCATGTGCTGATAGGCGGCCGCCCCGGCCTGGCCCGTGACGCGGCCCTGCACCACCAGCTGCGCGCCCGTCATGGATTGCGGCTTCAGCAGCACGGGATTCATGTGCACGCTCGGCGGCACGCGCGCGGCGCGGGCCTGCAGAGCCTGGGCGCGCCCGATCTCCCCGCCATCCACCGCGACGGCGGCGTTGTTCGACATGTTCTGCGGCTTGAAGGGCCGCACCCGCAACCCGCGGTCCGTGAAGGCGCGTGCCAGGCCGGCGACGATCACCGACTTCCCGACATCGGAGCCCGTGCCCTGGAACATCAGGGACAGCGCGCGGGTCAGAACTCGATCCCCCGTTGCGCGCGCACCCCGGCGGCGAAATGATGCTTCACCGCTCCCATCTCGGTGACGAGATCAGCCGCCTCGATCATGGCGGGCTTCGCATTGCGGCCGGTGACGACGACATGCAGCCCTTCCCGCCGACCTCGCAGCGCGGCGATGACCGTGTCGGGATCCAG
The DNA here is from genome assembly GCF_009848505.1 of Muricoccus harenae. Lineage (GTDB taxonomy): Bacteria > Pseudomonadota > Alphaproteobacteria > Acetobacterales > Acetobacteraceae > Roseomonas > Roseomonas harenae. The sequence continues at coordinate 158,070 of NZ_WWDL01000002.1, forward strand.
GTAGTCATAGCGCAGCGCGATGTTCAACTCGTCCAGCACAACCAGATCCAAGGTGGGATCGGCGAGCATCGCGGCCGAAACTTCCCAGGCCCGCGCGGCGGCGGCGCGGTCCCGCGACAGGTCCTGGGTTTCCCAGGTGAAGCCCTCGCCCATGCTGTGCCATTGCACGCGCTCACCGAAAGCGGCGAAGGCCGTGCGCTCTCCCGTGCTCCAGGCACCCTTGATGTATTGCACGACGCCGACGCGCCCGCCGGTGCCGAGCATCCGCAGCGCCAGGCCGAAGGCCGCTGTGGTCTTCCCCTTGCCCGGGCCGGTATGCACCAGCAGCAGCCCCTTTGATTCGACGGTCTTGGACGCGACCTCGGCATCCTGCACGGCCTTGCGGCGCGCCATCTTCGCGGCGTGGCGATCCTCTTCCTCGGTCATCTTATCCTCAGGGGCAGCCCGGCGACGACAAGCTCGACACGCTCGGCCATCGCGGCAACGCGCTGGTTCAGCCGTCCCTGCGCATCGCGGAAGCGGCGGCCAAGCGGCGTTGCGGGCACGATGCCGGAGCCGACTTCGTTCGAGACAAGCACGGTGGGTGCTGTGCGGCGGGCGAGGGCGGCTTCCAGCGCCACGGTGGCGGCCTCGGTATCGGCCTCCGCCAGCATCAGGTTGCTCAGCCACAATGTGAGGCAGTCCACCAGCACGGGGGCGGCGGGGGCGGCGTCCAACACGGCCGGCAGGTCGCGCGGGGCGTCCAGGGTCGTCCAACGCGCGTCGCGGCGATCACGGTGTTCGGCGATGCGGGAGGCCATCTCGTCGTCGAAGGCCTCGGCGGTGGCGATATAGGTCCAGGGCGGCGGCAGCAGCGCGATCAACGCTTCCGCCCGGCGGCTCTTGCCGGAGCGGGCGCCGCCCAGCACCAGGTCAATGCCGGTCGGCGCATCGGGTGGCGGGGCGTGCATGTGGGCGTTGTGCCGCCGGGCCACGGCGGCAACAACCCCCGGCATGGTGGCCCTCGTTGACAGCGGGCGGCGGCCAGGGGTCTAACGGCGGCGTTCCAGGGTTCCTCCGGGAGGAGGATGAAAAGGGAACGCGGAACCGCAGCCCTCTACGGAAGCCGCGGCTGCCCCCGCAACTGTGAGCGGTGAGCCGGCGCCGGATGCCACTGCCCCGAAAGGGGACGGGAAGGCGGCGCAGGGCTGCGATCCGCGAGCCAGGAGACCTGCCAGGGAACCGAGGCCGTGCCGGGCGGGGTGCCCTGGTGCGATCGCGATCCTGGCGTCGCCGCGCGGTCCCGCGCGGCGCGTCGCACCCCCTTCGCCCGGGCCACCGGCAGGAGGGAGCCCCATGTCCGACGACCTGGCCGAGCAACCGATCTTCGGCAGCCACGTCACCCTTCACGTCTGCACCACCTGCCGCCACGAGGGCGACGCGGAAGATGCCCCGCGCGCCGGCGCCGGCCTCGCCGAGGCAGCCATGGCCGCGGCGCCTCCCGGCGTCACGGTGGTGCCGGTGAAATGCCTGGCCGCCTGCAAGCGCGGCCCCGCCGCCGCCCTCTCGCGCCCTGGCGCCTGGAGCTATGTGATCGGCGGGCTGTGCATGGAGGAGGCGGTGCCGGCGCTGATGGAAGGCGCGCGCCTCTATGCCGGCGATCCGGGTGGACTTCTGCCCTGGCGGGGCCGGCCCGAGCCACTGAAGCGTGGCCTGATCGCCCGCCTGCCACCCATGCCCCTTCCGGAGACCGCGCCATGAGCCAAAGCCTGGCCCGAACGCCCTGCACCGTTGTCACCGGCTTCCTCGGCGCGGGGAAGACGACACTGATCCGTCACCTCCTGGAAAATGCCGGCGGCAAGCGCCTGGCGGTGATTGTCAACGAGTTCGGCGATGTCGGCGTGGATGCCGAGATCCTGCGGGGCTGCGGCATCGAGGCCTGCGACGAATCCTCCATCGTTGAGCTGGCCAATGGCTGCCTCTGCTGCACCGTGGCCGATGACTTCGTGCCGGCCTTGGACGGGCTTCTCTCCCTTGACCCGCCGCCGGACCACATCCTGATCGAAACCTCGGGTCTCGCTTTGCCGAAGCCGCTGGTGCAGGCCTTCCACTGGCCGGCGATCCGCGGCCGGGTGACGGTGGATGGCGTGGTGGCGGTGGTGGATGGCGCCGCCTTGGCGGAGGGCCGCGTCGCTCATGACCTCGAGGCGCTGGCGGCCCAGCGCGCGGCCGATCCCGCCATGGAGCATGAGGACCCGGTGGAGGAGGTCTTCGAGGACCAGATCGCCTGCGCCGACCTGATCGTGCTGACCAAGTCCGACCTGCTGGACAAGGCGGGCGACGCGCTTGCCCGCGCCAGGCTCGGCAAGGCGCTGGCGCGCCCCGTGGGCATCGTCACGAGCAGCGAAGGCCGGATCGACCCGGCGGTGATGCTCGGCCTCGGCATCGGCACCGAGCGGGACATCGAGAACCGCCGCACGCATCACGATGAAGAGGCAGATCACGACCATGATGATTTCGACACGGTGGTGCTGCCCCTGCCGGCGGCCGCCGATGCTGCCTCCCTCGCATCCCGGGTGACGGAGGCGCTGTCGGTGCCCGATGTGCTGCGCGCGAAGGGTTTCGCTGCCGTCTCGGGCAAGCCGATGCGCCTGCTGCTGCAGGGCGTCGGGTCGCGCGTGACGCATGGCTTCGACCGCGCCTGGCGCGACGGCGAAGCGCGCGAAGGGCAGATCGTGGTGATCGGGTTGAAGGGCTTCGACCGCGGGGCGGTCGAGGCGGCGCTGGCGGGGTAGGCCCTGCACCTCCTCAACACCAGTTCGGCGACACTGGACGGGCTTTCCGAGCCCGTTGACCTGCGCCAGGCGCCTGCGCCCATGGCGGTGCTGTCCTTCACGGACAGCGACCTGTCGGGGCTCGGCGCGGCATGGGCGGCGGAGCGTGCAGTGCTGCCGGATCTGCGGCTGGTGCCGCTGCGTGTGCTGCGCCACCCGATGTCGGTTGACCTGTGGCTCGACCGCACGGGTGCCGGTGCGCGGGTGATCCTGCTGCGTCTGCTGGGCGGGCTGGATTGGTGGCGCTACGGGGTTGAACAGCTTTCGGCTCTCGCACGGGCGCGCGGAATCGCGCTCGCCGTGCTTCCGGGCGAGGACCGGGATGATCCGCGCCTCTTCGCTCTCGGCACATTGCCGGTGGAGGAGCAGGCAGCGCTGCTCGGCTACTTCCGTGACGGCGGGGCGCGAAACCTGCGCGCGCTGCTGCGCCGTCTCTCGCGCCATGCCGGCACCGCGCTCGACGCGCCGCCGCCGCAGGCGCTGCCACGCGCGGGCTTCTGGCGGCCGGGATGTGGCGTGGTGACGCTGGATGCGCTTCGTGCCGCATTGCCGGCAGGGCCAGTGGTGCCGGTGATCTTCTATCGCTCCATGCTGCTCGCCGAGGACATGGCGCCGGTCGCTGCGCTGGTGGAGGCGCTGGAGGCGCGCGGAGTGGCGGCGGCGCCGGTCTTCGTCGCCAGCCTGAAGGATGCCGCCTCCCTTTCGGTGCTGCGCCCTGCCCTTGCGGCGCTCGAGCCGGATGCAATCGTCGCCACCACCGCCTTCGGCGCGGGCGAGGCGGAACAGCCTGCCCTTTCCGCGGCGGGCGTGCCGGTCCTGCAGGCGGTGATCGCCACGACCGCGCGGGAGGCCTGGGCCGGCGGCGCACGCGGCCTGGGCGCCGCGGATCTTGCGATGCATGTCGTCCTGCCGGAGCTGGACGGGCGCGTCCTGGCTGGCGCGCTCTCCTTCAAGGCGCCGGAGGTGCCGCCGGACGGGCTGGACTTCGAGCGACAGGGCAATCGTGCCGAGCCTGATCGCGTGGCGATGGTCGCCGAGCGTGTCGCGGCGCTGGTCCGGCTACGGCAGACGCCACGCGGCGAGCGGCGCCTTTGCCTGCTGCTGCCCGATTACCCCGGCGCGGGTGGGCGCACCGGCTATGCCGTGGGGCTGGATGGACCCGCGAGCATTCTCGCGCTGCTCGATGACCTGCGCGCTGCCGGCTACATGGTGGACAAGCCGCCGGCTACGTCGCGCGAGCTGGTGGCGATGCTGGATCACACCATTCCGGGCATGGCGCTGGCCGATCACATGGTGCCGGAACCGGTGCGCGCCGCCTGGGGTGCGCCCGTCGGCGATCCCGATATGCAGGATGGCGTCTTCCGGTTCCGCGCGCTCCGTTTTGGAAACATCACCGTCGCCGTGGCGCCGGATCGCGGCCTGTCCGCCAATCGTCGGGCCGACTGGCACGATCCCGCCCTGCCGCCGCGCCATGCGCTGCTCGCCTTCGGCGCCTGGCTGCGCAGCGGGCTGGATGTTCATGCTGTCGTGCATATGGGTGCGCATGGCGCGCTGGAATGGCTGCCGGGCAAGGCGGTGGCGTTGACGCGCGACTGCTTCCCCGAGGCGGTGCTCGGCGCGCTTCCCGTCTTCTATCCGTTCCTCGTCAGCAATCCGGGCGAGGCAGCGCAGGCCAAGCGGCGCATTGCGGCGGTGACGCTCGGCCATCTGTCGCCCGAACTCGCCGCACCCGAACTCTCCGGCCCGATGCGGGAGCTGGAGCGGCTGCTGGATGAATACGCGGCTGCTGACGGCCTGGACCGCCGCCGGCGAGAACGCTTGGCGCAGCTGATCCTGGACGCTGCCACTCGCGCCGGGACGCTGCCGCCCGGAACGGCACCGGATGAAGCCTTGCGCCAGGTGGATGCCTGGCTCTGCGATGTGAAGGAGCTGGCGATCAAGGACGGGCTGCATGTCTTCGGGCGCGCCTCGCCTGGAGATGCGCCGGACCGTGCCGCCAGCGCCGCCGCCGAGCGCGCAGCGCTGCTTGCGGCGCTGGATGGGCGCCACATCCCGGCCGGCCCCGGCGGCGCCCCCGCGCGAGGGCGCCGGGACGTGCTGCCGACCGGCCGCAACCTGCATGGTGCCGACCCGCGCGGCCTGCCGACTGAGACCGCGATGGACTTCGGCCGCTTGGCCGCCGAGGAAGTGCTGCGCGCCTATCTGCGCGAGCACGGCGAGATGCCGCGTGCCATGGTGCTGGACCTCTGGGGCAGCGCCACGCTGCGCACGGGGGGCGAGGAACTTGCGCAGGGGCTGGCGTTGATGGGCTGCCGCCCGCTCTGGGATGCCGGCACCGGGCGCGTGACGGGGGTGGAGGTGCTGCCCCCCGCCGTCATGGGCCGGCCGCGCGTGGACGTGACCTGGCGCCTCTCCGGCCTGTTCCGGGACCTGTTCCCGGCCTCGGTGGCACTGCTGGACGCCGCCGGGCAGGCCGTGGCGGCGCGCGACGAGAGCGATTCCGAGAACCCGCTGGCCGCCGCCCGGCGTGCCGGCGCCAATCTGGCGCGCGTGTTCGGAACCGCGCCGGGCGCCTATGGTGCGGGGCCGGAGGCGCTGCTCGCCAGCGGCGATTGGTCGGCGCGGGAAGAATTGGGTCGGGCCTATCTCGCCGCCGCGTCCCATGCCTATGGCGGCGCGTCCGGGGAGGGGCTGCCAGCGCCGGAGGGTTTCGCCGCGCGGGTGGCGGCGGCGGATGCACTGCTCCATGCCGGCGACGATCCTGGCCGCGATCTGCTCGAGGGCAGCGCCGATGTCGCGCATCTCGGCGGCTTCGCGGCCGCGGCGGCGCTGCTGGGCCGCGAACCCGCGCTGCTGACCCTCGACACCACCGATCCCGCACGGCCCCGTGCGCGGCCGCTGGCGGAGGCGCTGTCCCGCCTCGTGCACGGACGCGCGACCGATCCGCGCTTCATCGCGGGAATGCTGCGCCATGGCCCGCGTGGCGCCGCCGAGCTCGCGGAGACGGTGGATCGGCTTGTCGCCTTCGCCGAGACCACGCACGCTGTCCCCGATGCGCTGCTGGACGCGGTCCATGATTGCTATCTCGGCGATGGCGAGGTGCTGAATTTCCTGCTGCGGGAGAATCCGGCCGCCGCCCGTGCGATCGCCGCCCGCCTGAGCGCCGCACGCCGGCGCGGCCTTTGGCACCCGCGCCGCAACGGGATTGATGATGCGCTGGCCGCGCTGCTGGAGCGTCCATGAGCATCCGCGGCGCCTGCCCCAGCCTTGCCGCCCCCATGGAGACTGGGGACGGGCTACTCGTGCGGCTCGGCGGCGGACCGCATTGGACGCCGCCGGCGGTGCTGCGATTGACGGAGGCGGCGTCCCGCTGGGGCAATGGAAGGTTGGAAGTGACGGCGCGCGGCAGCTGGCAGGTGCGCGGCCTGCGGCCGGATACGGTGCAACCCTTCGCGGCTGCGATCGCCGATCTGTACGCCGATGCCCGAATCACCGTCGGACCGCTCGTCGGCGCGGATCCGGCCATGGTGGATCCCTCGCTAGTCGCCGCGGCGATCGGAACCAGGCTGGCTTCCGCGGCGCCGAAGTTGTCGGTGGTGGTGGATGGAGGCGGCGTCATGCATCTGGACGCCTTGCCCGCCGACCTCCGGCTGGCGGCCGATGATGGCGGCTGGCGGCTGTCCCTCGCGGGTGATGCAACCGGCGCTACCGTGCTCGGGTTGGTGAAACAGGGGGCCGAGGCAGCGCTGCGCGTCCTGGCCTTGTTGGGACGGCTCCGGGCCCGCGAACTCCTTGCGAAAGCTGGGACAGCACCGTTCCGGGCCGTGCTGCAGGATCTGTTGCAGCCGGCCACAGCAGCGCCGGCAAGACCGCATGCGGAGGCGGTGGGGCCGCATGCTCTCGGATGCTCCTTCGCGCTCGGCGTCGCGCCGGCCTTCGGCGGCATGGAGGCGGCCGCCCTGGCGGCGCTGGCCCGTGATGCGGAGGCCGAGGGCGCCACGGGCCTGCGCCCCGCTTCGCGGCGCGCGCTGTTGCTGACCGGCCTTGTGGAGACGGCAAGGCTACGCGCCGCCGCCGATGCCCTCGGCTTCGTCACCGACCCGGCGGATGTGCGGCGGCGGATCGCGGCCTGCGCTGGCGCCCCAGCCTGCGGCTCCGCCCAAATCGCCACGCGTGCGATGGCTGCCTGGCTCGCTGGGCAACTGGACTTGCCACCGGGGCGGATCGGGCTGCATGTCTCCGGCTGCACCAAGGGTTGCGCGCATGCCGGCGTTGCGACGGTCACGCTGGTGGGTGGACCGGAGGGCATCGGCCTGGTGCGCGACGGCACCGCGCGCGATGACGTTGCCAGTTGGCATCAAGCGGAGGATGTCCCAGCGCTGCTCCGAGCGTTCCGGTCGCCGCAGGACCCCAACCACACGCCACCCGTGCCAACCACAAACATGAGGCCGTTTCCGTGAGTGACTACATCCGAGACGGCGCTGCCATCTACGAGCGCTCCTTCGCCATCATCCGGGCCGAGGCGGACCTCTCCCGCTTCACGCCGGAGGAAGTCGATGTCGCGGTGCGCATGATCCATGCCTGCGGGCTGGTGGAGGCGGCGGGCTCCATCGCCTTCTCGCCGGATCTGGTGGTCTCCGCGCGGGGCGCGCTGCTCGCCGGCGCGCCCATCCTCTGCGATGCGGAGATGGTGGCGCATGGCGTCACCCGCGCCCGCCTGCCCGCCGGCAACGAGGTGATCTGCACGCTGCGCGACCCGCGCGTGCCCGAACTGGCGGCGGCACAGGGCAACACGCGCTCCGCCGCCGCGCTGACCCTCTGGGGCGACCGGCTGCGCGGTGCGGTGGTCGCCATCGGCAATGCACCGACGGCGCTGTACCATCTGCTGGACATGCTGGCGGCTGGCGCGCCGCGCCCGGCGGCGATCCTCGGCATGCCGGTGGGTTTCGTCGGGGCAGCGGAGTCGAAGGAGGCCCTGGCGGCCTCGGGTCTCGGAATTCCCTGGGCAATTGTGCGCGGCCGGATGGGCGGCAGCGCCATGACGGCGGCTGCGGTGAATGCGCTGGCGAGGCCGGGACTATGAGTGCAGGAGGAACGGGCCGTCTGCTCGGCATCGGCGTCGGCCCGGGCGATCCCGAGCTACTGACGCTCAAGGCGGCGCGGTTGCTTCGTGAGGCGCCGGTCGTCGCGCATTTCGCCAAGGCGGGGCGGGCCGGCCGGGCGCAGGCCACCATCGCCGCGCTGCTGCGGCCGGATGTGGTGCTGCTGCCATTGCTCTATCCGGTGACGACCGAGATCCCGCATCACCATCCGGATTATCGCGCGCGCATCGAAGCCTTCTTTGACGAAGCCGCCACCCAGGTCGCGGCGCATCTGGATTCCGGGCGCGACGTCGCGGTGACGAGCGAGGGCGATCCGCTGTTCTATGGTTCCTACATGCATCTGCATGCGCGGCTCGCGCCGCGCTACGCGGCGGAGGTGGTGCCGGGTGTCACCGGCATGTCGGCCTGCTGGTCCATGGCCGGAGTGCCGATCGCCCAGGGCGAGGACGTGCTCTCGGTGCTGCCTGGCACGCTGGATGAGGCGGAGTTGGCTCGCCGGCTGCGCGACGCGGATGCGGCAGTGATCATGAAGGTCGGCCGCAACCTGCCGAAGATCCGCCGCGCCCTCGCACAGGCAGGGCTGTTGGACCGCGCAATCTATGTGGAGCGCGCGACGATGCCGGAAGGCCATGCCATGCCGCTGGCAGCGCGGGACGATGCGCCCGCGCCGTATTTCTCCATCGTGCTGGTCCCGGGTTGGGCCGGGCCATGACGGGCGGGCTCGTCGTTGTGGGGCTGGGCCCTGGTTCTCCAGGCCTGCTGACGCCGGATGCGGCGGCGGCGCTGGCAGCGGCCGATGCGCTCTATGGCTACGGCCCCTATCTGGATCGCGTGCCGGTGCGGGAAGGGCAGGCGCGGCATCCCACCGACAACCGCGTGGAGATCGACCGTGCGCGCGCGGCGCTGTCGGCGGCCGCAGATGGCGCCTCGGTTGTCATGGTCTCGGGCGGTGATCCGGGGGTTTTCGCCATGGCCTCGGCCGTGTGCGAGGCGGTGGAGCACGGGCCGGAGGCGTGGCGCGCGCTGGACCTTTCTGTGCAGCCGGGCGTGACCGCCATGCTCGCGCTCGCCGCGCGCGCCGGGGCGCCGCTGGGGCATGATTTCTGCGCCATCTCGCTTTCGGACAACCTGAAGCCCTGGCCACTCGTGGAACGCCGTCTGGCCGCGGCTGCCGGGGCGGGCTTCGTCATCGCATTGTACAATCCGGTGTCGCGCGCGCGGCCTTGGCAGCTCGGCGCCGCCTTCGCATTGCTGCGCGACCATCTGCCGGGTGCGACGCCGGTGCTGTTCGGTCGCGCCGTGGCGCGCGCGGCGGAGACGGTAACGGTGGCCCGCCTGGATGATGCGGCGGAAGTCGCGGCGGACATGGCCACCTGCATCATCATCGGTAGCCCGGCAACGCGGATTGTCGAGCGGCCCGGCCGTCCGCCGCTGGTCTATACGCCGCGGAGCGTTGGCGCGTGATCCAGCCAGCCCAGCGCCGCTTCCACCGTCTCCACGGCGGGTACCTCCGGCAGGACCGGGCGGCGGAGCAGGATCATCGGCAGGCCGAGCGAACGTGCCGCCGCGACCTTGCCGTAGGTGGCGGTACCGCCGCTGTTCTTCGCGACCAGCACCTCGATCCGGTGCTCCTGCAGCATCGCGCATTCGGCTGCTTCCTCGAAGGGCCCGCGCGCCAGGATGGTGTCGGCTTGCGGCACGGCGAGGGGCGGCAGGATCGGGTCTACGCTGCGGATGAGATAGGTGTGATGAGGTGCCGCCTCGAAGGCACGCGCCTCCTGACGGCCGAGCGCGAGGAAAACGCGGCGTGGCACCGGGCCGATGGCCGCGGCCGCGGCAGCGGCGCTGTCCACCTGCGTCCAGCAGTCACCAGGTTGCGGAAGCCAGGGCGGCCGACGCAGCGCGAGCAGGGGAATGCCGGTCGCGCGCGCGGCCTCTGCGGCGTTCGCAGAGATGGCGGCGGCATAGGGGTGGGTGGCGTCCAGCAGCACTTCGACGCGCGCAGCGCGCAGATGCTCCGCCAGCCCCGCCGCCCCGCCGAACCCGCCGGTGCGCACCGGCACCGGCTGCGCCACAGGGAAGGCGGTGCGCCCGGCCAGGGAGAGGGTGACATCAAGGTCGCACCGCCCCGCCAGGCGCGCGGCGAGCGCCCGCGCTTCCGTCGTGCCGCCGAGGATGAGGATTCGTCGCGCCATGCCGCCCGGGGGTGAAGCCATGCCGGAAACTGCGTCGCTTGGCCGGTGGTTGTCCATCATCGGCATCGGGGAGGATGGTATCGCCGGCCTGCCGCCGTTGGCGCGCGAGCTGGTGGAGCAGGCGGAACTCGTCTTTGGCGGTCAGCGCCATCTGAACCTGGCGGCGCCGATCCTGCGCGGCGCCGCGCAGCCCTGGCCTAGCCCCTTCGATGTTTCACCGGTGCTTGCCGCGCGCGGCCGCCGGGTGGCGGTGCTGGCCTCGGGCGATCCCTTCCTGCACGGGGTTGGCAGCGTGCTGCTGCGCCATGTGGTGGTGGAAGAGGTGCTGTCGCTGCCGGCGCCGTCCGCATTCAGCCTTGCCGCATCGCGCCTGGGATGGGCGTTGCAGGACGTGGTCACCCTGTCGCTGCACGGGCGGCCGGTGGAGCTGATCCGGTCCCATCTGCACCCGGGCACGCGCCTGCTGGTGCTCACCTCCGATGCAGCCGGGCCCGGAGACATCGCTGGGCTGCTGCGGCGGGAGGGCTTTGGGAAGAGCCGTGTCGCCTTGCTGGAGGCGCTGGGCGGGCCTCGCGAAGGCATCCGCCGCTTCATCGCGGAGGAGGGTGCGCCGGACCGGCCCGATCCGTTGAACCTGCTGGCGATCGAGGTGGCGGCATCGCCCGGCGCCCGGATCCTGCCCTTCGCGCCCGGCCTGCCCGATGATTGGTTTGAGCATGACGGGCAGCTCACCAAGCGCGCAGTGCGTGCGGTGACGCTCTCGGCGCTCGCGCCACGTCGCGGCGCGCTGCTTTGGGACGTGGGGGCGGGGGCCGGTTCCATCGGAATCGAATGGATGCTCGCTGATCAGTCCTTGCGCGCCGTGGCGGTGGAGTCGCGCGCGGATCGCGCCACGCGCACCCGGCGTAATGCCCTTGCCCTCGGTGTGCCGGGCCTGCGCGTGGTGGAGGGGGAAGCACCCACCGCATTGGAGGGGCTCCCCATACCGGATGCAATCTTCCTCGGCGGAGGCGCGAGCGATCCGGGCGTGCTCGATGCCGCACTGGCGGCCCTGCGCCCGGGCGGGCGTTTCGTCGCCAATGCCGTGACACTGGAGACGGAGGCGCTGCTGTTGGCGCGTCGTGCCACGCTGGGCGGGGAGATGCTGCGGCTGGCAGTGAGCCATGCGGTGCCGGTCGCAGGAATGACGGGATGGCGGGCGGCGATGCCGGTCACGCAATGGGTGTGGGACAAGCCCGCATGATGGTCGCCGGAATCGGATGCCGTCGTGGGGTTTCGGCGGAGGCGGTGCTGTCCGCTATCGCCGCGGCCCTGCAGTCGGCGCGGCGCGGTGCAGGTCCTACCCTGCTGGCAACCATCCCGCGCCGGGCGGAGGAGAGTGGCCTGCGCGAGGCGGCACACACGCTCGGGCTCGCGTTGGTCGTGCCGGAGGAGGCCGCGCTGCTGGCGGCGGCACCACATTGCCTGACCCGTTCCGAGCACGCGCTGGCGCTGACGGGCCTGCCATCCGTCGCGGAATGCGCGGCACTGGCAGCGGTGGCACCGCATGCGCGGCTGTTGGGCGCGCGCGTGATCCTGGGCGGCGTGACCTGCGCCCTGGCCGAGCAAGAGATGGCAGTTCGGGAGACGCCCGCATGACCGTGCATTTCATCGGCGCGGGGCCGGGCGCCGCCGATCTCATCACCCTGCGCGGGCGGGACCTGCTCGCGGCCTGTCCAGTCTGTCTTTACGCCGGTTCCATCGTGCCGCCGGCGCTGCTGGCGCATTGCCCCCCTGGCGCGAGGCTGGTGGATACCGCGCCGCTTTCACTCGATGCTATCGAGGCGGAATGCGTTGCTGCGCACGAGGCCGGTCAGGACGTGGCGCGGCTGCATTCCGGCGACCTGTCCATCTATTCCGCCGTGGCCGAGCAGCGGCGGCGGCTGGAGCGGCGTGGCATCCCCTGCACATTCACCCCGGGCGTCCCGGCCTTCGCAGCGGCCTCAGCGGCGCTGGGGCGAGAGTTGACGGTGCCGGAGGTGGCGCAGAGCCTGGTGCTCACCCGCGTTTCCGGCCGCGCCTCCGCCATGCCGCCTCGCGAGAGTCTGGACGCCTTCGCGGCGACGGGCGCGACGCTTGCCATCCATCTGGGCGCCACGGCGCTGGAACGAACCGTCACCACGTTAATCCCGCATTACGGCGCGGATTGCCCGGCTGCGATGGTGGTGCGGGTGAGTTGGCCGGAGGAACGCCTGCTGCGCGGCACGCTCGGCACCATCGTGGCGCTCTGCGAAGGCGTGGACTGCATGGCGCTGCTGCTCGTGGGCCGCGTGCTCGATGTGGAGGATTTCCGCGAGAGTGCGCTGTATTCGGCAGATTACGTGCGGCGCTACCGCGGGAGTGGCGCGTGATGCAGCGGCGCGAAGGGCGCGCGGCCCATCAGCCTGCCGTCGCGATCGAAGACCACGACCTCCAGCTCCGTCGCCGCCGGAAGCAGCACCGCGGCGGCGTGGCGCCAGGCTTCTCGCGCGACGAGGTCGCCCAGGGGAAGACCGGCGGCACCGGCCTCGGCGAAGGCCTCCGCGACAGTATTCGCCTCGCGCAGCCGCGCGGCCAGCGCAGCATCGGCGCCGGCCGCCAGGGCGGTTGCGGCCAACGCGTCGAGATCCGCCGCGCCGCGCTTCGAATGCAGGTCCAGCATTCCCTGCGCCAACTTCGTCATCTTCGCGACGCCGCCCGCAATGGTGACGCGTGGCACCGGATGGCGGCGCAGGTATTTCAGCATCCCGCCGACGAAATCGCCCATCTCGATCAGCGCCGTCTCCGGCAGGCCATGCAGCTTCTGCACGGCGGCCTCGGACGCGGAGCCGGTGGCGCCGGCAACATGGGCCAGCCCCATGGCGCGCGCCACGTCCACACCGCGATGGATGCTGTCGATCCATGCCGCACAGGAATAGGGGATCACGATCCCCGTGGTCCCAAGCACGGACAGCCCGCCGACGATACCCAGGCGGCCGTTCAGCGTGCGCAGCGCGATTTCCTTGCCGCCGGGAATGCCGATTTCCACCTCCGCATCCACGGGGCCGCCTGCCACCTCCGCCAGTGCGTCGGCGATCATGCGGCGGGGACCTGGATTGATGGCGGGCTCGCCGGGTGGAAGGGGAAGGCCGGGACGGGTGACGGTACCGACACCGGGGCCGGCGCGGAAGCGCAGCCCGGTGCCAGCGGGCAGGGGGCGGGTGGTGACCAGCACCAATGCGCCATGCGTCACATCGGGATCATCGCCGGCATCCTTCACGATGCCAGCCATGGCCCAGCCGGGGCCGACTTCCGTGCGGGCCAGGGCGAAGGCCGGCGTCTCGCCGCCGGGCAGGCGGATGGAGACCGGATCGGGGAAGTCACCTTGGCGAAGGGCAGTGAAGGCCGCCTTGGCAGCGGCCGCTGCGCAGGCGCCGGTGGTCCAGCCCCGGCGCAGCGGACCCGCTCCTTCCGGCGGGCCATCGGAGTGATGGGGGGCTTCCATCCGGGCAGTCTAGCGCGGCATGGGCAACCGTCCCATGGCGGCGGCGCGCGATGAAGGCGCGCGGTCTGATGGTGGCGGCGCCCCGCTCCGGAGGGGGCAAGACCACGGTGACGCTCGGCCTGCTGGCGGCGCTCAGGCGGCGAGGCGTTGCGGTGCGGGCGGCGAAGTCCGGGCCGGACTATATCGATCCGGCCTTCCACGCCGCGGCGACCGGCCGGGAAGGCCGCAATCTCGACAGCTGGGCCATGCCGCCCGCCCTGCTCGACAGGATGCTTGCCGAGGCTGCCGGGGAAGCCTCGCTCCTATTGGTCGAAGGGGCGATGGGGCTGTTCGACGGCATCGGCGGTGCGCCCGGCCGGAGCGGCGCCCCCGCGGACCTTGCGGGGCGCTGGGGGCTGCCAGTGCTGCTGGTGCTGGACGTGTCCGGCCAGTCGGGCTCGGCGGCGGCCGTCCTGCGCGGCTTTGCCAGCCATGATGCGGCGGTGCGGGTGGCGGGTGCGGTGCTGAATCGCGTCGGCAGCGACCGGCACCGGCGGCTGGTTGAGGAGGCGATCACACCGCTCGGCATTCCTGTGCTCGGCGCCCTGCCGCGCGATGCGGTGCCGGTCCTGCCCGAGCGACATCTCGGTCTGGTGCAGGCGGAGGAGCATCCGGCGCTGGAAGCCGCGCTCGCCGCGCTGGCGGAGATGGCTGAGCGGTATATCGATGTGAATGCAGTGTTGGCGCTTGGTGCACCCTTGCCGGTCGGCGCTCCGGCGCGGCAGGTCCCGCTGGCGCCGCCGGGACAGCGGATCGCCCTCGCGCGCGATGCGGCCTTCAGCTTCCTCTATCCGCATGTGCTGGCGGGATGGCGCGCGGCGGGGGCGGAAATCCTGCCCTTTTCTCCCCTGGCCGATGAGGCTCCGTCCGCGGACTGCGATGCATGCTGGCTGCCCGGCGGCTATCCGGAACTGCATGCCGGGCGACTGGCGGCAGCCGCGCGGTTCCTGGGCGGCCTCCGCACCTTCGCGACTAGGCGGCCAGTGCATGGCGAATGCGGCGGGCACATGGTGCTGGGCCAGGGGATTGTGGATGCGGAGGGTGCGCGCCACGCCATGGCCGGATTGCTCACCCATGCCAGCTCCTTCGCGCGCCGGCGGCTGCATCTCGGCTATCGCCGCGCGACGCTGCTGGCGGACGGGCCGCTCGGCGCGGCCGGTACGGTGCTGCGCGGCCATGAGTTCCACTACGCGACGGCCGAGCCCGGCGCGGATGAGCCGCTCGCCGCCGTGATGGACGGGGAGGGGCGTGACCTTCCGCCGATGGGCGGACGTCGCGGATGGGTGAGCGGCAGCTTCTTTCATGTCATCGCAAGGGAAACCCCATGAGCGGCGCGAGAGCCCAGGCGCGGCTGGATGCGCTGGCCAAGCCGCCGGGCAGTCTCGGGCGGCTCGAGAAGCTGGCGGCCCGGCTGGCGGAGACCCAGGGCCGCGAAGACCCGCGCGCCGCACCGCGCCGCCTGGTGGTTTTCGCTGGCGACCACGGCGTGGTGGCGGAGGGGATCGGGCTCTGGCCGAGCGAGGTGACCACCGCGATGATGCGGCTGATCCGTGCCGGCCGCTCCTCCAGCGCCGCCCTGGCACGGGCATCGGGGACGGAATTGGTCCTGGTCGACGCCGGCTCCCGCACCCCGCTGGACGGAGGGGGCGACCTTCGGGTGGGGCCGGGTACGAGGAATCTGGCGCACGGCCCCGCAATGGAGCCGGCACAGCTGGAGGCCGCGCTCGCCCTTGGCGCACGAACCGCTCGGCAAGCCGCAGCGGAAGGCATCGCGGTGCTGGCGCTCGGCGAGATGGGCATCGGCAACACCACCGCTGCTGCCTGCCTCACCGCCCTTCTGACGGGCGCCTCCGCCGAGGCGGTGGTGGGGCCCGGCGCCGGCGCGACGCCCGAAACCCTGGCGCGCAAGCGCGCGGTGGTCAGGGAGGCCGTGGAGCGCGCGCGCCCGCTGCTGCACACCGATCCACGCGCGGCAATCGCCGCACTCGCCGGATTCGAGATCGCCGCTATCGCTGGCTGCGTCACGGAGGCAGCGCGGCTCGGGATCACGGTGG
Source organism: Muricoccus harenae (assembly GCF_009848505.1). Classification (GTDB taxonomy): domain Bacteria; phylum Pseudomonadota; class Alphaproteobacteria; order Acetobacterales; family Acetobacteraceae; genus Roseomonas; species Roseomonas harenae. Next base: position 173,775 of record NZ_WWDL01000002.1, read on the forward strand.
TGCTGGACGGCTTCGTTGTCGGCGCCGGCGCGCTGGTGGCGCAGGCGCTGGAACCGGATTCCCTGCGCTCCGCCATCGCGGCACATCGAAGCGCGGAGCCCGGGCATGCGGTCGTCCTCGCCGCACTGGGGCTCGATCCCTTCCTCGAATGGGAGCTGCGGCTCGGGGAGGGTACCGGCGCGCTGCTGCTGCTGCCGATGCTGGATTCGGCGGCCGCCCTGCTGCGTGACGTCGCGACGCTGGAGGAGGCGGTCGGCGGATGATGCGGGATTGGGGGCACGCCGCGGCGCTGGCGGTGCGCTTCCTCACCCGCCTTCCCGTGCCGGGGGAGGATCCGGCTCGCTTCGGCCAGGATATCGGCCGGGCCCTGCCGCTCTTTCCCTGGGTCGGCGCCCTCGTCGGGGCGCTGGCGGCGGTGCCGCTGCTGCTTGGCGCCATGCTTTGGCCACTGCCTGTCGCCGTCCTTCTGGCCCTGGCGCTGGAAGCGCGGCTGACCGGCGCGCTGCATGAGGATGCGGTGGCGGATCTCTGCGATGCGCTTGGCGGCGGGCGCAGCCTTGAGGACCGGCTGCGTATCCTGAAGGACAGCCGGGTGGGCAGTTATGGCGTGCTGGGGCTTGGGCTGGCGGTGGCGCTGCGGGCCTCCGGGCTGATGGCATCCGGGGAAGCTTGGCGCGCGGCCGCAATTCTCGTGGTGGCAGGAGGCTTTGGGCGGCTGTTGATGCTCGCCACGATGGTGGCCGTACCGACCGTACCGAACCGGACGAGCCTGGCGGCGGGAGTAGCGCCGCGCGCCGGTTGGGGCGGCCTTTTGCTCGCCATGCTGCTGTTCCTGCCGCTGCTCGCGCTCGGGGCCTGGATTTCAGCCTGGGGGATGCTGGTAGCCTTCGGGCTCGGCGCCGGCTTCCTGCTGTGGTTCCGCGGGCTTCTGCTACGGCTGCTGGGCGGTAGCACGGGGGATACGCTTGGCTTCGCCGCCTATGCCGGGATGCTGATCGCGACCCTGGCCCTCGCGGCAAGGCTCTGAGCTATGCGACGGGTGCTGCTGCTGCGCCACACGGCCGTCGCCGCGCATCACCGCGGCATCTGCTACGGCCAGCGGGACGTGGGCTTGGGCGCCGAGGGCTTCCGCGCGGCGCGGGAGCTCGCCAGGGCCGTTCCGGCCGAATCCTTCCAGATCATCATGGCCTCCCCTCTTCGGAGGGCGCGCTGGCTTGGCGGCCTGCTGGCGCGTGGTGGGAAGCGGGCGCTGGTGGTGGAGCCCTCCCTGGCGGAGCGGGATTTCGGCCGATGGGAGGGGATGGGCTGGGACGCCGTCTGGGCCGTGGAAGGGGATTCGATGAACGGTGTCCTGGACGCACCGGACCGCTACCGCCCCGGCGGCGGCGAAACGACGGCGGAGTTGGGTCGCCGGGCATTGGCCTGGTTCGAGGCCCTGCCGGCTGACGGATCGGTGCTGGCCGTGGCGCATGGCGGCCCGATCGGGGCGCTGGCCGGGATGCTGCGGGGGGAGGCGCCGCGCGGCTGGCTGGCCCATGTGCCGCGCGAGGGGGAGGGGCTGCTGATCGAGCATCCGGCGGGCGCTGCGCCTGTCATCTCCCCATGGTCTGCTCGGCGCTGAGAGCGGGCAGGGCCTCCGGGGAGGCCCGGCCAACCACCTCCCCCAGGATCAGCAGCGCCGGTCCGCCGGCATGCCAGGCCGGCACGTCGTTGACGACACTCTCAAGCGTGCCGCGCAGCACGCGCTGGTTTGGGGTGCCGCCGGCCTCGATGAGGGCGGCGGGGGTGGCGGGATCGAAGCCCTTGGCGGCGAGGCCGTTGCGCAGGGCGGGCAGGGTGGAGACGCCCATGTAGATGGCGAGCGTCTGGCCCGGGCGGGCGAGGGCGGTGAAGTCGAGGTCCAGCCGCCCCTCCCGCGTGTGGCCGGTGGCGAAGGTCACGGCGCGGGCATGGTCGCGATGGGTGAGCGGGATACCGGTGGCGGCCGCGCAGGCGAGGGCGGCCGTGACGCCCGGCACCACCTCGCAGGCGATGCCGGCGGCCTGGCAGGCTTCCATCTCCTCGCCGCCCCGGCCGAAGATGAAGGGGTCGCCCCCCTTGAGGCGGACCACGCGCCTGCCCTGCCGGGCGAGGCGAATGAGGAGGGCGTTGATCTCCTCCTGCGGCAGGCAGTGATGCGCGCGGCGCTTGCCGACATAGATGCGCTCGGCGTCGCGCCGGGCGAGGTCGAGCACGCCATCCCCGACCAGCCGGTCATGCACGATGACATCGGCCTCGCCGAGCAGGCGGAGGGCCCGCAGCGTCAGCAGGTCGGCAGCACCCGGGCCGGCGCCGACAAGATGGACGATGCCGGTCGGGGCGGTGTCCGCCTGCCCGAGGGCATGGGCGAAGGCGGCTTCGGCCTCGGCCGCCCGCCCGGCAAGCGCCAGATCGGCGGCAGGGCCGGTGAGGGCGGCATCGAGGAAGCGGCGGCGGGCGGAGAGATCGGGCAGGGCATGGCGGAGGGCCGCCTTGAATCGCTCGGCCAGGTAGGCAAGCCGGCCAAGCGCCGGGGGCAGGATGCTCTCGATCCGGGCACGGAGGAGGCGGGCCAGCACCGGGGCGGCGCCGCCGGTGGCGATGGCGATGGTGACTGGGTCACGATCCACGATCGCCGGCGTGATGAAGGAAGAGAGCGCCGGGCGATCGACGATGTTCACCGGGATGCCGCGTGCTTGGCAGAGGCGCGAGAGGGCCTGGAGATCCTCCTCCGGCGCCCCGGCACCGATGGCGATGGCGCAGCCTTCGGGGAGCACGCCATCAAAGTGGGGAGCGCGGTGCAGCACGGCCCCGGCGCGAGCCAGCAGCCCTGCCTTCATCTCCGCCGCCTCGCCCCCGCCCAGCACAAGGGCAACGCGGCCGGTCAGATCGAGAAAGGCAGGGAAGTGACGCATCAGGCGGAGTGATAGGCGCCCCGCCGGATGAAGCGAAGCCTCAAACCAGGCTGCGCGTGGCGCGGAATGCTTTGCCGGCACCGCCGCCCCGGGGTGCAGCCCGCGCTGCCGGAAAGGCAGGATGGCCTGAGCCGTGTTTCGCTCGCGCTGACGGGAACACGGCCCCGGGAAGCGCAGCCGCGGGAATGGCGCGAAGCTCGGCACCGGCGGCATGTGCCCCGTCCGGTGTCCGTTCTTGCCTCACGCCGCGCTCGGACCATAAGGTGGGGCGCCACTTCGCGCGGGAGTTGTACGTGCCGCTGAACGATCGTGTGCCGGAGGCCGAGGACGAGCCGGAAGGCATTGGCATGCGCCTGCTTGTGCTGGAGATGACGGTCGCGGCAATCGCGGCGCGGCTGCCGCAGGCGGATTTCGAGGAAGTCGTATCGATGCTCGTCTTCGTGGCGAACAGTTCGCAGGCGGCACGCGACCTCGAGGGACTCGACATGGATGCGCCGCGCCTGGCCGATGCCGGCCGCTACGCCACGGATATGCTGGACCGCATCGCGCAGTCACGGCGGTCGGAACGGTCCTCCGGCCAGCACTGAGCCGCGGGACTCAGCCCGGGCGCCGGAGGGGGAGCGTGCCAAACGGCGAGGCGGAATTGCGAACGAGGCCTGGACGGATGCGCTTCGCAGTACTGGCGGCTTCCCTTTGGCTCATCATGGCAGATAGCAGCAGCGCCGCAGCACAGGAACGCTCGGTGCCTTCCGCCACCGGGTTGCAGTGCCATAAGGAGGTCGAGCGCCGCCACCTTCCGGGCTCGCTGTCACGCGCCCGCGGCGAGCGGCAGAAGTTGATCGAGGCTTGCATTGCGAATGGCGGCCGGCTGCCCTGACCCGGCCGTATCGCGCGTTGCGCAGCCCGAAACTGTTCTCCGCTGCGAGCAAACCAAAGCGGGCGGGCTAACCTCGCGCCAAGGCCCGCATTGGCAGTTCCAGTGCGGAAGCCCTGTCGCCGCCGCGCAGCAGCGTCAGGCGTGGTGGCCGGCCATGCGGCACCTGGGCGCAATGGTCGGCATCGGCGCCTGCAATCGAAAGCCGGATGCGGCTGCCGGTCCTGAAGACCCAGGAGGTGGGCAGGAGCGGGATGCGAATGCGCTCCGCCTGTCCCGGGACCAGCGGTGCGGCATCGGGCCGGTGGAAGGAGCGGAAGGGCCAGGTGGTGCGGTAGCGCTCCGGCGCCGGGCTTTCCTTCCGGTGCAGCGCGCGCAGCAGGCCTTCGGTGACGTAGCGGATGCTGCCATCCGCCTCGACCTCGGAGAGGTAAAGGAAGAGGCCGGCATCGGGCTCGCTGGATTCGATCCAGAGATCGGCAATGCCGTGGCCGGTCATCTCCATGTCCCGTTCGACAGGCGCGGAGGTGTAGGAGAGCAGCCCCGCCTGCCGCTCCGCCCAATCGGCGTAATAGCTGGTGCTGTTGATCCCGGCGATGCGCTCGTAGCGCGTGCCATGGCCGGAACCGCCGGCGAAGTCGGCACGGGTTTCGTCCCGCCCGGCTTCGGCAGGGGTATCGGCCAGCGCCTGTTCTGCTGACAGGCCGAGGCGGCGGGCTGCGGCAACCGGGGGCCAGGAGGCGGCCGACTGCCAGGTCTCCGCATGGAGGCTGAAGTAATGAACCGGGGCCTCGGCCGGCAGGCCGGTCTCGCGGCCCATCAGATAATGGTCGAAGAAGCGCAGCAGCTCTCCCAGCAGGTCGAAATCCGGCGTCACGTCGCGCCGCCAGGGGGAGACGTTGCAGCGCGCCCCGTGGTCCCAGGGGCCGAGCAGCAGATGGACCGGGTTGTCCTTCAGCGTCAGGAAGCGGGAGATCGCGCCATTGGCGTAGCCCGCGCCATCCATCCAGCCGGAGACGGCCAGCACGGCGACATCCGGGCGAATGCCCGCGCTCACGGAATAGGGGCTGAAGGAGGCCGAGCTGAAGGAGGGATCATAGGGCAGCGGATCTTCGCGGAAGCGGAACTCGCCCATGAAATCCGGCTGCCGGAAGTTGCCGAGATGCTCGTGGATCGCCTCTGCCAACAGCGCGCCGTCCGGGTCTTCGTCCACCGGATGCGGTCCGGCGAGGTCTGGATTGGCGTAGTAGACATAGTTGCGCAGCAGGTCGCGCCGGTCATGGTCCATCGCGACCATGAGCTCGTCATAGGAGCGCGCCAGCTCCTTCAGCAGGATGCCGCCCGGATAGTAGTTATCCGTGTAGGTGTCCCAGACCGCGAAGAGCGGGGCGATGGCCTTCACCGCCGGATGGCCGGTGCTGGCCAGGAAGTCGGAGGCCGCGCCGGGATAGGAGATGCCCGTCGCGCCGATCCGCCCGTCGGACCAGGGCTGCGCCACCATCCAATCGGCGATCTCTCGGCTGTCCTCGCGCTCCTTCGGGGAGCGGAAGCTGTCGCGCGTGCCGAAACTGGCACCGGTGCCGCGCACGTCGACGACGATCACGGCATAGCCGCGGGGAACGAGGAAGCGGACGAACTTGCCCGCATTGGGGATCGCATCGCCCGTACCGCCCTCCCGCAGCCGGAAGCGGCGGTAATAGGGGGTGAGGATGAGGATGGCCGGCACCGGGCTGGTGGTGCCCTCCGGCAGCCAGGTATCGATGGCGATGCGGCAGCCGTCCCGCATCGGCAGGTAGCGCGAGAGCGGCGCCGCCGGCAGGGCGAAGGGCGCCTCGCGCCCGGCCGAATAGGCGCTGGGCGGAACCGCCCAGGCCGTGCTTCCCGAATCGCCGTCCGACATCGCGATCATTCTCCCGGGTACGGGGCGCCATGCCCTGCCTGATTGCGATGCCGCCCGGCGGCCGCCCCGTCAATCCGCGCGCAGATTGGCCTCGCGGATCACCCGGGCCCAGCGCTCCGTCTCCGTGGCCATGAGCCTGATCAGGGCTGCGGGCGCTAGGTCTGGGGCAAGCTGCATGCCCTGGCTCTCCAGGAACTTCCGCATCTCGGCTTGGGCAAGGGAGGCGGTGAAGGCGGTGCGCAGTCGCTCCCGCATCGGCTCCGGTGTCCCGGTGGCGACCACAAGGCCGAAGAAGACCGAGGCGTCGTAGCCGGGCAGCCCCTGTTCGGCGACGGTGGGAAGGTCCGGCAGGACGACGGAGCGTTCCGCCGTGGTGATGCCGAGGGCGCGCAGGCGGCCGCCTTGGACATGCGGCAGGGCGGTGAGGACATCGGTGAAGACCATGGCGATATGGCCGGCCAGCAGGTCATTCAGCGCGGGGCCGGTGCCGCGATAGGGAATGTGCTCGATCTGCGTGCCGGCCATGGTGTTGAACAGCGCGCCCGCGAGATGCGAGGAGGCGCCGTTGCCCGAGGAGCCGAAGGAGAGGCGCTGCTTCTTCGAGAGGGCGATCAGCTCCTGCACGTTGCGCGCGGGCACTTCGGCATTCACTGCCAGCACGTTGGGAATGCGGCCCAGCGGCGCGATCGGCGCGAAATCCCTCATCGGGTCATAAGGCTGGCCGGGATAGAGCATCTTGTTGATGGCGAGCGGCCCCGAGGTCCCGAAGAGGATGGTGTGGCCATCCGGTGCGCTGCGGGCGACGAATTCGGCGCCGATATTGCCGCCGGCACCTGCGCGGTTCTCCACCACCACGGTCTGCCCAAGGCTATCGCCCAGGCTCACGGCAAGGCGGCGGGCGATCAGGTCGGTCGGCCCGCCCGGGGAGAAGGGAACCACCAGCAGCACCGGCCGTCCGCCGGGCTGGGCAAGGGCCGGGCGCGTGAGCGCGGCGACGGCAGCGCCGAGAAGGATGCGGCGGCCGAGCGTGAGTTCATTCATGCGGTTTCTCCCTGATTCGCGCCGGGATCGTTCAGCATGTCCCGGAGCGTTGCGGCGTCGTCCGACACCGGATCGAGTGGATCGCGCGGCAGCACGCGGTGGCGCAGCGTCAGTCGCGCGAGTTCCAGCCGCTCGGGCAGGGCGAGGCGCGCGGCCTCCCAGGCCAGGGCCGCGGCGGAGGTGACGTGGTAGAGGGCCGAGGCCGCCTGTCGGGCCAGCGCCGGGTCCGCCTGAGCGGCTTCGGCGAGGGCGATGGCGCGGTCCAGCGCCGGCGCGGCCTCCGGCAGCGTCTCGCTGTTGCCGAGTAGCCTGCGCACATGGTCTCGCAGGATCGGCAGCGAACCCTCGCGCGTCGCGGCGCGCAGCACGTCGAGGGCGACGATGTTGCTGGTGCCCTCCCAGATGCTGCCGAGATGGGAATCGCGCAGCAGCCGCGCATCCGACCATTCCTCGATGTAGCCGCAGCCGCCGCGCACCTCCATGGCATCGCCGGTCACCTTGCGAGCGTCGCGGCAGGCGCGGAACTTGATGAGCGGCGTGAGGATGCGCAGCAGCGGATATGCGCCTTCCTCTCCGGCGTCCGAGCGGCGCAGCGCCTCGGCCGTCTGGAAAACCATGCTGCGCGCCTGCTCGGTGGGCACCAGCATCTTCGCGAGCTGGCGGCGCATCAGCGGCATGTCGATCAGCCGCTTGCCGAAGGCGGTGCGGCGATGGGCGATGAACAGCGCCTCGGTGGTCGCGCGGCGCATCATGCCGGCGGCGCGCACGCCATTCGAGAGACGGGAGTTGTTCACCATGTCCGCCATCTGGCGGAAGCCGGCCTCGGGCTCGCCCACCAGCCAAGCGATGGCGCCATTCATCGTCACCTCGCCGCTCGCCATGGAGCGGGTGCCGAGCTTGTCTTTCAGCCGGACGATGCGGTGGTGGTTAGGCGTGCCATCCGGCAGGGTCCGCGGCAGGAGGAAGAGCGAGACGCCCTTCAGCCCTGGTGCGCCGTCTTCCCGGCGGGCGAGGACCATGGCCAGCTCGGCATCCGGGTTGGAGCAGAACCATTTGTCGCCCGAAAGCGCCCAGGTCCCGTCCTCGCGCGGCGCGGCGGAGACGACGGTCGCCGCAATATCAGAGCCGGCGCCCTGCTCGGTCATGAACATCGCGCCCTGGTGCAGCGCATCGAGGTCCTGGCTGGTCAGGGCGGGGAGGTAGCGCGCGACGAGCTCCGGATCGCCGAACTTTCGAAGCGTGCGCGCCAGGCTGTCCGTCATGCTGACAGGGCAGCAGAGGCCGAATTCCGCCTGCACGAAAAGATAGGTCAGCAGGTATTTCGCGGCCGGCGGCATGGGCTTGTCCCAGCCCAGCACGCCGCCGCGATGCGACAGGGCGGCGAGGCCGAACTCGCCGAAGGCCAGCCGCTCCATCTCGCGATAGGCGGGGTGGTACTCGATGCTTTGCACATCCTCGCCGCGGCGGTTGCGGTGGTGCAGTTCGGGCGGGTGATGGTCGGCCGAGGTGGCCAGCGCGTCGAGCGTGCCGCCGGCCAGGGCGCCGAGGCGATCGAGATGCGGGGCCAGATGCCCGGCGAGGTCGGGCGGCAGGTAAAGCGTGGCGAGCCGTGCCAGCACTGGGTCGGCGCGGAACAGGTTCAGGCCGTGGCTGTCCGGAATCGCGGCGGCACCAGCCGGCGGGCCGGGGGGGCGGACATGCATGGGCGCGCTTCCTCGTTTCCTGGGCCGTCGAGGCCTGGCTGGCATGGGGAAGCTGATCGGGCGCGGCTCGGCTGCCAATCGATTTGTTCGGCGGCGGTATTGAGCTAAACTCAACGCCGATGACCTACCGACGCCTGGCCTCCCTGGTCGGCCTCCGCAGCTTCGAGGCGGCGGCGCGGCACCGCAGCGTGACCCGTGCGGCGGGTGAGCTGGCGGTGACGCCGGGCGCTGTCAGCCGTGCGGTGCGGGCGCTCGAGGAGGAGCTGGGGGTGGCGCTGTTCACCCGCAGCCCCACCGGCTTGGCGCTGACGCCGGCGGGGGAGTCGCTGTTCGCCGCCACGCGGGATGGATTGGACCGGATCGCAGCGGGCATTGTCGCCATGCGGCACGCCGCGCCGATGCGGCGGCTGCGGGTGGGCGCCTACACGCTCTTCGCCAGTCGCTGGCTCATCCCGCGCTGGAACCGGCTGCGGGAGCAACATCCGGAGTTGGAGATCGAGCTGCAGACGAGCGCGGATCCGCTGGAGCTGGTGCCGGGCGCCTTCGATGCCGTGGTCGCGGTGGCCGATTCACGGCCACGCCCCGGTCTGAGTATGCTGCCGCTCGTGCCCATCGAGATGATTCCGGTCTGCGCCCCGCGCTTGATCGGGCCAGGCGGCTTTGCATGGCACGGGCAGCCGCTGCTGCATTCGCGGCAACGGCCGGATGACTGGGCCCGTTGGCTCACCGCCGCCGGGATCAGCGGCGTGGATGCATCAACCGGGCCGCGTTTCGAAAGCATCGCGCTGGCGCTGGATGCGGCGGCGGAGGGGCTGGGCGTGGCGCTGGCCATCCGGGCGCTGGTCGGACAGGACCTGGCGGTGGGGCGGGTGGTGGCGCCGCATCCCTTCATCCGCGTGACGACGCGATGCTTCACCCTGCTGCATGACGCGGAACGGGAAGGCGACCCGGCGCTGGCCGCCCTCCGTGGCTGGCTCGCGGCCGAAGCCGCGGGCTTCAGCCCTTCCGCGGAAGCTGCCGCTCCACCAGGGTCGCCCACCAGGACGCGCCGAGCGACAGCACGTTGTCGTTGAAGTCATAGCGCGGGTGGTGGACCTGCGGGTCCTGCGCCGTGCGGCCGGCGCCCAGCATGAGATAGGCGCCGTCCTTGGCGTTCAGCATGAAGGAAAAGTCTTCGCCGCCCATGGTGGGCTTGGGCAGCAGCTCCACCTTCGCATCGCCCGCAACCGCACGGGCAGCCTCGGCGGCGAGGCCGGTGCTGGTCTCCTCATTGATGGTGGCGGGGTACATGCGGTCGAACTGGACCTCGGCCTTCGCACCGAAAGCGGCGGCGATGCCGGTGGCGAGGGAGCGGACCTTGCTCTCCAGGATGTCGCCGACCTCCGGCAGGTACCAGCGGGCGGTGCCCCGCAGGTTCACCACCTCGGGGATCACGTTGAATGCCAGGCCGCCCTCGATCTGGCCGATGGTGACGACCGCGCCCTCCACCGGCTCCACGTTCCGCGCCACGATGGACTGCAGCGCGGTGACGATCTGCGCGGCGATGACGATCGGATCGTTGCCCTGATGCGGCATGGCGCCATGCGCGCCCTTGCCAGTGACCGTGATGCGGATATCCGCGACCGCCGCCATGACCGGGCCGACGCGCCACAGGAAGGTGCCCTCCGGCGCGCCCGGCCAGTTGTGCAGGCCGAACACGCGGTCCATCGGGAAGCGCTCGAACAGCCCTTCCTTCACCATCACCTCGCCGCCGCCCCCCATCTCCTCGGCGGGCTGGAAGATCATGTAGGCGGTGCCGGAGAAGTTCCGCGTCTCGGACAGGTAGCGCGCGGCGCCAAGCAGCATGGTGGTGTGGCCGTCATGGCCGCAGGCATGCATCACGCCCGGGGTGAGGGAGGCATGGGGGACGCCGGATTCCTCATGGATCGGCAGCGCGTCCATATCGGCGCGCAACCCGATCGCGCCGCCCTCGCCGCGCCCCTTGATGACGCCGACCACGCCGGTGGTCGCAATGCCGGTGATCACCTCGTCACAGCCGAATTCACGCAGCTTCTCGGCGACGATGCGGCTGGTGCGGACCTCCTGGAAGTTCAGCTCTGGGTGCTGATGGAAGTCTCGACGCCACGCAGTCATGTCGTCGTGGAACTCGGCGATGCGGTTGATGATGGGCATGGATACCTCAATGCGCGAAGGGGCAGATGGTGATCGTGGAGGGGCTGGGTGTGAAGCCCCTCAGGGCGCATTGCCTCAGGGTGCCTTGAAGGTCAGGGCGAGCCCTTCGTCCAGCCCGATCGGCTCCACCCCGAGCAGGGTGCGCATCGGCTCGATGTCGAAGGCCTTGTCCTCCGTCAGGCGCCGAAGCTCGGCCGCGCGGATGCGGGGAAGCCGGGGAACCAGGCGCAAGAGCGGCGCGGCGGCGATCAGCGGCGCCAGCGGCAAGGGCACCACCCGAGGCGGGGCGAAGCCGGCGGCGCGGCAGACGGCGCGGAGGAAATCCACGTAGCGCACCGGCTCCGGCCCGGCGACCACCACCGCCCGCGGGCCGTCCCAGTCGCGCCGCAGGGCGGAGATCAGGGAGCGGGCGACGTCGGACTGGTGGATCGGCTGCACCAGGGAGCGCCCGCCACCGGGGAGGGGGGCGAAGGGCAGGCGGCGGAGCAGGGCGGCGAGGCGCTGGACGTTGTCCTCACCCTGGGCGCCATAGATCATGGTGGGGTGGAGGATGACGCCGGGCCGGCCGCTTTCGAGCAGCGCCGCTTCGCCGCGGCGGACACCATCGCCATGGTCGTCGCGCCATTGGGAGAAGCGGCGGGTGCTGCCCATGAGCACCAGCGGGACTCCCGGCGGGGCGGTGGCGAGGATGGCCGGGGCATGGCGGGCATGGGCGCAGGAGGCAACGCGCCCGGCACCTTCCAGCGCCACGCGCAGGGCCTCGGGGTCGCGCAGATCGGCGAGGCGCGGCTTGCCGGGCAGGCCGGTGGCGGCCCAACGACCGGCGTCCCGCACCACCGCTCGGAAGGGCATGCCCTCGGCAAGCAGCGCGCGGCAGAGGGACTGGCCGGAGCGGCCGGAGGCGCCGATCACGGCGACGGGCTGGTTCATCGGCAGGTTCCCCAGCCTCCTCGGTCCAGGTGGAAATGGTCGCGATGGGCGGCGTTGTAGTCTGGGCCGAGCACCGCGCCGAAGACCCGGCAGGCGGCGTCCCGCACCGCCCGCAGGAAGTCGCCGGGCGGGCCGGGGGAGTCCCAGTCCCGCGGCAGGGCGATGCTGCGGCCATCGGCCAGGGTGAAGCCCGCCAGGTCCAGCGCATCGGCGGTGGCATGCCGGCTTCGGCGCCCGCCGGCCCGGTGATAGAGATTCCGGCAGTTGTAGGAGCCAAGGTGGCGCACTCCCGTCACTCGCTGGCCGAATTCCTCCTGCGCGGCCGGCTGCAGGCCATGGCGCTCGAAGATCACCCAGGCGGCCGCCAAAGGACAGTTCACCACGGGTGGGCTAGGGGAGACGCGCAAATCACTCGGGAGGCGGACCGGCTCGGCGATGCCGCAGCCATCCCGCAGCGGCTGGGGCGGGAGGGGTTGGAGGGGAATGCCCGAGAGGGCGAAGGAGGCGGCGCAAAGCCCCGGCTCCCGCGCCATGCGAGAGAGCTTGTAGCGGGTGAGCAACCCTGGTGGCTCCCGCAGGTCCAGCGGGGCCGTGGGATCCCAGGCGGGGGGAAGCACGACCGCGCGGGGCAGCAGGACAAGGAGAAGGGCGAGGACCGGAAGGAGGAAAAGGAGAAGGGCCAGGCGGCGCATGAGGGAAGCAGATAGGGGCGGCTCAGCGGAGAGTACATCTGGAATGCGGACCCATGGCTGGGTCGAAGCGGCAGGCCGGACGAGGCTCGCGGCGGCTGTTTCTGTCCCCCGGTCGGACGAGCCGCTTCTTGGGGTGAGTGGTTCGTGCGCGGAGAGCGATGTGACAAGAACGGACCGAAGTAACGTTGCCGAAATGGTGCCGGTGGACTTATTGATGCGGCTCCGTCACGATTCGAGGAGTAAGCGTCGGCATGAGCGACGTGGCAGCGCCTTCCCAGCCAAGCGAGATCAGTAGCCTCCGCAACACCGCCATCATGGTCCACGGGATGATGGCGGCCGGCATGCTCTTCTTCGGTATTCCCACCCTGGTCGGCCTCGTGATCGCTTACATGAAGCGCAAGGATGCCGCCGGATCAATCTACGGATCCCACCTGACCTATGCGATCCGCACCTTCTGGATCGGGCTGGCGCTGAGCTTCGTGGGGAGCCTGTTGCTCTTCCTGTTCGTCGGGCTTCCGATCCTGATCTTCACCGGTGTGTGGTTCATCGTCCGGATCGTCCGGGCCATCCTGGCCTGGCTCGACAACAAGGCAATCGACAATCCGGCACGCTTCTTCTGAGGCATCGGATCGGAAGCCGGGCGGCCAGCGATCGGCCGCCTGGTGCCCCGGCCCATGGACCAATGCACGCTGGCAGTTCCTGTGGGCGGATACCTTGCATGAAGCCCGATCTTTCGGGCCTTCCCGAGGTGTGGTAAAGCAATACCACACATCTTTTCCTTGACCTTGGCGTATCCTGCGGGCATATGCCGCACCGCAATACCGAATGAACTGACGGATCATGCTGAAAACAGAGACCCGCTCGATCAAGCCTGCGGACGTCCAGAAGAACTGGATCCTGATCGACGCCGACGGCCTCGTCCTGGGCCGCCTGGCCACGGTCGTCGCCAACCTGCTGCGCGGCAAGCACAAGACCACCTTCACCCCGCATGTCGATTGCGGCGACCATGTCGTCATCATCAACGCTAAGCGGGTGCAGCTGACCGGCAACAAGGCCGAGCAGAAGGTGTTCTATTGGCACACCGGCTATGCTGGCGGCATCAAGGAGCGCACCGCGCGTGAGGGCCTCGAGGGCCGCTTCCCCGAGCGCGTCCTCGAGAAGGCCGTGGAGCGCATGATCACGCGCAACAACCTCGGCCGCCAGCAGATGCGCAACCTGCATGTCTATGCCGGCGCCGAGCACCCGCATGCTGGCCAGTCGCCCAAGCCGCTCGATGTCGGCTCGATGAACCGCAAGAACGTCGCCGCCGCGAAGAAGGCCGCCTGAACATGAGCGAGCAGACCACCGCCACCTCGCTGGCCGACCTCAAGGATCTCGTCGCCGGCACTCCCGCCAGCCCCGAGGCCGCTGTCACCCGTGAGCCGAAGCGCGACTCCCTGGGCCGCGCCTATGCCACCGGCCGCCGCAAGAACGCGATCGCCCGCGTTTGGATCAAGCCTGGCAAGGGCACGGTGACGATCAATGACAAGCCGGCGGCGAAGTATTTCGCCCGCCCGGTGCTGCGCATGCTGATCGCGCAGCCCTTTCTGGTGGCCGACCGCTACCAGCAGTTCGACGTGATCTGCACGGTTGTCGGCGGCGGTCTTTCCGGCCAGGCCGGCGCGGTGCGCCACGGCCTGTCCCGCGCCCTGACCAACTATGAGCCGGGCCTGCGCCCGATCCTCAAGAAGGCCGGGTTCCTGACCCGCGACCCGCGCGTGGTCGAGCGGAAGAAGTACGGCAAGCCGAAGGCCCGACGTTCCTTCCAGTTCAGCAAGCGCTGACGCTGGCGGGCCGGCGTCACGCCGGTCCTGCATCCAGGATCGAGATCAGGAGGGGCGGCCCGCAAGGGCCGCCCCTCTTGCGTTTCAGCAACTTCGTGCCCCTATTTGTACCCCTGAGGAGAGCCAGATGGCCCACGGCAGCAAGTCCGGCAGCATTCCAAGCGTCTTCATTGATGGCGAGGCCGGCACGACCGGCCTGCAGATCATTGAGCGCCTGCAGGGCCGAGCCGACATCACCCTGCGCTCCCTGCCCGCCGAACGCCGGAAGGACCCCGCCGCCAAGCGCGACATCTTTGCCGAGGTGGATGCGGTGGTGCTCTGCCTGCCCGATGACGCCGCCAAGGAGGCCACGGCCCTGGCCGCCAGCCTCGGAGCACAGGCCCCGAAGCTGCTGGATGCCTCCACCGCGCACCGGGTGGATCCGGATTGGGCCTATGGCTTCGCCGAACTGGCGCCGGGCCAGGCCGCGGCCATCGCGGCGAACCCCCGCGTTTCCAATCCCGGCTGCTATCCCACCGGCGGAATCGCCCTGCTGCGGCCGCTGGTCGAGGCCGGGATCCTGCCGAAGGACTATCCGGTCACGGTCAATGCCGTGTCGGGCTTTTCCGGCGGCGGCAAGTCCATGATCGCGGCCTTCGAAGGGGAGGGGGCTCCGGCCTTCGAGCTCTACGGCCTTTCCCTGGAGCACAAGCACCTGCCGGAGCTGCAGCTCTATTCCGGCCTTTCCCGGCGGCCGATCTTCGTGCCCAGCGTGGGTGACTTCCGGCAGGGGATGCTCGTCTCCATTCCGCTTCATCTCGACATGCTGACGGGCAACCCGGATCCGGCAGAGCTGCAGGCGGCGCTGGAGGCGCATTACCGCGGCGCCGAATGGGTCCGCGTGATGCCGCCGGAGGCGAATGGCAAGCTGGAGCCCGAGGCGCTGAACAACACCAATGCGCTGGAACTGCGCGTCTTCGGTAATGCGAAGCGGCGGCAGGCGGTGCTGGTGGCGCGACTGGACAACCTGGGCAAGGGTGCCTCGGGCGCGGCCGTACAGAACCTGGAGCTGATGCTGGGGCTCCGCGCCGCCAGCCGGATGGAGCAAGCAGCGTGAGTGGTCCCCTCTACCCTTTCAAAGGCCAGTGGCCGAAGTTGCATGAGAGCGCCTTTGTGGCGCCCTCTGCCTCCGTGATCGGCGATGTCACGCTCGAGGAGGATGCGAGCGTCTGGTACGGCTGCGTGCTTCGCGGGGACACGAACTTCATCCGCATCGGCGCCCGCACCAACGTGCAGGACGGCACGATCGTGCATGTGAATGCCGGCACCATGCCGGCGGTGATCGGCGCCGATGTCACCATCGGCCATGCCTGCATCATTCATGCCTGCACGCTGAAGGACCGCGCCTTCGTCGGCATGGGCGCGACGGTCCTGGACAAGGCGGTGATCGAGGAGGGGGGGATGCTCGGTGCCGGAGGGCTCCTGGCGCCCGGCAAGCGCATCGGGCCGAATGAGCTTTGGCTCGGGTCGCCCGCGCGCCTCGTGCGCGTGATGTCGGCGGAGGAGCGCGCCGATTGGGACAAAACGGCGGCTCACTATGTAGCGCTGGCGAAGGAGCATCGCGCCAGCCTCTGAGGACACCCCCCTGTTATGATCAGACCGATCGCGCTTGTCCTGGCCCTCGGGCTTGCGGGCTGCGCCGCCCAGACCGAGGCACCGCCCGTGCCTCCTCTGGCGGCGCAGGGCAACCGTACCCCGGCCTACAATGCCATCGAGGGCGCCGCCGAGGCCTTCGGCAACCCGGCCAGCCTACAGGGCCGCCCGGCCCTGGCGGCGGTGGCCGTCAGCCGGCTCGAATGGTCGGCAGAGGCGGTTGCGGCGGACCGCAGCTTCTACATATTCAGCGCGGTGACCGCCCCAGCCCTGAGCGCTGCGCGCTGGGAGGTACGCCACGCGCTCGGCATCTCGACCGATGCGCCGCCCGCCGTGGTGATCGCGGGCATGGAGCAGGCTGCGGCCGCCCTGAATCGGGGCGACAGCGCTGCCGCCGCGGCGGCGCTGCCGCCACCGGTCTTCAGCCCGGACACCCTCGCGCGCCTCGCCAACATGCCGCGAATGCCCCAGGCCAACCTCGCCACGCGTCGGGCGCAACGGGATATCGAGTTCGGTCGGCAGGAGGATTGGGACTTCCCGTGACGCCGGGCCCCGGCCGGGGCATGTTGCGCGGCCCATGGCACCGGACCATTCGATGACGCGACGCCGCGCCCTGCTCTCCCTCTTTGCCCTGCCGCCCCTTGGCGCCTGCGACGAGTTGCGGCGGCCGAACCTGCCGTGGCCGGCGCCAGCCGGGCTGCTGCCGACCGGGGTGGACCCCGGCCGTGCCGCAGTGGCTGCGTTGGCCGAGTCGCTGCAGGGCGCGAATACGGGCATCTCCGGTCATCCCGCCCGCGTCGCCCGGGCAGCCGCGCTGCTGGAATGGCTGGCGGTGGAATTGATGAGCCAGCCCCGATGGGCGCCGCTTCCCCGCGGCACGCGAGAGGCCATCGGACTCGCGCGGGACGAAATGCGCGGGGCCCTGGGCGCTGATCCGCTGGCACCCTCGCCGCGCATGGCCGCCACCCTGGCCGAAGCCTATCGCGCACTGCAGGCCGGTAACCGCACGGCAGCAGCTGCGGCACTGCCCACGGCCCTCTTCCCCCGCGGGGGGGAGGCGGCGCTGGCGCGCCTTTCCGATCCGGGGCCACTGCCGCAGGGGGAGATCGCAGCCAGCGCCCTGGCCGGCCAGGTGCGGAGCCTCGACGAGACGAATGGCTGGGCACAGGATTTCGACACCCCTGTCCCGGCCGACCGGGGCGGGAGGGGGCCGATCCCCTTCAGCATCTGACCGGAAAAGGTCCTGGCGGGGGCCTCAGTCCCCCGCCATGACCTTCACATAGCTTCCCGGCGCATCCTCCAGCGCAGGCAGCCTGCCGTCGCCGGGTTGGCGCGCAGGCACCATGGTGCGGTCCTGCGCCGTGACCCAGCGCTGCCAGTCCGGCCACCAGGAACCGGCGAATTCGGTCGCGCCCTCGAACCACTCGGCCGGCTGGGGCGGCGCCTCGCCATTGCCGACCCAGTAGCTGTACTTGCCGCTGTCGGGCGGGTTCACCACGCCGGCGATATGGCCCGATGCCGCCAGGACGAAGCGCACCGGGCCGGAGAAGATCTGCGTGGCCCGGTAGCTGCTCTTCCAGGGCGCGATGTGGTCCTCCCGCGTCGCGAGGACATAGGTCGGCAGCTTGATCTCGCGCAGGTCGAGCGGCACGCCGTCCAGCTCGATGGCGCCGGGCTTCACCAGATCGTTCTGCTGGTACATGCGGCGCAGGTAGAAGCTGTGCATCTTCGCCGGCATCCGCGTGGAATCGCCGTTCCAGAAGAGCAGGTCGAAGGGGAAGGGCTCCTGCCCGAGCAGGTAGTTCTGCACGACGAAGGACCAGATCAGGTCGTTGGCCCGCAGCATGTTGAAGGTATCGGCCATTTCCGATCCCTCGAGGAAGCCGCGCTGGCTCATCTTGGCCTCGAGTGCCTGGAGCTGCTCCTCGTCGATGAAGACGCCGAGTTCGCCCGCTTCCTCGAAATCCAGCATGGTGGTGAAGAAGGTGGCCGAGGCGATGCGGTCGTCGCCCTTTTTCGCCATATGCGCCAGGGTACTGGCGAGCAGCGTTCCCCCAAGGCAGTAGCCGATGGCGTTCACCTGGCGCTCGCCCGTCGCCTGCTCGATGGCATCGAGTGCCGCATAGGGCCCCAGGCGCATGTAGTCGTCGAAGCCCATCTCGGCGAGCGTCTCATCCGGGTTCACCCAGGAGCAGACGAAGACCGTATGGCCCTGGCTGACCGCCCAGCGGACGAAGGAATTCTTCGGCCGCAGGTCCAGGATGTAGAACTTGTTGATCCAGGGCGGCAGCAGCAGCAGCGGGCGCTTGAGCACGGTTTCCGTGGTGGGGCTGTACTGGATCAGCTCCATCAAGGCATTGCGATACACCACCTTGCCCGGGGTGACGGCGATGTTCTCGCCGATCGAGAACTTGCTTTCATCCGTCATGTTGATGCGCAGCTTGCCGCGCCCGCGCTCGAGGTCCGAGAGCAGGTTGGATAGGCCCTTGAGCAGGTTCTCGCCGCCTGTCTCGGCCGTCTTGCGCAGCACCTCGGGATTGGTAAGCCAGAAATTGGTCGGGCTCATCGCATCGACGAATTGCCGCGTGTAGAAATCGACCTTCTGCGCGGTCTTGGGCGCGAGCCCCTCCGCCCCGTTCACCACATTGGTGAAGTAGCGGGAGGAGAGCAGGTAGGACTGCTTGATGAAGTCGAAGACCTCGTTCTCGCGCCAGGCATCATCCTTGAAGCGCTTGTCGCCCTTGCGTTCCGCGATCACCGGATCGACCTGCACGCCCATCATGCGACGCGCGGTGTTCTGCCAGAGCGTAAGGTAATCCTGCCAGAACCCGATCTGCGCCTGCATGATGCGGGCGGGATTGGCCATCAGCCGCGCCGTCATTTCCAGGAAGGCGCCGCCGATGTGCAGCGGATCCGGATTGGGTGGCGCGTCGGCGCCACCCTGGCGGCGCAGGAAGTCGCCGACGATGCGCTGACCGCGTTCCGCCACATCGGCCATGGTGCGGCTGACGACGCTGGGATCAGGGAGGCGAAAGCCGGGTAGCTCCTGCGCAGCATTCGAGGCAGGGGAGGGCGGGGCCGCATCCTCCGAAGACGGTGAAGCCGCCGGGGACGTGTCCTTCGCCGGAGCGCCAACGGCTTCCTGGGCGGGTTCCTTGGCCGCCATGCCGTTCACGGTTTCGCCATGGGCCGGCGCCGGCCCCGGCAGAGGGGAGGAGGAGGCGATGGCCATGGCCAGGCGGGAGGCTTCAGGCTCGGCGGCCGGCGTGCTCGCGCGTGGCGGCGTGGCGCGCACCATCGGCGCCTGTTCGTGGCGCGAGAAGGGTGCAGTTTGCGCCCCCTTGCCCCCTCCGGCCTTGCCAGCCGGCTGATCCTGGCCCTTGCCGGCGGCCTTGCGCGGGGCGGGGGGGCTGCCTTCCTCCGGCCCGCCGAGCGCCGCGGCTCCAGACCGCGCGACCTCCGGCGGCGTACGGCCGCTCTCCCGCTTCTGACTCATCCGCGCGTCCTCTCCCCATTCCTGCCCGGCAACTGGTGCGCCGGCTTACCCGGCTTCCGGCTCGGTGGCTTCCGCCGCTCGCCATTCTGCGGCAAACCCCCGGTGGAGAGGAGCGTGCGATGCGAAAGCAGGTCATGCCGTTCCGGCCGGACTTCATCCGGTTCGGGGAAGCTAGGGACCGGGATCGGACGAGACAAGCGCGCCCGGCTGTGGCGGCCTTGCTCGTTTCGGTCGCGCTGCCACTTGTGCTGGGCGGCTGCGTCGGCTCGCCCGGCGAAAGCCCCTGGGAATTTTATCGCCAGCTCACGGGCGAAGCGCTGGAGGGCCGGCCGCTGCCGCCCGGTATGGCCGAGGCCAGCCCCAACCTGGCGACCATCCCCCAGCGCCCCTCCCGCGGGCCGGCCAGCGCCCGCGCGGAACTGTCCTCGATGCTGGAGGCCAACCGCGCCGCCGCCGCCAACCCGCAGCTGCCGGGCAGGCCCCTGCCGGAGCGCCCCGCCACCGAAGGCCTGGCCGTGGTGCCCGCGGCCCCGCCCGAGTCGCCGCGCCTGGCCGCTGCGCCGCGCATCGGCACCGGCCCCGCGACGCTGCTCCTGCCCGGCACGGACGCCCCTCGGATGGAGGACGCCGCACCGGCCGCGCCCCCGCCCGAGATGAGCGCCCCGCCGCCGCCTGACTTGGCCGCGCCGCCCAGCTTTCCGCCGATCGCGCCCCGCGGCCTCTGACCGCTGCCCTCTCCCCCGTGCTATCCTCCTGACCTGCTCTCCCGAACGAAGAAACGCCGAGCACCGCATCATGACCGACGAGTTCCACCGAATCCGACGCCTCCCACCCTATGTCTTCGCGGAGGTCAACGCCGCCAAGGCCAAGGCACGGGCAGCCGCCGAGGATGTGGTGGATCTCGGCATGGGCAATCCCGACAGCCCCACGCCGCCGCATATCGTGGCGAAGCTGATCGAGGCGGTGCAGGACCCGCGCACCCATCGCTATTCCGCCTCCAAGGGCATTCCCGGCCTGCGGCGGGCGCATGCCGCCTATTACGCGCGCCGCTTCGGGGTGAAGCTCGATCCAGAGACGGAGGTGATCGCCACCCTCGGCTCGAAGGAAGGCCTGGCGAACCTGGCCCAGGCCATCGCCTCGCCGGGCGACACCATCCTGGTGCCAAACCCATCCTATCCGATCCACCAGTTCGGCTTCCTGATCGCCGGCGCCAGCGTGCGTTCCATCCCCTACACGCCCGATGACGAGATGCTGCGCGCGATCGACCGCGCTGTGCGGCACTCCGTGCCCAAGCCGACGGCGGTGATCGTCAACTTCCCGTCCAACCCGACGGCACTGACGGCGAGCATCGAGTTCTACCGCGAGTTGGTGGCCTTCTGCCGCAGGCACGAGATCTTCATCCTTTCGGACCTCGCCTATGCGGAGCTGTATTACGGCGATACGCCGCCGCCTTCGGTGCTGGAAGTGGAAGGTGCCAAGGATGTGGCGGTGGAGTTCACCTCCATGTCCAAGACCTACAACATGCCGGGCTGGCGCATGGGCTTCGCGGTGGGCAATCCGAAGCTGATCGCGGCGCTGACGCGGGTGAAGTCCTATCTCGACTACGGCGCCTTCACGCCCATCCAGGTGGCGGCGACCGCCGCGCTGAATGGGCCGCAGGACTGCATTGCGGAGATGCGGGCGCTCTATAAGGACCGGCGCGACGTGCTGGTGAAGGGGCTGAAGCAGGCCGGCTGGGATGTGCCCTCGCCGGATGCGTCCATGTTCCTCTGGGCACCGATCCCGGAGCGTTTCAGGCATATGGGCAGTGTCGAGTTCTCCAAGCTTCTGCTGGCCCGCGCGAAAGTGGCTGTCGCGCCGGGCATCGGCTTCGGCGAGCATGGCGACAATCATGTCCGCATCGCGCTGGTGGAGAACAACCACCGCATCCGGCAGGCCCTTCGCGGGATCAAGACCTTCCTGCAGGGAGACAATGCCGCGCCTCCGATTGAGGACCGCGCGAAAGAGGACATCGTCGGCGCATGACCCGTCCTCTTGCAGTTGCGGTGGCCGGTCTCGGCACGGTCGGGGCCGGGGTTCTCGGCCTGTTGCGGCAGAATGCCGAAATCATCGCGGCGCGGGCCGGACGGCGCATCGCCGTCACGGCCGTCTCCTCGCGGGACCGCACGCGGGATCGCGGCATCAGCCTGGAAGGGCTGCGCTGGTATGATGACCCCGTCGCCCTTGCGAACGACTCGGCCATCGACGTGGTGGTGGAGACCATCGGTGGCAGCGAAGGGTCGGCGCGCGCGTTGATCCAGGCGGCACTGGCGGCCGGCAAGCCGGTGGTCACGGCCAACAAGGCGCTGCTGGCCGTCCATGGCGCGGAGCTGGCAGAGCTGGCGGCGAAGGCCGATGTGCCGCTGGCTTTCGAGGCCGCCGTCGCGGGTGGCATCCCGGTCATCAAGGCGATCCGCGAAGGGCTCGCCGGCAATCGCATCACGCGCGTCACCGGCATCCTCAACGGCACCTGCAACTACATTCTGACGCAGATGCGCGAGCGCGGCCGCGAATTCGCGGAGGCGCTCACCGAGGCGCAGAAGCTCGGCTATGCCGAGGCTGACCCGACCTTCGACGTGGATGGCATCGACGCCGCCCACAAGCTGGCCATCCTGGCGGCGCTCGCCTTCGGCCGGCCTGTCGATTTCGGCGCGGTGCATGTGGAGGGCATCCGGGCCGTCTCCGCGCTCGACATCAAGCTGGCCGAGGAGCTGGGCTACCGCATCAAGCTGCTCGGCATCGCCTCCTGCAGCGATGCCGGCGTCGAGACGCGGGTGCATCCCTGCATGGTGCCGGTCTCGCACCCCATCGCCACCGTGGACGGCGTGTTCAACGCGGTGGTGGCCGAGGGCGACCATGTCGGCCGCGTGGTGCTGGTCGGGCGCGGCGCTGGCGCCGGGCCGACCGCCAGCGCGGTGGTCTCCGACCTGGTCGACATCGCCCGCGGCCGGCACACGCCGGTCTGGGGCGCGGATTCCTTCTCCGCCCTGCCGTCGGTCGGCATGGAGCGGCATTCCGGCGCCTATTACCTCCGCCTGATGGTGGTGGACCGGCCCGGCGTGATCGCCGATGTCACCGGGGTGCTGCGGGATGCCGGGATCAGCCTGGAATCCATGCTGCAGCGTGGCCGCGCGCCCGGCGAGGCCGTGCCCGTAGTCCTTACCTCCCATGACGCACGCGAGTCCGCGATGCGCGAGGCCATCGCGCGCATCGCGGCGCTCGACGCCGTGCTCGAACCCCCCGCCCTCATCCGGATCGAGAACCCATGAGCATCAATCCCAACGAGCCGCTCCAGAGCGACCGCAACCTGGCGATGGAGCTGGTGCGCGTGACCGAGGCGGCGGCCCTCTCCGCCTCCCGCTGGATCGGGCGCGGCGACAAGAACAGCGCCGATGGCGCCGCGGTGGACGCCATGCGCCGCGCCTTCGACAGCGTCGCGATCAGCGGCACCGTCGTGATCGGCGAAGGTGAGATGGACGAAGCGCCGATGCTCTACATCGGCGAGAAGGTCGGCGCCGGCGGGCCGCAGATGGACATTGCGGTGGACCCGCTTGAGGGCACGTCCATTTGCGCCCGCGGCATGCCAAACGCCATCGCCACCCTGGCGGTGGCGGAGAAGGGCGGCTTCCTGCACGCTCCCGACATCTACATGGACAAGATCGCGGTGGGCCCCGGCCTGCCGCCGGGCGTCGTGCATCTGGATGCCAGCCCGAAGGAGAACCTGAAGAACCTTGCGCGGGCGAAGAACGCCGAGATCGAGGATCTCGTGGTCTGCATCCTGGACCGCGACCGCCACAAGGACATCATCCGTGCCTGCCGCGAGGCCGGGGCGCGGATCATGCTGATCCCGGATGGTGACGTCGCTGGCGTGGTCGCCTGCTCCCAGCCCGAGGCCGGGGTGGACATGTATCTTGGCTGGGGCGGCGCGCCGGAGGGTGTGCTGGCGGCCGCCGCACTGCGCTGCATCGGCGGGCAGATGCAGGGGCGGCTGATCTACGAGAACGACGAGCAGCGCGAGCGTGCGAAGTCCATGGGGATCACCGATCCCGAGCGGGTCTTCAACGTGGATGACATGGCGAGGGGCGACGTGATGTTCTCCGCCACCGGCGTCACCACCGGCGCTATGCTGCGCGGCGTGCGGCGCCATGCCGCCGGCGCGGTGACGCATTCCATCGTCATGCGCAGCAAGACCGGCACCGTCCGCTACATCGAGGGCCACCACAACTTCGCCACCAAGCCGACTGCGTTCATTGCCTGACACCGGTCTCCTGGACGCCGAGGCCGCCTCGGAGGCGGTACTCGGCGTTTCGCGCAGCGCCACTGGTCGCCGCTGGGTCTGGCGGGAAGCGGATGCACGCACCGGGCTTGCCATCGCGCAGCGGCTGGAGGTGCCGGAGCTGGTCGGCCGCCTCCTCGCCGCGCGCGGCGTGGGGGTAGAGTTGGCGCAGGATTTCCTGGAGCCGCGGCTGCGGGCGTTGATGCCCGACCCATCCTGCCTGCGGGACATGGACCCGGCCGCCGAACGGCTGGCCAAGGCCGTGCGGGCAGGGGAGCATGTGGCGATCTTCGCCGATTACGATGCCGATGGCGCCTGCGCCGGGGCGCTGATGACGAAGGTGCTGCGCGACCTCGGCGCGCGGGCAACCCATTACGTCCCGGACCGGATCAAGGAAGGCTACGGCCCCAACGCGCCGGCCATCGCGGCGCTGTGCGAGGCCGGGGCGACGCTCGTCGTCTGCGTCGATTGTGGCATCGCCGCCCATCAGGCGCTGGAGGCGGCCCGCGGGCGCGCCGATGTGGTGGTGCTGGACCATCACAAGGCCGAGGGGCCGCCGCCGGCAGTTCTCGCGACGGTGAACCCCAACCGGCTGGACTGTGATTCCGGCCTCCGCACCCTCTGCGCGGGCGCCGTCTGCTTCATGGCGGCCGTTGCCCTGCACCGCACGCTGCGCCGCTCTGGCTTCTTCGAAGGACGGGCCGAGCCGCCGCTGCTGGATTTGCTGGACCTCGTCGCCATCGCCACCGTCTGTGACGTGATGCCGCTGACGGGCCTGAACCGCGCGCTCGTTTCTCAGGGCCTGCGGGTGATGGCGCGGCGCGGGCGCCCCGGCGTCGCGGCCCTGCTGGAGGTGGCTGGGGTGAAGGATATTCCCACCGCTCATTCGCTCGGCTTCGGCCTCGGGCCGCGCATCAACGCCTCGGGCCGGATCGGGGAGAGCGATCTGGCGCTGCGGCTGCTGCTGGAGACCGATCCGCTCGAGGCCCGGGCCATGGCGGAGCGGCTCGACACCACCAACCGGCGCCGCCAGGAGGTGGAGGCGGAGGTGATGGGTACCGCGCTGAGCATGGCCGAGCAGGCGGTCGCCGCCGGCCATCCGGTGCTGCTCATCTGCGGGGAGGGGTGGCACCCAGGCGTGGTCGGCATCGTCGCCGGGCGTGTGAAGGAAAAGTTCAACCGGCCGACGCTGGTGGCGGGGGTCTCGAACGGGCTGGCGAAGGGTTCCGGCCGCTCGGTGCCCGGGATCGACCTCGGCGCCGCCATCATCGCGGCCCGTCAGGCTGGGCTGCTGGAGACCGGGGGCGGGCATGCCATGGCGGCCGGCTTCGGCTTCCGCGCCGAGAAGCGGGAGGCGCTTCAGGCCTTCCTGAACGAGCGCCTGGCCCGCGCCTCCGAGCTTCCGGACGCGGCAGCGCTGGTGGTGGAGGGCACGCTCTCGGTCGCCGCGGCCAGTGCCGCGCTGGCGGAGCAGGTGGGGCGCCTGGCGCCCTTCGGCACGGGCAATGAGGAGCCGGTCTTCGCCCTGCGGCGCGCCCGGGTCGTCCGCGCCGACCGTGTAGGGAAGGAGGGCGCGACCATCCGCATGTTCCTCGAGGGGGAGGGGGGCGGGCGGCTGAAGGCCGTGTGCTTCCGCGCCAAGGAGGGCCCGCTGGCTGAATTGCTCCTCGGCGCGCGGGGGATGCCACTGCATCTCTGCGGCACGCTGCGGGCGGAGAGTTGGAACGGCGAAGTCTCGACCTGCCTGCATGTGCAGGATGCGGCACCCGCCTGATTTTTCCCGGGTTGTCCTGGGCGGCTGCTCGTCCTAACTCGCGGCGCTGAGCCCCGGACTGGGCCCTCCGGTCCCATGCAAATCCCGGCTCTTCCGGACAGATCGCGGAGTTCCCATGCCGCCCAGCCGTTTCCTGATCCCTCTCCTGCTGCTTGCCGCCTGCGGCAGCAACTATTCTGCCGACACCTATTCCACCCGCGCGGTACAGCAGGCGAACCCGGTTCAGCAGGGCGTGATCATCGGCGCGCGGGAGGTTGCTATTACATCGGACGGGGCAACCGGCGCGGCGGTGGGCGCGGCGGCCGGCGGGATCGTCGGTGGGTCCACGCCCGGCAGTGGCTTGACCTCCGCCCTGGCCGGCGTGGGTGGCGGGCTGGTCGGCGGGTTGTTCGGATCTGCCGCCGAGCGGGTGGTGAATGACAATCGTGGCACCGAATATATTGTGCGGAAGACAAACGGGGAGCTGGTGAACGTCACCCAGCGGGACGTGCCGCCGCTGCCGCTCGGGCAGAAGGTTCTGGTGATCGCCGGTGCCCAGGCGCGAATCGTGCCGGACTACACGGTGGCCGAGGTGCCGACTGCCGAGGGCCAGCAGCCCGCACCGGTGCAGGCTCCGGTCCGGGCTGACCCGCCGGCCGCCAGTTCGGCGGCCCAGGGCACGCCGCCAGGCCCTGCGGAGGCGCCTGTACGGAGCGAGCTGCCGCCGGCCGCGCCGGCTTCGGTCGAGGCACCGCCCTCACCGCGGAGCCCGCTGGTCCCGCCTGAGGCGCCGCTCGCATTGTGACGCGCCGTCTGGACGAAGAGCTCCGGGCGTTGTAGTGACCGCCCGCCCCTGCCGCTTTGGCAGGGTCCGGCCTGTCCCGTTCGTCTAGAGGCCTAGGACGCGGCCCTTTCAAGGCTGCAACACGGGTTCGAATCCCGTACGGGACGCCAATGCCCATTGAAACCATTGGGTTTTTGATGGTTTCTGCTCTCCCACCCCACAATTACCCCCACACTCAGAACTGCCTGGACGCGTAGGGCGTTGGAAGCAGCGATGACGACCCTATCCAGCATCCAGCCCGCACGTTCCGTCCCAGAGATCGTCGTGGAGCGCAGAGGCCCAGGCTCCGCAGGCTGGGGCTGGCGCCTGACCAGGGTTGATCAGACCTTCAGGACTAGTGCTAGGAGCTACCGCAGCGCCCAGGATGCCTATGAGCCTGCCCAGGCAGAACTCGGGCGAGGTCCGCGGCGGCGCTAGGTGGCGGGTCAGGTGGAGCGGGACATAGTGTAGGCCTCGGCACCGGAACAAGCCGTTGCCGCCAATGCGCATCAAACAGCCCGAGCTCCTTAGCGCTCCACTTACCGAGCCACGGGCACCCCTAGAACCCACAAAGCGCCCCACCAAAGAGAGCCGCTGGCGAGGAAGAGGAAAATGACCCGGGCTGGGGCGGGGAGATGCATCCGAGCTCCACGGCGAGCTGGTGGTCACGTCAGGACTAGACGCCCGGAGCATGCCAAGCGCTACCGAGCCTCTGACGGCAACCATGACCCGCACAAAGCAGCCGGCAGCCGAAGCCGCCGAGTTGAAGGGGAAAACGTCCAGGATGACGGCAGACCTACAGCCGCAGGTTGTTGCCACGCGCAGAATGCACACATCACGGACGCGTGAACAAGCGAAATGTAGGGGCGTCCGCAGAATACGATCGGCGTGATGCGTGGCCGCGTTCCCGTGCCTTCCGGAACCGCTACACGGCACCCCGCCTCATCCCTCCAGGGTCCCAGTAGCCGGAAAGAGGCCCCCCACTCCTTCTTTCCCCCCTGCCCCGACCGTCCCGACCATGTCCCACCGGTCGGGACGCCGAAAACCCCTGTAAACATTGGCTGTCCCGACCGTCCCGACCGGAAAACACAGGGTGGGGGTGAAAATGAAGTTTTGGGGCTAGGCGGTGCCCTGCTTGAGGGCGGCTCCGGTGCAAAATTTGCCCCATGCCTCCATCAATGGCCGGCGCTGCTCGAGCATGTCGGATCCGCGGTAGGCAGCGCGGACCGTGTTCTCGTCCTCATGGGCGAGAGCCTTCTCGGCCGCTTCGCTGGCTTCCGGCCGGGTGTCATCCACCCAACTCCGAAAGGAGCGGCGGAAGCCGTGCGGAGTAGCGGCTCGGCCGTCCACGTCCTGCCACGGGAGCGGGCCACCCTCGGGTGCGCCCTCGTTCATGCGGCGGATGCAGGCGCCGAGGGCGGCGTCACTAAGCGCCACGCCAGTGGGGGAGGGGAAGATCAGGGCAGGGGCTTTCAGTGCCGCCTGGGCGGGCAGATCCTCCGGCTTCTCGATCTCTCCGGTGAGGTGCACCGCGGCGAGTGCCAGCACCTCCATCATCGGTGCGGTGATCGGCACCCGGTGTGGGGGAGGGCGCGGGCGCGGCCACCCTTCATGCGCTCGGCCGGGATGGTCCAGATCCGGGTGCCGAAGTCGATCTCCGACCAGCGGGCATGACGCACCTCGGCTGAGCGGACGGCGGTCAGGATCGCGAAACGGAGGGCGAGGGGCGCGGTGCCATCCATCGTTCCGACAGTGCTGACAAAGGCAGGCGCCTGCTGCCAGGGCAGCGAGGGCTGCTTCTGCTCCAGCGGCTGCTTCGGCAGGGACTTGGTCAGCCGCAGGACGCGGCCTGTGGCTGGGTTGTCGGTCGAGCGCCAGCCATGGGCGGCTGCGTAGTCCAGCACCGATGCCAGGCGGCGCTGCAGCTTTCGGGCTGTGGCAGGACGGGTGGTCCAGACAGGGGTGAGGGCCGCCACCACATGCTCCCGGGTCACGTCGGCGATGGGGACGTCACCGATCGCGGGATAGGCGTGGCGGTCGAGGGTGAGGCGCCAGCTCGCCAGCGTCTTGCCGCTGGTCCAGCCGGGCGTCTGCGCTTTCACCAAGCCCTCGGCCACGTCCCGGAAGGTTCGGGCTTGCCGGCCCTCCTCCTGGACTTCCCTGGCGGCTTCTTCGCGGGCCAAGGTGTCCCGGGCAACGATTGGGTCAGTGCCCTCCTCCACCAGGTCCGCGGCATCGCGTGCCTTCTTCCGGGCTGCGGCCAAGCCGACCTCAGGATAGGCGTCCAGCCCCATACCGCGGCGCCGGCCCGAGAGCATGAAGCGGTACAGCCAGGCCTTACCGCCGGCGGGGCGCACCTCGAGCAGCAGCCCATTGCCATCGGAGAGCCGATAGACCTTCTCCCGAGGCTTCGCTGAGGCGACGGCACGTTCGGAAAGCTTAGGCATTTCAGACCTCCACCGAAGTGGAAGCACAACTCAGCCACCCCCACAATCACCCCCACAATGCGACAGCAACGCACCCGAACGGGGGC
The DNA here is from genome assembly GCF_009848505.1 of Muricoccus harenae. Taxonomy (GTDB): domain Bacteria; phylum Pseudomonadota; class Alphaproteobacteria; order Acetobacterales; family Acetobacteraceae; genus Roseomonas; species Roseomonas harenae. The sequence continues at coordinate 202,395 of NZ_WWDL01000002.1, forward strand.
GGACGCCGGTGGACACTCGATTGCACAAGCCATTGAATTTGCGGGCGTGCCTGAACGTCACCGGACGCGACCGAACACTGATCACACTCCCGTACGGGACGCCACTCCGGAAAATTGCCCGTAAGTTTTTGTATTGTCTGGCTTCTGCCTGAGGACGTAGCGGTCGTTCCCCACATGGTTGGTGTGCTTCGCGGGCAGGCATCTAACGGCTAGGGGGAACCCAAACGCCTCTCGGGGTTTGCTGACGTTTTTACCTCCTGATCGGGTTTGGTTGATCAGGAGGCTGAGATGGCGCGTCTGTTCTGGCCTTCGGATGAGGCCTGGGCGGCCATCGATCTGCACCTTCCGCGCGGCAGGCCGGGCAAGCCGCGGGTCGACGACCGGCGGGTGATCAGCGGGATCCTGCATGCGCTCAAGACAGGCTGTCGCTGGCGCGATGTGCCGCCCGAGTACGGCCCGCCCACCACAGTCTAAACCGCTTTAACCGTTGGTCCCAGCGCGGTCTCTGGCAGCGCCTGTTCGAGAAAGTAGCGGCGGTAGGCGAGGTCCCGCAGGAACTCAGCCTCGGCAGTTCGCATGTCAAAGCCCACCGCTCGGCAGCAGGCGGAAAAGGGGGGGGACGAAGGCGGTCGGACGCTCGCGTGGCGGCCGCGCCTCGAAAATCCATTGCCTGGCCAATGATCGTGGCCAACCGGTCGCCTTCGCGCTGACGCCCGGCAACACCGCCGACATCAGCATGGCCCTGCCACTGCTCCAGTCCGTGGCACGCCCCGGACGTCTTCTCGCTGACAAGGCCTGTGACGCCGAAAGCCTCCGCCGTTGGCTGAAGGACAGGCGCATCAAGGCCGTTATCCCGTCCACTGCCACCCGCACGGTGCCCTACCCACTCGACCACCGTGCCTACAAGCGCCGCAACGTTCTCGAGCGTCTGTTCTGTCGCCTCAAAAACTGGCGGAGACTGGCCACACGATACGACCGCCTCGCCCGGAATTACCTGGTCAGCCTCGCCCTCATCGCCACCGTCAACGAGTGGACCTGAATGAGTCCCCTACCTAGGGCGCGGACGAGGAAAATCGCATTTAGGCCGCGCAGAATTGCGACCAGACATTGGAGCCGGGCGAGCGGTCCCAAGCTCCGGGTCCAGGTCCAGGCAGGCGGTGCAGGCGCCAACAGCCAGTCCGTGGCTTTCCAGCGATGCCGGGTCACCGCCAGCCTCAGTGCCCGTACTGCTCGTCCGTGACGTGCTCCATCCAATCCACGGGGGAGCCGTTGGACTTCTCCTGGATGGCGATGTGGCTCATGGCCGTAGTTGCCGTGGCACCATGCCAGTGCTTTTCCCCGGGGGGAAACCAGACCACGTCGCCGGGACGGATCTCCTCAACCGGGCCGCCCTCGTGCTGCACCCAACCGCAGCCCGCGGTGACAATCAGGGTCTGCCCTAATGGATGCGTGTGCCAGGCGGTACGCGCGCCGGGCTCGAAGGTGACCAGGGCGCCAGTGACGCGGGCCGGGTCCGGCGGGCTGAACAGCGGGTCGATGCGGACGATGCCCGTGAACCAATCGGCCGGTCCTTTGCCGGACGGCTCCGTCCCCGCGCGCTTGATATCCATCTTACCTCTCCTCGTACTTCAGGATCCAAGCGACCTTACGGTGAATCGTGGCAATCCTGCTGAAGAGTTAGTGGATGAACACCAGCTGGATCAGTGAGTAAAACGGATATGGACTTATAAGGCTCATTTCTGAGTGGCAGGCTTGGGACTGCTATCGTATTCGTCCTCGATCACATGGGCATCGGTCTGGCACGCCCATGCGAGAAGCTCCCGCCGCCACCCGTCGCACCGGACTGCTCGAGATAGGTCTGGGTCGCGGTCTTGCCGGCAAGCGGCGTGTGGCCGTTCTTCCGCGTCAAGGCCCTGACGGCGGTCGGGCCGGGGACAGGGTGGCCAAGGCGCAGCCGCTGACGAGTGGGCTCAGCAGAGAGCCGCGAGGCAGAAGGTCTGGAGGATCTTGAGGACGCAGAAGGAAGACATGGCTTCATCCTGTCCTATGGCGGCGGCACGATGTCGGCGTCTTGGCGAGCAGCCATATGTGCGGTGGGGCACAGCTGATCCAATGCACCAGACGTATGGTTCCATTCTCCCCGTATGTGAGGATCAACCTTCCTCCCTGAACTCTGATCTTTCGGCAAACTTGCACCGCGTCATGGGGGTTGCCGGAGGGGCAGCGGACGCCTATCTCGGCGCGGTGGCAGCCAGTCTTCTATGTTGCCGCTTTCTTGGACGTTTCCTCCCAAACTCGGCGGGACCTTAGGGTCCCGCCCTTCTTTTGTGGCATGAGTCGAAATGCCAGCTGTTTGGGGTCCTCTTCAACCAGACCGCCAAAGCGGCGAAGTATGGCATTTCAACCTCCCGCGGCACGTCCGCTCAGCAGCGCGTCCGGCAACCACGATATCGCCCCTTCCAAGCAGCTCCACGCTGGGCCTATCCGATCGTAATGCCTCCATCGTCGATGACCTTGACCAGCAGTCCACGCTGCCGGTTCAGAAAATCGGCAAACTCCGGCATCGTGCTGCCCAGCACTTCGGCCCCCAGCGGTTCGAGACGCCCTCGGACGTTGCGGTCTCGTGCAGCCTCCGCCACCGCCGCCGACATGCGCTCGATGATCGGTCGTGGCGTGCTCGCAGCGGCGAAAAGGCCGCTCCAGTCATTAATCTCGAAGCCTTCCAGCCCGGTCTCGATCAGCGTTGGTGCGTCAGGATAGGCGGCTGAGCGATGTGTGCTGGTCACAGCCAGGACGCGGGCGCGCCCGCTCTCCACCGGCGGCCTGATGGAGGAGGTGGTGATTATCGCCGCGTCCACCGTGCCCCCGGTGATGTCGCGCGCGGCATCGGCGCCGCCGCGATAGGGAACATGCACCAGCCGGATCCCCGTGCGTTGCTGCAGCAGTTCGCCGGCCAAGTGCCCCGTGCCGGCTGCCGGCGGCGTGCCGTAGCTGATGGCTCCGGGGTGCTTCTTCGCGTAGTCGATGAACTCTCGAATGGTGCGTGCCGGGAAGTCCGTCTTCACTGCGACGACCTGTGGGAAGTTCACGAACTGCGAGACCGGAACGAAGGCCGTGCTGTAGTTGAAGGGAAGATTGGGCATCAGCCGCGGGTTGGTCACCTGGTTGGCGGCATCGACCAGGAAGGTATAGCCATCCGCCGGCGCCTGCAGCGTGGCATTGGCCGCGACGAGGGCGTTCCCCCCGGTCCGGTTCTCCACGATGATCGTCTCGCCGAGCATCTCGCCCAGCTTCGCACCAAAGGCGCGCGCCACAGTGTCGGCGGCACCACCGGCCGCGAAGGCGACGATGAAGCGGATAGGCCGCGCAGGCCAGGCCTGCCCCCGGGCACTGTGCCCGAGCATAGGCATTGCGAGTGCCGCACCGATCAGGGCGCGCCGGTTCGTCTGGACCATTTATTTTTTCCTCCCGTGCAAACCTCCCCGGTGCTCCGATGCCGGGCTAATTCCTTATGCGGCCAACAGCCGCAGCGACCGCATCTCCCATCTCGGCCGTGCCGACACGGCGGGCGCCGTCCTGCATGATGTCCGGGGTGCGGTAGCCCTCCGCGAGCACGTGGCGCACCGCCGCCTCGATGAGGCGCGCACCCTCCTCGTGCCGTAGCGAATGACGCAGCATCATCGCGGCGGACATGATCGACGCGAGCGGATTTGCGAGGTCCTGCCCTGCGATATCGGGCGCGGATCCATGAACCGGCTCGTAGAGGCCATTCCCGGAAGGGCCGATGGAGGCTGAGGGCAGCATGCCGATCGACCCCGTGAGCATGGCCGCGGCATCCGACAGGATGTCGCCGAACATATTGCCCGTGACCATGACGTCGAAGTCGCGGGGGCGGCGGATCAGGTGCATGGAGGCCGCATCCACATAGAGATGCGTCAGCTCGACATCGGGGTATTCCTGCCCGACCTCCGTGACAACCTCACGCCACAGCACCATGGTTTCCAGTACATTGGCCTTGTCCACGGAGCAGACCTTCCGGCGGCGCCCCCTCGCGGCGCGAAAGGCGCAATGCGCGATGCGGCGGATCTCTGACTCCCGGTAGTGCATGGTGTTGATGCCATAGCGTTCACCGGATTCATCCCGGTGCACGCCGCGGGGCGTGCCGAAATAGATGTCACCGGTCAGCTCGCGCAGCACGATGAGGTCCACGCCCTCGACCACCTCCCGGCGCAGCGTCGAGGCGCCGATCAGCTCCGGAAAGGCGAAGACGGGCCGGAAATTGGCATAGAGGTCCAACGCCTTGCGCAGGCGCAGCAGCCCATGGCCGCCGCGCTTCTCCGGGGGCAGGAGATCGCTCTCATAGGTCCCGGCGGCGCCGAAGAGGATGCCGTCGGCGCGACGGGCCGCGTCCAGCGTCGCATCGGGCAGGGGGTCCCCTTCGGCGTCCAGCGCAGCATCGCCGATCAGTCCATCCGCGATCTCGAACTGGGGTCCGTTGGCGGCGACGGCGCGCAGCGCCTTGAGCGCCTGTGCCGTCACTTCCGGGCCGATCCCGTCCCCTGGCAGAACCAAAATCCTCACGCGCGTCTCCTTTTCGGCCGGGGCCGGATGTCAGCGGTTTTCCCTGCCGTAGCGGTTCATGAAGGCGTCGATCTGCGGCGCCAGTTCCTGCGTGTAGGCAAGCTCGTCGATGCCGTTCAGCAGGCAGTGGCGGGAGAAGGGATCAACCTCGAAGCGGTGCACGGTGCCATCCGGGGTCGTGACCGTCTGCTCCTCCAGATCAACCTGCACACGGGCGCCGGGCTGCTCCTGCAAGGCAGCAAGAAGGTCGGTCACGACGGGCTGCGGGAGCACCACGGGCAACAGGCCGTTCTTCAGGCTGTTGGAAAAGAAAATATCGCCGAAGCTTGGCGCGATGGCCGCCCGGAAGCCGTGATCATGCAGCGCCCAGACGGCGTTCTCGCGCGACGAACCGCAGGCGAAGTTGCGATCGGCGACGATGATCCTGGCCTCGGCGAATGCCTCCTGGTTCAGCGGAAACGCCGGATCCGGCGTGCCGTCCGCCCGCCGGCGAACATCGTGGAACAGATAGGTCCCGTGATTGTCGCTGCGCGGCTTGTGCAGGAAGCGCGCCGGGGTGATCTGATCCGTATCCACATTCGGCCGGTCGATCGGCATGGCCGCGGCATCCAGACGGCGGAAGACCTCCATGCTCAGCCCTCCAGCCGGCGTATGTCGGTGAGCCGGCCAGTCACGGCCGCCGCAGCCGCCATGGCGGGCCCCATCAGATGAGTGCGGGCCTTCGGCCCCTGCCGCCCGACGAAGTTTCGATTGGAAGTCGAGGCGCAGCGCTGACCCGGCGCCACGATCTCCCCATTGGTGCCCAGGCACATGGAGCAGCCCGCCTCCCGCCATTCGAAGCCGGCTTCGAGGAAGACGCGGTGCAGCCCTTCGGCCTCGGCCTGCTCCCGAACCAGGCCGGATCCGGGAACGACCCAGGCCTGGACGCGCGGGGCGACGCGGCGGCCGCGCACCACGGCGGCCGCACTGCGCAGATCCTCGATACGGCCATTGGTGCAGGAGCCGATGAACACGCGGTCGACAGGAATGTCGGCGAGCGCGGTGCCGGGGCTCAGGCCCATATAGTCCAGCGCCCGCTCCATCGCGCCGCGCCGCTCCGGGTCCGGCGTGTCCGCAGGATCGGGTACGGTGGCGCTGATCGGCAGAGCATCCTCTGGCGAGGTGCCCCAGGTAACCATGGGTTCGATGGCGCCGGCATCGAGTGTGACCTCGCGGTCGAAGACTGCGCCGGGGTCACTGGGGAGGGCGCGCCAGCGCGCCAGGGCGGCGTCCCAGTCGCGGCCTTTTGGCGCGTAAGGACGGCCGGCGAGATAGGCGTAGGTGGTCTCGTCCGGTGCAACCATCCCGGCGCGCGCGCCTGCCTCGATCGACATGTTGCACAGGGTCAGCCGGCTTTCCATGGACAGGCCGGTGATGGCCGAGCCGGCATATTCGATGACATGGCCGGTCGCCCCTGCCGTGCCGATCTGCGCGATGATGGCCAGGATCACGTCCTTGGCGCCGACGCCGGGACCCAGCTCTCCTTCAACTGCGATCCGCATGGTCTTCGGCTTGCGCTGCCACAGCGTCTGGGTCGCAAGCACATGCGTGGCTTCCGTCATGCCGACACCGAAGGCCAGGGCACCAAGCGCTCCATGGGTCGAGGTGTGGCTGTCGGCACAGACGATCAGCAGCCCGGGTTGGCTGAGCCCTTCCTCCGGGCCGATGACGTGGACGATGCCCTGGCGGCGGTCTTCGAGGCCGAACAGGGTGATGCCATGGGCCGCGGTGTCGCGCTCCAGCGCCTCCACCATGCCGCGCCGCTCGGCGTCCGCAATCTGAGCGACCTTGCGATGATCGGTCGGAACATAATGGTCTGGCGTCGCGAAGATGCGGTCCGGCGCGCGTGGAGCGATGCCGCGCTGACGCAGCGTGACGAAAGCGGGCGCCGTGCCGTCGTGGATCAGGTGTCGGTCCACGAACAGCAGCACTTGGCCGTCTTCACGCTCGAGAATGCGATGGCGATCCCAAATCTTTTCGAACAGGGTGCGTGGCGGGGAGGCCGTGTCGCTCATGCCGGAAATCCCGCCGAAGTCCGCGCCGTTTCACGGGATGCCGCTCCGCACATCGAATGATCTTCCTCCCTCCTAATGCCATGCCGTCATTTCGTGCGGGGCGCGGCTGATCCTGGACGTTAGGGAGCGTCTGGAGGCGATGTCCAGCAAAATCGTGCACACGGTTGCATTGTGGCCGCAGCAGCGTTTCTACAGAATCAGGAGAACCCCCGGTGGTTATTCACTCACTCCTAGCCCCTGTGCGTAATATTAGTGCAAACGTACGCATGATGCGGTTTCCTGCGATCGCTGCTGCTGTACAAGGCGGCCATGGACACCGCGCCGAGCCGCCGATCCGACCCGCCGCATGAGCGGCCGACCGTGCGGACCTTGGCGCGGATGGCGGGGGTCGCCGTCTCCACCGTGTCGCGGGCCCTGAAGAATGATCCGCGGATCTCGCCGGATGTGCGCCGGCGCATCGCGGAGCTGGCGCAACGGGCAGGCTACATGCCCAATGCCCTGGCCCGTACTCTGTCGGGCGGACGAAGCGGGCTGATAGGCTTCGTGCTGGGCTCCATGCACAATCCCTTCTACGCGGAAATGCTGGAGCAGGCCGTCGCACAGGCCGCCGAACGCGGCCTGCGGCTGCTGATCGTCCATGTGGGCCCGGGCCCGATCGAGGAAACCACCTCCAATGCCCTGTTGCAGTACCAGGTTGATGGTTGCCTTATCGCCTCCGCGGAGCTGACATCCCGCGCGGCCGATATCTGCGCGGCCCGGGGCGTTCCCGTTGTCATGGTCAACCGCGTGGCCCGGCGCCACGGCAGTTCCGTATCCTGCGACAACACTGCCGGGGGCCGAGAGGTCGCAGCCTTCCTGCTGGCAGGCGAACATCGGCGCTTTGCCATCGTGCACGGCACTGTCGGCGTCTCGACCACCGACGACCGCGAGCGCGGCTTCTGCGCTGGCCTCGCCGAAGCCGGTCTCCACCTGAGTCAACACCTCCCGGGAAACTCCACCTATGAGGGAGGATACGCCGCCGGCTGCCATATCGCGCAGCTGGGCGATGCGGAGCAGCCCGATGCTGTCTTTGCCCTGAATGATATCATGGCGATGGGCGTGCTCGACGCGTTGCGTGCTGCGGGAGCCCGGGTGCCGGAGGAAGTATCCGTCATCGGCTTCGACAATGTCCCGGCCTCGGGGCGGCCCGGCTATGCGTTGACGACCCTGGGCCAACCCTTGGGGCTCATGGTGCGCCGTAGTCTGGATCTTCTGACCGCGCGGATCGAGGACCCTGCACTGCCCGAGGAGACGGTCGTGCTGCGGGGGCAGCTGATCGTCCGCCGGTCGGCCCGATTGCCCTCCACGGCGTAGCCGGGCGGCACGTTGTTCCGGATGCGGCAAGGGGCACCGGGCGCATCAAGGGAAGCAGCCGCTATTCCTTGCCCTTTCCGAAGGTGAAGCTGGCTCCGATCGCTGTCATCGAAGAGCAATCAAACCGCCCTCTCCATGTAGCACCCCGGCACTAAGGCGTCCCCACACCAAGGGACCCGCCTCGACTGACATGCCAGCTGCCCCATCCAGATCCAGTCGCCGTAACGTGCTCCTTATCGTTGTCGATCAGTGGCGCGCCGATTTCGTCCCGGCTCTCGGTGCCGGCTTCCTCAAGACGCCGAACCTGGACCGCCTGTGCCGGGAAGGCGTCACCTTCCGGAACCACATCACCAATACCGTTCCCTGCGGACCAGCCCGCGCCAGCCTGCTGACCGGGCTGTACCTGATGAACCACCGGGCGGTGCAGAACACCGTGCCGCTGGATGCGCGCCATACCAATCTGGCGAAGGAGCTGCGGCGGATCGGCTACGACCCGGCGCTGATCGGCTACACCACCACCACGCCTGATCCCCGCACGACCGGCCCGCTCGATCCACGCTTCACGACCCTGGGCGACCTGATGGAAGGCTTTCGCGCCGTGGGTGCCTTCGAGCCCACGATGGACGGCTATTTCGGCTGGCTCGCGCAGAAAGGCTACGAACTGCCGCCGAACCGCGAGGACATCTGGCTGCCGGAGGGCGCGGACCATGTGCCCGGCGCCACGGACCGCCCCAGCCGCATTCCGGCGGAACTGTCGGACACATCCTATTTCACGGAGCGTGCGCTCACCTACCTCAAGGGGCGCAACGGCAAGCCCTGGTTCCTGCACCTCGGCTACTATCGCCCTCATCCGCCTTTCATCGCGCCCGCTCCCTACAACGCGATGTACCGGCCGGAAGACATGCCCGCCCTCCGCCGGCAGGACAGCTGGCAGGAAGAGGCGAAGCAGCATCCGCTGCTGGACTTCTACCTGCACGGCATCAGCCAGGGATCCTTCTTCCACGGCGCCGGCGGCGCCGCGACCGAACTGGATGCCGGCGCGGTGGCGCAGATGCGCGCGACTTATTCTGGCATGATTTCGGAGGTCGATGCCGCACTCGGTCAGGTGGTTGCCCATCTCGACGAGACGGACCAGTGGAAGGACACGCTGGTCATCTTCACCTCGGACCACGGAGAGCAGCTCGGCGATCACTACCTGCTGGGCAAGATCGGCTACCATGATGAGAGCTTCCGCATTCCGCTGGTGATCAAGGACCCGGATGCACCCGCCGATGCCGCCGGGCGGATCGAGGATGCTTTCACTGAGAGCGTGGATGTCATGCCCACGATCCTCGACTGGCTCGGCGGAGACATCCCCCGTGCCTGCGACGGCCATTCCCTTCTGCCTCTCGTCTCGGGCGAGAAGCCAGAAGATTGGCGAACCCATCTCTTCTACGAATACGACTTCCGAGATGTCTTCTACTCGCGGCCGCAGTCTGCCCTCGACATGCCGATCGATGATTGCTCGCTCTGTGTCGTGCAGGATGCGAACTGGAAATACGTCCATTTCGCCGCGCTTCCACCCTTGCTGTTCGATCTGCGGCGGGACCCCCACGGCTTCGACAACCTGGCCGAGGATCACGCCTATGCCAGCGTGGTGCGTGACTACGCGCAGCGCGCCCTGTCCCACCGCATGCGCCATGCCGAGCGCACGCTGACCCATTTCCGCGCCACCCCTCAGGGCCTCGAGGAACGAATCCCATGATGCTGTCCCGCCGTCCCCTTCTGCTGGGCGCCGCAGCCGCTGCCGCTCTCCCGCGCTTCGCGATCGGCCAAACCGACCAGCGGCCGTCCATCTCGATCGCGGTCCAGAAGATCACCAACTCCAATACGCTCGAGGTGCTGCGCGAGCAGTCGAATGTGGGCGAGCGGGTGTTTTTCTCCTCCCTTTGGGAAGGGCTGATCAGCCGCGATTGGCTGAACGGGCTGGGCCCGGTTCCGGGCCTCGCCACCGAATGGCGCCGCATCTCCGACAGCGTGGTCGAGCTGAAGCTCCGCGAGGGCGTCCGCTTCCACAACGGCGACGTGATGACGGCCGAGGATGTGGCCTTCTCCTTCGGGCCGGAGCGCATGTTCGGCACCACCCAGCCGACCGCACAGGGCCGCACCATCGCCGTGCGCGGCGACATCATCCCGTCCCCTGCCGCGCGTGAGCTGCCGGTGGAGGTGACAGGCGTGGCCCGCCGCGCCTGGCCGGCCCTGGAACGCGTCGAGATCGTGGACAAGAACACTGTCCGCTTCCACAACGCAACGCCGGACGTGACGCTGGAAGGCCGTATCTCGCGGTCCGGCAGCGAGATCATCTCGCGCCGTGCCTATCAGGAGGCGAACGGTTGGTTCGACTGGGCGCGGAAGCCCGTGCTCACCGGCCCCTACAAGATTATCGAGTTCCGTCCGGACCACTCCCTGACGCTTGCCGCGCATGATGAGTATTGGGGCGGCCGTCCGCCGCTGCGGCAGATCCGCTTCCTGGAGGTCCCAGAGGTTTCGGCCCGCATCAATGCACTGAAGACTGGCGAAGTGCAGTTTGCCTGCGACATTCCGCCCGACCAGATCGGCGGCATCGAGCGCGACCGCGCCTATGAGGTGCAGGGTGGCACGATCCTGAATCACCGCCTGACCTGCTTCGACAAGAACCACGCGGCGCTGACCGACGCCCGCGTGCGCCGCGCCTTCACCCACGCAATCGACCGCAAGGCGATCGTGGACAGCCTCTGGGGTGGCCGGACCGTCGTCCCCCGCGGACTGCAGTTCGAGTATTTCGGGGACATGTTCGTCTCCGACTGGGAGGTGCCGCGCTATGACCCGGCCGAGGCGCGCCGCCTGCTCAAGGAGGCGAATTACAAGGGTGACGCGATCCCCTATCGTCTGCTGAACAACTACTACACGAACCAGACGCCGACGGCGCAGATCCTGGTCGAGATGTGGCGCCAGGTCGGGCTGAACGTCTCGATCGACATGAAGGAGAACTGGTCTCAGATCCTGGAGCGCGGCGATAACCGCGCGGTGCGGGACTGGTCCAACTCGGCGCCCTTCAACGACCCGGTTTCCTCCCTCGTCGCGCAGCATGGGCCGAACGGGCAGCAGCAGCAGGTCGGCGAGTACGCGAACGAGGAGCTGAACAAGCTCGCGGTCGAGCTGGAGACGAGCACGGACCGTGCCCGCCGAAAGGTGGTGTTCCGCCGGATGCTGGAGATCGCGGAGCGCGAGGACCCTGCCTATACGGTGCTGCACCAGAACGCGACCTTCACCGCCAAGCGCAAGGATATCCGCTGGAAGGCCTCGCCCGCCTTCGCGATGGACTTCCGGCAGGGCAACTGGGGCGCTTGATGACGCCGCTGGTGGAAATCCGCGGCCTTGCCGCCGCCTTCGACGATGTGCCTGCCCTGCGAGGGGTGGACCTCACCGTCGGGCGCGGCGAGGCGGTGGCGCTGGTGGGAGAGTCCGGCTGCGGCAAGTCCGTGACCTGGCTCGCGGCCCTTGGGCTGCTGCCGGCGAAGGCAAAGGTGTCGGGCAGCGTGCGGCTGGACGGGCAGGAAATCCTGCACGCCCCGCCGGCGATGCTGGACCGGGTGCGGGGTGGCCGAGTGGTCATGATCTTCCAGGATCCCGCCAGCAGCCTGAACCCGGTGCACCGGATTGGACGCCAGGTCGCAGAGGCGCTGCGCCTTCACCGGGGCCTGTCCGGCGCCGCCGCGCGTGCGGAGGCACGGCGGCTGCTGGACCGTGTGGGCATGCCCGATGCGAGGCGTCGCCTGGATGCCTATCCGCATGAACTGTCCGGCGGACAGAACCAGCGCGTGATGATTGCCATGGCGCTCGCCGGTTCGCCCGAGCTTCTGGTCGCCGACGAGCCGACCACGGCGCTCGACGTGACCATCCAGGCCCAGATCCTGGAACTGCTCGGCGAAATCCGGCGGGATACGGGGATGGCCCTGGTGCTCATCTCCCACGACCTCGGCGTGGTGGCCGAGACCTGCGATCGGGTCTGCGTCATGTATGCGGGCCGGATCGTGGAGGAGACGGCCTCGACTGAACTCTTCTCCGCCCCGGCGCATCCCTATTCCGCAGGGCTCCTTGCTGCCTTGCCGCCGATTGACGGGCCGCGCCAACCGCTTGCCGCCATTCCGGGCAGCGTGCCGGAGCCTTGGGCCATGCCGGCCGGCTGTCCCTTCGGTCCGCGCTGCTCGCATCACGTGGCGGATTGCGATGCCGCAGCGCCGTCCCTCGCCGCCGTCGCTCCCGGCCACCGCGCGGCCTGCATCCGCCCGGTTCACCACGCCCGGGCGGCGGCTTCCATGCTTCTGCCGGCATGACCGGTCTTCAGGATACCATGGCCGAACCGCTGCTTCACGCCCAGGATCTCGTCCGGCGCTATGCCATGCGCCAGGGCCTCTTCGCCCGCCCGGCCGAGGTGCGCGCGGTGGATGGGGTGTCCCTGACCCTGCATCGAGGGCGGACGCTCGGCCTCGTGGGTGAATCCGGCTGCGGCAAGTCCACGACCGGTCGCATGGTGCTGGGGCTGGAACTGCCGGATTCCGGCGGCGTCGCCTTCGCCAATGAGCGCATGCCCCCGCCGGGCACGCCGGAATGGCGCCGCCTCCGAGCCCGGATGGCGATGGTCTACCAGGACCCGGTGGGCGCGCTGGACCGGCGCCTGAGCATCGGTGCGCAGGTGGCGGAGCCGCTGGAGATCCACGGCATCGGCACGCGGGCGGATCGCACCGGTCGGGTGGAGGCCCTTCTGCGCGACGTGGGGCTGCGTCCGGACCATGCCGGACGCTACCCGCATGAGCTTTCGGGCGGGCAGCGCCAGCGCGCCGTGCTGGCGCGGGCGCTTGCCACGGGGCCGGACCTGCTAGTCTGCGACGAGCCAATCAGTGCGCTGGACGTCTCCATCCAGGCGCAGGTGATGAACCTGCTGGCCGAGGTGCAGTCGCGCACCGGCATCGCCATGCTCTTCATCTCCCACGATCTGCGCGCGGTGCGGCAGATGAGCCACCGCGTGGCCGTGATGTATCTCGGGCGGGTGGTGGAGGAGGGGGAGCCGGACGCCGTTCTGCAGGACCCGGCCCATCCCTATGCGCAGGCCCTCGTCTCCGCCATCCCGCATCCCGGGCGGCGCGGCGGCCGTATCGTGCTGCGCGGAGACCCACCCAATCCCGCCGCCCGGCCCTCAGGCTGCGCCTTTCATCCGCGCTGCGCCGCTGCCTTGGCCCGCTGCGCGCAGGAGGCTCCCGCGCTCAAGCGCCGCGCCTCTGATGGACGGCTGGTGGCCTGCCATGTCGCCCATGGCGATGCGGCGCCGGGTACGGGCGTGGCGACCGCTCCTATCCCTGCCCAGACGCGCGAGGCTGCCTGATGCTCCGCTTCTTTGGCATCCGCCTCGCCCGTGCCCTGCTGACGCTGGTGCTGGTGGTGACCTTCGCCTTCGTCGTCCTGCGCCTCTCCGGCGACCCTGCGCTGCTCATCATGTCGCCCGATGCGCCTCCCGAAGCGATCGCGGCCTTCCGCAAGGCCTGGGGCCTCGATGACCCGATCTGGCAGCAGTACCTTCGCTATTTCGCGGCTATCTTCCAAGGCGACCTGGGCCTGTCCATGCGCGATGGCCGCCCGGCGATCGCACTGGTCGCCGAGCGCATCCCCGCGACCCTTGCGCTGACCTTGCCGGCGCTTGCGATCAAGATCGGCCTGGGCATTCCCGCGGGCGTCTATGCGGCGCTGCACCGGAACTCCTTCGCCGATCGCGCCGTGATGCTGCTGGCGGTGGCGGGCTTCACCGTGCCGTCCTTCGTGCTGGGATTGCTCCTGGTGCTGGTCTTCGCGGTGCAGCTTGGCTGGCTGCCCTCTGGTGGGCAGGAAAGCTGGCGGCATGCGGTGCTGCCGGTGCTCACCCTGGGCATCGGTGGCGCGGCGGTGCTGGCGCGCTTCACGCGCTCGGCCATGCTGGAGGTGCTGGGGCAGCCCTATATGCGGACGGCCCTCGCCAAGGGCGTGCCCTGGGCCGTGGCCGTGCGCCGCCACGCCCTGCCGAACGCGGCCATCCCAACTGTGACCATCGTGGGCTTCATGGTCGGTAGCCTGCTCGCCGGCGCCGTGGTGGTGGAGAGCGTCTTTTCCTGGCTCGGGGTCGGGCGGCTGCTGGTGGTGGCGGTGGCAAACCGGGACCTCGCCGTGGTGCAATGCATCCTGCTGCTCGTCGCGACCACCATGGTCATTGCCAATCTCGTGGTGGATCTTCTTTACGGCGCCCTGGATCCACGCCTGCGCGTGGCGCCGAAGGGAGCGACGGCCTGATGTCGGACACCACACTCGATCCGGCGGCGATCGCATCGCCTGTGGTCGTTACCCCGCCAGCCCGCAAGCGCCTCCGTGTCCCGCCGCTGGTGATCCTCGCCATCCTCTGGCTGGCGTTGATGCTTTTCACGGCCTTCGCGGCGGAGCTGATCAGCCCCTTTTCCTTCACGGCCATGGATCTGCGGAACCGCCTGTCGCCACCGATCGGCCTGGGCGGGGAATGGTTGCACCCGCTGGGGACCGATGAGCTGGGGCGCGACGTGCTCTCTCGCCTCATCACGTCCATCCGCATGAGCCTGCTGATCGCCTTCGGGGCGACCGTCATCTCTGCCGTTCTCGGTGTCTCGCTGGGCTTCCTCGCGGCCCATTTCCGCGGACTGGTGGAGCAGGCCGTGCTGGCCCTGGTGGATTTTCAGGCCGCCATGCCCTTCCTGATCCTGGCGCTCGCGGTGCTGGCCTTCTTCGGGAACTCGCTGCCCCTCTTCATCTGCCTCCTGGGCCTGAACGGGTGGGAGCGCTATGCGCGGATCGCGCGTGGTCTGGCAGTCAGCGCCGGGGCGCAGGGCTATGCGGCGGCGGTACGGCAACTCGGCGCCTCACCCTGGCGGGTCTATGGGCGGCATGTGCTGCCGAACATCGCCTCGACCCTGATCGTCTCGATGACGCTCGCTTTCCCCGAGATCATCCTGCTGGAAAGCGGGCTTTCCTTCCTGGGTCTCGGTGTGCAACCGCCGATGACCTCCCTGGGCAACATGGTGGGCTATGGCCGGGAATACCTGACCCGGGCGCCGTGGGTCCTGCTGGCGCCCTCCGCGATAATCGTCCTGACCACGCTCTCGGTCAGCCTGTTGGGCGATTGGCTGCGGGACCGGCTGGATCCCACGCTCCGCTGAGGGGAGGGGGCTTCCGTCTTCCGGGAAGCCCCCTTGTCCCGACCTAGCCAGGTAGGCCCGGGTCATATTTCGCACAGAAGGTCTCGGCACCCAGCGCACGGAAGTCCTGCAACGCCTCGCTCAACCGCTCATCCGGCCAGTCCCACCAGGCGATGCGGAGCAGGGAGGCGATGACCTCGGGCGCGAAGCGGGCTCGCAGCACGCGGCCAGGCACCCCAACCACGATCGCGAAGGCCGGAACGTCCTTCGTCACCACCGCTCCCGCACCGATCGCCGCCCCCGCGCCTATGGTCACGCCGGGAAGGAGGATCGCGCCATGCCCGATCCACACATCCGGCCCGAGCGTCACCCTATGCCCGCGGCGCCATTCAAAGAACGCGGCATCGTCACCGCCGAGGCCATAGGCGGAGGAGCGATAGGTGAAGTGGTTGAGCGCCACCCGCTCCAGCGGATGGTTGCCCGGATTGATCCGGACCTGCGAGGCGATGGAACAGAAGCGCCCAATTTCCGAATAGATGATGTCGCTGTCATTCGCGACATAGGCGTAGTCACCGAAGCAGCTTTCCGCCACCTGGCTGCGGGCACCCACCTCGCACCAGCGGCCGAAGCGGCTGTCCCGGACACGAGCAGTGGGATGGATGGAGGGCGCATCGCCTAGCCTCTTGCCCAATGTGTCCGGATCGTTGGCTGGCGCTGGCGGAATGCTGTTCGTGGCGTCGGTCATGAAGGTCCTCGCAGTTGCGGGCGCCGATGATTCAGGACATCCGAATGATTTTCTCCCATGCCTGGATGACATTCCCTGTAAGGATCGATGACGGAGTTCCTGGCTTCATTGGGGCCTTGGAGGAAGTGGCATCAGGAGCCGATATCCTGACTGGCATCGAGGTTTCCTAGATCATGGGCCTGCTGGTCTTCGGCACGGAATGAGATGTAAGGAGGTTCCCTGCCATGGCCCCTATGCCAGGCATGGCAATTCGGTTCCTGCCCCTGGCGCCTGGGGTTTCCCGCGCTGCGGCCAAAATGTTGAGCGGTTGGCTTCTGGGCCTCTGGCGCAAGTTCAAATCTGTGCCGCGCGTGGCGCCGGCATAATTTGAGGGCAGACGCAGGGCCGCGGATCGGGCCGCGTTCATCACGGAGAGCGGCAATGGGCCGATGGGGACTAGGGAAGGATTGATGTCAGCAAAGCTTTGGTCCCTGGGCGTCTTCCTCGTGGCGCTGGGGGTGGCTGCCCATGTGGTGGGGTGGGAAGCCCTGCTTTGGCTGCCCAGGGTTGCCATGGATTCGCTTCTTTGGGCCCCGGCGGCGTTGGTTGACCTCATCCGCTCGGCGCCTGCCACCTTCGGGGTGATCGCACTGGGCGTGGTGCTGATGGTGGTCGCGCGCCTGATGGGGCGTCGGAAGGATCGCGGCGGCTAGGCCGCCGTGGCGCCGGGTGGATGCGAGTTCGTTCCGGAGCATCGGATTCGGCTCGGAACGCCCTGAGGAGGATCCACACCGCCGGCGCCTTGACCGTCAGCGGGACGAGATGAAGATAAGAACTGCCGTCGTCACGCCATATGCGGGAGAAGCCGCCGCGACGCTGTCGAGATGCTGCACCAGCGTGCAAGCGCAATCCTATCCTTGCACGCGTATCCTGGTTGCGGATGACTCTACGAGTGCCGAAACCTAGCGATGGACCGAAGATCACATCATCCTGCCAAGAGTGCACCGCGACCACAGCAACACCCCCCGTGCTTCGGCGCGATCTCAGCTTGAAACCAGGGCGTCGACGCTGTGGCCTGTCTCGACGCCGATAACTGATACGCCCCTGATCGCATCGCCAGCCTCGTCGATCTGTGCAGGCTCCAGGATCCTCACGCAACGTTCAGCGAGCAGCGCATCGTGATGCAGGGTGACACGATCCTGGCGATCCCGGATTCGGATGACGCAGCGCGCATCCCCGCGGACACCAACTGCATGTTCTTCACGTCGAAAGCTGCGCACGTCACCATAGCCTGGGCGATGATGGATCAGTCCCTGTCGCCCATCTGCGACCGCGTGAGCTACATCCTCATCCGCAAGCTTGGCCTGCCGCGTGGTTGGACGGACCTGCATACCGTCTACTTCTGGCCCGTATATTCCCACCATCATACATTGGCCGGCAGGCTTGCGCCCGAAGTGACGCATGACATGAACCTGCCCGCCATCCGGCGCGACTACTCCCGCGAGCGATGCGCAGACCGGCCTGGCTTCGTGGCCCAGATCAGTTCCTGAGGGCTCTCCCGGACACAGCCTCACGCGCTGCGCCCCGGGCCGGCCCCTGGGGCAGCTTACGCCTGGTCTTCGGCGATGGCTGTTGCGGCCGGCAACGTCCGGGCGGCCTGCCACTGCCGCTGTACCTCCGCATTCACGGCCTCCGCCGTCTGGCCGGGGAATACAATCACTTCCGCGCCATTCAGGCGGAAGCGGTGCGGCAGTTGATGGCGGTTCGCCTTCTCGAGACATCGCGCGATGACGTGCGGCAGGTAGTCCGTCGGCAGGGTCGGGTAATCTTCAACACGGTCTGTCATGGCCGCCTCCCTCTTGCTTTGGCACTAGCCTAGGCAGGACGGGCCACGCGGTCACCCAGCGCTTCTGTAGCGGTTGCGTGATCTGGATTTGTGCCGCCTTCTCCTGGCGGACAGGAGAAAGGGGAGCGCTGCGCCGCAGCGAGGGCCACTCTCAGTCGTCTTTGGCCAATATGAACAGCGCCGCTAAGCCGCCCGAAACGCCTGAATGTTCCGGTAAAGGGCGAACTCCTCGGAGAGCGCCCTGTCCACCACCTCAAGGCCGTCGTCGGTCAGGCGAACATGCACTCGCCGGCCGTCAGTCCCGTGCTCATAGCGCTGCACGAACTCGGCTCGCTCCAGGGCGGCCAGCTTGCGAAGGGCCGTGCTCTGAGGCGCTCCTGAGGAGATGCAGACCGAAGAGACGGAGACGTGGCTCTCATCGGCCCTCACGGCTGCGAGATCGAGCAGTATGTCCCAGGCCGGCCAGTCAAACAGGCCCTCCAGGAATGTGCGACGACGCGCCGCCCGAAGCTTGAGCAGTTGCCGTACGCCCGAGGCGAACCCAGTGCTGCTCGGGGGTTCGGACGGAGTAGCGGCCTCCGGTGTGCCCGACTGCCCCTGTGTCGGCAGAGCGAAATCGCTTTCCCGGGCGAACACCTCGAAGAGCCGCCCAGAGGTTCTGGTCAGCTTCCTCAGGAGCGTCACTTGCTCGGCGCGGAAGCCGGACACCTCCGCCTGGGCGGGGCCGGTTTTACGATGATCACCCAAGGCGGGCGAAGCAAACCGCGAAGACATTCGCGCAACCTCCTGAACCGGGCAACTCGCCTTGCGGCTTATGCTCCGGGAGCCGCGACATCACCCGCCGAAGGACTCTCCGGCGGGTGACTTCCCAGCACGGTGGGTCTCCGTGCCAGCCATGCAAAAGACCCGGTAATGTGTCCAGAGTTCGGCTCGAATTTGCTGTCTTGCCTCAGTTATGGCCATTGCGTGGCCCTCGGGTTTGCGGTCACGCCACCGCCTGGCGTGCTGTGTCAAAGGTATGGCACCCTCCGCGGCCCCTCGCCTTAAGGGCTTCGGCCACTGGTGAATGTACCGGAATGGGCATTCCGCCAGCCCCTCAACCGCCATGCGTGCATCCAAGCTGGATGCAGATGCCTGTCTCCACGAACTAAACTGTACCCCTGCGGGATCGCTTCATGACGTAGGCTTTTACATGGAAGCTGTGGTGGGCCCAGAGGTGGGCTCCGCAAGCCGGTCCCCAAGGGGTCAATCGCTCCCCTATACGACCCCGCCACAGCATCCACTTAAGGCGAGCCGCCGGCGCTGCCGTTCCCATGGCCGGACCAGCGCGCTCGCATGTCGCGCAACATGTCGCGGCAACTGAATGACAACGTTCCTCGGCGAAAGAAGGGAGCCTTCACAAGCCTCGCAAGCGCCGCTGCAAGAGAATTTAACCCGGCGTTCCTGTCGCCGGCCGAGCCGAAAAGCCAGTACGGCTTGCCGAAGCGGATCAGGGACTTGTTGACTCCTTGCACAGGCAATGCGCCTCATCCGTATACCGAAACCATTGGGCGTAGAAAGACATGAGCGTCTATCTCGATGTGCCCTATGTCTCCCAGCTGAATTTCGGCGGTGGCCTGAATGATCCCACAGGATGCTGGTACTGCAGTGCGATGATGCTCGCGTATCATTTCGAGGCGGGGCCGCGGCTAGGCGTACCGGAATTCTATGGACCTTCCGGCCATATGGCGACGGGCAGCAGCGGAACGGCCCAGACAGCCGCCCGCGCCGCCTTGGCCGCAAAGGGCTTCATCAATGAACACGAGGCGCTGGCAACCCGGGAGCACCTGGCCTCTGTTCCGGAATGTCAAACCAATAAGACCTTCTCCGTCTCGGAATTGGAGATCCTCCTGCGTAGGGCCGGCCCTATCTTTTTCTATTGGATGAAGACCAGCAAAGCGTCCGGCGCAACTTACGGCCATGCCTCGGTTATGATTGGCACTGAGGATAGCGGTAGCCAGATCATCTATCATGATCCGGAGGGGGAAGCTTCGATCGGCGTTTTCCGAAACGCCCGCATGCCCGTTGCTACGTTTCACCAGCTTCGGCAAAAGTGGAAATACGCAATGATGCAGCGAGAAGGCGTGATATCTTCCATGGTCCGAATCAAACCCTGAGCGGGAATTTCAGCCGCAACGGCTTTTCGCTGATCCAGTGACGGCCACTCAGAGCAGGGATCTGGAGTAGGTCTTCAGCCCAGGTCAGAAGCCTCGTTTCCGGGCCGAATCAGCCATCGCGTGTCGAGAGTTGCGTGAGGGCCATGGTAAGTTCCATGCGCTCCACGCGCCAGGAAGATGCAACGGACTGGATAATCTGCCTCATCCGCTCCCGGCGCTCGGGGGTGCCAGGCGGCAGGCCCCGGACGACCTCATCGGCCTCGAACATGGCCTGAGCGGCTGCGATGGCATTGGCCATCCTGGTCTGCTCTGTCATCGGATCCGAACCCTGTCCCGGCGGGTGGCCTCCGCATTCACGCACTGCGCCTGATCCACCTATCCGCCACGGTAAATCACCCGGGCAACGAAGGACACCTCCTGCCCCCCAAAGGCTGCCGCAGGGACGTGTCCAGCCGCGGCGATCCCACCTTGGCCTCACCCCAAAGAACCATCTTGTGCCCCAGGATGGGGCGCCAAGTCACCCTCGTATGAGGACGCACCTTGCATTCCTCCGGACCATTGCCAAGTCCAAAAAGGTCAGGTCTCGCGGTTTCGAGGGTGAGGGTCCTTGGAAAGTCAAGAGGCCGTAAGATGAAAGTACGCTCGCTCTCGTGGTCGTCTAAAAAATTGCAGCATGCCTCAACTGAAGGATCATTGGGGCGGGGGAAGGGAGGTTGGTGTGGCGGCGGACGGACTCTGGGGTCTGAACATCGTCAAGGAGGTCCTCGGGCCGGGATTGGAAGCGATGCTGAATCGCCAGACTACGAGCCGCGACTGTGAGCAACGGATCGCGGAGGTGCGGGCCGCGCTTTCCGACATACTGCAATCCTCCCCAGTCGGGGCCGAAACCGTGAAGGTCATGGCCGCCCGGGCCGTGATCGCAGCGGGTTTCGAGGCGGCCCTCCTTGAGATCAAGGAGAAGCGCCTGGTCGCGCCGGAGGATGACCTCCACTGAAACGGGGGCGCGCGTCGGCTGGCACCGGATTGCCCCGGTCGGACGCGCAGCCTTGCCCTGGCCAATCGCCCCCTGCGACCATGGGGCTTGAGCAGGAAACCCGGGGTCAGACGGCCGAGAGTTCCAGATCTGCACCGGTGACCACGCCGACGCAGGTCCAGTTGGTCGGGTGGCGCTGGAGCCAGCTGCGTAAGGTACTAGGCAGGGTGTGCTTGCCATCGAGTTCGATCCACGCGCGGTGGGTCACGTCAATGCGCGTGCTGTCGGTCTGCAGCCCCAGCTGATAGGCGACGACGACTAGCTCCGAGCAATAGACGTTCTTCAGGACGCCCTGGTGGTTCTCCATGCGCTGCTGGTACTTCTCAAGCCGTGACTTGGCACCCTTCCCGAAGGTGCTGCTTCCCGACCAGCTCTTGAACACCGCGCGCGCGGCCCCGTAGCTCGCGGCATCCCGGATTTCAAAGGATACACGCTGAACGCGCTCCGCCTCGGCGCGCGTGAGATGGTTCGAGCGGAAGCAGAGGGCGCGTCCGTTCCCCCAGGAGCCCTCCACGATTCCACTGTTCGTTGCGTGCAGAACCTGATGGCCCCGGGGAACCTCCGTTGCCTTGCCATGGAAGATGCCGGTGACGATGCCGCAGTGACCAAAGGTCGGCTTCGTGTCGACGATGATGTCGCAGGCCTGCGCGGATGGCACGTTCCAGATCCTTGGCTGTGAGGGAGGCCGTCACCTGGGCGGAGGGTAGGGCGGACGATCAGAGTGTTGCGTCGCAGGCGCGTGGCATGATGGCACGCCGCCTTACAGATGACCTTCGCTCCCCATGGCAAAGCGCGTGATCCCCTTCGTCCTTCACGCGCCTGATGGAGCTTCTATACCGGGACAGGGACCGGCAATAGGCGATCTTGCGATATCGCAACGATAGGGGCGGCAGATGGTATGCTGGCCTCGATCGTCCTGGCCCGCGGCAAAGGTTGAGCAATGCTCGCTGAGCCGCGCCAAATACGCGCCTTATCCCAACAAGCGCGGCTGTAACGGCGTTCCAGGCCCGGACTGGGCCCGAAGGATGGGCACGGCAAGGCTCCACCCGTCTCCGGTTTCCCGCGGCTGCGCCTGTGCAGCCCCGCTGCCATGGGCTAGAGCCGCCAAATTGACCAGGAGGACCGGCGTTTGGCGGCCGATGGCGAGAACGGGGTCGCAGCGGGCGAGGAGCAGTTCCGGCTGCTCGCCGACCATGCGCCGGTGCTGATCTGGCGGGCGGATACAAGCAAGGCCTGCGACTTCTTCAACAAGCCCTGGCTCGATTTCACTGGGCGCGGCCTGGAGCAGGAGCTGGGTTTCGGCTGGGCCGAAGGCGTGCACCCGGAGGACTTCGACCGTTGCATCGAAATCTTCACCACCGCCTTCGACGCACGGCAGGACTTCACCATGGACTACCGCCTGCGCCGGCACGACGGCACCTGGCGCTGGGTGCTCGACAATGGCCGGCCCTTCTTCGTCCAGGGCGCCTTTGCTGGCTATTTCGGATCCTGCATTGACGTCACCGACATGAAGGCAGCCTTGGAGGAGCGACGCCCGGCGCTGGAGGAACGTGAGGTGCTGCTGCAGGAGCTGCAGCACCGCGTGAAGAACAATGCCCAGTCCACCACCGCCGTGCTGCGGCTGCATGCATCCCGCAGCTCTAACCCTGAGGTGGCCGAGCGCCTGCACAGCGCCGCCGAGCGCGTCCATGCGGCCGCGCTGGTGCAAGACCGGCTTTTCCAGCTGCCCTCCTTCACGCGTGTGGATCTGGGCGAGCAGCTGGCGGCGGCGGCGAATTCCGCCATCGGCCGCGCCGGCGACGGGGTGGCGCTGAAGATCGAGCACGGCGCCTCCATCAGCGTCAGCGTAACTCAGGCCATGCCGCTCGCCCTGGCGGTCAGGAAGCTGGTCAGCAATGCGGCGAAGCACGCCTTTCCCAACGGAATGAAGGGACAGGTCAGCCTCTCCATGCAGCCCAGGGAAGAAAGCCTTGCGGAGGTGACGGTGGCCGATGACGGCGTGGGAATGCCGGCGCATTTCCGAGCCTCGGGCGTGACGCCGCCCGAGCCACGCAGGGGAGCGCTCGGACTGGAGCTCACCGCGCGCCTGCTTCAGCAGGTCGGTGGAAGCCTGACCGTCACGACCGGCAGCGGGACCGCGGTCAGCCTGACCTTCCCGATCCGCTGACGCGCGGCGCCGCAGCCGGCGCGCCGCCTTAGCGCCGGGCGCGCCCCCGCCGGGGTGTCGCGGCCTCTGCCCGCGAGGTCACGGAAGGCCCGGCGATCGGCGCCACCGAAACCATCGCAGTTCCGGTGCTGGGCATGCCGAGCCGACGCGCGACACCCGGGCTGACATCGAGGATGCGCTGGCGCCGATGGGGGCCGCGGTCCCGCACCCGTACGGTGACGCTGCGCCCATTGCGCAGGTTCGTCACGCGGGCGCGGCTGCCCAGCGGAAGCGTTTTGCTTGCCACCGTATCGGAGCGTGGATCGAAGCGGCTGCCATCCGCCATGCGCCTGCCGGCCAGCTGGGAAGCATAGATCGAAGCATGGCCGCGCTGAACCCGATGAGGGCGCCGGCTCCTGACGACCGGCAAGGGGCGTGCGTGATGAGATGACCTTGCCTCCGCTGCCCGTTGCCCATGGCTGCTGCGCGCCAGCGCGGCGCTTCCATCAGCACAGGCGAATCCGAGCGCCGCGCAGAACAAGGCAATGGTCCATGGCTTCATGCGTCGGTTCCTCCTGCCAATGGTGAGGACGATCTGGCACGTCCGAAGTTGCCGCGCTGGTGGCTGCGGCGTGGCAGGAAGTCGGCTGCGCAAAACGTGAACAAGGAAACGCCTGCACGCGCCGTCCTGGCGAAGTGTTCCCGCGCAGCGTTCACGTCAGCCGACGGATGCGAACTCCCGTGGTGCGCGGGCGGGATCAGCGCCGGGTCTGCACGCCGATCGGCATCGGCTTCACCGTCTTCGCCTCAAGATCGTAGGTCACACGCTCGCTGAGCGTCTCGAGCGCGCGGCCGTAGAGATGCAGGTGGCGGATCGGCCGATCGCCGACGATGTCGACGGAATGGATGTCGTCCGGCAGCATCGCGATGCCGCTTCCCGCCGCCACGACCACCATCTCCTGCTTCCCCAGTTCGGCATGGCCCTCCCGGCTTCCGTCGTCGACGCGCTCATAGACGGTGTTGTGCTCCTCGCCCTCGATTCCGGCGATGCAGGCCCAGGTCGTGTGGTTGTGCGGCGGGATCTTCCGCCCGGGCAGCATGGTGTTGAGATAGAGGGCGAAGGTCCTGTCCGGATCCTCGGTGATGAGGTAGCGCGCCTGGCGCGTATCCTCGCCGGGGGCAGGGAAGTCGGCGGCGGGCCAAAGTTCCGGCTGCGCGGCGAGCCCCTTGAGAACCTCGAGCACCCGCGCGACCGTGGGACGGTCAACCGGGCCGCCTGCGATGATGCCCTTCACATCGGCGATGGCGGATTCAACGGCTGCCTGGCGGCGGTTGGCAATGGACATGCGGTTCCTCCCTAGCCTCTGTGTGGGCCGGTGATTTGAAGCGGTGCACCCCATGATAAGCGCATCCCGCCGGAATCATGCACCATGGATCACCGCAGGCGGCCATCCGGGTCCGGCTTCTCACGCGGCTTCACTGGGGCTGAACACCCTGTCACCGAGCCCACGCCTTCGGTCCGGCACCGAGGCGCCTGTCCTACCCCTCCACCATGTCATAGGGCGCGTCGAGCGCGAAGCTGAAGCCGGCTTCGGCAAAGGCAAGTTCGACGCGGCCCCGTGTCGCGGCCTCGAGATTGTCCTTGATCAGGCGCGACCCGAAACCCCAATGCCGCGGCGTCGCCACGGAAGGGCCGCCGCTTTCCCTCCAGTCCAACTGCAGCCGGTGCTCGGGCAGCTTGCCGGAGAGGCGCCACGCAACCTTCACGCGGCCTTGGGGCACGGAGAGAGCCCCATATTTCATCGCATTCGTGGCCAGCTCATGCAGGGCCAAGGTCAGGGCGAGGGTCGGCTGCGCCCCAATGCGCAGGTCGGGGCCGGAGAAGGCGATTCGGCCGATGCCATCCGGGTCGCAGAGCGGCATGATGCCGTTAATCACGTCCTGGATCTCGGCACCGCTCCAATGGGTCTGGATGAGCGCATCCACAGCGCGGGCCAGGGCCGGCAGCCAGGCGTTCAGTGAGCGCTTCGCCTCATCCAGCGAAGCCGCGCTGCGCAGCGTCTGGTTGGCGAGCGCCTGCACGACGGCCAGCGTGTTCTTCGTGCGGTGCGCCAACTCCTTCATCACCGTCTGCTGCTGCGCCTGTGACTGCCGCAGCGCATCTTCGGCCTGCCTCGCCGGTCCAACATCAACCACGACGCCGCTGTAACGGAGGGGACGCCCCTCCTCCGCACGGCTGCACCGGGCACGCGCCAGCACCCAGCGCTCCGCACCTTCCCGGTCGAGCAGGCGGAACTGCGTGCTGTAATCGGTCGCCAGGGTCACTGCACCCGTGGCGCCGGCGTTGAGCGCCGCGAGGTCATCGGGATGGATGGCGGCGAAAACTTCGGCGAGGGGCAGGCCGGAGGTCGCGATCGCCGGGTCAAGTCCATAATATTCAACCAGCCGCCGATCGCCCCGGATTGTGGCGGAGGGCAGGTCCCAGTCGAAGAAAGCGGCCATTCCCGTCTCGAGCACGCTTTCCATTCGCGCCTGCATCTCGGTGGCTTCCTGCTGTTGCGCCTCCATCCGCCGGAGAGTGCGGCGCCACTCGAGAAGGGTCGTGGCATGGCGCGCCAGAGCCTTCAGCATCCGGCCCTGGGTGGCTGTGATGTCACGCGGCTTTCGATCAATCACGCTGATCGCGCCGAGGGGGAGGCCCTCCGGCGTGCTCATCGGCGCGCAGGCATAGAAGCGGACCCCCTCTGCGGCGAACCCTGGGTTCGACTGGAAGCGCGGGTCCTGGGTGGCATCCGGCACGACCAGCAGGTCCTGCTTGATGAAGTTCGGTGGGCAGAAGGCATCGTCGAGCGGGGTGGAGTGCCGGCCAAGGCCAGTCTCGGCCAGGAAGACCTGCCGGCCCTCCTCAAGGAAGCTTAGCAGGGCAATCGGTGCGTCGCAGAACTCCGCGGCGGCCCGGACGATCTCTTCGAACTCCGGATCACAGGGCACGTCCGCAGGATCGTGGCGCCGGAGCGGCGCGAGACCCTCCTGTTCCGTCCAGCGCACCACTGGAACCCCGGAATGTACCAACATCGAACCGTCCCCCGGGGCGAGGCAGCGGCAATAACACAATTTCGTGATCTGGAAACCCTCGCGGATGAGGCGAAGGCATTGCGATCTTGTCGGACTTTGTAACTGTCCAGGCCAGGACCGAAGACGTCATCCGGCCCCGGATCAGGAAAGCCGGTCGATTGCCTCGACGGGCCAGCCGTGCAGCCGCCCCAGGATGTCGGTCAAAGCCTCGTCCGCCAGGGCCATATCCTTTCCACGTGCGTGCTGGGCCAGATCCTTGATGACCTGGATCACCGATTGATCTGGCCCGGGGGAGGGGGCTGCTTGGCGCGCAGGTGTCTGGAAGGTGTCGAAACCGGGGAGCATGAATGAAGCTCGCCTTTCATGGGCATGGCTCGGTGAGGCGGACCACAACCGTAACGAGAGAACCAGAATCTACAGCTACCGGTCCGGAAGTCACTGTTGGGCCTGCAACTCGCCCCGATCGGCCAGCGTGCCGGCCAGCCCCAAGGGATGCGCCGGCACGGCAATCCTTGACGCCGCGGCCCTGAGGGGCTAAGCGCCCGACCTCCCGGGACCTGTCCCGCCCGCCGGTCGGCCGCCCCCAGGGTGCCGGCTCCGCCGCTCCGCGAAGACTCGCGCAGCGGCGCGATCGGTCATGGGGCGGTCCCAACCAAATTGCAGGAACCACCCCGCCCGCATGTTCGAGGCGCTTTCCACCCGCCTGAACGGCGTCTTCGACAAACTCCGCCGCCGCGGCGCCCTGTCGGAAGCCGATGTCAACGAGGCCCTGCGCGAGGTCCGCGTCGCCCTGCTTGAGGCCGACGTGGCCCTGCCGGTGGCGCGTGACCTCATCAACCGTGTGCGGGAGCGGGCGGTGGGCGTCGAGGTGATCCGCAGCGTCTCCCCGGCGCAGCAGGTCATCAAGATTGTCAACGACGCGCTGGTCGAGGCGCTGGGGGGCGGGGAGGGGGCCGAGCTTCCGGGGCTGGATCTCAACGCGCCGTCCCCGGTGCCGATCCTGATGGTTGGCCTGCAGGGCTCGGGCAAGACCACCACTTCCGGCAAGATCGCGCTGCGGCTGCGTAACCGCGACAAGAAGAAGGTCCTGCTGGCCTCGCTGGATGTGCAGCGCCCGGCGGCCCAGCTCCAGCTGCAGACCCTGGCGGGCCAGGCGGGCGTCGCCTCGTTGCCCATCATTCCCGGCCAGTCCCCGCTCGAGATCGCGGCGCGCGCCATGGATGTGGCGCGGCGCGAGCTTTACGACGTCGTCATCCTTGACACCGCCGGACGCCTCTCCATCGACGACGCGCTGATGGAGGAGGTCGCGGCGGTGAAGGCCGCGACAAAGCCGCACCAGACGCTGCTCGTCGTCGATGCGATGACGGGCCAGGACGCGGTGAACACCGCACGGAACTTCCAGGACCGTGTCGGCGTCAATGGCATCGTCATGACGCGCGTCGACGGCGATGCGCGCGGTGGCGCCGCGCTGTCCATGCGGGCCGTGACCGGCGCGCCCATCCGCCTGCTGGGCGCCGGTGAGAAGCTGGACGCGCTGGAGGATTTCCATCCGGACCGCGTGGCCTCGCGCATCCTTGGCATGGGCGACATCGTCTCCCTTGTCGAGCGCGCGGCCGAGACGATCGATCGCGACGAAGCCGAGAAGCTGGCCGCGAAGATGCAGAAGGGTCAGTTCGACCTGGAGGACTTCGCGTCGCAGCTGAAGCAGGTCGGCAAGATGGGGAACCTCTCGGGGATCCTCGGCATGCTGCCCGGCATCGGCAAGATGAAGTCGCAGATCGAGAACGCGAAGATCGATGACTCGATGATCGGCCGGCAGGCCGCCATCATCTCCTCGATGACGCGCAAGGAAAAGCGGAACCCCGACATCATCAAGGCGTCGCGCAAGAAGCGCATCGCCGCGGGTGCCGGTGTGACCGTGCAGGACGTGAACCGCCTGCTCAAGCAGTTCGACGACATGTCCGCGATGATGAAGCGGATGAACAAGCTCGGTCAGAAGGGGCTGATGCGGGGTGGGCTCGGCGCCCTCCTGCCCGGCGCCGGCAACCGACGGCCTTTCTAAGAGAGATAGAGAGAAGGACTACGAAATGGGCCTCAAGATTCGCCTTGCCCGCGCCGGTGCCAAGAAGCGCCCCTACTACCACATCGTGGTGGCCGACAGCCGCTCCCCGCGCGACGGCCGCTTCATCGAGCGCCTCGGCTCCTACAACCCGATGCTGCCCTCCGACCATGCCGAGCGCGTGCGCCTGTTCGACGAGCGCCTCAAGCACTGGCTGAGCCAGGGCGCGGTGGCGACCGACCGCGTGGCGAAGTTCCTGGGCAAGGCCGGCCTGGCGCCGATGCCCGTGTTCCCGGAGCAGCCGAAGCAGTCCGCCCCGAAGAAGCGCGCCCAGGAGCGTGCCGCCGCGGCCGCCTCCGCCGCAAGCGCCTGAGGATCGGGCCGCTAGTCCATGTCCGCGCCGCGTCGCATCCTGGTCGGTGAGTTCGGCCGCCCGCACGGGGTGAGGGGGCTGATTCATCTCCGCTCCCACACCGCCGAGCCGGCTGCCATCGCCGGTTACGGCCCGCTTTCGGATGAAAGCGGGGCGCGTCGTTTTGTGCTGAAATGGCTGGCGGAAGGGCTGGTGCAGGTGGAAGGCGTCGCCGACCGCGATGCCGCCGCGAAGCTCACCGGCACGCGCCTTTATGTCGACCGCGATGCCCTGCCTCCGCCCGAAGAGGACGAGTTCTACCTTTCCGACCTGATCGGCCTTCGTGCCGAGACGGAGAGTGGGGACGTGCTCGGCACCGTCCTGGCGGTGGAGGATTTCGGCGCCGGCAGCATCCTCACGCTGCGCGACGAGAACGGGCGCGAGGCGCTGTTCCCCTTCACCCGCGCCGTGGTGCCGGTGGTGGAGATCGCGGCCGGGCGCATCGTGATCGTGCCGCCGGAGGAGCAAGTGGTTCCGCCGCAGCCGGGCGAAGCGGAAGCGGGCGATACGCCCCGGCCGCGCCGTCCCTCCATGCGTCGCCGCAGCGGCGGGCGAGACGCGGCATGAGCTGGAACGCCGCCGTCCTCACCCTCTTTCCCGGGATGTTTCCGGGGCCGCTCGGCACCTCGCTGGCTGGGCGGGGAATGGAGCGTGGGTTGTGGTCCCTGGAGGCGCGCGACATCCGCGACGTCGCCACGGACCGCCACCGCACGGTGGATGACACCCCCTTCGGAGGCGGCGCCGGCATGGTGCTGCGCCCGGATGTGGTGGATGCCGCCTGCGCCGCCGCCATGCCGGAGGGCGACACCCGCCCGCTGGTCTTCCTCACCCCGCGCGGCACGCCGCTCCGGCAGAAGCTGGTGCGCGAGCTCGCATCGGGGCCCGGCGTGGTGCTGCTCTGCGGCCGCTACGAGGGGGTGGACCAGCGCGTGGTCGAGTCGCGTGGGATGATCGAGGTTTCCATCGGCGACTATGTCCTCTCCGGGGGCGAAGTCGCGGCGATGGTGCTGCTCGATGCCTGCGTGCGGCTCATCCCCGGCGTCATGGGGGCAGCCGAGAGCGCGGATGAGGAGAGCTTCTCCCCGTCGGACGGCCCGACCCTGCTCGAATATCCCCATTACACACGCCCCGCCGAATGGCGCGGCCTGCGCGTTCCCGAGGTTCTGCTCTCGGGCCATCACGCGGAGGTTGCCCGCTGGCGGCGCGCCCAATCGGAGGCCGTGACCCGCGAACGGCGTCCGGACCTCCTGAACACAGACCAAAGGCGCGACGCTTCGGCGCGGGCGCCATTGCATGCGGCGGCGACCCCCGCCTAAACGAGCCGAAGAGAAGGACGAGAACCATGAACCTGCTTCAGCAGTTCGAGCACGAGCAGATGACCCGCCTGGCCGGCGCCCGCGCCACGCCGGACTTCGACGCCGGCGACACCGTCCGCGTCATGGTGAAGGTGCAGGAAGGCGAGCGCATCCGCACCCAGGCCTATGAAGGCGTGGTGATCGCCCGTTCCAACCGCGGGCTGAACAGCAACTTCACCGTCCGCAAGCTCTCCTATGGCGAGGGCGTGGAGCGCGTCTTCCCGCTGTATTCCCCGAATGTGGCGGAGATCCAGGTGATGCGCCGTGGCAAGGTGCGCCGCGCGAAGCTGTACTACCTGCGTGGCCGCACGGGTAAGTCGGCCCGCATCCAGGAGCGCACGGCGCTGCGCGGCAAGGGCGGTGCCTCCGCGGTGGCGGAGAGCCCGGTTGCCGCCGGCGCGCAGCTGGACGAGCAACAGGCGTAAGCCGGAGCCGCGGCCCGTCGGAATACCGGCGGGCCGCATCCGGTCGAGAGAGGGAAGGACCAGCACATGCCGGCCACGAAGCCGCGTACCTTGTTCGACAAGATCTGGGATGCTCATGTCGTCGAGCACCTTCCGGACGGAACTGCCCTCCTCTACATCGACCGCCACCTCGTCCATGAGGTGACCAGCCCGCAGGCGTTCGAGGGGCTGCGCACCGCCGGCCGCCGCGTGCACCGGCTGGACGGCACCATCGCCGTCACCGACCACAACGTGCCGACCGACTCGACCCGCTTCACCGGCATCCAGGAGCCGGAGAGCGCGCTCCAGGTCGCCACGCTCGAGAAGAACGTCGCCGAGTTTGGCGTGAACTACATCCCGCTGAACGACAAGCGCCAGGGCATCGTCCATATCATCGGTCCCGAGCTGGGCGTTTCGCTTCCCGGCATGACGATCGTCTGCGGCGACAGCCACACCTCCACGCATGGCGCCATGGGCGCGCTGGCCTTCGGCATCGGGACCTCCGAGGTCGAGCATGTGCTCGCCACCCAGACGCTGCTGCAGAAGCCCGCGAAGAACATGCGGGTGACGGTGAACGGCAAGCTGGGCTTCGGCTGCACGGCCAAGGACATCGTTCTGGCCATCATCGGCAAGATCGGCACCGCTGGCGGCACCGGCTATGTGATCGAATTCGCCGGCGAGGCGATCCGCGCGCTCGACATGGCCGGACGCATGACCGTCTGCAACATGTCGATCGAGGGCGGCGCCCGCGCCGGCATGATCGCCCCCGACCAGACCACCTTCGATTACGTCCGCACCCGTCCCATGGCCCCCAAGGGCGAGGCGCTGGAGCGGGCCATCGAGTGGTGGAGCACGCTGCCCAGCGACGAAGGCGCGCATTTCGACAAGGAGGTCGTGCTCGACGCCTCCGAGATCGTGCCGATGGTCAGCTGGGGCACCTCGCCCGAGGACGTGCTGCCCATCACCGGCGTGGTGCCGGATCCCGAGAGCGCCGCCGACGAGGCGCGCCGTACCCAGCTCCGCCGCATGGTGGAGTATATGGGCCTGACCCCGGGCCAGCGCCTGCAGGACCTGAAGGTGGATGCCGTGTTCGTCGGCTCCTGCACCAATGGCCGGATCGAGGATATCCGCGCGGCCGCCGCGGTCGTGCGCGGCCGCCGGGTGGCCGAAGGCGTGCGCGCCATGGTCGTGCCCGGCTCCGGCCTCGTGAAGGAGCAGGCTGAGCAGGAGGGGCTGGACGTCATCCTCAAGGAGGCGGGCTTCGAATGGCGCGAGGCCGGCTGCTCCATGTGCCTCGGCATGAACCCGGACAGGCTGCAGCCCGGCCAGCGCTGCGCCTCCACCTCGAACCGCAACTTTGAGGGACGGCAGGGCAAGGGCGGGCGGACGCATCTGCTCTCCCCGGCCATGGCCGCCGCCGCTGCCGTGACGGGGCATCTGGCGGATGTGCGGGAACTCGCGGCCAAGGGAGACATGGCATGACCCCCTTCACCACCCTGACCGGGGTCGCCGCGCCGCTGCCGATGGCGAATGTCGACACCGACAAGATCATCCCCGCGCGCTTCCTCAAGACCATCGAGCGCAAGGGGCTGGGCCGCGCCGCCTTCGCTGACATGCGTTTCAACGACGATGGTTCCGAGAAGCCGGACTTCGTCCTCAACCGCGAGCCCTATCGCGCCGCCGAGATCCTCATCGCGCATGAGAATTTCGGCTGCGGCTCCTCCCGCGAGCACGCGCCCTGGGCGCTGCTGGATTTCGGCAT
The DNA here is from genome assembly GCF_009848505.1 of Muricoccus harenae. GTDB lineage: Bacteria > Pseudomonadota > Alphaproteobacteria > Acetobacterales > Acetobacteraceae > Roseomonas > Roseomonas harenae. The sequence continues at coordinate 234,602 of NZ_WWDL01000002.1, forward strand.
CCGCTGCGTCATCGCGCCGGACTTCGCCGACATCTTCTTCAACAACAGCTTCAAGAACGGCATCCTGCCGATCAAGCTGCCCCGCGAGATCTGCGACATGCTGATGGAGGACGCCCGCATGGGCGCCAACTCCCGCATCACCGTCGATCTCGCGCGCCAAGTGGTGGTGCGCCCGAATGGGGAGGAAATCCCCTTCGACGTCGATCCGCTCCGCAAGCACCGGTTGCTGAACGGGCTGGACGACATCGGCGAGACCATGCAGCGCGCCTCGGTCATCGATGGCTTCGAGCAGAAGCAGCGTGCCGCCCAGCCCTGGCTCTATGGCTGAGGCGTCCCGCCTCCAGGAACTGTCTTCAAGGAACGTCGAATGGCCGCGAACAAGAAGCTGCTGGTGCTGCCCGGTGACGGCATCGGACCTGAGGTGATGCGCGAGGTCCGGCGCGTGCTGGACTGGATGAGCCGCCGCCGCAGCGTGAGCTTCGACATCGAGGAAGGGCTGGTCGGCGGTGCCGCCATTGATGCGGAGGGCCATCCCTGCCCGGACAGCACCATGGCGAAGGCCGCGCGTGCGGACGCCATCCTGTTCGGCTCCGTCGGCGGACCCAAGTGGGATTCGCTGCCTTTTGAGCGCCGCCCGGAGCTCGGTATCCTGCGCCTCCGGAAGGATCTGGGCCTCTTCGCTAACCTGCGCCCCGCGATCGTCTGGTCGCCGCTCGCCCAGGCCTCCTCGCTGAAGGCCGATCTGGTCAACGGCCTGGACCTGATGATCGTGCGCGAAAGCACGGGCGGCATCTATTTCGGCGAGCCGCGCGGCATCGAGACGATGGCGAGCGGCATGCGCCGCGCCTTCGACACCGAGAGCTACACTGAGGAGGAGATCGCCCGCGTCGCGCGCGTCGCCTTCGAGCTTGCCCGCAAGCGCCAGAACAAGCTGACGAGCGTCGAGAAGGCCAACGTCATGCAGTCTGGCCGCTTCTGGCGCCAGATCGTCACCGAGGTGCACAAGGCCGGATTCGCGGATGTCGAGCTGTCGCACATGTATGCCGACAACTGCGCCATGCAGCTCGCCTCGCGCCCCAAGCAGTTCGACGTGATCCTGGCCAGCAACCTGTTCGGCGACGTGCTGTCGGACCTTGCGGCGGCGGTGACGGGCAGCCTTGGCATGCTGCCCTCCGCGACGCTGGGCGCGCCCGATTCGAGCGGCCGCCGCAACGCGCTCTACGAACCCATCCACGGCTCCGCGCCGGATATTGCGGGAAAGGGCGTCGCCAATCCCTGCGCGCAGATCCTGTCGTTCGCCATGCTGCTGCGCTGGTCCTTCGACATGGAGGAGGATGCGAGGATGCTGGAGACGGCCGTGGAGAAGGTACTCGCGGGCGGGCTGCGTACTGCCGACATCATGGTGCCAGGCGCTGCGCGTGTTGGCACCTCGATCATGGGCGAGGCCGTCGTTCGCGAACTCGACAAGATGTCGGCCTGAAAGGGGTTGCTTCCCCCTCACCTTGGCGCTATTTCCCGGCGCCAAGGAGAGCGCCCGTAGCTCAGCTGGATAGAGCACCAGACTACGAATCTGGGGGTCAGGAGTTCGAATCTCTTCGGGCGCGCCAATCGATCAGGCGCACCGGTTTACTGCCTCTCCGCTCATTTTGACTTTGGTGATGCGCCCGTAGCTCAGCTGGATAGAGCACCAGACTACGAATCTGGGGGTCAGGAGTTCGAATCTCTTCGGGCGCGCCAACCAAGTCATTTCCCGGCACCCAATCGACACGTCGCTTTTTCCGCCGATTCCGCCTGGCGCAGAGAGGCCTTTGCCTTTCGGCGCCGCCTTCTTCGGCACGGACGCCCGTCGCGGAACCCCGGCCCGTATTCAGGGCCGGAGGCGCGGCTCAGGCCCCTGTCAGGTGGCGGGCGAAGGCGTCGCGTGTGGCGGCCATCGCCAGCGCGGCATTCTCGGCATGGCGGCGGGCAGCCTTCTCGGTCGCCTCGACCTCATCGATCGCCTCGGCGGCCGCATCGGCGCTTTCCGCAAACCCGTCCCGCATCTCCTCGAGCCAGGCCTGAACCTGCTCGGCATCGGCGGTGTCGCGGAGCTGGGCCACCACGGCATCCACCTCCCGCGCCATGCGGTCCGGCGTGGCGCCCCGCTGCATGACGGCGGAAAGCCGGTTCAGCGCGACGCGCTGGGGCGATGGCGCACGCTTCGGTGCGCCGGAGGAGGGCTTCATGGCCATTCTCGGCTCTCTCTGCTCGGATTGTGTTTCCTCTATGTTCTATTCATTGCCCCGAATGCAAGGCCGCGAGCTGGATCTCTCGAAGGAGACGCAGGCAGGATTTCGCGGTGCGGAGAGAAGGGGGCGGTGACCTTGGCTGCCGTCAGCCGGATCGCCTGAGCCGCGCGCTCGCGACACTGGTCTCGAAGGTGGAAAGCAGCCTGCGGCTTTCCGACACCTGGCGGGAGGTGAGCTCAAGGAAGTCGATTGCCCCCAGGGCTTCCTGGATCCGGAGGGTGATGCCGAAGAGGCTCGCATCCGGTCCCCCAGGCAGCTTTGCATGAAAGACCCTGAGCTGCGCTGCGACCTCGGGCTCCACCGTTGCCGCCAACCGCCGGATCATCTCGCGCAGTGGGCCCAGCGCCTCCAGGTCACCGGCCGTCGCGCGTTCGCGGGCGATGGTGACCAAGGCCGTCTCGATCTTCGCGGGCGGGTCGAGCAGCACGCGCCGGTCAAGGTACTCCCGGCCGACCAGGGCTGACGGATTGCGCAGCACCAGGCGGAAGCGTGCGAGGATGGCATGGGCCGTCGGCAGCGCCATTCCGTTGGGAATGGCGTCATCCTTGCTCTCAGGGGCCTGGGGCAGTGTCGCGGTGCCCCATCGCCAGATTCGCATGGGCACCTCTCTGCATGCACCCCGCAGCATCATACCCGGCGGTGTTGTGCCGTCGCAACGGCGAGGCGCCGCCCGCGGCGCCACCTGGCGTGGAGCTCAGACGGTCCTACTCGTCCTGCACGCGTCCGCGGCCCTGCTTAATGCCCGCTCGCATGCCCTTGGCGGTCAGCCGGCGCTCCTTGCTTGCCCTGGTCGGCCGGGTGGGCCGGCGCGGCGGCGGCGGTGGCGTGGCGGCCTCGCGAATCAGTTCAAAGAGGCGCTCAAGCGCATCCTCGCGGTTCCGAAGCTGGGTCCGGTGCCGCTGCGCCGTGATGACGATCTCGCCGCCCGTCGTCAGGCGCCGTCCCGCCAGGCGCAGCAGCCTTTCGCGCACTGGCTCTGGCAGGCTGGCCGAGGTCGCCGCCGGGAAGCGCAGCTGCACGGCCGATTCGACCTTCTGGACATTCTGCCCCCCGGCGCCTGAGGACCTCAGGAAGCTGAAGCTGAGCTCGTCATCCGGAATGGTGATCCGCGGTGTCACGACATGGGGCATGGGGGCGCCGGCGCAGGGGCGGGAAGGGAGCCCCGGAGGAAGATGGGGCTCACCTTAATAGAGATTGGCCGCGCAGTTCGGGGCCACCACCTTGTCGTAATCCGCGGCCCGCATGCGGCCCTTGGTGTGCTCGGCGATCAACTCGCCGCCGCTTGGGGTGCCCTCCGGCTTGCCGCGGCCGGCCCAAAGCTCAGCGCGCAACAGGGCGCGCGGGCACTGCATGAAGACCTCGGTGACGGAGATCAGCATCACCGTGGCGGGCTTGGCGCGGCCCATCACCAGCCGCTCGCGGAGGGCGGGATCCGTGGTGATGCGCGCGGTGCCATGGACGCGCAGCGTCTCGCCCATGCCGGGGACGAGAAAGAGAAGGGCGACCCGCGGGTCGTCCAGCACGTCACGCAGCGCGTCCAGGCGGTTGTTGCCGCGCCGGTCCGGCAGGGCGATGGTCTTCTCGTCCAGCAGGGTGACAAAGCCAGGGGCGTCCCCGCGCGGCGTGGCATGGGGCCCGCGATGGCCGATCGTGGACAGCACGCAGAAAGGGGAATTGGCGATGAAGGCGGCGCTGCGGCCCTCGATGCGGTCAGTCGCCTTGGTCAGCACGCCCGCCGAGGGGGTGGGATAGAGGGCGGCCAGCGCCTCATGGCTGGTGACGTCGAAGGGGTGGGGGGCGGGGTTCGCATCCATGGTCCGTTTTCTACACTGGCCGCATCGCCTGCGTCTGCGACTTAGTGAGATCGCTGTGGCCAGGCGGGGCGCTGTTCCGGGAGCCATCGCTGGGTGGCGCAGGGGCATCCCGCCGGTTATAATCAGCATCTCCAGCCCCGCCGTGCGGGCCGCCCCCGAGCCCTTTCAAGGGTCGTGGCCTGGCCCCGGTGGGCCGGCGTGCGGCCCGCGGGCTCCTCTCTGGAAGCCCTTGGGCCGGCGTGCCGCCGCCCGAGAAGGAACAGGACGCCGCAATGGCCGGCCATTCGCATGCCAAGAACATCGCCCACCGCAAGGCCGCGCAGAGCGCCAAGCGCGCCCAGGCCTGGGGCAAGCTCATCCGCGAGGTGACGGTCTCGGCCAAGTCCGGGATGCCGGACCCGGCGCATAATCCCCGCCTCCGCGCTGCGGTGAAGGCCGCCCTGGTCGCCAACATGCCGCGCGATACTGTGGAGCGCGCCATCAAGCGCGTTGCCCAGGGCACCGACACCGAGAATTACGACGAGGTGCGCTACGAGGGTTACGGCCCGAACGGCGTCGCCATCATCGTCGAGGCGCTGACGGACAACCGCAACCGCACGGCTTCCGACCTGCGCTCCATGTTCTCGAAGAATGGCGGAGCACTCGGCGAGTCCAACTCCGTGGCCTTCCAGTTCGAGCGCGAGGGTGTGGTGCGCTACCCGCCCTCCGCCGGCGACGCCGACACGGTGCTGGAAGCGGCGATCGAAGCGGGCGCGCAGGATGTGGAGAGCGACGAGGACGGACATGCGATCCGTACGGCCGTCGAGGACCTCTTCGCCGTGCGGGACGCGCTGGAGGCGAAACTGGGCCCGGCGGAGAGTGCGAAGCTGGAATGGCGCCCCAATGCCACCGTGCCGCTCGATGAGGAATCCGCGCGCGGCGTGCTGAAGCTGGTGGATGCGCTGGACGACCATGACGACGTGCAGTCGGTCTACGCCAATTTTGACGTACCGGATGATGTGCTCGATCGGCTGACCGCTTGAGCGGATCCGGCCTCCAGGCGGCGCAGCCAGGCGGTGCGGCCCGCCCGCCCGTCCAGCAATCGGTCCGCATCCTGGGGCTCGATCCCGGGCTGCAGCACATGGGCTGGGGGCTGGTGGAGAGCACCGGGTCACGGCTGCGGCACCTTGGCGACGGGGTGGTGAGCACCAAGGCCGAGCTGCCGCTGGCGGAACGGCTCTGCCAAATCTATCGCGCGCTCACTGAGTTGCTGGAGGCTCTGCGGCCCGACGAGGCCGCGGTGGAGCATACCTATGTCAACAAGAACCCGGGCGCGGCGCTGAAGCTCGGGCAGGCGCGCGGCGTGGTGCTGCTCGCGCCGGCGCTGCGCGGCCTCCCGGTCGCCGAATACCAGGCCATGGAGGTGAAGCGCGCTGTCGTCGGCACCGGCCATGCGGACAAGATCCAGGTGCAGGACATGGTACGGCGGCTGCTGCCAGGCGCGGTGATCAAGCGGGCGGATGCAGCGGATGCGCTGGCCGTGGCGATCTGCCACGCCAATCACCGCTCCACGCGCAACGCCCTGGCGCGGGGATACGTGCCCGCGTGATGGATTCTGCACTGCAGGCGTCGGGGGCGGATGCGTCGATCATCGGGGTGCGAGCATGATCGGGAAGCTGACCGGACGGCTGGATTCCGTGCATGAGGGTGGCTGCATCCTCGATGTGAATGGGGTGGGCTATCTCGTCGCCGCCTCCTCCCGCGCCGTGGCGGCGCTGCCGGCGGATGCCAAGGGCACGCTCTGGATCGAGACAGTGGTGCGCGAGGATGCGATCACCCTCTACGGTTTCGCGGATGCGGCGGAGCGCGACTGGTTCCGGCTGCTCACGGGCATCCAGGGCGTAGGGCCCAAGGTGGCGCTGGGGCTGCTCTCGGCGCTGTCGCCGCGTGACCTGGCAGCGGCCATCCTGGCGGGGGACCGCGGCAGCCTCACCCGCGCACCTGGCGTGGGACCGAAGCTCGCTGTGCGGCTCCTCTCGGAGTTGCGGGAGAAGGTGGGCGGAATGCCGACCGGTGATGCCGGCTTCACCGTGCCCGCCGCTCCGGTTCCGGAGCGGGGCGCGGCGGCGGATGCCGTCTCTGCCCTGCTGAACCTGGGTTGGCGCCGGCCGGAAGCCGCCTCCGTGGTCACGCGGGTACTGGATCGGCTGGGGGAGGGGGCGGACCTCAACACGCTGATCCGTGAAAGCCTCAAGGAAATGGCGCCGCGCTAGGTTGCCAGGCCAAGCCCGCGCCGATGGGCGTCCGGTGCCGATTTCGAAGTGTTCCCCTTGCCCGTCGTCCAGCGCGAGCGGATGACGAGCGAGAGCACGCCAAGGGCTATGCTGCCGACGCCCACGAAGATTGGCAGCAGGATCACATAGAGGGCGGCGCTGGTCAGTTGGGCAGTCATGGCATCCTCGTGGCCCGGGTGGGCCTGTGGCGCGGAAATCCTTTCCGTGGCCTTGGAAGCCGCGGTCCCGGAAACTGCTCCGGAGCGGCGGGCGATGCTGGGCCCCGGCGAGTGAAGGAATGATTGACCGCCCTACCAAGGGCCGGGCGGCGACAGGGGGCTGCGGTCACGCTATGTTCCCCTGATGGAGAATGATCGCATCACCGCCGGGCACCGGCAGGACGAGGACGCGGCGGAGGCCTCGCTGCGCCCGCAGACCCTGGCCGACTTCACCGGCCAGCCCGCGCTGCGGGAGAACCTGTCCGTCTTCGTCCAGGCGGCCCGGGGGCGAGGGGATGCGCTGGACCATGTGCTGCTCTTCGGCCCGCCCGGGCTGGGCAAAACGACGCTGGCGCAGATCGTGGCTCGGGAACTGGGGGTGGGCTTCCGCGCCACCTCCGGCCCGGTGCTGCAACGTGCCGGCGACCTGGCCGCCATCCTGACCAATCTGCAGCCCCGGGACGTGCTGTTCGTCGATGAGATCCACCGGCTCCAGCCGGCGATCGAGGAGACACTCTATCCGGCGATGGAGGACTTCCAGCTCGACCTCATCATCGGGGAGGGGCCGGCGGCGCGCACCGTGCGGATCGACCTGCCGCCCTTCACTTTGGTCGGCGCGACGACGCGGGCGGGCCTGCTGGCGACGCCGCTGCGGGATCGCTTCGGCATTCCGCTCCGCCTGCAATTCTACACGCCGGAGGAGCTGGAGCGAATCGTCGCGCGCGGCGCGCAGAAGTTGGGCTTCGTGCTGACCTCCGACGGCGCGCGGGAGATCGCCACGCGCAGCCGCGGCACGCCCCGCATCGCCGGCCGCCTGCTGCGCCGCGTACGGGACTTTGCGGCGGTGGCGGGAAGGGACGCCGACCGCGCCCTGGCCGACGCCGCGTTGGAGCGTTTGGAAGTGGACCGGCTGGGGCTGGACGCGATGGACCGGCGCTACCTGCGCCGCCTGGCGGACCATCATGGGGGCGGGCCGGTGGGAGTGGAGACGCTGGCCGCCGCCCTGGCCGAAAGCCGCGACACGCTGGAGGAGGTGATCGAGCCCTTCCTCATCCAGGAAGGGCTGATCCTGCGCACCCAGCGTGGGCGGGTGCTCGGCCTGCCCGGCTGGAAGCATCTGGGAATGACGCCGCCGCGCAATGCGATGGCGGCGCAGGGGGATCTGCTGGACGACCCGGGCATCTGATTGGCTTGCCCGGCACGGGCGTGGGCCGCTATTGCGAGTAAATCGCAATATGCAAACGGATGAGTGCCGTGGCGCGACCTGCTTCCTCCGCCGTTTCACGCCGCGCCGCACTGGCAGCCCTGGGGACAGTGGGAGCGGCGAAGGTGGCGGCTCAGCCGGCCTCGGCGCCCGGCTGGCCGCGGCAGGTGACGGATATGCTGGGCCGGGTGGTCACCATTCCGGCCCCGCCGCGCGCGGTGCTGCTGGGGGAGGGATTCCAGGTGCTGAACCTGGCGATGATCCATCCCGATCCGGTCCCGATCCTGGTGGGAATGGGGGGAGAGCTGAAGCGGATCGATCCCTTCAGCGATGTCGCCTATCGCCGCCGCTTCCCGGCGCTCGACCGGGTGCCGGAGCTGACCGTGGCCGTGGGGCAGGGCTTCTCCGCCGAGCGGGCGCTGGCCCTGCGGCCGGACCTCGTGATTCTCAGCACCTGGCAGAACAACGCGGAGGATATGCGCCGCACCGTTGCCCTGCTGGAGGCCACCGGCGTGCCGGTCATGTTCACGGACATCTTCCAACAACCTGGCCGGAACACGCTGCCGACGATCCGCCTACTCGGCGCCGCGCTGGGGCAGGATGAGCAGGCCGGAGCCTATGCCCGCTTCTATGAGGAACGCCGGGAGCGAATCCTGCGGCGCGTGGCGGAAAGCGGAAAGCCGGGGCCGCGCGTGCTGTTCACCGCCTTCGCCGGGCGCTGGCCCTGCTGCTGGTCGCCAGGCAATGCAGGTGGGGGTGGGGAGTTCGTCGAACTGCTCGGCGCGCAGAATGTCGCCGAGGGGCTGATCTCCAATCCACGCGGTGGCACGCTGGCGGCTGAGCAGGTGATCCTGTCGGCCGCCGAGGTCTTTGTGGGCACCGGGATCTATGCGCCTGGTGACACGAGTGGAATTCAGGTCGGGACCGGCGCGCCCGCCGAGGGGGCGAAGGCGAGCTTGGAGACCGTGTTGCGCGCACCAGAATTGGCAGCGCTTCCTGCCGTGAAGGCGCGGCGTGCGCATGGCTTGTGGAACCCGTTCAACAGCGCCGCGATCAACATCGTCTCGCTGGAGGCCCTGGCGCGCTGGATCCGACCGGAGTTGTTCAGCGACCTCGATCCCGCCGCCACCTTGGCAGAGATCAACGCCCGCTTCGCGGCCGTTCCGTACGAAGGAACCTACTGGACCAGCCTCTAACCCGGTGTGGGACCGTGCATCCGCGCAACGGCGATCAGGTGATGGCGCGGGCGGGCGCGGCCACCGGCGGTCTGCGGGCGACCGTCAAGCTGCGGGCGACCGTCAAGCGCGGCCAAGCGCCTGCCGACCGGGCCTACAGCCGCACCCGCCACACCGACGCCGAGGGAGCGGCGGTGCTGGCGCAGTGGGTCGTCCACGGCGGCGGCCACGTCTGGCCCGGTGGCAACCCGGGTGGCTCCTACACCGATCCGCGGGGACCGGACGCATCCCGTGAGATGCTCCGCTTCTGCCGAGACCACCCGCATCCAGCGCGCCGTGCGTGATGCCGGGACCGGTCGGAATTTGGCGGTGCCAGACTCCGTCGCCGCTACCGCTCCCGCGCGCGGACGAGCGCCTCAGCCCATCGGTCCGATCGATCTGCGCCGTCTAGAGGTAGCGCAGGGGTGCTCCGCTCAGCATCCGCCGCACGCCATCCTACACGGCGCTGCCCGAACAGGCCCGCGCAAACCCAGCGAAGCGATCTGTTGGCCGCGTCCACGTCGCGTTGTGCAATGCCACTGCTGCTGCCAGCCGTCTCCGCGGCGATCGTGGAAGCCATACAGATGGCAGATGCTACGCTGCCGGCGCTAATGGAGGTGTTCCCGGTGGAGCGGGCGCGGTACCCGGACCATTGTTGGCTTTCCGGTCCTACTGCTTCGTCAGCCAGCGCTTGGCGATTCGGCAGGCGACTGTAAAGGCGGGATTGAAAACATTGCCGACATCATAGCGGACGACCTGGCCCATCAGATGGCTGGCGGCTCGAGCATCCAGCCCATAATCCTCCCCGAGCCACCGCGACATCTCGGTCGTGGCGTGCTGCAGCGCTTGGTCAAGTGGCCGGGCATTGCCGACGGTGAAGATGTCATCGGCCGTCTCGCCGCGCGGCCAGGTGATCGTCCGCTTCAGGACACGGAAGGTTACCTCCATTTCGAAGGAGGTCTCAATGCCCGTGCCGACGATCTCACCGTCACCCTGACAAGCATGGCCATCGCCAAGATAGAAGAGCGCGCCCGGCACGGATACCGGAAACCAGGCAGTCGTCCCCGGCGCAAACAGGCGGTAGTCCATATTGCCGCCGTTCTGTGCACTGGTTGCGGTGGACAGTGCCTGCCCGCCCGCCGGCGCGACCCCGAAGCAGCCGATCATGGGTTGGAGCGGCGGGGAGAAGGCCTCCAGCCCCTTTGCCGGTTCCTGCAGCCGTACGGTCCCAGCCTTGGCGTCAATATCCCAGACATGGCGCTGCGGCTGAGGCCGATCGGCAGTTGCGGCCGGGTCCAGCACGGTGAGGGCGAGGGGTGAATAGGTCCAACCGGTTGCCCGGCTCGGCGTCAGCCGGTCGATGTGGACGGCCAGCGTGTCCCCGGGCTCGGCACCTTCGATAAAAAAAGGTCCCGTCATCGGATTCGGCCGGCTGCCGACAGCAACCTCGCGGGCATCAAGACCAGACGCGTCGACCGTATCGGTAACCACCGTGTCGCCGTTAGCGATGCGAAGGCATGGCTCGGCGGTGCCTATCACGTTGAAGTACCGGGTGGGATGGAAGCGGTGCGTAGCCATCGGGCTCCCCAGGATATCTCCTTGGCGCAAGTCGGGTCGTCCGATCGGCCCACGCCGCAGCTGCGCCCAGCACGCTAGGAACCACTCGAGGTGCGGTCAATGGCGGCCGGGAGATAGCCATGACGCCAGATAAACAGGCTCTCCAGTGCACGCGCCCGCAAGGCACGACCATCACCAGTTCCGCGCTGGTCGAAGCGCTCGCGCGGGGTCCACCGGCTGCGGATGTTGGCCGGAAGCGCAATGGCCGCTTCCAGGCTCACACAGTGGGAAAGCGGCAGCACGTTCCAGACGGGTAGCATGACCGCTCCTACCACGGAAGGCATCTCGACGGATCGGCCACTCTCAACGTTCCCAGCTTCAGGTATGTCAAGGCCAGGTCCGCCAGGTGAGATTCAACGGCGTCGTCAGCATGACGACCGATCCATATTTCTCCGGAGGCTCGCTGTCGCGATGTCCCGTCGCAAACGCGAAGGGCATCCCTTTTGCCGCGAGCTGATCGGCAACGGGATAGCTCCGCTCGCCATGAACGTTCACCTCAAAAATGGCTGCATCCACCTCATGCGAGCGGATGAGGGTCAATGCGCCATCGACTTGAGTGGCGACTTTGAGCGTCGTGCGGCCGAGCGCCTGAAGCATGTCTTCGAGCGCGGAAGTGATGCCCGGCTCGTCCTCAACAGCCAGCACGCACTTGCCTGCAAGCGTCGGTCAGTCCTTCACGCGTGGCAACGGCGCATCGATCGTGCAGACCAGCCCCGTTCTCCGGAAATCCAGATGTGCGCTGCCCCGGAGCTCAACCGCAAGTCCCCGCTCGAGCATCCGCGTGCCGAAGCCGCGGCGGGCCGGCGGCTCAGTGGCGGGGCCACCGGTTTCGGCCCAACGCAGCCGTAGCCGCGCGTTATCCGCGTCGCCGTCCACGCTCCACTGTACCTCGACAACGCCGGCAGCATTTGACAGTGCGCCATACTTGATCGCGTTGGTGCCGAGCTCGTGCACTGCCATCGCGACGGCGACCGCTGTCTGCGGCACAACAAGAATGCGGGGTCCTTGCAGCCTTACACGGTTCGCATCGGCACCGGCAGTTGCAGCCACCGAGCTCTTCACGATCTCCCCGAGTGACGTGGGCTCCCAATTCTGCCCGGTAAGCAGGTTGTGCGCAGCTGCGAGCGCCGCAAGCCGCGCCTCGAACGCTAACCGTCCCCTTGCTGGATCCACATCACCGCGGAACGACTGGTGCGCGAGTCCCTGCACAATGGCGAGTGTGTTCTTTACGCGGTGGTTGAGCTCGTTGATAAGGAGCTGCTGATGTATAGAAGCGCGCTTGCGCTCGCTGATGTCGCGGGCGGTAATGGAGATGCTGGCCACCTCACCCGTTTCATCGATCACGGGTGCGAGCGATAGCTCAAGAAAAGACCGGCCAACCTCGCGCGCACCGAGCTGCATCTCGACGCCCGCCAACGTCTCGCCTCGCAATGCCCGCGCGAGTAACTCCTCAAGCGTTGCCCGTTCCGTTGTGGGAAACAGGGCCAAGACCGAGCCGGTGTGTGCGACGTTGTGGGCCGCGCCGAACATGTGAGACGCCGCGTCATTGTACGCAATGATGTGGCCGTCCCTGCCGACAGCAATGAAACCGTCCGGCGATTGAGTGAGGACCGTCGCGAGATACCGTTCCGAAAGCGCCATCTGTGAGCGCCGCACCTGAGCGGGCGCCGTTTTGCCGGATGCGAGCCGCTGATTGATGCGCCCGAGAACAAGCGCTGTGGCCGTGCGCTCGCGCGAGGCCCGCGCAGCATCGCTAAGCAGCCTTGCCAAACTTTCCGGCGTCGCAGCTGCATCGGCAGTCCAGGACGAGGCAAGCTGCGGAACGAATGGCAGGCTCGCCCGGAACCGCTCAAGCTGTTCGGACGGCAGCACGAAGACGATTTGGGACCGAGGGCTCGTCTTACGCAGCTCCTGGGCGAGCCGCAGGCGATTCGCTACGGACGGACCCAGGACGGCCACGTCCGGTACGGCAGATATGATCCGCTCCGGTTTATCCTCACCCCGCTCCTCCGCTTGATGCAGATCAATTTCGAATGGCTCAGTCCAGGACGTGAGCAGCGCACACAGCCCTTCGAACTCCTGCCGGGAGCCAACGAGAACCACGCGGGCTGCGTGGGCGGTGTTCATTCCAGCGCGCCTAGAGTAGCGGTAGGTCGAGAAGCGAACGGCCCAGCCAGGTCTTTATCAGCTGTGTGCTCGGCGCCATGACGTGCGCGGCCTGAGCATCGCGCATCAGGCGCGCGATCACACTGTTCTGCCCGTATCCGCGCCCCCCGCTGAGGATCATTGCCTGTTGCGTGACGAATGCAGCCATCTCAGCCACGTCGGCCTTCGAGGCGAAGAGCGCCAGCGCGGTCTTCGGGTTGCCCGCATCGCCCATCCGGGCCGCTTCGTAGATTAGCTGGCGCGTTCGCTGAAGCGCTATCCACATGTCGGCAACCTGGGGCGACAGCACGGGCACTTCGCTAAGCAACTCGCCGGAGTGCTCGTGCGAACGGCCCTTGAGATGCGTAATGGCGGCATCGAACGCAGCTTGTGCGATACCAAGATAGACTCCGGCCATCGCGACGATGAAGTAGGGCGCAACGACTTCGAAGACATACCAAATTTCGTCGCCCTCGGCGCCGAGCATGTTCCGGCGAGGAATGCGTGCACCGTCGAGACGCACGGTACGCGAGCTGTTGCCACGCATCCCGAAGCCATTCCATTCCTGCTGCCAGTCGAGACCGGGCGCCGAAGCCTGGACTGCAAAGCAGGTGAAGGTTCCCGGATTGAGCTCCTCGCCCGGCGGAACGGCCGACATCACGTAGGAATCGGCGTGGCTGCCGCTTGTCACGAAGCTCTTCTGGCCGTTCAGAATGATACTCTCGGCTTCGACATGGAACTGGGTGCGAGGAAGGAAAAAGTGAACACCTGTGCCGGGCTCGCTAAGCGCCAGGGACGTAATGTGCCGGCCCTCCGCGATTGGGCGGAGGAACCGTTCCTCATGGTCGCGGGTAGCCTTTGAGGCGAGCACCTTTGCCGCGACGCTGTGCATGCCGAAGCACATCGCCGTTGAACTGCAATGACGGCCCAGTTCCTCTGCGACCAGCACCAGTGCCAGCAGCCCCTGCTCGTGTCCCCCAAGGCGTTCCGGAATATGGAGGCCCATCAATCCGGCCTCGGCGAGTGCGCACATCCCACGCTCGGGCCAGCGACCGGCACGATCCACCTCGTCGGCATCGGCTGCCAGCACGGACATGCCAATTTCGGCGGCGAGCGCACGAAACCGCTCAGGGGCAGCCCCGTAATCCTGCGGGAACATGGACTGACCTCGTGGCTGTGGTCACTGGGCAAGGCGCGGCGCACAGGTCGCAGTGAATAATACGCCCTATGCCTGCCCTAGCGACACAGTGCAACCGCGGTACCTAATATGCGGGGGCAGTGTTATGGGTTCCGGCCGCGGCGGCGCGCGCTTCAGGAAGCAACGCGCAGAAATTTGGATTTCGTGAGATCTAAATAGGGCGGTCGTACTCGCTCGGGCTCGGTGAGGCCCCCGCTTCCGCAGACTGTGTAAAAACATTCGTCCCTGTTTGCTGCGCGGAAGGGGGCTTTCTAAGTACTAGGCCAATTGGTGCTGCCCCACTGGACCACAATTAGTCGGCCTTGAACAACCAGCAACCTGTTGATCCGGGGCAGGAAAGCTCGGAATTTGGGTGCTGGAATTGCAGAGTTCGGTTGGAATAGGCGGCAAAGCCTGCGATTCTTCCAATCATGAAACACCGTTCCCGCCCGGCTGAGCAGGACGACCTGCTACGTCC
>NZ_WWDL01000020.1 GCF_009848505.1 Muricoccus harenae
GCCGAAAGATCCTGCCGTGTGATCGCCAACGCCATCTCAGCCTCCCGAACCAACCACCGGGAGGAGCGAATCACGACCGGAGCGCTGGTGGGATCACATGCGAGTCAGCGATCAAGGCGGTTGGTATGAGATTGAAGTTGAGGTGGGTGGCCTCCGGGAGGCGCCGCCTCCCGGACCCTCTGCCGGGGAGCCAGCGGGCTCCCCGGGCCCCGCGATCTGTTGGAAGCGCCTGACGTCCTGGATGTTAGGCGACTGCCCTGTCCGCCCGCGCCGCCCCAGAAATCTGCCTGCGACACCACAGCCGGCGCTCTTCCCTCAAGACGCGGAGTCCGGGGTGGCCGCCGCCACCCTGGCGGAGGTCCGGAGGCAGAGCCTCCGGCAGCAACCATGACAACAGTTCAGGGCGAGAGCAGCCCGACCGTCGCTCCCGTCATGCAGCAAGCGATGGTGGCGGCGAGCAGCGAGGGCAGGCCGAGGCGCACGATCTCGGCGCGCCGTTCCGGGCAGAGGGCGCCCATGCCTGAGACCATGATGCCGACGCTGGCGAAATTGGCGAAGCCGCAAAGGGCCCAGGAGAGAATGAGCTTGGTGCGCGGTGCGAAGCCCGCCCCACCCTCCCCGGCCAGGTCGAGATAGGCGACGAACTCGTTCACCACCCCCCGGATGCCGAGGAGGCGGGCGGCGCCGGTGGCGTCCTCGGGGGCAATGCCCATGGCAAAGGCCAGGGGCCAGAGAAGGGTGCCGGCGATGGCCTCCAGCGTCAGGCCCGTCAGGGGTTCGATGATCATGTTCGCCAAGGCGACGAGCGCCACGAACACGATCAGCCCGGCCATGATGCTCAGCAGCAGCGAGAGCCCGTCCGAGGTGCCGCGGGTCAGCGCGTCCATGCTGCTGTCGTAGAGGCGCGGGGCCTCGATATCCGCGGCTTCGGGGGCGGTTTCGCCCGGGATCATCAGGCGCGCGGTCAGGATGGCGGCGGGGGCGCTGACGAGGCTGGCCGCGAGGAGCTGGCCCGCGGCGTCGGGCACGGCATTGGCCAGCATGGCGGCATAGACGACCAGCATGTTGCCGCTGATGGTGGCGAGGCCGGCCGTCATCACCACCAACAGCTCGGATCGGGAGAGCGAGGCGAGCCAGGGGCGGATGAAGAGCGTGGCCTCCACCATGCCGGTGAAGACATTGGCGGCCACGGAGACGCCGCAGGCGCCCGAGATGCCGAAGGCCGCCCGCAGCACGCGGGACATGAGCCGCACCAGGGCCGGCAGCACGCGCCAGTGATAGAGCAGCGCGGACAGCGCGCCGACCAGGAGCACGATGGGAAGGGCCTGGAAGAACAGGATGAAGGACGCCCCCGGCCGCGCCTCCGCGAAGGGCAGCGGAGCGCCGCCAAGATAGCCGAAGACGAGGCTGGTCCCGGCCTGGGTGGCGCGGGCCAGGGCATCCACCGCCGTCCCCACCAGGCCGAAGGCAGCGCGCAGCGGCGGGATGTGCAGCAGGGCGGCGCCGAGGACGAGTTGCAGCGCCAGTCCGGCGATGACCGCGCGCCAGGGAACCGGCCGGCGGAAGCCGCCCGCCGCCCAGGCCAGGGCAGCCAGCGCGATCAGGCCGATGGCGGACTGAATCTGGAGGGGTGTCACCCCCTCCCTTTGCCCCGGAGGTCGCGGGAGAGGCCCTGGGCCGCCAGCGAGGCCTCGTATTCCGGCCAGCGCCTGGCGTATTCGCGGCCGAGCTGGTGCAGCGTGTCCCAGGTGTAGATGCCAGTGTCGTGGCGATCATCGAAGACCAGGCGGACGGCGTAGTTGCCGACCGGCTCCACCGCCACGATCCCCACCTCCCGCTTGCCGTAGACCAGGGTTTTCTGGCCTGGGCCATGGCCCTGCACCTCGGCGGAGGGGCTTTCGACACGCAGGTATTCAGCAGGCAGGCGGAAGGCGCTGCCGTCGTCGAAGCTCACCTGCAGGCATCGCTCCGCCCGAAGGAGGCGGATTTCCGTGGGTGTCGGCACCTCGTCCGGTCCGGCTCAGTCGGCGAGGCGGCGGGCCTCGTCGGGCAGCATGATCGGGATGCCGTCGCGGATGGGATAGGCCAGGCCGGCGCCTTCGCTCACCAGCTCGCCGGCCGCGCGGTCATAGCGCAGGGGGCCCTTGGTGACGGGGCAGACAAGGATCTCCAGCAGGCGGGGATCGACGGCGGGGGCCTCGCCCACCGGAGCAGGGGCCGGGGCGGGCGTGTGGCTGGGCGTTTGGGTCATCGGAGGTGGTCCTCAGCTCGGGCGGATGTCTTGGCCCGACCCGGGCAGGCTGTCCATCCGCAGCATCGTCACCAGCATGACGGCGCGGGCGGCAGGGTCCGGCGCCTCCAGCAGCGCCTGCTTCTCGGCGGGCTCGAAGGGGCAGACCATGCCCAGGGTGGTGACGAGGGATTGGTCCTCCAGCCGCTCGATCGCCTCCCAGTTCGCCTCTATTCCCTTGACGCGGAAATAGGGGCGGAGGGCGCCGAGCAAGGCGGCGCGGTCGAGCGCGGGGTCGGGCGGGCGGCTCAGATCCGCGGCGAAGGGCGCATAATCGGGGCGAATGCAGCGATAGCCATCGCGCATCGGCCGCTCTTCCGCGACCCGGAAGCGGATCATGCCGGTGAGGGTGATGAGGAAGCGGCCATCCTCCGTCTCGGCGAAGGAGGACAGGCGGCCGAGGCAGCCGACACTGTAGAGGCCGGGACCGTTCGCCGTCAGCGGGAGTGCCTTGTCAGGCTGAATCATGCCGAAGCTGCGGGCATTCCCCAGGCTGGCCTCCACCATGGCCAGATAGCGCGGCTCGAAGATGTTCAGCGGCAGGCGGCCGCCGGGCAGCAGGAGCGCGCCCGGCAGAGGAAAAACCGCGATCTCCACGGGCAGCTTGCCGAGGCTGGTGGGCTGGAAGGGCATGACCAAACGCGTCCCGTTCGCCAGATGATGGGTGGAAACGCGCCAGGGCGCGTTTCCTGGCACGTCCCCTGGCGCATTTCCCTGCGCGCTTCCCTGGGAGGGAGCCGGTCGCGGTCCCGCGGGCCTAGCTGAACAGCATCGAGGAGAGCTTGCGGCGCCCCGCCTTGGTCGCCGGATCCTCGAAGCCCCAGGCCTCGAAGAACTTCAGGAGCTGCTTGCGGGCGGCCTGCTCGTTCCATTCGCGATCGCGGCGGAAGGCCTCCAGCAGCGCGTCGGCAGCGGCTTCGCGGTCATCGGCGGCGTTGAGGGCGACGGCCAGGTCGATCCGGGCCTGGTGGTCATTGGGGTCGGCGGCCAGGCGGGCCTCGAACTCGGCCAGCTTGCCACGCGCCTCCCGGCCGGCCTTGGCCAGTTCCAGGGCGCTGCGGACGGCGGTGATCTCGGCGTGGTCCTGGATCTTCGGGGGCACGCTTTCGATGACCTGGGCAGCCTGTTCCTCCTCACCCAGCTCCATCAGGGAGCGGGCGACGCCGGCGAAGGCGGCCGCATTTTCCGGCTCCTGCTGGGCCAGGGCGCCGTAGAGTTCCAGGGCGCCCTGGTGGTCGCCTTCCTCGGCGGCCTGCTTCGCCTCGGCTAGCAGATCGGCGGAGGGCATCTGGCCGCCGGCCAGCTTCAGCAGGTTCTCGGTGAACTTCTTCACCTCGCTCTCCGGCAGGGCGCCCTGGAAGAGGTCGGCGATCTGGCCCTGCCAGAAAGCGGCGACAGTGGGCACGGACTGGAGCGGCAGGCCGAGCTGGGCGAGCTGCTGGACCAGGGCGCGGTTCTTGTCGATATCGATCTTCACCAGCCGCACCCGGCCGCCGGCGGCGCGGACCACCTTTTCCAGCGTGGGGGTCAGCTGCTTGCAGGGGCCGCACCAGGTGGCCCAGAAATCCACCAGAACCGGCACCTCGCGGGATGCCGCCACGACATCCTGCATGAAGGTCTTCTGGTCGCCGTCCTTGATCAGGTCGTCGGCGGGGGTTGGAGTCTGGTCGAGAAGGGTGCTCATCGGTGCTTCCAGCGGCTCGGGTGGTCTCTGTTGCCCCATAGATGCGCTGTATGGGCGCTCAGGCAAGCGGTTGGGTCAGGTCGATCGGCTCGGGCGGGTGGCCGAGGGCTTCGAGGAGGCGGCGGAGATCGGCCGGGGATAGGGCCGTGGTGGCCGTGTTGGTGAGGGGATGGACGTTCACCGGGCCGGGACCCTCCAGCAGGCGGTGGTCCATCACGAGGCGGATGCTGCCCGGCGGGGCATTGATGAGGGCGAGCGGCGTGACCGAGCCGGGACGGACGCCGAGCCTGTCCCACAGCTCCTGCTCATTCGCCAAGGAGAGGCGGCCGGTGCCCAGGCGGCGTGCCAAGGCATTGATGGAAAGGGGCGTGTCCTCCTCTGCCACCACCAGCAGGAAGGGCTGCGGAGGTTTCGCGCGGAGGAAGAGGTTCTTCACATGCAGGCCAGGGAGGCTTCCCCGCAGTTCCTTGCTTTCGGCCACGGTGTGCAGCGCGGGGTGGCGATGGGTGGTGGCCTGGATGCCCTGGGCTTCCAGATGGGCGAGGAGGGATTCGGGGGTTGCCGGCATGGGGCCTTTGATCGATCGGCCCGAGGGGGGTTGCAAGGCCCGGCGGGTCATGACATACGGCCGCCACACACGGAGCGCGGGCGTAGCTCAGGGGTAGAGCACGACCTTGCCAAGGTCGGGGTCGAGGGTTCGAATCCCTTCGCCCGCTCCAATCTTCCTCAGGACAATCTGTCTCTGGTGAGATTGGGATCGCGCTTCTCCGTGTGTTTCCGCTGCATTTTCCGCGCCTACCTTGATACTTCGAAGGCGGAACGAGCGGCGTTTTCTTTCTCCAGAGAGCACTGGGTCTCCGGAGCTTGGGACTTGAGTGGGTCAGTCTACAAGCTCTAGCGCGTTGCAATTCTGCCGCTTTTGCTCTGAGCACCTGCCCGGAATTGGCAGCGCATTTCCTGGGGCGTTCCGTCCCTTCCACCAAAACATCATCGTCACACCCGAGCTTTAGCGGAGCGCCTTGGAGCCGTAGGCAGGGTGCTGTCGTTTGCTCGACAGACGCCGTTCATCTGCACAACAAGCACGAGGCACCACCATGGCCAATCTCCCTCCCCTTCCCCCGGCCGGTCGCGCACCGCAGGGCGGCAAGAATGCGACCGGCGGGAAAGCCAACCCGAAGGACGCCCGCGCTGGCGCCGGCAGCAGCGGCGGCAAGCAGGGCGGCGTGAGCAGCGCGACCCAGAGCAGCCGCAAGACGGGCGATCGCTGAGCGACGCTGCGCCAGCGTTTTCCTCCTCCATCGGTAAGGTTCTGAAGAATGGTCAAGCGACGCAAACAGGAAGACGCCGTAGGGGTTCTCGAATTCGAGGGACGCTCCAGTGACGACCCGACGTTCAAGCAGTGGCTCGCCGACCACAAAGCCCGGAATGGCGGGAAGCTCCGGGTGAGCAAGGGCGCCACAGGCGTTCGGGTCATGTTCAGCAAGGAAGCGGACATGGCTTTTTGGAAGGACCGCTCGGACGTGGAAGCGAAGGGCCGCAAGCCTCACGCGGCCTGAGGCAGGGGGGGCTCTCCTCCTCGGACGAGAAGCAGGAGACGTGCTGCGATCCTGCACGTCCAGGGCTGCACGTCTTGAAGCGCTTCGCGGGGCGGCACGAACGCGGCTGGCGGGAAGGCAAACCCGAAGGACGCCCGTGCTGGTGCCGGCAACAGCGGCGGCAAGCAGGGTAGCGTGAGCAGCGCGCCCCAGAGCAATCGTAAGACGGGGGATCGCTGAGGCAATGCGGCGCGCTCAGCCTGTGCGCGCGGCCGCCCCGGTAGTTGTTGGAGGCTCCTGAAGCTTCGAGCCTCGACCTTTGCTTCGTTGACATGGCCAAGCGTCAGCCGCAGCCTCAGCGAAACAACAAGTCTTCGGGCGGTGCGGTGCCTCGGCCCGTCCCAGGGAGACGGGACGGGAACTTCCAGATGCGCAGATCACGCCGTGCCATGTTGGCTGCGGCCATGGCGTTGCCCACTACGCCGGGCATCGTTTCGGCACAGGCGCCATACCCGTCCCGCACGATCCGCCTCATCGTGGCCTGGGCGCCGACAGGCGCGATCGACACCGTTGCACGCAAGCTGGCGCAGAAGCTCACGGAGCAGATGGGACAAAGCGTCATCGTCGAGAACCGCTCGGGTGCCGGCGGCAGCATCGGTGCGGCTGAAGCCGCCCGTGCCGCGCCGGATGGCTACACCCTCCTGGCAATCGACAGCACCTACGGCCTGATGCCGTTTCTGGTGAGCCGGCTGCCCTTCAATCACACTGAGGCCTTCCAACTCGTCACCATCAGCGCCTTCACGCCGGTGATCGCTGCCGTGCACCGCGATTCGCCTTATACAAGCCTACAGTTTCTGACCGAGGCTGCCCGGCGGCAGCCGGAAAAGATCACCTACGGCAGCGGCGGCGTCGGTAGCTCGGTGCACTTCGCCACGGCTGCCTATGAGCTGGCGGCCGGCGTGCGACTGTTCCATGTTCCCTATCGTGGTGGCGGGGAGGCGGTAACGGCACTCCTGGCCAAGCAGGTGGATGTCGTCTTCGCCTCGCCGGGCGCGGCGATGGGCAGCGGCGCCACGCTCCTGCGGCCATTGGCGATCAGCGGCCCGGGACGCCTGGCTTCCCTGCCCGAGGTGCCGACCTTCGCCGAGGCCGGTATGCAGGGCTACGACGTGATGCACTGGTCCGGTCTTGCGGTGCCGCGCGGCACGCCCGCGCCGATCGTGGAGCGACTCTACACCGAGGCGGCAAAGGCCCTGGCCTCTCCGGAGATGGCGGAATTTCTTGCCTCCATTGCCTGCCTACCCGGCGGCAAGCCCCCGGCTGAAGTCGAGCAACTGCTGGCCGAGGAGACCGTACGCTGGCGAAAGGTGGTCGAGGCCGCGGGAATTCGGCCGCAGTGAGTCACATGACGGCGCCGGCGCAATCCCATGACGTGATCGTGGTCGGCTCCGGCTGTGCCGGGCTGGCCACGGCCATCGCTGCGCGCGCATTCGGCTTGGACTGCCTTGTCCTGGAGAAGGCGGACCGGCTGGGCGGCGGCACCGCCATTTCCAGCGGGCTGCTCTGGGTCGGCGGCAACCACCTGCACGCCGCGGCTGGGGGCACCGACAGCCCCGAGGCCGTGAGGGCCTACCTCCGCTACGTCGGCGCCGACGGAATCGACCCGGCCCGGATGGAGACCTTCGCGGCCGAAGCGCCCCGCGCCCTGCGCTTCTTCGAGGCGGCCGGCATCCCGTTCCGCCTCAGCCCGCGACTTGACCACTACGGCATGGCGCCCGGCGCCAGCTCTGGCGGAAGGCTGGTCGAGACGCCGCCGATCGACGCCGAGGAACTGGGCGAGCACAAGGACAACGTCCTACTTCCGGCCGGCCCGCTCTACCGTCTGGGAGGACGCGAGGCCGCGGCCCTCGGCGGCCCCAACCGACCGGCCACCTGGGAAGCCGCCCTTGAGGCCGCACGCGCCCGCCCGGGCGTGCGGGGCAGCGGCGCCGCCCTGGTGAGTTGGCTCGTCCGCCTCGCAGCACGGAATGGCGTCACGATCCGCACCGGCACCGCGGCGGAGCGGCTGACAATGAAGGACGGGCGCGTGACGGGCGTCGTCACAGCCGACGGTGAAACCATCGCGTCGCGACGCGGCGTCGTGCTCGCCAGCGGCGGCTACGAGTCCAACCCCGACCTCGTCCACCGCTTCGAGGCTCTGCCGGGGTGGCAGTCCATGTTTCCAGAAAGTCTGACCGGCGACGCCCTGGTGATGGCGACCGAGATCGGTGCGGCCGTTCACGTTATCGGCAACAACCTGTCCCTGTTTCTCGGGTTCCGGAACCCGGAGGAGGCGCCGGGTGGCACGGCGGTGTGCCGCCTGTCCGGTACGCAAGAACTGCCCGCCCCGCACACGATTGTCGTCAACGGGGCCGGCCGGCGTTTTGCGGATGAGAGCTTCTTCCAGGCCGTCGCCCCGCGCCTGCGGGAATTCGACGTCCGAAGCCGCGAACAGCCTAACCTGCCTTGCTGGCTCATCTTCGACGCCGCCTATGCGAGGGCACACTCCTTTGGGGGAAGGTCGCCTGGCGCTGTCATTCCGCACTGGGCCGCACGCGCCAACTCCATCGCCGAGCTCGCCGGGGTCCTCGGCATCGATCGGGAGGGGCTGGCGGCCACCGTGCAGCGCTTCAACGACGACGCTCAACATGGAACTGACGGAGAGCACGGACGCGGCAGCTCACCTTGGGGTCTGACGCGCTTCGATCCGAGCACGACGCTCGGCCCGATCGAGGAAGCACCCTTCTATGGCATTCAGCTGCACCCGACGGCGCTGTCCTCGGCAGGCCTGCTCGCCGACACCACAGCGCGCGTCATGCACGTCCGCGGGCGGCCTATCCCAAGGCTCTATGCCGTGGGCAACGCCGCCGCCCGCACGGAGACAGGGTCCGGCTATCAGACCGGCTTCTCCCTCGCGTCCGGGCTGACCTTCGGCCTGATCGCGGCTCGAGACTTGGCAGCCAATGCGGGCCGCTCTTCGTAATTGATGCACCTCGGCAACGGCGCACATCAGAGCTGGTTGTTTTCTCGCCACCGAGTCCACTTAAGACCGGCGCGCTCCAGGGCAAACCGCTAATCGCGCTCGTCGGGCAGACGCGTGCACTCGCCATCGGGACCAGGAACAGGAACACGCGCAGGAGGTGGTCGATCCTCCGCGAGTGGATGGCGGATGGCGCCGCTTGATCAATGAGGCCCTCTCCGCGCATCCGCCAAGTGGCTACAGGTCCGAGTTTGGTCGGGAGCTGCCTGGCCGCTCCTGGGGCTAAATGCCGAGAAGCAGACATGCGGTTACGCCTGCGGCCTGGCCGCACACGGCCCTTTGCGGTTGTTCGCCTGCATCGAGAGGGCATGGCCGGTGCTACTCCACTGGCCATGCCCGCTCCTTATAAGCCACGAGCTTGGCTGATGGCCCTCTCAACAGGCGCTTGGTCACTCAGTGGTTTGGACAGGTCGAAGCGACGACGTGGCAGAAGCGGCGGCTGGGCCATGAACTTCGGCCGCGTTCCGCGATGAGGCTGCGCCGCATGAACGAGGAAAGGATGGCACAAATAGACCGTGCCCGCTTTCCCCGTCGCGAGAACCTCGTGCCTGCGGCTGGCTTCCTCGAAGCCGTTGCTGGAGAGGTCTCGCAGGGTCGCCCCCTCCTCCCCGTAGCGCGCAAGCCTGCGCGCGATATCCTGATGCGAAC
The DNA here is from genome assembly GCF_009848505.1 of Muricoccus harenae. GTDB lineage: Bacteria > Pseudomonadota > Alphaproteobacteria > Acetobacterales > Acetobacteraceae > Roseomonas > Roseomonas harenae. The sequence goes on from NZ_WWDL01000020.1 coordinate 9,237, forward strand.
CGATGCGGATGCGGGTCGGTGCGTCGTCCTCTCCCACGTCGGAGAAGAGGAAGAGCATGAGGAGCGCGCGTCCCTTTGAGGCGAGATTGGCCCGCCACGCCATGAAGTCGGATGGATCGTCGCCTGGCAGGGCGAAGCTCACGTCCACATGCCAGCCATCATCCCCGGGCGCCTCTGCTGAAGGAAATCGGATCGGGAAGGTGCCAAGGCCACCGGGAGGCAACCAGTTCCCGGCCCCCGCGAGCGCATCATAGGCGGCGTGCAGGGCCGGGGTGTTGGCTGCATCGCGGAAGGGCTGATCCGTGTAGCCGCCGAGACGAATGACCGGTCTTGTCCAGCTCGATGGATCGTCCGGGTCGCAGCCGGTTTCACGCCATAGGATCGCGCGTCCCTGGTCTGCCAGGGATTGCGGGAAAGCATCATCAATCCGCACGAAGCCGTTGACGACGAAGCCCTCGATCTGCGCTGAGGTCAGCGCTTTGGTCATATCGGGCATGGAGAATTCCGTAGGTCCAGCTTGCCGCGACATGCGCGGCGGGAGGGCGCTAGGAGCTTCAGCGCCGTTGCCTGTCAGCAGTAGATCGCGCCTAGATAGGCGCGTGGCCGCTGGTCACTACGCCACGCGCTCACACGGCCGCATCTCAAACGACGTGGCAATGCGGACTGGTCGGGTCTCAGGCCGGTGTGTACTTGCCGCTTATCTGCCGCGCCGGCACCCCGATGGGCAGCGCCTTCTCGCCGCGCGCAACCAGCTTCTCGTTCTCTTGGGCCCGCGTCTCGGGGGTCCAACGCCGCTTCAGCTCGTCTCGTACGCGGAAGTGCAGCCGGCCGAGGCCTGCCGTCTCCAATTCTACCGTATCGCCGTCGTGCAGCGCGCTCAGGCCGCGGTGATTGGTACCCGTCGCCACCACGTCGCCGGGTTCCAGGGTGTGGATGCTGCTTAGCCAACTAATGCAGCGCGGGATGCGGTGCGCCATGTCGGAGGTGTTGAAGCCCTGCCGGAGTTCACCGTTGATCCAGAGGCGGATATCGAGCGACTGCGGATCGCCCACCTCGTCGGCGGTGACAAGGAAGGGGCCCATCGGCGCGAAGGTATCACGGGACTTGGCCTGGAAGAATACGTTGTTCGCGGGCGGCATGCCGCGCGCCGAGCCGTCGATGAAGTTCATGTAGCCGAAGACGTGCGTCATCGCCTCTGCCTCCGAGATGTTGGCGGCCCGCTTGCCGATTACCAGCGCCATCTCAGCCTCCGCCTCGAACACGATGGCGGGGATGTCGGGCAGCACCATGGTATCGCCAGGGCCGATTACGGCACCGGGCGACTTGTGGAAGGCATTGATCGGCGGCCGCTCGGATAGCGTGCCGTCCTCCATGTAGTTTACCGCCATGCAGTCGATCTGCCGCGTACGGGGAAGAGGGGCACGCAGTCGCGCTTCGGACAGCTTCTTGCCCATCTCCTTCGTCAGCTCTGCCTCGATCGTCGGCCTGAACGCGTCGAATTCCGCGATCAGGGCTGGCATCAGGTCCAGCGTGTCGCGGTGGGGCAGCGACGAGAGCAGCGGCGTCAGGTCGACGATAGCGTCGCCCTTGATGGCACCAACTCGGTAGTCATCGAAATACGTGAGTCGCAAGATTCTTCCCCCCGGTTCGCTTTCCGTCGCGGGCGGCGCCGGGCGCGCGACGGCGGCACGGAAGCCGCCAAGCACGGCGTCGTGCCGCCACCGGAATGCTATAGGCAAGCAGGGTGGCCATCAATGCGGGCTGCTGCGTAGGGCCCGCACGTGCCGCTGTGGCCTTGGTTTCGCTGCACCGCAAGATATGCCGAGGCGCCCCATGGCGCGGCAATTACCGCTTGTTCATCGGCGCCAAGCCGCTACGCTGGCTGAAAAGTGCAAACGAGGAAGCGGTTCCATGTTTAGCCACGCTGCCTTCGCGCCCGGCCATCCCGTGTCCCGCCGCGCGGCGCTCGGCCTACTCGCCGCGCCCGCGCTGGTTCCCGCCGCGCGCGCGCAGCCGCGGCCTCTGCGGTCGATCGTGTTCGTGCAGCCTAGTCCGTCTGCGATCAACTCCTACGCCCTCCATGTCGGCATCGGGGAGGGCTATTTCCGTGAGGAGGGCCTGTCTGTCCGCAGTGAGGCCGTGAACGGGTCGAGCCCCGTGCTCCAGGCACTCGCCTCCGGCCAGGCGCAGTTCGGCCGGCCGGGGCCTGCACCGGTGCTGCGGGCGCGGGCGCGCGGCGCGGACGTGGTGTTCCTTTACAACGGTCTGCCGCACTCCTCTTTCGGAATCCTGGTGCGGCAGAACTCGGCTTACCGCACGCCGGACCAGTTGCGCGGCAAGGTGATCGGCGTCGGCACGGCGGACGGGGCGGAGGTGGGCTTTGCGCGCGCCATCCTGAACGACCTGGGCATGCAGGAGCCGCGCGACTATCGCTTCATCCCGGTTGGGGACGGCGGCCCGGCGGTGGCCGGCTTCCTGCGCGGCGACATCGAAGCCTATGTCGGCGCCTCCGCCGATGCCGCAATCATGAACCACCGCGGCATGGCCGTGCGTGACATTACGCCGAACAAGTACCAAACCTTCTTTGGAAACGGCGTCGCTGCCATGCGTGCCTTCATCGATGGCAACCCACAGGTGGTAGAAGGCTTCGGCCGGTCGCTGGTGCGCGCCACGCACTTCGCCAACGTTCCCGCTAACCGCGAAAAGGTGCTGCGCCACCTCGCCGTCGGCAACCCACAGGAGCTGGAGGACCGGCGTTTCGCGAACGCGCTCCTCGACGCGGTCCTGCAGAAGGGTCAGCCACACGACCCCGCCAGGGGCTGGGGCTACCAGGACCCCGTGCACTGGGAGGCCTGGCACCGCAGCCTAGTCGAGAGCCGCGAGCTCGACGCCCCGCTGCCCGATCTTTCCGCCGCCTACACCAACCGCTTCGTCGAGGCCTGGAACCGGAGATGAGCAGGAGCCTCACGGCCGCTGAACTCCCCGCCGCGCCGGCTACCCGGGGCGACCGCACGGTCTTCGCGCTGCGTGGAGTCGGCAAGACATACGCGCGACGCAACATCGAGGCGCTGGGCCGGGTGGACCTGACTTTGGACGCCGGCACCTTCTCCTCCGTGATCGGGGCCTCGGGCTGCGGCAAATCCACCCTGCTCAAGATCATGGCGGGGCTGGTGCCGCCGACTTCCGGCAGCGTCATGTTGGCGGGGCGGCCCGTTACCGGCCCACGCCGCGACATTGGCATGATGTTCCAACAGGCGACGCTGTTTCCGTGGAAGACCACGTTAGAGAACATCGTTCTGCCGATCGAGATCCGCGACGGCCGCGCCGCCGCGCGCGTCCACCACGGCAACGCCCACGCTCTGCTGGAACTGGTAGGGCTGAAGGGCTTCGAGGGCGTCTACCCGAAGGAGCTGTCGGGCGGCATGGCACAGCGCGCGGCGATCTGTCGCATGCTAATCACCGAGCCGGAAGTGCTGTTGCTGGACGAGCCCTTCTCCGCGCTGGACGAGTTGACGCGCGACTTCATGAACATGGAGCTGCAACGCATCTGCCTCCAACGGGGCGCCACCGCCTTCCTGGTCACCCACTCCATCCCCGAGGCGGTGATCCTGTCGGACACCGTCTACGTCATGTCGCCTCGTCCTGGCCGCATCGTGGAGACGGTGGCGGTCGACCTGCCGCGGCCACGCACGCTGGATATGGTGACGACCCCGCGCTTTGGCGCACTGGTGGACCGCATCCGCAGCCACCTGGACAAGGGATCCTTCCTGTGAGCGAGGTCGCGCTTTCTGCCGCCCTGGAGACCGAGAACACGGTCTGGACGGAGCAGGATTCCTGGTTCGACCGCATCCCGCGCTCGGTGGCAATGGCCGCGCTGGCGGTCGTCGCGATCGGGCTGTGGCAGGCGGTGTCCTGGAGCGGCTTGATCTCGCCCATCATCCTGCCTTCGCCCGGGGACACACTGCGGCACCTGATTTTCGTGGGAGGCAACCTGTTGTCCGGCGGCTACATGCTACAGTCACTGTGGGTGACGCTGCAGGAACTGGTGCTGTCCTTCGCGCTGGCGGTCGGAATCGGTTTCGCCCTTGGCGTGCTGGTGGGGGAGACGGCCTTCGGCGAGCGCGCCGTAATGCCCTATCTGGTCGCGGTGGACACCATGCCCAAGGTCGCCTTTGCGCCGCTCTTCATTGCGTGGCTGGGCTTCGGGATCGAGAGCAAGGTGGCGCTGGCCACCTTCATTGCGACCTTTCCCATCGTGGTCGGCACGGCGGCAGGGCTGCACGCCTCCGACGAGAATGCCCGCATGCTGTTCAAAACGATGGGGGCGAGCCGCTGGCAGACACTGGTGAAGATGAAGCTGCCGACCGGCATGCCGCAGTTCTTCACCGGGCTGAAGATCGCTTCCGTGGGCGTCATGGCCGGCGTGATCACCGGCGAGTTCCTGGGCGGCGGCCGCGGCTTTGGTGAGCTGATCCGGGTGGCCTCCACCAACCTCGACACCGCGCGAGTCTTCGCGCTGATCCTCTACCTCAGCCTGCTCGGACTGCTAAGCTTCGGGCTGGTAGCCTGGGCACAGCGGCGGGTGGTGTTCTGGCAGAGTGCGAGCGTGGCGCGTGAGGTAGGGTAGCCATTGGCAATGTCCCGATCTGCTGGCCTTCGGATCTGTATAACTTCAAGAGGCCGTATTCGAGCGTCCACGCTGCTCAGCCCAGGTGCTGGGGAAGTATCCCAGCAGCGTGGGTAGGCTTGGGCTGCTGAGAACCTGGCCGTCGAGCACCGCCTCCACGATGTCCGGTGCCAGCAGCGTCAGCTGCAGCAGCCGTCCCATGTAACCGCGGTCCAGCTTCTCCGCCTCCGCCATCTCGCTGATCGACGCGTAGTGTCCCTCATCCGGCATGCGCTGGTACCGGAACGCCCGGGCCAAGGCCTTCACCAGCGCCGGTTCACCGCGCGTCTGCGTGGTCGCTGTTGTTTGGGCCGGTGTTGCCACACCATCGGGCATGACGACCGTTTTCCGCCCCGGCCCGCATGTCGTCGGCGACTTTCGTCCAGACGAAGGAATGCGGATCGGCGCTGTTGGTCTCAATTTAGCGGCGGATTGCCGTCTGCAGGATCTCCACCTAGGGGAACATGCCGCGTCGGATCTGGCACAGGGTGAGGTGGGCAAACCAGCCATCGACGAGGTTGGGAAACGAGGCGTTGGTTGGGCCGGCCGAACAGGTCGGCATGCGGACAGGGCGGCACCAGATGCGCCTGCAGGATGGCATGCACCTCGTTCTTGACCCGGGTGCGATGCCGCACGACCTGGTTGCGTCGCGCCACCAGCCGGCGCCGCCGCTCGGTGCCGGCATCGGGCACCCACACCTCGGGCAGGAAGCCCGCCGCGCGAAGCGAGGCCAGCACGCCGGCATCGATCTTGTCGGTCTTGACCTGGGGGTGAGCGATTGCCTTGACCTGCAGTGGGTTGGCCACGACCACCCGCGCCACATAGGAGCTGAGCACCCGCACCACCGCCATGGAGTTGCCGGTCGCTTCGACGACGACCTCATCCTCCTGGCTCAAGGTCCGCCCGAACCCCTCCAGGCCCGAGCGGGTCATGTCCACCCGTCCCGCTGGTCTGAGGCGTCCAGCCCCCAGAACACCACCTCCGCAAAGGTGCGGTGGATGTCCATGCCGATCACACGTCCCATCTCCTGCTTCTCTCCAGTGCAAAGACGGGAGCAGTGGGCAACACGACAACTACGGATCCGCGCTCTCGGCGCAACCGGGTCGGTCGCAGGGGCGGCCAGCTACTAACACGAGCTCTCGGCTCATTGTATACAGTGGCTTGCCCACTACGTGCTCCCGGTGCCCCTCGTCCCGGATGGTCTCACCATACGTCAGGACTGAATCTGTCCCAGCTGGATAAGCAGGCACCGCCACCCTCATAGCAGTTACGAACCCGATCGAGCGGCTCAGCGGCGAGATCAAGCGCAGGACGGATGTGGTCGGCATATTCCCGAACGAGGCGGCCGCCGTCCGACTGATCGGCACGATGCTGCTGGAGCAATCCAACGAATGGGCCACCCAGCGCCCCCGCTACATGACGCTGGAGACCGTCTCCGCCGTCAGCGATACTGGACCCATCAGCCCCGGCGCCGTGCCTGCCTGATAAACGGCTCAACCCGCCAGGGGACATCGCTCCTACACCACGCGATGAGACACGACCCAGATACGTCGGCAGCAAGGCAAACCCCAAGGACGCCCGCTCCGATGGCGGAGCCGGCAAGGGCAACCAGAGCGGTGTGAGCAAGGCCACGCAGAGCAGCCGGAGCCCGGGGGATCGCCAAGCGATGCTGCTTCAGCGTTCTCCGCCTTCATCGATAGGGATCTGCCCCATGGTCAAGCGTCGCAAGCAGGAAGAGATCTCCGGAGTGCTGGAGTTCGCGGGCCTCACCAGTGAGGACCCGACGTTCAAGCGCTGGGTTGCCGAGCACAGGGCCCAGAACGGCGGGAACCTCCGGATGAGCAAGGGCGCCACCGGTGTCCGGGTGATGTTCAGCAAGGAAGCCGACATGGCCTTCTGGAAAGCGCGCTCGGAGACGGAAGCGAAGGAGCGAAAGTCTCACGCAGTCTGAGGAATAGAGGCGGCTGCCCGTCTCAGAGCGCTCCACAGGGCGGCGGGAGCCGCGCAACCCCAAGCGCTCGCAAGACCGCCGTCGCCCGAGGCGCTTAATGGCGCGCAGGCTCTCGTTGCGCTCCGCCGCGCCGGTGGTTCTCGTCTTCCATGGCCTGCCGTTGCGCCGCGGTGGCACTACCAGGGCCGCCTCGCGGGCGGCAGAAGCCTCATAGACCCCTCGGGTGTCGTAAGCTCCATCTCCGCTGATGACCCCGATCCTCTCCTCTTCCGGCACCTGCGCCAGAAGTCCCGGCACGATCCCACCTTCGCCGTGCCGGTGGCCCGTCATCTCGACTGCGCGCACCTCGTGACTGTCCGCGTCGGTGATCAGGTGCACCTTGCGCCAGACGCGCCGCTTGTCAGCTCCGTGCTTCCTCACCTTCCACTCGCCCTCGCCGAGCACCTCCAATCCCGTGCTGTCGACAACCAGGTGCAGCGGTCCGCCTGGGGACGGTAGGGGATCGTCACCGTCAAATCCCTCTGACACCGCGAGAGAGTGCTGTCATGCGGCACCCGCCAGTCCAGGCCCGCCAAGCGGATCAGGCCGCCCGCCATGCCCTGGGCCGCCCGTGGGGGCGATTGGCACAGCACCTTCAGCGTCAGCACCGTCTGGATCGCAGCATCCGTGAAGGTCTGGGGCCGGCCACGCCGGCCCGTGCCCTCACCCCTTGCCAAGGCAGATCGGGCAAGATCCAAACTGTCAGGTCGCCGCGCGACCAGGGCCCGATCGTACTCACGCCAGTTCCGCGTAGGTACCGCCTCCGCGGCCGGCCAGAACCCGTTCCTTCCTCCACCTTGGCACCTCACCGTTGCTGATTTACGCAATAACGCCCAGAAAAGTGGAACGACCTGCTCTGCGCGGCCCAGCCATGCCTTCCTGTGCTGCGCCGGGCCGCTTGCGGAATGGGCGCCGACCTCCGTAGTAGACGGCGAAATCATGTGCAATGACGCCCAGCCCGGAGAGCTCAGGCCTTAGTCGGGTGGCGGTAGCCGATCTAACGAAGGATCATAGTTTGAAGGCGGTCATCCTATGTGCCGGCCAGGGCCGACGCCTGCTTCCGCTCACGGAGCATCTTCCGAAGTGCCTCCTTCGTGTTGCCGGCCGCACAATTCTTGAGTGGCAGCTTCTGGGACTTGCCGCGTCCGGAATTCGGGATGTCACCCTCGTCACCGGGTTCGAAGCCGACACGCTGGAGCAAACCCTCCCGGGCATCACCCCTCCCGGCATGCGGATCGGCACGATCTTCAATCCATTCTTCGCGGTTGCCGAAAACATCGGCAGCTGCTTCCTCGCCCGGGACGTGCTGCAGACACCGGACACGGTGCTGCTGAACGGCGACACCCTGTTCGCGGCGCCGGTGCTGCAGCACCTTCTCGCGGCGCCCGAAGCCCCTATCACCGTGACCATCGATCGCAAGCAGACCTATGACACCGACGACATGAAGGTCTCGGTGGATGGAACGCGACTGAAGGCGATCGGAAAGACGCTGCTGCCGGCCGAGACGAACGGCGAATCCATCGGCATGCTGCTGTTCCGCGGCAATGGCGGAGCCATGTTCGCCGCAGGGCTCGAGGCGGCGCTGAGGCAGCCGGACGGGCTTCGCCGCTGGTACCTCTCGGTGATTCATGGGCTGGCCCAGACCGGCGTGGTGGCGGTCACCTCGATAGAGGGCCTCCCTTGGGGAGAGGTCGACTACCCGGCGGACCTGGCGAATGCCGATGCCCTTGCCCGCTCCTGGGACGATAGCCTCCCGGTCCTGGCCGCCGAGCCAGCGGGGAAGAGGTGATGGCGGCCACCCCCCTCCCGTCACTGAACTCCCTTCCCAAGCGCCTGGGACAATTCGGCACCCTGGCCGAGGCTCTCGATTATGCCGCCGAGGGCGTGACAGGGCTCGGCTTCCATGACGGGCGGGGCGATCTGACGACGGCGCTGCCCTACCGCCAGCTTCGCCAGGATGCCATCGCCCTGGCGCGCCGCCTTCTGCATGCCGGGCTGGCGCGGGGCGACCGGGTCGCCATCGTCGCCGAGACCCATCCGGACGTCGTGAGGGCCTTCTTCGCCTGCCAGTATGTCGGCATGGTGCCGGCGCTGATGCCGCTGCCAGCCGCATTCGGGGGCCGCGAGACCTATATCGAGCATATCCGGCGCCTGACCCTGGCTGCACGGGCTTCGGCCCTCTTCGTGCCCGACACCCTGCAGAACTGGCTGGCTCCCCTGGCGCAGGAGGCCGGGCTCAAGGCCTTCGGCAGCGTCGCTGCGCTGGCACCCGCCCTGGATGACACCCCCCTGCCCGCCCCCACGGGCGAGGACGAAATCGCCTATCTGCAATTCTCCTCAGGCAGCACGCGCTTCCCCATGGGCATCGCGGTGACCGAGCGGGCGCTGATGGAGAACATCCGGGCCATCCTGCAGCATGGCCTCAAGGTCGTGCCGGAGGACCGGGCGGTGTCCTGGCTGCCGCTCTATCACGATATGGGTCTGGTCGGATTCCTCCTCGCGCCGCTGGCCGGCCAGGTGACCGTCGATCTCCTCTCGCCGCAGGAATTCGCGCGGCGGCCGCATCTCTGGCTGCGCATCCTCTCCGCCCACCGCGGCACCCTCTCCTACAGCCCCAGCTTCGGCTACGAGCTCTGCGCCCGGCGGGGGCGACCTGACCCCGCCAAGGGACCGGCACTCGACCTATCCGCCTGGCGCGCCGCGGGCATCGGCGGCGACATGATCCGCACGCATGTTCTCACCCGCTTCGCGGAGACCTTCGGCCCGGACGGCTTCCGCGCGGAGGCTTTCGTGCCGAGCTACGGCATGGCGGAGGCGACGCTCGCCATCAGCTTCACGCCGCTTGGAAGCGGGGTGCTGACCGACACGGTGGATCTCGACCGTCTGGAGCGCGACGGGATCGCCGCTCCCGCCAGTACCGAAAGCGCCCGCATCCGGGCCTTCGCCCTCTGCGGCCCGCCCCTACCCGGGACCGAGGTCGAGATCCGTGACGCCGACGGCACCGCCCTGCCGGAGCGCCGGATCGGGCGGATCCTGGTGCGTGGGCCGGGGCTGATGCGCGGCTATGACGACCGGCCGGAGGAGAGCGTGGCTGTCCTCTCGCCGGACGGATGGCTCGATACGGGCGATCTCGGCTACCGGCTGGACGGCCAGATCGTGATCACCGGGCGCGCCAAGGAACTGATCATCGTCAATGGCCGCAATGTCTGGCCGCAGGACCTGGAATGGTCCGTCGAGCACGCCCTGCCTTCGGTCCGTGACGGCGATGTCGCCGCCTTCGCGGTCGAGGAGGAGGGGACGGAGCAGGTCGTCCTGCTGATCGAGGCGCCCGGCGCCCCCGGCAATGCCGAGCGCGAGCGCCTGGCGGCCGAGGCAGCGGGCACGCTCCGCGCCCGGCATGGCGTGGAGGCCCGCGTCGTCCTGGTGCCGCGAGGGAGCCTGCCGCGCACTTCCTCCGGCAAGCTCAGCCGCATCCTGGCGCGCAGCCGCTATCTCGAAGGGACTTTCGCACCTTCCGCCGCAGAGTTGGCAGCCGCCCCGCGATGACGGACGCGCCGCTCGCGGCCGTCACCGGCGGGACCGGCTTTCTCGGGCGCCATGTGGTCGCTGCCCTGGCGCGCGAGGGCTGGCGGGTTCGCATGCTGGTCCGGGGCCAAGCGGCGCCCCTGGCGGAGGCGCCTTCGGTCGAGCTGGTGCGCGGCGACCTGGCGGATGTGGAGACGTTGCGTCGGCTCGTCCAGGAAGCGCAGGCCGTTGTGCATCTCGCTGGCCTCACCAAGGCCCCCCGGCGCTCGGATTTCTTCGAGGTAAACCGCGACGGCAGCGCCCGGCTTGCCGCCGCCGTCGCCGCGGCAGCGCCTTCCGCGCGCTGCGTCCTGGTCTCCTCCCTCGCCGCCCGGGAGCCGCAGCTCTCCGCCTATGCCGAAAGCAAGCGGGCTGGCGAGGCGGCAGCACTCGCCGAGCTCGGGGAGGCGGGGCGCTGGGTGGTGCTGCGGCCCTCCGTCATCTACGGCCCAGGCGACCGCGACGGCCTCGCCCTGTGCAAGCTGGCCTCGGCGCCCATCGTGCCGGTGCCCCGCGCGCCCGAGCCCCGGATCGGCTTCGTCCATGCGAGGGACGTGGCCGAGGCCATCGTCACCCTTTGCCGCTCGGGCCCCCTGGCAACGACATTCGAGGTCACGGATGAGCGCCATAACGGCTATGGCTGGCGCGAGATCCTGAAGCATGTTGCCGACCTGCTGCAGCGGAAGCCGCATTTCCTTCCGGTGCCGGATTCCGTGATGCTCGCCGCCGGCGCGGCGGCGGATGCCTGGTCCTCCGTCACCGGCCAGGTCACCCTGTTCGGCCGCGGGAAAGCCCATGAGATCCTGCACCGCGACTGGGCTTCGAGCCTGGAGCGGCAGCTTCCCGCCCTTGTCTGGGCGCCCCGCATCGCGCTGCAGCCGGGATTGCGCGAAACCCTGGACTGGTGGGCGAGCCTCGGCCTCCCCGGGGCGGTGGCCCATGGCTGAACTCCGGTCCAGTGCCAGGGGGTCCAGCGCCAGGGAGCCCGGCGCTATCGCCGGATCGCCTCGGCGCGGGCTGCGTCATAGTGGTGGAGGCAGTGGCTGTGGCCTTCCCGCGGGACGACGGGCCCCGACTGGTCCGATGCGGTCAGCCGGTCCCCATCGATCCGTCCTGCGGCAAGCCGGTCGGACGTATCTCCCCGCAGCGCCACCTCGCCTCCGGGAGAGACGGTCCCGACAAGGATCGGCCTCTGCACGGCGGAATGCCGGTGGCGCGAGCTGCGCATCTCGATGACGCCGGTCTCGACGCGGAACCAGACACTTCGTGGATTCTCCCGGCAGGCCGGGCTCAGGGCGAGCGGAAGCTGCCGGCCCCGGTACCAGCCGTCGAACCGCGTGGTAGCCTCGGGCCGTGGCGCATCCCGTGCGACCCCCGCCGGCGCGCCGCCGCCTTCCGCCGCGCAGCCGGCCAGCAGCGGCACGACCATCAGGGCGAGGGCCGCCAAACACGCCCGGAGGATTGGATGAGCCAGGCCAGCACCCCCACGGATCGTCTCCCCATGAATCGGCCGGTGGTCTTCATCCACACCAATGCCAAGCAGCGGCTGGGCGCCCTGGTGTCGGCCCATTCCTTCCGCCGCAATGCCCGCGACCCAGACGCCTTCGAGGTCCGGCTGCTCGAGGCCGAGCACTCCGCCCCGCTGCGCGCGGCGGAGGGGCGGAGCTTCCTCCGCGGGGGACACAGCCGCGTCTGGCATATGGACGACCTGCAATCCTTCACCCCACTCCGCTTCGCCGTGCCCGATGCCATGGGCCATCGGGGCGTCGGCCTTGTGGTGGACCCTGATGTCTTCGCGGTCGGCGATGTAGGCGAGCTCTTCGCCCGCGACCGCGAAGGGAAGGCGATATGGTGCCGCGCCCGGCCCGGACACAACGGCGCGCCGGACTACCTGGCCACCAGCGTCATGCTGCTGGACTGCGCGCTACTGCCCCATTGGCGCTTCGAGCCAATGCTGGAGGATCTCTTCGCCGGCCGGCTGGACTATGTGGAGATGATCGAGCTGCGGCGCGAGCCGCGCGAGAGCATCGGGCTGCTCGATCCCGTCTGGAACGACTTCGACCGGCTGAGCCCCGAGACCCGCCTGCTGCACACCACCAAGCGCCGGACCCAGCCCTGGAAGACCGGGCTGCCGGTGGACTTCACCCCGCGCGAGCGCGGCTTCGGCCCGATCCCGGCCGCGCTGGTCCGGCCGCTCCTGCGGCTCTGGACCGCCCATGCGCGCTACCGCCCGCATCCCGATGCCCGGCAGGAGGCCCTTTTCTTCGCCCTCCTCGCGGAGTGCCTCGATGGGGGCTCGGTCACCCGCGAAGAGGTGGCGGACGGGATCAGGGAGCGGCATATCCGGCCCGACTCCATGGTTCTGGTGGATCGGTACCGGGGCCACCTCCCGCGTCCGTCGGCAGCAGCCGCCTGATCCGCGCCGCCGCCAACTCGGCCACGACCGGGGGCTGGCCCTGCGCCGGCGCGTCCACCTCTCCGACGAGGCCGTGATGGTCGAGCATCCGCCAGAAGAACCAGAGGTCGCGCGGCCATCCGGCCAGGCCGCGCCGTACCAGCGCGCCCCAGGCCCGGCCGGCGGTGCGAAGGATGGGCGAGGCCTCACCCTCGCCCATATCGGCGAGGCGGAGGGCGCGCATCAGCCGCAGCCAGCCCCCCCCTGGCCCCGCCGAGTGGACCGGAACGAGCCCGACCGGCTTCCCAGTCGCCACCGCATCCGACAGCATCGCCGCGCTGTCCGCCGTGACAGCCAGTTCATCTGCGAGGGCCAGCAAAGCGGAATAGGGATTCTCCGCGCCCGGGCCACCCAGGAAGGCAGTCGGCACGGGCGCATCGGCGAGCACGGCCCGGACCCTGCGCTCGACCGCATCCGGCGTCCGGCGGCTGCCGATCGCCAGCACGCTCCCGCCCTGCGCCCCGGCGCGGGTGAGCAGTGCCCGGCAAGCCGCCTCGGCATCGGCCGGGTGGAGCCGCCAGGGCCAGGAATGGCCGCCCAGGACCAGGGCGAGCCTCGGCGGCGGGAAATCCTGCAACCGCCCGCCCCACCGCGCCGCAGCCTCGGCCAGCCGTGCCGGCGTCTGCCGGGTGAGGGAGATCGGGGCTTCGAGCACCGTGGGGCTTGGCGGAACGCCGTATTGCGGCGTGGTCACCACAAGGTCGAACCGCGCCGGGTCGCAGCGCGGCCGGCCGATCTGCACGATCCGGCTGCGGCCACCGGAGCGGGCGCGGATCCACCGCGACACCGGCACGCTCCGCCGCCCCACGCCGATGACCAGATCCGGCCAGGGCGGGGCCAGAAGGGCGCGCGATGCGGCGTCCAGGCTCGCGCGCCCAATACCGCCGAAACGCGTCGGGAGCAGCCGGAGCCAGTTATAGCGAAGGCGAAGCGGCTCCACCCGGCCACCCAGGGCTTCGGCCAGGGCCAGCACCTGGTTGTTGTCGCCGGTCCGGGGGCCGAGCAGCGCCCAGATGCGCGGCCGGTCCGGGTTCTGCCCTGTGTCCAACCAGATCTGACCTTGCCGGAAAAGCACAGGATGAAGACCGGCCGGGGCCCGGACAAGGGTACTGGGCGTGGTGGAGTGCGCGGCGCGCCATGCGCATAAGCTATGTGGCGGGGACCGCCCTCCCCTCCCGGGTCGCCAGCGCGGTGAACGTGCTGAAGATGTGCCGTGCCTTCGCGAAGGCAGGGCATCAGGTGACGCTCTATGCCCGCGGCCGGCAGGCGGATGCGCCATCCATCTTCGCCGCCTACGGGATCGAACCCTGTTTCGACCTTGTGCTGCGCGCGCCGCCCACGCTGCCCCTGGCGAAAAACCTGCTCTATCCCCTGCTCGTGGCACGGGCGATGGCCTCTCGGCCGCCGCCCGACCTCATCTATGGCCGCCACGCCTATGCCCTGGCCTGTGCCATCGGCCGGAGCGCTGCGCCCCTCGCCTACGAAACCCACGCCCTGCCCCTGCGGCGTGCCCGTCGCCTGGCCGAATCCTGGCTCTTCCGCCAGCCCCGCTTCGCCCTGCTGGTCGCCATCTCCCGCGCCCTTGCCGAGGACTACGCCGCAGGCATCCCGGCCCAGGCCGGGCGGCCGGTGATGGTGGCGCATGACGGTGCAGACCCGGTGGCGGATCCCGCCCCGCCGCCCGGTTCCTGGCCTGGCCGGCCAAGCGCGCCGCAGCTCGGCTATGTCGGCCATCTCTATCCCGGCAAGGGCATGGAGATGGTGGCGGCTCTCGCCGAGGCCCTGCCGGAATGCGACCTGCATGCCGTCGGCGGCACGGAGAAGGACCTGGCGAGCTGGCGTGCCCGCTGCGCCGGGAGGGCCAATCTCCATCTGCACGGCTATGTGCCGCATGCCCTCGTGCCGTCCTATCTCGCCCGGTTCGACCTTCTGCTCGCCCCGCCGGCGCCCAGCGTGGCCTCCGCGGCCGGACGGGAGATCGGGCGCTGGATGTCGCCGCTGAAGCTCTTCGAATACATGGCGGCGGGAAAACCCATCCTGGCCTCGGACATTCCGGCGCTGCGCGAGATCCTGCGCGATGGCGAGACCGCGCTGCTGCTGCCACCCGGGGAGACCGGAGCCTGGGCCGCCGCCGCCCGTGCCCTGCTGGCCGATACCTCCGGCGCCGCGGCGCTCGGCGACCAGGCCCGCGCCGCCTTCCTCGCGACCTATACCTGGGACGCCCGGGCCACTCGGATCCTCGCCCGGTTGCAGGACCTTGCCGCATGAACGACAGCTCGGGTCCCGCTCTGGGCGATGTCCTGTTCCGCCGCATCCTGCGGAATGCCGGGCTGGTGCTCGGTGGCAAGCTGGCGACGGCGCTGCTCAATCTGGCGGCCTTCAGCATCGCCATGCACAGCCTGGGCGCGACGCAGATGGGCGTGCTGGTCCTGGTGCACGGCTTCGCGCAGACCGCCTCCTCCCTCGTGAAGTTCCAATCCTGGCAGGCCGTGCTGCGCTACGGCTCCGGCAACACCGAGCCGGCGCGGCGGGCCGAGTTCCAGGCCATGCTGCGCTTCACCGCCGGGCTCGACCTGGGCTCCGCCGTGGTGGGCAGCCTTGCCTGTGCCGCCGCGGCCTGGTTCTTCGGCCCGTCCTTCGGCTGGCCACCGGAAATCGTGCCCCTCGCCGTGCTTTATGCCACCAGCACGGCCTTCCTGGTCACGGCGGCGCCGATTGGCCTCCTCCGCCTGTTCGACCGCTTCGACCTGCTGGCGCGACGGGATGCGCTGGGAGCCGGCTTCCGGCTGGCAGGGGCGGCGCTCGCGGTGGCGCTCGGCGCGGGGCTGCCCGGCTTCCTGGGCGCCTGGTACGCGGCGACGGTCCTTGGCGGGCTGGTGGTGATCGCCGCCGCCTGGCGGGAGACGGCCCGGCATGGGCTGCTGCGGCCCGACCCGGCGGGCCGTCGCCTGCGCGCAACGGAGGCGCATCCGGGGATCTGGGGCTTTGCCTGGTCCACGAACCTGATGACCACGCTTTCCCTTGGCTCGAGCCATGTCGCGACGCTCTGCGTCGGGTGGATGCTCGGTCCGGCCGAGGCCGCGCTCTTCTCCCTGGCGCGCCAGATCGGCGAGGCGGCGCTGAAGCCCAGCCGCTTCCTGACCCCCGCCCTCTATCCCGAGCTGGCGCGGCTGGCGGCGGCGCAGGACCGGGCGGCGCTGCGCCGGCTGCTCCGCCGGGGACTCCGCCTCTCGGCCGCCCTGGCGCTTGCCCTGCTTCTGGTCCTGGCTGCGCTGGGGGAATGGCTGCTCCGCCTCGTGGGCGGGGCGGAGGCTTCCGGCGCCTATCCCGTGATGCTGCTGCTGGCCACCGCCGCGTCCATCGGCTTCGCGGGCTTTGCCCTGGAACCGCTGCTGGTTTCGGTCGAGCGCCACGGCCTTGCGCTGCGGCTGCGAACCGTGGCCACGGCGGCTTATCTGCCCCTCGCCCTCATCGGCCTGGGGCTTTTCGGGCTGGCGGGGGCCGGCCTTGCCTCGGTCTTCTCAGCCCTGATCTTGCTGGCCGGGCAGGCTGTGCCCGCCCTGCAATGGCTGGCCAATCCTGCTCCGGCGGGGTCAGAACAAAACTTGCATTACAGTTCGGGGAAGCTTTTAACCACCCGGGCCCGGGGGGGCATGGGCGTGATTGACAGGGGAAAAGGCGATGCTGGACGAGCAGGCGGCCCTGCGGGAGATCACTGAGGCGCTCGAGGAATCAGGGAAGCTGACCGGCCCTGTGACGATGGAAACCAGCATCCTGCACGACCTGAGCTTCGACTCCGTCGGAGCCATTGATTTCATCATGCTGCTCGAAACCCGCCTCGATACCATCATCCCGATGGACCGGATGGCGGAGATCGAGACGATCGGAGATCTCGTTCGCGTGCTGACCAGCGAAACCGCGGCCTCCTGAACCATGCTGGCAAAATTTCGAGCCCTTCGCGCCGAGCACGCGGCCGTGTCCGCGGCTGGGCAGGACCCCTTCGGCGTGGCCTTCGATGCCGTGCTGTCCGCCACCGAGGCGATGCTGGGCGGGCGGCGCATCCTGCTGCTCGGCACCAATAACTATCTCGGTCTGACCTTCGACCAGGATTGCATCGACAGCGCCGTCGCGGCGACCGAGGCGCAGGGCACCGGCACCACCGGCTCGCGCATCGCCAATGGCACCTATGGTGGCCATGCGGCGCTGGAGCGGCGGCTGGCCAGATTCCTCCGCCGCCGGTCGGCGATGGTCTTCACCACCGGCTACCAGGCCAATCTCGGCGCGCTCTCCGCCCTGGCCGGGCGCGGGGACCACCTGCTGCTGGATGCGGACAGCCATGCCAGCATCTATGACGGCGCTCGGCTCGGCGGTGCGCAGGTCACGCGCTTCCGCCACAATGATCCCGACGACCTCCGGCGCCGCCTGCGCCTGCTCGCCAGCCAACCCGGCGAGAAGCTGATCGTCGCCGAGGGCATCTACAGCATGCTCGGCGACACCGCGCCGCTGCGCGAAATGGCCGCGGTGAAGCGCGAGGCCGGTGCCTGGCTGCTGGTGGACGAGGCCCATTCGCTCGGCGTGCTTGGCGAACAGGGCCGTGGCCTCGCGGAGGCGGAAGGGGTGGAGGAGGATGTCGATTTCGTCGTCGGCACCTTCAGCAAGAGCCTCGGCGCGATCGGCGGCTTCTGTGCCTCCGACCTCGACGGCTTCGATGCCCTGCGCCTTTCCGCCCGCGCCTATATGTTCACGGCCTCGCTGCCGCCATCCATCGTCGCCTCGGTGTTCCAGGCGATCGAGGTGATGGAGGAGAACCCGCAGCTGCGGGACAGGCTGCGGCGGAACGGGCAGCAGCTGCATGCCGGCCTTGCCGTCGCCGGCTTCGCCTTGGGCGCCATGCCCAGCCCCATCGTCTCGCTGCCCATGCCGGATCGCGAGACCGCGGTGATGTTCTGGAACGCCCTCCTGGCGGAAGGTGTCTATACGAACCTGGCCCTTGGGCCGGCCACGCCGGGCGGGAAGCCGCTGCTCCGCATGAGCGTCAGTGCCGCCCTTACCCCGGCGCAGATCGACACCGCCATCGCCGCCATCGCGCGGGTGGGCCGGACGCTGGGGCTGCTCCACAGCGCGCTGGCCGCGGCGGAGTAGGAAGCCTGGCCCCTTCGGGCTCCCCTCGGCCAGCGGCATAGGACCGGCGATGCAGGAGGCGGCAGCACCCCGTCCGTCAGCCCTCGGATTGCAGCCCGGGGCCTTCGCGGCATCCGGGCGTAACGGATTCGCCGTGGCGCTGCTGCTGCTTGCGGTGGCCGTGCTGGCGCGCCTCGCCTTCTACGGGAACCCGGTAATCGAAGGCGACGAGCAGTTCTACCTGCTTGTCGGCGACCGATTGCTGCAGGGGACGCTGCCCTATGTCGGGGTCTGGGACCGAAAGCCCGTCGGGCTGTTCCTGATCTATGCCGCCATCCGCGCATTGGGTGGCGAGGGCATCGTCCAGTACCAGATCGTGGCGACACTCTTCGCCGCCGGCACCGCCTTCCTCGTCACGCGCATCGCTGCCGAGGTCGCATCGTCACGGGGAGCGCTGTTCGCCGGAATCACCTACATCCTCTGGCTGAACGTCTTCGGCGGCGAGGGCGGCCAGTCGCCGATCTTCTACAATCTTCCCGTCGCCGGGGCCGCCTTGTTGACCCTATGGGCTGTCGCGCGGCCTGGATCCCCGGCGCGGCTGCTCGGGCTCGGCGCCGCGGCGATGCTCGCCATCGGCTTGGCGATGCAGATCAAGTACACGGCGGTGTTCGAGGGGATGTTCTTCGGCTGCGCCCTTCTCTGGGCCGGATGGCGCTCGCGTGCCGCTCCCTTGCGTCTCCTGCTCTGCGCCGCCGCCTGGATTGCCTGCGCCCTGCTGCCCACCCTGGCCGCGCTGGCCTCCTATGCCGCCATGGGCGAGCTCCAGGCCTTCGTCTTCGCCAACTTCACCTCGGTGTTCCAGCGCAACACGGCAGCGGTGGGCTCGGCGCTCGGGCGACTGGCCTCCATGGCCGGGCTTCTGCTCCCCCTGGCCGCATGCGCCGTGCTCGGGCTGCGGATGGCGCGCCGTGCCGCCGGGAAGCCGGAGGCGCTTCGCGTGGCGGGCTTCCTGGCCGGATGGCTGGCGATGGCCGTGGCGGGCGTGCTGCTGTTCGGCACTTACTACAACCACTATGCCCTTCCGCTGCTGGTGCCGCTCTCTGTCGCGGCCGCGTCGCTGCTCGGCTCATCCGCGGCGCGTCTGGGCCCCATTCCGGCCATGCTGGCGCTGTCGCTCGTGGCGGTAACCGCCACCGGGGTGATCACCGCCATGCACCTGCGCTCCCGCGGGAATGGCTCGGAGGTCCGGGCACTGGCCGAGGCGGTGACGCCCGGCGCCTCCCTCTACGTCTTCGACGGCGAGACCATCCTTTACTTCCTCACGCGAAGTCCCCTGCCGACCCCTTACGTCTTCCCGACCCATCTGAACGACCTGCGGGAGGTGGGCGGGATCGGCGTCGACCCCGTGGCCGAGCTGCGCCGCATCCTGGCCTCGCGCCCCGCCTTCATCGCCACGACCGACACCACGCGTCCCCGGATCAATCCGGCATCCTGGGCCTTGCTGTCCGAGGCACTGCGGACCGAGTACCAGCCGATCCGCAGCGTGAAGATCGGGAACCGGAACCGGGTGCTCTATCGGCGGCTTCGGTGACCAGGCCAGCCGGCGCCCGGCGTGAAGCCTAGCGCACAGCCCCACGCCGCCGCAGCCGCCAGAGCAGGAGCGGCGCCGCGAGCACGGGATGCCGGCGCTGCCAGTCCGTCAGCTCCACCGTCACGCCCGAATGGCGCGCGACCTTCGAGGCGAGGTAGTCCGGCCCACCATCGAAGGTGAAGGCGGCCTTGACGAGGCGCATCACGTTCAGCGCCTTCCCGCAGGCGCGGCGCAGCGCCCAGGACCGGTTCCAGTCGCCGACCGGCCCTGGCCGCAGCCGCCCCTCGCCATCCGTGGCAGCCGAAAGGCCGAGCCGGGCCAAAGCGGGCGGCAGCACCCGCCTGTACCAGTCAGGCGATGTGGCGAGCAGCCGGTCCGGCCGGTTGCCGCGTTCGGCGCGAAGCTCGGCGCGATAGGTATGGGCGAAGAGCCCGCGCCAATATTCATCCGGCGTGCCGGCGGGCGGCCCCAGCCGCACAGCCCAGAGGGCCGCGGTCTCCACCGCCTGGGCCACCGCCCTCTCCACCCGCAGCCGGGCCGCCGGATCACGTGCATGGACCAGGGTGGAGGGCTGGCAGAACCGGGCCCAGATCGTGGTGTCCAGCGCCTCGGCGCGGACCTTTCGCTCGAACTGGCGCAGGCTCATCACCGCCACCTTGGCGCGGACCGGACCGGCCGGGCCGTCGCAGCGCCAATGCAGGACGTTGGGCGGCAGAAGGGCGTTGAAGAAGGCCAGCAGCGGGCGGCGGTAGAAGGCCTTGCGCCCGCTGGTCAGCACATAGAGGTCCAGCAGGCCGGAGCCGTCACCGTCCCGCCGGCAGGCCCCGTAGAACAGCACCGCCTCCACGCCCGTGCCGTGCCGGGCCAGGATGTCCTCGGCCAGTTGCCGGGCGGCCAGCATGGCAGGGTTCGGCTCCGGCGGGGGGGACAACTCGGCTGCGACCAACCCCTCCAGCGCGTCACGGGTGGGCGTCGTCATGGCGTCACGAAGGCGACGTGCCCGGGCGCGGAAAGGATCAGTCCCTCCGGCCCCGGGTTGAACACTTCCCCATCCAGCACGAAGCCTGTGCGGAGACGGACAGCGAGCCGCTCCGCTTGGCCGCTGCGATAGCCCGCCCCCGGCATCCAGGGACGCGGCCGACCCTGGCGGGCTGCCCAGAGCGCCGCCAGCAGACGCTTCGGCGGTGCCGCCACATCGAGCCAGCGCACCGGCCCCTGCCCCTCTCCCCAGAAGGGCCAGAGACCCAGCATCAGCCGGTCGAGGGAGGTAGCCATCACCAGGAAGCGGTGGCCCTCATGCGGCGGCAGGCCTTCCGGCGCCACGGTCATGGGCGCGCCGGCCCGCAGCGGATGGTCGCTCTGCCAAACCGCGCGCCGCGCAATGCCCGCCAGGGCCAGCAGCACCGCGAGACGGTCATGGATGCCGCGGCGGTGCAGCGCCCGTTCGGCCAGCAGCTTCGCCTCGGTGAAGGCACCGGCGCCGAAGAGCAGGCCGCGCAAGGGTTCCGCTCCATCAAGTCCCGGCCTCGCGACCTCCAGCACCGGCAGCAGCCTCCTGCTCAGCGTTCCACGCCCGGCCGCCTCCCGCAGCTGCCCGAGCGCCGCCTCCCCAGGGCCTGGCGTGCCGAGCACGCGCGCGGCGAGGTTGGTCTTCCCCGTCGCCAGCAGCGCGATTTTGGGCGGATGCTCGCCGAAGGCTGCCGGCAGGGCCGTCAGCACCTCGCGCAGCGTGCCGTCGCCGCCCTGCACGGCCAGAAGATCCACCCCTTCGGCCGCAAAGCCCGCCAGGGCCGTCCTCAACTCCGCCCGGGTGGCCGGTGCCGCCCGCGGCAGTCCTTCCGCCTGCGCGCCGAGCCCGAACCGCCCTTCGCGCAGCGAGCGGCTCATCGGGTTGGTGATAAGGCCGATGCGTCGTGCACCGGCGGGTGCGCTCATCCTTCCAGCCAGGAGCGCAGCGGTGCGCGGCGCCGCGCCAGCCCCGCCTGCACCGTCACCACCACCTGCTCGAGGCAGCCGAAGACCGTCCAGGCCGCGACCGCCAGCATGCCCAGATCGGGCCGCCCGGCCAGGGTGCCCAGGCTGAGCAGCAGCAGATTCGGGTTCCGCCGCGCGATCCACAGTCGGAAGAAGCTGTCGAAGCGGCGCCAGACATGGATCTCCATGCCGTAGAGGGCGATGAACAGCCCCTCCTGCAGCCGCTGCAGCACATAGCCGCCGAAGACGATGGCGCCGATCGTTACGGGATGGGCGAGCGGAAGGCCCGCGGCGCCCAGGCCATAGATCCAGGCGAGCCACCAGAACGGCGGGTGGATCAGGTCGATGGCGTGGTCGAAGACATTGCCGAAGGGCGTCGAGGTCAGCGTCACCCGCGCCAGCTTGCCGTCCACCGTATCGAGGAAGGTCATCACCCAGGCGGCCAGCAGCCCAGGCAGGAAATAGCCTTCCGCGAATAGCCAGAGCGCCAGGAAGACCAGCACCAGGCTCGCCAGGGTCACCTGGTTCGGCGTGATGCCAAGGACGGCGCAGCCCCGCACGACATGGAAGGCGGGACGGGGCCAGACATGTTTGGTGATGGCATCGGTGACGCCCTTGTAGGAGCCGCCGAACATCTCCCATTCGGCCGCCCGGCGGGTCTCGGGGGCCAGCCGCAGGAGATAGGGGTTGCCGCGCTTGCGCAGCGCCTTGTTGTAGCTCTCCGTCAGCGCGGCGGGCCGTAAGGGTTTCAGCCCGGCGAAGGCCGCGTCCGCCGCCTCGCGTCCTGCTTCCAGCGCGGCCGCGACGGCGGCGGCGGATGCCCCGGCCGGCAGATGCGCCGCGACTGGCCGGCCATCCTCCGGCCGGCAGAGCAGCACGCCCGGGCTTTTCGCCAGGCCGGCGACCAGCGACGCGTCAAAGACATGGTCCGCCCGCAGGAGGAGCAGGCCAGTCCCATTGGGTGCGCCCGCGCCGTCCCAGGGCGCGACATCCGCGATCCCGGCCCGACCGAGGGCCCGGCGGAGCAGGACGGAGCCGGGCATGCTCCAGATCGGGACAGGCGATTCCCCCAGCAGCCGGGCCACGGGCGCGGCTGGCGCCGGCGCGGCGGACGGGCGAGATTGGGGCGCCCCATGTCCTTTATCCTCGCGCACCTCTCGGACTTGCACCTGCCTGTTCCCCCTGGGGCTCTGCGCCCGCTCGGGCAGCTCGCGGGGAAGCGCTTGCTGGCCTATCTGGCCTGGCGGCGCAAGCGCCAGCGGGCGGTGCCCTCCGATGCGTTGCTGGCGGATATCGCGGCCTCCGGCGCCGACCACATTGCGGTCACGGGCGATCTCACGAACCTTGCCCTGCCCGCGGAGTTCGCGGCCGCGCGGGACTGGCTGGAGCGGCTGGGCCCGCCCGACCGGCTGACGGTGGTGCCGGGCAACCATGACGCGACAGTGGCCGTGCCATGGGCCGCCGGCATCGGAACCTGGCAGGCCTGGATGACGGATGACGCGCCGGCCCCGGGCGCCGTTCCCTTCCCTTTCCTGCATCGCCGCGGGCCGCTGGCGCTGATCGGGCTTTCCTCCGCGGTGCCGACCATGCCCGGCTCGGCGGCAGGTCGGCTGGGCGCGGCGCAGCTTGCCCGCCTGCCGGCGCTGCTCGATGCCATGGGTCGCGAGGGGCTGTTCCGGGTCGTGCTGGTGCATCATCCGCCCGCCCTAGGGCCGGGTGGGCGGCGCAAGGCGCTGGGCGACCGTGCGGCGCTGCGCGGCATCCTCGGCCGACACGGGGCGGAGCTGGTGCTGCATGGGCATCACCACGTTCCGCTCCAGGACGAGCTTCCAGGGCCGGCGGGCCCGGTGCCCGTGCTGGGCACACCGCAGGCCCTGGCCACCGGGCGCGAAAGGCCAGGCTGGCAGCTGCACCGGATCAGTCGGGGCGGGGAAGGCTGGCAGCTCGAAACCACCCTCCGTCTCCAGGATCCGGCCACCGGCGCCTTCCGCGATGCCCGGCACTGGACGCGGCGGCTGGCGCCGTCGGTCAGTAGCGAAGCCGGATCGTCATGCGGGATTCACCCGGCGGCGCGGTGAAGCGCACATCGCTGAAGGACGGCAGGCCGATGGTGGTCGGGGCGTCGTTGGAGAAGCCGTAGCCTTCGGCGGGTATGCCGATCAGGTTGCGGTTGAAGTCGTGGTCATTGTTTTCGTCATGATAGACCGCGATGGCGTAGTCGCCGGGCGCGGAGAGCGCGAAGCAGGCCTCCACCGAGGGGGCCCGCAGCATGATGCGCTGGCGTGCCAGATAGGCGCGGCGGGCCAGGAAGGCCTCAGCCCGGGGGCCATAGATCGTGACGGTGACATTGCCCGCCACCCGGCGCGCTCCGGTGACCGTCACCCGCAGCCTTGGTCCTGCCGGCGCTTCCGGCGCGGCGCAGGCCGTGGCGCGGGGCTCGGCCGCCCGGGCCAGGCCGGCGCCCGCGAGCAGCGGGACTGCCAGGAAAAGGAGGGCCAGCACCGCGAGGCGCACCGGCTGTGACCCTGGCTGTACCCCTGGCGGAAACCCGGCGCCGGGCCCGAACTGGCGGGGCCTGGGGCCAGCACCTATAGTCCGCCCGAAGTGGTCCCGGGCTGTGCCAGGGCCCGCCTGGCTTACCCGTGATACCGGCCGCGCGAGATTCCACATGCCAAGCGCCACGCTCACCAAATTCGGTTATCCCGCCACGCTGATCGGCGAGACCGACCACTGGACCGTGCTTCTGCGGCCGCAGCAGGTCACGCTCGGCTCGCTGGTGCTGATCTGCCGCGAGCCGGTCACCAGCTTCAGCGCCGCCAGTCCCGCGGCCTTTGCCGACCTGCATGCCGCCGTCGCCCGGATCGAGGCGATCCTGCGGGAATTCGTCGGCTATGAGAAGATCAACTACCTCATGCTGATGATGGTGGACCCGGACGTCCACTTCCACGTCATCCCCCGCTACAGCGGCGAGCGCACCCATCTCGGCCGCAGCTTCCCCGATGCGGGCTGGCCCGGCCCGCCGGCGCTGGGCCAGGCGGTGGAGCCGGAGGATGCGCTGCGCGACGACCTCCTCCGGCGCCTGCGCGACGCCTGGGCAGCCGCCGGAGCGTGAGCCGCCGACCCGCCGCCGGCATCGACCGGGGGCCACCGGCCGCGAGCGGGCTGGTCAGCCGCTACATGCTGCGGCTTCTGGCGAAGCCGCTCGCGGGGACGCTGCTGCTGGTCTTGCCGGCGCTGCTGATGGAGCGGCTGCTGCGGCTGTTCAACCTGCTGGCCGGTGCCGGAAGCCCTGCTTCCTCCATCGTCGAGCTGCTGCTCTACCTGATCCCGCATTACCTCGGCCTGGCGGTCCCGGCGGCCCTTTTCCTCGCCGTCTATGTGGTCGTCGCGCGGCTGAGCCAGGACCATGAGCTGGATGCGCTGCAGGCCTCAGGCTTTTCGCTGGCGCGGCTGAGCTGGCCGTTCCTGGCGGTCGGGCTGCTCTGCGCGGCGATTGGTGTCGGGCTCTACGGCTATGTCCAGCCACTCAGCCGCTATGCCTATCGCGCGGCCTTCCATGCGCTGACCAATGCGGGCTGGAACGCCACGCTGGTACCCGGGGAATTCGTGCAGATCGGCAAGCAGTTGACGGTGTTCGTCGACCGCCGCGATGCCGCGGGCGGGCTCCTGCACGGCGTGTTCCTGCACCAGCGGCGGGAGGATGGCGCCGAGGTGCTGACCACCGCCGCCACGGGGCGGCTTCTGGTCAGCCCCGAGGCGAGCGAGCTGATGATGGAGCTGGAGGAGGGGCAGCAGGTCACGCGCCTTCCTAACGGGGAGACCTCGACGCTGAGCTTCGCCAGCTCGGCCCAGTCCCGGCCCTTCGTCCGGCGCCTTCCCATCTTCCGGATGCGGGGCGTGGATGAGCGGGAGATGACCCTGGGGGAACTCTGGGCGGCCGACGCCTCGTCGGACCCACCAGTGGCGCGCCGCCGCATGGAGGGCGAGTTGCACGGGCGGCTCGTGCGTGCGGCCTCCCTTCTGCTCCTGCCGCTGTTGGCGATGCCCATGGGGCTGGCGGCCAAGCGGTCCCGGCGATCGGTCGCCATCCTGCTGGGTGCCGTGATCCTGGTTGTCTATCAACAGGCGCTGCAGCTGATGGAATCCCTGGGCGATGTCGGGCGGATCGATCCGCGCCCCGCACTCTGGATCCTCTTCCTGCTCTTCGCCGCCTTCGCCATCGCGATCTTCCGGCACAGCAACCGGCATCCGGATGAAGGGGCCTTCGACAGCGTGCTGGCCCGGCTCGATGCGATCGCGAGCATCGTCGCAGGTTGGCTGCCGCGGCGGCTGAGAGCCTCTCCGTGATCTTTCCCAGGGTCATCGGGCGCTACCTGACGCTGGTCTTCCTTGGCCGGGCGCTGGCGGTGCTGCTGGGGCTGGCAGCGCTGCTGCAGCTCCTGGACCTGCTCGACAAGGCGAGCGACGTGCTGGCCCGGGGGGGCATCCTGGATATCGGCCGCTACGCGCTGCTGCGCCTGCCGACCACAATTGGGCGCCTCATCCCGCTGGCCGTGCTGGTCGGCGCGATCCTTGCCTTCCGGCGCCTTTCCGCCACGCTGGAGATGACGGCAATCCGGGCAGCGGGCATCGGCAGCTGGCGCATCCTGGGTGCGCTGGTGCCCGCCTGCGCCCTGGCCGTGGCCCTGCAGCTCGTGCTGCTGCTCGGCGTCGCGCCGCGGGCGGAGCGGGCCCTGGCAGACTGGTGGGACAGGCGGGAGGCGGTGGACCGCCCAATCGACCTGCCGCGCCGCCTCTGGCTGCGCAACGGCACCGATATCCTGGCCGCGGACGCGGTCTCCCGGGATGGCAGCGTGCTCGGGGGCGTGCTGCTCGTGCGCCGCGATGCGCAGGGCCGGGCTCTGGCCTGGATCGATGCGCGCCGCGCGGCCCATGGGCCGGAGGGCTGGCGGCTGGAGGAGGTGCGCCTCGTCCGGCCGGGCGAGTCCCGCGCCGCCAGCATGGTGGAGCTGCCCTGGCCGGAGGGGCCGCCGCCCCGGGCGATGCGGGACCTGGCGAGCCCGACGGAGTCACAGCCGCTTGGGCGGCTGCTGGCGGGCCGGCGGGGCGAAGGGCCCGTCACGCGGGGCCCGGCCTTCTATGCGACGCGGCTGCAGGCCACCGCGGCCATGGCGGTGGAGCCTTTCATCATGCTGCTGCTGGCCTTGCCTTCGGCCTTCGGCCTGCCGCGGCAGGATGGTGCCGCCCGGCGCGCGGCGATTGGACTCATGCTCGGCCTGGGCTATCTCGTCATCGGCGGCATGATGAACGCGGTCGGCGAGGCAGGCGGGCTGGGCCCGGTGCCCGCCGCCTGGATCGCGCCGCTGTGCTTCGCCATCGTCGGGCTCCTATGCCTCTGGCGCGAGGAAGCCTGAGGGCCTGCGCGGGGCGCGGTCCGGTATCGGGAACGGGAGAGCAGCATGTACGGTCCGTGGCGCGGCGGACGGAGCTTCGATCTCGGGCGCATGACGCTGCGGGAGCTGGTGGTCGCCTATGCCGCTCATCCGGCGATCCATCTCTATGTCCTGCTGGCGGTGCTGAGCGCCGGGCTTGCCGTGTATTGGGCGGAAGGTTCGGCCCTCCGCCCGCTGCTGGCGGTGCTGGCCACCATCTTCGCCTATCCGCTGGCCTGGTACCTGATCCACCGCTTCATCCTGCATTCGCGCTTCCTCTACCGCTCGCCCCTGACGGCGGCGCTGTGGAAGCGGATTCATTTCGACCACCACCAGGACCCTCACCGGCTGGACGTGCTGTTCGGCGCGCCCGTGACGACGGTGCCGACGATCCTGGCCATCCTGGTGCCCATGGGATGGTGGATCGGTGGCGGGCTCGCGGGGGTGGCGGCGGCGGTGTCGGCCGGTTTCGTCATCACCTGCATCTATGAATTCTGCCACTGCATCCAGCACCTGAACTTCAAGCCGCGCTCGCGCCTGCTGCGGCGGATGAAGGAGCTGCACCTCGCCCATCATTTCCACCATGAGGGCGGCAATTACGGCATCACCAGCTTCGTCATCGACCGGACCTTCGGCACCTACTACGCCGAAGCACGGCAGCGGCCGCGCAGCCCGCATGTCTTCAACCTTGGCTATGACCGGGCGGAGGCGGCCCGCTTTCCCTGGGTGGCCAAGCTGACTGGTGCCCCGCCGCGCGACCGCCCGGCCCGCCCCGGCGAGGCGGCGTGATCCCGCCGGGCGAGCGGGCCTCCTCCATCGAGATCCTGCCGGTTACCGATCGCACCGGCCTCGAGCGTTTCATCCGCCTGCCGCACACGCTGTTCCACGCCGATCCCGCCTGGGTGCCGCCGCTTCTGATGGAGCGCCGCGACGCCCTGTCGCCGAAGAAGAACCCTTGGTTCCGCCATGGCGAGGCCGCCTTCTGGATCGCTCGGCGCGACGGCCGCGATGTCGGGCGCATCAGCGCGCAGGAGGACCGACTGGCGCCAGGGACGGATGGGGCGCGGCCTGCCTATTTCGGCCTGCTGGCGGCGGAGGATGATCCCGCCATCTTCGCGGCGCTGCTGGGCGAGGCGGAAGGCTGGGTCCAGGCGCGCGGGCTCCGCCTGATACAGGGCCCTTTCAGCCTCTCGATCAACGAGCAGACCGGTCTCCTGATCTCGGGCTTCGACACCCCGCCCATGCTGATGATGCCGCATGACCCGCCCTATGCCGGGCCGCGGCTGGAGGAACTCGGCTACCGCAAGGCGCGCGACCTGCTGGCCTATGTCGCCGAGCCGTCCGTCCCGATGCCGCCCGCAGCGGCACGCGCCGTCGCGCGCGGCCTGCCACCGGGCGTCACGCTGCGGCCGATGCGCCGGGCCGCCCTGCGGGCGGAGGTCGAGGCGCTCATCGACATCTTCAATGAGGCCTGGGCGGGCAACTGGGGCTTCGTACCCTTCACCAAGGAGGAGGTGGCGCATCTCGCCTCCGAGCTGCGCCCCCTGCTGCACGAGCGGCTGGTATGGTTCGCGGAGATGGGGGGCAAGCCGGTGGCCTTCGGGGTCTGCCTCCCCAATCTCAACGAGGCGATCCGCGACCTCTCCGGGCGGCTGCTGCCCTTTGGCTGGGCGCGGCTGCTCTGGCGGCTGAAGGTCGCGGGCGTGTCCACCGCGCGTGTGCCGCTGATGGGCGTGCGCCGGCAATTGGGCAGGGGGATGCTGGGCCGGGTGCTGCCGCTGTTCCTGGTGGAAGCGATGCGACGGGAGGCGCTGGCCCTCGGCATCAAACGGATCGAGATGTCCTGGGTGCTGGAGGACAACTTGCCCATGCGGCATCTGGCGGAAGCCTTCGGCGCCCGCGTCTACAAGACCTACCGGGTCTACGAGAAGGAGCTTGCCGCGTGACGCCGGGCGGCGTGACCGCCCTGGTTCTCGCGGGGCAGCGCCGGGGGGTGGATCCGATGGCCGCGGCCGCGGGCCTGTCTCACAAGGCGCTGCTTCAGGTGGCGGGCGTGCCCATGCTGCTGCGCGTCCTTGGGGCTTTGCGGGCGACTCCAGGGATCGGCCGCATCGTGGTGTCGATTGAGACGCCGGAGACGGTGCTCGACGGCGTCGACGGCCTTGAAGGCGTGATCCTGCGCCGCTCGGCCACGAGCCCCGCCCAGAGCGCCGCAGCCGTGTTCGAGGAATTCGGCGCGCCCTTGCTGGTGACCACCGCGGACCATGCCCTGCTGACACCGGCGATGGTGACGCATCTGCTGACGGCGGCGCCACCGGAGGCGGCAGCGGTTGCGGCGCTCGCCCGGCGGGAGACGGTGCTGGCCGCCTTCCCGGGCACGCAGCGCACATGGCTGCACTTCCGCAACGGCGACTTCAGCGGCTGCAACCTGTTCCTCCTGGCCCGGCCCGAGGCTGCCCGTGCCCTCCGCTTCTGGCAGCGGTTGGAACAGCTGCGGAAGCGGCCATGGGCGATGGCCCGGATGCTGGGCGTGCTGACCCTTCTCCGCTATGCGCTCGGGCGCCTGACGCTGCGAGGCGCGCTGAATGGAATAGAACGGCGCTGCGCCATACGGGCCGCGGCTGTGGAGATGCCATTCGGGGCCGCCGCCGTGGATGTGGACAAACCGGCCGACCTCCTGCTTGTCGAGGCGACGCTGCGGGCACAAGCATGTTGATCGGCTGCCACTGACACCAGCTCGGATCGGGTGGATCCGTGAAATGGGTGCGCCCTGCCCGACCCGTTCATTCCCCGCCGCCGTGACGTGGACAGCCTCCGCTCGCTGGCCGTGCTGCTGCTGATCCCCTTCCACACCGCCCGGCTGTTCGACAGCGAGCCCTGGCACATGAAGGATGCTTCCGCGCCTTTCTGGGGCGCCGAGGTGACGCTGCGCATCATCGGCCTCTGGCAGATGCCGTTACCGTTCCTGCTGGCCGGCATGGCGGCGGCATGGGCGCTCCAAAGCCGCAGCACCGGCGCCTTCCTGCGCGAGCGGGCCGCGCGCCTGTTGCTCCCGCTCGCCTTCGGCATGCTGATCCTCGTGCCGCCCCAGCTCTGGGTGGAGAGAATCACGCCCGAGGCGCCGCTTCGCCAGAGCCCGATCGACTTCGCCGGTGGCTATTTCGACTTCCTGCCGCACCTCCTCGACTGCTGCTACCCGGCCGGGAACTTCTCCTGGCACCATCTCTGGTTCCTGCCCTACCTGTTCGTTTATGCGGTGGTGGTCGCCGGGATCTCGCGCCGTGGGGCGCTGCCTGGCCTGGCCCGTTGGATCGCGGCCGCGCCCTGGCGGCTGCTGCTGCCGGGCGCCGTGCTGGTTGGGATCGAACTCACTCTACGGCCCAGCTTTCCGAGCACGCATGACCTGGCCAACGACTGGGGCGACCATGCGCATTACCTCTTCCTGGTTCTGTTTGGCTGGTGGCTGGGGCGGAACCCGGCGCTGGAGCAGGCGGTACTCGGCGCCCGGCATGCCCTCACCCTTGCCGCCGGGGCCGGCCTGCTCCTCTGGTTCGCGGCAATTCCCGTGGCGCGCGGCGGTTTCGGTGTGCTGGAGTTTCCCTGGGCCGCGCGGCACGCTCTGCGCATCGGCACGGAATGGTTCGTCATGATCGGCATGCTCGGCCTCGCGCGGCATTGGCTCGATCGGCGGCTACCTGGGCTGTCAGCCTTCGCGCCGCTCTCGCTGGCCTTCTACATGTTGCACCAGACCGTCATCGTGGTGCTCGGCTGGGCGCTGTTCGGATGGACCGGGGAGCCGCTGCTGAAGGCCCTCGTGATCGGTGGCACTGCGCTGGTGATCAGCGTCGCCGGCGCGGCGCTTGTTTCCCGCCTCGCCTTGCTGCGGCCACTCTTCGGCATGGCGCCGAGGCGGCGTGGGTCCATCAGCATCGCCTGACGGGCGCGGCCCGGAACCCGTGTCGCCCGACCTGCGCATCCCGGAACGCGAAGTTCGCTGTCGGGACAAGGCCGTGCCGAAGCTGGCCCGACGCTCGTCCTCGAACGAGGCAGGATCGCGATGCTCGATGACCGAGGTCCTGCTCACGATAACAACAAAGATTCGGGCCAAAGCGGTGCGTTGACGGCCAGCCACCGAGCCGAATCGGGCTCCTTCTCATCGGACCTCAGAACCCGGCGCGCAACAAGGCGTTGATGCCGCACATCACCGCCGGAACACGTCATGGAACAACCTGAGCAACTCGCGACGAGCAAGCTCCAGAGCATGGTGGAGGGATTCTTCTGGCTGTTGCCCAATATCGGCATCGGCCTCCTCGTTCTGGTGGGCTTCTGGATCGGCGGATGGGTCGCGCGGCGTGCGGTATTGTTCGCCTTCGCTCGCCGCCATCGCGAGGACCTGGGCTTGCTGCTGGGCGGCTCGGCCCGCTGGGCCCTGATCGTCGCCGGATTTCTCGTCTTCGCGACGATCATCTTTCCGTCGGTGAAGCCCTCCGATCTTTTGGCAACACTGGGCGTGGGATCACTCGCGGTGGGCCTCGCCTTCCGCGACATTCTGCAGAACTGGTTCTCGGGCCTGATGATCCTCTACAGCCGGCCTTTCCGCATCGGCGACCAGATCGTCTCGGGTAGTCATGAGGGCACCGTGGAACGGGTGGAGGCGCGGGCCACACTCATCAAGACCTATGACGGGCAGCGGGTGCTGATCCCGAACAGCAATCTTTACACACGCAGCATCACGGTGCGGACGCATTTTCCGGTGCGGCGGAGCCAGTGCGACGTGACGATCGGATATGGGGATGATCCCGATGCGGCGGTCTCTGCCTTGGTGCAGGCACTCGCAAGGGTCGAGGGCGTGGTGAGCGATCCGCCGCCGGACGCGCGCGCCTGGGAATTCGCTGATTCCGGCGTGGTTCTCCGCGTGCGCTGGTGGACGGAAAGCAAGCGCAACAGGGTCGTCGCGGCCCAGGGACGGGCCGTCTCCGCCATCCGGAACGCGCTCCGGGAAGCCGGGGTGGATATCGCCTTCCCCACTCGCATGGTGCTGTTCCATGACCAGACGGAGGAAAGTGACGGAGACCGCGAGCGGCAGCGCGAGGGATGGCCGGCGGGAGAGAGGCCGCCGGCACCACGCCACCTCAACGAGCTGACCCTACGGCGCTCCGGACAGGATTGACGACCGCAACAACTTTGGGAAGGCCAGGCATCCCCCGCCCGGCCATCCCGCTTCACCTGGCGGGGCTGGCGGAGGCTGGCAGCCTGATCAGGTATCGCGCCGGCAAGGCCTCACCTCGGGCCTTCACCTCGTTGACGCTCAGGAATGCCGCATCGGCCCGGAGCGCCATATGAAGGGCCAGGCACCAGCACAGCCCGAGATATCCCCCGAGCACCGCGCCGATCCATGCCTCCCGAGCCATGACTTCGCAGCAGGCAGCCCCCAGGCTCACGGCGCCGAAGAACAAGAGCAGGGTCACCAAGCCGATAGTCCCGCGGCCTCCGTCTCCCAATGCCTTGCTTATCATGCGTTCCCCCCCCCCCGCTTCTTGAGGGACCTGTGGTCCCCAATGTCGAGCCAGCAGCCTCTTACACTAGCAGGGCTCCTCTGAGACTTGCATTATCGAAAGCTATCGACCTCCACCATTCTGGCGTCTTACCGCCTAGCCGGGCCCTTCTCACACTCGGAACGAGCCAGTTGGCTATTATGAGTTCCGCCAAATGGTGCTGCGCTCCGCCGCCCGCTCTCGGCGCCAGATAGGTTGGAGATACAGGCGGCAGGAAATTATCCCCGGCCCATGTCACGTACCAGCTCGCTCGTTTTCAGGCAGAGCGCCCATGACGGACAGAGGGACGAGATGAAGATCCTGGTGATCGGCGGAACCGGGCTCATCGGTTCAGAGCCTGTCAGCAGGCTTCGCGAGTGGGGGCATGAGGCGGTCCCGGCATCCCCGGCCCTGGGTGTGAACACCATGACGGGAGAGGGCCTATCCCAGGCAACGCTGGTCTACGAGCACATCTTTCCGAACGTCCCGGTCAAGAGCATCAAGGCCGTTCTCGTGGAGTATGGGCCAGGCGGCTTGTCGCCCGCCCACACCCATCCTGCCCCGGCCTTCATCTACGCCACAGTGCTGGAGGGAGCGATCCGGAGCCAGGTCAGTGACAGGCCCGCGACCGTTCACCGCGCCGACGAAAGCCTCTCCGAAGTGCCGGGAGACCGGCACGCCGTCAGCGAGAACGTGACGACACGGAACCCGCGCGCCTGCTGGCCGTGTTCGTCGTCGACACGGAGAAGACCAAACTGACAACGCCGTTCGGCGGCTGACATTACTTCCGGGATCATGCGCGGCATGACATCGCGGCGGCAGCCTACCCGTCCAGCTCCGCGCAGTGCTTCATCACCGCGGCACCTGTAAGGTTCCAGGTGGTAATACCGCCGACCATCAGGACCTGCACAAGTCCTTCGGCGAGTTCGGGCAAGGTCAGGCCAAGGCGCATGGCAGCGGCTGCGTGGTTCTTCGCCCCGTTCGTTTGCCCGGCGAGCGTGTCCAGCAAGGCGAAGATGAGCTCCTTCGTCTTCAGGTCCAGCGCGCCCCCGTTGCCGACATCCCGCATGACAAAGTCGCGCATAAGTCCGTAGCCTGCGAAGGCACCGGGGGCGTGCTCTGCAAGCAGGACGAAATTGTCAGGCACTCGGCCAAAGGTTGCCATGAAGCTCGCCATGCCTTGCTTGATCGCTGCGTCAGTGACATCGGTCATGTCCATCTCCATGCGGCATCAACTGCCAAGGCCACGTTCCGGGCGCGAGCAGCTTGCCATTGCACCATAGCAATCGTGCTCGGCAGCACCATGGCGGAGATCGGCTGGCGGCATGAACCTCAAGGCCAGGACCAAGCTACCTTTTGATCACCGGATAACAGGCTGCGCGCCGCCAGCGCTTTCACGAACCAAGCACCAGTGCCGCTTGTCGGCCACTGGCGCGCAGCCTTGAAAGAAGCTCGCGCGGCAGGAGCGATTGCCCTGTGTCTGCCACCGTTTCGCGACCAGGCAATGTTGCCAGTTTGCTTCGCCCGATGCCGCTCCCTCCAGATAGAGGGTCTCGAGCCATAGCGATCCCAGCCGGTTGAACACCGGGGCCAGTTCGTCGACCCATTCCCATTTCGCTGGCCGCGCCGGGCGCGCCAGGGCGATCGCGCCACGCGCCACGGCACGGCGATAGCCCTGCAGGAAATGGGACTCCAGCCGCACGCCGAAGGAACCACCTTGCAGGCCGATCACCGCCTCGGCGACGGTGGTTTCGCAGGTGTCGGGTAAGATCAGCGCCGTCGGGAAGGCCAGGGCGGTGCCGGGGAATGTGCCAGCCCGGGCGAAGAGATCGATGTCGAAGAAATAGCTGACCACCCTCATCCGCGCGGCCGTCGCCCTCAATCGGGCAAGCTCCTGGCCGGGTGGAATGCGGTCCCACTGCCGGCCGAGTACCGCCCAGACCTTTGCCGCCTGGGCATATGCAGGATCGGTCGCGGCCCAGTGCGTTTCCAAGTCGCGCCCGAAGCCGCGGCCCTCCCCGGCCCGCCGCTGCTTCAGCAGGCGCAACATCACTTCCTCCGCACCCACCGCACCCCAGGAGACGACATGCGCCAGCTTGTGCGGCACTTCTTCTGCATCCAGATAGGTCTGCAGCAGATAACCGAGGCCCTGCGCGGTGAGCCCACCCTGGCTCTGCCCGGTGAAGACCACCTCCCCTCCGTTCGGATCGCGCGCATAGGCAGCGGCGTCGTGGATCAGGCGGAGCGCGGCGGTGGAGACGAATTGCGCCCGCCCGAGCGTCAGGCCCGATGCCCAACTGCGGAAGTCGCGATGCGCGAAGACATGCGTGCCGGCAATGGCGTAGATCCGGTGCGGCGCCCGCCGCCGCATGGGGCGGGACTGCAGCACCAGCGCGGCAAATCCGGTGAAGGCATCCGTGTAGAGCCCGGCGACATCATAGTCGCGCAGTTCCCCCGCGGCTTCCGAATGCACCAGCCGCGCAGGTTCCCCGGCAATGGCGGCTTCGGCGCTGTGCCGGATGTCATATGCACGGTCGGCCGCCTTGACCGTGGCTTCGTCCAGCATCCAGAGCGGAGCGATTCGGGAGCGGGTATCCTCCCGCACGGCGGATGCCTCGTGCGGCGACAGATAGGTCGTGGCGTGATGCCCTTGCGGCGCGTTGAGTTCGCGCAGCGAGTCCAGATGCAGCTCGATTCGCAGCTGCCCTTCCGCGGTGCCGATGGACGTGCGGACGCCGTGTCGGGCCAAGACCTCGCGGGCGAAGGGCGGGAGACCGGAGAAGAGCAGGCTGAGACTCCGCCCGCCCTGCGCTTCGGCATCGGTGCACCGCGCCAGCTGCTCGGAGGCGGTACGACCGCGTAATTCCTGCGCCGACACTGCGGCGACAGAGAGGAAGCAGAGAAGAACGCTCGACACGGCCAGGAGTGTGCGGCGGAGGATCAGTGGGATGATACCGCTCATGCAGATCCGCTTTCGTGAGTACATAGCCCAGGCCGTCCATGCGCCGTGAGGTCCCCCTCAATGCATCCGCCCAATCATGGAGCGGACGGCGAAGAATGACGAATGCCCGGCGCGAAGACCACCGAGTGTGACCGGCAGGCTCCGCCCCGGCTCGGTGCCATTCAGCACCGGATCATGGACCTACCGGGATATGATGTTCACGGCACTCGTCACGACAGGATAGGGTGACGGAGTGCACGGTGAGCAGCCTGATCGGTGTGCAGGTAGCCTTCGCCATTGGTGAACAGCTGCCAGGGGGTGCATGCTTGGAGCCTCCTGCCAGGGCATTCAGGCCCCTGCCCGGCGTTAGCGCCGCGCCTCGAGTGCCAAGCGGGTCAGGGGCAGCAGGTCTGCCGCATAGCGCGCCTCAGGACGGCGCAACCAGAAGCTCCCGGATCCCGTCCACCACGAACTGCACCGCGAGTGCCGTGAGGAGAACGCCGAGGAGCCGCGACAACACGATGCTGCCCGTCCGCCCGAGAAGACCGGAGATGCGCTCCGATGCCATGAACACGCAAAGGCATGCCAGCATCACGGCGCATACGAGCAGCAGAAGTAGCAGTACGGCCATGACATTGCCATCGCTGCGGGAGGCCAGCAGGATCACCGCCGTGATGGCGCCTGGTCCGGCCATAAGGGGAATCGCCAGGGGAAAGGCTGCAATATCGCGCATATGATCCTGACGGACCGCGACCTCCGCCGTCGCCTGCTTTCGATCGGTTCGGCGTTCGAAGACCATCTCGAAGGCAATCCAGAAGAGGAGCAGGCCACCCCCGATCCGGAAGGCCGGCAGTTCCACACCGAGCCAATGCAGCAATGACTGTCCGCCAACGACAAAGAAGGTCAGGATAAGAAGCGCGATGAGAGTCGCCCGCAGTGCCACGATGCGCCGCTCATGCTTCGTCATCCCCTCCGTCACGGAGAGAAAGATCGGCGCGATGCCGACAGGATCCACGGTCACGAGGAGGGTGACCAGTGCGGAAAGCAGGGCATCGGTGCTCATCTGGTGCCATGAACCTCGGGCAGGACATGTGGGCTTGATCCATGCCTCGTGGCCAGCGGGCTGACCAGCCCCGTGCTTGGCGCCTCGGGGCCTCTCCACTCCGCCGCGACACAGCTTGCGAGCCCCGTCGCACAACGCGCACGACCAGCGCGCGTTGTGTGCCGAGGCACAGGGAAGGCGGGAGCAAAGCCATCGTGCAGGACCTGCGGAACAGCACCGTGGTGGTCACCGGTGCCTCGAGCGGCATCGGGCTGGCCCTCGCCCTGGCATTCGCCCGCCAGGGAGCCAAGCTCGTGCTGGCTGCCAGACAGCAGGAGCCACTCCGGGATGCGGCCAGGCTGTGCGAGGAAGCGGGATCGCCCCGCGCCCTTCCGGTGCCCACCGATGTATCCGACGCCTCCCAGGTCACCGCGCTGGCCCAGGAAGCGGCCGCTGCCTTCGGGCGCATCGACGTCTGGGCCAATATCGCCGGCGTGGCCGCCGCCGGGCCCTTCGAGAGCATCCCGATGGAGACCCAGGCGCAACTCGTCGCCATCAACCTGACCGGCGTGATGAACGGGTCCCATGTCGCGCTGAAGCATATGCTTGGCTCCGGCGGTGGGCAGGGCGTCATCATTAACATGGCCTCGATCGCCGGCCGGGTGCCGCAGCCCTTCACGGCCGCCTATAGCGCCAGCAAGTTCGGGGTCGCCGGCTTCACCGATGCGTTGCGATGCGAAGCGTTGGCGCGTTCCGGCGTGCAGGTCTGCGGCGTGTATCCCAGCTTCGTCGATACGCCGGCCCTGCGGCACGCCGCGAATTACACGGGCCGGGGCCTGCGGCCGGTGCCGCCGGTCCTGGACCCCGCTGTCGTGGCCGAGCGGATCGTCCAGCTCGCGCGTGCTCCGCGCCGCGCGGTGCATGTCGGCGCGCCGAACAGGCTCGTGCCGGTCTATGCGCTTGCCCCCGAGATCGTCGGCCGGCTGATCGGATGGCTGGGGATGCGGTTCCTCCTGCATCATGGCCCACCGGCCGCGGCAAGCAACGGAACGATCCTTGCACCCATGGCGGACGGAGTGGGGATGCGGGACGGCTGGGGCGGCGCCACGCAGCGGCGGGCGCAACATCTCGGACTGCTGGCCACCGTCGGTATCGCTACATTCCTGCTCGGGCGCCAACTGATCGCGCGGTCTTCAGCGGGAGCCTCCGCCCGCCGCTAGAGGAGGCGTGCTGCCGGCTGGTGACGCCGTGGGCGCGTCATGCTCCAGGGCCGGACGGCCGATCGCGGGCGTAGCGGAACCTCGGCCCCGTGGCGGCCGCAGCGGCACGGAGCCGCTTTCCCTCGCCAGGAAATGCAGCCTCGCCTTGTGGCGTCAGTGCCGGTGCTCCGACCCGATCACCCCATCCGGCGGGGCGGCGCCCGCGGGAAGGAGCATGTTGGCAAGCGCAGCCCTGGTGACGGCGAAGCCTGTCCGGTTCCGCATCAGCTCGATCTCCCCCCTCTGCGCATGGCGCGTGGCATGGGACATGAGGCGGAGCCGGATATCGCCCGCATTGCGAAGCGCCTCGTCCGCCATCGCGATGGCACCCTGGTGATGGGTCGTCATCATGGCGATGAAGCGCTGATCGAATTCGGCCGGGCCGGTGCGCCGCAGCGCCTCCATCTCCTCCTGCGGCAGCATTCCCGGCATGGTGGCGTGCTCCTCCGCACTGGCCGGCGGCAGGGCCTCGCCGAACCAGCTGCGCCACCACTGCTCGAAGATGGCGATCTCTCCCTTCTGGTCCGCCACCATCAGCCGCGCCAGAACGCCGAGCCGCGGATCCTGCGCCCGTTCCACGCCCAGCAGCCCGAGTTCCACCCCTTGCGCGTGATGGGCCGCCATCCGCCGCATATAGCCTTGGTCGAAGGCGACATCGCCACCCAGATGCGGAAGCTCCCGCCCCTGCCAGCCCAGGAAGGCCACCACGCCCAGCACGCAGATGCCGGCAGCAGCAAGGCCGTTCCACACCAGGGCGAAACGGCGATGGGGCGAGGTCCGCCGCCCCGATACCCAGTCACGGAGCCAGGGGAAGATCGGGTAGAGCGAGGCCGAGGTGAGATGCACCAGCAGCCCGATCCAATAGGGCTGGTTGAGGGTGAAGATGGGCTGCCAGAACGGCAGGACGGGTACCAGGAACAGCCATTCCGAGGCGGAGGTGAAGACGGCCCATGGCCCGGCAAGCAGCAGGATCGTGCCGGGGCGGAGGCCCGCCGTCCACCGGCCGAGCAGCCCGAAGAAGAGGACGGCCCAGGAGAAGTCGGCCCATTGGTGGAACAGGATGCCGCCGAGGATGACCAGCCAGCTCGGCTCCGTCTGGATCACGGGATCGCGGAACGGGATGGCCGCCACGATCATCCAGTCCACCACCACATCCCGGCCGATCCGCGCTGCCAGGAATTGCGAGATCAGGGTGGAGTAGGTGCTGGTGATCAGGCCGAGAAGGGCGGCGGCTTTCCAGTTGATGGCCCAGGCGGAACGCGACGCAGCCGCCATCACCTCCTTCCTCGCATGCCAAGACCCACACTCAGGGCCAGGAGGCCGATTGGCACCGCGGCGAGGAGTGCCAGCGAGGCGGTCAGGGATGTGGCCGTGCCAGGATCCGGCCGCCAGCCGCCGCGGGTAGTGGTGCCCTCCGCCACGGGATCGAACAGCGTGCCTTCCGTGGCCGGGGCTGGCTGCCCCGAATGCAGCAGGAAGCCTTCCATCATCTTCCCGGCGGTCCGCCCCGTCGCCTCTGGCGCCACTGCATAGGGCACCGCCAGCGCGTTGTGCAGGCCGAGATGCAGCGAGCGGCGCGGATATTGCGCCAGACTGACAATCCCCTCCGCCACCTTCTCGGGGTCCAGCACCGGCGGGATTGGACGCAGCGTCCGCCCGGTATAGTTCGCGGAATGTAGATTCGTGGGCGTGTCCACGAAGCCGGGATAGACGCCGCAAACCTTCACGCCCGACCGCGCGGAGACTTCGTCGCGCAATGCTTCGGTGAAGCCGGTGACGCCGTATTTGCTGGCGGTATAGGCCGCCGCGAAGGGCATCGGCATGCGCCCGCCGATCGACGACATGTTGATGAGGACGCCCCGCCCCTGGCGCAGCATGTGCGGCAACGCCGCGTGGCAGCCATTCATGACGCCGATGAGATTCACCTGCACCAGCCGCGCCTGTGCCTCGACGGGGATCTCCTCGAAAGCGCCCCACATGCTTAGCCCGGCCATGTTCACCCAGACATCGATGCGACCGAAGCGCTCCATGGCGGCCGAGGCGAGCGCCCCCATCTGTCTTGGGTCCGTCACATCGGCCACCAGGCCCACAGCCTCCGCGGCGCCGGTCTCATTGCAACGGAGGGCCGCCTGCTTCACCGCCTCCTCGCGCCGCGCCGCGAGGACGAGATTGCACCCGAGCCGAGCGAAGGCGAGGGCAGACGCCAACCCCATGCCGCTCGATGCACCGGCGATCACCACGGTCTGGTCGCGAAGGTTCCGCATGGCGGCGTTCCCGGACTGTTCAGAGGACTGTTCAGGATTGGCGCAGCGGTAACGCCCCCGGGTGCGAAGCGTTCCGCCCGGACTGTGCGGGCATCCATCCCACCGCACATCTGAGCGGGGCACTGTTCACGAACCGCCTCGGCCGCAGCAACGGCCCCATCCAATGCGCCGGTGAAACGCAGCGACGCCGCGCCGGTTAGCACAGGGTCCCCATCGCCTGGGGCCGGGAGACGCCTATGCGGCAGGAGCAGCGCGCGGAGCGCGCGCTGGACGCGCTCAGCTTCTTCGTTTCCGATGCCCGCTACGGGC
The DNA here is from genome assembly GCF_009848505.1 of Muricoccus harenae. GTDB lineage: Bacteria > Pseudomonadota > Alphaproteobacteria > Acetobacterales > Acetobacteraceae > Roseomonas > Roseomonas harenae. The sequence goes on from NZ_WWDL01000020.1 coordinate 49,379, forward strand.
TCGGTGCCTTCCTCGGCGTCTACCTGATGACCGAGCATGGCTGGGACGCGGGAAGCATCGGCGCGGCGCTCTCAATCGGCGGCCTGACCGGACTGGTGTCCCAGGCACCGCTCGGTGCGCTCGTCGACGCCGTGCGGGCCAAGCGGGCCCTGATCGCCATTGCGGTCGTGGTAGTCACGGCGACCTGCCTCGTGATCCCTCTCGCGCCCCAGTTCTGGTCGGTGGCGGTGGCGGGGCTGATCGGCGCGCTGGCCGGCGTCACCATCGGGCCGACCCTCGCCGCCATCGGGCTCGGCGTCGTCGGGCCCGCCCGCTTCGCCCGGCGGGCCGGGCGGAACGAGGCGCTGTTCCACGCCGGGGACGGCGCCATCAGCCTGGCGATCCTGCTCACCGCCCCCTTTTTTGGGAACCAGGTTCTGTTCTGGTCAATGGGCTTCACGGCCTTGGCGAGCGTCGCGGCGGCCGCGGCGGTTCCCCGGAATGCCATCGACCACGAGGTCGCGAGGGGCCTGCCACCGGGCGACATGGACCACACGGTGCGGCCCTCGGCCTGGAGCGTGTTGCTGGCGTCGAGGCCCCTGCTGGTCTTCGCGGCCTGCGGCGCCCTGTTCCACCTGGCCAATGCGTCCATGCTGGTGCTGGTGTCGCAGAAGCTCGCGCTGCAGAATCTCGGCCAAGGCATCGCCCTGACGGCAGCCTCGGCGATCGCGGCGCAATCCGTGATGGTGCCTGTGGCGGCGCTGGCCGGGGCGCGGGCGGATGCCTGGGGGCGCAAGCCGCTGCTGCTGGCCGCCTTCATCGCGCTCGCCCTGCGCGGGGCGCTCTACACCCTATCCGACAACACGGCCTGGCTGATCACGGTGCAACTGCTCGACGGCGTCGGCGCGGGGCTGATCGGCGCGCTGTTCCCGGTTGTGGTCGCCGACCTGACGCGCGGCAGCGGGCATTTCGCGGCTGCCCAGGGCGTGGTGGGCACGGTGCACGGGATCGGCGGCGTGCTCAGCATGGTGATCGCCGGCCAGCTGGTGGTGCATGCCGGCTACGACGTCACCTTCCTCACCCTGGCCGCGGTCGCCGCCCTGGGCGCTGCCCTGTTCTGGCTCGCCATGCCCGAAACCCGTGGGGCGACAGCACTGGCCACGGCCGGCCCTGCTGTTCCGAAGCCCGCAGAATAGGCCGGGGACGCTGCCCACCGTTTCACGAGACCAAACCAGCAGGAGTTGGCAGCACGCGAGGTTGGCCCACCTCATTGTCGGACCATCCAAGCGAAATTTCCCTTTGGTGAGATACCCTCACCCGCAAAACTCGGTTGTTTTCCGGCCAAACCACCGCAGCACAAAGAAACTATTGTCGGACAAGGCGTCGACAGGTACAGATTGAGCCGGGAAGGAAACAAGATTGTCGGACGACCTCACGCTCGAGAACTCTCCGCCGCGCAGCGGGGTGGTTGAGTTCATCGTCGAAGAAACCCGCCAGGCCATCAATTCGGGGCGCCTCGCACTGGGTCAGCGCCTTGTCGAGGCCGACCTCACCCGCCAGCTCGGCGTCAGCCGGTCATCCGTGCGGGAAGCCCTTCGCCGCCTCTCGGCCGAAGGCCTTGTCGACATCGTCCCCCATCGCGGCGCGGCCGTCCGGCGCCTCTCCCGCAAGGAGATCGCGGATCGCTACCAGATCCGCATCCCGGTCGAGGCCCTTGCCGCCGAGCTCGCGGCCCGCCGCATCGGCGAGGGGGAAAACGCGCAACGCTTCCGCGCCGCGACCCGCCTGCTGCCCGAAGAGGAGGCGCTGGGCCTGATGGCGGGCTACCGCGTGGCCAATCTGCGCTTCCACCGCACCATCGCGGACCTTTCTGGCAATCCACAGCTTGCCGCCCTCATCGAGCAGATGTGGCTGCCCTCTTCCAACATCGCGGCGCGCGACGCGCTCGGCCTTACCCAGTGGAACGACTCCATCCAGGAACACGCGGCGATCGGCGACGCGATTCTGCGCGGCGACACCGCCGAGGCCGCCTCCGCGATGCGCGAACACCTGCGCCGCGGCTGCGAACGCATCCTCGCCGCGCCGGAAGGCGCCTTCGGTTGAATAGGGAGACAAGGTCCATGCCGAACCAGGCCGCCAATCTTCGCGCCATGCTGGCGGGCGACGAGCTGATCGTCGCGCCGGGCGCCTATGACGGTCTTACCGCCACACTCGTGGCCAAGGCTGGCTTCAAGGCCATCTACATGAGCGGTGCCGCCACGGCTGCGAGCTTCGGCCTTCCCGATTTCGGCCTGGTCACCATGACGGAAATGGTCGCGACTGCCGGGCGCATCGCGCGCACGGCCGATCTTCCGGTGATCGCGGATGCGGATACGGGCTTCGGCGATGAGATGCATGTCTTCCGCGCCGTGCGCGAATATGAAGCACAGGGCGTGGCCGCCATCCATATGGAGGACCAGGAATTCCCGAAACGCTGCGGCCATCTCGAAGGGAAGGCCATCATCCCCCTGGATGAGTATCTCGCGAAGATCCGCGCCGCCGCCGCCGCCCGCCGCTCTCCTGATTTCACCATCATCGCCCGCACCGACTCTCGCGCCGTTGCCGGGTTCGAGGAGGCGATCCGCCGAGCCAATGCGGCGCTGGAGGCCGGCGCCGACGTCGCTTTCGTCGAGGCGCCCGAATCCGCGGAGGAGATCGCCGAGGTGCCGCGGCGCGTGAAGGGCCCCTGCCTCCTGAACTTCCACCGCGGCGGAAAGACGCCGAATGTGGACCTGCCCTGGATCCAGTCGCTCGGCTACAAGATCGCGATCGTCCCGGGACTCCTGCTCCGTTCCGTCGCCAATATCTGCGAGCAGATGCTGGCTGAGCTGCAGGAGACAGGCCGGCATCCCGTACCGGTCCGCGACCATTCGACCCGCGAGCTGTTCCAGAAATTCGGTGCCGACGAATGGGACGACCGGCGGGAGCGCTTCCGCACGCCCGGCCCCAGCCGGGCCGCTGCCGAGTAGCGCGGCCATGGCCTCGTCCCCACGCAGCCTCGTCGGCAAGATCTGGGCACGGCATGTCGTGACCGAGCGGGAGGACGGGCAGTCCCTCCTCTTCGTGGATCGCCACCTGGTCCATGAAGGATCGCGACGCGGCTTCGAGCTCATCGGCCAGCGCGGCCTGACCGTGCGCCGACCTGACCTGACCTTCGCCCTCCCCGACCACTATGTTCCCACCGCCGCCGTCACGGCGAAGCCAGCAGCGGCCAACATGCTCGCGCTGCTACGCGAGAACGCGCGGAAGTCCGGCGTCACGCTCTTCGATGTCGGCACGCGCCATCATGGCATCGTGCATGTGGTCGGGCCGGAGGCGGGGCTGACGCTGCCGGGCAGCATCATCGTCTGCGGCGACAGCCACACCGCCACCCATGGCGCGATGGGCGCCCTCGCCTTCGGGATCGGCGCCTCCGAGGTCTCGCATGTGCTTGCCACCCAGACACTTTGGCAGGCGCGTCCGCGTGACATGCGGATCCGTGTGACGGGCCGGCTGCCGGAGGGGGTTAGCGCGAAGGATCTCGCCCTCGCCGTCATCGCGCGGATCGGTGCCGCCGGCGGCACCGGGCACGCCATCGAATTTACCGGCGAGGCCGTCCGTGCCCTGAGCATGGAAGGGCGGCTGACCCTTTGCAACATGGCCATCGAGGCAGGGGCGCGGATCGGCACCGTCGCACCCGATGCCACCACTCTTGCTTACCTCAAGGGCCGCCCATATGCGCCACAAGGCGCTGCCTGGGACGCGGCGGCGGCGGATTGGCTCTCCCTGGCCAGCGACCAGGACGCCGCCTTCCACCAGGAGGTGGAGCTGGACGCGTCTCGCCTCGCGCCCATGATGACCTGGGGCACGAGCCCCGAGGATGCCGTGCCCATCACCGGCCGGGTTCCCGGCCCGCAGGACTACCGCGACCCCGTGCGGGCCGAGGCCGCCGCCCGTTCCATCGCCTATATGGGCCTGGAGCCGGGGCAGCCCATGGCCGAGATCCGTTTCGACCGCGTCTTCATCGGATCCTGCACCAATGGCCGGATCGAGGATCTGCGCGCCGCCGCGGCGGCGGTGCGCGGACGCAGGGCCATCATTCCCGCCATGGTGTCGCCGGGCTCCGAAGCTGTGCGCCAGCAGGCCGAAGCGGAAGGGACCGCCGCAATCCTCCGCGAGGCGGGCTTCGAATGGCGGACGCCGGGCTGCTCCATGTGCGTGGGGCTGAACGGCGACCTGGTCGATCCCGGTGCGCGCTGCGCCTCGACCTCCAACCGCAACTTCGCCGGGCGCCAGGGGCCAGGGGCGCGCACCCATCTGGTCGCCCCCGCCCTGGCCGCCAGCATCGCCCTGCATGGCCGGGCGCTGGGGGTGCATTAAGATGGAGGCCTTCCGCAGCCTGGAGGCCCTCGTCCTCCACCTCCCCATGCCGAACACGGACACGGACCAGATCGTGCCGGCGCGCTTCCTCTCCCGCGGTCGCTCCGAGGGCTTCGCGGACGCATTCCTGCAGGGGTTGCGCTTCCGGTCCGATGGAACGCCCATCGCCGATAATCCTGTCGACCGCGCGAAGGGAGCCGGCATCCTGCTGGCCGGTGCTAACTTCGGCTGTGGCTCGTCTCGGGAAGCGGCCGTCTATGCGCTGCAGGATTTCGGCATCCGCGCCGTGCTGGCGCCGAGCTTTGGCGACATCTTCTCGGGCAATGCCGCCAAGAACGGGCTGCTCTGTGGCATCTTGCCCGAACAGGATGCCGCAGAGCTTGGCACCGCATTGGATGCTGCGCCGGAGCCGGTGCTGCGCATCGACCTGACTTCCTGCACGGCCATGCTGGCGGATGGACGGGCCTTTACCTTCGGGATCGATCCATTCCGCCGTCGCTGCCTGCTTGAAGGATTGGATGAACTCGGCGTCACGTTGTCGCTCTCGGACCTGATTGCCGCCTTTGAGCAGCGTCCGCCGCCGGTGCCGCAGCCCGCCGTCCCCTAGGACGGCATGACCAAGGAGGGAACGAGATGAAAAAGGACCAGTTCACACCCCCGGCGCCGCGCGCCGTGGGTTCCGCTTCGGCGATTTGAGGAAGGAGCGGACCATGCCCCTTTCCCGTCGTGCGATCCTCGCCGCGCCGGGCCTGCTCCTGGCATGCAGCGCCTCCGCCACTCCGGGCTTTCCCACACGCCCCATCCGGGTGATTGCCCCGACCGCTGCGGGCAGCGGGTCCGACAGCTTCTTCCGCCTCGTTGCAGACCCGATGGCAGAGCTGCTCGGCCAGCCCGTCGTGGTCGATAACCGGGGCGGCGCGGGCGGCGTCATCGGCACCGAGGCCGTCGCGCGTGCCGTCCCCGATGGCTACACCCTTGGCTCCCTGGTCGGCTCGCATGTGATGAACCGCTACGTGCTGGGAAGTCTTCCCTATGATGCGGTCGAGGACTTCACGCCGATCATCCGGCTGTCCCGGACGACACATATCCTCGTCGCATCGCCGAAGTCACCCTTTAGCACCGCAGCGGAACTCGCGCGCCTGGCGCGGGAGAAGCCTGGAACGGTCACCATCGCCGGCTCCGAACCACTCTCGCTCTATGGCGGCCACCTCTTCGCCCGCATCACCGGGAGCGAGATTATCTCCGTGCCCTATCGCGGCAGCGCCGCCATGTCATCCGACGTGATCGCCGGCAATGTGATGGCGTCCTTCATGACCTCCGTCTCGGCCATGCCGCATATCGAGGCCGGGCGGTTGCGCGCCCTCGGCGTCACATCGCGGGAGCGTTCGCGCCTGATGCCGAACATCCCCTCCCTTCATGAGGCGGGGATCGATGGCTTCGTCTATGGCGGCTGGTTCAGCCTGATGGGGCCCGCCAATATTCCGGAGCCGGTCGTCACCCGCATTGCCGATGCTGCCCGCACGACCGTTCTGTCACCATCCCTCCGCCCACGGCTGGAAGGCCTGGGTGCTGAGATCGATATTCTCGAATCCAAGGACTTTGCGGCCCTGATCAAGAGTGACGATGCCACCTGGGCCGCTGCGGCGCGTGACGGCCTCCTGCGCGCGCAAGGCAGCTGAGGCAGATCCGGTCGCGAATGCCGCGACATGGCAGCGGAAGATCGTGACCCCGCATCATGCTGGGCACCGCGCCGGCCGCCAGGCCCCGCTGTCCCCAGCGCGCATTGTGGAAAGCGCCTCCTCACCCATCCGCTTAGCTCTGGATGACGGCGATGGCACTCATCTCGATCAAGGCGTCGGGGGACGTCATCTTCGGCGTCTCGACCATGGTGGAGGCCGGCGGCGCTCCGGTGAAATACTGGCGGCGGACCTTATGGATCGTGTCGAAGTGCTCCATGTTCCGCACGAACACATCGACACGGCAGATGTCGTCCAGCGTGCCGCCGGCTGCCTCAACCGCGGCCTTCACGTTCTCGCAGACCTGAATGGTCTGCTGCTCGATATCCCCGACACCCATGATCTTTCCGTCCGGCCCCTTAGCGAGCATGCCGGAGATGAAGACGATCCGGCCGCTGGCCTCGACCACCGTCGCATGCGCGAAATGCCCGCTGGGCTTGCCGATCCTGTCCGAAACGATCTGCGTCTTGGGCATGCATGCGGCCTTTCCGGATCTTGCTTACGATGTTTTCCCGCCGGTCGGCTCGTCCCCGGCCCGTGCGGGCGGGTCGCGCCGAACGTTAAGAAACCGGAAAAATTATTCACCGATGCCGCGGTCCGCACAAGCAGGGAGCCGCAAACCATGCAGCGGGTCCTCGCCACTGCGCCGTTGGCAGAATGAGGTCGGCTCCATTTTCACCGATCATGGTGACCGCAGCATTCATGTTGCTCGATGGAATGCGCGACAGGATGGCCGTATTGGCAGCGCGCAGCGCCCGCATCCGATCCCATACGGAAGGTTCCGCAGGAGCGCGCGTCGTCCAGCCGGGATTCATCCGTCTCTACCGCCGGGCCTCGAAGCACCTCCTCTGTGGCTGCTTCTGGATGCCCGGATTGGCAAAGGCGTGGCCCGCAGCTTGGGTGCTGACCTATTGGCGCAGCAGCAGTCACCGCAACGCCAAAGGCGCCGATGGCCTGCCCTGCACAAGCTGTCCCTGCGAGTTACTTTGAACTGGGCCCCGGCGGACCGGACGGGATGAAGGCCTCCAGGAAGCGGCAGGCCGAGGTCAGGCCGATATCCGCCATCCTGAAAGGCAGCGCCGCCAAATCAAGTGGCAGCGCCGCCATGGAGGTCATAGCAGCAAGAGGCGCACCGCCGCTCTCGGGGTTGGTGCGCCAGCCCCCGCTCACGCCCCTGCCGTCCCGCACGGGATCGAAGAGCGCGCCGGTCGTGTCCTCGCTCGAACCGGACGAAAGGAAGCCCGTATGCAGGCTCCGGCCGGTGAACCATGTGGTGAAGGTCGGCGCCATCCGCTTCTGCGCGGCGGCAATCTTTCCGAAGCCGCCGACGATCACCTCCGCCTGCGGTTGCTCCGTCAGCCCCACGACCGTCCCTGCCACCTCCTCCGCCGTATAGACCGGTGGCGCGGCACGCACGCTCCGGCCGCTGAAATTGGCGGCATGCTGGAAGAAGGGTGTGTCAACCACCGAAGGCATCACGGTGCAGATATGGATATCGGGCTGGTCGAGCACTTCCTGCCGCAGCGCCTCGGAGAAACCGCGGATCGCGAACTTGCTGGTGGCATAGGGCGTGCCGTCCGGCTTGGCCGTCTCGCCGACAATGGAGGCGTTCTGTACCAGCGTGCCGCGCCCCTGGGCACGGAACTGGCGCATCGCGACCTTCGCGCCATGCACATAGCCGAAAAGATTGATCTCGATGACGCGCCGCCAGGCATCCATGGGGATGGATTCCAGCCGGCCGAAGGCACCGACGCCCGCATTGTTGAACCAGACATCAATGCGGCCGAAGCGCTCGATGGCGCGGCGGCCCAGCACCTCCACCTCCTCCTCGCGGGTCACGTCCGTCGGCACCGCCAGCGCCGTGCCGCCGAGGGCCTCGCATTCCCGCGCCGCCTCCTCCAGCATCTCGGCTCGCCGCGCCGCCAGCACCAGGGAAGCGCCGCGCCGGGCGAAAGCCAGGGCGGTAGCGCGCCCGATACCACTGGATGCACCGGTGATGACGACCACGGGTCGGCCTCCCTTGAGGGACAAGCCCTTCCCGCCGGTTGCCACGGCATCAGCCGTGGCCTGCGGCAGGGATGCTGGCGGCGTCATGCCACTCTCCGGCACAATCTTGCCGCCATTGCTGTCGGACGAATGCTCGCTCATGGGAATTCCGTTCTTCTGATGGCCGCTCAAGCATGCGGGTAAGCCGATAAGCTCACCATTGTTGCGGCGCAGGAGGGCCACTCAGATGGCCCTGACAGCCCCGCAATGCCCTAATCTATGCGAAGCCCAGGACTGATGATCCGCTCACCTCCGCGCGACTGCTGGAGGCAAATGTGACGATCATGCTTCCGTCCCCGCCATCATCTCATGGCGTGCGGCCTGCATCATCGCTGCCACCTAGAAAGAATCCTGGAGCAACTCGTCGAACGGCCGCTCGTCCTGCACCACGCGTGGAACCTTGTGCTGGCCGCCCAGCTTGCCGCGGCCCCTCATCCAGTCCGCGAAACGTCCAGGAGGAACGAGGGTGACGAGCGGAGGTGCAAGCCGGCCATATTGCCGGTCATCCCCGAAATTCGCGTTGCTCCGCCGCAGGGCCTGGTCCAGCAGTTCGCTGAACCGGTCGCGGTCGGCCGCAGCCGCGCATTCGACAGCCAACTGGTGAGAGGGTTGGCGGCCCTCCCGGGGAAAGCGGGGGCCGAACATGAACTCCCCGATTTCCACGCCCATTGCGCTGGCAGCCCCGAGCACGGCCTCCTCGATCTGCTCGCCCGTGAGGTGCTCGCCGAAGGCGTTCAGGAAATAGGAGATCCGGCCAGACACGAGGATGCGCGGCGGCGTGCGGTCCACAAGCCGCACCGTGTCACCCAGGATGTAGGACCAGAGCCCGGCATTCGTCGAGAGGATGAGCGCATAGTCCTGCCCCATCTCGGCATTGCCGAGCCAGTGGCGCGTGGGCCGCGCAGCGTCGATTTCGGCGACGGGGACAAATTCGAAGAAGATGCCATTGTCGAGAAGAAGCCGCAGGCCTTCGCCAGGCCTGCGGTCGGCGATGGCAACGAAGCCCTCGCTTGCCGGGTAGACCTCACGAAGCTCGGCCCGGCTGCCCGCGAGTAGCCGCTCGAACTGCGCACGGAACGGATCGAAGCGCACGCCGCCATGCACCAGCAGTTCAAGCTCGGGGAACAAGGCGCCGAGATGCCGGTCCGCGGTGCCGGCCTTCTCGAACAGCCGCTCGAAGAGCACCAGGAGCCAGGTCGGCGTGCCTCCGATCACGCGGAGGTCTTCCCCGAGCGCAGCCTCCGCGATCCGCTCGGCCTTGCGGTCCCAATCCGGGATCAGGGCGATGTCCGCCGGGGGGAAGAGCCGCGCCCTGGCCCACCACGGCACCTCGCGCTGAGCAATGCCTGACAGGTCCCCCGCCTCCACGCCGGGCGCAAGCGGGGTGAGGTCGGTGCTGCCCCCCAGCATCAGGCTCTTGCCACGCAGCACCCGGCTTTGCGGGCAATGCTGGAGATGATGCGCCAGCAGGTCCAGCGTGGCCCGGCGGTTCGCCCGCGCCATCGCCCGGGTCACCGGGATATGCTTGGTCCGCGCGCCGCTCGTCCCGGAACTGAGTGCGTAATAGGGGATGGTGCCCGGCCAGATCCGGTTGCGGACCACGGGGAAGCTCGGCGCGATCCAGTCGCGCCAGATGTCGTCGTATCGCCGGAGCGGCACGGCGGTCTGGTAATCCGCCACCGTCCGGATGCGCCTGAAGTCATGCGCGCGACCGAAATCGGTTCCTGCTGCCATGCGGATGAGGTGGCGCAATGTCCGCAGCTGCGCCTGCACGGGATCCAGGCGTCTTAGCCTGGTCATCCTTGCAGCGGCGTAGAAGCGGAGGAGCGCCGTCGCGTCAATCATAGAGCATGCCAGGCATCAGGGCAGCAGCGGCGTCTTGTGGTGGAAGCTGCGGGCCACCGCCTCTGGCGAAAGCGGCACCTGCACCGCCTCATGGCGGCGCCAGGGATCGAGCTGATCAAGCATCGTATCGCTTCCCCACCACCCATCCTGCCCACCGAGCAGCGTCAACTGGTTGGCGTCGATGTCGGCCATGTCGAAGGCGTAGCGCGCCATCGAGCCGTAAGCCGCGGCATGACGCCGGGTTGCAGCACCATGTGCCGTCTTCATCACGCTATCCGTGGTGCCTGCCGCCGGGAGATCGGCCAGGCGGAAGCGGCGGCCGAGGACGGGCAGCGCGGCGAAGGGATGCTGCAGTCGCAGCCGGTGCATCCGGCCCCACCGCCCGTATATCCGGAAGCGCCCCGCCGCACGGCGAAGCGCGCGGCGCAGCGCAGCCGCGAAGGTAGCCATCGGCCGACTGCTGAAATCCTGCACCAGCAACTGCCTCTGGCTCCAGACGGCGCCAAAGGCGGCCCGCTGGGACCGCGAATGCAGCAGCAAGCTCAGTTGGCCGAGGAGAAGTTCAAAGGCGAGCGCCCCTTGTGACGCCTCGTCATAATGTCCATCCCATCTGCGCAGGGCATCAGCCAGCATCGTCTCGCCACCCGGCCGCGGGGGCAGCGCATCGATGCGCTCGATCAGGAGATCACGAAGCGGAAGTGCGCCAGGCACATCTACATCCGTCTGGAGCGCCGCTGCATCCGCGAGGCGGAAGCCGGTGCAGCCACGCAGAAGATGATCCAGCCGCTCGGCCCGGTCCGGCGAGGAGAAGAACATCCCGATCGGCACGACGGCATCGCGCGGACGGTCATTGGCCGAAACGACGAAGCCCCGCTCCGGATCGACTTCGCGGGGCAGGTCGGCGCCGGTGACCAACCTCGTCCACGCTTCGAGCCCACCGGCTGGCGCCACCAGGTCCGGAAGCGGGCCCGGCGCTCGCCGGGGCAGATGGGCCGCCGTCACCTTGGCGATCCGTCCGGCCTTATCCGCCAGCACGAAATTCTGCCCGGGTATCGCCATACCGGCGGTCGCATCCATGGCTTCCGACAGGCTACGGGCCGCGTTCAGCCGAAGCAGGGCGGTGACCTCGTCACTCGCGGTATGGCCAACCCAGCGGAACGCATGCGGCCGCCCTCCCAGCGGCATGGCATCCGTCAGCACGGGCCCGTAGTGCGTCTCTCGGAAGGACACAGCCACATCCGCGGCCCCGCGCACGCGGATGATCTCCCGCCGTGCCGGGACGCCCTGCATCTCCTCCGGCTCCAGCGCGAACAGATCGCTGCTCGCCGCGTGCAGGTTGGTGCCGCCCCAGGCGATGTCGGGCGAACGGCCAATGGCCGCCACCGGCAGCCCGGGGAGCATCAGCCCGCAAAGGTGCAAGCGCGGCGAGCGGCAGGCGACGGTGATCCAGGCATTCGGCACGGTGATCGGCAGATGCGGATCCCCGCCGAGAACCGGTGACGCATTGAGGGACTTGCCCGGCCCCACCACCCAGGCATTGCTTCCCGAACGGGCTGTCGCGACGACCCGCACCAGCGCTTCATCCGGCTCCGCGGCAACCGACGCCCCCGTGCCGTGCTGCAGGAGTTGATGCCAGATGGCGGACCAGTCCGGTGCCTCGTGCAAGCCGAGAAGCCGGAAGTAGAGAGCCCAGTTCACATCGGCGGACAACAGCCGCCCCAGCCGGAGCACATCGGCCATGCTCCAGGGCTCGGGCTCCAGCGCAAGCGCACGGCATTCGAACGGGCGCGTGCGGGCATGCGCGAGCACATGGTTCACGCCGGCGACAAAGCCGTCGAGCCAGTCCTGGGTCTCCCGGGGCAGGAGCCGCTCGATGGCGGGCACCGCACGGCCGATATCGAGCCCCCGCAATGCCCGGTCGATGACCACGCCCGCCGGGCCGATCATCTCGGCCACGCGTCCCTGGGATACGCGGCGCAGGATTTCCATCTGGGCGAGGCGCAGATGTGCATGCACCACGCCGAGCCCGACGGCGAGGCCACGGTCGCTGCGGGCTTCGACGAACGGGATCTGCCTGTCGCTCCAGCCAAGTTCGATCCGTTCCCCAGCCGGCACGCCCGTGGTGGGGATCATGGCCAGGCGCTCGCGCAGGCTCAGCGGTCGCGGCTTGCTGCTCCGCAAGATGGCGCCTGCCAGGAGCAGGCCTGAGCGCAGGATGGAAGATGAGATCATCGGCGTAGCGGATGGAACGCCAGCAGCCCTCCACGGGCTTCCCCGGCAGTGCCAATTCCCTTGGGCGATCGCGCGCCCGGTGCGATGTCGCGCGGAAATGGCGCGTGGCTGACACAGGTTAACGCGCGGCTCGGCAAGCTCCCTCAATACCGCCCGCCGGATCGGCAGACTGCTCCGCATGTGGCGGCGCGCTGCTTCACGACATGCTCATTCGAGACACACCCTGCGCCGGCAACCATCCAGATACCCAGCGCAGCCAAACAAGGCTGAAGAGCTGGTGACGGAGCAGCCCGGGTTGGCAGAGCTGGAACATCATGGTCACGCCCGCGCTGATCGGCGGTTGACCCGGCACGGCAGTGCGGGCATCCGGGATGAGTTCAGCCGAAGCAGAAAATCCACATCGGCCTCACTCCGGGATTAACATGCATTATGTTATCATAGGTAAGTAAACTGCGTTGTATTTCCTATGTTACCAAAAATGGCTACATAATATCCAGAAACCGATCCACAGAAAGTGGCGTTCTTATGTTCTAGCTCGGGCGCTGATTCTATCGCCCGAGAGGTGGAACAGACATGGCGAATCTCTCCTCTTCGCGGGCCGCTTCATTCAGCTTCCTCGGTGGCGGCAACATCCAACTCACCGCTGTTCCGCGACTATCCCTGTCAACCCTCAGCCGCCTGCCGCGCTCCATCCGCCGCCCGCGCTTCGACGTGACAGCGGTCCGGCCCGGAATCCTGCATCTCGGATGCGGCGCATTCCACCGCGCGCATCAGGCCGTGTTCACGCAGCGGGCCATGGAAGCGGTTGCGCAATCCGAGGCGCCGTCATGGGGCATCGTCGCGGCGAGCCTGGTGAAGCCCACCACGCGGGACAGGCTGCGCCCGCAGGATGGGCTCTACACCGTCCTTGAACGTGGAACGGACCGCATCCAGGCGGAAGTGGTCGGCGCGTTGCGCGAGGTGGTCTTCGCGGGGGAGGAGCGCGCAGCGCTGCTAGCCCATTTCTCCAATCCGTCCATCCGCGTCGTGACGCTGACGGTGACGGCTTCGGGCTACTGCCTCGATCCAGCCACGGCCCGCCTCTGCACGAGCCATCCCGACATTCAGAGGGACCTGCGCGCAGCCATGCCGAGCAGCGCTCTCGGTATGTTGGTGAGGGGCCTCGCGGAAGCGCGCCGGACGGGACGGCGGCCGCCTGTCGTGATGTCCTGCGACAACCTACCCGCCAATGGCCGCATGCTGCGCCAGGCGGCCATGGACTACGCCGCGCTGTATGATGATTCCCTGGCGAATTGGATCGGCCGCTCCGTGCAGTTCCCATGCTCGATGGTCGACCGGATTGTGCCGGCCACGACGGAGACGGACGCGGCCGACGCTGCGGCCCTGCTCGGCTTGGCCGATACGGCCCCCGTCTCGGCAGAGCCTTTCCGCCAATGGGTGATTGAGGATTTCGAGGGCCCCCGCCCCCGTTGGGAGGCGGTCGGCGCGGAGTTCGTGCCGGATGTGGGGCCCTGGGAAGCCTCGAAGCTGCGGCTCCTGAACGGCACGCATATGGCGATCGCATATCTTGGCGCCCTGGCCGGGCTGGAGACTGTCTCTGACTTCATGGAGGAGCCGGACTTCGCCGCCTATGCGCTGCGCTTCATGCTGCAGGAGCAGATGCCGACCATGCCGCCGAGCGGGCATGACATCCAGGCCTATGCGCATCAGCTGCTGGAGCGTTGGCGCAACCCCGGCATCGCGCATCAGCTCGACCGGGTCGGCAGGAATGGCTCGGAGAAGTTTCAGGCGCGCCTGCTTGCCTCGGTCCACGAGAACCTGCGAGCGGGGCGCCCGGCGCCGTGCACGGTGCTCGCCGTTGCCGCATGGATCTGCTGTGCGTCCGGGCGTGTCGGAATGGGCGCGCCGGTGCAGGTGCAGGATCCGCTTGCCGACCGCATGCGCGCATTGGGCATGGCGGCAGGGGACGATCCCTCGCGCCTCGCCAATCTTGCGCTCGGGCTGGACGACGTCTTCGGCAAGGATCTGCCTCGTCTCGCCCGGTTCAGGGCCGAATTGGCGCATGCCATCGCCGAGCTGCAGCGCAGAGGGCCGCATGGTGCGATCGCGTCGCTGATGACACCGGATCTCTACCGCGATGAAGCCGCAGGCACGCTCCGCGACCACGCCGCGCTGTACGCGTGACGAACACCAGGAAGGCGATGGAGCATTGGGCAGGATCGCCGGAACCCGGGGAGATGAACGGGTGAATTTCGAACCCGCCAGCAACACCGGCTCAGCCTATTCCCAGGATGGCCGGTGGCGAAGGGCGCAACCGGCACCGAAGTTCAGCCGGAGGAGAATCTGATGGGTAGGGACCTGGTGCTGGCCCGCGTCGGGCGGAATTCGCTGCATCGTTCCTGGGTCGATCGGGGCAATCCGCGGAACTGGGACCTGTACCTGTGCCCGTTCCAGGAAATCCCCAGCCAGTCGGATCTGGACTGTATTGAAGGCAAGGTCATTCCCGGGCCCAAATGGACTGGCCTGCGGCAGCTCCTCAACGAGTGGAGCGGCTGGCGCGAGTATGGCCACATCTGGCTGCCGGACGACGACATCCTCGCCAGTCAGGAGACCATCAGCGCCATGTTCGATGCGGCGCGCGCGCTGCGGTTCGACCTCTTCGCGCCCGCCCTCGATGAGAGCTCCCACTACGCGCATTATATCGGCATGCGGAACGAGCGCTTCTTCGCGCGGCGGGTTGGCTTCGTGGAGATTATGGTTCCCGGCTTCAGCAGGTCTGCCCTCGAGCATCTGCTCCCCACCCTGGACCTTTCCACCACGGGTTGGGGCTGGGGCCTCGACTCCCTCTGGCCCAAGCTTCTCGACTACCGGAACCTCGGCATCATCGATGGCACACCCGTCCTCCACACCAGAGCCGTCGGCCAGTTCAGGGATCCCGAACTCGGGCGCCGTGTGAACGAGGAGTCGGACGCCATCCTGAATGGCCATGGATGCCGGCAGCAGATGGTCACCTTCGCTGGCATCGGCCCTGATCTGCGGGACATGCAGCTCAGCCCGGACGAGTTGCTCCTGGAACTGGTCCAGGGTTGGCAGTACCTGTCCGAGCAGAACCCGAAGGTCCTGCGCTGGATCATGGCGCATCAGGAGCCCTTCTTCCGGTGGCCCGAATACTTGGCGGCCGGATGCCCGACGAGCCCTCGCCCAAGGCAGCTGCAGGAGATGAGCCAGTTCCGTTAACGCCGCGGAACGTCCCTCACAAAAACTTGATATTCACGGGAATGTGAGTATTTTTCAGCGGCCGGTACGGCTGCTGAAATCCCTCGCCAGCGCCGATAGCGGTTCTCCCATAAGGATCCGCTATCGTGTCTGGCACCAGCCAATTCCGGCTGCTCACGCTGCATTATGGTTTCTACCAACTGTCCGTCGCGCTCGCGGGCGGCTTTGTCGGCGCCTATCTGATGAAGCTGGGCTTCAGCCTCCCGGCGGCGCTGATCGCCTATGCGGGACTGCTCACCGCCCGCTTCGGGCTTCGCTTCATTGCGCTCGGTGTCGTCCGCCGCCTCGGCTACCGCAGCACCATGGCCATTGGTGCGGCACTCGGCGCCCTGCAGTTCCTGCCCCTGATGCGGGCGGATGAGCCGATCTGGCTCATGGCCTGGCTACTGGTGGTCTCGCTGGCGGAATCCCTCTACTGGCCTGTCTACCACTCGGCCGCCGCCGTCACTGGCGGCGGGGCGTCGCGCGGGCGCGAGCTGGGAGTCAGGACCGCCGTGGGCGCCCTGGTCGGCGTGGTGGGACCGCTGGCGGGCGGCATTCTTCTGGAGCGCTTCGGCCCGGCGCTGGACTTCAGCATCGCCGCCGCCCTCTCCCTCCTGTCGGTCGTGCCGCTGATGCTGATGCGCGGCGTCGATGCGGGCCCGGTTCCGAGCATGCGGGAGTCAATGCGGGGGATCGACCGCTCTGGCATCGCCACCTTCGCCGCCGATGGCTGGATGGCCTCCGGCTTGGCGCTGGCCTGGCCGATGGTGCTCTTCACCTCGCTCGGCTCGCATTACGAGGCCTTCGGCCTCGCCAATGCCGCGGCTGGCCTGGTCGGCGCGGTTGCCGGCCTCACCTGCGGGCGTGCCATCGATCGTGGGCGCCGCGACGGCTATCTCGTCCTCGTCTGCGCGGCGCTGGCGCTGGGCTTCGCCCTGCGCGCCTGCGCGAGCTGGTCGCCGGTGGCCGCCACCATCGCCAATGCAAGCGGCGCCGCGGTCATGGGCCTCTATGTTCCCGTGCTGATGAGCGTGATCTACGACAGGGCCAAGCAGTCCGGGGCTGCCTACCAGTTCCACTTCTCGGCCGAAGCGGGCTGGGACGCCGGGGCTGCCTCCGGCTGCATCGCGGCCGCCCTCGTAGCCTGGGCAACCATGGTGCCCTCGCTGGCCGTCCTGCCGGCAGCCCTCGGGATCTGGGCTATCTACCGCTGCGTCCATGGCCAGTCGGTGCCTGCCATGCCTGGCTTTGGCGTGACGCACCCCGCCCCGGCAAACTGAGCTGTCCTGCTGAGACCCTGGCCGGTGTCCTCCGGGCCCGGCCAGGGCCGGGCCCAGGGGCACTCAGGGTGGAGAATGCTTCATCCCCGGCCTGGCCTGGCCTAACCTGCCTCATCTCGGATGAACCGAGTGGGAGGCTTCCATGCTCCTCCGTACCGCCCAACCCGGGCGCCGCGCCCTACTTCTCGCCGCCGGAACAGCCTTCTTCCTGCCCGGCTGGCGAGCGGCGGCACAGCCGGCGGCGAAATCACCCATCGGCATCATCGGCTCCGGCCGTCTCGGCGGCACGGCGGGAACGCTCTGGGCCCGTGCCGGGCACCCGGTCCTGTTCTCATCGCGCCATCCGGAGAGGCTGAAGGAACTCGTCGAGGCTGCCGGGCCGAATGCCCGGGCCGGCCTGCCCGCCGAGGCAGCGGCTTTCGGGGAAGCTGTGCTCGTCGCCGTGCCCTATGGCGCGCGGCCGGAGGTCGGGCGGGAGCTGAGCGGCGCCCTCCGTGGCAAAGTCGTGCTGGATGCCTGCAATGCGGTCGTGGCGCGGGACGGAGCGGTGGGCCAGGCGGCCATCGAACGCGGAATCGGCCTCGCCTCGGCGGAGCACCTGCCAGGCACGCGCCTCGTCCGGGCCTTCAACACGCTGGGCTCCCGCGTTCTCGCCGAGCAGGCCAATCGCGCGGGCGCGCGGGTCGCGATCCCGATCGCCGGCGACGACCCGGCGGCGCTGGAGGTTGCCTCAGCCCTCGTCCGGGATGCCGGCTTCGATCCGGTCGTGGTCGGGCCCCTGGCGCGCTCCACCGACTTCGCCATGGGGGCGCGCGGCTATGGCCAGGTAGTGCCGGCGCCGGAGCTGCGCCGGATCCTCGGCCTCGCCTCGTAAAGGCAAGCTTCCGACAGGTTCGCGCGTAGCGCCGCCCGACCCGGGCGGCCGGTGGGATCGCCGGGCCGGGCGACTGGGAGTAAAGCCTTCCGGACGATCGACGATGAAGGCCAGGCCGCATGCGCATCCTGCTGATCGAGGATGATGTCGCAACCGCCGATTACGTCGCCAAGGGACTGGCCGAGGAAGGGCAGGTTGTCGATGTGGCGCGCAACGGCAAGGACGGGCTGTTCCTGGCCCTCAACGAGCCCTTCGACGTGATCGTCACCGACCGCATGCTGCCCGGCCCGGATGGCCTGACCATCCTTCGGGCCCTCCGCGCCTCCGGCATTTCCACGCCGGTCCTCGTTCTCACGGCGCTTGGCGAGGTGGATCGCAAGGTCGAGGGGCTCGAAGCCGGGGCGGACGACTACCTGGCCAAGCCCTTCGCCTATGCGGAGCTGCGGGCGCGGATCCGTGCCCTCGCGCGCCGCCCGGCCCCGCAGGCGGAGCTTCGGGAGCTTTCGGTGGGCGATCTGCACATGGACCTGCTCCGGCGAACCGTCAGGCGCGGGGCGCGCAACATCGAGCTCCTGCCGACGGAATTCCGCCTTCTGGAATACATGATGCGCCATCCCGGCGAGGTGCTGACCCGCACGATGGTGTTGGAGAAGGTCTGGGATTTCTCCTTCGATCCCACGACGAATGTCGTCGATGTCCATGTGAGCCGCCTGCGCCGCAAGCTGGAGGCCGGCGGCGACCCGCCCATGATCCGGACGGTGCGCGGTGCTGGCTATGTCCTGTCTTCCCCGACGCCTGACCAGGGCTGAGGCCTGCCAGTGATCCGCCTCCGCAGCTTCGCGCCAAGGGTGGCGCTGACCATCGCCGTCGTTGTGCTGGTCACCTCCTTCCTGGGCGCCGGCTGGGGATGGCTGAGGGCGCAGGATGCCCTCCGGCAACAACTCGACCTCGTTCTGGCCGCCGAGGCGGAAGGGCTGGTGCGCGACTACGAGACCTATGGCCTGCGCGGCCTCTCCGAGGTCGCCGAAATCTACTCGCGCCGCCAGGGACCGCTCTTTGTCCTCCTGCAAACCTCCGACGGCCGGCCGATCTCAGGGCGGCTGCCATCCGCGCCAGCCGCCCTGCGCGGCTTCGCCACCCTTCGGCAGAGCGGCGACAGCGCACCGCTCCGCGCGCTCGGGGCGATGCTGCCGGGTGGCGCGAACCTGATCGTGGCCAGCGACCTGTCCTCCGTGGATCGCGCGGCCTACGCGCTGGCCTGGACACCACCCCTGGCCGGGGCGCTGGCCGCGCTGGTTGCACTGGGCCTCGGCTTCCTGCTGGCCAACGGCCTTGAGCGGCGCCTGGCCGGCGTCAGCGACGCCGCGCGGGCGGTCATGGCCGGAGATCTGACCCGCCGCCTGCCTGAAAGCGGGCGGGGCGACGAGTTCGACCGCCTGTCCGCCACCATCAACGCCATGCTCGCGCGGATCGAGACGCTCGTGGCCGAGGTGCGCCAGGTGACGGACGATGTGGCCCATGACCTGCGCTCCCCCCTGTCGCGGCTCCGGCAGCGCCTGGAGGCGGCGCTGGCCAGGGCGCGTGACCCGGCGGCGGATGGCGAAACGCTGGAGGGCGCTCTCGCCGAGCTCGACCAAATCCTCTCGACCTTCGCCGCACTGCTGCGCATCGCCAGGACCGAAGCGGGTGCGGGGCGGGAGGGCTTTGCCAGCCTGGATCTCTCCGCACTGGCGGCCGAGGTGGTGGATATCTACGTCCCGGTGGCCGAGGACTCGGGACGGCGGATTGAACCCTCCATCGCGCCGGGGCAGAGGGTTTCGGGGAGCGCGCCGTTGTTGCGCCAGGCCCTGGCGAACCTGCTGGACAACGCGCTGAACCATGGGGCGGGCACCATCCAGGTCAGCCTGCGCCCCGGAGCCGTGTTGGAGGTGTCGGACCAAGGCCCGGGCATCCCGCCGGAGGAGCGGGAAAAGGTGATGCGGCGCTTCTACCGGCTGGATCGCAGCCGGGCGACGCCCGGGACCGGCCTCGGCCTCTCCCTCGTGGCGGCGGTCGCCCGGCTGCATGGGGGGGCGCTGACCCTGCGCGAGGCGGTCTCGGGCCGCGGCCTCTCGGCGGTGCTGGAGCTTCCGCAGGCCGGGCCGGCTGAATTCTGAAAACTCCTTCATCTTGGCGTCGGCGAACCTCCACCGGCACCGCCCGACATTCCTGACATGGCGCGGGGTTCTCCCCGCCTTGGAAAGCAGGACAGACGCAGCATGAGCAATTCCTCCAACCGCCGTCGCGGCGCAGCCCTCGGCGCCATCCTCCTGGCCGGAACCGCCTTGTCGGGCGCCGCCGGCTGGCTACCGGTGCCGGCCTTCGCGCAGGGCCAATCCCAGCAGCAGGCCGCCGCCCCCGCCGTTGCCGCGCCGCAGGTATCGCTGCCGGGCTTCGGTGACCTCGTCGCCCGGGTGCGCCCGGCGGTCGTCACCATCACGGCCACCGAGCACGCGCAGACCGGGCAGGCCGGCTCTCCCTTCCCGCAGGGTTCGCAGCAGGACCAGATGTTCCGCCGGTACTTCGGGGGGCAGGAGCGCAGCCAGGGCGCGGCGCGCCCGGTGCAGGCCCTCGGCTCCGGCTTCATCGTCGATGCGGAAGGCCACATCGTCACCAACAACCACGTGGTCGACGGCGCGACCCAGGTGAAGGTGACGCTGGACGACGGGCGCGAGCTCCCGGCCAGCATCGTCGGGCGCGATCCGCGCACCGACCTGGCCCTGCTGAAGGTGAAGGCCGACGCGCCCCTGCCCTTCCTGAACCTCGGCAATTCCGACATGGCGCGGCCCGGCGACTGGGTGGTGGCCGTGGGCAATCCCTATGGGCTTGGCGGCACCGTGACGGCGGGCATCGTCTCGGCGCGCGGCCGCGACATCCACAGCGGCCCCTATGACGACTTCCTGCAGATCGACGCGCCGATCAACCGCGGCAATTCCGGCGGTCCGCTCTTCGGGCTGGATGGCTCGGTGATCGGCGTGAACACCGCGATCTTCAGCCCCTCCGGCGGTTCCATCGGCATCGGCTTCGCCATCCCGTCCAACCTCGTGAGCAGCGTGGTGACGCAGCTGAAGCAGAACGGCCATGTGGAGCGTGGCTTCATCGGCGCCAGCACACAGCCGGTCGACGCGACGATGGCGCGGGCGCTGCACCTGCCGAAGGCCGAGGGTGCGCTGGTCGCCCAGGTGCAGCAGAACAGCCCCGCCGCCCGCGCCGGGCTGAAGCCGGGCGATGTGGTGGTTGCCCTCGGCGACACCCCGGTGCGGAGCCCACGTGACCTGGCCCGCGCCGTCGGCAACCTGCGCACCGGCGCGGAGACGACCCTGACCACCCGCCGCGAAGGCCAGGAGGTGCGGCTGCAGGTGAAGGTCGCGGCCCTGACGGACCAGCAGGACGCCTCGAAGGCGGAGCAGGGCGAGGATGGGCAACGCGGCCGGTTGGGCATCGCCCTGACGACGCTCCAGGATGCGGCGCGCGCCGGGCTTGAGGTGCCGCGCGGCGCCGAGGGCGCCGTCATCGCCGATGTCCAGCCCAACAGCCCGGCGGCGGCCGCGGGGCTGCAGCCGGCCGATGTGATCACCGCGGTCGGCGGCAAGGCGGTGCGCGGGCCGGAGCAGGCCATCTCCGCCATCCGGGATGCGGTCCGGTCCAATGACGGCGCCGTGGCCCTGCAGGTCATCCGGGACGGGCAGCCGGCCTTCGTGGCGGTGCAGGCCCCGAGCCAGGGTCACAGCGGCGGCACGCAACAGGGCTAGCCAAGCCGGACTGCGGGCGAGGCCCTCCTCGCCCGCCCCTGATGATCGGAAGGACCCCGGCCGCCCATGCGGTGGCCGGGGTCATGCCGTGCCGGGAGGAGGTTGATCGCAGGGCTGCCGATGAACTGCGCGACCTTCACATTCGCCGGCCGGGCATAGAGCTCCGCCGGGGTGCCCAGCTGAAGGATGCGGCCGGCATCCATCATCGCCACGCGGTCGGACATCGTCATCGCCTCGACCTGGTCATGGGTCACGTAGATGAAGGTGCTCTTGAGCCGGCGGTGAAGCTCGGTCAGCTCGGAGCGCATCTGCACCCGCAGCTTCGCGTCGAGGTTCGAAAGCGGCTCATCCACAGGAAGACGCTGGGATGCCGCACCATGGCCCGCCCGAGCGCAACGCGCTGCCGCTGCCCGCCCGAAAGCTGTGCCGGGCGGCGGCCGAGCAGCGGCTCGATCTGAAGCTGCGCCGCGACGGACTGCACGTCCTCGCGGATCTTCGGCATGGTCCTGCGGCGGTGTGCCGAGAGCAGCCGCAGCAGCGGGACGCGCTCCCAAAGGGACAGGCGCTGCAAGGTGAGCGGGAGTGCCATGTTTGCGAAGACCGACATGTGCGGATACAGCGCATAGCTCTGGAGCACCATCGCGACGCGCCGCTCATGTGCGCGCAAGTGATCCACGGAGGCACCGTCGATTCGGATGGAACCGCTCGTCTGCGGCTCCAGCCCCGCGATGATGCGGATCAGCGTGGACTTTCCGCAGCCGGAGGGCCCCACCAGGGTCAGGAACTCGCCATCGGCGATGTCGAGGTCGATACCCGACAGCACCGCGGTATCGCCGAAGGACTTGTCGATCGAAGCAAGTTCAACCCGTGCCATCGGCGGCCGCCCGCTATGTCACGGCCGTCGGGTGGGGTGGGTAGACTTCGTGCACGACGTCGTCGATCCAGTAGGTGGCCAACCCTGGCACCTCGGCCCGTTCCACCGTCACCTCCCGGCCCTCGAAGCGATAGATCACCGCGCCGAGCAGGGCTTCGCCCGGCATCGGTGGGGCAAGTGCCGTTCCGACCAGGAAGCCCGAGGAGCCACCCCAAATGTAGCGGCGGCCGCCGGTGACCGTGTCGTGGGAGCGGTGGAGATGGCCGGTCGCGACGAGGGCGACGTCATGGCGGTCGAAGAGGTCGAGCAAGGCCCGGCGGGGGTCCGGCTTCACCGACCAGTAGCCGGTGTCCGGCTCATCCGCATGCTCGATCATGAAGGGGCGGTGGGTGAAGATGGCGAGCCTGCGGCCATCGGCCTCGGCGGCCTCGCGCTGCAGCCAGAGCTGCTGCTCCGCCTCTTCCTCAATGCCGGAACCGAACAGCATCGAATCCAGGCCGATCAGGCGCCAGTCCTCGATATCCTGGCTCCACCAGTCGCGGCCGAAATGGCGGCGCCAGCGTTCGATGCGCGCGCGATTCACCGGCTGATGCGGATGCCCTGGCTCGCCGACATCGTGGTTGCCGGGAACAGCCAGGACCGGGGCGGGAAGCTCGGCGAGGCGTGCGGCACAGAACCGCATGTCCTCCTCCACATCGGCGCCATCGACGGTCACGTCACCCGTATGGATGATCAGATCGGGCTGCTGCGCCTCGACCCAACTTGCGAGGGGTCGCCAGTTCGCCGCAAAATGCGCCTTGGACGGGCTGAGATGCGTGTCCGATATCTGGAGCAAGCGCTTCATCGCGTCACCCGGTCAAGGCCAGCCCAGACTACTACCAGGTGCCGCACACGCGCCTCCCTCCCGGGTCTTCTTCCCGGTTGACGCTACGTTAACATAAGCATTTTTGCTATGACAATTGTATTATGTACGGGAGAGCGACGAACGGACTGGGCTTGCTCTAACTCCCCACGCGTGCCGCCTGGATCGTCCGCCAGATCCGGTCGGGCGTCGCTGGCATGTCGACATGCTCGATCCCTAGCGGCGCCAGCGCATCGCTGATGGCGTTGATCACGGCGGCCAGCGCGCCAACCGTGCCGGCCTCCCCGGCTCCCTTCGCGCCGATCGGGTTGGTCGGCGTGGGGACTTCGTTGCTCTTGCAGATCAGGCTCGGCAGATCGGAGGCACGCGGCATGGCGTAGTCCATGAAGGAGCCCGACATCAGCTGCCCGGCCTCATCGTAACGGATGTCCTCCAGCAGGATCTGGCCGATGCCCTGCGCGACGCCGCCATGGATCTGGCCCTTCACGAGCCGCGGATTGATGACGCGGCCGACATCATCCACCACGCAATAGCCGGTAATGTCGCAACGGCCGGTCTCGGGATCGATCTCGACCTCGCAGACATGGCAGCCATTGGGGAAGGTGGGAGCGGAGGGCGCGACAATGCGCTTCTCCGCCAGGCCCAGCCGCCCACCGATCCGGTCTGGCTCAAGCTGGTAGGAGAGCCGCGCCACCTCCCGCGTGGAAAGCCTGCGATCCGTGCCGGCGACGCCGAAATGCTGCCCGTCGAACTCGATATCGGCCTCGTCCGCTTCCAACTGCGCCGCGGCGATCACCCGGCCGCGCTCGATGATCGCCTGGGCCACGCGGGTGAGCGCGGTGCCGCCGGCGACGACCGAACGGGAGCCGAAGCTGCCCGTGCCGTGCTCGATCTGGTCGGTGTCGCCATAGCGCACCTTCACCTCTTCCACCCGCAGCCCGAGCAGCTCCGCGGCGATCTGGGCAAAGGTGATCTCATGGCCCTGGCCCTGGGAGTGGACGCCCAGGAGAACGGTCGCGCTGCCGGTCGCGTCGAAGCGGATCTCGGCGCTTTCCGTGAAGGGGCCGGTGATCGGCCCGTTGGCGATTTCGATGGCATTGGCCAGGCCGATCCCGGCCAGCCGTCCGCGCGCCCTGGCGGCTTCGCGCCGGGCGGGAAAACCGTCCCAGTCCATCAGCCGGAGCGCATCGTCCATGTTGCGCTCGAACTCGCCGGAATCGTAGGTGAACACGAAGCCGGTCTTATACGGCATCTGGTTGGGCGCGATCATGTTGCGGCGGCGCAGCTCCACGCGGTCGAAGCCGAAGCGGCGCGCGGCGAGGTCGATGGCACGCTCGATGGCGTAGGTCGCCTCCGGCCTTCCTGCGCCACGATAAGGCGAGGTGGGTGGCGTGTTGGTGAAGACGCCGCGGATGCGCGCATGGATCAGCGGCGTGCGGTACAGGCCGGACAGGCCTCCAAGATTGTTGGTCGCGGTATGCACGCCGTTGAAGGACAGGTAGGCGCCGAGATTGGACAGGGATTCGATACGGAGCGCCAGGAAATTACCGTCATGGTCGAGGCCGAGCGTGACCGTGGAATAATGGTCCCGCGCGTGATGGTCGGCGATGAAGCTTTCGGTCCGCTCGCAGACCCAGAGAACGGGGCGCCCGATCCGCCGCGCGCCGACAAGGGCAAGGACATGCTCCGGGAAGGGCGATTCCTTCAGCCCGAAGGCCCCGCCGGTATCGGGCGCGACCACGCGCAGCCGGTTGCCGTCGATGCCCAGCACCTTGCCGGCCAGTTCCTCGCGGATGAAATGCGGATTCTGGAGCCCCGCCCAAAGCGTGTAGCTTTCGGCCGAAGGATCGTAGGTGGCGAGCGCGGTGCGCGTCTCCATCGGAGCCGCGAGGACGCGGTTCACCGGATAGGAGAAGGTGACGACATGCGGCGCTGCGGCGAGCGCCGCCTCCACCTCCGCGGGCTTCCCCGCGTCATAGAGGAAGGAGACGTTGTCGGGCACCTCGTCCCAGACGCGGGGCATGCCGGGATCAGCGGCCCGCCGGGTTTCCGTGATCGCCGGCAGGGGGGACCATTCGATCTGCAGTGCGTCGGCCGCGTCCTTTGCCTGGTCCATCGTGTCGGCGAAGATGGCCGCGACCACATCGCCCACGAAGCGAGCCCTGCCCACGGACAGGGCGCGGTAGTCGGGGACGAAGTTCGGCCGCCCATCCGGTGCCGTGCGCCGCACGCGGGAGGTGAAGCTGCCGAAGCCGGCGATCTCCGCATCATCGGGGCCGATCACCAGCCGCACGCCAGGGCAGGCAGCGGCGGCGGCGATGTCCATGCTCCCGATGAGGGCTGAGGCATGCGGCGAGCGGACGACGTACATCCGGCAGGCATCGGCCGGGGCGAGGTCGGCGGTGTAGCGGCCGCGCCCGCGCAGCAGACGTGCGTCCTCAGTGCGGGGCAGAGACTTTCCGATGAAGCGTGTCGACATCGCTTCCAACTTGGCAGGCTTCGGCACGATGCTCACTCGACGCGCCCGATCCGCTGCACGGCGGCTTCGATGCGGACCGCATCCTGATCCAGGAAGGCACCAAATTCAGGACCATCGCGGTAATCAAGCGGCAGGCCGATGGACTGCATCTGCGCGAGGAACTGCGGGTTGCGCGCGACCTCCCCGATGCCGCGCCGCAGCACCTGCAACGTCTCGGGCGGTGTTCCACGGGGAGCGAAGGAGCCGACCCAGAGGTAGAACTCAACTGCGCGATGGCCGAGCTCCATGGCGGTGGGAACTTCCGGCATCAGCGCCACGCGCCGGGCGCCAGTGCAGGCCAGGGCCTTCAGCGAGCCGTTCTGGACCTGCGGCGCAACCACCGCGGGAGAGCCCACCGTGATGTCGACATGGCCGCCGAGCACGGCGGTGATGGCAGGGCCGCCACCAGCGAAGGGAATGTGCTGGAGCTGCACGCCGCCGGCCTGCGCCAGCATCTCGATCGGCAGGTGCAGCGGACCATAGGCACCGGAGGAGGCGTAGGTGATGCCGCCCGGCTTCGCCTTGGCCGCCGCGAACAGGTCTTCCAGGCTGTTCCAGCGGGCGTCACCCTTGGCGACAAGGATCAGCGGATCGGCGGCGAGCAGCGCCAATGGCTTGAACATCGCGCGTTCCACGGTGACGGGCCGGCCGAACAGGCGATCCGCCGCGGGAATGCTGGAGATGCTCGGATGGCCGAGCATGACCGTATAGCCATCCGGCTTGGAATTCGCCGTGGCGAGCATGCCGATGCCGCCACCGGCGCCGCCGCGGTTCTGGATGACGACGGGCTGCTTCCACAGCTGCTGCAGCGCGGCAGCAAGCGGCCGCCCGACCTGATCCGTGGCGCCGCCGGGCGGGAAGGGAACGATCATCGTGACCGCACGATCCGGAAAGCTGGTGGCCTGGGCCTGGGCCGCTCCGGCCGCGATCAGCCCGGCCGCGCCGGCAAGTACGGTTCTTCTCCGCATCATCGTTTCCTCTTCTTCTTCCTTCAGTCCGGCTTAGGCGGGCCAGGGCGGACAGGCGCGCCGTGCCCGCCCGCCCGCCGTGGCGTGGTGGCCGCGGCTAGTCTCCCGAGGGAGTTGCGGGCTCCCCGGTCAGCGCACCTTCCTTCACCAGCACCTCATGCGCGGCCTTGAAGGCGTCGAGCCCGGCCGGGATTCCGCAATAGACGGTGGCGTGAAGCAGAATCTCCTTGATCTCATCCACGGTCAGGCCGTTGGCGAGGGCGCCCTTCACATGGAGCTTGATCTCGGGTGTCTTGCCCAGCGCGGTGAGCATGGCGAGGTTCAGCATGCTGCGCGTGCGATGATCGAGGCCCGGTCGGGTCCAGGCATAGCCCCAGCACCATTCGGTGGTGATGCGCTGGAAGGCCATCATGAAGTCGTCGGCCTTGGCGATGCCGCCATCGACATATTCGGCGCCGAGCACCTTACGACGCACCTCGAGTCCCTTCTGGAACATCTCGCTCTCGGCCATGACCGTTCTCCTCCGTTGGCCTGAGGATCATCGAGAGTGGCATATTGTCTGTCAATCTGGCATTTTCGCTGGAGAGCGGCTTCCGTGCTAGGCTCGGGCCAAACAACTCCCGCCAAGCGTTCAGCATGGCGGGTGCTCTGGCTCAGTGCCTGATCGGGAGGGGCTGATGGATGGCATGGACAAGGACGAAGGCCTGCGGGTCCTGCCGCGGCCGGTGCGCCGCCAAGTCGAGGATGGCCTGCGCGCCGCGATTATGCGCGGGCGCTTCCTGCCCGGCGAACATCTTCCGGACCGCCTTCTGACCGAACTCTTCGGTGCGAGCCGCAGCGTCGTGCGCGAGGCGGTGCGGTTGCTGGAGGCCGAAGGTCTGGTCGTGGTCGTGCCGAACCGGGGGCCCTTCGTCGCCTTCCTCTCTCCGGAGGAGGCCGCGCAGGTCTATGAGGTGCGCGGTGTCCTGGAAGCGCTGGCGGGTGCCGGCTTTGCCGAGCGCGCCACGCCGGAGGAGCGGGGCATGCTTCGCCGCATCTATGAGGAGCTGGCGGCCGCCGGCCCGGATACGGACCGGGAGGCGCTGCTGGCCCTGAAGCGCCGCTTCTACGACGTGCTGCTGGCGGGCTGCCGCAACGCCTATGTCGCGCGCATGCTTGACCAGCTCCTCAACCGCAATGCCCAGCTCCGCGCGACATCCCTCTCCGATCCCGAGCGCCTGCCGCAGACGGTGACCGAGATTCGGCTTGTGGTGGAGGCCATCGAGCGGCGCGATCCGGATGCCGCCTGGAAGGCCTGCCGCGACCATGTGGAGAGCGCCGCTGCGGTGGCGCTACGCGTCCTGCGCCGCCGCAGCCTTGGGCATGGCGCTGCGGAGGCCGGGGGAGAGGCGAAAGCTTCCCCCTGATCCCTGGCTGGTGGAAAGGCAGCGCCGGCATCACGGCGCCGGTGAACCTCGCCGCCTGGGAAACCCCGCCGGCGCTTTTCGAGACGGCATTCGAAATGGCCGCGAATGAGCAGATGTTGCTGATGCTGGCGCGTTACGATGCCCGCAACCTGGATGCGCTGCGCCGGGTGGTCGCCGGCGGCAGCCAGCTCCGCATCTTCCCCGCCCGGTGCTGGAGGCGGACCACAGGCCTCCTTCGAAACCTCCGAGGAGATCGCCGCGCGCCGAGGATTTCCGGACGCTCTACGATCCCTGGAAGCGCTTTCTGGAAAGCTCCAATCCCTGGTTCCGCGTGGCCGAGTTCAGTCTTGACGGCTTCCGCCTGGGCCGGGACGTGCCCGCCGCACCTTGAGCGGGATAGCCTGCCTCGCTGTCAGGGCAGGCCGCGCACGATGCCTGCTGGCCGCCCTGGCGTCCGGCGCTGCGGCGTCACGGCCCCCTTGCCTTGAGCGGTGGCGCTCAGTGCCTCGCGGAGCCTGCCGGGCTGCCGTATGAATCGGGGACCGCGTCGGCAGCAAGGAACCCCGATGACAGCCCCGATGCTTCCCGAGTTCCCCGAGTTCCGGCCCCGCCTGCGCACTGGCTACCTGGAATTCCCGGTGCACCACATGCGCGGCGGCACATCCACCGGGCTCGTCCTGTGGGAGCGCTTCCTCCCCGATGACGTGACGCTCCGCGAGGAGCTGTTGCGCCACCTGATGGGTGTCCCGCTCACCGGGCGCGGGCCAGGAAACCGGCAGATCACGGGCCTGGGCCGCGGCCCGGCCACCAGCAACAAGGTGTTCCTGGCCGATATGGAAGGCTCCGGGGATACCGCACGCCTCGTCAGCACATTGGCCCAGCTGGCCGGCGAGCATGGCGAGGTGGATTGGAGTGTCAACTGCGGCAACATGTCGGCCGCGCTTCCCCTCTGGGCGCTCGACACCGGCCTTGTGCAGCCGCCGCAAGCGGGGAATTGCGACATCGGCATCCGCAACACCAATACCGGCGTCGTCACCACAGCGCGGATGATCTGTGAGCCTGGGGGCGGCTTTGCCATGGCCGAGATTCCGGGGGTGGACGGCGCATTCCCGAGCGCGGACCTCTTCCTGCACGATCCCGTCGGCGCCAAGACCGGACAGTTGCTGCCAACGGGCGCGGCCGAGGACCAGGTGGCCGGGTACCGTGTCTCCTGCGTGGATGTCGCCGTGCCGATGGTCATCGCCGAGGCCGCGGCCTTCGGGAAAACAGCACATGAGCCGGTGCGCGAATTGGAAGCGGACCGAAGCTTCATGGATGCGCTGCGCCAGGTCTGGGTCGCGGCAGGCCTGCGAATGGGGCTGAAACGCCGGGACGGGCAGCCGATGACGGTGGCGGAGCTGGAGCGGAGCGAGACCATTCCCAAGGTCTGCATCGTCGGCCCGCCGCAAGCGGGCGGCAACATCGGCGTCCGCTACTTCACGCCGCAGACCGGACACGCCTCCATGGCCGTATCCGGAGGATGCTGCCTGGCGGCGGCGGCGCTGATCCCGGGCACGGTCGCGCATCGCGTGGCGCAGGGGCTCGCCAGCCCTGGCTCATCCTTCGCCGAGATCGAGGTCGGCATCGAGAACCCGGCCGGCATCCTGGACGCCACCGTCGTTGTCCGGGACGAGGGCGGCCAACTCGCCATCCGTAGCGCGGCCTATCGACGCAGCACGCAGATCCTGCTCCGCGGCCATGTTCCGCTGTATCGCGCCTCGCGTCCCTTGCTTGACGCCCTGGGGCGGGTGGCCGGCTGAGCCGCACCGGCCGCGGTCAGGGAAACTCGATCACCGTCTCGACGCCAAGCGCGGCGAGCCGGCTGCGCCAGGCCCGAACGAAATGCGGTTGAAGCCGCGGCGCCTCTCGCGGCCCGATCAGCGCTCTTCCACGGCCTCCGCACCGTCTGGCGCAGCCATTTCGGCTTCAGGGCTGCCCGATGGCGTGGAAAGCAGCGGTACCTGGTCACTTTCCTCGGTGCGGTCCCGGTATAGCGCCGCACGCGCCAGCAACATCAGGGTGACCGGGGTGGTGACGATCATGAAGAAGGCGATCAGGAGCTCGTGGAGCACCAAGCGCGTCTGCAAGACCGAAAAGACGATCATCGAGGCCAGCAGAACGCAGGCCATACCCATGCTCGTCGCCAGTGTCGGCGCATGGACACGCTCGTAGAAGCTGCGCAGCCGCAACAGCCCCACGGAGCCGATCAACGCCATGGCTGCGCCCACCACCACGAGCAACGCGGCCGGCAGCGCCGCCCAGATCGGCAGTTGCTCCAGCGGCGTCATTCGATCACCTCGCCGCGCATCAGGAACTTCGCCAGCGCTGTCGTGCTGACGAAGCCGAGCAGGCCGATGACCAGCGCCGCCTCGAAGTAATGCGTGCTGCCGAAGCGCATGCCGAAGGTCAGCATCAGCAGCATGCCATTGACATAGAGTGTGTCGAGCCCGAGCACCCGGTCCTGCGCGCGCGGCCCGCGGAGCACGCGGAAGGTTGCGCAGGCCATGGCCAGCCCCAGCATCAGCTGCGCCACGAGGATGGCGGCGGGCAGGAGCGCAGTCATTGGAAGATCTCCATGAGCGGCCGCTCGTAGCGGTTCTTGACGATGCCGATCCAGCTTTCCTTATCCACCAGGTCGAGGATGTGGAGCAGCAGGGTTCCCTCCGCCGAATCGAAGTCTACCCAGGCCGTTCCCGGCGCGGCGGTCAGGATGCAGGCCAGCACCGCCAGCCCGTTCGGGTCGCGAAGCTCCAGCGAGATGCTCACGAAGCCCGCTCTCCGGCCGTGCTGCTGCGGGCTGAGGATGATGCGGGCCACGGCGATGTTGGAGCGGAAGATATCGGCCAGTACCATGCCGAGAAGCCGCATGGCGACCGCCGGCTGCCGCAGCCGGGATGCCGGCGGCCGGAGCAACGCCAAGCCCCAGCAGGCAAACAGCGCCACTAGCGCACCCAGGAGAAGGCTGCCCGGCGACAGGCTCTCGTTCAGCAGCACCCACAGGAGCAGCAGGCAAGCCCAGATCACCGGATAGGGCAGCAGCCGCCTCATGAGCCGCCTCCCCCGCCCGCCCGCAGCCCCGGCAGGACGCCGCGGACATAGCCCGCCGGCTGGTGCAGCCCCTGGGCCGTGGCTTCCATGTAGCGCATCGCGGGGCCCGCCAGCACCGTCAGTCCCAGGCACAGGGTCAGCAGCAGCGCGACGGGCGCGAACTCAATCACGCGCACCCGCGGCGGCCTTCCTTCGGGCACCACCCAGAAGATGTTGATGCCTGTCCGCGTCATCGCGACCAGAGTCGCCAGGCCGGACAGGATGAGGACGACGGTGAGCACCCAGGCAAGGGTCGGCACCGCCTTTCCTACCTCGGACACGCCGAGCATCGGCGAAAGGATGGCGAACTTCGCCAGGAAGCCGGAGAGCGGGGGCAGCCCGGCCAGCAGTAGCGCGCAGGCCATGAAGCTGATGCCGAGGATAGCCAGGGTGCCGGGGATGGCGATGCCGATCTCCTCGCCCTCCGTCGGCTCCTCCTCGTCCCCCTCGCCAAAGGCTTCCAGCGAGACGGCCAGCACATCGGCGCCGACTTCCCGGTTCCGTTCGGCAAGGTCGATGACGAGGAAGAAGGCCCCGATCGCGAGCACGGAACTGACCATGTACAGCAGCGCCCCGCCCGTGACCCCCACCTGCCCGGTGCCGACAGCCGCCAGCACCGTGCCGGAGGAGACGAGCACGCTCGCCCCCGCCAGCCGCGCCATGTCCTGGGTGGCCAACACGGCAATCGTGCCGAAGCTGATCGTCAGGATGCCACCCACCAGCAGCCATGTGCCGCCGAAGCCGGCCGATTCACCTGCTTCCCCGCCGAACAGCAGCAGCCACAGGCGCAGCACGGCATAGAGGCCCACCTTGCTCAGGATGGAGAGGAGCGCCGCGGCCGGGGGGCTGGCGGCGGCATAGGTCGTCGGCAGCCAGAAGCCGAGCGGCCACATCCCTGCCTTTACCAGGAAGACCGTGCCGAGGATGGCGGCGCCCACCTCCAGCAGCATCCGGTTATGGCCTTCGATGGCCGGGATGCGCGCCGCCAGATCGGCCATGTTCAGCGTGCCGGCCACGCCGTAGATCAGGCTGGCCCCGATCAGGAAAAGCAGCGAGGCGGCGAGGTTGATGGCGATGTAGTGCAGCCCCGCGCGCACCCGTGCAGGCCCTGAGCCGTGCAGCGCCAGCCCGTAGGATGCGGCCAGCAGCACCTCGAAGAAGACGAACAGGTTGAACAGGTCGCCGGTCAGGAAGGCGCCGCTCAACCCCATCAGCTGGAACTGCACCAGCGCATGGAAATGCGAGCCCATCTGGTGCCAGCGCGCGAGGGAAAAGGTCAGCGCGGCGAGCCCCAGGATGGAGGTCAGCAGCAGCATCAGCGCCGCGAGGCGATCCACCACCAGCACGATGCCGAAGGTCGCGGGCCAGTTTCCGAGCCGGTACACGATGGCCGGTGCGCCGCCCGCACCATCGGCCAGATGGAGCAGCATGAGGGCCAGGACGACCATCGCGGCCGCCGAGGCGAAGCCGAGCGCGGCCTTCAGGCTGCGCCTGTGCTCGCCAAGCATGACCATGAGGGCGCCAACCGTCAGCGGCAGCACGATGGGCAGGATGGCCAGATGGCTCATGGCGTGATTCAGGGCGGCGCTCATCGGTCACGCTCCCGCCCGTCCACATGGTCGGTGCCGGTCAGGCCCCGCGAGGCCAGCATCACCACGAGGAAGAGCGCGGTGGTCGCGAAGCCGATGACGATCGCAGTGAGGACCAGGGCCTGCGGCAGCGGGTCGTCGAAGACCGCGAGGCTGCCCGTCCCGCCCTTCTCCAGGATCGGCGCCGCGCCCGTCCGCAGCCGCCCCATGCTGAAGATGAAGAGGTTCACGGCATAGGAGAGCAGCGACAGGCCGACAATCACCTGGAAGGTCCGGGGCCGCAGCAACAGCCAGACGCCGGAGCCACCGAGAACGCCGACGGCGAGGGCAATGAGGATCTCCATCAGTCTTCTCCCGCCAGGCCCATGGCCCGCCCCGGGGATGGGGGCGGTGCGGCGCGGTGGCTGCGGACGGATTGATGCGCGAGCGCAATCAGGATCAGCACCGTCGCGCCGAAGACCAGGGCGAAGACGCCGAGATCGAAGAGCAGGGCGCTCGCCGTCGGGACGGAGCCGAGCACGGGTAGCTCCGTATAGGCGAAATAGGAGGTGAGGAAGGGCTGCCCGAAGGCCCAGGCCGCCGCGCCCGTTCCCCCGGAAAGAAGCAGGCCGACCCCCATCCAGCGCAGCGGGTGGATCCGCAGGTGATCCTCAACCCAGCGCGCCCCGCCAGCCATGTACTGCAGGATGATCGCGACCGACATGGTCAACCCGGCCACGAATCCACCGCCAGGCAGGTCATGCCCGCGCAGCAGCAGATAGACCGCGACCACACCGATGACCGGAAAGAGCAGCCGCATGATCGTGCCGGGCACCAGCAGCCAATCGGCGACGGTGTCCCCGACCTGGCGGTTCGGCTGCGCGTCGTCGAAGCTGCTCTGGTCGCGCTGCTGCTCCGGCACCTCGACGCTGTCGCGGGCGGGGCGGAAGCGGCGCAGCAGCGCATAGACGGTGAGCGCCACCGCCGCGACGACAGTGATCTCGCCCATCGTGTCGAAGCCGCGGAAATCCACCAGGATGACGTTCACCACATTGGTGCCGCCACCCTCGGAATAAGCGCGTTCGAGGAAGTGGCGAGAGATGCTGTCGGGGAAGGGCCGCATCATCACGGCATAGGCGAGGGCCGAGAGCCCACATCCGGCGCCGACGGCGAGAATGAGGTCGCGCAGGCGCCGCACCCGCGGCGCGATACCGGGCCCACCTGCATCCAGCCTTGCATCCACCAGCCTCTTCGGCAGCCAGCGCAGACCGAGCAGGAGGAGAACGGTCGTCACCACCTCGACCAGCAACTGGGTCAGGGCGAGGTCCGGGGAGGAGAACCAGACGAATGTGATGCAGGTGACCAGCCCGGCCCCACCGAGGAGAATGAGCGAGGCCAGCCGGTGAAACTTCGCCTGCCAGGCCGCACCGATGGCGCAGGTGATGCCCACGGCCCAGGCCAGGAGAAGCGGAATGTCGACCGCCGTCGGCTTGGGCAGGGACGGCCCGATTCCGCGCAGGATGAGCGGGCAGATCGCCGCCACCAGGGACACGCCGACGAGCAGCCGAAGCTGCGACTGAAGCCGGCGCGTGCCCAGCAGGCGCTCCAGCGTGCGGGCGAGGCGCCAGGAGACGAAGACCATCGTGCGCTCGAAGATGCGCTGGCCCTTCAGGTCGCGCAGCAGCGGCGGCCCTTCGATCCCCGCCAGCAGGTGTTTCTGCAGCGCCAGGTAGATCGCGACCCCGACGGCCAGGGCCATCAGGCTCAACAGCAGCGGCTGGTTGATCCCGTGCCAGATCGCCAGGCTATAGGCCGGCGTGGCCCCGCCGAGCACGGCACGCACGGCCATGTCCAGATAGGGCCCGATCGTCGCGGCCGGCAGCAGGCCCACCATGATGCAGATGAGAACGAGGATCTCCACCGGGAAGCGCATGAAGCCCGGCGGCTCATGCGGCTTGCGCGGCAGGTCGGTCGGGTCCGGGCCGAAGAATGCGCCGTGGATGAAGCGCAGCGAATAGGCGACGCTGAAGGCGCTCGCCAGCATCGCGGCGGCGGGCAGCAGGATATGCATGGACGGCAGCGGCACCGAGGCATCCAGCGCCTCGGCGAAGAACATCTCCTTGGACAGGAAGCCGTTGAGCAGCGGCACGCCGGCCATGGCGGCCGCGGCGACGACGGCCAGCCGCGCGGTGAATGGCATTGAGCGATTCAGCCCGCTCAACCGCCTGATGTCGCGCGTCCCTGTCTCATGGTCGATGATGCCTGCGGCCATGAAGAGCGAGGCCTTGAAGGTCGCGTGGTTCAGCGTGTGGAAGATGGCCGCCACCAGGGCGAGGTCGCTGTTCAGCCCCAGAAGCAGCGTGATCAGCCCGAGATGGCTGATGGTCGAATAGGCGAGCAGCCCCTTCAGGTCATGCTGGAAGATGGCGACATAGGCACCCAGGATCAGGGTGATCAGCCCTGCCGTTCCGACGATCCAGAACCAGGCATCCGTTCCCGCCATCACCGGCCAGAGCCGTGCCATCAGGAAGATGCCTGCCTTCACCAGCGTGGCGGAGTGCAGATAGGCGGATACCGGCGTGGGCGCCGCCATGGCATGCGGCAACCAGAAATGGAACGGGAACTGCGCGCTCTTGGTCAGGCAGCCGAGCAGGACGAGGATCAGCGCCGGCAGATAAAGGGCGTGCTCGCGGATGCGGTCACCCGAGGCCAGGACGACGTCGAGGTCGTAGCTGCCAACGATATGGCCGAGCAGCAGCATGCCGGCGAAGAGCGCCAGCCCGCCCGTGGCAGTGATGGTCAGCGCCATGCGCGCGCCTTCGCGCGCGGCACCCGTGTGGTGCCAGTAGCCGATCAGCAGGAAGGAGAAGAGGCTCGTCAGCTCCCAGAAGAAGGCAAGCTGGATCAGGTTGCCCGACAGGACGAGCCCGGTCATGGAACCCATGAAGGCGAGAAGGAAGGCGAAGAAGCGCGGAACCGGATCTTCCGAGGACATGTAGTAGCGGGCGTAGAGCACCACGAGGAACCCGATGCCGCTCACCAGCGCCGCAAAGGCCCAGGCGAAGCCATCCAGCCGCACCACGAAGTTGAGGCCGAG
This sequence comes from Muricoccus harenae, assembly GCF_009848505.1. Lineage (GTDB taxonomy): Bacteria > Pseudomonadota > Alphaproteobacteria > Acetobacterales > Acetobacteraceae > Roseomonas > Roseomonas harenae. Next base: position 85,237 of record NZ_WWDL01000020.1, read on the forward strand.
GCTCGGCATCCAGGCCAGTTCGTGCCGCAGCACGCCACCGCCGGAGACGGTCTGATAGAACACCCAGAGCAGGAGAAAGCAGGCCAGGGTAACGCCGCTGGCAAGCCAGACTGCTGCGTTGCGGGCCTTGGTGGGCAGCAGCCCGGCAGCGACCGCGCCGGCGAAGGGAATGCCGATGGCGGCCAGGAGAAGGTCGTCCAGCATCACGTCCCTTTTTCGATCCGGCCAGCAGGGCGGCGGCAGGGCGATCCCGGTCGAATCGCGGCAGGGCTCCGGCCGACGGGAGGACCGGACCGGGTCGGAAAGCGCACCCCTCGGCGGCTAGGCCTGGCGGGCGCTGGTCGGAAGGCAGAGGCGCAGATGGGGTGGGGTCCAGGCCGGCCGCGCAGCGCTTCCAGCCTCATCAAGCCGTCCCCGGCGCACCGGTGGAGCCGATCAGCCCAGCCTGCCGCAACACGTCCAGCGCCTCCTCCGGCGATTTCGCCTGGCGGAGCGAGCGCGGCGCCTGCGGCTCGCGCAGCACCCGGCAGATGTTCGACAAGGCCGGGAGGAAGCCTTCCGGTGACTCGGTGGGCCAGACCACGAAGAAGACGAGATCGACCGGCTCGCCATCCTTGGCCTCGAACTCGATCGCGCGGCGCAGGCGCGCGAGCAGGGCGACCGGGGCGTTGATGCCATCGATCCGTGCATGGGGAAGAGCGATCCCGCGGCCGAGAGCTGTGGAGCCGAGCTGCTCGCGGGCCTCGATGGCGGCACGAACCTCCAGTTCCGGCTGGCCCAGCCGCTTGGCGGCCTCAGCCGACAAAGTGTCGAGCAGGCCCGACTTGCTGGTCGGGTTCAGGTCCAGGACACCGTCCGAGTGGAAAAGATTCGCAGTGCCCATCGTGTTCTCCCTGCGCGCCGGCGGCTCTTCTCATGAAGCCGATCCCGTTCGCCGCCTCTCCCTGTGAAGGCCCTTTACCGGGAAAATCTCTTACCGAAGAGATGCCCGCTCGTCTGCATGGAGAGTGCATCCGCTCGGTAACGCATCATCCAGCCCTGGTGCGAACTGCGCCGGAAGGTTCCGCCCTCGGCGCGATCTTCAGCCCTGCTCGCCGCTTCCCGTGGCCAGCGCGGCGGACAGGCCATGCAACACATGCGCATGCATTGCCGCCGCCGCATCCGCGACGCGGTCTTCCGCCAGCAGTGCAATGATTGCGTCATGCTGCTCGGCGGCGCTGCTGCGGCCCAACCTGCGCTGCAGCAGGGCATGGCGCAGCGGCTCGGCCATTTCATTGACCACGTCGAGGCTTCGTTCCAGCGCCGGATTCGGCGCGGCGGCCCGCATCAGCGCGTGGAAGGCGAGATTAGCCTGCAGATAACCATCGATCTCGCCGGCGGCGCGGTGCCGTTTCATCCGCGCATTGGCATCGCGCAGCATGTCCAGGAGGGCGGGCGTGACGCGGCCTTCTAGCCCTTCCGTGGCGTGCTTTTCGAGCAGGGCGCGCAGAACGTAGATCTGGCGGATTTCCTCCACGGCCAGAATACGCACCCGGAATCCATGCCGGGGTGCATGGGTCACGAGGCCCCGCTGGTCCAGCAGGCGCAGGGCCTCCCGTACCGGCCCGCGGGAACAGCCGTATTCCGCTTCCAGCGCCTGCTCGCGCAGCGGCGCACCCGGCGGGTGGCGGCCGGTCACGATGGCGTGCCGGATCCGCTCCGCCAGGTGATAGGGAAGCGGCTTCGGCAGGGGATCGGTCACGGACCCGGCTGCCTGCACGGAAGTGGTCTCAGGCCCAGTGGCGCTGGTAGAAGGGCTTGCCGCCCGTGCTCATCAACGCGTGGTCCGTTGCGAACAGGTCGGCATAGTGCAGCAGCCAGGCTTCGGTGGTGGAGCCATGGAAGGGCGCATTGGTGGCATGTGTCGCGACCGTGCTGACGATTCGGTGCCCGAAGCCCAACTCCCTCAGCAGCATCGCCCCCGGCACGCCATGCGGCAGTTCCTTCGAAAGGGTGGAGCCGCGCACGACCTCGCGCTCGCGCACCATCAGCAACGGCTTGTCGATGTCATGCAGGATCAGGATCGGCACCAGAACATCCGGCTCGGTGGTGCGGCCCCAGTCGCGCGCCGCCCGCTTCGCCAGATCGAGCCCGGCGCGGGTCACCTCGTTCACATGATCCATCAACCGGTAGGACGGGGCGTGGAGCGAATAGGGCATGTCCTCCAGCGTCTCGAAGGGGCTGGAGGTCCAGGTCGTGACCCAGGCCGTGATGATGGCCTCGCGTGTCTCCGGGGAAACCTGATCCAACCCATCCAGCCAGCCGGCCACGCGCTGGCGCCGCGCCGGGTCGCCGCGCTCGATGGTGTAGCAGCTCATGCTCGTCCTTCCCCTTGGATGGGAGGATTGTAGACAAATCACAAACCCTGTTCTAGGCCTCCTGGATGGAAACGACGTCCCTCGCCCTGATGCGCTCCAAGCTCTTCGTGCCGGGAAGCCGGCCGGAGCTCTTCGCCAAGGCCCTGAGCTCCGCAGCCGACGCCCTGTCGCTCGACCTGGAGGACGCCGTCACCAAGGACCGGAAAGCCGAGGCGCGCGAGGCGGTGGCCGGCTTCCTGCGCGGCCTGCCCCCCCGGGAGGCGGGCGCAGGCCGCAGCAAGATCATGATCGTGCGGGTGAACGGGCTCGCCACGCCACTCTTCGAACCGGACCTGCAAACCATCACTGGCCCGGGGCTCGATGTGGTGAACCTCCCCATGGCGGAATCGGCCGAGGATATCCGCGCCGCCGTCGCCGCCCTGGAGCAGGCGGAGCGGAAGGCCGGGCTCACCCACCCCATCGGGCTGCTGGCGAATATTGAAACCCCCCTCGGCCTCCGCCGCGCGGCTGAGATCGCCACCGCCCATCCCCGCCTCTCGGGATTGCAGATCGGCTATGGCGACCTGTTCGAACCAGCGGCCATCGCCCGGGATTGCGAGCCGGCGCTGGACCATGTGCGGCTGCAGGTGCGCTTCGCCGCGGCGGAGGCGGGGATCCCCTGCTTCGACGGTTCGCTGGCGGCCGTCGCATCGCCCGAGCGGTGCCGCGCCGAAGCGGAGGCCGCGCGCCGGCTCGGTTATGCCGGCAAGTCCTGCATCCACCCCAGCCAGGTGGCGATCATGAACACGGTCTTCGCCCCCTCCCCGGCTGAGATTGCCCGCGCCCGCAAGGTGCTGGACGCGGCGCGTGAGCAGATCGGGCGTGGCACCGGGGCCTTCGTCGTGGACGGGCAGATGGTGGACGCCCCCTTCATCGCCAGCGCCCAGGCCGTCCTCGACCTGGCCAGGCGGCTGGGCATGGCGGCGCAGGAACACTGAAGGGCCGCTGTCGGCGGCCTATACGGGAGCGAACGAATGTCGGAACTGAACAACGGGCCAGGGCTTACGCGCCGCGCCATACTGGCCGGAACGGCGGCGCTTTCGCTCCCGATGGCGGCGCGGGCGGCGAGCACCTATCCTGACCGGCCGGTGCGGGTCATCGTGGCCTATGGCGCCGGCGGCGCCGTGGACACAGTGGCGCGGCTGGTCTTCACGGAAGCTGGCAAGCGGCTGGGCCAGAGCTTCGTGATCGAGAACCGGGGCGGCGCCGGCGGCACGCTCGGAGCGGCCGCGGTCGCCCGCTCGGCGCCCGACGGATACACGCTGCTGGATGACGCCAGCGGCTTCTCCATCAATCCCTCGCTGATGCCGCGCCTGTCCTATGATACGCGCAAGGACTTCGCCCCGGTGGCGCGGATCATCACCGTGCCCAACGTGATCGTCGCCGGGCCGTCCTGCCCGGCCAAGAACCTCGCCGAGCTGATCGCCCTGGGCAAGGCGAAGCCGGGCGAGATGGATTGCGCCAGCACCGGCACGGGCTCCGCGCAGCATCTTTCGCTCGAGTTGCTGAACCATCTCGCCGGGCTCCGCATCGGCCATGTGCCCTACCGGGACCTTCCGGCCGCCCTGAACGACCTGTCCGCCGGGCGCATCGCGCTGATGGTCATGACCGCCACCTCGGCCATTCCGCGCCATGGCGAGGGCGGGTTGCGGGTGATCGCGCATCTCGGCCGCGCGCCGGTGCAGGCCCTGCCCGGTGTGGCGGCCGCGATCGACACGTTGCCGGGGCTGGAATGCCTGGAATGGCACGGCGTCTATGCCCCCGCCGGCACGCCCGAGCCGATCGTGCAGGCGCTGAACGCAGCCGTGGCCGAAGCCGTGCGGGAGCCAACGGTGGCGGAGCGGCTCACCGCCCTTGGCGCGGATACGGAACAGCTCACCCCGGCAGGCCTCTCCACCTTCCTGGATGGCGAGCTGAACAAATGGGCCGGCGTGATCCGAGACGCCGGCATCCGGATCCAGTGACCCCCATCTGGTGATCCCCTGGGCAGCATGGCTGCCGCCCCCCTTCTCCGAGGGCACTTCAACCCGGCGGCCGGGCAGGCGAGAACGGAGATGTGCCGGGCGGCGGCCGCGTGCGCTCCCGCCGGCATTACGAAACATGGGCACCACCCCCCGGCAGCCCCTTGGCGCGGTTTCGCGCACAATGGCCATGGCCGGCAGAATCCCGGTGCAGCGAGGCAGAGAATGACGACCAGTTCCCATCCACTTCACCGCAGGCAGTACGATCCCTCGGCGCGCGGCGCGCTGGACGGGGTGCGGGTGGTGGACCTCGCCCGGCTGGTGGCGGGCAATCTTCTCACCAAGGTGCTGGCCGACCACGGCGCCGAGGTGGTGAAGGTCGAGCCGCCGGAGGGCGACACGCTGCGCGCCTGGAAGGTCCAGGGGATCGAGACCTCCTGGAAGACCTGGTGCCGCAACAAGAAGAGCATCTGCCTGGACCTGCGGAACCCGGAGGGGCAGGAGGTGGTCCGGCGCCTGGCCGCCGAGGCGCAGATCCTGGTGGAAAGCTTCCGCCCCGGCGTGCTGGAAGCCATGGGGCTGGCCCCCGAGACCCTGCTGGAGGCCAATCCGGCCCTGGTGATCCTGCGCGTGTCAGGGTGGGGCCAGACGGGCCCCTATCGCCACAAGCCGGGCTTCGGGACGCTGGTCGAGGGCTATTCCGGCTTCGCCGCCATCAACGGCTTCCCCGACCGCGAGCCGGTGCTGCCGCCCATGTTCATGGGCGACGCCTATGCCGGGCTGTACGGCTCCTCGGCCGCCCTGATCGCGCTGCGCCATGCCGAGGCGACCGGACAGGGGCAGGTGATCGACCTGTCGCTCTTCGATCCGATGCTGGCGATCCTTGAGCCGCAGGTGTCGAACTACGCCGTGACCGGCAAGCTGAAGCAGCGGACGGGCAGCCGCTCCACCAACACCGCGCCGCGCAATGCCTACCGCACGCGTGACGATGGCTGGGTATGCCTGTCCTCCTCGACTCAGAGCATGACGGAGAAGCTGTTCCGCTCCATCGGAAGGCCGGAGCTGATCCAGGACCCGCGCTTCCGCACCAATCCCGACCGACTGCGGAACTGGGAGGTGCTGCAGGACATCGTCGCCGGCTTCATCGCCGAGCGCAGCATGGAAGAGAACCTCGCGCATTTCGACGCGGCCGGCGTGACCATCGGCCCGATCAAGGATGCCGCCGGTCTGCTGGACGACCGCTTCGTGGCCGAGCGCGAATCCCTGATCGAAGTGCCCGACGCGGACATGCCGGGCGGCTGGCTGCCGATGCATGGAGAGGTGCCACGCCTGTCCGCCACGCCTGGCATCCTCGCCCGGCCGGCACCGAAGCTGGGCGAGCACAATGATGAAATCCTGTCGCCGCTGCTGGGCGATGCAGAGCTGGCGCGACTTCGCCAGGCAGGGGTGGTGCGAGGCTGAGCAGCGTCTGGCCGCACAGATCCGAGGCCGAAATTCGCCACTGGGTTGTGCGGCCGTGACATGGCGTATGTCGCTGCGGGCATCTGCTGCGATCATCGGCGGCACACGCCAGACGGGAGTGGCGCCAGGATGCTGGTGCCTGCGCGCACCGTGCTTGTTCCGGCCGCTTCACAAGCGCCATCCTCTCCTCCATGGCTGCCCTCGAAGAAACCCGCCGCCTGCTCGACCGGATCGCTTTCCTCGCCCTCACGCCCGCCTCGGCGAAGGATAGCCTCGCCGGAATTGCGCGCCCGGTGCGCTACGCGGCGGGTGAGGTCGTCTTCCGCCGGGGAGATCCCGGAGAAGGCATGCTGATCGTGCTGGACGGGCTGGTGCGCGTGCATCTCTCAACGGCCGCCGGGCGCGAACTCTCCCTGGGACTGGTCGGCGGCGGTGAACCGATCGGCGAGGTGGCGCTGGTGGATGGCGGCCCGCGCAGCGCCGATGCCACCGCGCTCACGCCCGTCTCGGCCCTCCTGCTGCGCCATGCAGATGCCGTCGCCCTCATCGCCGCGGATGCGGCGCTGGCTTCGGCGCTGCTGCGCACCCTGGCCGCGCGCCTGCGCCGGGCCACGGACCAGGTGGAGGCGGTCGGCCTGCGTGGCCTGCCGCAGCGTCTGGCGGCGACACTGCTGCAACTCTCGGCCATGGATCCGAGCGGGCTGGTGCGGCTGCCGCAAGGGCAGATCGCCGCACTGATCGCCGCGACGCGCCCAAAGGTGAATCTGGCACTGCACGAGTTCCGTGCCCGGGGCCTCATCGAACCGGCGCGGGCCGGCCTGCGCCTCATTGACCGGGACGGGTTGCGCGCCGTCGTCGAGGAGCGCTGACGCCGGCTGTGGTCCGGCACCCTGGCCGCCGCCCCTGGGCCGCTTCGAGCTGCGCGACCAGCCGTGCCGCAGGGCCGGTGCTGACCAGATCATCCAGCAGCAGATCCGCCGACGGCGCCAGGATACGGGGGGCGGCGCCCGCGAAGCGTGCCACTGCCTCCCCCGTCACGGTGGAGACTTCTCCGACACGGGCGCGGCCGTCCGGGGCGGCACCTGCCGGCCTGGGTGGCGCGATCAGAAGCAGGGGCAGGAAACGCCGGTGCAGGGCCATGTCGCCCTCATCTCCAGGAAGGATGCCGGGAGCCGATGGGCCCGGAACGCCCCTATGGGATGGCAGGGCGGCGCCCGCGCCGCCTTGCTTCCGTGATCGTCCCGGATCTGCCGCCGGGCCGCCCGCCGGGAACGAAATCCCGCCGAGCCTTCGCATCAGGCGGCCTTCGCCAGCCCCGTCTGCGCCCGCTGCGCAAGATGGAGCACGGACGGGGTATGCGGCTTCAGGTCCAGCCGTTCCGCCGTCAGCGCGGCCGCCAGCGAGGCCTGGCCATCACGCAGCGCCGCTTCCACCAGCGTCAGATCCAGCAGGTCGCGCTGTGCATGGCTGCCGCCGAAGCGATGGGCGATGTTGCGGATCGGGCGGAGCAGATCCACCGCGGCGGCATAGTCTTCCCGCGCGAAGGCCAGGAGGGCGCGCGTCGCAGGGGAGCCGACCTCGCGCGTGAAGACGGCGTTGTCGCCGGTTCCCGCCATGGCGCGTTCCTGCGCGCGGAGCAGCTCCCGCACCGCCCCGTCCCGGCCGGCACCGATGAAGGCCATGGCCGCGTGCAGGTCGTTGAAGGCGTAGATGCCGGCTGTGGCAAAGGGCTCCCACGCATCGGCCACGGCCTCCCAGCGATCCCCCACCGGGATGTTGCGCAGATGCAGGCGCCACAGCATGGCCGAGGCATCCACCATGTCGATGGCGATGTTCGAGCGGTGCCCGTAGATCGGCCCATCGAACAGGCGGAAAACCTCCTCCACCTCGCCGAGGTCGAGATGATACAGCGCCAGGTGCCACCAGTTGTGCACGGCGAAGAAGCTGTCCTTGGACCAGGCATCCGGATTGGCGCGCATCCAGGCGATGCCCTCACGCTCCCGGCCCTGCATCTCCAGCACATGCGCGACGGCGTGCTGCGCCCAGCCGTCGAGCGGCTCCAGCTCGATGGCTCGCCGGCCGGCCGTTTCGGCGCGCCCGTAAAGCCCCGTCTCCTCCAGCCCGAAGGCATGCATGCCGAGCATCGCGTGATAACCGGGCATGCCCTCCGACCAGCGCGGCAGCGCCCTGGCGATGCGGTCCCGCAGCATGCGGGAATCGCCCGTGAAGAAGTCGATCTGGTGCCCGACCTGCAGGGCCAGCATGTCCTGCGGATGCTCGGCGCTGATGTCCTCCAGGCAGCGTCCCGCGCCGCGCCAATCGCCCGCGACGAGCCGCCCGATGGCCGCCAGATGCCCGCGCTCGCGCTCGGTGGCGCGAAGAGGGAGAGCGGCTTCCAACGCCTCCCGCGCCACATCCATCCCGCCCGGCTCCGTGCTCAGCACATGCAGCCAGGCGCGCAGGGCATGGGCCATGACGAAGTCGGGGCTGGCCTGGAGCGCGGCATCCGCTGCGGCCACCGGATCGCCGCGATAGCATCGGAACTGCTGAAGGGCTTGCCCGAAGAGATCGCGTGCGGTGGCATCGGTACCGCTCAGGGCGTTTCCCCATTCGTCCTTCATGGACATGGTCGTCTCCCGCTTTGTTCTGTCGGTCGTATGCCGGCGAGTGGTCCCGCCGACGGTCAGGACAGCCAGAGCCGCTGCTCGGTCTCGAAGCGGAGCTGCTCGCAGCTCACCTCTCGGGTGACCCCGATGTCCTTCAGCATATGACCGTCGAGGCTGGAAAGCTCGTCCCTTGCATGGAGGCCCCCTAACCAGTTGGCGAGATGACTCGCCCAGAGGCTGCCCGTCGCGGCGGAAGCGGCGTCCAGCATCGGAAGGGCCTGCTCTCCGGCGGATGCGATCGTGTTCATGCGCGTGTTCCTGGATTGCGTTCGGTCCTGCCCGACCCGGCGGGCAGCGCGATGCCTTTGCCCCAGTTGCGGGGAGGCGCCTGTTCCCTCGGTGACAGGGCGTGAGCAGCCGGAGGAGTGGGCGGACCGCCGGCTGCGGCGATCGTCCATGCGTCGAAGCAGCCCTACACGCGGCGGCTGATGCACGCCGCGGGTCGCGCCCGCAGCGGCGCCATGGGCTGCCAGATGCCTTTCCAGGCCGAACCGTGCCGCCGCCACAGGGCTCGCGATCTTGTGCGGCCGGGCGGTCGTGCGAGCCGGCCTCTCGGCTTGCACCTTTTCCAGCCATTCCGGGGCTTTGCCCGTGTTTGACGCTTCGGAGCGTGCTGCGGAGGGGAGACCCGCAGGGCCGCAGTTTTGTTGACCCCTCAGGCCAATCGTGCTGCCATCGTAGCGATCCTTGGAGGGCACCCACGATGGCGCGCCTGAGACAAGGTCTGATCCTTCTTCTCACGCTGCTTGTCGCGGCATGTGCCGAGCAAGCGCCGGTGGTCAGCGTGCCCGCCGCCACCGTGGCTGCCGCACCGGCGCCCCCTCCACTGCCCCCTGTGGTGCCTTTCGACCAAGCCGTGCTGAACGCGGGCAACGCGGTGTTCACGGCGGCTGGTTCCGGCAATCGGCGGCGCGCGGTGGTGATCGACCCACTCGTGAACGGCGTCACCGGCGAGCAATCCGCCGGCACGAGGACATTGGCCGTGCGGCTCGAGGAACTGGCGCGGGAGCGCTACCCGCAATTCGATATCCAGCCGTTCAACGCAAGGACCGTCGCCGCCTCCCCGCTCGTGATGGTCGGCACCTTCACGCCGGTGAACGCGCAGAACCAGCCGACGGGAACGCGCGAGGCCTTCCGGTTCTGCCTGGTGCTCGCCGACCTGGGCACCGGCAGGACGGTGGCTAAGAGCGTGGCGCGCGCCGTGCCTGCCGGCGTGGACTCCACCCCGACGCGCGTCTTCGCGGAAAGCCCGGCCTGGACCGAGGATGCGGGCATCAAGGCCTATATCGATACGTGCCAGGCGACGCGCGTGGGTGATCCGATCCCGGCCACCTACCTGAACGGCATCATCGCCGCCGCGACCATCAACCAGGCCATGGAAGCCTATGATGCCGAGCGCTACCGCGAGGCGCTGGAGCTTTACGGCACGGCCCGTTCCACGCCGGGCGGCGAGCAGCTGCGCGTCTATAACGGCCTCTATCTCACCCATGCGCGGCTCGGCCAGCGGGAGCAGGCCGAGACGGCCTTCGGGGATCTCGTCGACTATGGGCTGCGGAACAACCGGCTGGCGGTGAAGCTGCTGTTCCGCGATGCCTCCACTGCTTTCGTCGCCGAGCCGCGGATCAGCGGCGACTACCCGATGTGGCTGCACCAGATCGCCCGGCGCAGCGCGCGTTCGGATGCCTGCCTACAGGTCACCGGCCATACCAGCGCCTCCGGCTCGGCCGCGCTGAACGACCGGCTTTCGGTGCTGCGGGCGGAATATGTGAAGGGGCGGCTGGAGCAGGAGGCGCCGACGCTGCGCGGCCGCGTGCTGGCGACCGGCGTCGCCGGTAGCCAGCCGCTGGTGGGCACCGGGGCAGACAATGCGAGTGACGCGCTGGATCGCCGGGTCGAGTTCAAGGTCATTCCGGCATGCTGATGGCGCGAGCTGCCCTGTTGCTGCTTGCCCTGGTCCTCAGCCCGATCGCCGCCGCTGAGGCAGATACGCAGATCTCGGGACGGCGGGTGGCGCTGGTGATCGGCAATGGCGGATACCGCCATGTCGACCGGTTGGCGAATGCCACGAATGACGCGCGGCTGATCGCCGGTACGCTGCAGAAGCTGGGCTTCACCCTGGTGGGCAATGGCCCTCAGCTCGATCTGGACCGGGCACGCCTGTCGGAACAGGTGCAGCAATTCGGCCGTGCCCTGGCCGGCGCCGATGTGGGGCTTTTCTACTTCTCCGGCCACGGGCTGCAGGTGCGGGGCGTCAACTGGCTGGTGCCCGTGGATGCGAATCCGAGCCGCCCGCAGGACCTGGATTTCCAGATGGTCGATGCGGACCTCGTGCTCCGGCAGATGGATGGCGCGGGGACGAAGCTGAACCTCGTGCTGCTGGACGCCTGCCGGAACAATCCCTTCACCATGCGCGGCCTGCGCTCGATGCAGGGCGGGCTCGCGGAGATGCGGGCTCCTGAGGGAACGCTGATCTCCTACGCCACCCAGCCCGGCAATGTCGCCATGGACGGAACGGGAGCGAACAGCCCCTATACCGCGGCGCTGGCGGAGGGGATGCAGCAACCGGGGCTCGATATCTTCCGGATCTTCAACCGTGTGGGGCTGCAGGTGAAGCGCAGCACGGGCGGCAGCCAGCAGCCCTGGGTGTCCACCTCCCCGATCGACGGCGAATTCTACTTCGCCGGCGTGGCCTCCTCCCCACCGCAGATCGCGCGGCCGGTCCTTCCGGCGGAGCCCATTCCGGCGCCGCAGACCGCGAGGCCTTCCCTTCCAGCAGCACCCATCCTGACGCCGCAGATCGCAATGCCGGTCCCGCCGGCAGAGCCCATCCCGACGCCGCAGCCCGCCGCTTCCGCCATGCCTGCCACCCCGGCCGAACGGCTGCTCGCCATGGCACGGGGGCAGCGTTGTTCCCTGCTGGATGTGAAGGCGACCGGTCCGCAGGTTGATGTGGTGGGGCTGGCACCGGCCGGCGCGGATTGGGACGGCTTCCGGCAGATGGGGGCTACACGTGGCCTCCGGATCGGCACCAGCCGCGTCGAATTGCTGCCGCCCTTCGCCTGCGAGCCCATCGAGGTGCTCGGAGAATCTGTGCGGGCAACGCGAGACGCCACGGGCAACCTCATGACGCTGTCGCCGCGCAAGGTCACGGCCGGCGGCACACTGACGGTGGCGCTGCAGGGTGCCGCAGGCCAGGCCATCGCCCTCGACCTCTTCGGGACCGACGGTATGGTGCAGCATGTGCCGGTTCGCCCCGTGGCGACCGGCAACGGGAATGTCCGTGTCTCGATCCCGCAGCCCGGCGGATCGCCGCCGGGACCGCGCCTGCTGACAGCGCTGGTCAGCCCGACCCCGCTGGAGCTGGGCAACCGGCCTTCCGTGGAACCCGCCAGCAGCTACTTGGCGGCGCTGCGTCCGCTGCTTCAGGCGGAGCTGGCGGTGCGGACGGATGTGGCAACCTATGAATTGCGGGCGGCGGTGACGGCTGTTGCTGCGCCGGCCCGGCCCGCGGCAGTGAGCCCGGCCCGGTCCGCGCGCTGCGCGACCATCCTGGAGAAGGCGCAGCTCGGCGAGACGCTGTCGGATGCGGAGCGCGCCCGGCTGCGGGCGGAATGCCGCTAGGCCGGGTTCCCATCCGGCGTGAGGGCCCCGGGGCGCCTCTCCGCGGAGCGGGTCACCCGGCCAGATCACCGGGTGCATGCCCCCCGCAGGGCGACACCAGCCGCGGTGTCGCCTGCGACGAGGTTGTGACCAAGGATTTTGTGACCGCTCTCATGTCACATCCCGGCAGCAAGCGGCCGGACATAGCTTGACCCGATCGAAGGAGACTGGGCGCAATGATGCGTTCTGAAGGCTGGGACGAGGGGATCTTTCGAATGTTTTTTCCACCGCGCTGGCCCCGTCCGGCCCTGCTGGCCCTGTATCCTGCCCTGCTGGCACCCTTGGCGGGCTGTGGCCTGACCATCGAGCGGACCAGCCGCGTCGCCTCCATCGAGCAGTCCCTGCAGGAATCCCAATCGCGCAGCGGCATTCTCCAGCAACGCGTAGCCGAGCTCGAGGCGACGCTGGAGGCCGAGCGCCGCGCGGCAGGTGATCTGGCCGCCCTTGAGCAGCGCCTGGCGCAGGCCGGGGCGTCGCTCGCGGCATCCCAGCGCGCGCGGACCGTGGCAGACCAGCAGGCGCGCGGCCTGCGCGAGCGCGTCAGGGCGGAGGAACGCGGCTTGGCCGGGCTGCAATCCGAGGCCGGGCAGTTGCAGCAGCTGTCCGAACAGAGAAAGGGCACGCTCTCCGAGACGGAGCGCAGCCTTGCCAGCCTGCAGGAGCAGGCCGGGGCGGCGGAACGGCGGCTCGCCGGGCTCCGCGACCAGTCGGCGGCGCAGGATGGACGGCTGGCCGCGCTGGGCGAGCGCATTGCGGCCGAGGAGCGGCGTCTCGCCGGGCTCCGCGAGGCCGTGGCCACCGAGGAGCGCCGCCTCGCGGACCAGCGCCAGCAGGGCGCCGCGGAGGACCAGCGGCTCGCCGGCCTTCGCGCGACCATCGAACAGGCGCAGCGTTCCTTGAGCGAACGCCAGCAGGCCGGTGCGGAGGCCGAGCGGCGCCTTGCCAGCCTGCGCCAGGACACGGCCAATGCGGAGCGCGACCTCGCTTCGCGCCGTTCGTCCCTGGCCGAGGCGGAGAGCCGCCTGTCCCGCACGAATCAGGCGGCGGAGGAGGCCACCACGCGCGTCCGCGGGCTGGAGACGCGTTCGGCGGAGCTGACCGGTTCCACCGGTGCGGCCGAACGGCGGCTGGGCGAGCTGCGCGGCGCGCTGGCGACGGCCGAGGCAACGCTGGCCGAACGCCAGGCCTCGGTGACGCAGGCGCAGTCGGAACTCACGCGCCTCACCGCGGCGCGCGACGATGCCGCCAACACGCTGCGCGGCCTGGAAGCCCGCAGCGCGGAACTGCGGACCTCCGTCGGCAATGCCGAGCGCCGGCTCGCCGAGCTGCGTGACGGCGCTTCCGCCGAGGAACGCCGCCTCCAGACGGCGCGTGCCCAGGCGCAGGCTGCCGAGGCGGATCTGGCGGCCCGGCGCGCGGCGTTGAGCGAGACCGAGGGTCGGCTCGCGGGTGCAAGCCGCGCGTCGGACGAGGCTGGTGGCCGCGTGCGGACCCTGGAAGCCCAGGCCCAGCAGATCTCCACGACGGTGGAGGATGCGCGGCAGGAACAGGCGCGGCTGCAGGAACAGGCACAGAGCCTGCGCAACGAGGTGAGAGGCCTGGAGCAGCGCCGGCAGGAACTTGGCGGGCAGATTGCCGAGGCGCAGTCCCGGCTCGAGCAGCAACGGCGGGAACTGTCTGAACTGGGAACGCAGCTTACGCGCGACCGGCAAAGCATTCAGCAACGGGTCGTCCCGACCTCCAGCACCAGCGCGGAGCAGCCTGCCTCCGGAAAGGTGCCGGAACCGGCGAGCAACCCGTGAAGAATGGACGACGCCCTCCCGCCGGCGTAGCGGGAGGGCGCCAGATACTCCATTCTGTCCTTCATCATCCGCCACAGCTTCCCGGCGGGCGGGTCACCCCATGGGAACGCCGGCGAGGGCGAGGCCCTCGCCATAGCGATCGCGATCCTCGGTGCGCTTGAACGGGTAGGTCCGCACGAATTCCCGGACCGTGAAGCCCGGCTCGCGGGTGAGGAGGCTCTGCAGGAAGGGCCGGGCTTCACGCCGCTGCCTTCTGTGGCCCATCGCGGCGAGGAGCGCCTTGTAGCCGTTGATGAAGTCCGGTGCCATTTGCACGGCCCGCGTGCCGATCTCGACCGCCCCTTCATAATCACCCGAGAACAGCCGGGTCATCGTGAACATTGGCTCGAAGATCGGCGCATGCGGGTGATGCGGCACCAGGCTGCGGTACTTCATCAGCCGGCGCTGCGCCTCGGCGGGGTCGCCCAGGTAGCAATGCGTTGGCGCGCTCAGGGCCCACATGGATGCCTGGTTCGGATTCATCGCCAGGGAGCGGTCCAGGAAATGAACGGCCGAGCTGAAGTCCTTGTGCAGGAAAGCGCAGACATGGCCGTAGATGCCAAACCCCTCCGCATTGTCGGGGTCCAGCCGCATCGCCAGGATCGCCAGCCGCTCCGCTTCCTTCAGCTCGGCGATCGGATCGCGCGCCCAGCCCTGGCCGGCATGGAACACATGCCACTGCGCTGCCCAGGCAGCGGGAACGGCGTTTTCCGGCTCGGCCACGACGGCCTCGGCCAGCAACTCGCCCGCCAGTTCAACGCGATCACGCCGCATGCTGTAGAGGAGAGGAATGGCCTTGAGGACGGCGGTGGTCGCATCCGTCCGGTTCCGCGTCGTGGGACGGCTGCCGGCAGCCGAAAGGATGGCGGGGTCCAGCCGCGCGACCAGCGCCTCGACGACATTGCCGTCCACGCCGCGCATGTCGACATGAAGGGGCACCCTGTCGCTCCAGACCGGCCGGATGACCTCCGACACGTCGAGGAGCGATGCCACGATGGTGCGGGACTCGATCCCGTCCCTGATGGAGCCATCGATGAGGTAGTCGAGCCCCGGCGCGGCATTCGCGTCGCGGCCGTGCAGGTGCCGCTCCCGCTCCGCCAATGTCATCGGGGAGATGATGTCGAAGCGGCGGAAGCGGGCCAGTTCCAGCGCCACTTCCCGGGCATAGGCAAGCGCGACTTCGGCCGATTCCGGTCCGAGCCCCGCGGCGGTGAACGGTAACACCCCGACTCGCAAAGGACGATCGGAGGGCGTCACGTCACACTCCCGCGGAGGCGCGGTGACGACCCGCAGCGACAAGCCCTGGCTCGCCCGGATACGCTGCGCTAGGTCGCGCGTGGCGGCAGAGGGCTCGACGTCGAGGCCGTTCCGCAGAGCGGCACGGCAGCGCTGATACTCCTGCAGCGCCCGTGTCCGGTCGCCACCATCGGCCAGGAGTTGCATGAGGGAACGCCACGCACCTTCATGCGTGTCGTCGACGGCCAGAAGCCGGCGGGCGGCGCGGATCGCCGCTTCGGACGCGCCAGGATCGGCGAGGCATCGGTCGAGAGCGGCCTCCCGCAGGGCGCGAAGCTGGTCGGCGGCCCTCGTCCGCTCTGTGGCCAGCCACTCGTCCCAGGCTTCGCCGAGTCCCTCCAGGCCTTCCATCAGGATGAGTGGCGAGGCGTCCGCTGTTCCGTCGGACGCCCCGGCATCCGACATTTCGCTTTCGTCGAGACGAAAGAAGTCAACCTCGCACCGGCTCGCATCCAGCCGCAGGTCATCACGGCCCGCGACGAACTGCCCCGCCGGCGCATCCTTGAACCCCACCGCCAGAGCGGAGACCGCCTTGCGAAGGCTCGCCCGCGCCTCGCCCTCGGCCGATCGCTCCCACAGCAAAGCGGCCAGCGCGCTCCGCTGCAGACTGCGGCCACGGGCGAGGGTGAGATAGGCGAGGAGCGCCTTGGCCCGCCGAGTCGGGAGCATTCGCTCCGAGCCATCGGCCGCCCACAGCCGGACCGGTCCCATGAGGGAGATGCGCACACACGCCTCCGTGCCCGGCAGCCGGGTGTCGATCCCGCGGCAGCCGATAAGCCCGCCCAGGTGCTCTTCTGCCTGCATGCCCATCGATCCAGTCTCTTACGTCGGGCTAATATTCTTTCATGCCCGGTTAGGACCACGAGGGGAAGTGGAAAACCTTTGCGCTTCCGGGGAGAGACCCGCTAACCGCTTCTGTACTCGCCTGCGGCGAGCGGATGAGCGAGGATCGTCGTTGAGCAGCCCGCCCCTTAGCGCGCGGGTGAAATGCGATCGGGAGGGGACGGGATGCGTCGTGCTGAGTAAAGTCGAGCGCGATCGCCTCGTCCGGGCCTTCCGACTTGAGATCGAGCGCCGGATCTCTCTCGAACCCGACCCAATCAGCTACCTGCATGCCTGCCGGGACGAGTTCATCGAGTTGGCCGCCGCCCTGATGCACGACGGGGACGACAGGCGCACCGCCCGAATCTTCGCCTCTGAACTCAGCGAGGCTGCCGACGGCCTTGAGGCCTTGGTGCGCCGGAGCCGGTGCTGACCGACGCCGCTCGACCTTCAGCCCCAGAAGCTGCGCGGCCTTGTCGGCCGTGACATCGCCGCGGCCACGAGAGCCCCGGGCATCGTTCGTCCCGCGCCCGCATCGGGCCAGGCTACGGCCTGCTCGGCACGTTCCGCCCATGGGCGGGATCGGTCGCGACTCGAAGCTGTTTCCTGCCGACCGGAACTTGGGGGCGCCGGGCAGGCTGGCGGGGGAGCAAGGATGCGGGCAATTCCGAGAGCAGTCAGCGGCTGACCGCCGGGAAGCTTCAGCTCATCAATTCCATAGTCGGCGCGGGACGGGGGTGCCACCTCGAGGCGCAGAATCGAGTGGGACTCCGGATCCCGCCGCGTCACGCGAACGATCTCGCTGGTCAGGTCGGTGCCATCGCTTCGCAGAAGGCGCAGGTCGGCCAGCCGCAAGCCGGCCGGGCATTGCGCGCCGATCCGGGAATCCGCCTCCCCGGCATGGTCGGCCGGGCGGTTCCGGCTGGTCAGATGCACGGCGCCGCGCACGGTGTTCCAGGGATTGAGCGGGTTGTACGACCCGGCACGGAACATGACGGAGAAGTCGTCAGAGCCGGGTGCGTCGCGGCAGAAGACGTCAGACTTCCAGAACAGGTCATCCGGCGAGACCTCCGGCCTCGCGAGCACATCGCGATAGAGGGAGACCACCGCGTCCGGCGCCTTTTCGGCGAGGGATGCCCAGTCCTCGAGCCGCTCGCAGGTGAAGGTGAGCCGGACGAGGCGGCCACCGGCACGCTGCCCGTGCCATTCGCAGCCGGGTTCCTGCTGCCGAAAGTGGACGGGCAGGCGAATGAATTGGTCCCCCGCCCGCTCATAAAGGCAGCTGAGGCCCAGCGTCTCGGCCAACAGCACGGCATGGTCCGGCGCAGGCGTGTCCAACTCCGCCAGCCGTTCGGAATGTGGGTTGGAACTGGAGGTGGCGACGACGGCCGCCATGCGAGCATCTCGCAGCGGGGCATGAGAAGCCACGCGCTCGCGCATCAGGCGCCTCGGTTTCCCGGGCCTGGAACGGCTTGCCATGGGGCTGAACCTTATGAGTTCGTATGGACCACTTGCGGGGCGATGGCCCGTCTAGCGGGACAGCGCGCTTCCGAAGGTCAACTCTCGGCCCCCTGGGACCGGCCTTTTGCCGCCAGCGCGTCGCGCACGGCATCCAGCAATTCGGCGGCGAGCAGCAGGCCGGTGCCTCTGGCATTGCCAGCCAGACGAATGATGGCAGCCTCTGCCGATGTGCGGCCGTCGAACGGCTCAGTTCCGGTACGGCCGTCTTGAGCCATCGTCCTGTCCTCGTCTGCCATTCCGCTGGAGCCGTCCATGCGGTCATCATGCTTCCGTTGGCATGGTTCCGTCGTTGTAACCGACGACCATGGGGAAGCAGCGCCGGGCCTGTCCGGCCCACCCCGTCAACTCAGAGGCTTTGGTGTCACTCAACTCAGCCTGCCATGCTGGTTCCTTGCGGTGAGCAAGGCGGCAGAGTCTCCGCTCGGTGCAGGTGCGAAACGCGCCCGCCCGACCTCTGGCAGAAGGCTAGATGGAGGCCTTGTAACCACCCGTGTAGACGCGGCCGGCGTCGGCGATCGCGGCAGGGATCGTGCGGACGACGGTCATCGGCGCGGGGGTCTGGGTCTTGGCCATCTCTGTCTCTTCCTGTTCGCTAGGCGGTGCGGCGGGAAGTTCCCGACGCCTTCCGACAGGGGGAAGAGGAGCACATGCTCGGGAAAGCACCGTACCTCTGCCGTTCCCACACCGTGAAATCGGATGGCCCGGGCGCGCGGCCCATCCTCCGGCAGGGGTGCAGCGGCCAGGTCCGGAAGGATTTCCAATGAACCCCACTTCGAGGCGGCTTCACCTACCCATCATGATCCCGGACAGAATTCCGGCATTGGCAGCAGGCATCACGCCCGCCGGCGTAGTGCTCCGATAAGATTTCGGCAGCAAAGCTGCACGTGAAGCCCAACTCAGGACAGGCCGAATTTTCAAGTCCGCCCGGCTGTTCTATTTCACTTCCTTCCAAGCCGAAGACCGACTTTTGGCGCAGGCGATAAAAATAATTGCATCTGAACCAATGACGCCCTATATCAGCGGGGTCAGGTTCGTTGTTTCGGTTTGCCTTCTCTAGCCCATTCATTTGGGTGTCGGGTTTGTTTCCGTTTCAAAGTGAAGATGATCCATTGAGCAATACTGCTCAGCGGCTTTTTGTTTGATCGGATACAAATCATGCCCGTCGGCACCGTTAAGTGGTTTAATGCGACCAAGGGTTTCGGCTTCATCCAGCCCGAGGACGGCTCCAAGGACGTCTTCCTGCACATCTCCGACGTTCAGCGCTCGGGCCTGCAGGAGCCGCGTGAGGGCGACAAGCTCGAGTACGAGATCCTTCAGGGCCAGCAGGGCAAGCAGTCCGCTGGTAACCTTCGCCAGGCTTGAGGGTTGAGCGGCGGCCTCCGCCGCTTCCCTAAACATCGTCGCAGCCCGCGCTGCGATCGGCTTCAAGCCCCGGCCGGAGAAATCCGGCCGGGGCTTTCTGCGTCTGCGCGCCCCTGCCCGTGCACCTCGGAGCAGCCCGACGGCAAGGCGGTGGTGCCGCTCCATCACGGGCACAAGATCCACGGTGGAGGGTCAAGAAAGCTGGGGCCGCGACACATAGTTTAGCGACGCGACCGAGAAAGCGGAGAATGAGGGGGGCCTCTCATCGGAGGCGCCCCATGCTCGACATTGGTGCCCGGCGACGGCGAGCGGCCTTACCAGCGACCCACCCGAGGCACCCGGCATGACCGGCGGTGCCGGTGCATGGCGGCGGCTGATGCCGGCGGAATTTCCTCCCTTGATCCCGCCACCGGTCCCGACCTTCGTCTTCACGCCCGGCTTCACCGATGTCGCTTGGCAGCGCCATCTGGTAGAGGCCTTGAGGTCGGCACGTGCAATGCACACGGCCGAGGTGGCCTCCAGACCGGATCACACCCTAGGCGGCCCAGCAGAGCCCGATCCTTATGCGAGGACGCTTGGCCGTCTCCTCGATGACCAGTTGGCCGAGGCTGGCGCGAGCCTTCCCCAGTCAGAAAAACTTCTTGCCGGCCTATGCCCGAACAAGGGTGCGGCAGAGGCCGAGGCGGCAGCAGGGCGCCAGGTCGAACCCACGCCGGAGGAGTGAGCACCAGGCGGCCGTCAACGGTGCGCAAGCCATCAACACCGCCGCCTGAAGCGCTGCCGCCAGGAGATGTCATACCAACCGCCTCAGGTTTTGACCTGCGCCCAGGGGCGGCGCGTAATGGAGGCGATCTGCTCGGGCGTGCTCATCAGCGTGGACCAGGCGTGACAGCATGCGTCGACAATGGCGTCGTAGCTTTCC
>NZ_WWDL01000021.1 GCF_009848505.1 Muricoccus harenae
CGACGCGCTCCCCGGAATCGATCCGGAAGTCCAGGTCGCGCAGCGCGCTGACCACGACGCGATTCGACTCATCCGTCCGCACCCGCACGGCGGCGCGGGCCAGCAGCTGCTTCTTCAGGCTGCGCGCAGCCAGGTGGTAGAGCGGAAAATCAACCCGCAATCCGGCTGCTTCGATATGCATCATGAGGGTCAGACCCAGAAGGCCAGGCGCCAGGAGGCGAAGCCCTCCCGCAGGTCGGGGCGCGCCAACTCCGCCCGGCGCGGGGCGGCCGCATCGAAGCTGTCGGTCTCGGTCGTGATGAGAGGGCCTGCAAGCATCGGGCGGGGTTATCCAACAGCAAATACTATTCAGGCCATCAGGGGATCGTGTCGGTAAAGAGTATGTTGGCACCCTCTGGCGGGTTGAGGAGAGTGCTGCGGAAGATGGGCCAACGCCAGGCATTCCGAGCGAAAGCCTCGTAGCCAATCCAGTTGGCCACATCATCTCCGCTGATGAGATGCCAGTAGGGGGTGAAGCCGAGAATCAGGCCAATTGGAAAAATGGCCAGGGCGCGCGCAATACCCGTGCCGGCGGCTCGGGTGGGATACATTTCGGTCTTAAAAAGCATACTGCGGGAGGCGGGCTTTTCAGGATACCAGTCAGAGTTTGCTCGGGCATCCCGCGTTCGGAATGACAGCGCCCTAGTGCACTGGTAAGCGAGTGAGAACGGCGGGCCCTTATTCGCTAAAGGGTCCCGCTTCCCGGCATCAGCGTGGTGAAGCTTATCCAGCCAAGCCCTGCACCTGCAGGGCGTTGCCCAGCGCATCCACGACCCGCGCCACGTCACCGTCGGAAAGTAGTGGGTAGCTTGGCAGTGAAAGTCCCCGGGAGGCGATGTCCTCGGCGACGGGGAAGTGCTCGTCGCGCACATACATCGGCATGGTGTGGGCGCAGAAGAATACCGGGCGGGTTTCGATCCCCTGGGCGTCCATCTCACGCATCAGTCGTTCGCGATCCGTGCCGGGCGGCAGCAGCAAGCTCACCAGCCAATCGGAGGCGGTGACATCCTCGGCCGGCACCTGGAAGGTCACCGGCAGCGAGGCGGAGAGTCGGCGATACAGGGCGGCAATGCCCCGCTTGCGCTCCAGCACCGGAGCCAAGCGCTCGATCTGCGCCAGGCCGATCGCTGCGGCGATGTTGGTCATGCGGTAGTTGAAGCCCAGCACCTCGTGCCAGTAGCGCCGCGTCAGCGACTGGCCCTGGCCCTTGGTCATGCGCAGCCGTGCCGCCAGCGCGTCTTCGCGGGCGATTACCAACCCGCCTTCGCCCGTTGTAACGGTCTTGTTGCCGAAGAAGGAGAAGGTGCCGATGTCTCCGAAGGTGCCGACATGCTGGCCGCCGATGTGCGTTCCCAGTGCCTCAGCGCAGTCCTCCACCACATGCAGCCCGTGGCGGCGCGCGATATCCATGATCGCAGCCATGTCGCAGGCCGCGCCATAGAGGTGGACCGGCATGATCGCCTTGGTGCGGGGCGTAATGCGCCGCTCCACATCGGCCGGATCCAGCAGCCAGTCCTCGGCCCGGCTTTCCGCGAAGACAGGCGTCGCGCCAGTCTGCGCGATGGTGTTGACGGAGGCGATATAGGTGAAGGAGGGGACGATCACCTCATCGCCCGGCCCGATATCCAGGCAATGCAGCGCGAGGTGCAGGGCCACGGTTCCGTTGCAGACGCTGATCGCGTGCGGGGAGCCCGTGGCCTCGGCCACTGCCGCTTCGAACTTGCCGATGAAGGCGCCGATGGAGGAAATCCAGCTGCTGTCCACGCATTCCAGGACGTACCGGCGCTCGTTCCCAGACAGATCGGGCCGATAGACAGGGATGCGCTCCTTCGCGGCCATACCCATGGCGGGCGCCTGCTGAGCCATCATGTGGGTTTCTCCTCCTGCGCTGGGCGCGCTCTCTTTGCCGGACCCGCCCTCATTCCGTCCAGCGTGACGTTAACGCGCCGGAACGCCGGGTCGCCGGGGTCGAGGCCCAGTTCGGCCAACGTGCCGAATAATTGCTCACGGGCACCGTGAAGCGGATCGGATCCCGATGCCAGGAACTGCCGTCGGGTATCGTGGAGCGGCCGGTCGGCGACGACCTCCTCAAGCAGCGGCAGCAGGGCCTTGGCATAGGCGGACGGAGCGTGCCGCTCAGCGGCCAGCGCGCGGCCGCGTGTGCCCATCGCTGCCCCCCACGCGGGATCCGCCAGCAGGTGTTCCAGATGGCGCATCGCGTCCAGCGCCTCGTCTGTCGGCCGGCAAGCCATCACCGTGTCCGGCGGCACCTCGGCATAGCAGCCATGGTCCGTGACCAGGGTGGGACGGCCCGAGGCGAGAGCCACCACCAACGAGGCCGATGCGCCTTCCAGCACAGGGTTGCGCAGGCAGGAGATGACGTCCACGTCCCGAAGCTGTCCGCGCAGGGCGTCATCGGTGACCCAGCCGGTGAATTCCGGTGCCGCGGCCCTGGCGGCCGCGGCGACGGCGGTAAGCCGCTCGCGCTCGGCCGGGGTGGCTTCGCCGATCACCCGCAGCCGGCAGCGCCCGCGCAGGATGGGGGAAGCGCCGATGGCCATCAGGATCTGGTCGATCCGCTTGTTCGGATTGGCATGCCCGATCGCCGCGATCGTCATCCGGCTCCCGGGATGCGGCGGTGGCGGCAGGCCAGGCGCGGTGAACGCCAGGGGGATAGTAGCGACCGGGCCGGGGCAGGCGGAGCGGAGCCGCGCCGCATAGTGCCCGGAATGGGCCACGGCGGCCACCGTCCGCCGTGCCAGCCACTCGAGCATCGGCCGGCGCCGGGCGATCTCTTCCAAATCGATCCAGTACGGCTCCGACGGAACCAGGGCGGCCTCGCCATAGGCCTCATGCACGAGCTGGCGCAAGACCGGCTCTCCGCCGTGCTGAACAGCCCAGTCAGTGGCTAGATGCGCGTAAACGGCGTCGTGGAAGATTCCCACAATGTCCAAATGATCGAGGCGGGCGAGGAGTGCCCCGTGATAGGCGTAATAGTTGCCAAAATGGCCGACCAGCACGTCGAATTCCCGTGCCAGGTCCTCGTCGCTCACGTCGGCCAGGGAAAGCATCGGCAAGGGCGTCGGTCTTGGTGGAAGGGCCAGCGCTGCGCCGATCTCTGTCCGCAGGATGGTCACGGCATGCCCGCGCTCTATCAGCTCGAGAGCGACCTTGCCGGCTGAGTCCGCGATGGCGGACTGATCGTTCCAGGGTGTGGCCCAGCCAATGCGCATGCCCTTCACCCCAGCAACTTGTGAATCGTGGACGGCCAATCCAGCCGCTCCGCGTCCATGGCCGCCTGCCCGGCGCGGCCGAGCTTTCCAGCATAGGTCGGATCGTCGCAGAGCGTGGCCATCGCCATTCCCAGTGACTCGGGGGTGGGCGTCGCGACCAAGCCGGTGTCGCCGTTCCGCACGATGTCCAGCACCCCGCCCGAATCGGTGGTCGTGATGACCGGCTTGGCCGCTCGGAAGGCCTCCATGGTGCAGTAGCCGAGCGAGTCCTCGTCAAAGGGCAGGTAGGCCACCGCCAGTGCCCCATTGACCATCCGCGCCAACTCGGAGCGCGGCAGGAATCGTAGGTCCAGCCTGACTTGGCCCTCCACCCCTTCGCTGGCCGCGAGCCGGCGCAGGTGCTCGGCATCCGCAGGCGTGTCCGGCGGCCCCGCCACTAGCAGGCGCGCCTTGGGGGCATATCGCAGCGCACGCACCAGGAGCTCCTGTCGCTTGGCGGCGTTCACCCGCCCCGTCGCCAGGATGTAGCCTTCGGACTCGCCACCCGCGAACAGCTCGGGGTCATTCAGCGGCGGCCGCAGCACCTCACTCCTGAAGCCGTTGTAGTGGTGCAGCCGCTGCGACGTGGTGGGCGCGTTCGTGTAGATGTGCCGCGCTTCCGAAAAGGCGAGGGCGTCGCCGGCACGGATGGCAGAGAGGATCTTCGCCCCGCGCGTATTGTTGGGAATGTTGCTCTGCCCCGCGTCGAGCAGGTCATAGGCCTGCCGGTACTGGTGCAGCAGCCACAGCACCTTGTCGTGCCAGGGCACCATGTAGGCCGGGAACTTCAGAGCGATGACGCGGTTGATATTTGACAGGCGCAGACGCCGCACGATCAGCATCTCATCGATCAGCTGCTCGGCCGGTTCCCAGGAGAACGGAAGACGCATGCCTTCGGCCTCGACGCCAGCCAGTTGCAGGTTACGCACGAGGTGGTCGAACAGCTCCTCTGCACCACCATGAACGAAAGGCACCTTCGTGCTCAGCACGAGCACCTTCATGCGAGCAGCCTTTCCACCACCGTCTCCCAATCGATGCGCAACTCCGCGATGCGCTCGCAGGATCTACGTCCCATACGGAGGGCTAAGCCGCGATCGTTGTGGAGCTGGTCGAAGGCCCGTGCCATGGCGGCGGGATCGGGCTCAACTACGAGCCCAGTCTCGCTATCGGTCACGAATTCCATCACCCCGCCGGAATCCGTCGTGGTCACGGTGCAGCGCTGAGCATGCGCCGCCTCGAGCGTAGGATAGCCATAACTGTCCTCGTCGATGGGCGCGTAGACCGAGGCGAGGGCATGCTCGAGCCGGTCAGCTTTCTCCTCCTCGGTGATCCAGCGGTTCTCGATGGTCACGCGGTCGGACAGGGCTAGGCGCTGTGCCTCGCTGCGCAGCCGATCGACATAGGCGGGGTCCATCGTGGTGCCGCACAGGCGCAGGCGCACCGGCGTGCGAGTCTTCGCCATTGCTTCCACCAACAAGTGCTGGCGCTTGTGGTGTTCCATGCGGCAGACGCTGACAATCTCATCGCCGTAGCTGCCGGAGCGGAACAGATCCGGCCTTAGTATGGGGGGGTAGAGCACCTCGCTGTCGATCCCGTTGAAGCGGCGCATGCGATCGCTTACCACTTGGGAATTGGTGAACACCCGATGCGCTTCGTGCAGCGCGGCATTATCCGCTGAGATAACAGCCGCTCGCAGGGCCTGTCCCTTCGGGTCGTCCGCGATGGGGCAATAGGGTGTGTTCCAGAGATCGTAGAACATACGAAGGTGGTGGATGAACCATACAACCTTGCGCGGATGCTGCACCACATGGGCCGGCGGGCGGAAGGTAATCACCCGGTCGAAGTAGTTGTCCAACCGGATCATGCGGAAGGCCGCTATCTGCGGCAGGATGTGCTCCGGCTCGTCGGTGTAGGGAAGATAGATGACCTCAACGGAGTGGCCCCGCTCCCGCAGCTTCTCCTGCAGCCAGTCCACGATGAAGCGATAGCCGCCCTGCACCAGCGGCGTGGCTGTGGATATCAAGCCAATTCTCATGTGCGCGGCTCCCGTTGCAGCCGCCGGGCTGGAACGCCCCCCACGACCGCTTCCGCCGGCACATCGGCCACCACGGCGGCGCCGGCGCCTATCACCACATCGGCGCCGATGCGGATTCCGGGCCGTATCACGCTGCCAATTCCGACCAGTGCACGGTCCCCGACGGTGACATTGCCGGCCAGGCCGGAGGCTGGTGCCACATGGGCTGCGCGGCCGATCCAGTTGTCATGGTCCACTACGGCGCCGGTGTTCACGATGGCCAGATCATCCACACGAGTCTCGGTTCCCACTACAGCGCGCGCCATGATCACGACGCCATTTCCCAGCACGGCCGAGGGCGACACAAGGGCCGAGGGATGCACCACGGTCGGGAGGCTGAAGCCCATCTCCCGCAAGCCAGAGCCGATCCGCTCACGCAGCGCATTACCACCCAGAGCGACCACGGCCGCGCTGACACCCTCGGCCAGGAGGCGCGGCAACATCTCGTCGCCGCCGAGAACCGGAACATCCAGCACCGAGGCGGAAGGCGGGGCTGGATCGAGCGCTCCCACGACCTCGGCCAGCGCCGCCGCACGCACGGCCTCGATCACCACCTTGGCGTGGCCACCCGCACCGATGACGACCAGGCGGGGAAGAGCCTGGCGGATGTTCACGCGAAGCTCAGCTGAGGGAAAGAGGCGGGGGGCTGACGCAGCAGCAGCAGGTTGAGCGAGTACACGGCGTTCAATTCCGTCATGGGCCGCAGCAATCTCAGCTGGCCTGTCGCCTCATCGATTTCGTAGGCGGTGAAGCCCGGGGAGAGGAATTCCGCCAGCCATGCCTCCACGGAGATGCCGGCACGGCGCAGGTGCGTGGGGCCGAACTCCACCAGCACCGCAAGTTCCGGGCTCTCCTCCACCACGCGGCGCATGCCGCGCCAGACCTGGAGTTCGAAACCTTCCGCATCGAGCTTGGCGAGGCGAATAGGCCGCCCGGGCCCGACCAGATCGTCCACCGTTCTCACCTCTACATCCTCGGTGCCCGCCGCATTAGGCAGATCCAGGAGCGAGGAATGGCCGGTGATCGCGGTAAGATGGAGCCGTGCGCTGCCTGTGGCTCCGCCGGCCGCGCAGGCATGTAGCGTCACCCGCTCGCTCAAGCCATTCAGTGCGAGGCTACGGCGCAGTAGTCCACTCACTCGGGACGCTGGCTCGAAGGCGGTGACATGTCCTGTCGGGCCCACTCGCAACGCCGCCGCAAGCACAGTCATGCCGATATTGGCGCCCACGTCCACGACCAGATCGCCTTCCTGCAACAGCGCTTGCATCACGGACACCGTACCCGCTTCCAGCCGGCCACCGCCTTCATGCAAAGCTGCCAGCAACGCAACGTCCTCGGCCGGTGTCAGGAGGAAGCCTTCGGGGGTCCGCACGAGAACGTCGTTGCCGAGAGGAATGGCAACCCGCTGCAGGAGGAGGTTCGTGCGGAGCAGGAGGGCATCCGTTGTTGCCTGCCTCTCCAGCCGAGTTGCGTCAACGCTGAGCTGCAGAGTATTGAAGCGGGCTTCGATGCCCTCCAGTCTGGACTGCACGCGCTCGAACTGTTCCCGCATCCCGCTTTGAGCAGCCATGGCATCCAGCCGAACCGCGTCTACGCCGAGCTGCAGAGCATTTACACCGTGCTGCAGAGTATTTACGCCGAGCTGCAGAGCATTGAAGCGGGCCTCGCTGCCATCCAGCCTGTGGTGCAGCCGGTGGAGATCGTGGAGGGGCGAAATTGCGAAAGCAGCCCCGACCGCTGTCTGGATCCGCAACTGTAGGCGATGCAGCAGGGGAGCCAGAAACGGTCGCAAGGTGCCAAGGGCGCGGCGGCCTGCCTTGCGGTACCACGGCAGAACGTTCTTCACTGGCAAAAAGATCCGCGCGTTTCGTTTCTGATATCAGGGCGCAGTTAGCACGGGATCGTAAGTTATTCCAGCCTGCCCTTTGACGGCGTCTCGGTGACCGAGGACATCCACAAGGCGGACATCTGCCTCGCCCTGTCGTCGCAGCCGCGCAAGGATGCGGCGCTGATGTCGAATCGGTTGTTCGAGGGGCTGGCGGCCGGCGCGCTCATCATCTGCGACGAGAAACCCTGGGCGCGGACGCATTTCGGCGACACGCTGCTCTATGTCGGCCTCCGCAACGGGGCGGAGGTGGTGGCGCAGCAGATCGCCGCCCACGTCGAATGGGCGCGGCAGAACCCGGAGGCCGCCCTGGCCCTGGCCCTGGCCGCCCGCGCGCAGGAGATCGTCAGGCGCGGCTACATCATGGATGCCTCGCTGGCGACGATCTATGCCGGGCTGCAGCCACGCAAGGATGAGCTGGCGGCGCTGTACCGCGCGAAGATCGGAGATGTGGCGGTGCGGGTGGCCCTCTCCTGGCTCCCGATCCGGCGGATGAGGCCTTCAGGCGGCAGGTGGCGGCGGCCCGTTCGCATGCGCGGCAGGGCTTCCAGGCCGCGGTGCTCGTCGACCGCCACGACCTGGCGGCCGCCGAGGCGAAGCTGGCGGCGTTAGGCGGGAAGCCCGGGGCCGTGAAGACCCGTGGCGTCGATTTCTTCCAGCGCCACAGCCGCGGGGTCGTGGTGGCCCGGAACCGCATGGACCCCGTGTGGAAGGCGGAGCTGCAGGCCTGCCCGGATGGAATGCTGCTCGGCTCCGTGGCCCCAAACGAGACGGCGTTTAGCAATCACGTCGCGATGCTGGCCGCCCTGCTGGGCGGCGACCCCGATCAGGCTGGGCCGCTTTCTCTTTCGCGCGGGCTGTTTCGGGAGTTTGGCTTGCTGCTGGACAGCATGGACGGCCGGGCGCCATCCGGCCTCGTTCCGTACCGCAAGGGCGTGCCGACGCAGCGTGGGACGCTGGTCATCGACAAGCGGGGGGAAGGCGTATTTCGGCATTCCCATGGACGCGGCGGCCGAGCGGCCGCTGGCGAAGGAGCTGTGGCAGGAGATCGAGGTCATGCGGGAACTCGATCCCGCCCGCGTCGATGCGCTGGATCTGGGGGCGGGGCAGTTCCACTCCTCGTCGCTCTCGCCGGATGCGCTGCATATCGACCGGCTGACCATCCCTAATCGTCCGACCATTGTGCTGCAGCTGCTCGATGCCCTGTCGGTGCCGGGCATCGTCTGGCGCGTGATCAGCAAGGGCCTGCGCGGCGGGCCAGGGCCGGCTGGAAGTCCCTCATGCGCCGGTGATCCGGCGCCGCGGCCTCCGAACGGTCCGAACTCAGCGGCCGGGAAGCCAGACGCGCATCGTGGTTCCCTGGCCCGGCTCGCTTTCGATGAGCAGCTGGCCGCGGTGGTGGCTGACGATGTGCTTGACGATGGCGAGGCCGAGGCCGGTGCCCCCGGCGCTCCGGGAGCGGCCGGAATCCACGCGGTAGAAGCGTTCGGTCAGGCGCGGGATGTGCTCGCGCGCGATGCCCGGCCCGTCATCGGCGATGCGCAGCAGCACGCCCGGCGGCAGACTGCCCTCGCGCGCCGCCAGGCTGCGGACGGAGAGGGTGACGGTGCCGCCCTCTCGCCCGTGGCGAACCGCATTCTCCAGCAGGTTGCGCAGAACTTGGGCAAGCTGGCCGGGATCGGCCGGGACCGCCGTGGCGGGGGCGAGGTCAAGGTTCAGGGTGACGTTGCGGCTGGCCAGGATGGGGGCCATGGCTGCGGTCTCGTCCCGCGCCAGGGCGTCGAGCCGCGCCTCGCCAGTCGGGGCCTGGTGCTCCGTCATCTCGATGCGGGAGAGGCCGAGCAGGTCCTCGATCAGCCGGCGCATGCGGTCGGCCTGCTCTGCGATGATGGCGAGGAAGCGGGTGCTGGCTTCCGGATCCCCGGCGGCGGGGCCGCGCAGCGTCTCGACGAAGCCGATGATGGAGGCCAGCGGGGTGCGAAGCTCATGGCTGGCATTGGCCACGAAATCGGCGCGCATCCGCTCCGCCGCCCGGGCCTGGGTGCGGTCGGCCAGCACCACCAGCAGGCGGCCGCCATCGGAGAGCGGCGGGTTGAGCGGGATGACCTGGGTGGACAGGTCCCGCGCCACGGGGACGGGCAGCATGGCCTCGGCGGATTGCGGCGTGCCCTCGGCCAGGGCGCGGTCCACGGCACCGGCGATGCGGGGGTGGCGCAGGAAGGCGGCGGTGTCAGCTGTGTCGTCCGCGCCGTCCCGGCCGGCGTCCGTGCCGAAGAAGCTGCGGGCGGCGGCATTGGCGCGGAGCGGGCGGCGATCCTCGGCGAGGACGAGCAGCGGGTCCGGCAGGGCCTCGATGATGGCGGCGTCGGCGCGGCGGAGCCGCGCGACCAGGGCTTCCCGCTCAGCGAGGCTGCGGGCAAGGCGGGCGGCGGATTCGGCCACGCCAGAGGCCACGGGCAGCAGGGGCGCGCGGGGCGGGGCTGGGCGGCCCTCGGCGGCGGCACGGAGGGCCGCTTCCAGCCCCAGCAGCGTGCCCACCCAGGCCCGGGCGAGAAGCAGCGCGGCCAGGATCGTGGCCAACAGGGCCAGGGCGCCGGCCGCGGGCGCGGCCGTCCCCGTCGCGATCAGCAGGAGCAGGGCGAGGCTCGGCACCGCGCCCACCAGCCCTGCCACGCGCAGCAGGGCCGACCAGGAGGGGCGGGGCTTCAGAACCCGACGGCGCCCGGCAGCACCGGCGGGTCGACCATCTGCGGCTCGGCGCCGGGGGACAGTGCATAGACCGCAAGGGCACGCTGCACCTGCCCGTTGGGCAGCAGGCGGAAGGCGCCGTCGGCGCCTTGCAGCGGCTCCTCCAGCGGCAGGCGGGCCGGGGCGGTGGGGTCGCCACCGCGCAGGGAGCGGAGCGCCGCCGTCGTGGCGTCATAGGCCGTGGAGGCCAAGCGCGGCGGGCGCTCGCCGAAGGCGGCCTGGTAGCGGGCCTCAAAGCCGTTGTGGGCGGCTGGGTCGGGGCCGGGGATCCAGGCGCCGGCCAGGGCGGGCTCGCTGGCCAGCGTCGCGTCGCCGGCCCAGAGGGCGTGGCCGCCGATGCGCATGGGCGGGATGGCAAGGCCGGCGCTGGCCAGGGCCGCGGCCATCTCCCGGGCCTGGGAGCCACTTTCGCCCAGGATCAACAGGCCCAGCCCCTCGGGCCCGGCCTGGGAGGCGAGCTGCCCGGCGGCCTGGGCGCGGGAGGCGCTGCCGGGATAGGTGACGACGAGCGGCGGGGGCAACCCGGCTTCCCGCGAGGCGTTGCGCAGTGCCGCCGT
This sequence comes from Muricoccus harenae, assembly GCF_009848505.1. GTDB lineage: Bacteria > Pseudomonadota > Alphaproteobacteria > Acetobacterales > Acetobacteraceae > Roseomonas > Roseomonas harenae. The sequence continues at coordinate 10,576 of NZ_WWDL01000021.1, forward strand.
GAGCTGGCGGGTGAAGGGGCCGTCGGGTCCGGCGAGGCCGACGCGGCTGATGCCGGCCGACTGCGCCGCCACCAGCAGGCGCCGGACCTGCTGGGCGGGGGTGATGCCGAGCACCCAGGCGCCGTTGCCGCCTTGGTCCACGTCATTGGTGAAGGCGAGGACGGGCACGCCGGCGCTGCGGACCTGGCTGGTGGCGGAGGCCGTCTCGGCGCCGGTCAGCGGGCCGACGACCACCCGGGCGCCATCGGCCAGGGCGGCGCGGACGGCTTCGGAGGCGCCGCCGGGGGAGCTGGCGGTGTCGCGCGGCACCAGCTCCACCCCACGGACACCGGAATCGAACAGGGCGAGGGTGGCCGCGTTCAGCATCGAGGGGCCGAGGGCGGCCTGCGGGCCGCTCATCGGCAGCAGGACAGCGACCTTGGCAGCGGGGGCGGCCTGCGGGGCGGCGTAGCCGCCGCCGAAGAGCGGCGCGGCGGGACGGCCGTAATAGGGGGAGCGCCCTTGCGGGGCACAGGCCGCGAGGCCCACAAGCGCCAGCAGCGCCGCCATGCTCCCCAGGCCGGAGAGGCGGCGGCGCACCAGGGAGACGCGGCTTGCAGGACGAGGAAGCAGGGCCGGGGCCCGGAACGGACGAGGATCCACGCGAGGCCCCTTCTGGTGCTGTCGGCGCGAAGGCCGGGGTGGCTCCGGGGTTATGGCTGGTCGCCACCCCCATCGGCAACCTGGGGGACCTGTCACCCCGCGCGGTCGTGACCTTGCGGGCGGCGGAGATGATCCTCTGCGAGGATACGCGGGTGACGGCGCCGCTGCTGGCGCGGAACGGGATTTCCGCTCCGCTGGCCGCCCTGCACGACCATAACGAGGCACAGGAGGTGCCGCGGCTGCTGGCGCGGCTGCAGGGGGGCGCGCGGCTGGCGCTGGTATCGGATGCCGGCACGCCGCTGGTGAGCGACCCCGGCTACCGGCTGGCGCGGGCGGCTATGGAGGCGGGGGTCTTCGTCTCGGCCGTGCCGGGGCCGAATGCGGCGGTGATGGCGCTGACCCTGTCCGGCCTGCCGCCGCAACCCTTCCTTTTCATGGGCTTCCTGCCGCCCAAGGCGGGAGCGCGGGCGGAGGCGATCTCGCGGCTGCGGGCGGCCGAGGGGGCGGGGCTGTCGGCGACGCTGATCTTCTTCGAGGCGCCACACCGGTTGGCGGAATGCCTGGCGGCGCTGGCCGAGGGCTTCGGGGACCGCCCTGCCGCCGTGGCGCGGGAGCTGACCAAGCGGTTCGAGGAGGTGCGGCGGGCGTCCCTGCCCGAGCTGGCCGCGCATTACGCGGCGCATGCGGCACGGGGGGAGATCGTGGTGGTGGTGGGCCCGGCCGCCGTGGATGCGCCAAGCGGGGCCGAGGAGATGGAGGCGCAGCTGCGCGCTGCCCTGGCCGCCGGCGAATCCCTGCGCGATGCCGCCGCCATGGTGGCCGCTGCCACCGGCATGCCGCGCCGCCAGGTCTATGCCCGCGCGCTGGAGATGGGGCGCGAGGAGGGCTGAGCCGGCTCCCGCGCCGCAGCAAGGCCGGAGGAGCACTTCCCCCGGCCTTGCTTGCCATCCCGCCCGGCACGCCCTAGCCCCGGCCGGAACAGGACGAGAGGGCGAGTTGACGGACGCGATGCCATCCCCGGCGCTGCACACCACACCCGCGCCGCCGGTGCTGGAGGTGCCGGTGATCCTCTTCGCCTTCAACCGCCCGACCTATCTCGAGCGGGTCTGCGCTTCCCTGCTGCGGCAGCGGGACGTGGTGCTGGACCCGCGCCGGGTCTTCCTGCTGCAGGATGGCGCCGTCTCTCCCCGCACCGGGCTGCGCTATGCCGAGGATGCCGAGGTGGCAGCCTCCATCGCCGCCTTCCAGGCGCATTTTCCGCGCGGGCATGTCGCGGCCGCGCGGGACAACCTGGGCGTGGCCTCGAACATCCGGCGCGGAGAGGTGCTGGCCTTCGAGGCGCTGGATGCCGATTGCGCCTATTTCTTCGAGGACGACCTGGAGCTCGGCCCGGAATACCTGCGGATCATGGAGCAGCTGCGGGCGCTGTCGGAGCGGGATCCGCGCATGGGGTATTTCGCCGCCTATGGCGACCACAAGGCCGCGCCGCCGGGCCCCGAGGCCTGGCTGACCATGCTGCAGCACCACTGGGCCTTCGGGCTGCGGCGGGAGCCGTGGCGGCGGCTGCGGGAGTGGCTGGCGCCCTATGATCGCATCCTGGAGGGGGCGGATTACGGCTTCCGGGACCATCTGGCGATCTTCCGCTGGATGGAGACGCTGGAGGTGGCGGGCGGCTTCTCCTCCCAGGATGCGGTGAAGACCCTGGGCTGCCACGCGCTGGGAATCGGGCGGGTGATGACCGATGTCTGCTTCGCCCGCTACATCGGGGCGCAGGGCGCCTCCTTCCACGACGATAAGTTCCGGGACATGGGCTACGACCGGATGGAGTGGGTGGAGGGGCCGCAGCACCGGCTGGCGGCCGGCGTGGATTCGCAGGTCTCCGGGATCATCGCCGAGCCACGGAAGCGGCATGTGCACTACCGCGCCGCGCGGCTGGCGCCGCTGCTGGAGGAGCAGGCGCGGACGCGGCTGGAGCGGGACCGCCCGGCAAGCCGCGAGGATGTGGCTACCCTGTTCCGCTACCTGCTGGACCGCCTGCCCGAGGACGAGGCGCTGGAATCCCTCGCCGGGCGGCATTCGGTGCGGCAGGTGCGGGAAATCCTGCTGACGAGCCGGGAGTTCCGGGGCCGGAACCCGCTGCCGCGCGGGGAGTGAGGCGGGGCGCTACGGGGACCGGAAAAACGCAGGGAATCAGGCGAATTCGGCCTCCGGACAGCGGGGGGGCTTTCGCGACGCAGCATCTCCGCCCAACTTGCGGGCGGCGACGCCCGCGTCGCCCCGAGGCCGGCCTGCCCGACCGCTTGCTCTGTAAGGATGCCCGCATGAACGCTCCGTTCGATCCCTCGCAGCTGAAATTCGGCATCGGCCAGCCCGTTTCCCGCAAGGAGGACCCGGTGCTGCTGCGGGGCGAGGGGCGCTACAGCGACGACCTGTCCCTGCCCGGGCAGGCCCATGCCGTGATGGTCCGCAGCCCCTATGCGCATGGCCGGCTGAACGGCATCGACACGGCCGAGGCCGCCGCCATGCCGGGCGTGGTGGCGATCTATACCGGGCGCGACCTGGAGGCGGCGGGGATTGGCCCGATGCCGGTGATGGTCGGGCAGAAGAATCGCGACGGCAGCACGCCGAAGCCGCCGGTCCAGCCGGCGATGACCACCGATAAGGTGCGTTATGTGGGCGACCCGGTGGCCGTCGTGGTGGCGGAGACGGCGAAGCAGGCGCGCGATGCCGCCGAGGCGGTGGTGCTGGACATCGACCCGCTGCCGGCGGTGACCGAGGCGCGCGATGCCGTCGCGCCCGGTGCGCCGCTTCTCTATGACGACGTGGCCGGCAACACGCTGGTGGACTTCCACTATGGCGATGCCGAGGCGGTGGCGGCCGCCTTTACGCGGGCCGCGCATGTCACGCGCCTGCCCATCCGCAACAGCCGCGTCATCGTCTCCCCGATGGAGCCGCGCGCGGCGATCGGGACCTGGGAGGAGGGGCGCTACGTCCTTCGCATGGGCAGCCAGGGCGTGTTCGGCATGCGTGGCAACCTGGCGAAGGTGATGGGGGTGAAGCCCCAGGAGCTGCGTGTGCTGACGGGCAATGTCGGCGGCTCCTTCGGAATGAAGTCGAGCGTCTATCCGGAGTACCCGGCGCTGCTGCATGCGGCGCGGCAGCTGGGGCGGCCGGTGAAGTGGACGGATTCGCGCTCGGAGAGCTTCCTCTCCGACAGCCATGGTCGCGACCACGACATGGAGGCGGAGCTGGCGCTGGATGCGGAGGGGCATTTCCTCGCCGTAAGGATGACCGGCTTCGGCAATCTCGGCGCCTATATGAGCAATGCGACGACGCTGCCTTCCACCGGCAACACGGTAAAGAACGTGATCGGCGTGTACCGCACGCCGCTGGTGGAGGTGAACACGCGCTGCGTCTTCACCAACACCACGCCCGTCGGCGCCTATCGCGGCGCGGGGCGGCCGGAGGGCAACTACTACATGGAGCGGCTGGTCGACACCGCCGCGCGGGAGATGGGAATCGACCGCGTGGAGCTGCGCCGGCGCAATCACATCCAGCCCGACCAGATCCCCTATGACGCGCCTTCCGGCATGCATTACGACAGCGGCGACTTTCCCGCGATCCTGGAGGAGGCGCTGGCGGCGGCGGATTGGGATGGCTTCCCGGCGCGCCGCGCGGAGGCCCGCCGGCGCGGGAAGCTGCGCGGGATCGGGATCGGGCATTACCTGGAGGTGACGGCGCCACCTTCGAAGGAGATGGGCGGCATCCGCTTCGACGAGGATGGCGGCGTGACCATCCTGACCGGCACGCTGGATTACGGGCAGGGCCATGCCTCGCCCTTCGCGCAGGTGCTGGTGGACCGGCTGGGCGTTCCCTTCGACCGCATCAGGCTTTCCCAGGGCGATAGCGACCTGCTGATCGCGGGCGGCGGCACGGGCGGCTCGCGTTCCATCATGGCGAGCGGACAGGCCATCGCCTCGGCCAGCGCGCTGGTGATCGAGAAGGGCAAGCAACTGGCCGGGCATGTGCTGGAGGCTTCCGCCGAGGACATCGAGTTCTCCGCGGGCCGGTTCGCCATCGCGGGCACGGACCGGGGTATCGGCATCCTCGAGCTCGCGGCGCGGCTGCGCGACATGCCTGGGTTGCCGGAGGATCTGCCGCGCACGCTGGATGTGTCCCACACCGACCAGTACGAGGATTCCGCCTTCCCCAATGGCTGCCACATCGCCGAGGTGGAGGTGGACGAGGAAACGGGAGAGGTGGCGGTGGTGCGCTACGTCACCGTCAACGACTTCGGCGTGCTGGTGAACCCGATGCTGGTGGCCGGGCAGGCGCATGGCGGCATCGTGCAGGGCATCGGCCAGGCGCTGACCGAGCAGACGGCCTATAGCGAGGAGGGGCAGCTCCTCAGCGGCTCCTACATGGATTACGGCCTGCCGCGGGCGGGGCATGCGCCCTTCTTCGGCTTCGCGAGCCATCCCGTGCCGGCGCGCACCAATGTGCTGGGCGCGAAGGGCTGCGGCGAGGCGGGCTGCGCCGGCGCGCTGCCTTCCGTGATGAATGCGCTGGTGGATGCGCTGTCGGAACGGGGGGTGACGCATGTGGACATGCCGGCGACGCCGCTGAAGGTGTGGCAGATCCTGAACGAGAGGGCGGCGGCATGATCCTCCTCGTCACTGGGGCGACGGCGGGCTTCGGCCGCGCCATTGCCCGCCGCTTCGCGCAGGACGGTGCGCGGGTCATCGCCGCGGGCCGGCGCGCGGACCGTCTCACTTCGCTTCAGGAGGAGTTGGGGGCGGAAAACGTGCTGCCCCTGGAGTTGGACGTACGGGACCGGGCGGCGGTGGAGAAGGCCATCGAGGGCCTGCCCGCCGAATGGGCCGCCATCGACCTGCTGGTGAACAATGCGGGGCTCGCGCGCGGGCTGGCGCCGGCGCAGTCCTCCAGCCTCGATGACTGGGACGCGATGGTGGACACCAATGTGAAGGGGGTGATGTACCTGACGCGTGCGGTGCTGCCGGGGATGATCGAGCGGGGCCGGGGGCATGTGGTGAATATCGGCTCCACCGCCGGCGAGTGGCCTTATCCGGGCGGCAATGTCTATGGCGCGACCAAGGCCTTCGTCCGCCATTTCAGCCTGAACCTGCGGGCCGATCTCCATGGCACGCCGGTGCGGGTGACGGATATCGAGCCCGGTCTGGTTGGCGGCACCGAGTTCAGCAATGTCCGCTTCGGCGATGATGCAAAGGCCGCTGCCGTGTATGAGGGCGCGGATGCGCTGACCCCGGAGGACATCGCCGATGCCGTGCATTGGGTGGCGACGCGCCCCGCGCGGGTGAACGTGAATACCCTGCAGGTGATGCCCGTGGCCCAGAGCTTCGGCCCCCTGCGGGTGCACAAGCCGGGCCGGTAAGCCCGGGCCGGGGAAGCACTCCCCCCAAGCTCGAAGAAAAAAGATGGGGGCCCGGGGGAATTCCTTCCCCCGGCCTTTTTCGTTCAGGGGACAGGCATTCCCCCCAGGAGACCCGATGGAGCAGCAACCCCCCGCCGAAGCCAGCGATGCCATCCGCGCCGCCGCCGAAGCCGCCGGCCTCTCGTTGCTTCCCTATGAGATGCGCCCGCTCCTGAAGGCGGTTGGGGGGCAGGTGCCAGCCTCGGGGGAGGCGCTGCGGCGGGCCCTGGTCGAGGTGCGGCGCCCGGCCTGGCGCAACCGGCTGGTGGCGCTGGCGAAGCGCGTCGAGGCGTTGCCGGCGCGGCCGGATGATTTCGACGTGGCGGTCGCCAGCATCAGCGAGCCGGAGTCCCGGGAGGCGGAGCTTCTTGCTGCGTTGCGGGAGGCCGTGGTCGCGCGGCTGGGCGGCTACGGCACTCCGGAGGGGGCGCTGGCAGCAGCGCTGGAGGACCTGCCGCGGGGGAGCACCGGGGAGGCCCCGCTGGAGGTGGTGGGGCATTGCGCCGGCCTGGTCGCCGAGGCCTTCGCCATGGCTGCGCCGGATGCCGCTGCCTTTGCCCGGCGCGCGGTCGAGGCCGAGCGGCTGCGGCGGGGCGAGCGGCGTGCCGCGGCCCGGGCGGCGCGCGAGAGCCGGGCCGAGGAGGAACGCCGCCTCAAAACCTGGGAAAGCTCTCTGGTCGGGCTGGACGCCGTACCCGCCCTGCTGGGCTGCACGCGGGAGGAGGCGACGCGCTGGATCCGCGCCGGAATCGTGCCGGTGGCCCGAAGGGTGGAGACGCGCAAGGGCGGCCGGACGCTGCGCGAGGCGGAGTTCGACCCGGAAGCGCTGGAGGCATTGCGCGGCGAGGTGCAGTCCTGGCGCGAGGCGGAGGCCGGAAACCGGCCGGCGCCCGCCGAGGCGCCGGAGCCGGTGCGGCGGCTGACCAACGCCGCCGTTGCGCGCATCGCGGGGCTGGATCGCTATGCGGCGCATTTCGCCACCGCGCGCTCGCTGAACCGGCGGATCATCGCCTGCCTGGGGCCGACCAATTCGGGAAAGACCTATTTCGGCCTGTCGCGGCTGGCGGAGGCGGAGAGCGGCATCGCGCTCGGTCCGCTGCGGCTGCTGGCCCATGAGTACCGGGAGGCGCTGGAGGCGCGCGGCGTGCCGACCTCGCTCTCGACCGGGGAGGAGCGCATCCGGGTGCCCGGCAGTCGCCATACGGCGGCCACCGTGGAGATGTGCCCGTTCCAGAACCCGGTCGATGTTGCGGTGATCGACGAGGTGCAGATGCTGAGCGATCCCGAGCGGGGATCGGCCTGGACTGCGGCGGTCATGGGCGTGCCGGCGCGGCAGGTGATCGTGCTCGGGGCGCCGGATGCGGCGCCGATGATCCGGCGCATCGCGGCGCTCTGCGGCGACCCGCTGGAGGAGGTGCGGCTGGAGCGCATGGGCCCGTTGGTGGCCGCACCCGATCCGGTTCCGCTTTCCGAGGTCGGGCGGGGAGACGCGGTGATCGCCTTCTCACGCCGGGAGGTGTTTGCGCTGCGGGCGGAGTTGATCCGCCGTGGGCGGAGCGTGGCGGTGGTCTATGGCGCGCTCGGGCCCACCGTGCGGCGCGCGGAGGCGCGGCGGTTCCGGGAAGGCGAGGCGGAGGTGCTGGTGGCGACGGACGCCATCGGCATGGGCCTCAATATCGGTCCGCTGCGGCGGGTGGTGTTCTCCTCCCTGACCAAATGGGACGGGAAGCAGGACCGCCCGCTTTCGGTGCAGGAGATCAAGCAGATCGGTGGCCGGGCCGGGCGTTTCGGGGGGGCGCATGCGGAGGGTATCGTCGCGGTGCTGGAGCGCGGCGGTTCCCCCGCGGAGATCGCCCATGCCCTAACGGCCGGGCCGGTGACGCCCGAGGACCTGCGCCCGCCCGTCGCGCCCGATGCGGAGATCGTGGCGGCCGTGGCGGCCGAAATGGGCACCACAAGCCTGTTCGGCACGCTGCGGCGGATCGAGCGCGCCGTACTGCGGCGTGACGACCCCAATTACCGGCTGGGCGATCTCTCGACCCAGATGGCCATCGCCGCGGCGGTGGACGGGGTGCGGGAGTTGTCGCTGCTGGATCGCTGGACCTATGCCATGTGCCCGGTGGATGAGCGGGACGAGGGCATCGCGCGGCTGGCGGATTGGGCGGTGGAGCATGCGCTGGGCCTGGCCGTGGCGCCGCCGCGCGTGGGGCGGCTGCCGGCGCCGGACCGCGCCGGGCAGGATGCGCTGCAACTGGCCGAGCGGGTCCACCGGCGGCTGGTGGCCTGGCGCTGGATGGCGCTGCGCTTCCCGAACACCTATCGCGACATCGAGGGGGCGCTGGCGGAGAGCCGTTACCTCAATGAATGGATCGAGGCTGTGCTGGCGGCGCAGCCCTCCGGCCGGACGCGTTCGGTGGCCGGTGGCGCCGAGATGACCCGGGGGCGGGGGTTCGGTCCGAAAAGGACGGGCGGCGCCGTGCCAGGTAAGCCCGCCGGGCGCCGCGGCCGGGCGCGGCCTTCCTGACTGGCGGATCGGGGCGGCGCTGTTGCCCTCGCCGGCGAGGCGGCGCGCGACACCTGGGCTGCCTTTGTTCCAGCCGCCTCGGCGCATGACCGGATGCGCATGGCATGGCGGACGCTGCTGTCCTTCGTGATCGCCGTCGCCGTCGCCGTCGCCGTCGCCGTCGCCGTCGCCGTCGCCATCGGCGTGCGGGGGCGGCTTTGCCCGGAGGTAGAGTTTGTGCCGGATATCTTCCGGTCGATTCCGGCCTCGGCGCTGCTACCGCCGTTCCTCGTGCTGTTCGGAACAGGGAGGCGACGAAGATCGCGGTAGCGGCCTTTGACGTGATGAATGCGCGGCGCAGGCGGGTGCTGGTCGCGAAGGTGATGGGGACGGGGCCCGCGCGCATCCGGATCGCTGTGCTGGTTTGGGATGCGCTGCCGCAGATCCTGGTGGGGCCGAACAGAGCGTCGTCCGTATAGCCCTTCAGCGTGAACTCCGGAGCATCGGTCTTGCCCGGAATGACGGCGCTGCCGGCGCGCAGCCGGGCGACGGGCAGCTCGTCGCGGGTGGAAGGTGGCCTTGCAAGGCGGTTCTGTCTCAGCCGCCGCGCAGCCTGGCCACCGAGATGTTGTGTTCGATGGTGAGGGGCACGCCGCCTCCAGCGCTCCTCGATCCTCCGTGACAAGGGCGTTCCGTCGCGGATCCAGCGCGGCGATGCAGGCAAGGCTGCCTGGTTGCAACGGGTGAAAGGCCGCGAGCGTCGAAGGGCCGGGTGAGCGCCTCGGCGGAGGTGGTGGGCTGGGCTCGCCTGGCGGCTGCGGCCTGGCGCCGGAGTGGCCGCGGGCCGGGCGGTCTGGACTATCTGGAGCCGCCCTGTCCAGGCGGGGCTATCTTCGGCGCGGCGGGTTCGGTTCCGAGGCTGTTGCTGCTGGCGCAGGTTGGACAGCCGGTCGCGCGGACAGTGAGTCGCGCAATTTTGAGTTGCACTTGATCGGGATGGGCCAAGGCGGGCTCGCTCCCAGGAGCGCTCTGACGCACCCCCACGATCACAAATGAGCGATGTTGGCGACTTCGGATCACGTTTCCGAGAGAATGGATAAATTTTCCTAAAACCGTAGGTTGCAGACGCCTCAGTTATACAATCCAACGCTGCGATCACGAAGATGTGTGATTTGGATTGCCGGCGCCTGCCTTCGGCTGATACCTACCCGCTCAGCCAAGGGGTGCTTGAACTTCAAGAATTCGAAGAGGCTTCGGAGACGAATGGCAGGTTTCCCTGCCATGTCCGCAGCTAATCGAGTTCCTCAGGACTTTGGCGTTTCTTGAAGTCAGAAGTTCTGGGCGTTCGAATATTTCATCGGGTCGGCGCGGCCATGCCTGCGCAAACGGAGATTGTACAGATCATGGCTACTCAGGCTCACGGCTTCGCTTCCATGAACGGCGGCACCACGGGTGGCGCAGGCGGGGCGACCGTTACGGTTACAACCGGCAAGGAATTGCTGGCAGCTGTCGCCAAGGCGGCGGACGCGCCGCTGACGATCCTCGTCAAGGGTGAGATCACCGCCGCGAACACCGGTGCCGCGACGATCACCCTGAACGACGTCCACAATCTCTCGATCATCGGCGTCGGCGATCAGGGCGACTTCAACGGCATTGGCTTCCAGGTGAAGGGCGGCTCGTCCAACCTGATCTTCCAGAACCTCGAGATCCACCACGTCAAGGCAGGCGACGGTGACGCGCTCGGTATGGAAGGCGGCGTCCACAACGTTTGGGTCGACCACAACGAGTTCTACAGCAACATGGCGGCCGACAAGGACTACTACGACGGCCTGCTCGACATGAAGCGTGGCACGGAATACGTGACCATTTCCAACAACTACTTCCACGACCACCACAAGGCCTCGCTGAACGGCTACTCGGACAGCGACACTGGCGGCCGTTACGTCACCTACAACAACAACATGTTCGAGAACATCGGCTCCCGCGCACCGAGCGTCCGCGACGGCGAGGTCCATGTGTACGAGAACTACTACAAGGACATCGAGGTCTCCGCGATCAACCTGCGCATGGGCGCCGAGGGCCTGATCCAGAACAACGTCTTCGAGAACGCCAAGAACCCGATCGTCAGCGTTGACAGCAAGGAGATTGGCTTCTGGAACCTCAGCGGCAACGAGTTCACCAACGTCACCTGGGGCAAGGTCGGCAGCGGTGAGGCCAGCGCGGCCAACGGCAAGTCCACCTCCAGCTACACCGTTCCCTACAACTACGATCTCGACGCCGCCTCGACCGTGAAGGCCTCGGTCCTCGCCAATGCCGGCACTGGCAAGCTCGGCGCGGTGCACAGCACGCCGGTTGTTACCCCGCCGGTCGTAACGCCGCCGGTCGTAACGCCGCCGGTCGTAACGCCGCCGGTCGTGACGCCGCCGGTTGTGACGCCGCCGGTTGTTACCCCGCCGGTCACCACCACGCCGTCCAAGCCGGTTCCGGAGGGCACCACCCCGCCGAAGCCGATGCCGGACAACACCGCCGCGACGGATCTCAAGGGCACCGGCTCGGCCGACAAGCTGACGGGCACCGCTGGGAACGACACCATCGACGGCGCCGGCGGCAAGGACGTGCTGTCGGGCGGCGACGGCCATGACAAGCTCGTCGGCGGCAGCGGCGACGACACGCTCGATGGCGGCAACGGTAACGACACCCTGTTCGGCGACAACGGCAACGACAAGCTGAACGGCGGTGCCGGCGACGACCGGCTCGAGGGTGGCGAGGGCAAGGACACGCTCGACGGCGGCACCGGGAACGACATCCTTCTCGGCGGCATTGGCGACGACAAGCTGTATGGCGGCGACGGCAACGACCAGCTCGATGGCGGCGAGGGCAAGGACCTGCTCGACGGCGGCGCCGGCAACGACATCCTCCTGGGCGGGGCCGGCAAGGACACGCTCATCGGCGGTGCCGGCAATGATCGCCTGGTCGGCGGGCTGGACAGCGATGTCCTGACCGGCGGCGCTGGGAACGACACCTTCGTCTTCAGCCAGCTTCTCGACAGCAAGGTGGGCAGCGGCCACGACGTCGTCACCGACTTCGCCAAGGGCGACGTGATCGACCTCTCCGCGATCGATGCCATGACCAAGCTGAACGGCGACCAGTCCTTCAGCTTCATCGGCAGCGGGAAGTTCACCGGCCAGGCGGGCGAGCTGCATGCCATCCAGTCGAGCGGCGACACGCTGATCGAGGGTGATGTCAACGGCGACGGCAAAGCCGACTTCCAGATCGAGCTGGCCGGCTTTCATAACCTGGCGGCGAGCGACTTCATCCTCTGACGCCTACCTCCGGCGCCACCCGCTGACGCCGGGGCACTGAAGCGACGGGCCCGGATCCTCCCCAGGATCCGGGCCCGATTGCGTTTCGGGGCAGGTGGCGCGCCTGCACAGCGCATATTGCGGTGGACCGGCCCGCTCCGGTCCTTACCTGGCACGTGAATTGCTGACCCTGAATCCCGGGACAGGCAGCCCAGGGAGTGCGGGATCGGATGCACGGGGCCAGTGTCGAGCTGATAGCGGTGAGCAAGCGCTACGGTGCTGCCCTGGCGGTGGACGCCGTCGGGCTACAGGTTCCCGCTGGCTCCTATTGCTGCCTGCTGGGGCCTTCGGGCTGCGGCAAGACCACCACCCTGCGGATGATCGCGGGGCATGAGACGGCTAGCGACGGGCATATTCGGATCGGGCCGCGCGAGGTGGGACACCTGCCGCCGGCCGCGCGCGGCACGGCCATGATGTTCCAGTCCTACGCGCTGTTCCCGCATCTCGACTGCCTGGACAACGTCGCCTTCGGTCCGCGCATGCGCGGGGTGGACAAGGCGACGCGGCAGCGCCGTGCGCGGGAGATGCTGGCGCTGGTGCGGATGGAGAGCTACGCGCACCGCCTGCCGGCGCAGCTTTCCGGAGGGCAGCAGCAGCGCGTGGCGCTGGGCCGCGCCCTCGTGACCGAACCCTCCGTGCTGCTGCTCGATGAGCCGCTGAGCGCGCTCGATCCCTTCCTCCGCATCCAGGTACGGGCCGAGCTGAAGCGGCTGCAGAAGGAGCTGGGCATCACCTTCATCCATGTCACCCACAGCCAGGAGGAGGCGATGGCGCTTTCCGACCTCGTGGTGGTGATGAATGGTGGGCGCATCGAGCAGGCGGCGCCGCCGCGCGAGGTGTTCTCCCGCCCGGCCACGGCCTTCGTTGCCCGTTTCATCGGCGGGCATAACGTGATCGCCCTACCCCAGGGGTGTAGGCTGGTGGCGGTGCGGGTGGACCGGATGCGGCTTTCGCCGGCCGGTGCGGAGGATGCCGCGCCCGGACCTTCCCTGACGGCGCGGGTGGATACGGTGGAGTACCAGGGTTCCTTCGTGCAGCTGCGGCTGCAGGCCCTGGATCCCGCCGTCTCGGCCACGGAGCTCTTTGCCGTGATGCCGGACGATGCCTTCGCCGCCCGGCCCTTCGCAGTGGGCGAGCCAGTGACCGCTCGCTGGGGCGAGGGTGATGCCCATGCCTTGCGCGACGTGCAACCGCCGGCCGTAGCGCCGGCCCTCGAGGAGCTGTCCCCATGACCGAGACGACCCGGCTTCCCAGCCGCCGCGACATGTTGCGCGCGGGTGCGGGCCTTGCCGCCATGGGCGCGGCCGCGAAGCTGGCGGCCCCCGCGGTGCATGCCCAGGAGCCCGTGACGCTGCGTTATCTCGGCACCGCCGTGAACCAGAGCGCCGAGATCGCCGCCAAGGTGAAGCAGGAGCTGGGCATCACCATCGAATACATCCCGGTGGTGACGGATGACGTGATCCGCCGCGCGGTGACGCAGTCCAACACCTTCGACCTGCTGGACATGGAGTACTTCTCGCTCAAGCGCGTCGTCCCCTCGGGTAACCTGCAAGGCGTGGAGGCCCGCCGCATCAAGCTGTTCGACAAGATCACGCCCGTCTTCACCCGCGGCGTCACCGTCGGCGGCCGTGCGCTGGGCGAGCAGGGCACCGCGCCGAAGAAGGTGCAGTTCCTCAAGGGCCGCAGCTCCAAGGAGTTCGCCGACAGCCCGACCGAGTGGATGACGCTGATCCCCACCACCTACAATGCTGATACGCTGGGCATCCGCCCCGATCTGATCGGGCGCCCGATCGAAAGCTGGGCCGAGCTGCTGAACCCGCAGTTCAAGGGCAAGGCCTCGATCCTGAACATTCCCTCCATCGGCATCATGGACGCCGCGATGGTGATGGAGGCGACCGGCCAGTACAAATACCCCGACAAGGGCAACATGACGCGGGCCGAGATCGACCGCACCATGGCCATGCTGACGGAGGCGAAGAAGGCGGGGCAGTTCCGCGCCTTCTGGTCGGACTTCAACGAGAGTGTGAACCTGATGGCCTCGGGCGAGACCGTCATCCAGTCCATGTGGTCGCCGGCCGTGACGAAGGTGCGGAGCCAGGGTGTGCAATGCATCTACCAGCCGCTGAAGGAGGGGTACCGCGCCTGGGCCTCTGGCTTCGGCATGCCGCGCATGCTGGAGGGGCGGAAGCTCGATGCCGCCTATGAGTTCATCAACTGGTTCCTCTCCGGCTGGGCCGGGGCCTTCCTGAACCGGCAGGGCTACTACTCGGCCGTGCTGGAGACGGCGAAGGAGAACATGGCGCCCTATGAATGGGCCTATTGGATGGAAGGCAAGGCGGCCGAGCAGGACATCAAGGCGCCGGACGGATTGCTGCTGGAGAAGGCCGGCACGGTGCGCGACGGCGGGTCCTATGAGGACCGCATGGGCAAGGTGGCCTGCTGGAACGCGGTGATGGACGAGAACGGCTACCTCATCCGCAAGTGGAACGAGTTCATCGCGGCCTGATTGGGCGGCCTGATGGAACGGCCTGGCAGGGGCGGGTTGATGGACGGGACGCGCGCGCTGCAGATGGGGAGGATCGATGACGCGCGCGTCGCGGCGGCGCCGGGGCGGGTGGCGCCGCGCCGAAGCCGGGGCGGTGCCTATTGGCAGGCGGCGCCCTTCGCGCTGCTGTTCCTGCTGTTCTTCATCCTGCCGCTCTGCCTGACGGTGGCCGTCTCCTTCTGGCATTATGACGAGTACTCGCTTACCCCCGCCTTCACCCTGGAGAACTACCAGGAGGTCTTCGACGGCTGCATCGCGAAGCTGCCGGCTCTCTGCGTAACTTTCGCGACCTATCTCTCCACCCTGCGCTTCGCGCTTCTGGCCTGGGTGGCGACCTTGGTGCTGGGATTCGGCATCGCCTATTTCCTGGCCTTCCATGTGCGCAGCGTGCCGGTGCAGATGGGGCTGTTCCTGCTTTGCACCGTGCCCTTCTGGACCTCCAACATCATCCGCATGGTGGCTTGGGTGCCGCTGCTCGGGCGCAACGGGCTGGTGAACCAGGGGCTGCAGGCGGTGGGGCTGACGGATGCGCCGCTGGACTGGCTGCTCTATTCCGAGTTCTCGGTCGTGCTGGCCTTCGTGCATCTCTACACGCTGTTCATGATGGTGCCGATCTTCAACTCCATGGCGCGCATCGACCGTTCCTTGATCGAGGCGGCGCGGGATGCCGGGGCCTCGGGCTGGCAGACGCTGTGGAACGTGGTGATTCCGCTCTGCAAGCCGGGGATCGTGATCGGCTCCATCTTCGTGCTGACGATCGTAATGGGGGATTTCGTCACCGTCGGCATCATGGGCGGGCAGCAGATCGCCTCGATCGGCAAGGTGATCCAGGTGCAGATGAACTACCTGCAGTTCCCCATCGCGGCGGCCAATGCAGTGGTGCTGCTGGGGATCGTGCTGCTGATGATCTGGGCCCTGACGCGGCTGGTCGATATCAGGCGGGAGCTGTGATGAACCGCGATGGCGACCGGCGTCCCGCCGCCTTCTGGTGGCTGGCGGCCCTCTTCACCCTGTTCGTGCTGTTCCTCTATGGACCGATCCTGGCGATCGTGGTGCTGAGCTTTCAGGGACCCTCGGGCGGCCTCACCTTTCCGATGAACGGCGTCTCCACCTTCTGGTTCTCAAAGCTTTGGCAGGGCGTGGGGGTGGTGGATATCTGGGCCGCCTTCGGGCGCTCGCTGCGGCTGGGCGCGGTGGTGATGCTGCTGACGGTGCTTCTGGCGCTGCCGGCGGGGCTGGCCTTCCGCAAGCGGTTCATCGGTCAGGGCGCGTTGTTCTACGTGGCGGTGGCGAGCCTGATCGTGCCCTCCATCGTGGTCAGCCTCGGGATCGGGCTGGAGTTCCGCATCCTGGATGATGCGGTGAAGGCGCTGGCGGAGGCGACCGGCTGGGGATTCCTGCAGGGCTACGAAACCTCGGCGGGTCTCTACACCTCCGCGCTGGGGGCGCATCTGACCTGGACGCTGCCTTTCGGGCTGCTGATCCTTTTCGCGGTCTTCAACCGCTTCAACCCGGTCTATGAGGAGGCGGCGCGCGACCTCGGGGCCTCACCCTGGCGCGTGCTGCGGCATGTGGTGCTGCCGATCATCGCACCCTCGCTGGTGGGGGTGGCGCTATTCGGATTCACCCTGTCCTGGGACGAGGTGGCGCGGACAAGCCAGGCGATCGGCGGGCGCAACACCCTGCCGCTGGAGCTGCAGGGGCTGACGACGACGGTCACGACGCCCGAGATATATGCGCTCGGCACCGTCACCACGGGGATGTCGCTGGCGGTGATCGGCGTCGCGCTGGGCTGCGTCGCGATCCTGCGCCGGCGACGGGCCGCCGCCTCGCGATAAGGCACGGGCGCGTTTCGTTCTGATGAACGGAACCTTTGGCCTGCGCGCCGCTACGGATGCCCTGGGGCAATGGCGGCCGGGGAGCGATACCCCGGACACGCCTTCCGTCGCGGCTTCACAGGATGATGCCGGCCTTGGTGCGCACCGGCGGGAATCCCCCGCCGGGCAGAACCGGTGGCTGGCGGGCAATCAGCCCTTGGCGGCCTTGCGCTTCGCCTTCTTCGCGCCGGCGAAGGCCGCGGCCTTCAGCGCCGGGCTGGCCTTGAACTTCACCGTGGCGCCGGCCTTCACCGACACCTTCTCGCCGGTGCGGGGGTTCAGCGCGGTGCGCTTCGGGGTCTCGCGAACCGTGAAGGAGCCGAAATCCGGCAGCGAGAAGCGGCCCGTCTCGACGATCTCGGCCTTGATGGCCGCGACGATATCGGCCGCCAGACGACCGGCAGCCACGCCAGTCATCTCGGATGACTGCTGGATGACATCGGTCAGGAACTTCTTCGACATGATCGCATCTTTCCTACTAGCCAGACCTGAAGCGCCGTTCCCTTCAAGGCGGGTGCGGACCGGACAGGCCTTTGACGAGGGCGCTCTTACGGCCTTCCGCCCTTACCTGTGAAGGCGCGAGCGCAAGAGAAGGGGCCAAAGCGTTTCAGGCTCACGGGAATTCGGCAGCTTGGCGAAAAATTTTTTCGTGGTGTGCGAAGCTCGTGACGCCATCGCGGTCCGTGGTGACCGGTTCCGTCGGCGGCGCGCCGCGTCAGGCGGTCCTGGTCAGAAGGCCGCCGAATGCCCCTTGGCGGCGCGGGCGAGGAAGGCACCGAAGCAGGCGGCGACCTGCCGCAGGAAGCGCCGACCGGCTGGCGTGACGCGCAGCGCCAGGGCATTGGGCTACACCAGCCCTGCTTGCTCAGCAGTGCCATCCGCGCCAGCGCCTGGCGGAGGATGGCCTGCGACTGCAGGGCGGCGTCCCGCAGGCCGAGCGCTAAGTCGCACATGACGCGCTCGATCATGCCGGCCTGCCGCTGCCCCCGGCCCCCGTCAGCGGATCATGCCTCGCTCAGGCCGGGGCGCGGGCACCCTCGGGCACTGCCTGGCCGCTGAGCAGCCACAGGGTTTCGATCACCGCCGTGGGATCGGCGATGCCGCGCCCGGCGATGTCGAAGGCGCTGCCATGGCCGACGCTGGAGAAGAGCACCTCGGCGCCGATGGAGAGGGCGGAGGCGCGGCGCGGGGCGAGCAGCTTGATCGGGATGTGCCCCTGGTCGTGGTAGATGGCAACATAGGCGTCCATCGCCCGAGCGGCGAGCAGCACGTCGGCGCCGGTGGGGCCCTCCACGCGCAGCCCGGCCTTCCGCAGCATGGCAACGGCGGGTTCGGTGACGCGGGAATCTTCCTCGCCGAACAGGCCGCCCTCGCCGGCATGGGGGTTGAGGCCGAAGACGCCGATGCGCGGGTCCTCGACGCCGAGGGCCTCGAGGGCGCGGTGCGCGGCCTTCGCGGCGGCGGCGACCAGCTCCGGCGTCACGCGCTCCAGCGCCGTCTGCAGCCGTTCGTGCAGCGTGGCATGGACGATGCGGAGGCCGCCGCCGACGAGCATCATGAACACCTCGTCGCGCGACACGCCGGTCAGGTCGGCAACGAGGCCGGGATAGCCGCTGAAGGGGATGCCGGCGGCGGCGATCGCGGTTTCCGAATGGGGGGCGCCGATGATCGCCTGCGCCTGTCCCGCGCGCACCAGCGCGAGGGCGCGGCGGACATACGCCACGGTGGCCGCGCCGGCGGCGGCGGTGACCTGGCCCGGCCGAAAGTCCTCGGCCCGGAGGGCGTCCAGGGGCGCCAGGTTCAGGCCGGGGATGCGGCCCCATGCGTGGGGCGACTCCAGAATGGGCAGCGCTGCCGCATGGCGGGCGGCGTA
This sequence comes from Muricoccus harenae, assembly GCF_009848505.1. Lineage (GTDB taxonomy): Bacteria > Pseudomonadota > Alphaproteobacteria > Acetobacterales > Acetobacteraceae > Roseomonas > Roseomonas harenae. Next base: position 28,830 of record NZ_WWDL01000021.1, read on the forward strand.
GTGGCGGATCGGTCCCGGATCACCCACCAGGATGGGCAGGGGGCCCTCCTCCAGCGTGGCGAAATGGGCGGCGGCCTTCACCGCGATTTCCGGCCCGATCCCGTTCGGATCGCCAATGGTGAGCGCGATGCGCCTGCGGGATGTGTCGGGCATGGGGATCTTGTGCTCGCTCAGGCCGAGGGCAGGAAGGCGTCCGCGAAGAAATCGCCTTCGGGCAGGCCATGCAGCTTCGTGAAGGTTTCGCGGGAGGCCGCGACCATGGCGGGGCTGCCGGAGGCATAGACCTGCACGCCTGACATATCGGGGCGGTCCGCTGCTGCGGCTGCCTGCACCCGGCCGGAGCGGCCTGCCCAGGCGGCATCGGGCCGCGAGAGGATGGGCTCGTATCGGAAATTCCGCAGGCGCCGGGCCCAGCGCGCAGGCAGTTCGGGCAAATAGAGGTCCTCCGCCTGGCGCGCACCGCGATAGAGCATGATCGGCCGGGTCCAGCGCCGCCGGATCGCCTCCTCGATGATGGAGGCGATGGGGGCGAAGCCGGTGCCAGTGGCCAGAAGCAGCAGCGGGCGGCTGTCCTCGCCGTCCAGCTGGACATCGCCATAGGGCATGCTCAGCCGCAGGCTGTCTCCAGCCTGGAGCGCGCCCAGCAGCCTGTCCGAGAAGGCGCCGCCGGGGTGCAGGCGGATGTGCATCTGCACGCCGTCGCTCTCGCCAGGGGAATTGGCCATGGAATAGGAGCGGCGCGCGCCATCCGGCAGCAGCAGGTCCATGTACTGCCCGGCGCGGAAGGCGACGCGCACGCCGATGGGGAAGCGCAGGTGCAGGCGGATCACCGTGGGCGCGACCTGCTGCTTGCGGAACACCCGCGCCGTCACCTCGCGCGGCTGGCCGAGGCCGAGCGGGCGGGAGATGCGGCGCGGCGAGATCGTGATGTTCGACCGCGGCCGGGCCGAGCAGAAGAGGGAATCGAAGGGCCCACGATCCGCCGCGGAATGGATGCTGCCGGATTCTTCGATGGAGCCGGCCAGCACCTTGCCCTGGCAAGTGATGCAGACGCCGCGGCGGCAGGAATAGGGGATTTCGAACCCGGCGCGCTGGGCCGCTTCCAGCACGCTTTCCTCGGGGCCGCAGGGAAAGCTCAGGTCGCTATGGGCGACTTGGATGGTCCATTGCATCAGGCGGCTACAGCGGCAGAGCCAGCAGCGTGTCGATGCGGGAGCTGTCGCAGACGACGATTCGCTCCGCGAGCTTGGGCGTGCCGGCCTCGTCCGCGCGCCACAGGTCGAGATAGCGGCCGGTGGCGAAGAGGTCCGTCGCGCCGTCCCGCATGATACGGGCGACGATGAAGGGCGTCTCGCTGCGCGTGCCCTCGGGCCCCGTGCCATCCACCAGCGGAAGGCCGAGCAGGTGGCGGTAGGAATGGCGCTCGTAGATATTCGCCTCGCGCAGCGCGGCCACGCGGTCCTGCAGCATCCCGCGGCTATCCGCCCAGATCAGCCCGGCGGCATAGCCCAGCCGGTGGTTCTCCGCCGTGGTGATGCGGTACTGGCAATCCGGCAGGAAGAAGTCCGGCCATTCCTCCAGCCGGTCGGTGTCGATGCAGCGGGCGTAGCGGGCCTGCACCGCCATGATGTCAGTGATCTGCATGCCGCTGCTCAGAGTCCCATATGGCCGCGATAGGCTTTCCAGAATCCGCGCACGGAGGCTTCCGTCGCGCGGGTGCGGGTGCTCTTCGCATCCGAGCCGCCCATCTCCAGCACCGCGTGCCGGTCCGAGGCGCCGACGACGCCGCGCTGCACGAAGCCGCCGACGCAGCCATCCTCCATGGAGACATAGCCCGCCGGGCCGACCAGGTTGCCCTGCTTCAGGCGCATGAGACGCAGCTCGGGCGTGTCGTCCTTGAAGCCGAGATAGGTCCAGTGCAGGTCCGTGCGGTCCACGCCGCGCGGCACCACCTGGCGTACGGCGATGGCGTTCTGGATCTGCTGCAGCACGAAGCCGGGGAAGACGGAGAGGATCTGCAGCGTCACGCCGTCCCCGAATTCGTCCTGGCCTTCCAGAACGCTGGGGTCCTTCAGGCGGTACTCGCTTTCCGAGCGAATGTTCTGCGCGGCGTATTCGCTGCTGGCTGCCTTGGCCTTCGCCTCGGCCTCGCGGTCGATGGCGGAATAGGAGACGTGGTTGCCGCCGGATCCGCTGACGATCAGCCCGCCCTTCATGTTGAGCTTGTTCAACTCGAAGGTGGTGAAGAACAGGTGCAGCAGGGAGGCGTGGTAGCTGTCCCGCACGTTCTCCACATAGAGCTTCCAGTTGTTCGGCAGCTCCTGGGTGAAGCGGCCGATCACCTCCAGCTGGCGGCCTCCCAGCACGCGCTCGATGCGGTCCAGGATCTCCTCGCCGAGGAATTCCTCGATCGGCGGCACGGTGTCGGAGGCGGAGGCGAAGACCAGGCCATGGACGACGGCGGTGCGGAGCTTGCGCGGGCTATGGTCGGACATGCGGAAGCAGTCCGGCATGCCGCCCTGGCCGTTGATGCCATCCTTGAAGGCCACGCCCTTCAGGTTGCCTTGCAGGTCATAGCTCCAGGCGTGGTAGACGCAGGTGAATTCGCGCGTCTTGCCGAAATCCTCCAGCGCGATCAGCGCGCCGCGATGCACGCAGCGGTTCTCGAAAGCGTAGATTTCGCCATCATGGTCGCGCACCGCGAGGATGGGGACACCGCCGAGTGTGGTGGCGCGGTAGTCGCCGGGCTCTGCGATCTCGGCCTCAAGGCACAGGTAGTTCCAGGTGTCGCCGCGGAAGACGCGGGTCTGCTCCAGCGCCGCGACATCGGGGCGCTGGAAGACCCAGTAGGGCACGCGCGTCAGCTGGTCCGGCGGCCAGGGGGCCTCGGGCGGGGTGGCGAGGACGGGGGCGGGAAGGTTGTGGTCGGGCATTGCGGCCTCTCCGTTCATTCGACGGTGACGTTGGCGCGCCGCACCACGGCGCCCCAGCGGGTGCGCTCGGCCACCACGAAGGCGGCGGTCTCCTCCGGCGTGCCGCCTACGGCGGAGGCGCCCAGCTCGCGGTAGCGTCGCTGGACCTCGGGCTTGCGCAGCACCTCGGCCAGGGATTCGGAGATGCGCGACACCACGGCCGGCGGCGTGCCGGCGGGCGCGACGGCGGCGAACCAGGCAAGGGAGAGGAATTCCGGCAGCCCGGCCTCGGCGGCGGTGGGCACCTCCGGCACCTCGGGCGCGCGGGTGGTGTCGGCCACCGCCAGCATGCGCACGCGGCCGGCCTGGTGCTGCGCGAGCGCGCCGGTGACGTTGGAGAAGATCATGTCCACGCGCCCGCCGACGATGTCGGTTATCGCCGGCGCCTCGCCGCGATAGGGAACATGCACCAGCTTCGTGCCGGTCAGGTCCTGGAACAGCGCGCCGGTGAGGTGGGAGGTGGTGCCGACGCCCTGGGAGGCATAGGTCATCGTCTCCGGCTTTTCCTTCGCCCGCGCGATCAGCTCGGCCAGGGACTTGATGCCGCTGGCGGTCGAGACGATGGCGACATTGGGTGTCTTGCAGAGCACCGTGACTGGAACGAAGGTCTCGGGATCGTAGCCCAGGTTGCGGAACAGGAACTGGTTGATCGAGAGCGGGCCGGGCGGCGTGACGAGCAGCGTGTAGCCGTCCGGCTCCGCCCTGGCGAAGTTGCCGGCGCCGAGGTTTCCGCCGGCGCCCGACACGTTTTCCACTACCACCGCCTGGCCCCAAAGCGTGCGCAGGTGGTCGGCCGCCACGCGGGCCGAGATGTCGTTCGAGCCGCCAGCGGGGAAGGGGACGATCATCCGCACGGTGCGGGCCGGGGAGCCGGTGGCCGGCTGCGCATGGGCCGCCGCGGCCGGCAGCGATGCCGCGAGGGGCAGCATGAATAGCTTGCGGCGCGCGAAGGGTTTCACTCGATCACTCCTCCCGGCCCGGCCAGATCGGCCGGGTTGATGTTCGCATATCGAACGTTATGCTGTATTTCGGACAATTTTGGTCCGCAGCACGTCGCCCGTCAATGCATGGGTGCGGCACAGCCAAGGTGGAGCGGCGATGGTGGAGGGTGAGCGGCGGGAGGCGATGGCAGGCTTGGCCAAGGGCCTCGCCATTCTGGAATGCTTTGGGGAGGGCACGGCGCGACTCACCCTGGTGGAGGCCGCGAAGCGGACGGGCCTGTCGCGGCCAGCGGCGCGGCGCTGCCTACTGACGCTGCTGGACCTCGGCTATGTCGCGCATGATGGGCGGCACTTCACGCCGCAGCCGCGCATGCTGCGCCTGGGCTATGCCTTCCTCTCGGCCACGCCGCTGCCGCGCCTTGCCCAGCCGGTGCTGGAATCGGTGCAGGCCGCGGCTGGGGAGGCCGTGTCGCTGGCCATCCTGGATGGGGCGGAGACGGTCTTCGTCGCGCGCTCCGCGCCGCACCGGATGGTGTCCGTCGGGCCCGGTGTCGGCTCACGCCTGCCGGCCTGGTGTTCCGCCACCGGGCGCGTCCTGCTGGCGGGGCTGCCGGACGAGGCCGTCGCCGCGCGGCTGGAGGGGGTGGAGTTCCGGCCGCTGACGCCGCGTACGGCGGTGACGCCGGAGGCGGCGCGCGCCGGGGTGCTGGGCGCGCGGGAGGCGGGGCATGCGCTCTGCGACGAGGAGTTGGAACTGGGGCTGCTGTCGCTTGCCGTCCCGGTGCGGGACGTGTCGGGCGCGGTGGTCGCTGCCATGAGCATCAGCACCCAGCCGAGCCGCCGCAGCGCCGCGGAGGCGGTGCGCGACCTGCTGCCGCTGCTGAGCGAGGGCGCGCGCCGCCTCTCCGCGCGGCTCTAGGCCGCAGGCATGGGCGCGGCTTCCTGGCCTCCGGTGTAGGGGGGTATGATGGCCGACAATTCAGGGGGATGGCGGCGCCGGCGGGGTGCACGTGGTCCGGCAGGGAGGGAAGCGGATGTTTCGTCGGAACGTTCTGGCGGGTTGCGTGGCGGCCGCGGGGATGGCGCTGCAGCCGGGACAAGGCATGGCGCAGGAGGAGGCAGCCTGGCCGAGCCGGGCGGTGACCATCCTCGTTCCCTATGGCCCTGGCGGCGCCTCGGACCTGGTGGCCCGCGCGATTGCGCAGCGTATGCAGCCGGTGCTGGGGCGACCGGTGGTGGCGGAGAACCGGCCCGGGGCGAATGGCGAGATCGCCTCGCGCCTGCTGGCTCGCAGCGTGCCGGACGGGCACATGATCCTGCTCGGCGCGATCGGTGTCTTCGCGATCAACCCGGCATTGCGGCCGAACCTTGGCTATGATCCGCAGCGGGACTTCACGCCGATTACCCTGGCCGTGACCTCGCCGAATGTGCTGGTGGTGAATCCGCAGGCGGTGGAGGCCACCGACCTGGCCGGGGTGATCACCTGGCTGAAGCGGGAGGCGGGGCGCACCGCCTATTCCACCAGCGGCATCGGATCCTCCCACCATCTGACGATGGAGGCCTTCAAGCAGCTGACCGGCACCGACCCGACCCATGTGCCCTATGCCGGGGGCGGGGCCGCCGTGACCGCGCTGCTGTCCGGCACCGTGCAGCTGGCCTTCCTCGATCTCGGCGTGGTGGCGGGGCAGATCGCCGATGGGCGCCTCCGGCCGATCATCGTGACCTCGGCGGAGCGCGATCCGGTGCTGCCGCAGGTGCCCACCGCCGCCGAGGCGGGGCTGGCGGATTTCGTCGCCACCTCCTGGCAGGGCGTCGCGGGGCCCGCGAACATGCCTGAGCCGCTGCTGCGGCGCGTGCATGGCGCCGTGGCGGCGGCGCTGCGCGAGCCGGAGGTGGTGGAGAACCTCCGCCGCGCCGGGTTGACGGTGGTGGCGAACGAGCCGGCTGAGTTCGCGGCCTTCCAGGCGCGGGAGATCGCGCGCTGGAAGCAGGTGGTGCAGCGGGCCGGCATCCGGGCCGAGTAGCGGATCTCCGGGCGCCGTCTCCGCGCCGGCCCGCGGGTGCGATTGCCCGGCGGCCGGTTTGGCCGGAGATACATCCACCTCGACGACCGGCAACCCAAGTACAGGACGGAGTCCCGCATCATGCCCCATGTCACCATCGAACTGCTTGCTGGCCGCACCGAGGAACAGAAGGCCGCGGTCTCGCGCGCGGTGACCGAGGCGCTACAGGCCCATGCCGGTGCGTCGCCCGCCAGCACCAGCATCGTCTTCCGGGACGTCGCGAAAGAAAATTGGGCCGCCGGCGGTGAGCTGATGTCCGTCAAGGCCAAGGACTGATCGCGGCAGCCGATGGTGTAGGCAGGGAGACTGGCCGCGCCATCGCCTCGGTTGCAAAGCCGAAGGTGATCGGAAACAGTAACCCGGAGAGCGACCCAGAATCGCCGGTGACGGGAGCCAGGCCGCACGGGACTTCGGCGTGCGACATCCCGCACGCCCGATCGGAGAGCATCCATGGCCGCGCGTCCTTTTCATCTCGGCTGGTTCCTGCAGGGCTCCAGCGCCCAGGCCTGGGGTGAGCCCTGGACCGGGAATATCGGCCAGGACTGGATGTGGCCCAGCCTGTTCATCGACATGGCCCAGGCGCTGGAGCGCGCCTGCTTCGACTACATCTTGCTGGAAGACAGCTCCTATGTCGGCGAGGCCTATGGCGGATCGCGCGAGATCTATCTGAAGCACGGGCTTTCCGTACCGCGGCAGGATCCTTCCGTCGTAGCGACGCTGCTCTTCGCTGCGACGAAGCGGATCGGCATCGCCACCACCTTCGCCACCTTCACCCACCCGCCTTACCTGCTGGCGCGCATCATCGCGACGCTGGACCAGATTTCGGCCGGGCGCGCCGGCTGGAACATGGTGACCGGCAGCAGCGACATGGCGGCGCGCAACTACGGGTTGGACGGGTTGCCGGAGCATGACCTGCGCTACGACATGGCCGATGAGTACATGGCCTGCGTGAACGCGCTCTGGGACAGCTGGGAACCCGACGCGCTGGTGGCGGACCGCGAAAGCCGTGTGCTGGTGGACCATACCAAGGTCCACACCGTGGATTTCAAGGGCAAGTGGTACAGCTCGCGCGGGCCGCTGAATTCCGGGCCCTGCATCCAGGGGCGGCCGGTGATCGCGCAGGCCGGCGGCTCGCCGCGCGGGCGGCAGTTCGCGGCAACGCATGGCGAGACGGTGGTGGCGAATCCGAAGGGCCTTGCCGCGATGAAATCCTATCGCGACGACATTCGCGCGCGGGCGGTGTCGGCCGGGCGCAACCCCGACAACATCAAGGTGCTGTTCCTCATCAACCCGATCATCGGCGAGAGCGCGGAGCATGCGGAGATGCGGCGGCTGGAGCGCATCGCGCAGGCGGACCGCAGGATCGCTCAGCGGCTCGCGCATTTCAGCAAGGTGACCAATATCGACTTCGGCAGCATGGATCTCGACAAGCCGATCGACGAGAACCTGCGCACCAACGGCCACCAGCAGAACCTGGACACGCTGAAGCGGCTGGGCGCCGGTGGGAAGACGCTGCGCCAGGCCTTCACCGACTATAGCGGCACTGGGCTATCGGTGGATCTCTGCGGCACGGTGGATGCCATCGCCGGGCAGATGGCCGAGGCGGTGCAGGAGGTCGGCGGGGACGGCTTCCTGTTCTCCATGGGCGATGTCAGCCGCCGCGTGGTGGCCGAGGTGGCGGATGGGCTGGTGCCGGCGCTGCAGGCGCGCGGACTGGTGCGCCGCGCCTATGGCCACTCGACCTTCCGCGAGAACCTGCTGGAATTCTGATCCCTCAGCTCATCCCGAGCAGGCCGTAGATGCGCTTCACATAGCCACCGAAGGCCTCGCTGGTCTTGATGGCGAGGTCGCGTTCGACGGGCAGGTCGATGTCGAAGTAATCGGCCATGCGCGCCGGGCCGGCGGTCAGCACGGCGCAGCGGGCGCCGAGGAAGACGGCTTCCTGGATGGAGTGGGTGACGAAGAGGACCGTCTTCCCGCTTTCCCGCCAGATGCGCAGCATCTCGAGGTTCATGCGCTCGCGGGTGAGGGCATCCAGCGCACCGAAGGGTTCGTCCATCAGGATCAGCTTCGGATCATGCACCAGGGCGCGGGCGATGGCGGCGCGCTGCTGCATGCCGCCGGAGAGCTGGTAGGGGTATTTATCTTCCGAGCCGCGCAGCCCGACCATGGCGAGCAGGTGGCGTGCCCGCTCCTTCGCCTCGCGCAGCGGCAGGCCGAGGATTTCGGCCGGAAGCGTCACGTTGTCCAGGATGTTGCGCCACTTCAGCAGCAGCGCCTGCTGGAACACCATGCCCACGTCTCGGCCGGGGACGAAGGTGGAGGCGGCATGGCCAATCCGGACCATGCCGCTGTCGGCGTCATGCAGGCCGGCCAGGATCTTCAGCACAGTGGTCTTGCCGCAGCCGGAGGGGCCAACGAGGGAGACGAGGTCGCCCTCCTTCACCGCCATGGTGACATCGGAGACGGCGACGAAATCCTGGCCATCGGTGCGGTAGGTCTTGCGGACGTTCTCGAGGCGAATGAGGGGCTCGGTCACGAAAGCCAGCGCTCCAGGTTCCCGGCGACAAAGGCGTCGTCGGAGAATTCGGGGTAGAGGCGGCAGATGCGGTCGATCGCCTCGGACTGGCCGGGGCTCAGCCCCTCGGCGGGGTTGAGGCACCAGGTGCCTTCCAGCAACCCCTGGCGGCGAAGGATTTCATGGCAGCCGGCGATGCAGCCGTGGAAGTCGTTCGCCACGTCGAAGAAGGCGGCGTTGCAGTCGGTGACGGCGGAATCCAGTGCCAGGATCTCCGGGGGGAGGGGGCCGGCGGCGACAGCGGCCTTCAGCCGTTCCAGCAACTGCACGGCGCCGCGCGTCCAGACCGACCAGTGGCCGAGCAAGCCGCCCTGGAAGCGGACCGTCACGGGCACGCCGTCCCGCTTCACGGTGAAGGGGGTGACGAGGTCCAGCACGATATGGTCGTCATTGCCGGTGTAGAGCGTCACGCGCTCCTCCGCCCCGGCCTCGACCAGGCCACGCACCACGTCCAGCGTGCGGTAGCGGTTGAAGGGGGCGACCTTCACGGCGATGACGTTGTCGATGGCGCAGAAGGCGCGCCAGAAGTCGGCTCCGAGCGAGACGCCGCCGACGGCTGGCTGGAGGTAGAAGCCGACGAGCGGGATTTCCTCCGCGATGCGGCGGCAATGGGCGAGGATCTCCTCCGTCGAGGCGCCCTTCATCGCGGCGAGGCTGAGCAGGCCGGCATGGTAGCCGAGGGCGGCGGCGGTCTTCGCCTCCTGCACCGCCTGCTCCGTGCGGCCGGCGAGGCCTGCCACCATCACCAGCGGGCGGTCGGTCCAGGCGCGGCTGTCCTCCATCGCGGCTTCGAGCACGGGGCGATAGAGGCCGACATCGCGGATTTCGAACTGGGTGGTGTGCACGCCGACCGCCAGGCCGCCTGCGCCGGCATTGATGTAGTAGCGGCTGAGCGCGCGCTGGCGGCGACGGTCGAACTGACGGTTTGCGTCCAACGCCAGCGGATGGGCGGGGATGGCCACGCCCTGGCGGAGAAGCCGCAGCGTCTCGGGCGGCAGGTCGGTGCGGTGCAGGCCCATGATGTCCTTCCTGTCAGCCCAGCTCCGGCCCTGCCACCATCATCAGGCGGGCGGGATTACCGAAGGGCTCGGCCCGGTTCAGGGCCATGCGGTTAAAGGGGCGCTCGGGCGTGAAGCCGCGGGCGCGGAGTTGGGCGGCGAGCGCTGTCCAGCGATCGGCGAGGTCCAGCAGCACCGGGCCGTCCGCCCTGGCCAGGGCGGCATCCAGCAGGGTGGCGGCCTCCGTCTCGCTCTCCGCCACCAGAGGGCCGATCTGCAGGGCTTGGCGCCCGGGGCGGGCGAGGACGAAGCCGGTGCCCTCCGCGGTGCGGAAGGCCTGGGCGCGAGCGCGGTCCAGCAGGTCCCGCAGCAGCGCGCCGCGCTCGGCACCGAAGGCGGCGGCATCGGCGGCGGCCGCGACGGACAGCTCCGTCGGGGCGAGCGGGCGCACCCCCGCGGGTACTGCGCCCCCGCCCATGCCGCGCCAGCGCGTGAGGCCAAGCTGGGTGCGGAAGCCGAGGGGGCGGTAGATCCGCTCACCAGCCGGGGTGGCATCCAGCGCAGGGCACAGGCCCTGCGCGCCCAGCGCTTCGATGCAGCGACACAGGATGCGGGTGCCGAGGCCCTTGCCCCGCTGGGGGGCGGTGACGAGCACCATGCTCACCCAGCCGAAGCCGCCGGAATAGGGTAGCACCGCACCGGTGGCGTCCGGACGGTGCGCATCGCCGATGCCGAAGACGGTGCCGCCGCGGAAAAACACATCCCAATCCGCGGCGCTCTGGTTCCACCCGGCCTCGGCCGAGAGAGCCAGGCAGCCTTCCATGGCCGCAGGCGTCAGCGCCGTGATGGAGAGGGCGTCAGTAGGCGCCATCCCGCACCTCGAAATGCGTCGGCTTGCCGAGGCTCTTGCCGCCGCGCGCCACCCAATCCGCCACCCAGTCGACCATGCGCGCCAGCGGCACGAGGGGGTAACCGAATAGCCGTGCCGCTTCCGCCGAGTTGTTCAGCCAAGCGGTGGGTGCTTCCTGGCCGGTGATGAGGGGCGCCTTGCCGAGGCGCTCGCCGAAGGCCTTGGCGAGCCAGCGCACGGAGATGGTCTCGGGGCCCGTGACATTCAGGGGTGCGGAGGGCACGGCGCAATGGCGCAGGCTGCGCAACGCCTGGGTGTTGGCATCCCCCTGCCAGATGACGTTCACATGGCCCATGGTGACGTCCACCTCCTGCCCGTCACGCACCTTGCAGGCGATGTCGAACAGCACGCCGTAGCGCAGGTCGATCGCGTAGTTTAGGCGGAACAGCCGGCCCGGCGTCTTGTGCATGTTGGAGAAGTGCTGCAGCAGGCGTTCCCGCCCGATGCAGGAGAAGGCGTATTCGCCCGGGGGGTTGAGCGGGCTGTCCTCGGCGGAGCCGCCGCTGTCCACCGGCACGAAGGGGTAAACGCAGCCGGTGGAGAAGGCGACGATGCGGGACTCGCGGAAGGCTTCCCCCACCAGCGCGGGGACATGGGTGTTCATGGCCCAGGTCAGCGCCTGGTCGCCCGATGCGCCGAACTTGCGGCCGGCCATGAGGATGACGTTCTTCGCGCGGGGCAGCTTCTCCAGCGCCGCGCGGTCCAGAAGGTCGCAGGCGATGGTCTCGACGCCGTTCTTCTCGAGCCCTTCGCGCAGCCCGGCCTCGCTGAAGCGGGCGACGCCGAAGATGCGTTTGTCGGGCGCTGCGTTGCGTGCCAGCCGGGCGAGGGTGGGGCCCATCTTGCCGCCCACGCCCAATACCATAACGTCACCATCCAGTGCCGCAAGGTCAGCAGCAAGGGCTTGGCTGGGGCGGGAGAGGAAGGCGTCCAGCGCCTCGTCATCCTCGAAGCGGTCGGGGAAATGCGCGGGGTCGAGCCATTCGGCTTCGGCGGCCGGGTTCAGCGTGGCTGCGGACATGGCTTATCCCTTCCTTGCGTCCCGTGGGACGAAGCGATGCTCCAGGCCCAGGACGATCAGGTAGAGGGTCAGGCCGAGCAGGGTGAGGAGGAAGACGGCCATGAACATGGCCGCCGTGTCGAGCGAGGACTGCACCTGGATCATCAGATAGGCGAGGCCGCGTTCGGAGGCGATGAATTCGCCCACCACCGCGCCGGCAACGGCGAGGATGGCGCCGACCTTCATGCCGGAGAAGATGTAGGGCAGCGAGCCGGGCAGCTGGATGTAGCGGAACACCTGCCAGCGCGAACCCTTCAGCGAATGCACCAGATCCAGCAGGTCGGGCTCCACTTCCCGCAACCCGCGGGCGGTGGTCAGCAGGATGGGGAAGAAGCACAGGCTGAAGGTGATCAGCATATTGGTGAAGATGCCGTAGCTCATCCACACGACCACGATGGGGCCGAGCGCGACCTTCGGGATCATGTTCAGCGTGACCAGCAGCGGAAAGACCAACAGCATCAGGAGGCTCGACCAGGAGAAGAGCAACGCGAGGCTGACGCCCAGCGCCACCGCCAGCAGGTAGCCGCCGAGGATCTCCGCCGCCGTCACCAGCGTGTTTGAGACCCAGGCATTGGTCGGCGCGGCGAGGGTGGCAAGCACGTCGCTGGGCGCAGGCAGGATGAAGGCGGGGATCTTCGCCGCCTTCACCAGCAATTCCCACAGCAGCACGACAGCGACATGGACGAGGACGATCACCGCCCAGCGGCGGCGCGTGGCCCGGGCAGCCGCGGCGACGCGGGCGTCCGTTTGCGCATCCGCCGTGGGTACAGCCTGGATGTCGGTGCTCGCCGCATTCGCGATCATTCCCGGCCTTTCCTCTGCTGTCCGGCCTTACGGACCGGAGGCGGAACGCTAACGGGAAGCCTCGCGCAGTGTCAACCAACTGGTTGATAGCCGGTCAGGGGCGCAGTGCGGAGAGGACGAACTCGATGGTGTGGCGCCGGCGCCGCGCGATGGCTGCCCTGGTGTCCAGCCGCGTTCCAAAGATCGCCGAGAGCGTGCGGTTGTTAGAGAAGTAGAAATAGGCAATGCCGGCGATGGAGATATAGACATCCACCGGGTCGAGGTCGCCCCGGAACAGGCCGGCGGCGGCACCGCGCCGCAGTGTTTCGTCCAGCAGACCAACCAGGGGCGAATGCATCTCCATGAGGCGCGGCGATTCACGCACATGCCGCGCACTGTGCTGGTTCTCGTCGTTCAGCAGGGCCACGAATTCCGGGTGCCGGGCGAGGTGGTCGAAGGAAAAGCCGACCAGCCTTTCCATCGCGTCCCGCGGTGGGAGGTCGGCCAGGTGCAGGGCCTGCTCCTTCGTGCGGATCTCCGCATAGACCTCCTCCAGCGCTGCCGCGTAGAGGTCCTCCTTGGTGCCGAAGTGATGGTAGACGAGCTGCTTGTTCACCCCCGCCCGCGCGGCGATCTCATCCACCCGCGCGCCGGCAAGTCCCTTCTCCGCGAACTCGCCGATCGCAGCATTCAGCAGGGCGCGGCGCGTGCTGTCCGGGTCACGGCGCCCCTGTGGGCGGCGGGGTGACGGGGTCATGGCCAGCGGAACATCCTTACCAACCGTTTGGTTGAATGCTGTTGCGATGCGGAAGCGGCGTGATAGGGTTTCCAAAACGCCGCCCGCGCAGGGCCTCGATAAGGGGATAAGCTCCGCATGACCAGGGACCGTTCCGCCTTCTCCCGCCGCGGAATCCTTCTCGCCGGCCTTGCCGCGCCCTTCATCGCCCCGCGCAGCGCCTTCGCCCGGGAACGCGTGACCTTCGTGCTGAACTGGACGCCGGGGGCGGATCACGGCCCCTATTTCTTCGCCAAGGCCCAGGGCTGGTACGAGAAGGCGGGGCTGGACGTGACGATCGAGACGGGCCGCGGCTCCGGCCCCTCCGCGCAACGCGTGGCGGCGGGCACCGCGCAGCTTGGCATCTCTGAAATGCCGACGGCGCTGTTGGCGCGCAGCCGTGGCGGCAACCTGGCCGCTGTCATGACTGTCTATGCGAACACCCCGCAGACCTTCTACTGGCTGCGCAGCAGCGGCATCTCCGAGCCGAAGGATTTCGTCGGCCGTTCCGTCGGAAACCCGCCCGGAGACGCGGCGCGGGTGATGTGGCCAGCCTTCGCCAGGCGGGCGGGAATCGATCCCGCGTCCGTCCGCTTCGTCAACATCACGCCCGCGGCCAAGGTGCCCTCGTTGAAGAACAAGGTGATCGACATCACCACGGATTTCTACAACTCGCATGACGTGAAGCTCCGTGAATTCGGCGCCGATCTCGGCTTCCTGCGCTGGAGCGATACGGGGCTGAACTCCTATGGCAACTCGATCATCGCGAATGGCGATGTGCTGGCGAAGCAGCCGGACCTGGTGCGCAGCTTCGTGCAGGTTTCGCAGCGCGCCTTCGCGGCCTGCGTGGCCGATGCAAAGCTGGGGCTGGATGCCCTCTTCGCCGCCGCCTCCGGCCTGGAGGAGCGCAGCCAGCGGGACCAGTGGGAGCGCGTGAAGGAGATGATGCGCGACCCGACCACCACCTCCGTCGCGCTCGGCGTATTCGATGCGGAGCGGATGAAGGCGGATTATGAGCTGATCCAGGCGCATTTCGAAGGAGCGCAGCCCTTCGAGCTGGAGAAGGCCTATACGAATGCCTTCCTGGATACATCGATCAAGATGACGGCGGGCTGAGGAAGGAAGGCCGGGGGGAGGTATCCCCCCGGACCCCCTTCTATTTTTATCGGAAAGAAGAAGATGGGGGTCCGAGGGAATTCTTTCCCCTGGCCTTTTTACCCCTTTGCCGCCCGCACCACGGCCCGGAGGATCGGGCTCTCCGGCTGCATGTATTGGTCGAGGATGTCGAAGTGGTCATGGCCGGGCAGCACATGCACCTCCGGATCGGCGCCATGCCGTCGCAGGTGGTGAGCGTAGCGGAAGGTCAGGTCGATCCAGTGCCAGGGCTCACGCCCGCCGACAAAGAGATGCACGGGGCAGTTTGCGGTGGGTGCGCGCCGCTCCAGGTCATGCCGTGCCGCGATCTCCGGCGTCAGGCGCAGATCGGCGTTCACCGTGGTGAGCATCGCGGGCGCTGGATCGTAGATGCCGCTGATCATCACGGCGCCGCGCAGGAAGGTGGAATCCAGTCCGCGCGCGCCCCAGTCCTCGGCCAATGCCGCCGCGCAGAGATGCGCCCCGGCGGAATGGCCGGACAGGCTGATGGCCATCGGGTTCCCGCCATATTCGGCAATGTGGCGCCGGGTCCATTCCACCGCGGCGATGGCGGAATCCACGGTGCCGTCCAGCGTGGAGTCTGGGCACAGCTCGTAGCTGGCGATCACTGCGGTGATGCCCTGCCGCACCAGCGCCTGCGCGATAAAGGCGAAGCTCTCCTTGTCATTGGCGCGCCAGTAGCCGCCATGGAAGAAGACATGCACCGGGGCATTGGACTGGGCCGCGGGATAGACATCCAGCCGGCGCCTCGGATGGTCGCCATAGGCGATGTCGCGGTGCTTGCGCAGCCCGGCATGGGCGGCATCATTCGCGGGCGTGCGCCGGAGGCGATGCGTGGCGAAATCCGGGAAGGCGCGCTGGGGATTGTAGTGGAACTCATGCTCTTCGGGAGAGAGCGAGGCCCAAAAGGGCGCGGCTTGGCTCAAGGCATGCACTCCGGTGACGGACGCCCCCGATAGAGCCGGGGGACGGATGGTGACAATCGGCGCCCACCCTGGCCGTGGCGTGGCGACCGGTACCCCGCATCAAGAAGCGGCTTGCTGGCAGGTGGCTGCCATGTCTAGGATCGTGCACGATGCAGGATGTACGATCAATAACGCGGGTGGGCTTGGCTGAACAGGTCCGCGCCCGGCTTCAGGAACGGATCATGGATCAGGACCTGCCCTCGGGGGCGCGCCTGAACATCGACGCGCTGGCACGGGAGATGGGCGTCAGCAGCACGCCGCTGCGCGAGGCGCTGGCGGGGCTCTGCGCCCGGGGCTTGGTCCGCAACGAGGCCTTCCTCGGCTTCACCGTCGCGCCCATGCCCGACCAGGCCTTTCTGCGGGACCTCTACGACACGCGGCTGCGGCTGGAGCCCTGGCTCGCCGGCCAGGCGGCGGCGCGGATCGGGCCGGACGCCATCGCGCGGCTCCGAGCCAGCCTGGACGACATGGGCGCGCATGTGCGGCGCGGCCCGTGGAAGACCCACCGCACCCATGCGGCGGCGGACGAGGCCTTCCACGACGCCATCGCCGAGGCTTCCGGCAACCAGCCGGGGCGGCAGGCTCTCGCCGCGCTGAATGCGCAGGTGCATGCCTCACGCCTCTACATGGCCGCCCAGACGGGCGCGGAAGAGACGGCGAAGGAGCACGAGGCGATCCTCGATGCACTGACGCGCCAGGACGCCCGCGCGGCCGAGGCCGCTATGGCACGACATCTCGAAGAATCGCGGGAGCGCCTGGCGCCGTGACCACCATCCCCGACAGCGCGGCGCGCATCGCCCGCATCACCCTCCATCCCGTGCTGCATGTCATGGGCGATGCGGGTGCCTATGGCATGGCGCGGGGCCTGGTTTCCGCCCGCGGCGCCACCATCGTCGAGATCGAGACGAATACGGGCGTGAGTGGATTCGGCGAGGCCTGGGGGCCGCCGGACTTCTGCGCCGCCTATCTCGATTTCGTCGCGGCCGACTGGCGCGGCGCGCAGCTGGTGGACCATGGCGCGATGTTCCACCGCGTGCTGGCCCGCAACTACCACTTCGGCGTTCAGAACGGGCTGATGGCGCTGCTCTCCGGCCTCGACATGGCGGTGCATGACGCGCTGGGGAAGGAGCACGGGCTGCCCGTGCATGCGCTGATCGGCGGGCAGGCGCGGGATGGCGTGCCGGTCTATGGCTCGGGCGGGTATTTCACCGCGGATCCGGCGCTAGGCCTGGCCTCGCAGCTGCCGCGCTTCCGTGACTTCGCGGCCTGCAAGATTAAGATTGGCCGCGGCGTCGCGGATGACGTGGCGCGGGTGCGGCTGGCGCGCGAGACGCTGGGACCGGAGATGCGAATCGCCGTGGATGCCAACGGCAATTACGGGCTGGACCAGGTGCTGGCCAGCATGCGTGCCATCGCGCCCTTCGGCATCGACTGGTATGAGGAGCCGCTGAGCCCGGCGGATGAGGAGGGCTATCGCGCGCTGCACGCGCGCTCCGAGATCTCCATCGCCACCGGCGAGGCGCTCTACACTGCCTATGCCTTCGACCGGCTGCTGGCGCCGCGCGTGATCGACATCGCGCAGCCCGATCTCGCCCTGTGCGGCGGGCTGTCGCAGGGGCGGCTGATCGGGCAGCTCTGCACGCTGCGCCATGCGCGGCTTTCGCCGCATGTCTGGGGCACGGGCCTCGGCCTTGCGGCCGCCGTGCATCTCGTTGCGGCGCAGCCGCCCTATCCCGCTGTCACGGAAAGCGAGGCGGACCCGCCCTGGGTGGAATATGACGTGGCGGAGAACCCCCTGCGCGACGAGCTGCTGCGCGAGCCGCTGCGGCCAGTGAATGGCGTGATTCCCGTGCCCCTCGCGCCCGGCCTGGGTGTGGAGCCGGATCGCGCCGCCCTTGAACGTTTCCGGCCACGGTGAGCAAGGCGCGGTGAACGCCCCCGTCGCCATCTCCCCGCTGCTCCAGGCGGAGCGGCTTTCCGTCGCCTTCCGGGGCGCGAAGGGTTGGTTGACGGCGGTGGAGGACGTGTCCTTCGCCGTGCCGCCGGGGGAGACGCTGGCGCTGGTGGGGGAAAGCGGCAGCGGAAAGTCCGTCACTGCCATGGCGGTGGCGCGGCTGCACGCCGGCGCCGCCGGCACGCGCTCCACCGGCGCGCTGCGCTGGCAGGCGCGCGAGGGCGGCACGACCGATCTGCTGGCGCTGCGCGGGGAAGGGCTGCGGCGCCTGCGCGGACGGGAGATCGCGGTGGTGTTCCAGGACCCAGGCAGCGCGCTCGATCCGCTGTTCACCATCGGCGACCAGATCGCGGAGACGCTGCGCCACCTGCGGGACATCGGCCGGCGCGAGGCCGCGGATAAGGCGGTCGCGTTGCTTGGCCTGGTGGGCATTCCCGATCCGACGAGGCGCGCGGGCGAGTTTCCACACCAGCTTTCGGGTGGGATGCGGCAGCGGGCCGTCATCGCCCTGGCCCTGGCGGGTGAGCCGCGATTGCTGATCGCGGATGAGCCGACCACCGCGCTCGACGTGACGATCCAGGCGCAAATCGTGGACCTGCTGCGGGATCTGCAGGCGCGAAATGGTATGGCGATGATCTTCGTCAGCCATGATCTCGGGCTGGTGGCCGAGCTGGCGCACCGGATCTGCGTTCTTTACGCGGGGCAGGTGGTGGAGGAGGGAACGGCGGCCGAGGTACTGGCGGCGCCGCGCCATCCCTATACCCGCGCCCTGCTGGATTGCATTCCCTCGCTGGAGGGGGAGCCGCCGCGCGGCATTCCGGGGCTGATGCCCAACCCGCTGGCGCCGCCGCCGCATTGTCGCTTCGCGGATCGCTGCGCGCTGGTGGTGCCCGCCTGCCGCGCCGGACCGGTGCCGCTCTTCGACGTGGCGCCGGGGCGCCGCAGCCGCTGCCTCCGCTGGGAGGAGGTGCCGTGAGCGCCCCGATCGTCGAGGGGCGTAGGCTGGTGATGGAGTTCGGCGGGCCGAGCCTGCTGGCGCCGCGCCGCCGTCCCGTGCGTGCCGTGGCGGGGGTGGATCTTGCCATCCGTCGCGGCGAGGCGCTGGGGCTGGTGGGGGAGAGCGGCAGCGGCAAGTCCACCATCGGTCGGATGCTGCTGCGCCTGGCACGGCCCACGGCCGGGCAGGTGCTGTTCGACGGACAGGATATCACTGGGGCCGAGCGCGCGGCGATGCGGCCGCTGCGGCGGCGGATGCAGATGGTGTTCCAGGACCCCTTCGGCAGCCTGAACCCGCGCATGGGGATCGGCGCCTCCATCGCCGAGGGAATGGTGCTGCACCGTCTTGCCACCGGCCACGCGGCGCGCGAGCGGGCGGCGGCGCTGCTCGAGCGCGTCGGCTTGTCGCCGGGTCTGTATGACCGGCGGCCTGCGGCGCTGTCGGGTGGGCAGAGGCAGCGCGTGGCAATCGCGCGCGCGCTGGCGGTGGATCCGGATTTCATCGTCGCGGATGAGCCGGTCTCGGCACTGGACGTATCCGTCGGCGCCGAAATCCTGTCCTTGTTGCGGGAGTTGCGGAGTGAGCGGCAACTCGCGCTGCTCTTCGTCTCGCATGATCTTGGTGCGGTGCGTACGCTCTGCGATCGCGTTGCCGTGCTCTATCTCGGAAGGGTCATGGAGGAAGGGCAGGCAGCGGCGGTGCTGCGCGCGCCGCGCCATCCCTATACGCGGGCGCTGCTTTCCGCCTCGCCGGGAAGGCCGGGGGAGGCGCGCGGGCCACGTATCATCCTGCGCGGCGAGATTCCGAGCCCGGCGGCGCCGCCTTCCGGCTGCGTCTTCCGCACGCGCTGCCCTTATGCGCTGCCCGCCTGCGCCGAGAACGTGCCTGCGCTGCGTCCCCTCGATACTGACCGCCGCGCCGCCTGCATCCGCGACGACATTCTGGCGATGGAGCAGGCGGCATGAGCATGGCGCGTCTGATGGTGGTTGGGGGGGGCGGCTTCGTCGGGGGGCGTGTGCTGCGGCTGGCCGTTGCGCGCGGCATCGCCGCCGCCTCCTTCGGGCCGGGCGAAGTGCCCAGCGATGACGGCGTGGCGCGGTTCGAGGGCGCGGCGGAGGAGCCGGGCCGCTTCGCTGCCGTGCTGCGGGACTTTGCGCCGGATGCGGTGATCTGGGCCGCCGGCCACAATCCTTCGGGCGATGGGCTGGCGCGCACGGCGCTCTCCGATCCGGCGCGGGCGGTGGCGGTGAATGCCGGCGGCTTCGCGGCGGTGCTCGCGGCCTGTGCAGAGGCGGGGGTGCGCCGCGTCGTGCAATGCGGGTCGACGGTCGTCTATGGGCCGCCCGGTCTCTACCCTTCGGAGTGTGTGGACGAGATGGCCGCTCCGGCGCCGCGCAGCGCCTATGGGCTGTCGAAGCACATGGCGGAGTTGGCAGCGGATTGGGGGGTGGATGCGCTCGGGTTGTCGGTGACGACGCTGCGCCTGCCGCTCGTGCTCGGGCCAGGGCGCTGGTATGTCGGCGCCGCCACGCTCTTCGCGAGGATGCTGCGCGCGGCGGCTGACGGCTCGGCATCGCATGAGGTGGTGCCTGCCGCGCCCTTCGACGCCGTGCATGGTGACGACGCGGCCGAGGCGTTGCTGATGCTGGCCGCCCGGCCTGATGCGCCGCGCCTGCTGAACATGGCCGGGCTGACCCTGACCTATGGCCGGATTGCCGCCGCCCTGGGCGGCCGGATCGAGGTGGTGGAGCAGCCCGCGCCCGCGGACCTGCCGCTGGTGGATGATTCGCGGCTGCGCACCCTTGGCTGGGCGCCGTGCCGTGCGCTGGACGCGATTCTTTCCGAGACGCTGCACGAAATGACGATGAAGGAGAAGGCGTGATGCATGAGGCACGACTGGCCGAGCTGGGCCTGACCCTGCCGCCCCTGCCGAAGCCGGCCTTCGACTACGTGCCGGCGGTGCTGGAGCGCGGGCTGGTCTGGGTGAGCGGGCAGCTGCCGCGCGATGCCGAAGGCGCCCTGCCGGTGCTGGGCCGGCTGGGCGCCGAGGTGGAGCTGGAGGACGGGCGCCGCGCGGCGGAGCTCTGCGCCCTGCAGGGCCTGGCCGCGCTGCGTTCCGTCGCAGGTTCGCTCGATGCCGTGGCGCGGGTGGTGAAGGTGACGGGCTTCGTCGCCTCGGCCACCGGCTTCTGCGACCAGCCGAAGGTGATCGACGCTGCCTCCAACCTGCTGGGCAAGGTTTTCGGCGAGGCGGGGCGCCATGCCCGCAGCGCCGTGGGGGTGGCGATGCTGCCGCGCAACGTGCCGGTCGAGATCGAATTCGTCTTCGCTCTGCGGGACCAGGGCTGATTCCGGGAGAAGCGCGACGCCTTCTTTCCTTCCACGCTGACAACAGGGGTAGAGATCGATGCCGCATCCGATGATCGACCGCCGCACCGCCTTGCTCGCCGGTGCGGGCCTGCTGGGAACCGGGCTTTCGGGAATGCCCGCCTGGGCGCAGGGCGCAGCGGGTGGGGAGGCAGATCCCTATGGGGCCGATGATCCGCAGGCGCGGCGCGGCGGCATCCTGACCATCGCCATCGCCAACGAGCCGCCGAACCTCGATCCCTTCCATCAGGCTGGCGATGCGCGCACCGCCGTCACCGTGCTGATGTACCAGGGGCTGATGTTCGAGCACGCCTCTGGCACCGCGAAGCCGCTGCTGGCGGAATCCATGGCGATCTCCGATGACGGGCTCGCCTATACCTTCAATATCCGGCGCGGGGTGCGCTTCCATACCGGCCAGCCGATGACATCGGCCGATGTGAAATACAGCTACGACTATGTGCGTAACCCCTCCAATGGCAGCCCGGGCGCCGCGGATTTCGGGGTTATCAGCGAGATCGAGGCGCCGGACGACCATACCGTGGTAATCCGCCTGTCGGAGCCCAACGCCTCCCTGCCGATGACGCTCACCAACCGCTTCGGCTGCGTGGTCCCGCGCGACACCTTCGCCAATCCGCAGGCGCGCGCGCGGCTCTCGCAGCAATCGGTGGGCACCGGGCCCTTCATGCTGCAGGAGTTCCGGCCGCAGAGTCATATCCGCATGGCGCGCTTCCCGAATTACTGGCGCCAGGGGCAACCCTATCTGGATGGGGTGCTGTTCAGCGTGCAGCCCAATGCGGCCAGCGTGCTGGTGGCGCTGCGCAGCCGCCGCGTGGACCTTGCGCTGCTGGCCCGGCCACAGGATGCGGAGCAGCTCCAGGGGCAGGCGGGAATCAACATCACCTCCGCCCTCTCGCTGCGGCAATGCTCGCTCGACCTCGACTGCAACCATGCCCAGCTGAAGGATCAGCGCGTGCGGCAGGCCATCGCGTTGGCCATCGACAAGAACGCGGTGATGCAGGCCTCGATCGGCGGC
The DNA here is from genome assembly GCF_009848505.1 of Muricoccus harenae. GTDB lineage: Bacteria > Pseudomonadota > Alphaproteobacteria > Acetobacterales > Acetobacteraceae > Roseomonas > Roseomonas harenae. The sequence continues at coordinate 50,381 of NZ_WWDL01000021.1, forward strand.
AAGGGCAAGGTGCTGGGCACCATCCCGGCCGCCATGCAGGAGAGCTGGGGCGCGCCGATCGAGTCCCTGCCCTTCCAGAAGACCGACCCGGCGCGCGCGAAGGCGCTGCTGGCCGAGGCGGGGCTTGGGGATGGCTTCGCGCTGGACCTGATCAGCATCATCGGCTTCGAATGGATGGACCCGGCGGCCGTCACCATCGCGCAGCAGCTGGCACCCATCGGCATCCGGCTGAACCTGCAGCGGGTGGAACTGGGCGTGTGGCTGAACGCCTTCCGCACGCGCAACATGCGCTTCACCTTCAATGACTGGGGCACGCAGCCCGATCCGCACCTGCTGTACTACCGGCACTTCCGCGGCACGCCGCGCGGCGCGGACTTCCGCAACTGGAACAATGCCGAGGCCAACCGTCTCATGGATACGGGCATGGCGACGCCCGATCCCGCAAAGCGGCGCGAGGCCTATCTGGGCTTGCAGAAGGTGATGGACGAGACCGTGCCCACGTTGATGCTCTTCTCGCCCGATTTGGTGACGGTGTCGCAGCAGCGCGTGCGCAACTATGTGCAGCACCCGACGGGATGGTGGTTCGGCCTGGCCAAGGCCTGGATCGCCGCCTGATCCATGACGGAAGCCCTCCTCCGCAGGCTCGGTGCCGCGCTCGTGACCATGGTGCTGGCCACCGGCGCGGTCTTCCTGCTGATCCGCGCCGTGCCGGGCGATGCCATCGGCGAGATGCTGGGGCAGAGCGCGGGCGACCCGGCGGCGGAGGCGGCGCTGCGCGCCTTCTTCGGTCTGGATCGCCCGCTCTGGTCGCAATACCTGGCCTGGGCGGGGGATGTGCTGCAGGGGGATCTCGGCACCTCGATGCGGCAGGGGCTGCCGGTGGCCGGGATCATCTTCGATGCCTTCCTGGTGACGCTGGAGATCGGGCTCGTTACCCTGGTGGTCGCGATCTTGGTGGGGGTTCCGTTGGGACTCGCGGCGGGAGCGCGGCCCGGCGGCATCTTCGACATGGTGGTGGAGGGATTCACCCTGCTCGGCCTTTCCGCCCCGGTGTTCTGGACGGGGATGGTGCTGCTGATCCTGGCCGATGCCTGGCTCGGCTGGGCGCCGCCGTTGATCTACACGCCGCCCGGCATCTCGCTGGCCGACAATCTGGAGGGCATCCTGCTGCCAGTGCTGGCGCTCGGGCTGCTGCAGGCGGCGGCCTATGCGCAGTTTACGCGGCAGCAGACGGCGGCGCTGCTGCGGCAGGATTTCGTGCGCGCGGCGACGGCGCGCGGGCTTCCGGCACGCGTCATCTTCGGCCGCCACGTGCTGCGCAACATCGCCATCCCGCTCGTCACCTATGCCGGGCTGATCCTGGTGCAGATCCTGGGCGGCGTGGTGGTGGTGGAGACGCTTTTCGGCATTCCAGGCCTCGGGCGCACGCTGCTCGCTGCGATCCAGGGCCGGGACTATCCCGTGCTGCAGGGCGCGCTGCTGCTGGCGGTGCTGGTGGCCTTGCTGGTGAACCTGTTGATCGACCTCGCCTATGCGGCAATCGATCCACGCGTCAGGGGCGCGTGATGAGCCGGGGCCGGATCGAGCTGGTGATCGGGGCGGTGCTGGCGGCGATCCTGCTCGCCGTCAGCTTTGCGCCCGGGCTGTTCGCCGGGCCGCCCGAGGCGGTGGAGGTGACGCGGCGGCTGGAGGCGCCTTCCGCGCAATTCTGGTTCGGCACGGACGAGACCGGGCGGGATGTCTATGCGCGCGTCGTGCATGGGGCTGGAACCACCCTTGGCATCGTGGGCGCGGCCATCGCCGTTGCCGCGCTGCTGGGCGGGGGACTGGGCGCGGTGGCCGGCTATATGGGCCGGGTGCCGGACCTGGCGCTGTCCCGAGCGGCGGATGCGCTGCTGGCCTTTCCGCCGATCATCCTTGGCGTGGTGCTGGCCAGCACGCTAGGGGCCGGGGCCGGCAACCTGATCCTGGCGCTCGCCATTATCTATGCGCCGGTCTTCTTCCGCGTGGCGCGGGCGGCGGGGCTGATGGAATCGCAGCGCGCCTATGTGGAGGCGGCGCGGGCGCTTGGCCATGGCGAATGGGCGGTGCTGCTGCGGCATGTCGCGCGCAACGTCGCGCCCGTCGTGATCCTGCAATGCGTGATCCTGTTTCCGCTGGCCCTGCAGATCCAGGCGGCGCTGGGCTTTCTCGGCCTCGGCGTGCCGCCGCCCACGGCGGATTGGGGCGCCAGCCTGCAGGAAAGCCGGAACTACCTGACCGTCGCGCCCTGGCTGGCGATTTTCCCCGGCCTTGCCTTGCTGCTCGCCGCCATCGCCGCGTCCCTGCTCGGGCGGGCCTTGCAGATGCGGGACGGCTGAGAGCCCCGGCGGCCATGCCAGGGCATGGCCGCCGCACGCTCACCCCGCCCTGGCGCGGGTCTCCTGGAGCAGCGCATCAAACAGGCGTTGCTGCTCCCGAAGCTCCTCGGCTAGCGGCGCGTAGACAAGCCGCCTGTCGCCATCCGGCTGCAACTCGAACAACCCGTTCGGGCAGTAGCGGTCATCGTCCCAGCCGGGATGCGACAGCACGGGATAGAGGCAGATTCCCTCGATGGGCACGCCCGCGCGCATGGCAGCGCGCACCTCCTCGCAGACATAGCGCAGCCATGGCACGCGCTCGTCGCCCTCGATGCTGGTCTCCGCCAGGAAGATCGGGCGGCGGTAGCGCGCATAGACATCGGCGAAAAGCATGCGGAGCGGCCGGTGGAGCGGGTCGGCGGGCAGCACGGCCTCGCGCTCGCCGCCATGCAGCCATTGGTTGTTCCAATAGTAATTCACGCCGACGATATCGACGATCTCGGGCCCGCCGCCGAGTTCGGGCGAGGCCTGGCCAGCCAGCATGTCCCAGGCATGGAACTGCCCCTGGTTGCGGGCGAGCGCATCCACCGGGTCCTGGTCCGGGCGCGGGATGATGTTGATCATGGGATCGATCGACACGATGCGCGCGCCAGGCGCCGCCTCGCGCACCGCCCGCCCCCCGGCGATCGCCGCGCGGACGAGCTGCATCTTCAATGCATCGCTGTAGGCGCGGTCCGTGTGGCCGGGATTCATCAACCCGGCCTCGCCGCCGGCCCAGGCGAAGAAGGAGATCTCGTTCACCGGGCAGACCATGGGGGGATGGCCTGTCTCCTCCAGGTGCAGCCGGGCGAAGGCGCGGGCGAAATTGGCGAAGCGGCTTACGAAGGCGGCGGAATAGACGTCGAGCCCATCCGGCCAGCCGTAATGGCAGAGGTCCCAGGCCACCTGGGTTCCGGTGACCTTCGCGGCGCGCAGCGCCGGTAGCACCGAGGACCAGTCGTAATGGCCCGGCGCCGTCTCGATCAGGTGCCAGCGGACGCCGTCACGCGCAACACGGATGCCGTGCTCCGCCAGCTGCCGGTAGTCCTCGGCGGCCAGCACGTCGTGCCGCGTGCTGCGGAGCAGGTCGAGCCGCCGGCCATCCCGGCGGCGATGGGTGGAGCATTCGAAGCCGCCCATGAAGAAGCTCTGGAACAGCCGGGTCCCGGAGGAACGTCCCCTCTGGGGGAAGAGGGGCGTGATCTCCCCGTCCTGCGCGCCCGCGAGTGATGTGGCCATCTCCTGCCCCCTGCCATGCCCGGCGCGCGCGGCACTCGGATCATTCATTCCGTTCACTCCAAGAATTCGCCAGCGGGCCGGAGTCCCTCACGCGGGCCGCGGCGGATCGTTTCCGCCGCCCCCGGCCATTATCCCGGATCGTCAGGCCGCGGCGGCGGCCTGGCGTTGCGCGCCGATCTCCAGGATCAGCCGCGCCGCCGCCTCGACCCCGCCGCTGCCGGTCACCAGGGATCGGGCGCGGGCGGCCATGGCCGCGGTCTTGGCGGGCTCCTCCAGGATGGAGCAGAAAGCCTCCGCCAGCCCGTCCGCTTCGATGGCATCCGGCAGGAAGCTATGCGCCGCCCGGTGGCGCCCCAGGGCTTCGGCCAGCAGCAGGGTTTCCGAGATGGGCCCCGGCACCAGCACCAGGGGCGTGCCCAGGGCCGCACCCTCATGCATGGTGCTCGTGCCCTCGCCGATCAGGATGTCGGTGGCCTGGATGTGCAGCAATGCGTCTGCTTGAGGAATCACGCCGCGGCAATGCAACCAATTGGGGAATCCATCCTCAAGCCCCAGGACGCTGCGCAGCTCGTCCTCGTCCCGCACGGCCATCAGGTGCAGCTCCAACTCCGGATGCGCGCCTTGCCGCAACTGCTCCACCGCGCCATAGAGGCCGCGGAGAACGCGGCTGGCGAAGTCCCGGCCAAAGGGGAAGTTCCGTACGGAATACAGGACCGTCGGCCGGCCGGAGAGCCCTAGCCTTGCGCGCGCCTCTGTCTTGTCAGGCACCGCCTCCAGGTCCAGGAAGGGACCCGTCTTAACGATCTTGTCTTCGACGAGCGACAGCTCCGGCGGCAGCGCGACCAGCGGCGCATAGGCCCAGATGATCGCGTCCATCTGCATCATGAAGGGCCAGTCGCCGAACAGCTCGTCGCCGACCGGCGGGATGGGGATGGAGACCCAGGCCGCATGTGGAACGCAGGCGCGGAGCGGCAGCAGGTAGCGGGCCGTGTCGTCCACGATGACATCGGCATCGCCGAAGCAGGCCTTGGTGACCGCATCGCGGTTCTCGCGCGTGATGGGCGGCAGCAGGCGCGGCTGGTAGCCCATCTTGATCGTCATCTCGATGTTGAGCGGCCGCATCCGCACCGTGTCGAGCACGAATTCGACCTCGACCGAGGGATCGATCCGGCGCAGGGTCCGCGCCAATGTCGCGGTCCGGGAGATATGGCCGATGCCGCCTTCGACGCAGGGAAGCATGATGACCTTCACGAGGGCCGGCCCCGATGGGGTGTCGCGTCACGTTCGGCGAGGGGCTTCATCCATTTCTCCATTCCATGCTGGATCCAGCGTTATTCCCCGAAACACGCGCACCGTTTTCCGGATGCGTCGTCTTCAGGATGCGCCGGCGGCCCATGGGTCACAACGCTCTCACGCGAGGATTGATTGCGCCTCTATCTTGTGTGATCGCGGATCCATGCGCGTTTCCACACATGACGTCACGCGTGACGAAACGGCGGAAACTTTCGTGTCTGCCGCTGAAACGATGGCGGAATTAGGGCGCTTACGCCGAACGTGCCGGCCGGCGCAGAGAAGTGAGGAGTATCGACGGGAATGTCTAGACTGGAGCTCTGGGGCGGAATTGAATGCACAGTTCTGCGCGCAGGGGGCGAATGGCGCGATCAGCTCTGCGAAACAGGGCATCATGATCGCGACACGGATCTGGATCTCATCGCCTCGCTGGGCATCCGTCATCTCCGCTACCCCGTTCTCTGGGAAAAGGTCGCGCCGGAGGATCTGCGGAAGCCGGATTGGAGTTGGCCTGACGCACGGCTGGCGCGCTTGCGTGAGCTGGGTTGCGAGCCGATCGTCGGTCTCGTGCATCACGGTTCGGGGCCGGCCTATACCAGCCTTCTCGATCCGCTCTTTCCGGAGAAGCTCGCGGATTACGCAAGGCAGGTAGCCATGCGCTATCCCTGGGTGCGCGATTGGACGCCCGTCAATGAACCCCTCACCACCGCCCGCTTCTCCGGCCTCTACGGCCATTGGTTCCCGCACGGGTGCGATGGGCGGAGCTTCCTGACGGCGCTCACCAACGAATGTCGCGCCGTGAACCTGGCCATGCGCGCGATCCGCGAGGTGCGGCCTGATGCCCGGCTGATCCAGACCGAGGATCTCGGCCGCGTCTTCTCGACGCCGCCACTGGCCGCGCAGGCCGCGCATGAGAACGAGCGCCGCTGGCTGAGCCTTGACCTGCTCTGCGGCCGGGTGAACAGCAGCCACTCCTGGTACGACGTCATGGTGTCGGAAGGCGTGCCGCGGGAGCATCTGGACCAGCTGGTGGCAGAACCCTGCCCGCCGGACATCATCGGCATCAACCATTACGTGACCAGCGACCGCTACCTGGACCATCGCGTGGAGCTCTACCCGCCGGAGACTGTCGGCGGCGGCCCTGAGCTGCGCTATGCGGATGTTGAGGCGGTGCGCGTGCCCTTGCCGCCGCATGAGCACACCGGGGCGGAGGCGCGGCTGCGCGAGGCCTGGGAGCGCTACGGGCTGCCCATGGCCGTCACCGAGGCGCATCTGGGATGCCGGGAGCCGGAGGAATCCGTGCGCTGGCTGATGGAGGTGTGGGATGGCGCCTGCCGCCTGCGGCAGGAGGGTGTCGATCTGCATGCGGTGACGGTCTGGTCCATGTTCGGGGCGATGGACTGGTGCTCGCTGCTCCGGCGCCGGGACGGCAACTATGAGCCGGGTGTCTTCGACGTGCGCCATGACCCGCCGCGGCCAACACCGCTCGCCGAGGCGGTCCGCGCGCTGGCGACCACAGGCCGCTACCTGCACCCCGTGGCGCAAGAGCCTGGCTGGTGGCGGCGCGAAGACCGGTACCTGGTCGGGCAGCGGCGCGTCGCCTGACGGCGCGCCCGGATCAATCCATCCGCCAGACCAGGATCGCCGCCAGCAGGCACAGGGCCAGGACCGCCACGATGACGGCCACGGTCCGATGGCTGCCGGAGGGCGGCACCCGGTTGCTGGCCGCGTCGGGCGGGACCGGGGCATCGCGCCTTTCCCGCTCGCGCACCTCCGCCACCAGCTTCGGGTCCAGCGGCGCGCCCGCGGCCTCGTCATCCGTGCCGAGCGGGGCGAGGCCGGGGTCCAGCATCGGCACCTTGTCGCCGGTTGCGCCGCTTTCGGCGTCTCGCTTGAGCTGGGCGGCATTGGAGGTGGGGGTCACCGGCACGGGGACCGGGCGCGGTTCCAGCTCGGTCGGGTCGTCATTCTTCGGCATGCTCAGCCTCCTGGCCTTGCGGTGGCTTCGGCACGCTGCGGGGCCTGGGGCCCGGGCGCGGCGGTCTCGCCGCTAGGGGGCGCCTGCTGGGTGGTGCTCCGGGGCTCTAGCCGGGTGATCAGCCGGGCGCCGCGCTGGAAGGTGATGTAGCTCCACAGCCATTCGAAGGAGACGACGACGCGGCTGCGGAAGCCGATCAGGTACCAGACATGGGCGATGCCCCAGAACCACCAGCCCAGCAGCCCCTTCAGCCGGAACCCGTCCAGCGCGACCACCGCCGAGCGGCGCCCGATGGTGGCGAGATCCCCCTGGTGGCGATAGGCGAAGGGGGGCGGGGCCGGGCGGCCCGCCGCACGTGCGGCGATCACCTTGCCGACATAGCGGCCCATCTGCTTTGCGGCCGGGGCGTTGCCGGGGATCGGCTTGCCCTTGCCATCCTTGGCGGTCACCAGGTCGCCCACCACGAAAATCTCGGGATGGCCGGGCACGGAGAGGTCGGGGCCCGCCACCACGCGGCCGGCGCGGTCGCGCTCCGCCCCGATCCAGCTTCCCGCCGGGGAGGCGACCACGCCGGCGGCCCAGACCGTGGTGCTCGCCTCGATCCGCTCGTCCCCGAGGGAAACGCCGCCGGCATCGCAATTGGTCACCCGGGCATCGGTGCGGACCTCCACCCCCATGCGACGGAGGGAGCGGGTGGCGTAGTCCGATAGCTCCTCCGGGAAGGTCGCCAGGAGGCGCGGGCCGGCCTCCACCAGCAGGATGCGCGCCTTGCGCGGGTCCACATGGCGGAACTCGCGCTGCAGGGCGTGGCGCGACAGCTCGGCCATGGCGCCCGCCAGCTCCACCCCCGTGGGGCCGCCGCCGACCACCACGAAGGTGAGCAGGCGCCGGCGCTCCGACTCGTCCGAGGCCAGCTCGGCGCGCTCGAAGGCGACGAGCAGGCGTCGGCGGATGGCGGTCGCATCCTCGATCGTCTTGAGGCCGGGCGCCACCGCGGCCCATTCATCCTTGCCGAAATAGGAATGGGTCGCGCCGGTGCCGAGCACCAGCACGTCATAGGGGATGGCCTTGCCATCGGCATGGACCAGCCGCGCCTGGGCGTCCACAGCCGTCACCTCGGCCATCAGCACGGTGGCATTCGCCTGGCGGCGGAAGACGGTGCGGACCGGCCAGGCGATGTCCCCGGGGGAGAGGGCGGCGGTTGCCACCTGGTAGAGCAAGGGCTGGAACAGATGGTGGTTCTGCCGGTCCAGGATGGTCAGCGAGACGGGGGCCCCCGCCAGGGCGCGCGAGGCCTCCAGCCCGCCGAAGCCGGCCCCGACCACCACCACGCGCAAGGGGGGGCGTCCCATCCGGGCCACTACTGGTCGGCCGCCTGCGCCACGGGCTCGTCCGCGGCCGCGGCTATGGCCGGCCGCCGGTCCCGCAGGTCGAAGCGGTCGCCATGGCAGAGGACATGCAGCCGGACATCGTGAATGGAGAGCGCACGGTCCGCCTCCGCCTCGGCGATGTTGGAATGGGTGACGCCGCCACCATCGACGACATAGACGCCGCCGCTTCCGATCACCTCGAATTTGTGCCCGCGGAGGATGATGGCCGTGTCCTCATCGATGCCGATGCCCAGCTCGCGCGGGTTCTGCGCCACGGCGCCCAGCAGGCGCCCGATCCGGCCGCGCTCCGCGAAATGCTGGTCAATGATGACGTCCCGTACAAGGCCCAGCCCGGCAGCGAGATGCAGGTCGCCGATGCGATGCGTCTCCTGGCTGCTGCCCTTCACCAGCATCGTGTCGCTCATGACCGAGGCGCCGGCGGAGGTGCCGGCGATCACGCCACCGGCCTCGTGGATCTCGCGGACGCGCTGCTCCACCGGCGTGTCGCCGAGCTGGCTGCTGATGCGGAGTTGGTCGCCGCCGGAGAAGAAGACACCGGTCGCGCCATCGAAGACGCGCAGCTTCTCCTCGTCCCGCGCCTCGGAACGTTCCTCGACATAGAGCTCCACGAGGTCCGTCACGCCCAGGGCCGCAAAGGCGTCCTTATAGGAGTCGAAATAGCCTTCCGGCTGGTGCGAGGCGACGGTGGCGATGACGAGCCGGCCGCCCTTCAGGTGGCGGGCCACCTCGCGCAGGATGATCCGCTCCCCCTGCTTGTCCTCATGCCCGCCGATGATGATGAGAGGGCCCCTGCCCATCCGGCTCCGGTCAGGCATGGGGGGCTTCCTCGCTCTTGTGCAGATAGGCGTGCAGCGTCTCGTCCTCGCTGGTTACGATGCCCACGGCGAAATGCGGGCTGTTATGGGCCCAGCCGATGCGTCCGGCCCGGTCGAGCACGATCCCGCCGGCCTCGCCGCCAATCCGGCCGAGCTGCGAGATCGCCTGTTCGATTGCCGCCTGGGGCGGTTGTGATTCCATGGATTGCATGACGCGCGCGGCGAGCATGCCGCGCGAGATGCTCTCCCCATCGCCCGAGAACGCTACGGCGCCGAGAGAGTTGTCGGCGTAGAGGCCGCAGCCGGGCAGGGGGGAATCCCCCACCCGCCCCGCTGGGCAGCCCTCCAGCCCCCCGGTGGAGGTGCCGGCCGCCAGGTTCCCCCGCATGTCCAGCGCGACGCAGCCCACTGTGTCATGGCCGGGGTCATGGTCCGCATCCTCCGCCACCAGCAGTTCGGCGGGGGCACAGGCTTCGGCGCCATGCGCCTCGGCGAAGCGGCGCGCGCCCTCGGCCACCAGCAGGGTGGGGGCTTCCCGCAACATCAGCCGGGCGACCGAGACGGGGTGGCGCATGTCCCGGAGTGCTGCGACGCCACCGAGGTCGAGAGTGTCGCCATCCATGATGGCCGCATCCATCTCCACCTCGCCATCGGCGTTGCGGACGGAGCCGCGGCCGGCATTGAAAGTCGGGTCGTCCTCCAGCACCCGGATCGTGGCCTCCACCGCATCCACCGCGCTGCCGCCCGAGCGGAGCACGGCGGCGCCGGCGGCGAGCGCATCGAGGCAGCCGGCGCGGTTTGCCCGGTGCTTTTCCGGCACAATCTCCTTCGCCCCGCCATGAAGCACGAGGGCCCAGCGCATGCTTCCCATGCTCACGCAAGCTCCTTTACCGCCGCGGGTTGCTCGACCGGCCGGAAGGCGAGCACCTGGGCCCAGACCTCCTCCACCGAGGTCGGCGTCAGCACGACGAGATCGCCCGGCTGCGCCATGCGGAGGCAGAGTTCCGCCGCCTCATGCTCGTCCAGCACGCAGTGCAGGTGCTCCTCCGCGAATCCGGTGCCGAGCACGCCCTCCGCGATCAGCCGCATGACCTCCCCGGAGGGACGGCCGCGGCCATCCGGCCGCTCCCGCAGGACCACCTCGTCGAAGGCGCCGGCGGCAATGCGGCCCATCTCCCGCATGTCGTCGTCGCGCCGGTCGCCCGGCGTGCTGATCATGCCGATCAGCCGGCCGTGCCGGGGCCGAAGCTTGGCGACAAGGTCACAGAGGGCAGTCAACCCCGCCGGGTTATGGGCATAGTCCAGGATCACGCGGAAGCCATGGGCGTCATGCACGTTCAGCCGGCCCGGGCTCTGCTCGAAGGAGGAGGAGAAGTTCTGCAGCGCGGCGCGGATGACAGGCGGAGAGATGCCCTGCGCATAGGTCATCCCCACCGCCGCCAAGGCGTTCTGGATGTTGAAGCCAGCCATGCCGCCCAGCGTCGCCGGGATCTCGGCCGCGCTCATCAGCGGCAGGCGGCGCCGGTCGTCATGCACCACGATGTCGCCGCCATCCACCCCGTCCTCGCTCACCACGGCCAATCCGCCGGCATCGATATGGGCGCGCAGGGCATCCGGCATGTCCTTGCCGCCCTTCATGGAGAAGAAGGCGATGCGGCCGCCGGCATGGCGCTCCATCGCAAGCGTCAGCGGGTCATCGGCATTGAGCACGCTGCAGCCGTCCCGCCGCACGGATTCGACCACGACGGACTTCACTGCCGCGAGGTCCTCCAGCGTGTCCACCTCCTTCAGCCCGAGATGATCGGCCTGGATGTTCAGCACGGCGCCGACATCGCATTCCTCGAAGCCCAGCCCCTCGCGCAGGATGCCGCCACGTGCGGTCTCGAGCACGGCGGCGTCCACGCTCGGGTCGCGCAGCACCATGCGGGCGCTCTTGGGCCCGCTGGCGTCAGCATCCGTGATCTTGTCGTCATTGATCCAGATGCCGCTGGTGGTGGTCATTCCCACGGTCATCCCGGCGTGGCGGAGGATATGCGCGACCATGCGGGTCGTGGTGGATTTTCCGTTGGTGCCGGTGATCGCCAGGATGGGGATGCGGCCGGTCTCGCCATCCGGGAACAGCATGTCGATGACGGGGCGGGCAATGTCGCGCGCCCAGCCCTCGAAGGGCTCCAGATGCATGCGGAAGCCCGGCGCCGCATTCACCTCCACGATGCCGCCGCCGGTCTCGCGCACGGAGCGGCGGATATCGGGCGCCAGGAAGTCGATGCCCGCGACATCCAGTCCCACCGCCATGGCCGCGCGGCGGGCGATGCAGGCATTGTCCGGGTGGATGTCATCCGTGCGGTCAATGGCCGTGCCGCCGGTGGAGAGATTCGCCGTGTCGCGCAGCGCCACGCAGCGACCCTTTTCAGGAATGCTCTCCAGATTCATGCCCGCCTTGGCCAGGAGACCGAGCACATGCTCGTCCACCTCGATGCGCGTCAGCATGTTCTCATGCCCGCTGCCCCGGCGCGGGTCGCGGTTCACTTCCTCGATCAACGCCGCGATCGTCCGCACGCCATCGCCAACCACATGGGCGGGCACGCGCTGCGCCACCGCGCGCACCTCGCCTCCGATCACCAGGATGCGGTGATCATATCCCTGGAACTGCTGCTCGACGATGACGTCGCGCGAGCGCCGCGCCGCATCCTCGAAGCCACGGCGCACATCCTCGGGTGTGCGCAGGTCCAGGCTGACGCCGCGGCCGTGGTTGCCGTCCAGCGGCTTGGTCACCACCGGGTAGCCGATGCGCTCGGCCTCCCACACCGCATCCTCCGCGGTGCGCACCACCGCACCCCGGGGCACGGGCAGCCCCGCATCGGCGAGCAGCGCCTTGGTGAGATCCTTGTCCCCCGCGATCTCCACCGCGATGGAGGAGGTGCGGCCCGTGATGCTGGCGCGCAGCCGCTGCTGCCGCTTGCCATGGCCGAGCTGCACCAGGCTGTGCTCGTCCATGCGCATCACCGGAATGCCGCGCCGCTCGGCCTCCTGCACGAGGGAGCGCGTGGTGGGGCCGAGCGCGCGGCGGCCGACCAGACGGGTGAGCGCCTCGAGCGCGGCCCCCACACCGCCGCCATCCGCCAACGGATCGCGCCGATGCAGCTCCTCCAGCCCCTGGATGCCGCGCAGCTCGGCCGGGAGCAGCGATTCCACCAGCTGCAGCGCGAGACGGCCCGCGAGAAGACCGACCTCCTCCTCGCGATAGGCGTAGAGAACATTGTAGTTACCGGGCTTGCCGCGCACCGAGCGGGTCTTGCCGCGCGTCACGCGCGATCCCGCGCGGGTCTGCAGTTCCAGTGCCACATGCTCGCACACATGCCCGATCCAGGTGCCTTCCCGCAGGCGGCGAATGAAGCCGCCCGGCGTGCCATAGGAGCAGCCATGCTCCTGCAGACCCGGCAGCATGGCGACCAACCCGTCGGTGAAGCCCGGCAGTCGGTCGGACGGCCATTCCTCCAGCGCGCCTAGGTCCAGGCGGATGCGGATCATGGGCGTGTGGCTGAAGAGGTGCGGACCTCGGTAAACGGCCGAATGCAGCACGCGCATCGGCGCGCCGCCGGTCGAGGTGAGCTCGGTACCCATGGACTGGCCTTCTCGTTCTTATCTATCTTGTTGGTGTTTGACTGGCGCAGGGATGCGGGCGGCGGGCGCTGGAAATGTGATGCTGCCGCTACATCTGACGAACGTGCGCGGAGCCTTGTAGTTCCGTTCCGGAAACGTACCGGAAACGTCAGCTCCGCATGCGCGTCCAGCCGAGGCAGCCGCCGGTGGCGGTGGCGCTTCCGACCAGCAATGCGCCGCGGCGGTACAGCTCCAGCACAGAGCCCCCGTCGCGAAGATCGACAGCCATGAGACCGCCGGAGGGATCGCTCCACGCCACCCGTCCACCGGCTGCGACAGCGGCCGCAAAGGCCGCGTCCGGCCCCAGATCCTGGCGGAACAGCACGAGCGTCGTGGTCATTCCCGCGGGCGGGAGAGCGGCGACGGGCGCGGATGCCAGGACCAGCAGCGCGAGGGAGGCCGCGACGGCTGTGCCGTGCCGTCCGCCGCCGGGCGGAGGCGTCCGGCGCGCGAGCCAAAGCCCCGCCGCCAGTGGCGGGAGGCCGGTGGCGACAAGCCAGCCGATGTCCCAGATGAGCGGATCCGGCACGTCCACGCGCACGCGATGGATGCCCACGATCCAATGGAACACCACCACATCCACCACCTGCCATGCGGCGAAGCCGAGCAGCGCGCCGCCAAGAAGCCGCCCGCCATCCCCCGGCATATTCCGCCGCGCGCGCCAGAGGAGCCAGAGGCCCAGCGCGGCGATTAGGTAGACGGCGACATGGAAGTAGCCATCTGCGAGGATCTGCATGCGGATGTCACGCAGCGCCTCGCCAGGCACGAGCGACAGGAAGTGATGCCATTGCAGCACCTGGTGCAGCAGGATGCCATCGAAGAAGCCGCCGAGCGCGAAGCCGAGCACGCCGGCTGCCAGCAGGGGACGAGGCGAAGACCGGGTGTCGGTCATCAGATCCGGCTGGGTGCCTGCGCGTCAGTGTCGGGCACCGTGCGCGTGACGAGGCTCACGATCACCTCGAAGGCGCCGAGCAGGAGGTGCGGCATCCAGACCCGGTCCGAGAAGCCGAAGAGCCACGGCGAGGCTGCCAGCAGCAGTCCCGCCAGGAGATCGAGGCCGAGATGCACAGGCATCGGGATCATTCTCGTGAGGCTGAGCTCGTAATCGGTGAGCACGGAACTCAGGAGGATGACGACACCGATCGCCACTGGAACCCATTGCGCGGCCGTTCCATCGGCGAAGCCGAAGAGCCAGGGGGCGGCGATGAACAGGATGACGGTGAGGTAATCGATCACGCCATGCGCACGGGTCGAGAGGAATCTCATTGGGCTCTCCAGGTTGGCAGGTCCATGGCGGCGTTCGGAAGAATTGTTGCGAGGAGGCGCGCGGTGGTGAGCTGCTCCTCGACCGACATCTGCAGCAGCCGTGCCGCCTGGTACTCGCCACAGGCATGCGCCAGCGTGCCGAGGTCGAGCGTGCCGCAGCTCATGCGCATGAGCGCCCAGCGCGCGAGCGCCAGCAGCCGCGTGTCGTCCGCCTCCGCAGGAATGGTGAGGTCGCGTCCGTCGATCCAGGGAGTGCCGCCCCGTGCGCCCCGCCCAAGGCAGGAGAGAATGTACTCGATACGGTGCACCCCCTCCTCCGCCTCGGATTGCATCTGGCTGAAGGCCAGGGAGACGGGCGCGCTCCTCGCCGCCCGTACCCAGGACTCCGCCGCCAGCGCCAGGGCCGTGCCGCTGCAATGGGCGGCGCGCAGCCACGTCAGGAAGGTGGCGTGGAGACGGGAGCGGTCCTGGCCGGGTGTGCCGAGCGCGGGCTGCCAGGCTGGCGGCAGCGCACGGCCGGCATTCGTGCCGGCGCCGCTCATGGGACCTCTCCCTGTACGCGGACCGCCGGGGCGGGGCCGCGCCTGCCCTGCCCGTCGGGAGGAATGCGCAACTTAGCAATTGCGGCAAGGACGGGATGGAAATGGGCCGGCGGCGGACCTTTGGTCATGGGTTCCCTGGCGTGTTCATCAGTGCGGGACTTTGCTTCTTACGCAGCGGGAGCGGGCAGCCTCTAACCTGCGATAGGTGGCGTGCCGCTCATTCGTGTTCTCCCGAATGAGTGATTTCCACGCGCCGCGCGGTGTCCTGCCATTCGCCGGCAACCCGCGGCGACGTTCCCGGTTCATGCAGCTTCCAAAGGAGCCGCCTTATGACGCAGCCCGTCCGCTTCGGCTTCCACGCCTCGCACGAGCAGTTCCCGCCATCGGAGCTGCTGGCCCTCGTCGAGGAAGCGGAAGGCGCCGGCTTCGATTGCGCGATGTCGTCCGATCACTTCCGGCCCTGGGGCGCCGCACAAGGGCATTCCGGCTATGCCTGGTCCTGGCTCGGTGCAGCGATGGCGCGGACGCGGCTGCCATTCGGCGTGATTTCGGCACCGGGCTACCGCTATCATCCGGCAATTCTTGCCCAGGGCGCTGCGACGCTGGCCGAGATGTTCCCGGACCGGTTCTGGTTTGCCCTCGGCAGCGGACAGCGGCTCAACGAGGACATCACCGGCCTTGCCTGGCCGGAGAAGGCGGAGCGCAACGCGCGGCTGCGGGAATGCGCGGGTATCGTGCGCGCGCTGCTGGCCGGGGAGACGGTGAACCATCAAGGCCGCGTCACCGTGGTGGATGCGAAGCTGTACAGCCGCCCCGCGACCCCGCCGCCGCTGCTCGGCGCGGCCGTGACGGAGGCGACGGCGGAGGAGGTTGGCGCCTGGGCGGACGGCCTGCTCACCGTTTCGGCGGAGCCGGCGCAGATGCGCAAGGTGGTGGAGGCCTTCCATCGCGGTGGTGGGCGGGGCAAGCGGCTCGTGGCGCAGGTGGCCGTGAACTGGGCGCCGACCGAGGCGGAGGCGCTGGCCGGTGCGCATGAGCAGTGGCGCACCAACGCCATCGGCGGCGACGTGAACTGGGACCTGCGCACGCCGGAGGAGTTCGACACCGCCACGCGCTTCGTCCGGCCCGAGGACATGCATAAATCCGTCTGGATCTCATCCGATCCCGGATGGCATGCCGCGCGCCTGGCGGAGCTGGTGGAACTCGGCTTCGGGGAGATCCAGCTCCATCAGGTGGGGCGGAACCAGCGCGCCTTCATCGAGACCTTCGGCGCGAAGGTTCTGCCGGCACTGCGGCGCGGGTGACATGCGGCGCCTGCGGCGCGTTTCTTCAGAACCCTCGCGGGCCCCGCCGCGTTCTGGGGCAGGGCCAAGTTCCCATCCAGCATCCCCATCCAGCATCAGGGACGAAGGCGATGACGACTGAGAAGAAGGCGAACCGGCGCGCGGCGGAGACCGGCTCGGGGCAGGGAAGCGTCAGCAATGCTGGCGGCACCGCTACAGGTCCCGGCAGCTCCCCGGGCACGGGCTCAAAGCAGGACAACCAGCGCAACATCGCCGGAACCGGCTCCGCGAAGGCCGCAGCTGGACGGCCCGGGCACAAGACCAGTGGCTGATCGGCCGGCGCTCCAGAAGGGAGCGCAGGGTTGAGCGTGCCAGGGCCGGCGGCGCCAGCCCCGCGGATGACGGCGATGGTGCTCTCGGGCGGGGTCGCCCTAGGGGCCTTCGAGGCCGGCGTGTATGAGGCGCTGGAGGCAGCGGATGGCCCATTGCCCGACTGGGTCCTGGGCTCTTCCGCCGGGGCCGTGAACGCCGCCATCATCGCCGGCAACCCGCCCGGCCGCCGCGTGGAGAGCCTGCGGAAGTTCTGGGGCAGGGCCGCCGACGACCCGACGCCCTGGACGTCCTTCTGGCTCGGGCCGCCACCGGAGGCGGGCGCGTGGCGGCGCGCGTATAATCAGGCGGCCGCGATGCAGTCGCTGTTCCTGGGCCGGCCGGGCCTGTTCCGGCCGCGCCTGATGGGCGGGGAGCTGTCGGGCGCCTCCCCAGCCCTTTATGACCTGGAGCCGATGCGCCGGCACCTGGCGGAATGCCTCGACTTCGACCGGCTGAACCATGCCGGCGCGCCTCGCCTCACCGTGGTGGCGACCGATGTCATCAGCGGGGAGCGGGTGACCTTCGACACGGCGCGGGGAGCGCGGATCAGGCCGGAGCATCTCATGGCCTCATGCGCGCTGCTGCCGCTCTTCGCGCCGGTGGAGGTGGAGGGCCGCCTGCTCGGCGATGGCGGCCTCTCCGCCAATGCGCCGCTCGACCTGCTGATCGAGGAGCCGGTGGCCGGGCCCGTGCTCTGTGTCCTGGTCGAGCTTTTCACGCGCCATGGCAGCCGGCCGCGCTCCGTCGCCGCTTCCGCTGCACGCGCGGGGGACCTCGCCTTCGGCAACCAGACGCGCCGGATCCTCGAAGGCTGCGCGCGGGAGTTCCGCCTGCGCGCGCTGGTGGGGCGTCTGGCCGCGGCACTGCCTAAAGATGGGCCGAAAGATGGAAAGGATGCGCGGACCGCGTCGCTCCGGGCCGAGGCCAGGGGGGCAGCGCGCGAGCTGACGCTGCTGCTGCTCGGCTATCGCGGCGGGCTGGACGAGGCTGGCCCAGGCAAGGTCTTCGACTTCTCGCACATCACACTCGCGGAGCGCTGGCGCGCGGGCGCCGAGGCGTTGCGGGAAGGATTGCGGCGGATTGAAGCAGGCGGCAGGGCCGAGGAGCTTGCCCCCGGCCTGCTGCTCCACGAGGTGGCGTAGCGCCTGGCGCTATGGCTCCGGCGCGGGAATCAGCCGTTCGCTGCCATAGGCCTCCAGGATCCCGAGATGCTGCATGCGCTCGGGCGAGAGTTCGACCGTGCACTGACCCAAAATGGTTTCATATTCGACGATGAAGGAAAGGCCGCCAAAGAAGCCGCGTTCCGAGCCCGGCGTGACGAGAAGGATCCGCGCCATGGGCGGGCGCGTCACCTCAGGCATGGCGCGGCGCCTCCACCCGGCCCGCCTGCACCATGGCGCGGTTCGGCATGGCCGGCAGGCGTCTCGACGCGCCGGGCAAGGCCGGAACGAAGGGCCCGTGCATCTGCCGGGACAAGGCGACGACCAGCCGCACCTGAAGGATGCGTCGGTTCAGATCGGAATGAGGCCGCGGCTCCATGCATGCCAACTTGGACCAGGGTCGGTTACGCATCCCTAACATAAGGTAATTCCCCTCCGGTGGAGGCCTGTTAGTGAATGAGGTCGGTGCGGATGGAGATCCTTTTGCGATGGATATCGTCACCTTTGACCGCAGTGTCAGAACGGGGATGGAACGGTCCCAGCGGGCGAGAGATCCGCGCTCGAGCATGATCGGCGCGCATGTCGGGCGCCGGATCCGGCTTCGCCGGACCATGCTGGGGATCAGTCAGGGGGAGTTGGGGGCGGCACTCGGCGTCACCTTCCAGCAGATCCAGAAATACGAAAGCGGCGCAAACCGTATCGGCGCCAGCCGGTTGTTCGATCTGGTGCAGGTGCTGGATGTGCCGATCGGCTACTTCTTCGATGAGATGCCCGAGGGGGTCCAGGCGCTGCAAGGCCTGGATCAGACGCCTGAGGCGCCACTGGACCACATGACGGGCGATACGCTGCACCAGCGCGAAACGCTGCAGCTCATCCGTGCCTATTACAGCATCACGGATCCCGCCGTGCGGAAGCGCGTCATGGCGCTGCTGAGGAGCCTTGCGCCGGAGGATTAAGCCGAGGGACCGAGGAGAGAAATCTGCAGGGGCGATCCCGTCATCGGGAATGCCCCATACGCGTGCGGATATACCCGCGCCGGCGCCAGCGGCGCCTAGATCAGGCCTGATAGTGCGCGCACCAGCGCTTCGGGGTCGAAGGGCTTCTCCCAGTGCGGCACATGGCCGAAGCGGGGGGGCAGGGAGGTCTGCGCATAGCCCGTGGCCAGCACGAAGGGGACGCCCCGTTCGTTGAGTGCATCCGCCACGGGAAAGGCCATTTCCCCCTGCAGGTTGACGTCCAGGACGGCAAGGTCGATCCGACCACCGGCCGAAAGCTGCTCGAGCGCCTGCTCCCGGGTCGGCACCGGACCGAGGACCTGGGCCCCGAGGTCTTGCAGCGCCTGCACCAGATCATCGGCGATGAAGAACTCGTCCTCGACAACGAGCACGCGGCAACCCTTCAGGTCCTGTCTCGGCACAGCTTCCATCATCATCCCTGGTGCCTTCTCTGGCGTGCATGCCGAAGCGGGCATTGCGCTGTGGTCAGAATAGCCCGCCAATGCGGATCGGGAAGCTGTCGTCGTCGTTGCATAACCCATGTTAAGGCGATCTTACCCCAGGGCGTTACCAGCCCCGTTGCACACGGGATCTGCCATGAACAATCCACTTATTCGGAAACTGCAGCAGTTCACGAAGCTGTCATCGGACGAAAGGCAGGTTCTTGAGCAGGTCGCGGCCGAGGGGGTTCGCCAGCTCGGAACGCGGGAGGACATCATCCGTGAAGGCGACAAGCCGCAGGCCCTTAACCTTATCCTTTCCGGCTGGGCCTGCCGCTACAAGCATCTGGAGGATGGCCGGCGCCAGATCATCGCTTTCTTCCTGCCGGGCGACCTCTGCGACAACCATGTCTTCGTCCTGCGAGAGATGGACCATTCGGTCGGCACGCTGACTCCCGTGACCTTCGCCCAGATCCCCCGCCGCCGCATCGACGAGATCACGCTCGAATACCCCCGCGTCACCCAGGCGCTCTGGTGGGAATCGCTGGTGAACACGGCGATCCAGCGGGAATGGACCGTCAGCCTTGGCCAGCGCGACGCATTGGAGCGTATGGCGCATCTCCTCTGCGAGCTGTTCCTGCGCCTGCGCAGCGTCGGCCTCACCCAGGAGAACCGCTGCGAGTTGCCGCTCACCCAGTCGGAGCTGGCCGACGCGATGGGGCTCTCCACGGTGCATGTGAACCGCACCCTGCAGGAGCTTCGCGCGGCGAACCTGATCGTCCTGAAGGGCAGGACCCTGACCATCCCGGATCTCGATGCGCTCCAGAGCGCCGGGCAGTTCAATCCTAATTACCTACATCTCGAACACGAAGGGCGACACCTCGACGCAAATGAATAGCATGCGTGGCAGCCGCGGACATGTTGAAAGATGCGGCGCATTCGCCTGAGACGGCCGCCAGGACGCGTAGGGTCCTGCCCGAACCAGATGCTGAGGGCCAGATGCCGAGGGACAGAGCTTGAGCAGCGAAACCCGGACCAGCGAGAGCGGGACCGCCCCTGACCTTCGCACCGGCTGGCCCGAGGGCGGCGGCGCCATGGGGCAGCTCATCCGGACGCAGGACTGGTCGGGCAGCCCGCTCGGCCCGCCCGCGGCCTGGGCCCCCAGCTTGCGGACCGCGGTGGAGCTCTGCCTCGCCTCGGGCTTCCCCAATTTCATCTTCTGGGGCCCGGAGCTTCTCGAGCTGCACAACGACGCTGCCCTGCGGATCATGGGCCCGCCGCCCGAGGCGCTCGGCCGCCCGCTGCGCGAGGTCTGGCCAGAAAGCTGCGAGCAGGTGCAATCCATGGCCGACCGTGTCCTGCAGCATGGTGAGACGGTCTTCCTTGAGGATTTCGCCTTTGCCTCGGCGCGCCCCTCCACACCAGAGAAAGCGCTCTTCACCTTTTCCACCGCGCCGCTACGCGATGCGGAAGGCCATGTCGCTGGCATGGTCACCACGGTGGTGGAAACCACCCGGCGCGTTTCGGTGGAGAAGGGGCTGCAGGAGAACCAGCGGCGGCTGCGTTCCCTCGTCGAGGGAATCCCGCAGCTCGTCTGGCGCGCCACGGCGGGCGGGATCTGGTCCTGGTGCAGCCCGCAATGGAGCGCCCATACCGGCCTGCCGGAGGCGGAGAGCCAGGGCCATGGCTGGCTGCGGGCCCTGCACCCGGATGACCGCCCGGTGGCCCTGGAGGCCTGGCAGCGCGCCGATGAGGGGGAGATCTTTGAGGCCGAGTACCGGATCTGCCACGCCGCCGAGGGTCGCTACCGCTGGTTCCAGACCCGCGCCAAGCCGGTGCGGGACGACGAAGGCCGCGTCGTCGAATGGCTGGGCACCTCCACCGATGTGGACGAGCTGCGCCGCATGGAGGAGCACCAACGCCTCCTGATGGCCGAGCTGCAGCACCGGGGCCGGAACATGCTCAGCGTGATCCGCTCCCTCATCCGCCGCACGGTGCGGGCGAGCTCGACGGTCGACGAGCTGGCCATGCATCTGGACGGGCGCATCAACGCCTTCGCCCGGGTGCAGGCCGCCGTCACCCGGGACCCCGGGCGCGGCATCGACCTCGCGCAGCTCATCGCGGACGAGCTGCTCGCCCATACCGCGAGGGAGAACGAACGGCTGCGGATGGAGGGGCCAACGGTGCAGCTCCGGCCCAAGGCTGCCGAGATACTGGGCCTGGCCATACATGAGCTGACCACCAATGCGGTGAAGCACGGAGCGCTCTCTCTTCCGCAGGGGCGCATCGACGTGACCTGGCGAAGCGAGGATCCCCAGCTCATCCTCGACTGGCAGGAGAGCGGCGGGCCCCGTGTGGCAGGGGCGCGGCGCCGCGGCTTCGGCACCGAACTGCTGGAACGGACGCTTCCCTACGATCTGGGCGCGAAGGTCACGCAGAACTTCGGTCCGAAGGGGCTGCACTGCAGGATCGAGCTTCCGCTGACCGACCGGATCGTTATGCGGGAGACCTCCGTAAGCAGCGTCGTCGCCTGAGACTGGTCGGTGGGGGCCGGGTAGGGGCTGCGGCGGCTCAGGCCAGGCCCAGGCTGCGCAGCATGCCCTGCAGCGCCGGCAACCCGATGGGCTTCTCCAGATGCGGCGCGTCGCTGAAGCGGGAATCGATCGCCCAGGGGTCGTAGCCGGTCATGAACACGAAGGGGATGCCGGCCTCCCGCAGCGCCTCGGCCACGGGATAGATCCGCTCCCCGTCCAGGTTCACGTCCAACAGGGCGAGGTCCGGCCGGTGGGAGGCGAGCGCCGCCAGGGCCGCGGAGACCCGCGCGGCGGGACCGACCACCGTGCCCCCCAGCCGTTCGACCAGGGCGCACATCTCGTCCGCGATGAGGTACTGGTCCTCGACGATGAGGACGGCCCGGCCGGCAAGGGGCTGGGCAGTTGGCGTGGCGTCGGTCATCCTGGCATCCCGGCAAGGGTGTTACCGGGGGGGCCGGCCATCTCATCCTCGGCGAGGGCGATGACGCGCGGTCCGAGCGGCAGCTCCACCGTACAGCGCACGCCCTCCGGGGTGAATTCCAGGGAGGTTACCGCCTCGAGGTCATAGGGCAGGCCGCGCTCGATCAGCCGCCGCCCGAAGCCGGTGCGGGGGGGGCGGGCGTCTGGCAGCTGCACGCCCTGCTCGCGCCATTCCAGGTCCAGCCGCCCGCCGCCGCTCGTGTTCATGATGCGCCACTGCACGCTCAGCCGGCCCGTGGGGGTGGAGAGGGCGCCGTATTTCACCGCATTGGTGGTCAGCTCGTGGATGGCGAGGGCAAAGGCCTCCGCCGCCTTGTCCTTCAGCAGCACCGGCGGGCCGCCGATCTCCACCTGGCCGCCATCATCGCCGAGGCTCGCGGCCAGTTCGTCCCGGACCAGCTCGCCCAGCTGCACGCCGGCCGCGCCGCGGTTGGCGAGCACCCCCTGGGTGCGGGCCAGGGCGTCGATCCGGCCGGAGAAGCGTTCGCCGAACTCCTCCAGCGTCTCCGAGGTGTCGAGGGAGCGGACGGTGAGGGAGCGCACCACGGCCAGGATGTTCTTCACCCGGTGCTGCAGCTCCGCCAGCAGCAGGGATTGCTGCCCGGCCGCGCGGCGGCGCTCGTCCACGTCCTGCAGGACGCCCAGCAGCGTGCCGTCGGTGCGGGTGCCGCTGAAGCGGACCCAGACCTCGCCGCGCTGCCCGGCCATGCGCACCTCCACATCCAAGGGAGTCCGGCCGTTGATCACGGCGTCGAAGGCGGCGGAGAGCCGGTCCCGGTCCTCGGGATGGGCGGTTTCGAGCAGCATCCCCAGCGTCTGCGGCGGGGGGAAGCTGAAGGTGTTTTCGAAGCCTTCCGAATGGGTGAAGCGCCCGCTCTCCACCGCCATTTCCCAGATGATGATCCGGGCGGCGGAGGTGGCCAGGCGCGCCCGCTCGTCTGCGGCCTTCCGGGCGGCCTGGGCGATGGTGGTCTCGGTGATGTCCAGGAAGGTCAGCACCGCGCCGGCGATGAAGTTGTCGACGCTGCGATAGGGCAGCACGCGCACGAGGTAGCGGCCGCGGTCGGGTGCCCCGATCTCGCGCTCGATGGTCGAGAGCGTGCGCAGCACGCGCCGCACGTCCTCGCCCAGGTCCGGATAGGGCACGCGGGAGGCGATATGGGCGATCGGGCGCCCCAGATCGCTCTCGATCAGGTGGAACACCTCGGACATGCTGGGGGTGAAGCTCTTCACCCGCATGTCGTTATCGAGGAAGAGCGTCGCGATCTGGGTGGATTCGAGAAGGTTCTTCAGGTCGCTGTTGGTGCGCGCCAGCTCGCTGATGCGGTGCGCCAGCTCGCCATTGACCGTCTGCAGCTCCTCGTTGACGGATTGCAGCTCCTCCTTCGAGGTCTCCAGTTCCTCATTGGCGGATTGCAGCTCCTCGTTGATCGACTGGTATTCCTCGTTGGAGGATTTCAGCTCCTCGTTGGTGCTCTCCAGCTCCTCGATCGTGGCCTGCAGCCGGTCCTTGGTGACGCGCAGCTCGCCTTCCAGCCGCAGCACATGCTCGTCGCGCAGCAGCGCGGGATCGAGCGGCGTGTCCTCGGAATTCTGGCCGAGATCGGCGCCGTAGTCGTGGAAGAGCACGACGAAGCTGTGTGCGTCCTGGACGGAATCCGACAGGGGCTCCACCGTCAGCCCCACCCGCCGCGCCTCGTTCTCCAGCCCCATCCGCAGGGGCGCGACGCGCGCGGTCTTGCGGTTGGTGGCAGCCCGGTGCAGCGCCGCCCGCAGGTCCAGCCGCAGGTCCCGGTGCACCAGGTTGAGCAGGTTGAGATTCGCAACACCCGCCGACGGATCGAGGAAGGGGCCCGTCCGGCCGGAGAAGTTCAGCACCTGATATTCTTCGTCGATGACGACATAGGCCGGCGCGTAGCGCTCCACCACGCGCTCCGCGCGCCGGCTGAGCTGGGCGCCCGGCAGGGCACGGGCCACAGCGGTCGTTGTCCCCCCGCTGTTCCGCCGTGTGCCGGAGCGGGCGGTGAGGGGAAATTCCGGCAGGACCCGCGTCACCGTTTCCAGCCGTCGGAAGATGCGGAACTTCCGGTCCAGCGGCTGGAACAGCTTGGTATGGCGGGTGACGTTCTCGGAGGGGCCGAGGAAGAGACAGCCGCCCGGCCGGAGGGCGAGGTGGAACAGCGGGATGACGCGTTCCTGCAGCTCGGCGTTCAGGTAGATGAGGAGGTTGCGGCAGGAGATCAGGTCGACGCGGGAGAAGGGCGCGTCCTTGATGACGTTGTGCGCGGAGAAGATGCACATCTCCCGCAGGTCCTTGTGGACGCGGTAGGTGGAGCCTTCCCGGATGAACCAGCGCGCCAGCCGCTCCGGCGGGACGTCCTTCTCGATGGATTCCAGGTAGCGTCCGGCGCGGGCCACGGCCAGAGCGCGGGCATCGATGTCAGTGGCGAAGATCTGCACATGCGGCGGCGTGTCCATCTCCGCCGTCGCCTCGCGCACCAGCATGGCGAGGGAATAAGCCTCCTCCCCCGTGGAGCAGCCGAGCACCCAGAGCCGCAGCGTGTCGTTGGCCCGCCGGTCCCTCAGCAGCTCGGGGATCACCCGTTCCTCGAGCATCGCGAACTCGGCCGGGTCGCGGAAGAACTGGGTGACGCCGATCAGCAGGTCCTGGAACAGGTCCTGCACCTCGCCGGCATCGGCGCGCAACCGCTCGACATAGGAGTCGATGTCGGTGGCGCGCACGACATGCATGCGGCGCTGGATGCGCCGGAGAAAGGTGTTGGGTTTGTAGCCATGGAAGTCATGGCCGGTCTGGTTCCGCAGGATGGTGGCGATCGCCGGAAGCCGGCTCTCGCCCTCCCGGATGAGCTTCGTGGTCTCGGCTTCCTCGTCGGTCTGCCGCAGGTGCTCGATCAGCTTCAGGAGCCGGGCCGGGATCTCGGCCAGGGGCACGCGGACGTCGGCCATCCCGGATGCCCCGTCGATCTCCGTCGGGTTGGAGCCGCCCTGGTCGGGCTCCACCTCGGCCAGGGCCAAGCCGCCGCATTCCTTCAGCCGCGCGACGCCGAGGCTGCCCGCTTCCTTCACCGCCGCCAAAACGATGCCCACCGCCGCTTCCCGCAACTGCTCGGCGAGGGAAGTGAGGAAGGTGTCCACCGTACCGCGGTGGCCCGGCACCTGCTCCGGCTCCGACAGGCGCAGATGCCCGTCCTCGATGGTCGTCATCAGCCCGACAGGGACGACATAGATCCTGTCCGGTTGCAGCCGCTCCCCATCGGTGGCGAGGCGAGCGGGCATGGATTCATGGCTGTTCAGCGCCTCCACCATGGCGATCGCGTCAAGCGGCTTGGGGGACTCCGATACCACGATGAAGGCTGCGCCGTTCTCCCGCGGCATCAGGGCAAAGAGGCGCTCCAGCGAGCGGTAGGCGAGCGCGGAGGCGCCCAGGCCCACCACCGCCACCGGCCTGTCCGCCGGCGGTCCGATTTCCCCTGTAGCCTGATGGTTCAAGACGTGCCGCTCCTCAGTCACGCGGGGCTATATCCTGTCCGGCCCAAGCGCGCGCCTCATTATCCGACTTTCAGACTTCCTGTGGCGAGGTGCGGCGTGCCGTGCGGAGCTCCAGCGTGGCCGCCCGCCGCAGTGTCGCGGCATAGCCGCCGTATTCGGTGGCCCGCGCTTCATAGAGCTCGGCCACGGCCGAGCGCCCTTGCTCGCGGGCATCGCGCGCCATGCGGGTGACGAGTTCGGTGCGCTCCTCCATCATCCGCATGGCGATCCGGATCGCCTCCGTCACCCCTTCCTCCTGGGCGGAGATCACCGCCTCCGCCGTGAAGGCATGGCCGATCTGGCAGCGGTAGCGCAGCGGCCCCCCCGCCTTCATCTCGGATAGCACGCCCTGGCAACGCGGGCAGGTCACGGCCGAGGGCGCGGCGATCTCGCGCAGCTGGTCCGAACCCACGCGCCGGCCCGCCGCGATCATCACCTCCAGCTCCAGCTCCGGAGGGTGTAGCGGGGCCGGGCCCGCCGGCGTGTCCGCCAAGGCGGTGAGCAGCCCCGCCAGGTCCTCGGCCCCGGCGACATGGTCCACCTCCACCGTTTCCAGCGCTGCCCGCGGCATGTCCGGGGCCTCAGCGTCCAGCGGATGCTGCACCACGGTCAGGCCCCCGGCCTCCTTGATCGCATAGAGGCCCGCCGCGCCATCATTCAGCAGGCCGGTCAGGACCACGCCGATGACGCGCGGCCCGTAAGTCAGGGCGGCTGAACGGAACATCGGGTCAATGGAGGGGCGCGCCATGTTCTCCCGTGGGCCGGTGCCGAGCACCACCGCGCCATCGATGATCAGCAGGTGCCGGTCGGGCGGGGCGACATAAACGCGCCCTGGCTCGATCGGCTGTCCATCGACCGCCTGGCTGACGGGCAGGGTGGAAGTGGCGCCCAGCATTTCCGCCAAATAGCCCGTGCTGCTGCTGGGAATGTGGGTGGTGATGAACACGGCCGCCGGAAAATCCTGCGGCAGGCTCGTGAGGAGGCGCTTCAGCACGGCCGTACTGCCGAGAGAGCCGCCGATCGCCACGATATTGCGTCTTGTCATCCTGTCCCGCTCAGCCGCATGTGCGCCATGAAGTTGAACCGTTGGATGATGCGGGGGTTGCGGCCGTTCCGGGCGGTTACGCGGGTGCTATGCCGGAGGGCGCGAGGGCTTCACAGCCGACCCTGGCGCAGCCCCCGCAGCATTCTCCGGAGCTGGCCCGGCGGCCTGCCCCGCGCCGGGGTGGCGGCAGGGATGCCGCGCGGAGTCACGGGCGCGGTTGCAGCCTGCCGCAGCGCAACAAACATGGTGCACGGCCATGATGCTCATCAAAGTCGCGCTCCTCCTCTTCCTCCTCTTCTACCTCCTGCCCCTTGGCGTCTCGGCCGCCCTTTACCGGGCGGGCGGTGCGGTCACCGAGTGGTGGTCGGCCGATCGCTCGAGCGCCGGGCTCCTGCCGCCGGCGGCGCAGACGCCCGGCGCGGTGGTGCGGGTCTTCGCCGCCCCGACGGTGCGCTGGCGCGGCATCTTTGCCGTTCATTGCTGGATCGTCTTCAAGCCCGAGGGCGCGTCCCGCTACACGCGCTACGACTACACCGCCTGGGGCGAGCCGATCCGCATGAACGGCTTCGAGCCCGACGGCCGCTGGTTCGGGCGCGTGCCCGAGGTGGTCTTCGCGGCGGATGGCCTGGACGCATCGGCGCTGATCCCCCGGATGCAGGCGGCCATCGCCAGCTATAGCTGGCGCAACCAGGGGGATTACAGCCCCTGGCCGGGGCCGAATTCCAACACCTTCGTCGCCGCCGTACTGGACTCGGTGCCGGGGATCCGCGTCTCCCTCCCGCCCACCGCCATCGGCAAGGACTACCCCTATGACGGCCGGTGGCTTCGCCGCACGGCCTCGGGCACTGGAGTGCGGCTGACGCTGGGGGGTTATGCCGGCATCACCCTGGGCTGGGTGGAGGGGATCGAGGTGAACATCCTCGGCGCCGTGGCGGGGATCGACCTGCGCCGGCCGGCGATCAAGCTTCCGGGGTTGGGGCGCATCGGCATGCGGGGGCCGGACGGGCCGGGGGTGCCGATGCCGGCGGCGGCGTCCTGAGAAAGAAAGGCCGGGGGAAGGAATTCCCCCGGGCCCCCATCTTTTTCCTTCGGGTTTAGCGGGTGGTCAGCGTCCGTAGATCCGGTCCAGGACGGCGGCCACCTCGGTGAGCTGCTCGGTGGCGGGATCGTAGCGCGCACCGCCGGCGAGGCGCGCGGCCCAATCGGCTGCGGCGCGGCCGCCCCATTCATCGGGAGGCAGCGCCAGCGTCTCGCGCGCGGTGCCGCGAAAGCGCTCGGCGGTGAAGTCGTAGAAGGAGCCGTTGACGTTGCGCAGTGCGGCGCCGCCCGCCGTGCCGTGGAATTCCGCGGAGATCACCGCGTCGCAGCCCGCATGGAGGTTCCAGGAGCAGGCCAGCCGCACCACCGCCCCGGTCTCCAGTTCGATGGTTGCGACGGCATAATCCTCCACCCGGTCCGTGCGAGCGCCCAGCGGCTCCCCACCGGCGAAGAGCGAGCCGGACGCCCGCGCCACCTTGGGGAAGTCCAGCGCCCAGAGCGCGAGATCCACCAGATGCACGCCCAGGTCCATGACACAGCCGCCGCCCGACAGGGCAGGATCGCGGAACCACGGCTTGTCCGGCCCATAGGCGTTGTGGAAGACGAGATCGACGGCATAGGGGCTGCCGAGCTGCCCCGCCTGGATTGCCTCCCGGATGCGGCGCATGCCCTCGGTGAAGCGGTAGGACAGGTCCACCGCCAGCAGGCGATCGGCCGCGCGGGCGGCATCGACCACGGCGCGCACCTCCGCCTCCGTGCGGCCCAGCGGCTTCTGGCAGAAAACGGCCGCGCCGCTCTGCAGTGCCTGGATGGATTGCGCGGCATGCATCGCGCTGGGGGTGGCGATCACCACGCCGTCCAGGCGCAGCGCCAGCATCTCCTCCAGCGAACCCACGCATCGGGCGCCGGGGGCCAGTTTCCGGGCCTCCTCCGCCATTTCCGGCGACGGATCGGCGATGGCGGCGGCTTCGGCCGCGCCGCTGGCCAGGATGGCCTGCATCCGGTGGCGGCCGATCCAGCCGACGCCGAGGAAGCCGATGCGGGGCGCCTTCACGAGAAGCGCACCACGGCCTTGAGGAAGCCGTCCGGCCGGTCCCGCGTGGCGTCCAGCGCCGCGTCCAGCCGTTCCAGCGGGAAGTCATGGGTGAGGAGCGGCGCGGGATCGAGGCGACCGGCGGCGATGGCCTCCACCGCCTCCCGGATGCCCTGCACATAGACCTTCGGGTCGCGCTCATGCGCGTTGATCACGTCCAGCCCGCGCCAGTTCCACAGCCACATATTCACCTGCCGCGGCCCGTCCTGGTGGTAGCCGGCGACGATCAACCGCCCGCGCTCCCGGCACAGCTCGGCCGCGAGGTCCAGCGGCCATTGCTTGCCCACCGCCTCGATCACCACCTCGCAGAACCGGCCGCCCGTGAGTTCCTTCACCCGCTCGATGATGCCGTTGTGGTCCTCCATCGGGATGGTCTCGGCCGCGCCCATCTTGCGTGCAAGATCGAGCGAGTAGGGGCGGCGGGAGATGGCGATCACCCGCGCGCCCGCCTGGGTCGCCAGCTTCGTCAGGATGGCGCCGAGGAAGCCGATGCCGATGATGGCGACGGTCTGCCCCGCCTCGATCCCGCTGCGGCGGAAGATGTTCATGGCGCAGCCCAGCGGCTCGCCCGGGAAAGGCTGCCCGGCGAGGGATTCCGGCAGGCGCACGACATTCGCGGCCTCCGCCAGATCGTACTCCGCATAGCCGCGATAGGAGAGGGCGGCGACGCGATCGCCCAGCGAAAGCCCTTCCACGCCCTCGCCCAGCGCATCCACCACGCCCCAGGCCTCATGCCCCAGATCGCCCGGCTCCGTGGGGAAGCGCATCCAGTCCGGACCGGCCCAGGGGGTGAGGTTGGAGGCGCAGACGCCGCATCCTTCGACACGCAGCCGCACCTGGCCGGGGCCGGGCTCCGGCCGCGCCACCTCCTGTACCTCCATCCGGCCTGGCCCGGTCAGGACCGCGGCCCGCATGCGCGCCGCACCGGCGGGCATCCCACTCATCATGCCATCCTTCATCGCGTGCCACCGGTGGCGCGATGGCCACCGGCGGTCCGAATCAACCTGCTGACTGACTGTTTGATCCCGCCGGAATCAGGCCGCGACCACCGCCGCCTTGGCCGGGGCGTAGCGCCGGATCATGGAGGCGCAGAACTCCGCGAATTCCTCCGGCACCTGGGGCGGGCTGGTGTGGTGCGGGGCGATGCCGCGATGTTCCGGCGTGAAGCAGAAGGTGACGGTGACGTCGAAATCAGCGAGCGCCTCCATCTGCCGGTCGAACCAGTCCAGCGCATTGGGGCGGAAGCTGTCGGCCCAGGAGAGGCCGGTGCGCAGATAGGTGACGCCCAGCCGCTTCATCCATTCCACGGCGTCGTATAGGCGGTGGTCCTCATAGTGGAACCACTGGCACAGGCCCATCTGCGGCGCGTGCTTCGCGAAATGCTCGATGGATGGCTTGGGCGACCCGTCCTCGCGCAGCAGGCCCATGTAGAAATGGCGATAATAGGAGGAGCCTTCGGCCTCGCGGTGGCGCGTGGTCGCCCCCCAGGCCTGCGGCAGGTCGTAAAGGCTGTACCAGTGGATGCGTGGCGCCTTGCCGATCAGAAGCTCGGCGGTGCGGTTGAGCCCCCAGACCTGCACCTCCTCCGCGCCGAAGGTGGAGATGCCGACTTCCGACACCCAGATCGGCTTGTCCGTCACCGCGCGGATCTCGTCGATCTTCGCCGGCCACTCGTCGATCTTCCACAGGTTCCAGTCGAGCGGGAAGCCGTGCACGGCCACCGCATCGACCTCCGCCAGCGCCCCCCGTTCCGCCATGTTCACGATGAAGGCGGGATCGATCGGTGAGATGCCGCCGAGAATGCGCGGCAAGTCCGGATTCGCCTCGCGGATCGCCCGGCCGGCCAGCTTCGCCGTCTCCGCGAACATCGCCCAGCCCGGATCGATCTCGGGATCCCAATGGGATTTGTTGTTGGGCTCGTTCCAGATCATCGCGGCTTCGATCACGCGCGCTTCTCCTTCGCGGGATAGGCGGCGCCGGCACCCCAGGGGGCTTCCTTGCGCCGGCAGAGATACACCTCCTGCTCGGGGTGCTCGAGGATGGCGAAACCGGCCGAGCGCAGCATCGCCTCGGCACAGGCGGCGTTCGGCACCCACCAGTTGGTCAGATCGCCGGTGTAACGGTGCTCTACGAAATGCAGCTTCGGATAGCCGGGACGTTCGAAGATCTCGGTTTCCTCGAAGGGATAGTCCGCCGCCACCGACTCCACCTCCGTCGCGCCGCGCTGCATGGACTGGAACAGCAGCAGGTCCTTGGCGACATGCTCATGGATCAGGTCCAGCGCGAGCAGCGGATGGCGCAGATGGTAGAGCACGCCCATGAAGATCACGAGATCGAAGCGCTCGCCCAGCGTGCCGACATCATAGACAGAGAGGTTGCGGAACTCCGCCTTCAGCCCCGTCACCTCGGCGGCCAGCCGCGCCTGGGCCAGGTAGCGGTCATCGGAGTCGATGCCGAGCACGCGGCTGGCGCCGCGCCGCTTCATCTCCAGCGAGTAGAAGCCGGCGTTGCAGCCGATATCGAGCACCGACTTGCCCGTCAGGTCCTGCGGGATCGCCTTCGCAAAGCGCTTGAACTTGTTTGCGGGATAGTCGTGCAGGAAGTGGTTCGGCGCGGTCTTCACCCCGCCGAGGTCGAAGTTGTGGAACCAGTCGCCGAGGGCCTCGACCCGTTTGCGGATCTCATCCTTCGAAAGCGTCACGGCTTGGCTCATGGTGCTGGCGCCCCTTCTGCCATCGAATGTTGCGCGGGGCCGAGCCGCCGCATTGGTGCCGCATCCAGGCGTGACAGCATGCCCAGCAGCTCGTCCACGCGATGCGCGCAGCTATGGCGCGCGCGGATCGTCTCCAGCCCACTTTCCACCAGTGCGCGCCGCAGCGCGGGATCGTCGCGCAGGGCGGAGAGGTGGCGCACCATCTCCGCCTCGTCGCGGGCCGTCAGATAATCATGGCCGGGGCGGAACAGCCCTTCGGAATCCTGCCAGGGAGCGGAGACGAGGGGAATGCCGCAGGCCAGCGCCTCGAAGACGCGGATGGTGGGGATGCCGGGCAGCATTTCCACATAGAAGCGGCGCGGCACATGCACGGTGGCAAGGTGCCGCGCAAAGAGCTCGGGCGCGCGCGCATTCGGCAGCCAGCCGCGGTAGCGCACGCCGTAGCGTGCCAGCATGGCCCGTGCCTCATCCGGGTAGCGCACGCCATAGATGTCCAACGGCAGGCCGGTGGTACGCGCGGGGCGCAGCAGGAAGCTCTCCAGCTCCGCGCTGCGCTCGCCATCGCCCCAGTTGCCGATCCAGACCAGGCCCTTGCGCCGGCCCTCCACTTCCGGTGGATGGAACAGGCGCGTATCCGCCGCCTCGTGCCAAACGAAGACGCGGTCGCCCCAGCCCCACTCGCGATAGACTTCCGCGAGGGTGGCACCGAAGGCCAGCACGGCGTCATAGCCATCCAGGTCGAAGCGCCGGATCGCCTCTGGCTCGCTGACCGCGCGGTGATGCGTGTCGTGGAACAACAGGGTAAAGGGCGCACCGCGGCGACGCAGACGGCCGACAGCGGCGACCAGCTCCGGCTCGTTCCATTCATGCACGATGACCACGTCGGCCCCGTCGAGCGCGGCCTCCACCTCCGCGAAGCCGGAGAAGGCACGGGAGGACAGCTCGGGGTAGTTCGCTTGGAAGGCGTTGAGCCCCGCCTTGCCATGGTCGCGCAGCAGGTTCTCTAGGCTCCAGGCTCCCTCGGGTTCGAGGGAGAGCACCTCATGCCCGCGATGCACAAGGTCCCGCAGCACGCCGCGCAGAAAATGCGCGTTGCCATGGTTCCAGCAGGAGGCCAGCGAATGGGTGAGGTAGACGAGCTTCACGCGGCGACGGTCCCCGGCAGCAGCAGGCTGCGATACACGGCAAGCATCGCCTCCGCCATCGCCTCCACGGTGTAGCGGCCCGCCCTCTCTCGCGCGGCGGCACCCAGGCGCGCGCGCTCGCCGGCATCCGCCGCCAGCCGCGCTATCGCATCGGCAGCGGCCGCGTCATCGCGCGCCGGCACGAAGATGGCGGCGCCATCCCACAACTCCCGAAAGCTCGGGACATCCGAAAGCACCAGCGCGCATCCGCCCTGCGCGGCCTCGAGGACGGCGAGGCCGAAGGGCTCGTACAGGGCAAGGGAGACATAGATCGGCGCATGGCCGAGCCATCCTAACAGGCCCGGCTCGTTCAGCCGCCCAAGGGCGCGCAGGTGCCGCGCCTGCACCAGCGTTCCGTCCGGTCCGGCCATGGGGCCGGCGGCCAGCACCGGCAGGTCCAGCCGCGCCGCCGCGCGGTCCAGCGTCTCGAGGTTCTTGCCCGCGTCCCAGAGCCGCCCGGCCGTGAAGGCGAAGAGCGGCGGCACGCCATCAGGCGGGCTGGCCGAGGCGGGAGGGGCCATGCGGCCGTTGTAGACGACGCGCGGCAGGCGCGGCAGCGTGTAGCGGTTCGCCGTCGCCTCGGCGAAGGCCCGGCTGGGCACGACAAGCTCCGTGGCGCCCAGGAAGCCGCTGCGGACCAGCTCCGTCCGCCAGGCGAAATCGGCGGGCAGGATGCCGCCCCGCACCGCATCCCACCAGGTTGCGACGCAGGAATGCGAGACGGCGACGACAGGTACCGCGAAGCCCGCGCCGGCTGCATGCGCCGGGCTGTTGAGCTGCACGACATCCGCCCGCACATCCCGCGCCAGCGCGGCGAGGGCCGCGCCCGCTTCCGTCACCGCCTGTGGCTCCTCCGCCAGCCAGTCCAGCGGCAGACCGGTCAGCCGCAATTCGAGCCCGGGGATGGCGGACGCCTGCACCATCTGGTCCGGCGTCGGTCCCCGGCCGAGCACGGCAAGCACGGTGCTCACGCCCTGCATGGCGAGGCCCCCGGCCAAGTCCAGCGCATAAGTCCAGACACCGCCCGCCGCATCGGCGGTCATCAGCAGCCGCGTGCCCCGGATTCCCTGTGCGCCGAAGGTCACGCGCTGGCCAGCGGCACCGGCGCGCGGAGCGATTCCGGTGTGGTGCGCTCCTGCCGCAGCCATTGCGCGAGCGCCGCGACGCCTTCGCGCCAGGGGCGCGCGGGGCGTAGCCCCAGCTCACGCGCCGCGCGGCTCGTGTCCGACACATAGTAGCGCTGGTCGCCCGCGCGCCAATCAGCGTAATGCGTCTCGACCGAATGGTTCGTCAGGTCGCCGATATGCCGGAGCAGTTGCCGCAGGCTAATCGCATTGGCCGGCCCGCCGCCGAGATTGAAGGCGCGCCCTGCCACGGCATCGATCCGCCGCCAGGCCGCGAGATAGGCGTCCACGGCATCGCCAACATCCATCACGTCCCGCACCTGGCAGCCATCGCCATAGATGCTGACCGGTTCCCCGCGCAGGGCGCGGAGGACGAAATGCGCCACCCAGCCCTGGTCCTCGGTACCCATCTGGCGCTGCCCGTAGATGCAGCTCATCCGCATCACCGCGGTGGGCACGCCGAAGGAGCGGCCGAAATCCAGCACATACTGGTCGGCCGCGCCCTTGGAGCAGCCATAGGGCGTGTGGAAGTCCAGTGATCGTTCCTCGCCGATGCCGCGCGCCCGGATCGCCGGATCGCGCGGCGCATAGGCCTCGCCATCAAGTTCGAGCGGAACATCCAACAGATCGCCATAAACCTTGTTGGTGCTGGCGAAGACCAGTGGCACCCGTTCGCCCCGCCGGCGCAGCGCATCCAGCAGGTTGAAGGTGGCGCCGAGATTGATGTCGAAATCCTCGCGCGGATCGACAAGGCTGGTGGTCACCGCCACCTGTGCCGCGAGATGGAACACCGCCCCGGCCCTGGACGCGGCCGCCGCCAGCGAGGCGGCGTCGCGCACATCCGCGACGACGGCGGAGATCCGCTCCGGATGCCGGCGCTTCAGCCAGTTGAGGTTCGATTCCACGCCCGGGCGCAGCAGGGCATCATAGATCAGGACATCATGGCCTTCCGTGGCCAGCCGGTCGGCGAGGTTGGAGCCGATGAAGCCGGCGCCGCCCGTGACCAGGATCGGCTGCCGACCCGTGACGGCGGGAGCGGATGGTGCCGACACCTTCCTCACGCGACCAGTCCCCGCAGCTCGAGCTCGTTCCGCGCCTGACTGACACGGTCGCGCGCCTGTTGCCGCGCCACCCACTCCGCCAGCTCCGCGAGATCGGCCGTGAAGTCGAGATGCCGAGTGGCGTAACCCAGCTCCTCGCGTGCCTTGGTGATGTCGGGGATGTTGTGGCGGATGTCGCCCGCGCGGGTCTTGCCCGCGATCTCCGGCGCAAGCCCAGTGCGGCCCATGGCGGTGGCCAGGTCCGCCGCGACCTCCTGCACCGTCCGGTCCACGCCGCTGGCAATGTTGAACACCCCGCCCGGTGCATTCGGATGATCGAGCGCAAGGAGGAAGGCGCGCGCCACATCCTCGACATGGACGAAGTCGCGTCGTTGCAGCCCATCCTCGAAGATCAGCGGCGGCTGACCGTTCTGCAGCCGCGCCGCGAAGATCGCCAGCACGCCCGTATAGGGATTAGAGAGCGCCTGCCCGGCACCATACACGTTCCACAGCCGCAGGGCCACGCCCTCCATCCCATAGGCGGGGGCGAGGGTTAGCGTCAGCCGTTCCTGCGTGAACTTGGTGATGGCATAGACCGAGGCGAGGTTCGGCCGCTTCCATTCGGGCGTCGGCACGGGCACCAGCGGGCGGCCCTTCGAATCCAGCGGATCCCAGGGTGCGTCCGGCCCGCTGCGCGGCTGGCGTACCGCATCCTCGACCAGGTTCCCGTCAGCGTCGCGATACATCCCCTCCCCATAAATGCTCATGGAGGAGGCGACGACGACGCGCTTCACCGGCTGGTCGATCAACTGCTGGAACAGCATGGCCGTGCCGCAATCATTCACCGAGACATAGCGGTCGATCGCATACATGCTCTGCCCGACGCCGACCTCAGCGGCGAGATGCACCACCTTGTCGACGCCCTTCAGCGCGCGGCGCACGGCATCCGCATCCCGCACGTCGCCGGTGATGACCTCCACCTCGGAATCCAGCCCGTCCGCGCCCCGGTCGGCATGAACCTGCTCGATGAAGCTATCGAGCACGCGCACATGATCGCCCCGGTCGAGCAGCGCACGCGACACATAGCGCCCGATGAACCCGGCTCCGCCGGTGATCAGGATCGATTCCGCCAAACGCTTGCCCTCCAGCCGATTGCCGTGCCCACCCAGGTGATCACTCACGGCGTCATGCAACCATACGCTTCGTCAGTCTCCCGTCCCGGGATCATGAACGCGCATAGCTTGCCCTGCCGCCTACGCAGAGCCACGCCATTCCTTAACCGCGGCAGCATGTTTGAAGAAGAGTCCCGATGCCATCACATTTTCTTGTAACGCATCCAATGTGGCGCAGTGCAGCCGAAGGCCGCATTGAACGGTTGCTTCCGCGAAAGCTAAGTTGATGCGGTCCCTGGCGCCCTGCCGGGGCCGGAGGAAGCAGGAACCTTGACCTCTTGATGATCGATCCGCTCCGCATGCCGGAATCCATTCTGGCACCCATGCGTCGGCAGCGGCTGGGTGGGGAGGCCTCGTGAGCCGGGGCGCACTTCGCGTTGCCGTTGTCGGAGTCGGCAATTGCGCGTCCTCTTTCGTGCAGGGTCTCACCTATTACCGCGATGCGGCGGCCAATGAGCCCGTGCCCGGGCTGATGAATGTGGAGCTGGGTGGCTACCATGTGCGGGACATTGAACTGTCCGCCGCCTTCGACGTGAACGCCTCCAAGGTCGGGCGCGACCTGGCCGATGCCATTCTGGCGCCGCCAAACAACACCCATCAGTTCGCCACCGTCGCACCCACCGGCGTGATGGTGGAGCGCGGCGCGACGTTCGATGGCATTGGGCGCTACCTCAGCGCCGAAATCACCGAATCGGATCTGCCCGTGGCCGATGTCGCGGGTGTCCTGGAGCGATCGCGCACCGATGTCGTCGTGTCCTACCTGCCGGTAGGCTCGCAGCGGGCGACGGAATGGTATGCCGAGCAGGCACTGAAGGCCGGATGCGCCTTCGTGAATTGCATCCCGGTCTTTATCGCTTCCAACCCCGAATGGCGGAAGCGCTTCGAGGCACGCGGCCTGCCGATCATCGGGGACGATATCAAGAGCCAGGTGGGCGCCACCATCGTGCACCGGGTCCTGGCCAACTTGTTCCGCGAGCGCGGCGTCCGGCTGGACCGGACCTACCAGCTGAACTTCGGCGGCAATGCCGACTTCCTGAACATGCTGGAACGCGAGCGGCTGGAATCGAAGAAGATCTCCAAGACCCAGGCGGTGACAAGCCAGTTCGAGATCCCGCTGCCGGCGCAGGATGTGCATGTCGGCCCCAGCGACCACGTGCCCTGGCTGACCGATCGGAAGTGGGCCCAGATCCGGCTGGAGGGCACCGGCTTCGGTGGCATGCCCCTGAATATCGAGTTGAAGCTCGAGGTGTGGGATTCGCCGAACTCGGCCGGGGTGGTCATCGATGCGGTGCGCTGCGCCCGGCTCGCGCTCGACCGCGGAGTCGGCGGCGCGCTGGTTGCGCCGTCCAGCTACTTCATGAAGTCCCCGCCCCAGCAGTTCCAGGACGGCGAGGCGCGCGAGCGGACCCTTCGTTTCGTGGCAGGCGAGATCTGAGGTGGCGCATGGCGACCACCTTCTTTCTGGTGCGGCACGCGGCGCATGATCGCGTGGGGAGCGTGCTCTGCGGCCGGATGCCGGCCGTGAGCCTGGGTGAGGCGGGACGGCGGCAGGCGCATGCGCTGGCCGACCGCCTCGCCGGTGAGCGAATCGACGCCGTCTATACCAGCCCGCTGGAGCGTGCACGGGAAACCGCAGCCCCCATCGCGGCGCGCATCGGTCTTGAGGCCCGTGTCAGCGACGCCATGGCGGAGATCGACTTCGGCGATTGGACCGGCAGGTCGTTCGCTTCGCTTGAAGGCGAGCAAGATTGGATTCATTGGAACGAAAGCCGCTCCACCGCGCGTCCGCCAGGCGGAGAGAGCATGGTCGAAGTGCAGTCCCGCGCGACGCGCGCGCTGGATCGTCTGCAGCAGGATTATCCGGAGGGCCGCATCGTGCTCGTCAGCCACTGTGATGTGATAAAAGCGACGCTCGCTTCCTATCTTAGGTTAACGCTCG
Source organism: Muricoccus harenae (assembly GCF_009848505.1). GTDB lineage: Bacteria > Pseudomonadota > Alphaproteobacteria > Acetobacterales > Acetobacteraceae > Roseomonas > Roseomonas harenae. The sequence goes on from NZ_WWDL01000021.1 coordinate 88,104, forward strand.
ACGGGCTTGCGAGGTTCGATATTGCTCCTGCATCCGTGAGCGTCTTGGTGGCTTGGGGCAGGGAAGGAAAAGTCCTGAGCATGAACGAGGCGATTGCGGCATGAGGATCGCCTTCTACGGATCAAGCCTTCTCTCTTCCTACTGGAATGGCGCCGCCACCTATTATCGCGGCCTGCTGCGCGATCTCGCCGCGCGCGGCCATGAAATCATTTTCTACGAGCCGGATGCGTTTGGGCGCCAGCAGCATCGCGACATCGAGCCACCGCCCTGGGCCGAGGTGCGCGTCTATCCTGCCACCACCGACGCGCTGCGCGAGGTGATGGCCGAGGCGGCGTTGGCGGATGTGGTGGTGAAGGCCAGCGGTGTCGGCGTTTTCGACGACGAACTGGTCGAAGGCGTGATGGCTGCCGCGCGGCCCGATGCCATTCGTATATTCTGGGACGTGGACGCACCCGCCACCCTCGCCGAGATTGGTGACGCGCCGGACCATGCGCTGCGCCGCGTGCTGTCGTCGCTGGACTTCGTGCTGACCTATGGCGGCGGCCCGCCGGTGATCGCGGCCTATGAGGGGCTGGGCGCGCGGCGCTGCATTCCGATCTACAACGCGCTGGATCCCGAGACACATCATCCGGTGCCTGCCGATCCGCGATTCGCGGCTGATCTCTCCTTCCTCGCCAATCGCCTGCCGGACCGCGAGGCGCGGGTGGAGCGCTTCTTCCTGGACGCTGCCGCGCGGCTACCGGACCGCCGCTTCCTGCTCGGCGGCAATGGCTGGGACGACAAGCCGATGCCAGGCAATGTGCAGCGCATCGGCCATGTCGGCACGCGCGACCACAACGCCTTCAACACCTCCTCCCTCGCGGTGTTGAACATCGCGCGGGACAGCATGGCCTTGACCGGCTACTCGCCCGCCACGCGGGTGTTCGAGGCGGCAGGCGCCGGCGCCTGCCTCATCACCGATGCCTGGGTTGGGCTCGAGCTGTTCCTGAAGGAAGGCGAGGAGGTGCTTGTGGCGCGCGACGGTGCGGAGTTGGCGGAGCATCTGCGCTCGCTTACCCCGGCCCGCGCGAAGGCCATTGGCGAGGCCGCCCTCTCGCGCGTGCTCGCCGAGCACACCTATGCACGCCGTGGTGCGGAGGTGGATAGGTTGCTGCGGAACGAGATGGCGCGCGTGCGGGCCCAGGGTGTCACGGCATGACGGCGCCACCGCTCCGGGTTGTCGTGCTGGGCCTCAGCCTTTCCTCCTCCTGGGGGAACGGTCATGCGACCACCTTCCGCGCCCTGCTCCGCGCCTTGGCCGCGCGCGGCCATGACATCCTGTTCCTGGAACGCGACGTGCCCTGGTACGCTCAGCACCGGGATCTTCCGTCGCCAGGATTCTGCAGACTGGAACTGTACGCCGATCTCGCGGCCCTTGAATCCTGGCGCGGCACCATCGCGCAGGCGGATGCGGTGATCGTCGGCTCTTATGTGCCCGAGGGCGTGGCGGTGGGACGCATGGTGCAGGATGCCGCGCGTGGCGTGACCGCCTTCTACGACATCGACACGCCCGTCACCCTCGCAAAGCTGGAGCGCGGCGACGAGGAATATCTCTCCCCCGCGCTGATCGCCGGATACGATCTCTATCTCTCCTTCACCGGCGGTCCGACGCTGGACCGGCTGGAGCGCCAATACGGATCGCCGGCGGCGCGCCAGCTCTATTGCTCCGTGGATGCCGATGCCTACCGCCCGCTCGACCTGCCGCCGCGCTGGGACCTGAGCTATCTCGGCACCTACAGCCCGGATCGCCAGCCGACTCTGGAGCGGCTGCTGCTGGAGCCGGCGCGCCGCGCGCCGGAGCTGCGCTTCGCCGTGGCCGGGCCGCAATATCCCGCCGATATCGACTGGCCCTCCAATGTCGAACGCATCGAGCATGTCCCGCCGGCCGACCATCCGGCTTTCTATGCACAGAGCCGATTCACGCTGAACGTCACCCGCGCCGACATGATCCGCGCGGGCTACAGCCCCAGCGTCCGCCTGTTCGAGACAGGCGCCTGCGGCGTGCCGATCATCTCGGACCGGTGGGACGGAATCGACACACTGCTCCGGCCCGATGAGGAGATCATCCTCGCCGATGACGCCGAAGCCGTTCTCCGCGCGTTGCTCGACATGCCCGAGGCGCGGCGACGCGAGATGGGGCGGGCACTGCGCGAACGCGTCCTTGGCGAGCACACGGCAGCTCACCGGGCGGCGGAACTGGAAGGGCACCTCCGCGAGTCCCTGGCCAGGCGTGCAGCTGCCTTCGGCCAACCCGCGGATGAACAGGTGACCTCGTGAGGAACGGCAAGACCAAGCTCGTGATGGTCGTCGGCGGCGCCGGCTTCCTCGGCTCCCATCTCTGCGATTATCTCCTCGGCGAGGGGAACCGCGTCATCTGCGTCGACAACTTCCAGACGGGACGACAAGACAACCTGCGGCACTTGAAGCGGGACCCGCGCTTCGACCTGGTGCAGGCCGACATCGCCGAGGCGCTTCCCGCTTCCCTCGCACCCGAGCGCCTGCATCTCAGCGCGATCTACAACCTGGCTTGCGCCGCCTCGCCGCGGCATTATCAGGCGGATCCCGAGCACACGATGCTCACCTGCGTCCTCGGCACGCGCTCGCTGCTGCGCCTCGCCGAGGCGACGGGCGCGCGCTTCCTCCAAGCCTCAACGAGCGAGATCTACGGCGATCCCGAGACCCATCCGCAGCGCGAGGACTACTGGGGCCATGTGAATGCGACCGGCCCCCGCGCCTGCTACGACGAGGGCAAGCGCGCCGCCGAGACCCTCGCCTTCGATTTCGCCCGCGCGCGGCGCGCCGAGGTGCGCGTGGCCCGCATCTTCAACACCTACGGGCCCCGCATGCGCGCCGATGACGGCCGCGTCGTCTCCAACGTCATCTGCCAGGCGCTGGCGGGCGAGGACATCACCATCTATGGCGATGGCAGCCAGACCCGTTCTTTCTGCTATGTGGACGATCTTGTCGACGGCCTCGTCCGGTTGATGGCCTGCGATCCGGAGCCGCCGGGCGCGGTCAATCTCGGCAATCCGGTGGAGCTGACGGTGCTCGACCTTGCTGAGCGCGTTCTGGCCCTCACCAACTCGCGCTCGCGCATCGTGCGCCGGCCGCTGCCGGTGGACGATCCCCGCCGCCGCCGCCCCGACATCTCCCGCGCGAAGGCGCTGCTGGGCTGGTCGCCGCGGGTGCCGCTGCAGACGGGGCTCGAGGCAACGGTCGCTTGGTTCCGGCGCGAGGCCGGTCCGGTGCAGCCGGTGCATCCCGCGCACCCTGCGCTGCCCGCCACGGCCAGCCGCCCGGATTGAGCGGCGGAGCGCCGGCTCCGCCCAGCCTCGGCAGGAGCGTCGCCGTGCCGGATGACGAGGCCGTGCGGCCGGCCTTCGTTGTGGTCGGCGGGGCGATCCCAGTGGCGCCAGTGCTTTCTGCCATACGCGCTCCGGCGGGATAGGCCACGCCGATGCTGGTCTATGGCGACGCGCCGCGCTGCGAGGACCCACGCCGCAAGCTGGTGGAACTGGCCGAGGCGCTCCGGTGCCTCGCAGACCTGCCGCCGGGCCTGGACCGCCATGCCGCGTTGGTCGACGCGCTGATCGAGGCGGGCGAGCTGGCGCAGGGCATCGCCGATGCCGATTTCGCCGATCGCGGGATGGACGAGCTGGGCGCCCCCGCGCCGGAAGCCGCCATGGCACTGCTCGGCCGGGTCGCGCGGGAGGTGTGCCTCTCCTGGGACACCGGCTTTGCCCAACTCGGGCCGGTGCCCGAGGCCGAGCTGGCCGCCCTGGCCGCCCTGGCCTTGCCAGAGGCGACACGAAGCCGGCGGGCCGAGGGCTTCGCCTATTACGCCCTCTACCCCGAGGCCTATGCGCTGGCGGCGGCATCCCTGCCGGCTGCTCGGCCGATGCGGGTGATCGGCCTCCGCTCGATCGGGGCGACCCTGGCGGCGATGGTCGCCGCCCGTCTTGGCGCAGTCCCTTCCCGTACCCTGCGCCCGGTGGGGCATCCGTTCCGCCGGGAGCTGGCTGTGGGGGAGCGGCTGGCGGCCGGTCTCCTTTCGAGCGCCACCGCCCGCTTTGCCGTGGTGGATGAGGGACCCGGCCTGTCCGGCAGCAGCTTCGGCGCCGTGATGGCATTCCTGGAGGACCGCGGGGTGCCGCTTTCGCGGATTCACCTCCTTCCCGGACATGGCGGCGAGCCCGGGCCGCAGGCATGTCCGGCTTTGCGTGCCCGCTGGGCGCGGGTGCAACGCCACCCCGCCTCCTTCGAAGATCTCCTCCTCCACGCCGCACGGCCGGAGCACCGGTTGGAAGGCTGGGCGGCCGAGCTGCTGGGATCGCCCGACGGGCCGCTGGAGGATCTGGCCGGCGGCACCTGGCGCCGGCTGCATGGGGGCGAGCCACCTATCCACCCCTATATGGAGCGCCGGAAATTCCTGTTCCGCCGGGGCGGCTCGGCCTGGCTGCTGAAGTTCGCGGGGCTCGGCCGCCACGGCGCCGCGCAGGCGGAGCGCGCCCGCCGTCTCCATGCCGCCGGCTTTACCCCGGAGGTTGCGGGCTTCCGCCATGGCTTCCTTGTCGAGCGTTGGATGGGGGAGGCGCGTCCCCTCGATCCGGCACGGTTCGACCGTGACCGGTTGGTCGCGCATCTTGGCCGCTACCTGGCCTTCCGCGCGCGGCACCTGCCGGCAGCGCCGGAAGGCGGCGCATCGGCGGAGGCGCTATGGCAGATGGCCCGCCACAACGCCGCCGAGGCGCTGGGCGAGGCGCTCGCCTCCCGGCTGGATGGCTGGAAGCCGGAACTTTCCTCGCTCGAGGCCCGCATGCGACGGGTCTGGACCGACAACCGCCTGCATGCCTGGGAATGGCTGGTCCTGCCCGATGGCCGGCTGCTCAAGACCGATGCGGTGGACCATGCGGCGGCGCATGACCTGATCGGCTGCCAGGACATCGCCTGGGATGTCGCGGGGGCGGCGGTGGAGCTTGGCCTGTCCGCCACCGAGCGGGAGCGTCTTCGCGCCTTGGTTGAAGCCGAGGCGGCGCGGGAGGTCGATCCGGCGTTGCTGGCCTTCCTAACGCCCTGCTACCTGGCCTTCCAGCTGGGCTATCACGCCATGGCGGCGGATGCGTCTAGCGAGGTGGACGCGGCGCGGGCTCGCCGTGCCGCCGATCGCTATGCCGAAGGCCTTCGGGAAGTTCTTGGCTTCGACTGACCGGCGCCGCATTCACGCTATCCAACATCCTTTCTTGCCGATATGATATATCAAGCGAGAAGCGAAGGACCGCCGCCATGTCCCAGGCGATGCCCAATACCCTGGCCGAAATCCGGACCGCGCCCCAGGCGGAGCGCCCTGCAGACGCCGCGCTCCGCGCCCGTGCCCGAAAAGTCATTCCCGGCGGCCTGTGGGGGCATCTCAACGCTGCCAAGCTCCCCGAAGGCTATCCGCAGTTCTTCACCCGCGCAGAGGGCTGCCGCCTCTGGGACGTGGATGGACGCGAATTCATCGACTTCATGTGCTCCTGGGGGCCGGTCGTGCTCGGGCACCACCATACGGTGGTGGAGGCCGCCGCCGCCCGCCAGGCGGCGCTCGGCGACTGCCTCAACGGCCCCGCGCCCGTATTGGTGGAGTTGGCCGAGTTGCTGGTCGGCATGATCCCGCATGCCGAATGGTGCCTGCTGGCCAAGAACGGCACCGATGCCACCACCGCCTGCGTCACCATCGCCCGCGCCGGCACCGGGCGGCGCAAGATCCTGGTCGCCCGCGGCAGCTATCATGGCGCGGTGCCCTGGTGCTCACCCTCCATCGCCGGGGTCACGGCCGAGGACCGAGCGCATTTGATCGCCTTCGACTACAATGATGCGGCCAGCCTGGAGGCGGCGGCGGAGCAGGCGGGGGATGACCTCGCCGGCATCATCGTCACCGCCTTCCGCCATGACATGAGCATGGCGCTGGAACTACCCGATCCGGACTTCGCCCGCCGGGCGCGCGCGGTCTGCGATGCGACCGGGGCGGCGCTGATCCTCGATGACGTGCGGGCGGGCTTCCGCCTGCATCTGGGTGGCTCCTGGGAACTGCTGGGCGTGCGGCCGGACTTGGCTGCCTACAGCAAGGCCATTGCCAATGGCTACGCCATGGCCGCCGTCACCGGTGCCGAGCGCTTCCGCGAGGCGGCGACGAAGGTCTTCACCACCGGCTCCTTCTGGTGCACGGCCGTGCCGATGGCGGCTGCGGTGGCGACGCTGACCGAGCTGCGCCGCATCGACGGGCCGGCGCGGATGCGCGCCATGGGCGAGAGGCTGCGCGCGGGCTTCGAGCGACTGGCGGCGCACGAGGGACTGTCCATCCGCAACAGCGGCCCGCCCGCCATGCCGCTGCTGCAGTTCGAAGGTGATACCGACTTCCGCCTGGGCGAGGCCTTCTGCGCCGAAGCGCTGCGCCACGGCGCCTATTTCCACCCGCGCCACAACATGTTCCTCTCCTGCGCCCATACCGAAGCGGATATCGACGCCGCCCTCACCGCCGCCGAGGCAGGGTTCAAGGCCGTCGCACGAATCGCCTGAGCAGCGCTTAGAACTTCTCGACCCAGGGGCGCAGCTCGACTTCGAGCGACCAGGCATCGCGAGGCTGCCGAAGGATGGACAGGTAGGTCTGCGCGATGCCCTCGGGGCTGAGCAGGCTGTCGGGGCGGTCTGCGGGTTCCGGGCGCCGGGCGCTGCGCACGCCGCCATCCACCACGACATGGGCGACATGGATTCCCTGCGGCCCGAGTTCCCGCGCGGCGCTCTGCGCCAGACCGCGCAGGGCGAACTTGCCCATGGCGAAGGCAGCGGAGAGTGCGAAGCCCTTCACGCTCGCGGTTGCACCAGTCAGCAGGATGGCGCCGCGACGATGCGGCAGCATGCGCCGGGCTGCCTGCTGCACGACCAGGAAGGCGCCGAAGGCGGTGACGGCCATCGCCTGCCGGACGGCCTTCGGATCCAGTTCCGCCAGCGGCCCCTGGGCGCGCGCGCTCGCATTGTAGATGACGACATCCGGCTCTCCGAGCTGCGCATCGGCCTCCATGAAGAGCCGCGCGACGGAAGCGGGGTTCGAGGCATCCGCGGCAAAGGCCAGCGCGCCGGTTTCGGCGGCCAGCGGCGCGAGCTTGGCGGCATCACGTGCCGCGAGGCCGACGCGCATGCCGGCGGCCGAGTGGCCGCGCGCCAGGGCGGCGCTGATCCCCGAGCCGGCGCCGACGATCAGCGCGGTGCGATAGGGCAGGTCCTGCATCTCGGCTCTCCGTTTCACGGCGGAATGCCGCGTGCCCAGCCTTAGCAAACCGGGCTTGACTCTTTTTATGATGGCAAACATCTATCCACAAAAATGATGGCCGTCATCAAAACGGTGCCGTGGCCATGGGTTCTGAATGGAAGGGCACCATCCCAATGCGGCCTGAGGGCAGGATCGTCGTGACCGGCATGGGGATCGTGTCTCCCCTTGGCGTCGGCATCGAGCCGATGTGGACGCGGCTGGCCGCGGGCCAATCCGGCCTGCGGCGGATTCCCGAGGCGGTCGTGCCGGATATCGAGGCCAAGGTGGGCGGGCTGGTGACGGCGCGGGAGGAGGAACCGCATGGCTTCGACCTGGCGGCCGCCGTCGAGGTGAAGGACCGGAAGAAGATGGACCGGTTCATCCAATTCGCCCTCGAGGCCGCGCCAGGCCACGCTGCAGGCCGGCTGGAACCCGCAGGAGGAGGGGCCGCGCCTGCGGACTGCGACCATCATCGCCTCCGGTATCGGCGGGCTGCACAGCCTCGTCGAGGCCGTCAGGACGGTGGATGCGAAGGGCAGCGGGCGGCTTTCGCCCTTCACCGTGCCCTCCTTCCTGGTGAATCTCGCCGCTGGCCATGTCTCCATCCGCCATGGCTTCGCCGGGCCCCTGGGTGCGCCGGCGACGGCCTGCGCCGCGAGCGTGCAGGCCATCGGCGACGGCATGCGCCTGATCCGGAACGGAGAGGCGGATGTGGCGGTTTGCGGCGGGGCGGAGGCCTGTATCAACCAGGTGGGCCTTGCCGGCTTCGCGGCGGCGCGGAGTCTGTCCACGCATTTCAACGAGGCTCCGGCCCAGGCCTCCCGGCCCTTCGACATCCGGCGGGACGGTTTCGTCATGGGCGAAGGCGCGGGGGTCCTCGTTCTCGAATCCCTGGACCATGCTGAGCGGCGCGGCGCGGAGCCGCTGGCGGAGCTGGTCGGCTACGGGACCAGTGCGGACGCCTTCCACGTGACTGCGGCACCGCCCGATGGGCGGGGCGCCCGGCAGGCCATGCTGCAGGCCCTGGCGATGGCCGGGCTGGAGCCGGCGGCGATCGGCTATGTCAACGCCCATGCCACCTCCACCCAGGTGGGGGATGCCAGCGAGCTGGCCGCCATCCGCTCAGTCTTCGGAGATGGGCGTGGCCCCGCGATCTCCTCGACCAAATCCGCGACCGGCCATCTCCTCGGCGCTGCGGGGGGTGTGGAGGCGATCATCTCCATCCTGGCGCTGCGGGACGGAATCCTGCCGCCCACCCTCAACCTTGAGGAGCCGGACCCCGCCGCGGGTTCGCTCGACCTCATCGGCCCTGTCGCACGGATGCAGGCGGCCGAATTCGCCCTCTCGAACGGCTTCGGCTTCGGCGGCGTCAACGCCTCAATCGTGCTCCGCCGCTGGCCGCCCTCTCGCCCTGGCGCATCCGCCATCGGGAAAGGAACCGACGATGCCTGACACCGAAGTGGTCCTGTGCAACCCGGTCCGCACCGCGATCGGGGGCTACAACGGAACGCTCAAGGGGGTTCCGGCCACCGATCTCGGCGCCGTTGTGGTCCGCGGGGCCCTGGCGCGCTCAGGGCTTGAGGGCGGGGAGATTGGCAGCGTCGTCATGGGCAATGTCATTCAGGCCGGGAACCGGATGAACCCGGCCCGGCAGGCGGCCATTCATGGCGGCCTGCCCGTCTCGGTGCCGGCGATGACCGTGAACCGCGTCTGCGGCTCGGGCGCGCAGGCGATCGTGACGGCGGCGCAGGAGATCCGGCTCGGCCAGCAGGCCCTGGCGATCGCGGGTGGCATGGAGAACATGGATCGCGCGCCCTACCTCATGGATGGCGGCCGCTGGGGCTACCGGATGGGCCCCGCCGAGATCCATGACAGCATGCTGCGGGACGGGCTGGTCGATGCCTTCTCGGGCGAACATTCGGGCTGGCATACCGAGGATCTCGTCTCCCGGGCGCAACTCAGCCGGGAGGCGCAGGACCGCTGGGCCGTGCGGTCCCAGCGGCGCTTCGCGGCGGCGCAGCTCGCCGGGCATTTCGACGCCGAGATCGTTCCCGTCCCCATCCAGGGCCGCAAGGGGCCAGAGAGCTTCACGCGGGACGAGGCGCCGCGGCCGGACACCAGTCTTGATGGGCTTTCGAGGCTCCGCCCGGCCTTCCGCCCGGATGGCAGCATCACGGCCAGCAATGCACCCGGGCTCAACAGCGGCGCCGCGGCGATGGTGGTGGCGGATCGGCGCGTCGCCGAGGCGAAGGGGATCGCGCCCGCTGCGCGGCTGGTCGCGCATGGCATCGCCGCGGTGGAGCCGGGCATGTTCGGCCTGGGGCCGGTTCCTGCCGTGCGCCAGGCGCTGGAGCGGGCCGGCTGGCGGCTGCCGGAGCTGGAGCGCATCGAGATCAACGAGGCCTTTGCGGCCGTTCCGCTCGCGGTGGCACAGGCGCTCGGCCTGCCGGAGGACATCATCAATGTCGAAGGCGGTGCCATTGCGCATGGACATCCGATCGGGGCCACCGGCGCGGTGCTGGTCACGCGCCTACTGCACGGCATGCGGCGGGACGGCCTGCGACGCGGCATGGTGACGCTGTGCATCGGTGGCGGACAGGGGATCGCCCTGGCGCTCGAGGCATACTGACGCGGCGGCATCGCATGGCGGGGCAATGCCCCGCTCAGGGGCCCTTGGGTCCGGAGGCTGGTCGAGCGCTTGTGCTGAGGCGGCACTTCTGCGCGGCAACAGAAGCAGTCGCGTGCGGTTTATCCCCGACGCGCCGGGTGGCGGGACCGGCTGTTTCGGCGCGCGTGCATTCCGCAACCGCCGGAGCCGGTGGCTGCGCATCCGCTGCGGGGATACCGATGCCTCCAGACCCTCTGTTCGATGCCGCCGCCCTTCAAGAGGCGTTCCGCCAACTGCTGGAAATCCGGTTGCCGGCATCCCTGGACCCTGAGGATCATGCCGGTGCCCTGCAGCTGATCCGGGATGACCTGTTCCTGCTCCTGCAACAGGCGGATATGGGACCGGACCCGGTCACGGGGATGATGCGCCGCGCGCTTCTCGCCGATGGGCTGGATGCGGCGGTGGATGACCTCCTCGCAGCGCGTGACGCGGCGTGAGGACGGCGCTTTCCGGACTCGCGGCATGGCCATTGCGGCAGCGTTGCTTCGCGAGCGGGAGGCTGCGCGGCACAGGATGCAGGATGCTCGTGCCGGAAGGATGCCGACGAGGGCTGGAACCACCTGAAACGCTGGCGCCCCGCCGGGCCCCTCGATCCTGTCGGGCTATCGCGCGGTCGGCTGGCGCAGCACGGTGACCGGGGCGCGAAGCATCCTTCCCCGCAGCCTTCGCGTCTCCTGCGAGCGGAGCAAGGAGCGCTCCACCTCCTGCAGAACTTCGAGCACGCGCTTCAATCGTTGCACCGTCGCGAAATCATCGAGATCCGACGGCGCCCCATGCGTCCTGCTCTGCCCGACGAGGCGTTCAAATTCACGCTGCCCTATCGTCATTGTGGCCCCCGCCCGGCTCCTGCCCCTGGATCGCTGCATCCACGCCTCCTTGTGCCTGTAGGTTCGCTCCCCAATGCCATAGTGGCCGACAGGCGAGATGATAAGCGCCGCGATTCGTCTCGGTTCCGTCCTGAACGAATGGCGTAATCAGGGCATATGCGGGCTATGGTTTTAGGAGCGATGACCTAGGCAAGCCCTCTGGCCAGGCGCGGGCGCGCCGCCGATCCGGGTGTCCTGTCCAGTCGAAGGGGCGCGTGCTCAGATGTGGGCGCCGCAAGTTTCATGGAGTGCTCTGTATGGAACGCCGGACGATGGAACGCCGGACGCGCGGTCGGGGACGAGGTCGCTTCGGGGCCCCGGAGGTACAAGCTTGATGCGGTGGTGCCGCCCGCGCGCATCGTGGAGGCGGTGGCGAAGGGGGAGATCGACGTCGCCGCCGTCTGGGGGCCTCTGGCTAGGTATTTCGCGCGACGGCAATCGGTGCCGCTGGTGCTCACCCCGGTGCGCCCACAGATCGACAGACCGCGCCTGCCCATGGTGTTCGACATCTCCATGGGCGTGCGGCGGGAGGATGACGCGTTTCAGCGCGAGATCGATGCGGCCATGGTGCGGAAGCGCGATGAGATCGACGCGATCCTGGCGGAATACGGCGTGCCGCGACTGGATGCACGCCGGCAGCGCGCGGAGAGGGCACCATGATGCGGGCGGTCCTCCTCGCGCTGGCCGCGGTGGCGGTGCTCGCGCTTCCTTCCTGCAAACGGGAGAAACGGGAGACACGGGCCAGTACGGTGCCGGCGGAGCAGCCGCGGCAGCTCGCCCTCAGCACCAACCATGCCGGCTCGGCCCAGGCGCCGCCGATGGAGAGCGCCGGCAAGCGATATGAGGAGAGCGCCTACCAGATAACCGAGGGCAAGCGGCTCTATACCTGGTTCAACTGCAATGGCTGCCATGCCAATGGCGGCGGCGATTCCGGGCCGCCATTGATGGATGACAAGTGGATTTATGGCGGCGAGATCCAGAACATCTACGCCACCATCCAGCAGGGGCGGCCGAATGGCATGCCGAGCTTCCGGGGGCGCATCCCGGACCATCAGATCTGGCAGGTTTCCGCCTATGTGCGCTCGATGGGCCGCAATGTCCGCATGGACATCGCCCCGAGCCGCAATGACGACATGCACCCGCGCGCTTCCGAGAACCGGCTGCCCCTGGCACCTCCCGTCGCCGGCGGCAGCACTCCGCCGAGTGCCCAGCATCCCCAATGAAGGTCCCGGCCCGCATCCTGCTGTTGCCCCTCGCGGCCGTGGCACTGGGCGGCAGCGGCTGGCAATCGGCGCTGGAGGCGCATGGGCCGCAGGCGGAGCGGATCGCGGATCTGTTCTGGCTTTTCGTCTATGTCTGCGGCGCGATCTGGGGGCTGGTGGTCCTGGTGCTCTGCATCGGGCTCCTGCTCCGACGGCGCGCGGCCGTGCCCGCCTCGCCGCTTGCACTGAACCCCGCCACTGAGCGGCGCACGACCGGGATCGTGACGGCGCTGGTCGGGGTGACGGCGCTCATTGTCTTTGTCCTGACCGGCCTGAGCTATGTGACGGGAAGCGGCTCGCCTCCCTCGCGCAGGACACGCCGATGACGCTTCAGGTCACCGGGCATCAGTGGTGGTGGGAGATCACCTATCAGGATCCTTCGCCCGAGCGGGTCCTGCGCACGGCGAACGAAATCCATATCCCGACGGGGCGGCCGGTCCGGCTGGTGCTCAACTCCACCGACGTCATCCACAGCATGTGGGTGCCGAACCTCTTCGGGAAGCGCGACCTGCTTCCGGGACTGCAGACTGTCATTGACTTCCAGGCGGATAAGCCCGGCGTCTATCGTGGGCAATGCGCCGAGTTCTGCGGGCTGCAGCATGCCCGCATGGGCTTCCTGGTCGTGGCCGAGCCGCCGGAGGCCTTCGATGCCTGGCGCCTGGCGCAGCTGCGTGCGGCGGAAGCGCCGAAGGAGCCGGAGCGGCAGCGTGGCGAGCAGGTCTTCCTCCGCTCCAGCTGCATCATGTGCCATCAGGTGCGCGGCACGCCCTCGGCCGGGCGGGTGGGGCCGGAGCTGACGCATCTGGCCACCCGCCAATTCATCGCGGCGGGCACCCTGCCGATGAACCGCGGCAACCTGGCCGGCTGGATCACCGACCCGCAGAGCATCAAGCCCGGGGCCAACATGCCGATGACGCAGATTCCGCCCCGGGACCTCCAGGACCTCGTCAGCTATCTGGAGGGGCTGCGATGAGCGTCACCGAGTCCGACCGCCTCAAGGAGCAGGAGGAGCGGGAGGACGCGGGGGCGCCCCGCGACAGCACGGCGGATGAGGCCGAGCTGCACCGCGTGCTGAGCGAGACCTGGGGCACGAAACCCGGCTTCTGGGGGTGGATCACCACGGTCGACCACAAGTTGATCGGGCGGCGCTATATCGCAACGACCTTTTTCTTCCTGTTCCTGGCGGGTCTTGCCGCCATGGTCATGCGCGCACAGCTGGCGCAGCCGGAAGGGCAGGTGGTGGGGCCGGACCTCTACAACCAGCTCTTCACCATGCACGGCACGACGATGATGTTCCTGTTCGCCGTGTCGGTGATGGAGGCGGTGGCCGTCTTCATCATCCCGCTGGTGATGGGCACGCGTAACATCGCCTTCCCCCGTCTCAACGCCTTCTCCTATTGGGTGTTCCTGTTTGGCGGGGTGATGGTCTGGGGCGCCTTCTTCCTGAACATCGGCCCCGATGTCGGGTGGTTCGCCTATGTGCCGCTGTCCGGCCCGGAATTCTCGCCAGGCAAGCGGGCGGATTTCTGGGCGCAGATGATCACCTTCACCGAGGTGGCGGCACTGGCCGTGGCGGTGGAGCTGATCGTGACCATCCTGAAGCAGCGTGCACCTGGGATGACGCTCGATCGCATCCCGCTCTTTGCCTGGGCGATGCTGGTCACCGCCTTCATGGTGATGTTCGCCATGCCATCGGTGATGGTGGGCAGCTCCATGCTCATCATGGACCGGTTGGTCGGCACGCATTTCTTCAACCCGGCGGAGGGCGGCGACGTGCTGCTGTGGCAGCACCTGTTCTGGTTCTTTGGCCATCCGGAGGTCTACATCATCTTCGTCCCGGCCAGTGGCATGATCTCGGTCATGCTGCCGGCCTTCACGCGCCGGCCAGTCTTCGGGCATCTGGCGCTGGTGCTGTCCGTGATCTCGATCGGCATCCTCAGCTTCGGGCTCTGGGTGCACCACATGTTCGTCACGGCCTTGCCGCAGCTGGGGGAGAGCTTCTTCACGGCCTCCTCCATGCTGATCGCCATCCCGAATGGCATTCAGATCTTCTGCTGGGTCGCGACCATCGTCTCGGGAAAGCCGCGCTACGCGACGCCGATGCTCTTCATCATCGGCTTCATCATCACCTTCGTCATCGGCGGGTTGACGGGAGTGATGGTGGCCTCCGTCCCGCTGGATACGCAGGTGCATGACAGTTACTTCGTGGTGGCGCATTTCCACTACGTACTGATCGGCGGCGCCGTCTTCCCGCTGCTCGGGGCGGTGTACTACTGGTTTCCGAAGTTCACCGGGCGGATGATGAGCGAGCGGCTTGGCCGCTGGAACTTCTGGCTGGCCTTCCTCGGCTTCAACGCCGCCTTCTTCCCCATGCACCTGCTGGGCCTCTGGGGCATGCCGCGGCGCATCTACACCTATCAGCCGGAGCTGAACTGGGGGGACATGAACCTCTTCGTCAGCCTCGCCGCTGTCGTGGTCTTCGCGAGCTTCGCGCTGTTCCTCTGGAACGTCCTCTACAGCCTGCGTCATGGCGAGCCGGCTGGGGATAATCCCTGGGATGCGGATACGCTGGAATGGGCCACCAGCTCGCCACCGCCGGCCTACAACTTCGCCCATATTCCTGTCGTCACGGCGCGGGAGCCGCTCTGGGCGGAGCGCCGCGCCCTGCCGGTCGCGGTTGGGCTGCGGACGGATATGCGCGAGCTGGTCATCACCTCCGTCACCGAGGCGAGGCCGGAGTTGCGGGAAAGCTCGCCCGATCCATCCATCTGGCCGCTGATCTCCGCCATCGCCCTGACGGGCCTGTTCATCGGCTCGATCTTCACGCCTTGGGCGGTGGTCTATGGTTCCATCCCGCTGACCATCGCGCTGACCGCCTGGTTCTGGCCGAAAGGCGACAAGGAGGATGAGGCATGAGGCCCATGCGTCCCGTCCAGGACCTCTCCGGCCTGCCCAGCTACGGCTTCGGGACCAAGAGCCCTGTCTGGTGGGGGACGCTGGCCTTCGTGGCGATCGAGGACGGCGGCTTCATCGTCGCCATCGCCAGCTATCTCTACATCGCCTTCGTCAACCGGGTCTGGCCGCTGAGGGCGCCGCCGCCGGATCTCGGGCCGTGCACGGCGGTGCTCGTCCTGTTGCTCATCAGCCTGTGGCCCAACTGGTGGCTGGACCGTGCCGCACGTGAGGAGAACCTGCGCAAGGTCCGCATCGGCATGGTGGTGATGACACTGCTGGCTACGGCGCCGCTGATCGTGCGGATCTGGGAGTTCCCGGCGCTGAACGTCCTTTGGGACACCAATGCCTATGGCTCGATCAACTGGCTGCTGCTCGGCCTGCACACGATACATCTGCTGACCGATTGGGGCGATACGCTGGTGCTGGCTGTGCTGATGTTCACCCGCCACGGCCATGGCAAGCGCTTCAGCGATGTGAGCGACAACTGCTTCTACTGGTATTTCGTCATCGCCTCCTGGGTGGTGCTCTACCTCTTCATCTATTTTGTGCCGAGGCTGTGACGGGCCATGGCGGCGCTCGCACCCCGAAGCTATGCCTGGGCCGGCCTCGTGGCGGGGCCGGGCGCATGGGCGATCGGCACGCAGGCGAAGTACAGCTATGTGTCGCTGGCCTGTGCCGACCATCCGGTGCTGGTGACGGTCGGCATCACCCTGCTCTCGGCCATCCTGGCCGTTCTGGGCGGCGTGATCTCCTGGCGGGCCTGGAAGACCTTCCGCGAGGCCGAGCGGGTGGTGCCGCCGGATGGCCGCGAGGCACGGGAATTCCTGGCGGTGGTCAGCATCCTGATGGCGGCCCTCTTTACCGCGGTGATCCTGGTGCAGGGCGCGGCGGGCTTCGTCTTCGACGGGTGCGAGCTATGAGGTGGCTGCTTCTTCTCGCACTGATCGCGGCTTCGCCGGCCCTGGCGCATGAGGGGCATCACCATGCGGAACCCGGCTTTGACATTGAGCTCGACCCCGTGGTGGTCGTGCCGCTGCTGGTCTCGGCGGTGCTGTATGGCCGAGGCGTCGCGCGGCTTTGGGGCAGGGCCGGGATCGGCCGGGGCGTGGCGGTCCGGCAGGCGGCCTGTTTTGCCCTAGCATTACAGTTGCGCGTTACGTTTGAGGTGGGCTTGCTGGGCGACAGCTTGATGTGCTCGTCGCCAGAGTGACCATGCGATGACGTGGGCGGGCCGGATTTTTCGTTGGGCCAGTTGGACCGCTATGCGGCGGACTTCCTGGATAGACCAGCGGACGAGTGCCCGTCCTTGCGACTCACGCGGGCTGAGGTTTGCTCATCGGCAGCGTTTGCGCGGTGTCGGATCACCGCCATCATGGCGAAAGCCAGCATGACCAGCGACACGTGTCGATGCCAGCCGTGCCAGGAGCGTGTTTCGTTGTGGGTCAGGCCGAGTTCGTTCTTGGCGGTCTCGAAGCTGTCCTCG
>NZ_WWDL01000022.1 GCF_009848505.1 Muricoccus harenae
CATCTAAGCGGGAAACCAGCCTCAAGACGAGGTCTCCCCAAGGGCCGTGATAGACCATCACGTTGATAGGCCGCAGGTGGAAGTCCGGTAACGGACGTAGCTGAGCGGTCCTAATCGCCCGATCGAACTCACACTTCCCACCGCATGAGGGATAAAACCCTCACCGCACGCAGCACCAACACGCACTCCCCACTCACACCAACACACCAAACCATCACCCCACCCCCCATCCGTCACATCTGTTCCGGTCCGGTGGCCTGGTGCCTATTGCGAGGCTGCCACACCCGATCCCATCCCGAACTCGGCCGTGAAACGCCTCCGCGCCCATGGTACTGTGTCTTAAGGCACGGGAGAGTCGGTCGGCGCCAGGCCACCAGACCGGATCAGATGATACTCCCGACGGACCCATAACACCCACGCGGGGTGGAGCAGCCCGGTAGCTCGTCAGGCTCATAACCTGAAGGTCACAGGTTCAAATCCTGTCCCCGCATCCAAACATCACCCCGATCCGGAAGGATGCGGGGCTTTTTTGCGTCCGCATCCCACCAGCCCATCACCCGGCGGGCGCCTGCCGAACCCGGCGACGGAAGGGGTTCCGAATCTTGATCTTGCGGCCTGCAAGAACGCGCTTCGGCGGCCGCTTCGCCAGCTTCGCGCCCTCCGGCCCACGGTGAAGGTGCAGCGTGCGCTCGTGAAAGGCATCCAGCCCTGGCCGATGCCCAATTGAGATCAGGGCGCTGTCGGGCAGGTTGTCCAGCACGAGCCGCATCATGGTGTCCTGGTTCTCCTCATCCAACGCGGCTGTTGCCTCGTCCATGAAAATCCAGCGCGGCTTCTGGATCAACAGCCGCGCGAAGGCGAGGCGTTGCTGCTCGCCCAGGGACAGCACCTGATCCCAGCGCGCATCCTCCTCCAGCTTCTCCCGCAGATGCGCCAGCCCGACCTGCTCCAGCGCCGCCGTTCCAGCTTCGTCCGACACCGTCTCCGGCGCGTGGGGATAGGAGAGCGCGCCGCGTAGCGTGCCGAGCGGCAGATAGGGCCGCTGCGGCATGAACATCGTTGCCTCGCGTGGCGGCATGTGAATCTCGCCACTGCCCCAGGGCCAGATGCCCGCGAAGGCGCGGAACAGCGTACTCTTGCCCGTGCCGGACTCGCCCTTCACCAACACGCGCTCGCCGGCGCGGATTTCTGCCGTCGCCTCCGCGATCACGACCGAGCCATTCGAGAAGGCCACCTGCACGTCGCGGAAGGCTACCTTCTCCTCTTCGCCGGGGGCCTGCTCAATGCGCACGATGGTGGGCTGGTCAGGCTCCTCGACCATGGATTCAATCACACGCAGCGATTCACGGAAGCTCAGCAGGCGTTCAACACTGGACCGCCATTCGGCAAGCCGCGGGAAGTTGTCCACGAACCAGTTCAGCGAAGCCTGCACCTGCCCGAAGGCGGAGCCGATCTGCATCAGCCCGCCCAGAGTGATAGCTCCCGAGAAATAGGAAGGCGCGGCCACCACGGTCGGGAAGACCGAGGTCAGCATCCCATAGGCGCTGGTCAGCCACATGAGCTTGCGCTGGCTCCGCATCAGGTCGCGCACTGCTGTGGCCACGCTGGTGAACAGGTTCTGCAACCCGCGCCGCTCATCGGTCTCTCCGCCGATCAGCGCGATCCCCTCGCTGCTCTCGCGCGCCCGCACCAGGCCGAAGCGGAAATCCGCCTCCTTTGCCGTGCGCCAGAAGTTCAGCGCCACCATCGGCTTGCCGACGAGATAAGTCAGGCCCGAGCCGATGAGCGCATAGATCAATGCCGCCCAGACCATGTAGCCCGGGATAGCGATTGCATGGCCGCTGATGGTCAGGTTCAGCGCACCAGAAATCGTCCAGAGAATGCCGACGAAGGCAATGAGCATCACGGCCGAGTTGAAGATGCCCGTCGCGAAATCCACAGCCAGGTCCACGGCCAGCCGTGCATCCTCGGCGATGCGCTGGTCCGGATTATCAGACTCCCCCGTGCGCTCGAGCTGATAGTGGCGCGCATTGGTCATCCACAGGCTTAGCAGCCGCTGCGTCAGCCATTCACGCCAGCGTAGCTGCACCAGCTGCTTGACGTAGAGCTGATAAACCGCCGTCACCATGGACGAGCCCGCCAGCCCCAGGAACAGCACCATCTGCCAGAGGAAGGCGTCGCGGTCGCGATTCTCCAGCGCGTTGAAGAAATCCCGGTTCCACAGGTTGAACCGGATCTGGATCAGCACCTGCAGCAGCGTCAGCGCCAACAGGCCCAAGCCGAGCCATTTTGCCCGGCGCTCACGCAGGAAGAATCCCCCCGCCAAGCGAAGGAAGGCCCTCAACGCACCGGTCTGGATCTGGACCTGGGCCCCCGTTGTTTCACTCACGCAGTGTCTCGCTTGTCTTGGGTCACATCGCCATCCGCATCACTGCGGACGTACCAATGGGGCGGGGAGGGGCCCCAGCTTGTCAGGCGTTTCGCCGATCCTGTCGGCATCCAGCGCCTTGCCGCGACCCTCCACCGTTGCGCCACGCCCCGCTGCGGCGATGGAGCGCCCGGTGTTCAGCCGGTCCCCCAGCGCCGCCGCGATGTCGACCGGCAAACGGATCACCACGCCTTCGTCCAGGATGGCGCCAAGCACGTCGCCTTGCGGCGTGTAGAGTGGGGAACGGATGGTGCCGGAAACCTCCAACCGCTCATCCGCCGCGCGGAATTCCGAGAAGGACCAAGCGGGACGGTCGACGAAGCGCGGCGGTGCGCTGCTGTCCTTTGCCCAGGCCAGCAGCGTGATTGCAGGCACGCGGCGCGCCCGGATGCCATAGACGATGATGGAGCGCCCGGGCTCCACCGCCGCCATGATCTCGTCCGCCACATGCTCGGGAAAGATCACCTGCGGCCCTTCGCGGAACAGCAGGCGGTCCGTCTTACCCTCCGGTGTCAGGAGGTAGCGGTCCACCACCCCCGTGAAGGACGGCAGCTGGGTCGGGTCAAACCACAGCCGGGTGCTCTGGCTCTCCTGCCCCCGAACAGGAACCGGCCCCGCGATGAGCATCGCGAGGCCGGCCACCAGCGCCGTGCGGCGTTGCATGGATCCCTCAGATCCAGCCCTGGCCCGCCACCAGGGAGATCAGGAAAAGCACGAGGAAAATCACGAACAGGATCTTGGCGATCCCGCTGGCCGCGGAGGAAACGCCGCCGAAGCCGAGCACGCCCGCGACCAAGGCAATGATAAGGAAAATAACGGTCCAGTAGAGCATGTGCGGTTCCTTCAAGGCCGATGCGGCTTGTGAACGTCGCATCCCAGAGCCGGTTGCCGGTCGGCAACGGGCCCGTTGCAGCGGCGCTACACCATGCGTTCTGAACCGCTGTCCTGGACTGCCTGACCGGAGTTCTGCGTGTCATGCGAGGCGGCCCAGTCCTGCAGCTGCTTCTCGGCCTCGTCCGGTCCCAGGCCGTAGCGCTCACGGATTCGCTCCAGCAGCAGGTCACGCCGGCCGCCGGCCTGGCTGATGTCCTCCTCAGTCAGCTTCCCCCAGTACTTGCGGACCTTATCGCCCATCTGGCTCCAGTCGCCAGCAAGTCGATCCCAATCCATCGAATCCTCCATGCTGCCCGTCGCGATGCGGGCTCCGTGGAGGGAAACGGGCGTCCGGCCCGGCCAGTTGCCCATCCGGCCTCGCGGATGGGCAGGGCGCCGGGCGGAAGAGGCGGCGGATCAGTCCAGCCGAAGCCCGCCCGACACCGCCTGATAGGTCGCGATGGCCAGGGCCACCGGCTCGAAGGGCTTGCTGATGATGAAGGCGGGCTCCAGCTGCTCTGCGGTCAGCAGGCGTTCCGGATAGGCGGTGACGAAGATCACGGGAGTGTCCTGCTCCTGCAGGATGCGCTGCACCGCGGAAATGCCGTCGCCGCCCGGGCCGAGATTCACATCCGCCAGGATCAGCCCGGGCTTCAGCTCTCGGGCCATGGACACCGCCTCCGCCTCGCCGCTGGCGATCCCCACCACGTTATGGCCGCAGCTCTCGACCAGCTGGCGGATGTCCATGGCGATGATCGGCTCGTCCTCGATCACCATGATGTCGGTCGCAGCCACCGCGAGCAGTGCGCCACGCGCCGATTCCAGCAGCCGGTGCGCCTCGCCCACGCCCATGCCGACGGCCAGGGCGGCATCCGTCAGGGACAGATCCTCCAGCGCCGTCAGCAGGAGAAGCTGCCGCTGCTTCGCGGTGATATGTTCGCCGGGGCTGTCGGGCACGAGCCGGCTGACCCCTGAGAAGAGGGCGATCGGGCCTGGCACCTCCGGCGGCAGGCCGGCGCGCAGCGCCTTCGCCACTAGCGCATCGCCACGCGCCTGGCTCCCCGTCAGGGCGCGGGCGTAGCGCCGCGCGAAGGGCAGGGTGCGAAGCAACTCCCCCTGCGTGACAGCACTCATCCGTGATAGTCCTCCAACATCCTGCCGGGCCGCCAACATGGCAGAGCCGAACAGGCTTCCACATGTGGCCGCCGCGCGCCGCGTCGAGTGCGGAGCGCGGTCCTCGCTTCAGCCGGGTATATGACGATCGACCACCAGGATTTCCGCCCGGCGCTGATACGCCTCCTACCCGATCTGCGGGCTTTCGCCCGCTTCCTGTCCCGCGATCCGGCCGCAGCCGACGATCTGGTGCAAGACACATTGTTGCGTGCGCTGCGCAACGAGGAGCAGTGGCAGCCGGGGACCAGCCTCAAGGCCTGGACCTTCTCCATCCTGCGGAACGCATGGTTCGAGAACCGCCGCCGGGCCGCGGCCCAGAAGCGCGCGCTAGATCGTGTGACGGTGGAGGAGGGAATGCCTGCCGGGCAGGAGCACCGCATGGAGATGATGGGCTTAGCCCGCGCCATGAGCCACCTGCCGCGCGACCAGCAGGAGGCGCTGGTTCTGGTGGGTGCCCTTGGCTTCTCCAGCGAGGATGCGGCGCGTGTCGCGGGCGTGCAGGTGGGTACGCTCAAGACCCGGGTCTCCCGAGCCCGTCGCGCGCTGGCCAGTCGCTACGATGCCAGCGGTCAACCTGATGCCCCGGATGCGCCTTCCGCGAAGTGAATCCGGGCATGGCGTTTTCGTGATCCGGAAGGCGGTAACCGAATTCGGGGGCGGTGCATTGGTCCGGTGAAGATCGAGCAGAGGGGATTTACCGATGACCCAGACCGTTGCCGCCCGTCCGACCCATACCGTCGCGGATTTCCACAAGCTGCTCGTGACCACGCTGCCGAGGCTCCGCGTGCAGGCCCTGGCGCTGACCCGCAACCGCGCCGACGCGGATGACCTGGTCCAGGCCGCCGTCACCTCTGCCCTCGCCGCAAAGGACAGCTTCACCCCGGGGACCAATTTCGGCGCCTGGATGTTCCGCATCCTCCGCAACCGCTTCATCTCCGACGTCCGCCGCAAGCGCGAGACGACCGATATCGACGATGTGCCGAGCAGCGCCTTTGCCCGCCCGGGCGCCCAGGAGGACAGCCTGGTGATGCGCGAGCTGCGCGGCCATCTTTCCCGCCTGCCGGCCGAGCAGCGCACCGCGCTGGTTATGGTGACGGTCCAGGGCATGTCCTACGAGGAGGTTGCCGCGGCCATGGATTGCGCCGTGGGCACCGCCAAGTGCCGCGTTTTCCGCGCCCGCCAGACCCTGCAGCGCTGGCTCACCGGCGAGGAGCGCGGCGTCGATGCGCCGGTCGTCGCTCGGAAGACCTCTTCCCCTCGCGCCCCGCGCCGTCATACTGCGACGGATGAAGCTGGGATGGGGCATGCGACCCCTGTCTGAGGATGGACGAGAGTCACTCGAGGAAGAAAGCGGCGCCGGTGGCAAAAACGGTGCAGGGCACGGTGAACGGGCGCGGCTCAGCCGCGCCCGATGCCGCTTTTGACCTCTGGCTCCAGCGGGGCCTGCACCAGATGTTCGATGATGTCATGCGCGAGCCAATTCCCGAGGAGCTCCTGCGCCTGATCGAGCAGGATCGCGAGCAGGGCTGACGGCGGGTGCCGGACGATCCATCGACGTCCGGCGCCGCCATGCGCGACGACCTGCAAACCCCTTCGCACGCCGGCGCCGGGCGGCTGAGACTCCGAATCGCCTCGATCCTCGGGGGTATTCGGGGCCGGATGATCGTGTTGCTGATGGTGGCCGGCATTCCGGTGGTCGCCATCGCCGTCAATAACGCTCTCCAGGACTACCACGCCGCCCTCGACGAAGGCCGGAGAGGGGCCGAGTCGTTCCGTTCGCTCATGGCCGTGCGCTACGGCGCTGCGCTCGGGGCTTCCGAGACCCTACTCTCTGCCGTCGCCCGGCAGGATCCGCTGGCCCGGCAGGATCCGCTGGAGCGTGGCGGGCTGGCCGGCTGTTCCACTGCCCTGCGCCGCGTCATCGACCTGCATCCTGGCGAGATTGCTGAATTGGCACTTGTCGCTCCGGGCCAGCCACCTCTCTGTGGCGGCCTTCCGGAAGGCTTTGAACCAGAGCCCCTTGTGCGGGAAGCGTTGAGTGGCGGCGCGCCCGCCTATGGCGCCTTCTTGCCCGGTGGCGGAGGGAGATCGCCCGTGCTCCCGGTGGCCGTGCCCGGCACCGGCTCAACCTGGGCACTGATCGGCTTCCTTGTGCTACGCGAATATCCGACCCTTCCGGGGAGTCGGCCGGTCGAGGGCAACTTCGTTTGGCTGGTCGACCGGAACGGCCGCGTGCTCGCGCCCGGCCGGGTCACAACGCCGGAACTACCGCCCTCCGTTGTCGAAAGCCTCGGCGAATCCGAGCGTGCCATCATGGCGTCTGAGCGGGGCGACGAGATGGCCTATGCCAGCGCCCGCTTGAATCCGGGCCTCCGCCTGATCGTCGGCCATCCCATCTCCCCCGCCAGGGCTGCCGCGCGCGCAGTCCTGATCCAGCGCATGACGGAACTGGCCACATTCCTCATCGCCTGCCTCGCCGCCATCGTTGTGGGGGCGGACCTGGCCATGGTGCGGCCGCTGCGGCTGCTGTCGGTGCGCGTGCGTGGCTGGCGGCCGGGCAATGTGTTCCGCGTCAGCCCCGCCGGCACGGAGCCGCGGGAGGTTCGCGCGGTGGAACTGGCCTTCAGCGAGGCTGCCGCCGCCCTGGCCCGGCGCGAGGCCGATCTGCGCGCCGCGCTCGAACAGCGCGATGCGCTGATGGGCGAGATCCATCATCGGGTGAAGAATAACCTGCAGATCGTCTCCTCGCTGCTCAATCTCCAGGCCAGCCGCATCGGCGACCCGGCCGCCGCCGAGGAATTCCTCTCGGCGCGCAACCGCGTCCGGGCGCTGGCGACGCTGCACCGGCACCTCTACGTGCAGCACTCCTTCGAGACGGTCTCGCTACTGCCCTTCCTGACGGAGCTGGCGAACCAGCAATTCGCCTCCCACAACGAGGCGCCGGGCGAGCGGCTGGCGCTGAAGCTGGACGTCGCCGACATCACCATCTCGACCGACCAGGCCGTCTCCCTCTCGCTGCTGGTGACCGAAGCCGTTGGGAATGCCGTCGAGCACGCCTTCCCCGATGAGGCGCGTGGCGCCGTCCGACTCAGCCTCGTCGAAGAGAATGGCGAGGTGACGCTGGTCATCGAGGATGACGGGATCGGCCTGCCGGACCGCGGAGCGCGCCCACGCGGCCTCGGCCTTCAGTTGATGGAGGGCTTCGCCAAGCAACTCGGCGGCCAGCTGACCGGCGGGCGGCTAGAGCCAGGGGAGGGGGGACGGACCGGCACGCGTTGGGTCGTGCGCTTCCCCGTCCGGGAGAATCCGGCACCGCGCGCCATGGCGCGCTGAGGGCGCTCCGTCAGTTCCCAATGCCGAAGATCAGTTCGGCACGGCTGCGAGCTGCAACTCGCCGGAGTCAAAGGCCGCAAGGAGCAAATCCGCTCCCTCCACCACCGAGTTGAACTGCATGTAGGCGACCGGACCGGCGATCAGGCCTGCCAGGAGCACCATCATCGCGATCCGCTGGATCCTCATCGCCGTTTCTTCCCTGGCCTGCTGGCCATGCCTTCGAATTGCGGTGTCACAGGAACGCGGCGCCTCGCCCACAGGTTGCGGCATCGCAAAGGCGGCGCGTCACCATCCTCGCAACCGCCCACCCGGGGCCGCGTTGCGGATGGGACCGAGACGTGTCGAAGGAGAGACCAGACATGGCTGCGAACACCGAGGCGGGCAAAACCGTCGATGAGGCTGCCACTGCCGTCAACGACGCTGCCAGCAACGTCACCGAGCAGATCGCCGCCCTGAAGAAGCAGGTCGAGGACCTGTATGCCGACCGCCAGAAGTACATGTCCCAGGCGGTGGACGCTGCCGAGGGCTATGCGGCCCGCGCCGCCGATACCGCCCAGGTGCAGTACGAGGCAGTGGCCGACCGCGTGCGGGAGCGCCCGGCGCAGTCGATCCTGATCGCCGCGGCGGCCGGATACATCCTCGCCCGCATCCTGGGCCGCTGAGAGGAGCGCGGGGCATGCTGCGGACCTTCAGCCTGGTCGGAATGGCGGCGCAGGCCGAAGGCCGCCGCCTGAAGGCGAAAGCCAATGCCGCCGCGACGCGGGCCGCCTTCTACGCGGCCGCCGGCCTCATGGGCGTGGCGGCCTTCGTCATGCTCCATGTGTTGGGCTGGTACGCCGCGCGGAACAGCTTCGGGCCGATCACCTCGGCACTGATCGTATTGGTGGCGGATCTGGTGCTGGCAGGCGTCTTCGTCTTCCTCGCTTCGCGCAACACCACGGCGCGGGAGGAGATAGAGGCGCAGGCCGTCCGCAACGTGGCGCTGACCGGGGCCGCGCAATCGGCTGTCAGCGGCTTCACCACGCAGGCGGCGCCGCTGATGGCGCTGGGCGGCATCGCCATCGCGGCGCTCTGGCCGAAGCTGCGGGGTGGCCGTCGCATGTAACGCGAAGCGCTGCCAAGGCGGATCAGGGCACCTCCTGGCGGGGTGCCCTTTTCGCATTTGCCTGCTGTCATCGATCTGTCAAAAATATGAAATACGAGAGTCGCTGGATCGGCCTAGAAGGCGCGCGTCGGGCCCCAGGCCTGACCGAAACTTCGGAGACGATCCGGTGATCCAACGTCGACTTGCCCTTGCCGCCCTTGCCGCGCTGCCTTTCGTGGCTTCCCCAGCCCTTTCCCAGCCCGCCACGATCACGGGCGCTGGCGCGTCCTTCCCCAACCCAGTCTATCAGCGCTGGGGCGAGGGGGCTAAGGCGGCCGGCCTTCAGCTCAACTACCAGTCGGTCGGCTCAGGGGCGGGCATCAACCAGATCCGCAACCGCACGGTCGATTTCGGCGCCTCCGACGCGCCGCTCAATGCGCAGCAGCTTACCGAAGCCAAGCTGCTTCAGTTCCCGACGGTCATGGGCGCGGTGGTTCCCATCGTGAACATCCCGGGCGTTGCCCCCGACCAGCTGCGCCTGACCGGCGAGCTGCTCGCTGATATTTACATGGGTAAGATCAGCAAGTGGAACGATCCCCGGATCGTTGAGCTGAATAACGGCGTGACCCTGCCGAACCTGGCAATCGCCCCGGTCTACCGCGCCGACTCCTCGGGCACGAGCTTCGTCTTCACCTCCTATCTCTCCGCCGTTTCGTCGGAGTGGAAGCAGCGTGTGGGCGCCGGCACCTCGGTGCGCTGGGGCACGGGCGCGGGCGCCCGTGGCAATGAGGGCGTGGCGGGCACGGTCCGCAACACCCGCGGCGGCCTGGGCTACGTCGAGAACGCCTATGCCTCCCAGAACAAGCTCGCCACCGCGCAGCTTCGCAACAAGGCTGGCCAGTTCGTGCGCCCGACCATGGAGTCCTTCCAGGCCGCGGCTTCCAGCGCCGACTGGAGCACGCCCGGCTTTGCCGCCAGCCTGATCGACCAGCAGGGTGCCACCTCCTGGCCGATCGTCTCCCCCACCTTCGTGCTGGTGCCGAACGACCCGCAGGATGCGGCCCGTGCCACCGCCGTGTTCCGCTTCTTCGACTGGGCCTACACCAACGGCGGCGCCGCGGCGCGCGAGTTGGAGTACATTCCCCTGCCGGAGACCGTGCAGACCGCGGTCCGCGCCACCTGGGGCCAGGTGCAGGTGGACGGCAAGCCGGTCTGGCCGGCGCGCTGAAGCCGAACCGCCCGGCGGCAACGGCCGCCGGGCGACCCTGAACCGAGAGAGGCCGCGTGTCCCATTCCGCCGTCGCCGAAGGCGTCCACGTTGCCCCACCACGTCCCGTTACGCGGCGCGGCGGCGGCACGGGGGACGCGGTCTTCGCTCTGCTCTGCCGTGCCTCCGCCATGCTGGTGCTGGTGCTGCTCGGTGCCATCATCATCGAGCTGCTACTCGGCGGGCTGCCGGCCTTCCGGGCCTTCGGTGCAGCCTTCCTGACCTCGACCGAATGGGATCCGGTGCAGGATGTCTACGGCGCCGGTGTCTCGATCTACGGCACCATCCTCACCGCGGTCCTGGCTCTGCTGATGGCTGTGCCCCTGGCCTTCGGCATCGCCTTTTTCCTGACGGAGCTGGCCCCCGACTGGATGCGCGGCCCTGTCGGCACCGCGATCGAGCTGCTGGCGGCGGTGCCCTCCATCATCTTCGGCATGTGGGGCTTCTTCGTCATTGTCCCGATGATGGCCACCACCATCCAGCCTGCCATCATCGACACACTAGGCGAGCTGCCTGTCATCGGGGACCTTTTCCAGGGCCCGCCCTTCGGCACCGGGCTGTTCACCGCCGCGCTGATCCTCGCGATCATGGTTCTGCCCTTCATCGCGGCCACGATGCGGGACGTGTTCCTGCAGGTGCCGGGCGTTTTCAAGGAAAGTGCCTACGGCCTCGGCGCCACGCGGTGGGAGGTGATGCGGCGCGTGGTGCTGCCCTATACCCGCGTCTCCGTCGTCGGCGGCATCATGCTCGGCCTCGGCCGCGCGCTGGGCGAGACCATGGCCGTCACCTTCGTCATCGGCAACGCCAACCGCATCACCGCCTCGGTCTTCGGGCCGGGCAACACCATCGCCTCCATTGTCGCGCTGGAATTCGGGGAGAGCGCGGCGGGCAGCCTCAAGCTCTCCTCCCTTCTCGCCCTGGGCTTTCTCCTCTTCGTCATCTCCTTCGTGGTCCTAGCGCTGTCGCGCTGGCTGCTGCGCTCGCGGCTGAAGGGCTGAAGCCGATGTCCGCCACCACCGCCTCAACCCCGGTTCCCGGTCGCGCGAAGGATCCTCGCGCCTCCGCAGCCCTCGGCCGCCGCCGCGCGCGGACGGATGCGGTCATCCGCTTCCTCTGTATGGTCGCCACCATCCTTGGCCTGCTCTTCCTCGTCTCCATCCTGGCGACGCTTCTGGTGAAGGGTGCAGGGGGCATCTCGCTTCGCGTCTTCACCGAAGTGACGCGGCCCCCCGGCTCGGAGGGCGGCTTGCTGAACGCAATTATCGGCAGCCTGATCCAGGTATCCCTGGCAACGTTGCTGGGTACACCCATTGGGTTGCTCGTCGGCACCTATCTCGCGGAATATGCGGGCAATTCGCACTTCGGAAATGTGGTGCGCTTCGTCTCGGACGTGCTGCTCTCTGCGCCGTCGATCCTGATCGGACTCTTCGTCTACCAGCTGCTGGTCTTGCCCTTCGGTGGCTTCTCCGGCTGGGCGGGGGTGGTGGCGCTGGCCATCATCGTCATCCCCGTGGTGGTCCGCACCACCGAGGACATGCTGCGCCTGATTCCGAACACGCTGCGCGAGGCGGTGATCGGCCTCGGTGCCCCTAAGTGGAAGATGATCGTGCTGGTCTGCTGGCGCGCCGCGGTCTCCGGCATCATCACCGGCGTGCTGCTCGCCGTGGCCCGGGTGGCGGGCGAGACGGCGCCGCTGCTCTTCACCTCGCTCGGCAACCTCAACTGGTCGGTGGACCTGGCGCGGCCGATGTCGAGCCTGCCCATTACCATCTACTCCTACGCCGGCTCGCCCTACGAGGACTGGATCACCCTCGCCTGGACCGGGGCGCTGGTCATCACGCTGGGCGTTCTCGGGCTGAACATTCTGGCGCGCGCCGTGCTGCGCGCGCGTCGATAGGGGAGGCCGCGATGGCCGACGATACCGGAACGGATACCGCCATGCATGCCGGCACCGCGGCTTCGCGGGCAGCCGCAGATGCCCCGCGCGAGGGCTCCGGCTCCTTCGGCGGCATGGCGGCGCGCTCCACCGCCAGCATGAATCCGGCGCGGATCGCCATCCGCGGCCTCGATTTCTACTACGGTGAGAACAAGGCGCTGAAGGGCATCACGCTCGACCTGCCGGACCGGCAGGTCACGGGCATGATCGGCCCCTCCGGCTGCGGCAAGTCCACGCTGCTGCGCGTGCTGAACCGCATGTACAGCCTCTATCCCGGCCAGCGCGCCGAGGGCGAGGTGATGCTGGACGGCCAGAACATCATCGACCCCGAGCTGGACCTGAACGGGCTGCGCGCCAAGGTCGGCATGGTCTTCCAGAAGCCCACTCCATTTCCGATGACGATCCACGAGAACATCGCCTTCGGCATCCGCCTGCACGAGCGCCTGGGGCGCGCGGAGATGGAGGAACGGGTGGAATGGGCGCTGACACGCGCCGCTCTTTGGCCGGAAGTGAAGGACCGGCTGCACAGCTCGGCCATGGGCCTGTCAGGCGGCCAGCAGCAGCGGCTCTGCATCGCGCGCAGCATTGCAGTGCGTCCGGACGTGATCCTGTTCGACGAACCGACCAGCGCGCTTGATCCCATCAGCACCCTCAAGATCGAGGAGCTGATCGATGAGTTGAAGCAGGACTTCACCATCGCGATCGTGACACACAACATGCAGCAGGCTGCCCGCTGCGCTGACCAGGTGGCCTTCTTCTATCTGGGCGAACTGGTGGAGGTGGCCCCGGCCGCCGATCTCTTCACCGCCCCGCGGCAGAAGCGCACCCAGGAATACATCACCGGCCGCTTCGGCTGAGTCGGGGGAAAGAACAGATGGACCGCCCAACGGATCGCCCGACGGATCGCATCGTGAAGTCCTATGAAGAGGAGCTGCGGCGGCTCCGCGAATTGATCGCCCGCATGGGCGGCCTGGCCGAGCGGCAGGTGGCGGATTCCGCCTATGCGCTCGTCCGCCGCGATGCCGAGCTCGCGGGGGAGGTGGTGGGCCGCGACAAGCCAATCGACGCGCTGGAGCGCGAGGTGGAGACCTTCTGCGTGCGGCTGCTCGCGCTGCGCCAGCCCATGGCGAGCGACCTGCGCTTCATCATCGCGGCGCTGAAGATCAGCCAGGATATCGAGCGCATCGGCGACTACGCCCGCAACGTTGCCAAGCGCGCGATCATCATCGCCGGCCAGCCCTTCCTTGGTGGCGTCAATGGCTTCCAGTGGATGGCGCAGCTGGTGCAGCGCAACCTGAAGGACAGCATCGACGCCTTCGTGCGCGACGATGCGGAACTGGCCGAGCGCGTCTGGGCCGCGGACGCCCCGGTGGATGACATCTACACCGGCATCTTCCGCGAGATGCTGACCCATATGATGGAAGATCCGCGCAACATCACCGCGGCCACCCATATGCTGTTCATCGCGAAGAACTTCGAGCGCATTGGCGACCACGCGACGAATATTGCCGAGACTGTGCATTACGCCGTGCGCGGCGCCGTGCTGCCGGAGGACCGGCCCAAGGCCGATGTCTCCGCTGACAGCCCGCCGCCGATATCTTCCGTCGGAACGCCCCTTGCATGAGAGCCATATCGCTTCCCGAAAGCCAGCGCCCCACCATCCTGGTGGTGGAGGACGAGGCCCCGCTGCTCACTCTCCTGCGCTACAACCTGGAGAAGCAGGGCTTCCGGGTCGAGGAAGCGTCGGATGGTCCGGAGGCGCTGATGCGCGTCTCCGAGACCAAGCCCGACCTGATGTTGCTGGACTGGATGCTGCCGGCCATGTCCGGCCTTGAGGTCTGCCGCCAGTTGCGCCGCCGCCCCGAGACGCGGGACCTGCCCATCATCATGGTCACCGCGCGCACTGAGGAGGCGGATGCCGTCCGCGCGCTCGACACCGGGGCGGATGACCACATCGGCAAGCCCTTCACCATCGAGGCGTTGCTGGCCCGCATCCGCGCCGTGATGCGCCGGTCGAGCGGCCCTTCCAACAAGGGCGCGCTGTCCTGGCAGGACATCGTGATGGACCAGGATGCGCATCGCGTGACGCGCCGCGGCCGCCCCCTGCATCTCGGCCCCACCGAATACCGGCTGCTGGAATTCTTCCTCCAGCATCCCGGCCGGGTCTTCTCGCGCGAGCAGCTTCTGGATGCCGTCTGGGGCCGTGACATCCATGTGGAGCTGCGCACGGTGGATGTGCACATCCGCCGTCTCCGCAAGGCGGTGAACGGCGATGGCGACACGGATGTGATCCGCACGGTCCGCAGCGCCGGCTATTCGCTCGACCTGGAGGGATAGCTCCCTCAGTCGAAGTGAATGCGCAACTCCGTGCGGCCGTTCGCATGGCGCTGGGTGAAGCCGCTGCCGCGCCGTGTTGCCAGCCACATGGCGAAGGCCTCCTGCGCTGCCAGCGGCCCGTCCAGGTCGGCGGCGTCGGGCCGTGCGGCGGGGGTCTGGACCGGCGGGCCGTCATACTGGACCGCCAAGGTCACCTGGTCGTCGTCGAAGCGCGCCTGCACGCGCATTTCCGGCACGTCCCGCCCGGTCAACACCTCGCCCATTTCCATCAGCGCATGGGAGACCTTCTCCATCGTCTCCCAGCGCGCGCCCCATGCGCCGCCCAGCGCCTGGATGCGATCCTCCACCGCCTGGGTCAGACCCGGCCCGGCCTCGAGCGTGAAGCCAGCCTGCTGCGCGACCAGGGGGCGGGTGAGCAGGTTCACTACCAGGGCCACGGCTGTCCCCAGGGTCACCGGACTGGCCAGGGCGCGCGGCAGCATGGAGCCGAACAGCTCCGGCGCGATGGCCGCGCCCAGCCCCGCGGCCAGTCCGAGCCCGACGACGAAGGTGCGCCGCGAATCCAACATCCGCGCGGTGATGAGGCGGCAGCCGGCCGCCATCATGAAGCAGCACACATAGCCGAGCATCGCAGCCTGCACCGGCGCCGGCACCAGGATGAAGAGGGTGACGAGCTTCGGCGAGCAGGCCAGCAGCAGCAGCACCGCGCAGCCGATCAGCACCACCCGCCGCGCGAGGGTGCGCGTCGCGATCGACAGCCCCACGCAGGCAGAGGAGGAGGAGGTGGCCATCGCCCCGGCCAGCCCCGCGACGGTCATGGCCAGGAACTCGCCCAGCAGCCCGCGCCGGATCGGCGGCACGTCGGGCCGCGTCCAGGCGCCATCCGCCGCGCGCTGGAAGGCGACCAGATCCCCCAGCATCGAGGCCGCGGTGGCCAGCGCCGCCAGCAGGAAGGCTGGAAGCAGCGCCAGGTCGATCACCCAAAGATCGGGTGGGCGCGGCATGGGAAGGGCAAACCAGGGTGCCGCCTCCAGCATTGCCCGCCAGTCCGCCGGTCCCAGCCCGAGGAGCAAGGCGACGAGGGTGCCTAGCGCGGCGCCGACCAGCACCCCGAAGCGTGCCACCCCGCCGCGCAGCAGGGAGACAAGGATCATCGCCGCCAACGTGCCGAGGGCGAGTTCCATGCCCAGGGTCTGCGCGCCTGCCTGCCATTCCGCCGGATGCGCGGCGCCGAGTGCCCGTGGCAGCAGGCTGGCGCCGATGAGGAAGACGACGACACCAGCCACCTCCGTTGGCATCAGCGCGGCCAGGCGCGGCAGCAGCAGGACGAAGGCCATGGCGGCCAACCCCGTCAGCGCCAGCAGGCCCGTGGCTCCTTGCAGCCCCACCAGCGGCACCGCCGTAAGGAAGGGCGCGACGAAGACCGGGGCCGGGATGAAGCAGATCGCGTAGCCCGAGCCGAAGGGGCCGCGCCGGGCCTGCTGGATCAGCCCTGCGAAACCGAGCGCCGCGAGGCTGAGGCAGAGAAAGGCCGTGGCCTCGCCTGGCGAGGCACCCGCCGCCGTGGCGACGAGGCCCGGCAGCAGGAAGTAGATCGACTGAATCCCGAGTTGCTGGAGGTAGAGGGGTACTGCCTCACGCGCGGGTGGCGCGTCGTCGAGGTCATAGGTGATGCCGGCAGGGCGCTGACGGCGTCTGTCCCGGTTGCGTTCCAGCGAATCAAACAGACCTTTCACCCTGACCCGATGCTCCTCCATAAACAGTCAAGCCTGCTCAGCCGCGGTGCAAGCGCCGGTTGTGGCGCTGGGTGGTATGACCTGTCCTCACCCGAGGCCTCGCCGTGCCACACGCAATCGACTTGGCCGATGTTCCAATGCCCCCTGGCTCATCCTATCCTCGATGGATCGAGAGGGGAGGTCCGGTTGGACGCCACGGTGCTGCGCCATGAGATGCCGCCCGAGGTGGATGCGCTGCCGGCGCTGCTCGACCGTCTGGAGGCTTTTGCCGAAACGGCCGAGCTGTCGCCGCGTGCAGCCCAGCACCTCGCCCTCGTGGCGGAGGAACTGGCCGCCAATGTCGCCATGCACGCCGGTGGGGCCAGCCTGCTGCGCGTCGAGGCCCGGCGGGAGGGCGATTCGCTCCATCTGCTCATCGAGGATGACGGCCCCGAATTCGACCCGCTCTCCGCCGCCGCACCCGATTTGGAGGCGGGGGTGGAGGAGCGCGACATCGGAGGCCTGGGCGTGCATTTCGTCCGTCGCCTGACGCGCGAGGCCCATTACGAGCGGCGGGAGGGGCTGAACCGCCTGACGGCCCTGCTGGACGTGGGCTGAGGCCGGCGGCAAAGATCAACGGGGCCTCGGGCCCGGAGGAACTGGAGACATCATGCAGATCGTCGAGCACCGGGAAGGCGCGACCACCATCGCCGCCCTGGAAGGCCGCCTGGACACCGCCACGGCCGCGGCCACGGAGGAGAAGCTCATCGCGCTGCTCGATCAGGGCGGTGTCGTCGCGGATATGACGGGGGTGCGCTACGTATCCTCCGCCGGGCTGCGCGTGCTGCTGAAGACGGCCAAGCAGGCCCGCACCCGCAATGTTGGCTTCTCCGTCTGCGGGCTCCAGCCGGCTGTGCGCGAGGTCTTCGAGATCTCCGGCTTCGACAAGATCATTCCCTCGCACGGCTCGCGCGCCGAGGCCCTGGCCGCCGGCTGACCGCGCCGGACGGGGCCGGCCCGTGCCCGCCACGCGCCGCGCCCCGCGCCCTGCCGCTCCGGATCCCGCCGCCTTCGCGGTGGCGGAAGCCGGGCTGGCGGCGCTGGCTGGGCTGGCTCCATCGGACGTGCTGCGGCGGCGGCTGGAACGGGCTGCCCCGCTCGCCGGTGCGATCGATTCGCCGCCCGACCTCGCCTCCCCGGGATGGGCCGCGCTGCTGGATGCGGTGACGGTCCAGGAAACGCGGCTCTTCCGCGCCGCGCCGCAGCTTCTGGCGCTGACGGCGCTTCTTCCTGCGCTTCCCGGCGGCCCGCTGCGCCTTCTCTCGGCCGGCTGCGCTTCGGGGGAGGAAGCGTGGAGCCTCGCCATTCTCGCCGCTGCCCAGGGAATCGAGGCGGAGGTGCTGGGGCTGGATCTCTGCCGCCCCGCCTTGGCCCTGGCCGAGGCCGCGCGCTACCCCGCCGGCCCTCCGGATGCCCTACGCGAGGTGCCGGGCGCATTCCTGCCCTGGTTCACCCGGGACGCCGGCTGGGTGTTGCCGCGGGCTGATGGCCTGACACGCCCCGTCTTCCGCCGCACCAACCTGCTCGACCTGCCGGAGGAAACCGGCCGCTTCGGCGCTATCCTCTGTCGCAATGTCCTGATCTACCTCCTGCCTGCGGCGCGGGATGCGGTGCTGCGCGGGCTGGTGGCACGGCTTCTGCCTGGTGGCGCCCTGCTTCTCGGCCCGACCGACATGCCTGGCCCCGGCCTACCGCTGCGCGCCGAACCTGGCACCCATGCCATCTGGCGTCGGCTGTGAGCGCGGCGGCCGGAATCATCGCGGGCGGCACTGTTCACCGCCTGCCGGAGGGCGCCTCCGTCACCGCCTCGCCGGTGCTGCGGCCGCTGCCGGGCGGGGCAGGGCGGCTTTGCATCGGGCTGCTCGGCACCGGTGTGCTTCCGGCCTGGGTGCTGCCCGGCGCCGCGCATCCGGCGCGGGCCTGGGCGCTGGTGCCCGGCCCCGAGGGAGCGGTGTTGCTCGGCGGCGATTCCCTCATCGACTCGCCGCCGGCGGATGCCGCGCCGGTGCCGCCGCCGCCTTTTCCGCCGCCCCGGCTGCGCCTGGCGCATCGCGCGGAGGCCGAGACGCAAGCGGAGGGTGCCGTCCAAGCCGCGCGGGGCGGCTTCCGCCTGCGCCTTTCCCGCGGTGTGCTCGACATTCCCTTCGCGGCCCTGGCACGGCTGATGCCCATGCCGCCGCTGCATCCCGTGCCCGATCCGCCCGCCGGCGTGCGCGGCATGGCATGGACCGAAGCCGGGCCCGTGCTGGTGCTGGATCCTGCGCTGGTGGAGGGGGAGGGGGACGACGCGCCTCTGCTCGCCATCCTCCTGTCGGAGGGCCGGCAGATCGGCCTGCCCTGCCATGGCGCCGCGCCGGTCGCGGAGGCCCCTCCGCTACCGCCTGCCCTGGCCATTCCTGCACTGCTGGCCGCCGCCCCCTTCGCCCGGCCGCCCGTCGCGGCGGCGGCGGTGCCGACTCGCGCCCTTCTCCTCGCCCTGGCCGCTGGCGCCCGCTTCGCCCTGCCGCTGGAGGAAGTGGCGGCGGTCCTGCCGCCCCAGGCGCCGCGCAACCATGGGAACGGGCAAGCGGCGCTTGCCGGGATCATCGCGCATCGGGGCGATGTCCTGCCCGTCCTCGATGCCGGGCTGCGGCTGGGACGGACGGCCGTGCTGGCAGGCTCCGGCGCCGTGCCGATGTTGCGCCTGCAGGGCGCCCGGCCGGTGGCGCTCGCCGTCACCTCGGTGCTCGGGCTGCGGGCGGTTCCGGAAGCCGATCTCGTACCGGTAGCGGGTGGTGGCCTGGTGGCCGCGATCCTGCGCCTGGATGGCGCGGCCCTGCCGGTCTGCCGCGCCCATGTCCTGGCCGCATCGCTCGGAACCCATGCGCCGTGATCCGCGCCATGGTGGTGGATGATTCCGGCTTCATGCGGATGGCGTTGCGGCGGATCATCGAGGCCGATGGCGACCTGCGCGTGGTGGGCGAGGCGAGCGACGGCGCCACGGCGATCGAGCTGGCCGGGCGGCTGCACCCGGACATCGTGACCATGGACCTGGAGATGCCCGGCCTGGACGGGCTCGCCGCCACGCGCGGCATGGCGGCCCTGCCTGATCCGCCCGCCGTGGTCATGGTGAGCCATCACACGCGGGACGGTTCGGAAAATGCCCTGGCGGCGCTGGCGGCCGGGGCGGCGGACGTGCTGTGGAAGGGCTCCTCCATCGGCGGGCTGGACCTGGCGCAGATCGACCGGGAGTTGCGTGGAAGGCTGCGCCACTGGGCCCGGCAGCGTACCGGCCAGGCGCGGCCGAGGCCCGTCGCGCTGCCGCAGGCTCCGGCCTTCGCGCCACCAGCGGGGAAGGGCTGCGACGTGGTGGTCGTCGCCGCCTCCACCGGCGGGCCGGATGCGCTGGCGACGCTGCTCGCGGCGGCCGGCCCGCTGCCGGTGCCCTGCGTGGTGGCGCAGCACATGCCGGCCGATCTCGGCCCGGATTTCGTCCGCCATCTCGGCCGCCGCAGTGGCGCGCAGGTCGTGCTCGCCGAGCATGGCATGGAGTTGCGCGCAGGGGTCGTGACGGTGATTCCCGGCAACACGGACGGCCATGTCGCACGCGGCGGCGCGTCGGGCGGGCTGGTGATGCGCCTCGGCCGCGGGGAGGGGGTGGTGCACCCTTCGGCGGACATGCTCTTCCGCTCGGCCGCTCTGGTGGCGCAACGTGCCCTTGGAATCGTCCTCAGCGGCATGGGGCGGGACGGCGCGGCGGGGGCTGCCGCGCTGCGGGAAAGGGGCATGGCCGTGCTGGCGCAATCGCCGGAGAGCTGCGTAGTGGCCGGGATGCCCGGCGCCGTGATCGAGGCGGGGCTGGTGGCCGAGACGGCCGATCCCGCCGGGCTCGGCGCGCGGCTGCGCGTGCTGGCGGTGCCGCGCGCGGCGGGCCGCGGCTGGGGTGCGGCATGAGCGGTGCGCCGCTCGACCCCGAGCTGCTGGCGCTCCTGCTCCCCGAATGGGAGGCGGCGGCAGAGCGGCTTGCAGCCGCCACGGAGGAACGCGAGCAGCGCCGCGCACTCGATACGCTGCGCGGCATGGCCGGAGGTGCCGGGATCGAGTCCCTGCAATCCGCTCTGCGCGCCTTCGATCCTCTGCCCGAGCCCTTCGACGCGGCTTCCGCCGCTGCCGCGCTCGCCGCCCATGCTCGCACCGTGGTCGCCGCCGGCCATGACCTGCCCTTCGAACCGGCCGAGCCTGCGGGGGCGGCTCCGCCGGACCGCGCGCCGATCCGCACCCTGGTGGTGGATGACAGCGCCATGATGCGGCGCCTGGTGCGGGAAAGCCTGTCCTCCGATCCGGTCTTCGCTGTGGTCGCCGAAGCCGCCGACGGCCGCGAGGCTCTGGCGCGCATGGCCGAGGAGGAGCCCGATCTCATCCTTCTCGATATCGAGATGCCGGTTCTCGACGGGCTCGGCGTACTGCGGGAATGGGCGCTGCGCGGCACGGGCGCCGTGGTTGTCGTGTCCTCCGCCGCCGTGCCCGGTGGTGAGGTAGCCACTGAGGCGCGCCGGCTCGGCGCGAGCGCCGTGGTCGGCAAGCCCTCCGGCGCCTTCAGCCCGGACCTTGGCGAACGCCAGGGCGAGGCCATCCGCCGCGCCGCCCGCCGCGCCGCCGGGCTTCCGCCTAAGAGCAGGGTGGAGGGCCCATGATCGAGGATGCCGCCCTCTGGGAGGGCTTTGCCGCCGAGAGCGAGGAGCATCTCGACGCCATCGAACGGCTGCTCTCCGCCCCCGTGCAGGGGGAGGGGGTGAACACCCTGTTCCGTGCCTTCCACAGCCTGAAGGGCATGGCCTCGGTGCTCGGTGCGGCCGGCATGCGGGACCTGGCGCATGGCTGCGAGGACCTGCTCGGCCTCGCCCGCGCCGGCAAGCTGGCGGTGACGGGCCGGGTGGCGGATGGGCTGACGGCGGCGGTGGATGCGCTGCGCGGGTTGCGCGCGCGGGTGCTGGAAGCGCATCGGGACATGCCGGCCGACCCGGCGCTGCTCCGCCGGATCGCCGGGCTGGCGACCCTGGGCGACAGCCCGCCTGATGCCACGCCGGCGGCCGAGGCGGTCCTGCCTGCCTCCTCCGGCGCCGATCCCCTGCTGGGCGCCTTCGCCTCCCGCTGCGCCGCCGCCGCACCGGCTCTCGCGGCGCTTTCGGCCGGGCGCGACGAGGCCTCGCTCGCCGAGGCCGCCGATCTCGCCGCCGCCGCCCGGGTGATACGCCTGCCAGGCCTTGCCACTGCCTTGGAAAGGCTGGGTGAGGCGGCCGGCGGGGCGGGCGCGCTGCCCGCCCTGGGCCATCTGCGCCGCCGCCTCGCCCTGCTCGCCGCGCGGGCAGGCGAGGCAGCCGGGGCGGAGGCCATCCCTCAGGCGGCGCGCGGCGCGGTGGATCTTGCGGCGCTCTCCGCCGGGGCCGCCGCCCTGGCCGACCCACCCGGCGGCCATGGTGCCTTGGCCTCCGCCGCGCGCGACGCCGCCGCCGCCGCCTGTGCCCTGGGCCAGGATTCACTGGAACGCGCCTTGCTGGCCCTCGAGGACCTAGCGGATCGCGCCGCCGATCCCGACGCCGCCGCCCTGCTCGGCGCCCGCGGGCCGGTGCTGGCAGAGGCCATCCGCCATGCCGAGGGTGGCGGTGGTCCGCTCTCTGCCGCCTCGGCCAGCGCCGATTCCCGCATCCCCGCCGGCTTCCTGCCCCTGTTGAGCGAGACCGCGCGGCAGCGTGCCGCCATCGCCCTCGATTCCGGCGGGCGCCTCTATGTTGCCCGCTTGGCGATGGGCCAGGGCGAAGCGCTGGAAGGCGCCATTGCCGATGCGCTGCGGCCCGAGGCGGAGATCCTCGGCAGCCGTACCCTTCCCGGCGCCAGCCCGCCCCTGCTGGAATTGCTGCTGGCCAGCGCGGCGGAGCTGGAGGCGCTGTCCCGCGCTGCCACGGCGGCAGATCCCTCGCGCCGCGTCCTTCTCTCCCTCTCCGCCGCCGAGGAGGAGGCCTCCCATGCCCCCGCCACCGCCGGCGGCGCCACGATGCGCGTGCGGCAGGAGACGATCGACGGGCTGATCTCCCTCGAATCCGAGGTCCGCGCCGCTTCCCTCGCCCTGTCGGAAGCGCTGCGGGAGAGCACGCCGCGCAGCGCCATCGCACGGCTTTCCGTCATCGCCGGGAAGCTGGACGGCGCCACCGGGCGGGAGCTGACGGAGCTGGCGGACCATCTGCGCGGCTTCGAGGATGCGCTGGAGGAGGCCGAGAGCCGCCTGTCCTTCTCGCTCCGCCGGCTGGACGAGGCGGTGATGGAATTGCGCGTCGTCCCGGTCGGCACCCTCTTCGCCCGGCTGCCCCGCGTGGCGCGTGCCGTGGCCGAGCCGGCGGGCAAGGAGGTGGAGGTCGCGCTGGAGGGCCAGGAGGTCGCGATCGACCGCTCGCTGGTGGAGTTGCTAGCCGATCCGCTGCTGCACTTGGTGCGCAATGCCGTGGATCACGGCATCGAGTCACCCGCCGAGCGCCAGGCCGCGGGCAAGCCCGGCCGCGCGCTGCTGCGCATCTCCGCCGCCCGGCGCGCGGGGCAGATCCGGGTGCGTGTCTCGGATGACGGCCGCGGCATCCATCACGACCGTGTCCTGGCCCGCGCGCTGGAGCGCGGGCTGGTGACGGCGGAGGAAGCGCCGGACCTATCCGCTGCGCAGATTGAGGCGCTGCTCTTCCGCCCCGGCTTCTCCACCGCGACCACCGTCACCGCCACCTCCGGCCGCGGCGTCGGGCTGGATGTGGTGCAGGATGCCGCACGGCGGGCCGGCGGCACGCTGGAGGTGGCCAGCACCCCCGGTCGCGGCACCA
Organism: Muricoccus harenae; assembly: GCF_009848505.1. Taxonomy (GTDB): domain Bacteria; phylum Pseudomonadota; class Alphaproteobacteria; order Acetobacterales; family Acetobacteraceae; genus Roseomonas; species Roseomonas harenae. The sequence goes on from NZ_WWDL01000022.1 coordinate 23,046, forward strand.
GCTTCACCCTGCGCCTGCCGCTGACCGCCTCGACCCAGACCGTGCTGCTGGTGGAGGTGGGGGGCCACCCCTACGCCATCCCTGCGGCCCGGGTGGAGGCGGTGCTGGAAGGCGCGGGCGATGGGCGCGTGGTGCTGCCGCTAGCCCAGTTGCTCGGCCTGCCCGATGCCGCCCATGGCGCGGTGGTGGTGACTCGCGCCGCTGCCGGCCTGCTGGCGCTGGGGGTGGACCGGGTGCAGCGCCGCGCCGATATCCTGCTGCGGCCCCTGCATCCGGCGATCGCCCGGCTGCCGGGCGTGGGCGGCGTCGGCGTGCTGGGGAATGGCGAGCCGGTGCTGCTGCTGGAACCGGACGGGCTGGGCAGCGAGGGCTGATCCGCCTCCGCCGTCACCCGCCGTGCATTACTCGGGCGCGGCGGAGGCGAGGGAGGCGAGCAGGGCCTCCAGCTCCCGCAGATTTCCTGTTCCTGTCTTCTCCAGCACCGCCCGCACCTGGGCGCGGACGGTCGAGAGCGTCCGGTCGCGCCGCTCCGCCAGCACCTCGGCCCGCGTGCCGCCGGCCAGGCCCACCGCCACTTCGGCCTCCGCGAGGGTGAGGCCGAAGAGTTCCTGTAGCAGCGAGGGCGCCGGCATCGCGCGGTTCAGCGGGCGCAGGATGATCAGGGCCAGACCCGGCGCCCGCCCGGGCGCCGTCCCGTCTCCAGCGTGGGGGAGGCCGGCGGGAAGCGGGGAGATGAAGAGTGCGGTTGAGAGCCGCTGTCCTTTCGGTCCCGGCCGCAGCCGGATGGCCCCTCCGGGCGCCCCGTTCAGTGCGACGGAGCGGACCAGCAGCAGCAACCGCGTCATCTCGCCCGAATGGCCCAGCCGCAGCCTGATGGGCGCGCCCGGCCGGGGACCGCCCTTTGCCAGGCGGATCCCGGTGTCCGGGCCGCAGAGCGGTATGGCCGCGGCATTCGCGTAGCGGAGCGTGAGCTCCGAGTCGACGACGAGCGCCGCCACCGGCAGCGCATCGAGCATGCGGGCGGGAAGTGCGGCATCGGCGGCGCGGAGCTGCTCGCGGAGCTGCAGCGCACGCTGCAGATGGGGGCCGGCGGATTGCAGGACGGCCAGCGCCTGTGCGTCGAAGGCATCCTTGCCCGTCGGGCGCTGGAGGGCGAACTGGAAGTAGCTGTCCCCGCCCAGCCGCCCGACCGCGCCGATGACCCATTCCACCCCGGCGCCGCGCCCGAAATCGTTGTAGAACTCGGTTCGCCGGTATTCGTCCTGCGGAATGATGCTTTCGCCGCGCGCGATATGGAGCGGCGTGCCCTCGGCCAGCCGCTCCGGCCGCAGCCGCCGGATCCACGGATCCATCTGGTGGTAATGCGCTGCATAGGCCGCGATGACCACGGGATCGAAGGTGTTGCCGTGGAGCGACTCCAGGCCACCTTCCGGCCGGCCCAGGACGAATAGGCTTGAACTGGCCGCGCCCACCGCCTGCTGGAGCGTGCGGATGACGTCTTCCCATGGCGTCTCGCCAGCTGCCGCGGCATAGATCCGATCGATGATCGCCAGGGCGGAATCCATCAGGTCTCCATCCGGACTGGACGACATCTTTCTCGCCGCAAGACGTCTGTCGAAACGTTAATCTGTCCGATCCTCAGAATTGATGATGCCGTAAATCGCGGAAGCGTGAATGCTACACTGGAACAGGCCGCGAATGGGCAAGCAGACCGTGCTCGACCAGTCACTCCATCCCCGGATCCGACCGGGTTCGAACCCCGCTCTGACGACGAATGTTTGGCATCCAACGCTAACTGCCAACGACAATGCCGGCTTCGCAGATAGCATGGCGCATGAAGGTGATCCGCTGGAGCCGCGCTGGAACGGGCCCGGTCAGATCGCTGCCCTCGGCACGCGGGATGGGCGCCATGAACTCGGTCTGGTGCGCGCAACCGGCGCAGGCGAGGCCCGCGTGGACGTCGCCATCCTGTCGCGGCTCCTGGCTTATTACGGCCGCTGGCTGGGCTTTGAGGGCGAGGCCATGCCGATGCAGGCCGGGCGGCTCCGCCACCTGCCCATCCCCGTCGAGGGGCGGGGGCAGGTGGAGTATCGGCTGGACCTGCGCCGCATCAATCGCCGTGCCCAGATCCTCTCGGCCGACGGCACCATCCTGATGAACGGCCGCTCGGTCGTCACGCTGGACGAATTCGCCGTCAGCTTCCGAATGCGCTGAACCGCCGGACGGCCGCGGCACCATCGCTTGCGGGGCCCCGCTCAGGCCCGCCGCACCGCGAGGACGGTGATGTCATCCGCCTGCGGCACGCCCGCGGCATAGTCCGCCACGGCATCCAGCACCGCGCGGACGACCTCCCGCGGGGTGCCGTCCCCCTTCGGCCGCAAAACGCTCGCAAGGCGGTCCCGGCCGAAGAAGCCGTCCTCCCCGTCCTCCGCCTCCGTCACCCCATCCGAGAACAGGAACAGCGCCTCGCCCGGCGCGAGCGTCAGCGCGTCTGAGCGGTAGGGGAAGCCCTCCATCGTGCCGAGCGGCGGCTGGCGCGAAAGATCGGCCACCGCCCGCGCCGTGCCGGCCGAGAGGATGAAGGGCGGCTCATGCCCGGCCAGCGCGATGCGGCCGGTGCCGGAGGCGGCATCCAGGATCGCCAGCACCACGGTGACGAAGGTCTGGCTCTCGTTCTCGCTCGAGAGGTCGTCATTGGCATGAGCCAGGATCGCCGCGGGATCCGGCACAGCACCCCCGGCCGAGAGCAGCGCGGCGGAGGCGCGGATCAGCCCCAGGCTGCGCGCCATGGTGAGTCCGGCCGGCGCCCCCTTGCCCGAGACATCGGCCACGCAGGCGAGGAGCAGGCCTGGGCCGAGCCGCACCGCGTCATACAGATCGCCGCCCACCTGCCGCGCCGGGATCATCGCCGCATGGAGCGAGAGGCCGGCGGGGGCAATGGTGGCGAAGTCGCGCGGCACGAGGTCGAGCTGGGCGGCGCGGGCGCTTTCCAGCTCCGCCTCCAGTGCCGCGAGGCGCTGGTCGGCCAGGTCCCGCAGCCGCTTCTTCTCCAGCACGGCGCCAAGACGCGCGCGCAGCAGCGGTGGGTCGAAGGATTTCGGCAGATAGTCCTCGGCACCCAACTCGATGCAGCGGACGATCTTCTCCATCTCCGTCAGGGCGGAGATGACGATCACCGGCGGCGCCGCGCCGCGCGCCGCATGCAGGTGCTCCAGCACGCCGATGCCATCCAGGCGCGGCATCTCGAGGTCCAGCAGGACGATGTCGAAGGCGCCGCGATCGATGGCGGCCAGCCCCTCCACCCCGTCCGTCGCCTCGGTGACATTGGCATAGCCCAACTCGGCCAGCCGCTTCTTCAGGACCAGGCGATTGAAGGAGGAATCCTCGACGACGAGGATGGAGACCTTCTCGTTTACGCCAGGCTGGATCACGTCCACATCGATCACGCCACCCGCTCCCCGCCGCCTACCGCCAGACTTTCCACCACCCGCCGGGTGTCGCCGGCCAGGCGGGAGAGGTCGATCATCGTCACCGTGATTTCCTCCGCGGCGGTGGCGTTGGACTGGCCGATGCGGGTGAGGGTGGCGACGCGCTCGTTCAGCCCGCCCACCGTCGCCTGCTGCTCCTCCATGGCCACGGCGATGGCACCGGCCAGCCGTGCGCTTTCCGCCACCATGTGCTCCAATCCATCCATTGCTTCCCCCACGGCGGCGGCGGTGCCGCTGCCTTCCCGTGCGCGGCGCCCGGCGACCACGACGACATCCGCGATCTCCTGCGCCAGGTTCTCGGCCGAGGCGGCGAGCGCCCGCACCTCCTCGGCTACCACCGCGAGCCCACGCCCGTGCTCGCCGGCCCGCGCCGCCTCGATGGCGGCGTTGACGGCCAGAATGTTCGTCTGGGTGGCGACCTTGGCGATGGTGCCCGCGATCCGCGTCACCCGCTCGGTATCCTCCCCCACCGCGTCCACCAGCTCGATCAGCCCGTTCACCTTGGCGAGGTTCGCGGCCACCACGGCCTTGGCCTGCTCGGCATGGTCATGCGCCTGGGCGGTGGAGCGGGAGACATCGGCGATGGCGTCGGTGGTCTGGGCCAGGGCATCGGCGGTTTGGCGCAGCTCCGACAGCTGGGTCATGGCGCTGTCGCTCACCTGGCTGATGGCACCCGAGGCCTGAGTGGTGGCCACCGCCGTGCGGCGCGCATTCTCCAGCGCCTGATCGGTCAGGGCGCGGGCGGCCAGCAGGCTGTCCTTGAAGACGAGCACGGCGCGCGACATTTCGCCCAGCTGGTCGGTGCGGCCGGTTTCCGGCACCTCGGTTTCGAGCCGGCCGGAGGAGAGCGCGTCCATCGCCTGGGCGATTCTCCCGACCGGGCGCGCGATCAGCCGCAGCAGCACGAAGAGGATAAGGGCGCAGCCCACCAGCCCCGCAGCGCCGGTGCCGAGGATGACGCGCCGCGCATCGGTGTTGAGCCCATGGGCTTCGGCCAGCGTCTCGGCGTTGCGCGCCTGCACCACACGGCGGGCGGCGAGCGTTACGGCCAGCAGGCTCGCCTGCGCATCCAGCCATTCCTCCTGCAACCCGGCGAACTCCGTATTGCGGTTGGCGGCGAAGGCATCACGCACCCGTTCGACCAGCGGGCCCAGCCGCGCCGCGATGTCGCGCGCCCCGCTCATGACGATGGGATCGATCTCCGCGCCCAGGTGCTGGTCCACGGCGGCGAAGGACTCGCCAAGCATGGTGCCGGTCCGCATCATCCGGCTTGCCGCGGGCGCGGCGCGCAGCACGCCCGCGAGCACGTTGGACATGGCCGTGGTGAAATCGGCGATCTGGGTCGCGAAGCGGTCCAGCATCGCATCCGCTTCCTCATCCGGGCCGCCCATCCGCTCGATGATGGCGATCTGGCGCTCGGCGAGCATAATGGCGCTGCCGGTCAGCAGGCCGACCACGGCCAGCATCAGCAGGGCGATCAGCGCCGCGCGGGTGCCGATCCGGCCCATCCGCGCGGCGAGGCCTATGGCCGGTCTGGCGGATGGGGCAGGTGGTTCTTCGGGGGAGGGGGCGCTCCGGCCCACCGCCTGCTCGGTCGCTCGGGCGGTGGGGGGCGTATCCATGTGCGGAGGCTAGCCTCCGGCGCCGAGCCGGAACAAGCATCCGCACGCCGGGGTTGTGGCGCCTGGGGCGGCCTGCAGGCCGGATTTGCTCTCCGCGCCCTGCCCGGCGATGCTGCGGGCCGCGAGGAAACCAGAGGAACCGAATGCCCGACCAGCCCTTCACCGCCCAGGATCTTGAAGCCCTGCAGGCCTGGGATACGCCCACCATCTGCAATGCGCTGGAGATGGTGGCCCCGCACCGGCGGGGCCATGGCTTCACCCTGCGGCCGCTGGTGCCCGCCTCCACCACCCTGCCGCCGATCTGCGGGCTGGCCCGCACCGGGACCATCCGCGCCGCCGCCCCCTCGGGTCGCGCGAAGGAGGTGGACCGCGCCGCCCGGATCGGCTGGTACGAATATGTGGCCGAGGCCGCGATGCCGACGGTGGTGGTGCTGCAGGACCTGGACGACACCCCCGGCACCGGCGCCTTCTGGGGCGAGGTGAACACCAACGTCCACAAGGCGCTCGGCGCGCAGGGCTGCGTTACCAACGGCTCGATCCGCGACCTCGACATGCTCGCCCCGGGCTTCCAGCTGATCGCGGGCGCCGTGAACCCGTCCCATGCCTATGTGCACATCGTGCAGTACGGGCAGGAGGTCTCGGTGCATGGCATGGCCTGCCACCATGACGCGGTGGTGCATGCGGACCGTCACGGCGCCGTGGTCATCCCCTATGACGCCGTGACGAAGATCCCGGCCGCCATCGAGCTGCTGTCACGGAGGGAGAAGGTGATCCTCGACCTTTGTGCCTCGCGCGACTTCACCGTCGCCGCGCTGCGCGAGGCACTGGGCCGGGCGGACGAGATCCATTGAGCGAGCCTGCCCCCGCGGCGGCGCCGGTGACGCTCACCCCCACCGCCGCCCGGGTGATGGAGGCGCTGCATGGCACCGACATCTATGCTGGCTTCACCCCGACCCGGACGCTGGACCTGCAGGGTTGGAACGGCGACCATCCGGTCCTGATGCGCGCGGTGGAGGAAGCGAAGCCCGCCATCGGCGTTGATGTCGGCGTGTGGAAGGGGCAGTCCGTCGCGCGCCTTTCCGAGACCATGCGGCGGGTCCGGCCGGACTCCGTGCTGCTGGCGATCGACACCTTTCTCGGCAGCCCCGGCCATTGGGACCGTACGCGTCCGGACCGGATCTCGGACAGCCTTGGCCTTGTCCCTGGCTGGCCGAGCCTCTACTGGCAGTTCCTCTCCAACATGGTCCATACCGGCCATGCGGAGCGCGTGGTGCCCCTGCCGCAGACCAGCGACAACGCGGCCATTCTGGTCGCGAAGCTGCGGCTGCGGCCGGATCTCGTGCATATCGACGCCGCGCATGAATATGAGCCGGTGAAGCGCGACATCGAGATCTACTGGAAGCTGCTGCGGCCTGGCGGAATCATGGTCGGCGACGACTATCCCTGGCCCGGAGTGAAGCAGGCCGCGGACGAGTTCGCGGCGGCCAACAAGCTGGAACTCGAGGTCATCAACCCGAAGTGGATCCTGCGGAAGCCCGTGTGAGCCGTCCCGTCCTCGCCCGCGTCCGCCAGGAATGGGTGGACCATTACGGGCACATGAACCTCGCGCCCTATGTGGCGGTCTTCGACATGGCGACGGATGTGCTGTGGCCCAGTCTTGGCCTGGGCCCGGGCTTCCGGGCCCGCGGCCTCGGCACCTTCGCCGCCGAGAACTGGGTCGCCTATGCGCGCGAGGTCCGGCTGGATGATCCGCTGGCGGCCGAGAGCGAGGTGCTGGCCCATGACGCCAAGCGCCTGCTGGTCCGCCACCGGCTCTTTCATGCCGAGGCCGGATTCGAGAGCGCGCGCTGTGAGTTGCTCTTCCTCTGCGTGGACCTGGAAGCGCGCCGGGTCTGTCTCTGGCCTGAAGACATCCTTGCCAGCTTCGCTGCCGCTCCCGTCGGACCGCCGCCGGAACGGCTCGCACTTCGCCGCTGACAGGGCAGGCTGCGCCCAGAGCGGCGGCAAGGTGCTTGCGTTCTGGGCGGCCGATGCACCAGAACGGGCGATAGGATACGATATCCGGGTTGACGCATTGCCCCCCCGGAAGGAACCATCCGCGCCCACGGAGGACCCACCGATGAATATCGCTCTTCGCCCTGATGGCGAGGCCCCGGCTGGCATGACGGCGGAGGAGTGGCAGGTCCGCTGCGACCTCGCGGCCCTTTATCGGCTGGTGGCGCACCACCGGATGACGGACCTCATCTACACCCACATCTCGGCCCGCCTTCCGGGGCCGGACCACCATTTCCTCATCAACCGCTACGGCGTGCTCTTCCACGAGATGCGCGCAAGCGACCTCGTGAAGATCGACCTCGACGGCAACGTGCTGGAGGACGAGCCCGCCTCCCGCAAGGTGAACGCCGCCGGCTTCACCATCCACTCCGCCATCCATATGGCGCGGGAGGACCTGATGTGCGTGGTGCACACGCACACCTCCGCCGGCATCGCGGTGTCCGCCCAGAAGCACGGGCTGCTGCCGATCAGCCAGCACGCGCTGAAGTTCTATGGCTGCCTGTCCTACCATGGCTATGAGGGCATCGCGCTGGACCTGGACGAGCGCGAGCGGCTGGTCGCCGATCTCGGCCCGACCAACAAGGCGATGATCCTGCTCAACCATGGGCTGCTCGTTGCCGGGCGCACCATCCCCGAGGCCTGGAACCAGATCTACTACCTGGAGCGCGCCTGCCAGGCGCAGGTCGCCGCCCTGTCCGGCGGCGCCGAGCTGGTGCTGCCGCCTGAGGAAGTCCGGCTGAAGACCGCGGCTCAGTTCAACGGCCCGCATACCCTGGCCCATGCCCAGTTCTCCTGGGATTCCGCCCTGCCGCTGATCGAGGGCCAAGGCCGGGATTGGCGTTCTTGAGCGAGTCTCTTCTTATCACCGGCGGCCGCGTCTTCCGCGGCCTGTCCGGAGGCTTTGCCGAGGCGATCCTCATCGCCGATGGCCGCGTGGCTGCCGTCGGCGCGAAAGACGCGGTGGAGGGCGCTGCCCCCACCGGCACCAAGCGCCTCGATCTTGGTGGGCGGGTCGCGATCCCCGCCTTCAACGAAGCGCATATGCATCTGCTGCCCTATGGGCTCGGCCTCAGCCAGGTGAATCTCCGCGCCGAGCAGGTCACGACACTGGACGAGGTGCTGCGCCGCATCAGCGAAGCCGTGCAGAAGGCGCCGAAGGGCGCCTGGGTGCTCGGCCGCGGCTATGACCATGGCGCGCTGGACATCGGCCGCCATCCGACGGCGGCGGAGCTCGACCGGGTCTCCCCGAATAACCCTGTCTATATCGTTCGTACCTGCGGCCATATGGGCGTGGCGAACAGCGCCGCCATGAAGGCCGCAGGCGTCGGCCACAACACGCCGGACCCCGAGGGCGGGGCGATCGAGCGGAAGAACGGCGCGCTGACCGGCCTGTTCCTGGAACGCGCCAAGCGCCTGATCATCGACGCGATGCCGCTGCCCTCCGAGGACCACATGGTGGCCTCCATCGAGGCCGCCGGGCGCGACCTCGCGGCCCGCGGCTTCGCCACCGCCAGCGACATGAATGTCGGCATGACCGCCGGGCTCAACGAGATCGGCGCCTATCGCCGCGCCCTGGCGGAAGGCCGCCTCATGCAGCGCATGTGGCAGGTGCTGGCCGGCAACCCTGAAGGCATCGCCGAGGCAGCATGGAACGAGGGCCTCCGCCCCGACCATACGGACGACATGCTCGCCTGGGGCGCCGTGAAGGTCTTCGGTGATGGCTCGGCGGGCGGGCTGACCGCCGCCTTCTTCGAGCCCTATCTCGAGAGCGCCGGCGGCGGTACGGGCATGTTCATGTTCCCGGACGAGACGATGGAGCGCTTGCTGGCGCTGTATCACCGCCAGGGCTGGCAGCTCGACATCCACGCCATCGGCGATGCCGCCATCGAACAGGTGCTGGTGGGAATGGAGAAGGCGGGGGAGGCCGACGCGCCGCTCGCCGGGCGCCGCCACCGGATCGAGCATTGCGGCTTCCTCAATGCCGATCAGCGCCGCCGCATGAAGGCCAATGGCATCATCCCGGTGCCGCAGCCGGTCTTCATGTACGAGTTCGGCGATCTTTACGTGAAAAACCTTGGGCTGGAGCGCTCGGAGATGGCCTATCCGATGCGGACTTGGCTGGAGGAGGGGCACAACCCAGCGGCCTCCTCGGACAGCCCGGTTTCCTCGGTCGATCCCTTCATCAACCTCTTCACGATGCTCACCCGGAAGACGAACAAGGGCACGGTGCTGGGCGCCTCCGAGGCGTTGACGGCCGAGCAGGCCGTGCATTGCTACACCTGGTGCGGTGCCTATTCGCAATTCGCGGAAGCCCGGCGTGGCACGCTGGAGGTGGGCATGCTGGCCGATGTGGCGGTGCTGTCGAAGGACATCTTCGCCATCGCGCCGGAGGAGGTGCTGACGACCGAGGCGGATCTGACGCTTCGCGGCGGACATCCCATCTTCGACCGGCACGGCGCCCTTCGTGCGGCGGCGGCCTGATCGCATGGGACGCCACGCCGTCCAGCGAATCCTGATGGCCATCCCCGTGCTGCTGGGGGTGGTCCTGGTTGGTTTCCTGCTGATGCAGGTGGTGCCGAACGATCCCGCGCTGGTGCGGGCCGGCCCCTCCGCCACGCCGGATGTGGTCGAGGCGCTGCGCCGCGACCTCGGGCTCGACCGGCCGCTCTACGAGCAGTTCGGCCTCTATATGTGGCGGCTGGTGCAGGGCGATCTCGGCGTCTCCATCATCAACAACGTCCCGGTGATCCAGGAACTCGGCAACACCGTCGGGCCGACGCTGGAGCTGATGTTCGCGAGCCTCATCTGGTCCATCCCGATCGGCATAACGCTCGGCACCATCGGCGCCTATTGGCGCGGCAAGCTGCTGGACCGGCTGATCACCGCCTTCGCGGTGGCGGGCGGCTCGATCCCGGTGTTCTTCCTCGGCCTCGTGCTGATTTGGTATGTCGGCTTCAAGCTGCAGATGCTGCCCTTCACAGGCCGCGGTGGTCCGCTTTGGACCGAGGAGGGCCTGAAGGCGATCATCCTGCCGGCCTTGACACTTGGGGGTGTCTTCATCGGCCCCGTCGCCCGCATGACGCGCACGGCAGTGCTGGACGTGCTGAGCGTCGAGCATGTGCGCACCGCGCGCGCCAAGGGGCTCGGGGAGTTCCAGGTCGTCACCCGCCACGCGTTGCGCAACGCGATGATCCCGGTCGTCACACTGATCGGACTGCAGATCGGCTTCCTGCTGGGCGGTGCGGTGGTGACGGAGACGGTCTTCTCCTGGCCGGGTGTGGGACGGCTGGCGGTGGGCGCCATCCTCTCGGCCGATTTCCCGATGGCGCAGGGCACGATCATCATCCTCTCGCTCGGCTTCATCCTCATCAACCTGACGGTCGACGTTCTCTACGCCGCCCTCGATCCCCGGATGCGGACCTGATGAGCGCGGTCCTCGGAACCCCGGCGGAAAACTCCGCCCCCCATGTGGCGGCGGAAGTCGCGCCGCCGCGGCGTGCAGGCACGCTGGCGCGGCTGATCCGCGAGCCGGCCGCGGCCTTCGCCCTGCTGCTGGTGGCGCTGGTGCTCGGCGCCGCCATCCTGGCGCCGGTGCTGGCGCCGACCGATCCCTTCGACAACGACCTGTCCCTGGCCATGCAGCCGCCCGGTTCCCCTGGCCTGCTGCTGGGCGCGGATGCGCAAGGGCGGGACATGATCACGCGCTTGCTCTACGGGCTGCGCATCACCCTGCTGATGGGCTTCGCCTCCGTGGTGTTGGGCGGCGGCATTGGTGCGCTGGTGGGCTTCACTGCCGCCTTCTACCGGCGCGTGGACGGGCTGCTGATGCGGCTGATGGACGTGATGCTGTCCTTCCCCGCCATCCTCTTCGGCCTGGCGCTGGCGGCGATCTTCGGCCCCGGCATCCCGGCCGTGGTGCTGGCGCTCTCCGTCGCGACCGTGCCGCTGATGGCGCGCATCGTGCGCGGCTCGGCGCTGGCGGTGATGGGGCTCGACTATATCGAGGCGGCGCGGGCCACTGGCATGTCCAACGCGCGCATCATCCTGCGCCATGTAGCGCCGAATTGCCTCTCGGCGATCTTCGTCTTCGCCACGCTCCGCTTCGGGCAGGTGATCCTGCTCGGCTCTGCGCTCTCCTTCCTCGGCCTCGGTGCGCAGCCGCCCACGGCGGAGCTGGGCGCGATGGCGAGCGACGGCCGCAACTTCCTGTTCTTCGCGCCGCACATCGCGGTGATTCCGTGCGTCGCCATCTTCGCGGTGGTGCTCGCCTTCAACGTGCTGGGGGATGCGCTGCGCGACGCGCTCGATCCCCGGCTCCGCGTGTGACACAGAGGGGAATGTCGATGAAGAAGTGGCTTTATGCCGGCCTGCTGGCCCTGGGCGCGGCGGCACCCGCCGCCGATGCCCTGGCCCAGGCGGCGCCGCGCAACACGCTCGTCGTGCTGCGCGAGATCGACGCGGACCGCTACGACCCCGCGCGTTCCACCGCCCGTGGCGCCGGCGAGCTCGTCTACATGATGAGCGACACGCTCGTCTCCCTCGACTGGGACCAGCGGACCATCCGCCCGGGCCTGGCAGAATCCTGGACGGTTTCCGAGGACGGCAAGACCTACACCTTCAAGCTGCGCCGTGACGTCACCTTCTGCGACGGCAAGCCCTTTACCGCGCGCGACGTGGCCTACACGATCAAGCGTTGGGTTGATCCCGCCACCCGTTCCCCCGTGCGCTGGCGCGCGGGTCCCGTGGATGATGTGGTCGCGATCGATGACTACACGGTGGAGTACCGGCTGAAGGAGCCCTTCGGCGAGCTGCTCTACCAGCTGACCCTGTTCTTCGCCTCGATCGTCGACCAGGCGAATGTTGAGAAGCTCGGCGACAATTTCGGCGTGCAGGGCTTCAACGGCACCGGCCCCTATTGCTGGGTGTCCTGGGCGCCGCGCCAGGATTTCGTGCTGCAGCGCCACCCGAACTACCGCTGGGGCCCGCCCATCTATAATAACCCGTCACCGCAGGTGGACCGGGTGATCTGGCGCATCATCCCCGAGGCGAACACCCGCCTCGCCGCCCTGCAATCCGGCCAGGGCGACGTGACGCAGTACATCCCGCAATTCGCCATCCAGGGCCTGCGCAACGTCCCGACGGTTAAGCTGACCCGGCAGGAAAGCTACTTCTGGGACTTCTTCATGGGCTTCAAGGTCGACAAGCCCGTCGTGAGCGACCCCGCGATCCGCCGCGCCATCAACCTGGCCGTGAACCGCAAGGCGGTGGTCCAGGCCACCTTCTTCGGCGCTGCCGATCCGGCTGATGCCTATCTGAACCCGCGCGTCTCCGGCTACGACGCCGAAGCCGCAAAGCTTGTGCCGCAGTTCAACGCCGATGAGGCGCGGCGCGTGCTCGACGAGGCCGGTTGGAAGCCGGGCGCGGACGGCATCCGGGAGAAGGACGGCCAGCGTGCCTCGTTCCTGCTCTACGGGCTGCAGACCGGTGAGTGGCGCCGGATGGGTGAGGCGATCCAGGCCGATCTCCGCCGCGTGGGCATCGACATGCGCGTCCAGCTCTGGGATGCGACGGTGGGCTGGGGTAAGCTCGCGACGCAGGAATTCGATGCCTTCGTCATGTCCTACCCCTATATCTCCGCGACGGACGGCTTCGCGCTCTACTTCGATAGCGCGAATCGCCCGACTCCGAACCGGATGAACTGGAACGATCCGGAGACCGACCGCCTGCTGCGCGTCGCCAAGACCGCGCTGACGGAGGAGGAGCGCACCAAGGCCATTGGCGAGGCGCAGCGCCGCATCGCCCAGGCCAATGTGTGGCTTCCGCTGGCGCGCGAGCAGCTCTGGATGGCGGCGTCGCAGCGCACGGAGGGCGTGCGGCCGCATGGCATCTATGGTGTCGGGCTCTACAAGGGCCTCGACATCCGCCTGACGCGTTGAACCGGAATGGCGGCGGTGTCGGACCTCCCGGTTCGCGCCGCCGCCGTCATAACTGACGGCCCCGCAGGGGCCGCCCGCCACGCTCCTGGAGGAGCCGAGGACCCATGACAACCGTCATCCGTAATGCCGACGTCGTCGTCGCCTGGGACGCCTCGGCGGAACAGCATGTCTATATGAACGACGCGGATGTCGCCTTCGATGGCGGCGTCCTCACCTTCGTCGGCCGTGGCTATACCGGCCCGGCGGAGGAGGAGATCGCCGGGCGCGGCGTGATGGTCATGCCGGGGCTGGTGAACATTCACTCGCACCCCTCCTCCGAGCCGATGAACAAGGGGCTGCTGGACGAGATCGGCTCGCCCGGCCTCTACAACTCCTCACTTTACGAGTTCATGCCGATCTTCCGCGCGGATGCGGAGGCAGTGCCGAGCTGCGTGCGCGTGGCGCTGAGCGAGTTGCTGCTCTCCGGCGTGACCACGGTCGCCGATCTTTCGATGGCGCATCCGGGCTGGCTGGACCTGCTGGCGGAATCCGGCATGCGCGTCTGCATCGCGCCCATGTTCAAGTCGGCGCGCTGGTTCACCAAGAACGGCCATGTGGTCGAGTATGAATGGGACGAGGCGGCTGGCGAGAAGGCCATGGCCGAGGCGCTCTCCCTCATCGATCGCGCCGAGCAGCATGAGAGCGGCCGCCTCTTCGGCATGGTGGTCCCCGCCCAGATCGACACCTGCGCCCCCGGCCTGCTGCGCGAGAGCAGCCAGGAGGCAAAGATGCGCGGCCTGTCCTGGCAGATCCATGCCGCGCAATCCGTGGTCGAGTTCCACGAGATCACGCGCCGCCACGGCTACACGCCGATCGGCTGGCTGGACAGCATGGGCCTGCTGAACGACCGAGCCATCATCGGCCATGGCATCTTCCTGGACGACCACCCCTCGACGCAGTGGCACACCAACACCGACCTGAAGCGCCTGGCCGAGACCGGCACCACCGTGGCTCATTGCCCCACCGTCTTCGCGCGGCGCGGCATCACCATGAAGAATTTCGGCCGCTACAAGCGCAGCGGCGTCAACATGGGGCTCGGGACAGACACTTATCCGCACAACATGCTCGATGAGATGCGGCTCGTCGGCTATCTCGCCCGCACCCAGGCGACCGATCCGCGCGCCGTCACCACCACCGAGATCTTCGATGCCGCCACCATCGGCGGCGCGAAGGCACTGGGGCGCGACGACATCGGCCGCCTTGCCGCCGGCTGTCGCGCCGACATCGTGCTAGTGAATGCCGAGCATCCTATGATGCGCCCCGGGCGGGACCCCATGCGCAGCCTCGTCTATGCCGCTGGCGACCGGGCACTACGCGACGTGTATGTGGACGGGCAACTCGTCGTGAAGGACGGGATGGTGCTGACCATGGATTACGAGCAGGCCGCCGCGCATCTGCACGAGGCGCAGAAGCGCGTTCTGGATAACGCGCCTTCCCAGGATTGGGCGCACCGGCCGGTGGACAAGATCAGCCCGCCCAGCTTCCCCTGGGCATGAGCCGCATGAGCGACGCACTCCTCCGCATCGAGGATCTCCGCACCGTCTTCCGCAGCAGCAATGGAGACATTGCTGCGGTAGACGGTGTCACGCTGGACGTGCCGCGTGGAAAGACCCTCGGCATCGTGGGGGAGAGCGGCTGCGGCAAGTCCATGCTGTCGCTCTCCATCATGCGCCTGGTCCCGCAGCCCGGGCGCATCGCGCAGGGAAGCGTGATGCTGGATGGGCGTGACCTGGCCGCGCTCTCGCCTGCCGAGATGCGCGGCGTGCGTGGCGCCGACATTGCCATGATCTTCCAGGAGCCGATGACCTCGCTGAACCCGGTGCACAGCGTCGGCGACCAGCTCACCGAGGCAATGCGCGCGCATGATCCGAAGGCGAGCGCCGCCGAGCTGCGCGAGCGTGCGATCGAGGCGCTGCGCCGCGTCCGCATTCCCTCGCCGGAACGCCGTTTCGCCGAATTCCCGCATCAGCTTTCAGGCGGCATGCGCCAGCGCGTGATGATCGCGATGGCCCTCTCCTGCAAGCCGCGGCTGCTGATCGCCGACGAGCCCACGACCGCGCTGGACGTGACGGTGCAGGCGCAGATCCTCGACCTGCTGCGGGACCTGCAGCAGGAGACGGGCATGTCGGTCATCCTCATCACGCACGACCTCGGTGTCGTGGCCGAAATGGCTGATGAGGTGGCGGTGATGTATGCCGGCCGGGTGGTGGAGCGCGGCACCGCGAAGGACATCTTCGAGGACCCCCAGCACCCCTACACCATCGGTCTTCTCGGCAGCATCCCGCGGATCGAGGAGGATCGGGAGCGCCTGCTCTCCATCGATGGCAGCGTGCCCCCACCCTTTGCCTATCCCGCCGGCTGCCGCTTCAATCCGCGCTGCCCCTTCGCCATCCGCGCCTGCACGGAGATCGACCCGCCCTTGCGCGAACTCTCGCCCGGCCATCGCGCCGCCTGCATCCGTGCGCCTGTCGATCTGGCCCTGGGTGTCGCCGCATGAACAACGCTCCGCTCCTTGAGGCCGTTGGCGTCGCCAAGCACTACCCGGTGAAGAAGGGACTGATCGTCGCGAGGCAGGTCGGCGCCGTACGCGCCGTGGATGGCGTGTCCTTCGCCCTACACCGTGGCGAGACGCTGGCGCTGGTAGGGGAAAGCGGCTGCGGCAAGTCCACTACCGCGCGCCTCGTCATGCGCCTGATCGAACCCTCCGCCGGCAATGTCCTCTTCCGCGGTGAGGATGTGACGAAGGTGGGCGGAGCGAAGCTGCGCGCGCTGCGGCGCCATCTCCAGATCGTCTTCCAGGACCCTTACGCCAGCCTCAATCCGCGGTCGACCGTGGCGGATGCCATTGCCGAGCCGATGACCGTGCATGGAATCGGCGATAACGCCTCGCGCCGTGAGCGCGTGGCGGAATTGCTGCGCCTGACCGGCCTGCGCCCCTTCCACGCCGATCGCTACCCGCATGAGTTCTCCGGCGGGCAGCGCCAGCGCATCGGCATCGCCCGCGCGCTGGCGGTGGAGCCGGAGGTGGTGGTCTGCGATGAGCCTGTCTCGGCGCTCGACGTGTCGATCCAGGCGCAGGTGGTGAATCTGCTGCGGGATCTGCAGCAGCGCCTCGGCCTGTCCTACCTGTTCATCGCGCATGACCTGGCGGTGGTGAAGCATGTCGCCGATCGCGTGGCGGTGATGTATCTCGGCCGCATCGTCGAGGTGGCGCCGAAGCACGAGCTCTTCTCGAATCCGCGCCATCCCTATACACGCGCGCTGCTCGCCGCCATTCCGCGCCCGGATCCCTCCCGCCGCGGCGGCGTCACGCCACTGGGCGGCGACCTGCCCAGCCCGCTGGCCATCCCGAGCGGCTGCCGCTTCCACACGCGCTGCCCCGTGGCGCAACCGAAGTGCAAGGAACTGGACCCGCCGCTGCGCGAGATCGCGCCCGGCCATACCAGCGCCTGCCATTTCGCCGAGGACCTCCCGCGCTTCAATGCGGAGGCGGGGACAGGCGTCGCACCCATCGCGGCGCGGCGGCTGGCGGCCTATGCGGCGGCACTGGCCGCGCGGACGACGCCCGCCATCGCTCCGGTGGCCTGACCAGGGGCATTGTCCGCCCCGTCGGCACGCCGCAGGATGCGCGGCAAAGGTCACGGGAAACGCATCCATGCTCGTCTCTCTCCTCGCGCCGCGGCTGATCCTCTCCGGCGGAGGGGCCGTCTCGAAGGTGGCGGAGGTGCTGGCGCAGTTCGGCCTCTCGCGCCCGCTGGTCGTCACCGATCCCTGGATGGCCTCCTCCGGCACGGTGGATCGCTGCCTTGCCCCGCTGCGCGAGGCGGGGATCACCCCCGGCGTCTTCCACGACACGGTGCCTGACCCCACCGACACCGTGGTGGAGGCGGGCGTGCAGGCCTTCCGCGCCGGGGATTATGACTGCCTCATCGGCTTCGGCGGCGGCAGCCCGATGGACACGGCCAAGGCCATGGCCATTCTCGCCGCCGCACCCGAAGGCACGCATATCCGTGCCTACAAGGTGCCCGCCCAGGCCAACCGCGGCGCCGTGCCCATCATCTGCATTCCCACCACCGCCGGCACGGGCAGCGAGGCGACTCGCTTTACCGTCATCACCGACACGGCGAATGACGAGAAGATGCTTATCGCCGGCCTCGGTGCCCTGCCGCTGGCGGCCATCGTGGACCACCAGCTCACCTGGACCGTGCCGCCCCGCACCGTCGCCGACACCGGCATCGACAGCCTCACCCATGCGCTGGAGGCCTTCGTCAGCCAGCGCGCCAATCCCTTCAGCGACGAATTTGCGCGCAATGCCATGCGGTTGATCGCGCCGAATCTCCGCCGCGCCTATGCCGATGCCGCGAAGGGCGGCGGCGAGCGCGACGAGGAAGCGCGGGAGGCGATGATGCGCGGCGCCACCCTGGCAGGCCTTGCTTTCTCCAATGCCTCCGTGGCGCTGGTTCATGGCATGTCACGCCCGATCGGCGCGCATTTCCACGTCCCGCACGGCCTTTCCAACGCCATGCTGCTGCCGGCCGTCACCCGTTTCGGCCTGCAGGCCGCGTTGCCGCGCTACGCGGAGGCAGCGCGCGTCATGGGGATTGCCGGGGACGGGGAGGGAGACCAGTCCGCCGCAGTCCGCCTCGTGGAGGAGCTCGAGGCCCTGAACCATGAGCTGAACGTTCCCACCCCCGCCGCCTATGGCATCGACGCGGCTCGCTGGGACGGGCTGCTGGAGACGATGGCGGCCCAGGCCCTGGCCTCGGGCAGCCCGGCCAACAATCCGCGCGTCCCGGATGCGGCGGAGATCGTTGCGCTGTATCGTGAGGTCTATGCCTGACACGAACCTCGCCCTGGACGCAGCCGGTCTGATCCGCGGCGTCGCGGCCGGGGAGGCCGGCGCGCTCCGGCGCCTCTATGACGCGCATTCCTCGCGGCTCTTCGGCATCGCAATGGCGATCCTGCGCGACCGCGATGCGGCGGCCGATGCGTTGCATGATGCCGTGCTCAAGATCGCCGGCCGAGCCGTCCAGTTCGACCCGTTGCGCGGCGAGGCTGGCGCCTGGCTCGGCGCCATAGTCCGCAATGCCGCCCTGGACCTCGCCCGCGCCCGTGGGCGCGAGACCCCGATCGACGACCCCAGCCTCGGCGATACCGCGGTGGCACCGGAGGCGCTGGAGCGTCTGGCCGAAGCGCAGGAATCCGTGCGCCTGCGCGACTGCCTCGCTGCGCTGGAGGCAAATAACCGCGAAGGGATCGTCCTTGCCTTCGTCCACGGCCTCTCCCATGCGCAGATTGCCGCACGGCTGGAGATGCCGCTGGGCACGGTGAAGGCCTGGATCCGCCGCGGCCTCGCGCGGCTGAAGGGGTGCCTCGCATGATCCCCGCCGATCCGGAGGCGCTGGACTCCCTCGCCGCCGAGCATGTGCTCGGCACCCTTGACGCCAGGGAGGCTGCCGAGGTCGCCCGCGCCATTCCCTTCAACGCACCCCTGCGCGAAGCTGCCGCCGCCTGGGAGGCCCGGCTCGCCCCACTTGCCGGCCTTTCCCTGCCCGAGGCGCCCCCCGCCGAATTGTGGGACCGGATCGAGGCCTCACTCGCCGCACGTGGTTCGGCGCCCGCCGGGCCGTTGCGTCCATCCCGGCTCTGGAAGGCCTGGGCGGCTGGTGCCACCGCGGTTGCGGCCGGGTTAGCTGCCTTCCTCATCCTGCGCCCCGCCGAGCCCGCCCGGATGATGACGGTGCTCCTCACCAGCCGCGACCAGCCGGCCTGGCTCGTGGAGAGCGAGGGCGGCGGGCTGCGCCTCGCCAGCCTGAACCCCCGCGCCGTGGAGCCCGGCCGTGTTCAGCAGCTCTGGGCCCTGCCGCCCGGAGCAACTGCGCCCATTTCGCTTGGGCTGATCCCCGCAAGCGGGCAGGCCAGCGTCGCGCCCGGTCTCGTGCGGCCGCAGCCGGGCATGTTGATCGAGATCACGCTGGAGCCACCGGGCGGGTCCCCGACAGGGCGGCCGACGGGGCCCATCCTGTTCATCGGGCGCCTTGCACCGGCGCGGCCGTCTTAGGAATTTTGCCTCGGGCGTTGCGGCGAGCGTCGGCATCTCCGGAACCGCGTGGCTTCGATAAAGGGGGCGTCGATAAAGAGCGTGTGCCAGCCGGGCTGCCCCGCGCTCTGTCGCGCTCGCGCTTTGGTGATGCTCGTCCCGGCGTCCAGACAGCATCGCGCCCCGTAGCGCCTGGGCGGGGCAAGGCGTCCCGCCCAAGCACGGAGAGACGCATGCCCTGTTCCATCCACCGCCTTGCCCTGGCAGGTGCCGCCATCCTCGGCCTTTCAGTCGGGGCGGAGGCCGCGACCTTGATCGGCCTGACTGCCGAGGGCAGCCTGGTCAACATCGATACCGATACGCGCCGCGCTGCCGCCCCGGTCCGCGTGCGCGGCGCCGAGGGAAAGCTGCTGGGAATCGACATCCGCCCGGCCGACGGCAAGCTCTACGGAGTGACGGAGAGCGGGCAGGTCGTCACCATCGACTCGATGAGCGGTGCGGCCACGAAGGTAAGCCAGCTGAATGAGCGCTTCGAATCCGGCGGGCGCGCGGTGGTCGACTTCAACCCTGTGGCGGACCGCCTGCGACTAATGGGCAGCTCCGGCATAAATTTCCGCGTCAATGTGGAGAATGGGCAGGTCGTCCGCGACGGCCAGCTAAAGTACCAGCCGGGCACCCCGCTGGCGGATACAACGCCGCGCATCTCGGCCGGCGCCTATACGAACAGCATGATGGGCGCCTCGGCCACCATGCTGCTGACGGTGGATGCCGTGCTCGGCCAACTGAACCTACAGGCACCGCCGAATGACGGCGTGCAGCAGATGCGCGGCCGAATCGGCGAAGGCGTCCCCGCAAGTGCAGCCTTCGACATCCTCACCGAGGGCACGACCAACACCGGGTACTTCCTGTCGGGCGGTGTGCTGCACACGATCAATCTGGAGAACGGGATGCCGACGGCTCTTGGCCCGGTCGCTGGCAGCATGGAGGTGATCGACATCGCCGCGATGCGCTGACGGCTAACGGCTAGGCGGCCGTGCGCTCCGCTCCGCGCTCAGTCCTTCGCGCGGCTGAGCGGACGCCGCGTGCCGCGTCAGGCGGCAGCCCAGGCCGGATGGGCCGCCGCCAGAAGGGGGCGGCCGACGGCGAAACCCTGCGGATGGTCAGCCCAGGCCCACGCGAGGCCTGCCACAGCGCGGCATCCGTCACCCCCTCGGCCGTTACCAGCATTCCCCGTGCATGGGCCATGGCGACCAGACGCTCGATCTCCGCCCTTGCGCGACGGCTGTGGCGCGTTGCGTCCACCAGATGCCGGTCCAGCTTGAGGCCGGTGAAGGGGAGGTCCAGCAACACGTCCCGGTTCTTTTCCAGGCTCATGTCGTCAATCCGGACGGGATGGCCCGCCTGGCGCAGGCGGGTCACGGCTGCGACGCCGCATGCAGCGCGTCCCAGCCGGAGCTTCCGGGATGCGGCTCGCAGAGGAGTCCCAGCGGCGGGCGCCGAGGGCGGACCAACCAGGCCATGGCTTCGGACAGCGGCACGGCGCGGGCGGCGCCCCGATGAGGCGAAGCCCATCCTGGACGGCGGAAAGAAGCCCGGAATTCCGGATGACGGCGTGGATTTTGCCGTCTCTGTGAGCCTGATTGGCAGCCAGCGCACCTTCACGAACCGGTTCGACGGGCAAGTCCGGCCTACCGCGATGCCTGGGCCGGAGCATAGGGCCGGCCCAGGCAGGGCCCCAGAACACCCCTCTCGCGCTATCGACTTGCAAGTTTTCCGTCAGCCGCCGCTCACCTGCCAGGGCGAGGTTTCCCAGCGGCTGCGGAGCGTCACCAGGTCCTGGGTAATCAGCGCGCGCCACGCCGTCTCTTCGTGGAAGACCGGCAGAATGAAGCGGGCCTCCGCCTGGGCGAGGAACTCCGGATCGGCGGCGGCGGCGGCAAGGGCACGGGAGATGCGGGATGCCGCCTCAGGGGCAATGCTTGCCGGTACGGCGATCCCCCGGCGCAACCCCGCCTCGATCGCCAATCCGGCTTCGCGCAGGGTGGGGGTTTCGGGAAGCTGTGGATGCCGGGCGCGCGCGGCAATCGCGAGCACGGCCAGCTTACCCTCCCGCACGGGCATGACGCAGTCGGAGATGGCAAGCATCGCTGCCTCGACATTGCCGGACATCGCCGCCTGCCTCGCCGCGGTGGCTGAGGGGAAGTGCAGGTGCTCCAGCGGCAGCTCGGTTCCAAGTTCGGCGGCGAGGATGGCGGCCGCGCTTACCGGCGGCGGCAGGGCCAGGGGCCTCCCACCGCTCTGGCTGCGCAGCGCCGCCAGCTCCGTGCCGGGCGGGGCGACCAGCGCCACCGGCTCCTCTGTCACGCTGCCGATGAAGCGCAGCCGATCGAACAGCGCGGTCGCATGGCGCTCCACCATGCGCGCCAGGAGGGAGGGCATGGGCGCATAAGCCATGACGGAGCCGTCGGTCGGCGCATCCGCCAGGTCGCGCATCACTGCGAGCCCGCCCTCGCCGACGCGATTCACCACCGCGACCTGCACCTGCTTCATGTGTCGCTCGAGGAAGGGCGCGAAGCCGCGTACCCAGAGATCGGCGCCGCTGCCTCCCGCGGCCCCGACCAGCAGCGTGATGCTGCGCGGCCGCGTGCCCGGCGGCACATAGGGGTAGGAAAGCTGCGCCCAGGCCGTCCGCGAGCCAGCGGCGGCCAGGGGCAGGGCGCCGAGGAGGGCGCGCCGCCTTGTCATCCCCGCGGCCTTGCGGCGGTCGCAGCGGTCTTGGGCGCCTGCGCGCCCGACCTGCCCGCAGCGCCCGGTTTAGCCACGGCCTCGGTCCCGCGCCGCAGCCGGTTCTCCCCGAGGAAGAGCAGGATCGGCGCCGCGATGAAGATCGAGGAGGAGGCGGAGATGACGATGCCGAAGAGCATCGCCCAGGCGAAGCCCGCCAGTGTCTCGCCACCGAACAGGGCCAGCGGCAGCGCCGAGAGGAACAGCGTCATGGACGTGCCGAGAGTGCGGTTCAGCGTCTCGTTGATCGAGCGGTCGATCAGCTCGCGCAGCGGCATCGTCTTGAACTTGCGCAGGTTCTCCCGCATCCGGTCATAGACCACGACCTTGTCGTTGGCCGAGAAGCCGATGATCGTCAGGATCGCCGCGATGGTCGTCAGGTTAAACTCGAGCCGGGTGACGGCGAGGAAGCCCACCACCTTGGTCGTATCGAGGATCAGCGTGACGATGGCGCCGATGGCGAACTGCCATTCGAAGCGGAACCAGATGTAGATCAGCATCGCGCCGAGCGAGATGCCGAGCGCGATCAGCCCACCCCGGAACAGCTCGTCCGAGACGCGGTTGCCCACCGCCTCGGTCCGCAGGATGCGCGCGCCGGGAGCCACCGTCTCGAGCGCGCCACGCACGCGGGAGACGGCCTGCTGCGTCGCGCCTTCCTCCCCCTGCACGGGCAGGCGGATCAGGACGGTGGAGGCGTCGCCGAATTCCTGGATGCCGACATCGCCGAGATTGAGGCCCGCGACGGCGCTGCGGAGCTGGCCGAGATCGGCGGGGCCCGGCGTGCGGGCCTCCATGATGATGCCGCCCTTGAAGTCGATGCCCTGTTCGAGCCCCGGATTGATGGCGAGGATGACGGAGCCGATGGAGAGCACCGCCGAGACGACGAGCCCCATTACGCGCCCCTTCATGAAGGGGATGCGCGTGTCATCGGGCACCAGGCGGAAGAGAGGGCGGCGGAGGAAGCCGAACATGGTTGTTCTCCCTCTCAGACCGGCAGCTCGCGCGGACGGCGCGCGCGGTACCACCAGGAGACGAACAGGCGGACGAGGGTGGTGGCGGTCCACATCTGCACGATGGTGCCGATGGCGACCGTGACGGCAAAGCCCTTCACCGGGCCGGAGCCGAAGGCATAGAGGCAAACCATGGCGATCAGGTTGGTCAGGTTGCTGTCCATGATCGTGCCGGAGGCCTTGGTGAAGCCCATCTCCAGCGCCTGGATCGGAGTCCGCCCCGCCCGCGTCTCCTCGCGGATGCGTTCATTGATGAGGATGTTGGCGTCGAGCGCCGTGCCGAGGGTCAGCACGATGCCGGCGATGCCCGGCAGCGTCAGCGTCGCCTGCAGCAGGGACAGCGCCGCCATCATCAGCATGATGTTCACCAGCAGGGCGATGTTGGCGAACCAGCCGAACAGGCCATAGGCAAAGCCCATGTAGAGGAAGACGAAGAGGGCGCCGACCGCGAGCGAGATCATGCCCGCCCGGATGGCATCCGCGCCCAGCTCCGGCCCGACCGTTCGCTCCTCCACCACCGTCAGGGGCGCGGGCAGGGCGCCGGCGCGCAGCAGCACGGCGATGTCGTTCGCGCTGCGTGCGTTGAAGCTGCCGCTGATCTGGCCGCTGCCGCCGATGATCGGCTCGCGGATCACCGGAGCGGTGATCACCTTGTCATCCAGCACGATGGCGAAGGGGCGGCCGACATTCTGCCGCGTCACCTCGGCAAAGCGGCGGGTGCCCACGCTGTCGAAGGTGAAGTTCACCACCCATTCGCCATTCCGGCTGTCCTGGCCCGCGCGGGCATCGGACAGGTTGGCGCCGTCCACCTCCACGCGGCGGCGCACGGCGTAGCGCTGGGCAGGCTGACCGTCCCGCGCCTCGCCGGAAAGGAACTGCACGCCCGGGGGCGGGGCGCCCGTGCCGTTCGGATTCGCATTCTCGTCCAGCAGGTGGAAGGTCATGCGGGCGGTGCGGCCCAGCAGGTCCTTGATCCGGTTGGGGTCCTCCACGCCCGGCAGCTGCACCAGAATGCGGTTCTGCCCCTGGCGGGCAATCAGCGCTTCGGACACGCCGGTTTCATCGATGCGGCGGCGGACGATCTCGATGGACTGCTCCACGGCGCCGGTGCCGCGCGCCACCAGGGCGGCGTCCGACAGGGTGGCGGTGACGGTGCCGTCCGGGCTGGTGGCGACGGTGATGTCCGGCTCGGTGGCGCCAGTGGCGGAGCCGCGGATCGGAACCGGGTTGGCCAGTTCCCGCAACTGGGCGGCGGCGGCCTCGGTCTGGGCCGGATCGCGCACGCGCAGCGTGAGGCGGCGGTTGTTCGGATCCGGCGACAGGTTCAGGTAGCCAATATTGGCAGTGCGCAGCCGTGTGCGGGCACCATCGGCCAGGCTTTCCACCCGCTCCCGCACCACCGCGTTCATGTCCACCTCCAGCAGGAGATAGGAGCCGCCGCGCAGGTCGAGGCCCAGCGAGATCTGCCGCGCCGCCCAGTCGGGCAGGGCCGAGCGGGGCACGAGATTCGGAACGCAAAGAAGCAGGCCCAAGGCGATAACGCCCAGGATCGCGGCGACCTTCCACCGCGCGAAGTACAGCATGGCCTGTTCGGCCCCCCGTTAAAAACTGGCAATCTGCCCTGGAAACAGGGGCGGAACATGCGGCCCGGCCGCCCCCGATGCAACCCTGGTGGTTCTTTGCTACAGGCCTCCGTCTTCGAAGGGGATCGGGCATATGCGGCTACGTCTGGGCATCCTGGGGGCCGGCCATTTCGGCCGCTTCCACGCGCTGAAGGCCGCGAAGGCCCCGCGCTTCGACTTCATCGGCCTGCATGATGCCGATCCGGCCCGTGCCGCGGTGGTGGCGGCCGAGGCCGGCTGCCCCGCCCTTTCGGCAGAGGAGGTGATTGGCCGGGCGGAAGCCGTGATCGTGGCCGCGCCTACCGCCTTCCACCATGGACTGGCCCATGAGGCGCTTTCCGCCGGAAGGCATGTGCTGGTGGAGAAGCCGATCGCCGCCACGCTGGAGCAGGCCGACGAGTTGGTCGCGCTGGCCAAGGCGAAGGGCGTCGTCCTGCAGGTCGGGCAGCTCGAGCGCTTTTCCGGCGGCATGCGCGCGCTTCGGGCGGAGGGCGGCCTCGCCGCGCGGGTGGGACGCCCGCTCTATATGGAGGCCATCCGCATCGCGCCCTTCCGGCCACGCAGCCTGGATGTCTCGGTGATCCTGGACCTGATGATCCACGACCTGGACCTGGCGCTGGCCCTGGCGAACAGTCCGCTGGTCGGGGTGGATGCTGTCGGCAGCAGCGTCGTCTCCCCGACCATCGACATCGCCAATGCCCGGCTCCGCTTCGGCAATGGTGCCGCCGCCACCATCACTGCCAGCCGCGTCTCCCTGCACATGGAGCGCCGCCTGCGGCTCTTCGGCGACAGCGGCTACCTCAACCTGGACCATCTGAAGCGGGAGATGAGCTGGGTCCGGCGCGGGGAGGGCGAGCCGCTGGAGCAGATCCCCGGCCATGGCCTCTCCCAGGCAACCTGGGCGGAAAGCGACAGCCTGGAGGCCGAGCATGCCTCCTTTGCCGCGGCTTGCCTGGACGGAGCGCCGATCGAGGCGGATGGCGCGGCCGGGCGGGCGGCGCTGGATGCGGCGCTGCGGGTGGAGGCGGCGGTGAAGGCGTGTCTGGAGGCCGTGGGCGCCTAGGAGTGCCATTGCCCTATGGGTGAACCGCCCCGGGGAGAAGCGCCTGGAGCATTGCCCTCGAAGGCGGAGGGCGAAGGATGCTCCAGGCCGCGCCGGCCCTCAGGCTGGCGTCGCGAACCGGCTGTAATCCTTGGTGTTGATCAGCTTCGCCTTGATCTGGGCGACGCCGATATATTCCTTCAGGGCGAACAGGTATTTGGTGAAGGTGGAATCCGTCGCCGCCTTCTTGTTGTTCGGCCCGAACACGATTCCCAGCTTCGCCTCATGGTCATGCCTGACGCGGATGTAGCCGAAGGCGAAAAGCCCGATCAGCTCGCGGCCAAGAACGCGCGGGCGCGATGCGGAGGCGTCCCATAACAGGTCATCGGCCGGGTTCGTGCCCGATGCGAGATGGAACTGAGCGAGCCCGTGGATGCCGCCAAGCAGCCAGGCGTCGTTCGGAAGCGGCCACCAATCCTGCTCGTTGAGAACGCTGCCGGTCTTGTTGGAAGCCGAGGTTCGGGGATTTCGGCCGGTCGTCGTGCCGCTGGGATTGGTCATGGGGTAGGCGGCCGTCGTTCCTATGTTCTTCAGCATGTCGTTGTCCTGGCGGATTGAGATGTCGCCAAGCACCAGCATGGAGAGCTGCGAATTCCGGGCATTGGAGTAGAGCTTCCAAGCCCGGTCGATCTCTTCCGTCTTGCCCCATCGGTCGGCGTACCAGCGGGGCATCTGCTTGCTGTAGTCGCTGTAGAGGCCGTCGAGTTCGGTCTTGAACGTCTGCTGGTCGTACATGGCACCTCCTGAATGGGCGTCACGGCTGCCCTTCTGCCTGGATGCAGTCCAGGGTGCGGAGATGTCGGCGCCCCTTCGGTTGTCCTGGTGGCCGTAAACTCGCCCAGTTCGACTGGAACTGCTCCGCACTACAGCTTCTGCGTGTGTTGGGGCGCCATGCAACTTCAATGTAGGAGGAGAGGCGGGCTTGTGCCCGCAGAAATCAAACGCACAGTACCACTGGCGCAGGTGCCGAGTGGATGGTGGATCTGGGCAGCTTCCGCGCCGGCCACCGTGGCAAACCCCCGGGGGTCCGGGGGCCGCGTTCGGCCCCCGGTGGGATCCAGGGGCAAAGCCCCTGGCCGCGGATCAGAGAATCGACTGCCCCGTCTTCTGCCAATCCGCCAGGAAGCTCTCCAGCCCCCGATCTGTCAGCGGATGCTTGTAGAGTGACTTGATCACCGACGGCGGCAGGGTGGCGACATGCGCACCGATCTTGGCGGCCTGGATCAGGTGGATCGGGTGGCGGATGGAGGCCACCAGCACCTCGGTCCGGATGGCCGGATAGTTGTCATAGATCTGGACCGTGTCCTCGATCAGCTGCATGCCGTCCTGGCCGATGTCGTCCAACCGCCCGACGAAGGGGGAGATGTAGGTCGCGCCGGCCTTGCCCGCGAGCAGCGCCTGGGCCGCGGAGAAGCACAGGGTCACGTTGACCATCACCCCGTTGTTCACCATATGTTTGCATGCGCGCAGCCCGGCTTCGGTCAGCGGCAGCTTGATGACGACGTTGGGGGCGATCCGCCCGAGGAATTCCCCCTCGCGCATCATGCCGTTGTAATCCGTGGCCGTGACCTCGGCGCTGACGGGGCCGGGGGTGATGTCGCAGATCTCCTTGATCACCTCGGCCATTGGGCGGCCGGACTTGGCGATCAGGGACGGGTTGGTGGTGACGCCGTCGAGCAGCCCGCTCTCGGCGAGGGCGCGGATTTCGGAGACCTCGGCGGTGTCCACGAAAAATTTCATGATCTCTGTCCTGGAAGGCGCGGCCCTGGAGGCCGGGAAGGGGCGGGGTCTGGCGGGGGCGGATCAATAGCGATGGAAGAGGCCGAGTCCAGCGCGAAGGGCGCAAGCCTGGATGGCGGGCTGTTCGGGGACGGCCTCGTCTCCGCGCCCGCCGCCACGACCAAGGGCAAGCGCCGCGGCGCCGCGCCCAAGGGGCCGCCGGCCCGCCGCATCCGCGTGCTGCTGCCGCTGCCGCTCGATACGCCAGGGGGCGGCGCCTATGATTACCGCGTGCCCAACGGCACGCTTCTGCCGGAGCCGGGCAGCTTCGTTGCCGTGCCCCTGGGCGGGCGCGAGATGCTCGGAGTGGTCTGGGATGGCGAACCGGATCCGAACCTGGCCGAGGGCCGCCTCCGCGATATCCTGGGAATCCTGCCTGCGCCGCCGATGAAGGAGGCACTGCGCCGCTTCGTCGAATGGGTGGCCGCCTACACGCTTGCCCCGCCCGGGGCGGTGCTGCGCATGGCGATGAGCGTGCCCTCCGCCCTGGAACCGCCGGGCCAGCAGGCCGGATGGAAGCTTTCCGCCGCCGGCGAGATCGCCCGCGAGGGCGCCCCGGGCTACCGGATGACCCCCCAGCGCCGCCGGGTGTTGGAAGCGATGCAACCCGGCGAACCCCGGGCCGGCGCCGATATCGCCGATGAGGCCGAGGTCTCCACCGGCGTGCTGCGCGGCCTGGCCGATGCCGGGCTGATCGAGCCCGCCCTGCTGCCGCGCCCCCGCAGCTTCGCCCGGCCCGATCCGGAGCATCCCGGCCCGTTCCTGGCGCCGGAGCAGGAGGAGGCGGCGGCCAGCCTCCGGGAATCGGTGGCGAAGCGCGCCTTTGGCGTCACTCTGCTGGCCGGCGTGACCGGCTCGGGCAAGACCGAGGTCTATCTCGATGCCGTGGCCGAATGCCTGCGCCAGGGGCGCCAGGCACTGGTTCTGCTGCCGGAAATCGCCCTCTCGGCGCAATGGCTGGACCGCTTCAAGGCCCGTTTCGGCTGCGCCCCCGCCCTGTGGCACTCGGAACTCTCGGGCCGGCTGCGCCGCGCCACCTGGCGTGCGGTGGCGGATGGGGAGGTGGGGGTGCTGGTCGGCGCCCGCTCGGCCCTGTTCCTGCCCTTCCCGAATCTCGGCCTCATCATCGTGGACGAGGAGCACGAGACCGCCTTCAAGCAGGAGGACGGCGTTATCTACCACGCCCGCGACATGGCCGTGGTGCGCGCCCGCATGGCCGAGGCGAGCTGCGTCCTCGTCTCCGCCACGCCGAGCCTTGAGACGCTGACCAATGCCGAGCAGGGCCGCTATTCGGCCGTCAACCTTCCCAGCCGCCACGGCAGCGCCGGCCTTCCGGAGGTGACGGTGCTGGACCTGCGCAAGGTTCCGCCCGAGCGCGGCCGCTTCATCTCCCCTCCGCTGATCGAGGCGATCACCGAGACCCTGGCGAAGGGGGAGCAGGCCATGCTCTTCCTCAACCGTCGCGGCTATGCGCCGATGACACTGTGCCGCACCTGCGGCCATCGCATCCGGTGTCCCAACTGTACGGCCTGGCTGGTGGAGCACCGCGCGCAAAGGCGCTTGCAATGCCACCATTGCGGCCATGCTGAGCCCATCCCCCCGCACTGCCCGGAATGCGGCGCGGAGGGCAGCCTGACCGCCATCGGTCCCGGAGTGGAGCGAATCCAGGAGGAGGCTGCGCAGCTTTTCCCCGATGCGCGCCGCTTCGTGATGGCTTCCGACACCATTCCCGGCCCCGCCGCCGCCGCCGAGGCCGCCCGCATGATCGCGGACCGCGAAGTGGATTTGCTGATCGGCACCCAGATCGTCGCCAAGGGCTGGCACTTCGCGCATCTGACGCTGGTGGGGGTGGTGGATGCCGATCTTGGCCTCGCGGGTGGCGACTTGCGGGCCGCTGAGCGGACGGTGCAGCTGCTCCACCAGGTTTCCGGCCGCGCCGGCCGCGCGGAAAGCCCGGGCAAGGTGCTGCTGCAATCCTGGAACCCCGAACACCCGGTCATGCAGGCCCTGGTGTCGGGCAACCTGGAAAACTTCATGGCCGAGGAGGCGGAGGCCCGGCGCCCCGGCGCCTGGCCGCCCTTTGGCCGTCTCGCCGCCCTGATCGTCTCCTCCGAGGATGAACGCGCGGCGGACCGGGTGGCGCGGGACCTTGGCCTGGCCGCACCGGGCGGGGAGGGGGTCCAGGTTCTGGGGCCCGCCCCGGCGCCCCTGGCCATGCTGCGCGGCCGCCACCGCCGCCGCCTGCTTCTGAAGGCGCGGCGGGACGTGGCCGTTCAGCCGCTCCTGCGTTCCTGGCTCTCCCGGGTGGAGGTGCCGAATGCGGTGCGGGTGCAGGTCGACGTGGACCCGGTGAGCTTCCTCTAAGGCTTCGTCTAAGAAACGGATTCGCAGGCTGCGGCCAACGGAAAACAGCCCCAGACTCCGTCCGGGGCTGCTCCGTTCACGCGGCTGAAGAAGCGATCAGCCCTGGAGTGGCAGGTCGTCCCGCGCATTTCGCGCCCGGGCCACACCGCCGCCTTCGACATAGATCTCCGTTGCATCCGGCTGGACGCCGAATCCGGGCACTGCGGGCCGCATCGCCGGATCGGCATCCGGGGCGGCGCTCTCCAGCGCCTCGTCGAGTTCGGCGCCCCGGCCGACGCCGGGTTGCAGCCCCTCCCGCCAGCCGCCCGTTTCGCGGAGCCGCCGCTCCTCCTCCAGGCCTTCGTAAGGTCCGCTCCGCTTCTCCTCGGACCGGACCTCCTCTGGCCGGTCCCCAGGCTTGCTACCGCTCATGGCACGGCACCCCTAGGGCTTGCCGCCCGACCGGGTGCCGGCCTCGCCGCTACCCTGGTCGGTGGCCTTGCCGAGGTCCTTGCCGCCCGGCGAGATGAAGCCTGTGGTGCCGGAATTCGTGTTCGCGGGATCGGAGGCGGGGAAGGTGTCCTCGACTGCCTTGTCGGCCTTTGCCTCGCGCCCCGCCCCCGGCTTCAGGTCCGATACCCAGTCGCCCGTTTCGCGGTCCCGCTTCTGGTCGGTCTTATCCGTGCTCATGCTGGCCTCCTTGGCAGGAATTCGTGGTCGCTCCGGAAGCAGGGGCGGAGCGCCCCGCCCCTCCGGGTCAGGGATAGAGCGCGGCAGGTGGGGGAGGGTTCCAATCGACCGGCAGGTGCACCAATTATGGGGCACAGGCAGGGGCGCGGGACGCGCCGCTTCCGGGCTGGCCGGCATGCCGGGCGGCATCGGTGTGCGATGGGCCCGACCCAGGGGCGTTGTTCGCGCCCTGGGGCGATTGCACCGCCGCATTGCATCATGTTAAGGGGCCCGCGCCGGCGCCTGGGGATTCCCGGAGCGTCACGCGCAGGCCCGCCTAACCCGGTAATGCCGGTGGAATCGGGCGGACAGGTCCTCACCAACCCCTCGAACGGGATCGCCAGTGGCCTCCGAAGCAGCCGCCATCGACAAGTCTGCCGCGCCCCAGGCCACTTCAGGCCAGACGGGCGGCGTGGCGCAGCGCTACGCCCTCGCGCTGCTGGAACTGGCCAAGGACAAGAAGACGGTCGACGCCGTCGCGGCCGAGGTCGAGAACCTTGCCGCCCTCGTCCGCGAGGATGCCGGCTTCCGCGCCTTCATCGCCGATCCCCGGCTGGGCGCCGCGGCCCAGCGGAACGGCGCCTTCGCCGTGCTGGACCGCGCCCGCATCGGCGGGGACGTGAAGAACCTGGTGGGCGTGTTGATCGCCAACCGCCGCCTCTCGGCGCTCGCCGAGGTGCTGTCCACCTTCGGCGCCCTGCTTGCAGAGCAGCGGGGGCAGCAGGCGGCCGAGGTCGTCACCGCCCATCCGCTGAACGCGACCCAGCGCACCCAGATCGCCGCCCGCCTCACCGAGGCCGGCTATTCCAACGTCCGCCTCACCGAGACGGTGGACGCTTCCATCCTGGGCGGCCTGATCGTCAAGATCGGGTCTCGCCTCTACGACACATCCATCAAGTCCAGGCTCCAGCGCCTGAGCTACGCCATGAAGGGGGCCGCCTGACCATGGACATCCGTCCCGCAGAAATCTCGGACATCCTGAAGCAGCAGATTGCTGGCTTCGACACCGACGCCAATGTGGCCGAGGTCGGCACCGTCCTGACGGTCGGTGACGGCATCGCCCGTTGCTACGGCCTGCAGAACGTCATGGCCGGCGAGATGGTGGAGTTCCCTTCCGCCGGCGTGCGCGGCATGGCGCTGAACCTCGAATCCGACAATGTCGGCATCGTGGTCTTCGGCGATGACAGCCGCATCCGCGAAGGCGACACCGTCTCCCGCACCGGCACCATCGTGGACGTGCCCGTCGGCAAGGGCCTGCTCGGCCGCGTGGTCGATGGCCTCGGCAACCCGATCGACGGCAAGGGCCCGCTGACCAACGTCACGCGCTCGCGCGTCGAGGTGAAGGCGCCGGGCATCATCCCGCGCAAGTCCGTGCACGAGCCGATGCAGACCGGCATCAAGGCGATCGACAGCCTGATCCCGATCGGCCGCGGCCAGCGTGAGCTGGTCATCGGTGACCGCCAGACGGGCAAGACCGCTGTCATCATCGACACGATCCTGAACCAGAAGACGATCAACTCCGGCACCGACGAGAGCAAGAAGCTCTACTGCATCTACGTCGCCATCGGCCAGAAGCGCTCCACTGTCGCCCAGCTCGTCCGCACCCTCGAGGAGCGTGGCGCGATGGAATACTCGATCGTCGTGGCCGCCACGGCCTCCGACCCGGCCCCCATGCAGTTCCTGGCGCCCTACACGGGCTGCACGATGGGCGAGTACTTCCGCGACAACGGCATGCATGCCGTCATCTTCTATGACGACCTGTCGAAGCAGGCCGTCGCCTATCGCCAGATGTCGCTGCTGCTGCGCCGTCCGCCGGGCCGCGAGGCCTATCCGGGCGACGTGTTCTACCTGCACTCCCGCCTGCTCGAGCGCGCGGCGAAGATGGGCGAGGCCGCTGGCCTCGGCTCGCTGACCGCGCTGCCGGTGATCGAGACGCAGGCGGGCGACGTGTCCGCTTACATCCCGACCAACGTGATCTCGATCACGGACGGCCAGATCTTCCTCGAGACCGAACTGTTCTTCCGCGGCATCCGCCCGGCCGTGAATGTGGGTCTGTCGGTGTCCCGCGTGGGCTCGGCGGCGCAGATCAAGGCGATGAAGCAGGTGGCCGGCAAGATCAAGCTGGACCTGGCGCAGTATCGCGAGATGGCGGCCTTCGCCCAATTCGCCTCGGATCTCGATGCCTCCACCCAGGCCCTGCTGGCCCGTGGCGCGCGCCTGACCGAGCTGCTGAAGCAGCCCCAGTACGCGCCCGTGCCGGTCGAGGAGCAGGTGGTGGCGATCTTCGCCGGCACCCGCGGCTACCTGGACAAGGTGCCTGTGAACCAGGTCGGCGAGTTCGAGAAGCGGATGCTCGGTGAGCTGAAGGCGGCGAAGCCCGAGATCCTGGAGGCCATCCGCAAGGAGGGTGCCATCTCCGGCGACACCGATAAGGCACTCGCGGCCTTCCTCGACAGCTTCGCCAAGTCCTTCGGCTGACGCGGGGGACGCGGAGAAGCCCTCATGGCCAGTCTCAAGGACCTGCGCGGTCGCATCAACAGCGTGAAGTCCACGCGCAAGATCACGCAGGCGATGAAGATGGTCGCCGCCGCCAAGCTGCGCCGTGCCCAGGCGCAGGCCGAGGCGGCGCGGCCCTATGCCCAGCGAATGGAGCGCATGCTTGCCTCCCTCGGTGCGGCGGTGGCGGACAGCCCCGACGCGCCGAAAATGCTGATCGGCACGGGGCGCGATCAGGTCCACCTGTTGGTCGTGGTGACCGCCGAGCGCGGTCTCTCCGGCGCCTTCAACACCAATGCTGGCCGCTTCGCGCGCGCCCGCATTCGTGCACTGGAGGCCGAGGGCAAGACGGTGAAGCTGCTGACGGTGGGTCGCAAGGGCGCGACCTACCTGAAGCGTGAGTTCGCCAGCCGCGTCGTGGGTGAGATCAGCTACCACAACGTCAAGCGCCTCGGCTTCGAGCAGGCGGATGAGATCGCCACCCGCATCACTGCGATGCTGGAGGCCGGCGAGTTCGACGTCTGCACGCTGATCTACAACCGCTTCCAGAGCGTGATCAGCCAGATTGCCAGCGAGCAGCGCCTGATCCCGGCGCCGCTGCCCGCCAATGACGCGGCTGCGGCCCCCGCGGGCGAGTTGCCGGCACTGTATGAGTACGAACCCGGCGAGGAAGAGCTCTTGGCGGCGCTGCTGCCGAAGAACCTCGCTATCCAGATCTATCGCGCCCTGCTGGAGAACGCGGCCGGCTTCTTCGGAAGTCAGATGACCGCGATGGACAACGCCACGCGCAACGCGGGCGACATGATCAACAGGCTGACGCTCAACTACAACCGCACGCGACAGGCCAACATCACCAAGGAGCTGATCGAGATCATCTCCGGTGCTGAAGCGGTCTGACAGGAGCCATCCGATGAAGAACAATGTTGGCAAGGTCACCCAGGTCCTTGGCCCCGTCGTGGATGTGCAGTTCCCCTCCGAGCTGCCGAACATCCTCAACGCGCTGACGACCGACGTTTCCGGCCGCACCCTCGTCCTCGAGGTTGCGTCGCATCTAGGCGAGCGCACCGTCCGCGCCATTGCCATGGACACCACGGACGGCCTCGTCCGCGGCACCGAGGTGGTGGACACGGGCAAGGGCATCTCCGTGCCGGTGGGCGAGGGCACGCTCGGCCGCATCGTGAACGTCATCGGCGAGCCGATCGACGAGCGCGGCCCGGTACCGCACGACAAGACCTACACCATCCACCGCGAGGCCCCGGCCTTCGAGGACCAGGCGACCAGCACCGAGATCCTGGTCACCGGCATCAAGGTGGTGGACCTGCTGGCGCCCTATTCCAAGGGCGGCAAGATCGGCCTCTTCGGCGGCGCCGGTGTCGGCAAGACGGTGACCATCCAGGAGCTGATCAACAACATCGCCAAGGGTCATGGCGGCGTGTCGGTCTTCGCCGGCGTGGGTGAGCGCACCCGCGAGGGCAACGACCTCTATCACGAGATGATCGACGCCGGCGTCATCAAGCTCGGCGAGAATGGCGGCACCGAGGGCTCCAAGGTGGCGCTCGTCTACGGCCAGATGAACGAGCCGCCGGGCGCGCGTGCGCGCGTGGCCCTCTCGGGCCTGTCCATGGCGGAATACTTCCGCGATGAGCAGGGCCAGGACGTGCTCTTCTTTATCGACAACATCTTCCGCTTCACCCAGGCGGGCGCCGAGGTGTCGGCGCTGCTCGGCCGCATCCCCTCCGCGGTGGGCTACCAGCCGACCCTGTCGACCGACATGGGCGCGCTGCAGGAGCGCATCACCTCCACGAAGAAGGGCTCGATCACCTCGGTGCAGGCCATCTACGTGCCCGCCGACGACCTGACCGACCCGGCGCCTGCGACCTCCTTCGCTCACCTTGACGCGACGACGGTGCTGAACCGCTCCATCGCCGAGCTGGGCATCTTCCCGGCCGTGGACCCGCTGGACTCCACCTCCCGCGCGCTCGACCCGCGTGTGGTGGGCGAGGAGCACTACCGCGTGGCCCGCGAGGTGCAGCGCGTCCTGCAGACCTACAAGTCGCTGCAGGACATCATCGCGATCCTGGGCATGGATGAGCTCTCGGAAGAGGACAAGCTGGTCGTGGCGCGCGCGCGCAAGATCCAGCGCTTCCTCTCCCAGCCTTTCCATGTTGCCGAGGTCTTCACCGGCACGCCGGGCGTCTTCGTGAAGCTGGAGGACACGATCCGCAGCTTTGCTGGCATCGTCGCCGGCGAGTACGACCACCTCCCCGAGGCCGCCTTCTACATGGTCGGCACCATCGATGAGGCCGTGAAGAAGGCTGAGACCCTGAAGGTTTCGGCCTGACCCCATGGCAACCTTCGACCTCGAGCTGGTGAGCCCGGAGCGCCTGCTCCTCTCGCGCCCCGTCGAGATGGCGGTCATCCCGGCCTATGAGGGCGAGATGGGCGTGCTGCCCAACCATGCACCGATGATCGTCGCCCTCAGGGGCGGCGTCATCCGCGTGACGGAGGGCGGGCAGGAGACCGAGCAGCTCTTCATCATGGGCGGCTTTGCGGAGATCACCCCGACCCGTGTGACCGTGCTGGCCGATGAGGTCACCCCGGTCGCCACCCTCTCCCGGGCCGCCGCCGCCCAGCGCGTTACCGAGGCGGAAGCGGCGCTGGCCGCGGCCGCCGACGAAACGCCGGAGGTGCGTGACCGCGCAAGCGACCGACTGATGGCCGCCCGCGCCATGCAGGAAGCCGCCCAGGCCGCCTGAATCAACAGCTTGGGCCGGGGTGGCGGGTTGAAACCGCTCGCCCCGGCCGCGAGATGTCACGAGCCTGTCATGCCCGGCGGGGCGGCCTGACTCCAGGCCGCCCCGTCGCGCTATGATGGGTGCCGCGAATCGCCACGGACTACCGGGAAGCGCATGAAGCACTGGACCCTCGACCAGATCGCCTGGGACAAGTTCGATCCGGCGAAGGTCGATCCCGAGATCGTGCCGCTGGTCAAGGCGGCGGCGCTGGTGGAGAAGAACGGCGTCGATTACGCCGTCTATCTGAACAACGTCTTCGTGGGTGACCCTGACTTCAGCCAAGCCGCCGACAACTGGGCGGTGGAGGAGGTCCAGCATGGCGATGCCCTAGGCCGCTGGGCCGAGATCGCCGATCCCGGATGGTCCTTCGACGATGCCTTTGCCCGCTACCGCGCCGGCTACAAGATCGACGTGAAGGCCGATGCCTCGATACGCGGCTCGCGCACTGGCGAGTTGATTGCCCGCTGCATGGTCGAGACCGGGACCTCCTCTTACTACACCGCCCTTGGCGAGAGCACGGATGAGGTGGTGCTGAAGCAAGTCTGCAAGCTGATTGCGGCGGACGAGTACCGGCACTTCAAACTCTTCTACGACCACATGAAGCGCTACTTGGCGCGCGAGAAGCTCTCCTTCCCCAAGCGCCTGCACGTCGCTGCGGGCCGCATCGGCGAGTCCGAGGACGATGAGCTGGCCTATGCCTATCATTGCGGCAACGAGACCGCGGACACGCCCTACAGCCATGATCGCTGCATCACCGGCTACATGGGCCGCGCCATGGCCTACTATCGCTTCCGCCATATCGAGCGGGGCATGGGAATGGTCTTCAAGTCGATCGGGCTGGAGCCGCGCGGCCGCCTTTCCGGGATTGCGGCCAAGGGTGCCTGGAAGCTGCTGCAATGGCGGCGGGAAAAGTATCGCCAGGCGCTGACCCGGGCCGCCAACGAGAACGCACCCGCCAAGGCCGCCGCCTGAGCATGCTCCGCTCTCCCTCGAATTCGCCGGGGGGGGTGTCGCGCCGTGTTGTCCTCGGCGGCGGGCTTGCGGCGGGCGCCGGCGGCTGCGCTCAGGCCCAGCCGGTGGTCGCCCCCGCGCGGGACCTTGGGGGCAATCCTGGCCCGGGACTGTGGGAGATCGCCCGGGGCCGCGGCATCGCCTTCGGCGCCGCCGTCCAGGCGCAGCTCCTCGCGACGGACCCGGCCTATGAGCAGGCCTACGCCCGCGAGGCCGGCGTGCTGGTGCCGGAGTTCGAGGGCAAGTGGTCCGTTCTGCAGCCGAAGGAAGGGGAGTTCGATTTCCGGCTGCTGGAGGCCATCGTGCAATGGGGCCAGGCCCGAGGCCGCACCACCCGCGGCCACGCCCTGGTCTGGCACGAGGCCTTCCCGGAATGGGCGGTGAACGCTCTATCAGAAGGCGCGCCACGCGCCCGCGCCGTCATGGCGGCGCATATCGCCCGCGTCCTCTCCACCACCCGCCTGCGCATCCGGGACTGGGACGTGGTGAACGAGGTCATCGCCGACCCGCCCGGCAGCGACACCCCCCAGGCCGAGGGAGAGTTGCGCAACAGCCCCTTTCTCCGCGCCCTCGGCCCCTCCTACATCGAGACGGCCTTCCGCCTGGCGCGGGAGCAGGACCCGACGCTCCGCCTTGTGCTGAATGACTATGGGCTGGAGGAGGATACGCCCTGGGCCGCCGAGAAGCGCCGCCGCCTGCTGAACCTCGTGCGTAGCCTGGTCCGGGCGCGGGTGCCGATCGACGCCGTGGGCATCCAGGCGCATCTCCAGATGGACCGCCCTTTCCGTCCGCAGGTCTTCGGCGATTTCGTCCGCGCCCTGCGTGCCGAGGGGTTGTCCGTGCTGGTGACAGAGCTGGACATCCGCGAGGCCAGCAGTGTGCCGGATGACTTTGTCGCACGGGACCGTCTCATCGCCGAGCGCGCCGGCGCCTTCATCTCATCCGCACTCGAAGCCGGGGTGAAGACCTTTCTGACCTGGGGCCTGGTGGATCGCTACTCCTGGTTGGTGCTCGAACCTGCCGTCGGGCGGCGCGACGGCAAGTTGCATCGCGGCCTGCCCCTGGACTGGGAGTACAATCGCAAGGAGATGTGGCGCGCCATGGCCCGGGCCTTCGCCTCAGCCTAGGTGGCTCAGCCGGGCACCGCGTAGCGTGCGAAGTCCCGTGCAAGGCGTTCATAAATTGGCCGGCGGAAGGGCACGGCAATGCCGGGTAGGCTGGACAGCTCTGC
Organism: Muricoccus harenae; assembly: GCF_009848505.1. Taxonomy (GTDB): domain Bacteria; phylum Pseudomonadota; class Alphaproteobacteria; order Acetobacterales; family Acetobacteraceae; genus Roseomonas; species Roseomonas harenae. Next base: position 61,128 of record NZ_WWDL01000022.1, read on the forward strand.
CCAGCGCCAGGCGTCGAATTCCTGGTGGGCGTCGGCATCCAGCCGGATTTCCGAATCCTCCCCGAGGAAGCGCAGGGCGAACCAGAGCTGCGTCTGGCCCCGGAACTTCCCGCCTAGCGCCTTGCCGACGAGATGTGCGGGCAAGTCGTAATTCAGCCATTCGGCCAACCGCCCAATCACCGTGGCGTTGCGCGTGCCGATCTCCTCCGAAAGCTCGCGCAGGACGGCCGCCTCCGGGTCCTCCCCAGGATCCAGCCCGCCTTGCGGAAGCTGCCAGGCGCCCGAGATCGCTTCCCCGGCTGGCTGGTCCGCGCGGCGGGCGATCAGCACCTGGCCCTGACGGTTGAACAGGCAGGCGCCAACATTCGGGCGGAGAGGCAGGAGGGTCATGGAAGGCCTGTGCTGCGGCGGCCCTCGCGGACCCGGTCCGCGGGTGATGCCGGGGCGGGCCCGCAGACGCAAGCCGGAGCGGCCGGGAGGGATGGCCGGGCCGGGCTAGTTCCGGGGCAGGTCTTCGGGACGCCGGATGAGGGCGGTAACGGGCACCATCACCAGCCCTCGCTCTCCCAGTCCCGCTGCCCAAGCTGCCACGCGATCCACCAGCACGGGCGAGACATCGGCCGCCAGCCCCAGGGCGGAGCCGCGTTCCCGCGCGATCCGCTCCAGCTCCGCGAGGCGGCGGTCGATCTCGCTTCGCGTCGCCGGCTCGTCCACCACCAAGTCCACGGAGCGGCCCCAGGCACGCGCCGGGGAGGGAGCTCCCGGGCGAGGATCGACATAAAGCAGCCCGCGCTCCCGCAGAATATCCTGCACGGCGCCGAGGGACTCCGGCAGGGCCGCGAAACGCTCGCCCCGCATCGGGCCCAGCGCTCCCAGGGCTCCCACCTGCCCGCCAATCCGTGACAGCACCCAGGAGAGGCGGTCCTCGTTCTCGGCCGCCGGCAAGGAGGTGAGCAGGGCGCGATCACCCGGATCGTTCACCGGGTAATTGGCAGGTTCCAGCGGCAGCGCACTCAGCATCTCCATACCGCGGGCGCGGGCGCGCTCGAGGAGCGGGTCGGGCCGGCTGGCATAGGGGGAGAAGGCAAGGCCGGTTGCCGTCGGCAGGCGCTGAATCGCCTCTTCCGAAAGGGCCGCGGACAGGCCCAGATTGCCCACCACCAAGGCTACTTTCGGCCGCGTCTCCGTCCGGTCGAAGGGATGGGCATAGGCTCGAATAGAACTCCGCCCACCTTCGCCCAGACGCGGCAACAGGCCGTGGCGGGAGGGTTCCTGCAGGGCCGGATCGGGCGGCAGGATGGGGCGGTGGGCCGGCGGCTCGGGACGCGGGGCCAGGGCGGCGAGGGGCGGAGGCTCCGGCGCGCTGGGCAGGGCCAGGGCGGCCACCGGTGCCGGGGGCGGCGCGGGAGCGGCGACGACCGGGGGTGCCACCGGAATGGCCGGAGTGTCCGGCGGCAGGGCCGCAACGGAGGATGACTCGGTGGCCGGAAGCATCTCGGCCACGTCCGGCGCTGGCGGCGCGGGTGGGGTTGGTTCGGGGGCGAGCGGAACCTGGGCGGAGAAGGGTGCAGGCGTTTCGGCGACAGGCCTTGGGGCGGTCGTCGCCCGGTCCCTGACAGGCACCGGCGGCGCCGGTATCGGGGCAGGTGGTTCTGCTGGCGCGGGTGGCGCCAAGCTCGCCACCCTCGCATCGCCACCCGCCGGTGCGGGTGCCGGCGCGCGGGCCAGGGAGGCGGGCACCCCATCCTCCGGCGGCCCCAGGCGGCTCAGCGCCAGGATGCCGCCGCCGAGGACGGCCAGGACCAGCAGCCAGAAGACGCCGAGTGCCTTCATCCCTGGCATCGGCGACTGGTCTGGATCAGCGGCTGGCGCGGCGCTGGACGGGAGTCGCCGCGATGCTCCGCAGCAGCCCCACGGCCTGCTGGAGCTGGTGGTCCGTCTCCGGCTTGGTCGGGTCGAAGGCGGGCGCATCCTCAGCTGGCATGCGCTGCACGCGCTCCACCAGCCCGGCCGGCAGGTTCAGCGGGGGCAGGGGCGCCGGCGGGCGGGCATTGACGCCCGTGGCGCTGCTGTCGTTCCGCAGGGCGCGGCGCAGATCGGCCTCGCGGTCGCGCTCCCGGTTCTGCTGCGCATCCTGGCGCTGGGCCAGCACCTCGATGTCAGGCTCGATTCCGGTCGCCTGGATGGAACGGCCAGAGGGGGTGTAGTAGCGCGCCGTGGTCAGGCGGATGGCGCCGTTGCCCGGCAGGGGCATCACGGTCTGCACCGAGCCCTTGCCGAAACTCTTGACCCCCATGACGATCGCGCGGCGATGGTCCTGCAGCGCGCCGGCCACGATTTCGGAGGCCGAGGCGGAGCCGGCATTCACCAGCACGATGATGGGCAGTCCTTGTGCGATATCCCCGGAGCGCGCGTTCCAGCGCTGCGCATCCTCGGTGCGGCGGGCGCGGGTGGAGACGATCTCGCCCTGGTCGAGGAGGTCATCCGAGACTTGGATCGCCTGGTCCAGCAGCCCGCCCGGATTGTTCCGCAGATCCAGCACGATGCCCTTCAGCCCGTCCCGCGCCTGGGAGCGGAGGGTGGTGAGCGCCCGGCGCAGGCCGACCTCGGTCTGCTCGTTGAAGGAGGTGAGGCGGATATAGGCGATGTCGCCCCCCTCCATCCGCGCGCGCACCACCTGCGGGCGGATCGTCTCGCGGGTCAGGGAGATCTCGATCGGGGTGGCGCTACCCTCGCGCCGGATGGTCAGGCGGATGGAGCTGCCGCGTTCGCCGCGCATCTGGTCCACGGCTTCCTGCAGGGTCAGGCCCTGGGTGGTCTTGTCGTTGATGTGCGTGATTAGGTCGCCCGGCTTCACCCCGGCGCGGGCGGCGGGCGTTTCGTCGATCGGGGAGATGACCTTCACATAGCCGGCCTCCTGCGACACCTCGATGCCCAGGCCGCCGAACTCACCCCGCGTCTGGACCTGCATGTCGCGGAAATTGCGGAGGTTCATGTAGGAGGAATGGGGGTCGAGCCCCTGAAGCATCCCGTTGATCGCGTTCTCGATCACCTCGCGGTCGTTCACGGGCTCGACGTATTCGGCGCGCACCCGCTCGAACACGTCGCCGAACAGGTTCAGCAGCCGGTAGGTTTCCGCGCGCGACCCCTCCTGCGCCCAGGCGGTGACCACGGGCCCCGCCACCGCTCCGGCCACGAAGGCCGCCGCGACCGAAGCCATCATCCGAGCCCGGAAACGGGGCTTGGGAGACCGTCCAGCAGGAGCACGCATCCGTCAGACACCCCTTCCGCCGCGGTCCTGCCGCAGCGCCTGTCCATATTGCCGCAGGGCATCTTGCCCAACGGTTACGCAATCCGGCCGGCCCCTCCGCCGGGCGCGTCCGGCGGAACGATCCGAAGCCTGGACCATGATCGCCCCGACCGGAAGTCTCGATGGCCCCGGGGCCACGCCCCGAGCCACCTCCGGCCGGTCCGGCCAAGGCAGCCAGGACCAGAACCTTTACGGCATTCGGGCTGCCAGAACCTAGCCCCGTGCCGTCCAGCTCCCCGGGTCCACTGCCCGGCCGCCGCGCCTCAGTTCAAGGTAGAGCGTTGCGCGACCACCACCAGACCCGTCGGCGTTACCAAGTGTTCCCACCGCTTCGCCGGGCGCGACGCGCTGTCCCGTCTCCGCGTCCAGCCGGTCGAGACCGGCCAGAACGAAATGGTATCCGCCGCCGCAGTCCACAATCAACATTCGCCCGAAGGATCGGAATGGTCCGGCGAAGACGATCCGTCCGCCGCACGGGCTGACCACCCGGGCGCCCGGGGAGGCCGACCAGGTCTGGCCGGTCGCGCCGCCATCGCCGAAATCGCGCCGGACCGCGCCGGCCACCGGCGCACCGCGCGCGGGGCGGGGCTGGCTGGCGGCGGCTTCACGGGTGCGCTCCCGCGCATCCTCGGCGCTCCGGCGGGCGGTTTCCGCCTCACGCGCGGCCTCCCTTGCGTCCCGGGCAGCCTCCTCCCGCGCGGCACGGTCCCGGGCGGCCTGTTCCTGCGCCTCGCGGTTCCGGCCCAGGGCCTCGCGCGCGGCCTCGCGTGCCTCGGCCTCGCGGGCGCGGCCTTCGGCCTCTCGCCGCCGGGCCTCTGCAGCACGCTCCCTGGCCTCTTCCTCGCGGGCGCGCTCGGCCGCCGCGGCGCGTTCCCGTGCCTCGCGCGCCTGGGCCTCCCGTTCCAGCCGCTCGATGGCGCTGCGCAGGTCGCGGGCATTGGCCGCGGCGGTAGCGGCGCGGCGCATGGCGGCGGTCTCGGCGTCGCGGGCGGCCTCGCGACGCTCGCGGGCCTCGGCAAGAGCAGCCTCGACTGCCACCTCCGCCTCTCGCGCGGCCTGGCGGGCATCGGCGAGGCGGGTACGCTCCTTCTCCAGCGCGGCGGCCGCACGGGCGGCCTCCTCCCGTGCCTCGCGGTATTCCGCGGCCTCCCGGGCCAGGCGGCGGGCAAGGCCGCGCAGCACCAGCGCGCCGCGCAGCGCCTCCTCCGGCGGGGCGGGGACGACGAGCAGCGTCTCGGCCGGCCACAGGCCCAGGCGGCGCATGGCGGGGATCAGCGGCGCGATCGCTTCGGCACGGCGCGCGAGGTCCGCCTCGGCGGCGTCCCGCGCCGCCTGCGCTTCGTCCAGGCTGGCTTGTGCCTGGGCCAGCTCCTCCTCGGCGGCCACGGCCCGGCGCCCGGCCTCGGCGCGACGGCGGGCCAGGGCTGCCTCGGCGGCCTCGGCTTCGCGCGCATCCCGGGCAATGGCGGCGGCTTCCCCCTGCGCGCCGCGGGCCTCGCGCTCCGCCTCGCTCAGCGCCCGGCGGTCGGGTTGTGCCAGGGCAAGGCCTGGCAGCAGGACCAGGGCCAGCGCCGCCCGCGACAGGAAGACGGCCCGCACCGGGCGGCCGGGCGGGCGAGGGGGCGCGGCGCGGCGCCCGCGCGGCATCACCCCTGAGGGGCTTCCATCAGGTTCCGCCCGGTCATGGCCGCCGGCTGCGGCAGGCCCAGCAGGGCGAGCATGGTCGGCGCCAGGTCGGCCAGCCGCCCGTCATGCAGGTCCGTGACATTTGGCCCGCCGAACAGCAGGACCGGCACCCGGTTCAGCGTATGCGCCGTGTGCGGCCCGCCGGAGACAGGGTCCTTCATCATCTCCGCATTGCCGTGGTCGGCCGTGACCAGCAGCGCGCCGCCCATGTCGCGGATCGCGGCGAGTATGCGGCCCAGCCCGTCATCCACTGCCTCGCAGGCCTCGATGGCGGCCGCCAGGCTGCCGGTGTGGCCCACCATGTCGGCGTTGGCGAAGTTCAGGATGATCATGTCGTATTGGCCGGAGCGGATGGCCGCGTCCGCCTTCGCGGCCAGCTCGGGCGCCGACATCTCAGGCTGCAGGTCATAGGTCGCGACCTTGGGGGAGGGGACCATGATCCGCTCCTCGCCTGGGGACGGCGTCTCCTCGCCGCCGTTCAGGAAGTAGGTGACATGCGGGTACTTCTCCGTCTCCGCCATGCGCAGCTGCGTCATCCCGGCGGCCGAGACGGTCGGGCCCAGAAGGTCCGCCATGGATTGCGGTGGGAAGATCGTGTCGAGGAAGGGGTTCAGCGCCTCGGAATATTCGGTCATGCCCACGGCGCCGCAGAGAGCGGGGTCGCGCGGGCGCTCGAAGCCGGTGAAATCCGGGTCGAGCAGGGCGGCCAGGATCTGGCGCACCCGGTCGGCGCGGAAGTTGAAGCAGAGCACGGCATCGCCGTCCTGCATGCCGGTGTAGCCGGGCAGGACGGTGGCGGGGATGAACTCGTCGGTCTTGCCGGCGGCATGGGAGGCCGCCACGGCCTCCGTCGCGCTCGCGGCCGACGTACCCTCCGCCAGCACCATTGCCTTCCAAGCCTGGGAGACGCGCTCCCAGCGATTGTCGCGGTCCATGGCGAAGTAGCGGCCGGTGACGGTGGCAATGCGGGCGCCCTCGGGCAAGGCGGCCTCGAAGGCAGGCAGGGTCTGGGCTGCGGCCTCGGGAGGGGTGTCGCGGCCATCGGTCCAGGCATGCACGGCCACGGGGATGCCCTTGATTGTGAAGATGCGGGCGAGGGCCAGGGCATGGTCCTGATGCGCATGCACCCCGCCGGGCGAGGTGAGGCCACAGAGATGCAGCGTGCCGCCCGTGGCGTGCAGCTTCTCGCCGAGTTCCACCACCGGCGGCAGGCCGGCGATGGAGCCGTCCGCAATGGCGCCGCCAATGCGGGGCAGGTCCTGCATCACGATCCGGCCGGCGCCGATGTTCAGGTGGCCGACTTCGGAATTGCCCATCTGGCCGTCGGGCAGCCCGACATCCGGGCCGCAGGTGCGCAGGAAGGCGCGGGGGCAGGAGGCCCAGAGGCTGTCGAAGACGGGGGTGTTCGCCTGGGCCACGGCGTTGTCCGACTGGTCTTCCCGCCAACCCCATCCATCGAGGATCGCAAGCATGACGGGCTTCGGACGGGGCATGGGCAACCTCACGCAGACTGGCTCCGGGCGGCTTAACGCGAGCCGGGCCGTCGGTCCACGCCGGGCGGGTTCAAGCCTCCGCGTCAGGCCTTCGCGGTATAGGCCCGGAACACCTCCAGTTCCGTCGCGCAGGCGGCGCCGGTGAAGCCGGCATTCCGCATGGCGCCGAGGATCGTCTCGGCCGGAACGCAGGCCTCGATCGTCTCCCAGTAATATTTCATCAGCTCGCCGGAACGATGGCGGGGGGCCGCGACCCAGCACAGGGCGGGGATCACGACGCCCATGTAGAAGCGCTCGATCCAATGGGCGAGGCGGCTTTCCGGCCGGCCGATCTCCAGGATGAGGACCGTGCCGCCGGGCTTCAGCACGCGGCGGTATTCGGCGAAGGCGGCGCCGAGATCCGCGACGTGGCGCAGCGCATAGCCCATGGAGAGGAAATCGACGCTGGCATCCGGCAGCGGGATTCGCTCCGCCTTGCCCTGGATGAGGGTGACGCCGGAAAGGGCGCGGCGGGCCTCAGCCAGCATGCCCTCGCTGGGATCGAGGCCGGTGACGAGTGACGGATCGCCGGTGATGGCCACCGCCTGGCGCGCGACCAGACCAGTGCCGACTGCCACGTCCAGCACCCGCATGCCTGGCCGCAGCCCGGCCTCGCGCAGCGCCCGGCGGCGGTAGCCCGGACCGGTGCCGAGGGAGAAGATGCGGTCGATCCGGTCGTAATGCGGCGCCGTCTGGTCGAAGAGGGCGCGGACGAAGCCTTCCCGCTCCTCGGGGTGCGTGTAGCGATGGGCGAGAACGGGATGGGGCGCGCTGCCGGACGGGGCGTCGCTTGCGGTCTGCGTCATGCGGGGGCCCCTCCGGTGGGCCCGGGATCCACGCATCGCAAGGCGGGGCGCAGGGCGCAAGAGCCGCATCAGCGGGGGATCGGCGAAACCCCGAAGACCATCGGATGCAGATTCAGCATCGCCGCCCAGGCCAGCAGCCCGACCAGCGCCGGCCAGGCCAGTTCCCGCCACACGATACGGTTCCGGCCTGCCGCCACCGCCCTGAAGGGCAGCACGGAGGTGCGGGCGGCGAAGCCCGCCCAGGCGGAAGGATTGCGCGCCGCCACCTTGGCATCCAGCGAGGGCATGCCGAAGGCTGCCGTCAGCAGGAACGCGCCGAAGAAGATCATTGAGGCGCTGTCCCCGTTCCCCACGACATGCGCTGCGCCCCAGAGCGCGAAGGCCCAGAGCATGGGGTGCCGCGTGATGCGGAGCGCGCCGCGCGGCTCGGCCGAGAGGGCTGAGCCCTGGCCGAGCGAGGTGGCGTTGCGCGCCATCAGGCTGCCGGCGAAGAGGATGAAGGCCAGCAGCATTACCGCCACCAGCACCCAGGCCAGCGCGGGTGGCACCACCCAGAGCGGCGCAGTGGCGGCGTTCCGCCAAGCCAGCACCAGCAGCGTGATCGCGACCGCCGAGGCGAGGGAGAAGGCGCCGCGGAAGCCGCGCTCGCCCAGCTTCGCCACCAGACTCGCCCGGGCGCGCGTGCCGGCGATGCCGACATGCAGTCCGATCCAGAGAAGCGCCGCAAGGATGAGGGGAATCATGCCGCGAGCCTGCCCCGGCCTCCGGCAAGGAGGCAACGGGGCCGCGGCTGGCCTCAGCTCGGGCGCCAGGCCCGGTGGTAGGGGTGGTTGGCGCGAATGCATTGGGCGCGGAACAGCGCCTCGGCCAGCAGCCCGCGCACCAGCATGTGCGGCCAAGTGAGCTTACCCAGCGAGAGCCGGTGATCGGCGCGGGCCAGGACGGCTTCGTCGAGCCCTTCAGCGCCGCCGATGACGAAAACGATCGGTCGCGCCGCCTCGGCCCAGCGCCCGGTCAGTGCCGCCAGCCTTTCGCTGTCAGGCATCTCGCCGCCGAGGTCGAGGGCGATGGCCAGGGCGCCTTCCGGGATCGCCGCCAGGATGGCGGCGCCTTCGCGGCGCCGGATCTCGGCAGGGGATCCGCGCGCCTCCGCCAGTTCCCGCAGCACGAGGGGTGGGCGCAGGCGAGTGTTATGGTGCTCGAACAGCGCCGCCTCGGGCCCGCCGCGGGCCCGACCCACGGCGAGGAGGAGAGGCGGCGCCATTCAGGGAGGGCCCGGCCTATTCGGCCTGCCCCTCCTCGTCGCGCGGGTTGCGGCCGAAGGCGGCGCCGGCGGGACCGTCCAGCACCTCGTTGCGCGGCAGGATCTCGCGCGTCACCACATCCGGCTCGGAGGCGTGGTCCGCGGCGCCGGCATCCCCTTCCTCCGGGTCGCCTTCACCTTCCTCAGCGTCTCCCTCTCCCGCGTCGCTTTCCACCGCCTCGCTTTCCTCCGGGGCGGGCTCGGCGTCCTCCTCGTCGCTGGCCACGGCATCCTCATGCGCCATGGCTTCCGCATCGTCGGCCATTCCGTCCTCATCCGGCATGGCGTCCTCCTCGTGATCGGCGAGGTGGGTGCGGGGCTCGGGCATGCTGGCATCCTCGGGCGCCGGGCTTTCGGGGCCCCACATGCGCTCGAGACCGTAGTTTCCGCGCGCCTCCGGCTTGAAGAGGTGAATCACCACGTCGCCGGCATCGAGCAGCACCCAGTCAGGCGAGGCCTCGGTGCGGATGCGGCGGATGCCGTGCTCGGCCAGCGCCTCCTCCACATGCCGCGCCATCGCCTCGATCTGGCGCTCGGCGAGGCCGGTCGCGACGATCATACGGTCGGCGAAGGCGGAGCGGGTGGCGACGTCCAGCACCACCACGTCCTCGGCCTTGTCGTCCTCCAGGCTGGCGACCGCGGCGCGGACCAGCTCCTCCAGCCGGTCGGGGCTCGGCGCGGGTCGGGGGGCGGCGCGGCCGCGCTTCTTCGGCCCGGCGACGACGTCACGCTTGCGCTGGGTCGGAGAGGAATCGGCCTCCAGCTCCGCAATACGGGCCGCATTGGGGTCGGGCGTCTCAGCGACACGGCGCGGGGCGCGCTCGGGCGCCGCACGGGGGGCACGCGGCGCCGGATCGGCGGCGCGGGCGCGCGACGGGCTTGCCGCGCGCGGGGTGGTGGCCTTCGCGGTGCGGCTGGCGGCCGGCTTGGTCGGGCGAGAGGCGGCTGCACGCGGAGCCTTCGCCTTGGCGGTGCTGCGCGAGGTTGCCGAGGCGCTGCGCGGGGCGGCCGTGGCCGTGCTGCGCGAGGCGGTGGCGCTGCTGCGAGCCGCGGGCTTGGCCGTGCGGCTGCCGGAAGCCCCGGTGGAGGAACGCGTGGTCGGGGCAGCGGCGCGCTTGGCCGGCGCGGCCCTCGTCGTCCGCGCCGCCGTGGTCTTCGTGCGAGACGCCGGTGCGGCGCTGGCGCGCGTTCCGGTGCCGGCGGTGCTGGTCCGGCTGCGGGCCGGCGTCGCGGCCTTGCTCGTCCGCGAGGCCGCGGCGGGGGTACGGGTCGTGCGGCTGGGTGCCGCCGCCTTGCCGCGCGCCGGGGCAGCGGCCTTCGCGGGCGCCTTGGCCGGCGTGCGCGTGGCCGTCGCCTTCGCGCGGCTCGGGGCCGCCGGCTTGGTGGCGCGTGCCGGGGTCTTCGTCAGGCGCTGCGGCGCGGGCGCCTTGGCGCGGGAGGCGGCGGGCGCGGCCTTCGCGCGGCTTGGAGCTGCCGGCTTGGCAGTGCGTGCGGGGGCCTTGGCGGGCTTGGCCGCCTTCGGCGCGGCGGCGCGGCTGGCCGGAGTCTTGCTGGCGCCGGTGGTGCGGGTTGCGCCACCACGGGCGGCGGGGCGGGGCGGTGCCTTCGGGGTGCGGGCCATGTTTTCGGCTCCTGTATCGTTGCGCCATGGGGCGCGAGGGGTTCAGCGGGCCTCGGCGGGCGCCGCGGGAAGGATGAGGGGTGAATGGGAATCGCCGCCAGCGGTTGCGCGCTGGCTGAGCCGCGCACGGATCGCCGTCGCGCTAGCCGGGTGTTCGCGTGCCGGAATCATGCACCAAGGGGCGTGGATGCCGGATGCACCGGACAGCAGCGCACCGCAAGGGCGCCGATGCCGCCGGAGCACGGTGGCCGCCGATCCGTGCATGGCCCGGCGGGTCCATCCGGGCCGTGGCAGCACCGCGATCGGCGTGCGCCGGGCCAGGCGGCGCCAGCGGCGCCAGCGCGGCAACTGGCTCAGATTGTCCGCCCCCATGATCCAGACAAAGCGGGCGCGGGGGAAGCGCCGGCGGAGGCGGGCGAGGGTGCGCTCCGTCTCCCGCAGGCCAAGCCGGGCCTCGATGTCCGTCGCCAGAATGCGGCGGCCATCCGCGATGCGGCGGGCCGATTCCAGGCGCTCGGCAAAGCGGGCCATTCCCGCGCGCGGCTTCAACGGGTTGCCGGGGGATACGAGCAGCCAGACCTCGTCCAGCCGCAGGGCGCGGCGCGCTATCTCGGCCACATGGCGATGTCCCTCATGCGCCGGGTTGAAGGAGCCGCCGAGCAGGCCGATCCGCACGCGCCGCGAATCGCCCCACGGGCCGGGCTGGCGGTGCGTAGGCAGCGGGCGGGCGGATGTCGGCGGCCTGTGGCCGGCGAGGCGGGCGGGGAGCGGCACGGGGCGGTCAGTGCCCCGTCCAGAGGAGTGGCTTGGGGCTCAGGGCGTTCGCACCGAAACGGTCAGGGGCCGGTCGGCCAAGCCCTCATAGGTGGCGGTGACGACGCGCCCGGCCTCGGTGGGCAGAGCGGGGGAGAAGCCGCCAAGGGAGACGATGTCCCCCGCCCGCAGCCGCTTGCCATCCCGCTTCAGGTCCTCCACCAGCCAGGGGATCACGTTCAGCGGATGGCCGAGCAGCGCCGTGCCCGGGGCGCGGGACAGCTCCTTCTGCTCGGTGGCGAGAATGACCGTCATGCTGCCGAGCCGGGCGGCGAAATCCGGCGTGGCCTGCACCGGGATGGGCTCGCCGAGCACGCCGAGCCGCGCGCCGACATTGATGGCAACGAGATTCGGCCCGCTCATCTGGCCCGGGGCCAGCACCAGGTCCGGCATCTCGATGAAGGGAATCACCTGGTCAAGGTGGCGCAGGATGGCGAGGTGGTCGGAGCCCGCCTCGTTGATGCCCTCGTCCCGTACGCGGACCAGCAGGTCGCTCTCGACGTTCGGCAGCGCGGCAAAGGCGGCGGGGACCTCGGCCGGCGCCCCGGCCGTGCCGCGGGCGCGGATGGTGGCTTGGTAGATGGTGCCGCGCACCGGGCTGGGCACGCCGAAGCGCTGCTGCGCGGCGGCGTTGGTGAGCCCGACCTTGTAGCCCACCGGCGCGCCATGCTGCTTCGCCAGCAGCGCCACGAGCTTGTCCCGGGCGCAGGCGGCGTCCTCCATCGTCAGGGACGGGCCGTAGCCCTGGGCCGGGCGGTTGGCGAGGATATCGGCCGCCAGACGGGCGACCTCCGCATCCTCGGGGCAGGCCGCCTGCGCGGCGGCGAAGGGAATGGCGAGGGCCGTAACGGCCAGGATCGCGATGCGGCGCAAGCGGTGATCTCCTCCCGAAGCCCGGGATTTGCCCGTGGCGGGCCGGATCAGGGACGAGTCTGTCCGGTCCCGATCACATGGTAGCGCCAGGTGCAAAGCTGCTCCAAGCCGACAGGCCCGCGCGCATGCAGGCGGCCGGTGGCGATGCCGATCTCGGCGCCGAAGCCGAACTCGCCGCCGTCGCAGAACTGGGTGGAGGCGTTCCAGATGCCCACCGCCGAACCGAGGCCGTTGAGGAAGGCGCGCGCCGTCGCCTCATCCTGCGTGATGATGGCCTCGGTGTGCTCGCTGCCATGGCGGCGGATATGGTCCAGCGCGCTTTCCACGCCATCAACCACCGCGACGTTGAGGATAGCGTCCAGCCATTCGGTCGAGAAATCCGCCTCCGTGGCCGGCTTAAGCTCCTGCACGATGGCGCGGGCCTCCGCATCGGCGCGGAAGTCGCAGCCCAGGGCGCGCAGGTCCTGCACCAGCAGGGGGAGCAGAGAGGGAGCGATCGCGCGGTCGATCAGCAGTGTCTCGGTGGCGCCGCAGACACCCGTGCGGCGCATCTTGGCATTGGCCAGGATGGCCCGCGCCATCTCCGGATCTGCGGCGGCGTGGACGTAGCTGTGGCAAAGGCCTTCGGCATGGGCGAGCACAGGCACCCGCGCCTCCTCCAGCACCCGCGTCACCAGCCCCTTGCCGCCGCGGGGGATGATCAGGTCGATCATTCCGGCGGCTGCCAGCATCGCGCCGACGAAGGCGCGGTCCGTGTTGGGGGCAATCTGCACGCAGGCCTCGGGGAGGCCGGCGGCGTGCAAGCCCTCCAGGATGCAGCCATGCAGGGCGGCGGCGCTGTGCAGGCTTTCCCGCCCGCCGCGCAGGATGACGGGGCTGCCGGCCTTCAGGCATAGCGCGGCGGCGTCCACGCCGACATTCGGGCGGCTTTCATAGATCATGCCAACCACGCCAATGGCCTGGGCCACCCGGCGGATCACGAGGCCATTGGGGCGGGTCCATTCAGCCAGCACGCGGCCAACGGGATCGGGGAGGGCGGCGACCTCCTCCAGGCCGCGGGCCATTGCCTCGATGCGGGCGGGAGTCAGGGTCAGGCGGTCGCGGAAGGCGTCGGTCAGCTCCGGCGCGGCGGCCAGATCGGCGGCGTTGGCGGCCAGGATCTCGGCTTCACGGGCGCGGAGGGCGGCGGCGGCGGCCGTGAGAGCGCGATCCTTCGCCGGTCGCGGTGCGCGGGCCAGGGTCGTTGCGGCGGCGCGGGCGGCCTTCGCGGCCTCCTCCAGCGCGGCGCGGGCGATGGCGGCGGAATTCGTCGCGGGATCGGCGATCGCGTTCATGGCGCATCGGTAGCGCCGCGGCGCGGGAAGGGGAAGCGCGGCGATCGGTCCCGGGGCACGCATCTGACCTGCGGAGGAGGCTTGTCATAGCCGGGCGGCTGACCGAGAACCGAAGAACGTCACAAGAAAGCAATGGAGGGGAAGATGCGATTCACCCAACCGGTCCTGGGCCGCCGCGCCCTGGGGGCGATGGCCGCCGCCTCGGTTGCCGGGGCCGCCCGCGCGCAGGGTGTTTCCGGGAAGGTGACGGTGGTCACCTCCTTCTCCAACGACGTCACCGGGCCCTTCAAGCGCGCCTTCGAGCAGGCGCATCCCGGCATCACGCTGGACATCCAGAACCGCAACACCACGGCCGGCGTGCGCTTCGTGCAGGAGACGCGGTCCAATAACGCCGTAGACCTGTTCTGGGCCTCCGCCCCGGATGCCTTCGAGGTGCTCAAGCGCGCCGGGCTGCTGGACGTGTACAAGCCCCGTGCCGAGGGCATCCCGGAGCGGATCGGTCCCTATACGATCAATGATCCCGAGGGTTACGTCACCGGCTTCGCGGCCTCGGGCTACGGCATCATGTGGAACGAGCGCTACATGCGCGCGAACCGCCTGCCCGAGCCGAAGGAGTGGTCGGATCTGGCAAATCCTGCCTACCACGACCACGTCATCATGACGGCGCCGTCGCGTTCCGGCACCACCCATCTGACGATCGAGACGATCCTGCAGGGCGAGGGATGGGAGAAGGGCTGGGCCACGATCAAGGGCTTCTCCGGCAATCTCCGCCAGATCACCGAGCGCAGCTTCGGCGTGCCGGATGCGGTGAATTCGGGGCAGGTCGGCATCGGCATCGTGATCGATTTCTTCGCCTTCTCGGCGCAGGGCGCGGGCTTTCCGGTGAAGTTCGCCTATCCTTCCGTGACCACGGTGGTGCCGGCGAATATCGGTATTGTGAAGAACGCTCCGAACGTGGCGGGGGCGAGGGCCTTCATCGACTTCCTGCTCTCCACGCGCGGGCAGGAGATTTTGCTGGAGCCGACGATCCGCCGTCTGCCGGTGAACCCCGCCATCTATGCCAAGGCCCCGGCCGGCTATCCGAATCCCTTCACCGGCTCCATCGGCATGCCGAGCCTGGTCTTCGACGTCACCGTCTCGGAGAAGCGCTACCGCGTGGTCGATGCGCTCTATGACCAGACCGTCGGCACAAACCTCGAAGGGCTGAAGCGCGCCACCAAGGCGATCGGCGATGTCGAGACGCGGCTTGCCCGGCGCGACAATGCCCAAGCGCGCGCCCTCCTGGCGGAGGCGCGCGCGCTGATCTCCGCCATGCCGGTTACGGCGGAGGAAGCGGCCTCCGACGAGGTGGCGGGTGCCTTCTCCGGCCGTGGCGGCCCCGGGCCGCGCCAGGCGGAGTTGGAGCAGCGCTGGGCCGGCTTCGCGCGGGAGAAGTACACGGAGGCCGCCGCCAAGGTCGCCGAGGCAGCGAAGGCGGCGGGCTGAGCTTGCCGACCACCCCGGCCACGGCCGCGATAGAGGCCACCGCCAGCGCAACGCCCCTGCCGCGCGCGCGCCGCTGGTCGGCGCGGCCAGGGGAGGCGGTGGCCTTCGGGCTGGTCGCGCTCTTTCTGCTCGCCTTCCTGGTGGTGCCGGTGCTCACCGTCGTCACCGTCGCCTTCCAGGACCGCGAGACGGGCGGCTTCACCCTGGCCCATGTCGGGGACTTCTTGTCCAACGACCTGTTCATGCGGAGCTTCTTCAACTCCCTCTATGTCTCGCTGATGTCGGTGGTGGTGGCGAGCCTGATCGCCTTGCCGCTGGCCTATTTCACCACCCGCTTCGAGTTCCGCGGCGCCATCCTGGTGCAGACCCTGGGCGTGCTGCCGCTGATCATGCCGCCCTTCGCAGGCGCGGTCGCGATGGGGCTGCTGTTCGGGCGCAGCGGAAGCTTGAACCTGGTGCTGGACGAATACCTCGGCATCAACATCCCATTCATGGAGGGGCTGAACGGGGTGATCTTCGTCCAGTCTGTCCACTACTTCCCCTTCATCCTGCTCAACCTCGTCGCCAGCCTGCGGAACATCGACCGGGCGATGGAGGAATCGGCGCAGAACCTCGGCTCGCATGGCTTCCGCCTGTTCCGGCGGATCGTGCTGCCGCTGGCGATGCCGGGCTATGTCGCCGGTGCCAGCCTTGTCTTCATCAAG
This sequence comes from Muricoccus harenae, assembly GCF_009848505.1. GTDB lineage: Bacteria > Pseudomonadota > Alphaproteobacteria > Acetobacterales > Acetobacteraceae > Roseomonas > Roseomonas harenae. The sequence goes on from NZ_WWDL01000022.1 coordinate 76,595, forward strand.
GTGTTCGATGATCTGGCCACGCCGCTGCTGCTGAATGTGCGGGAGATGCTGGCGCCCCAGGCCTATCTGCGGATCACCTCCGTAGGGCTGGAGGATCCGATCGGCTACGTCATCTCCGTCGTGCTGATCTTGTTTTCCGTCCTGTCGCTCTGGATCTCCTCCCTCGCGCTGCGCGGGAAGGATTACGCGACGGTACAACGGGGCGGGGGCGGGCTAGCCAGGCGCCGCATGTCGCGCGGGCAAGCCGTCGTGACCTATGCGTTGATAATCTTCATCCTCCTGCTGGTGCTGGCGCCACATTTCGGGCTGTTCCTCCTCTCCATCGCCACCATCTGGTCCTTCGCGCCGCTGCCGGATGGCTACACCCTCGCGCATTACGCGCGGGTCTTCGCGGAAAGCTCGCAATATATCACCAATACGCTGATCTATGCCGGGCTGGCCGGGCTGATCGACGTGATCATCGGCACGACCATCGCCTATCTCGTGCTGCGCTCGCGCATGGTGGGAGCACGATGGTTGGACTACATCGCCATGTCGGCTCTTGCCGTGCCGGGATTGGTGCTGGGCATCGGCTACCTGCGTACCTTCTTCGGCGTCACTCTGCCGGATGGCACGTCGCTGGCGGCCTTCTGGGGGATCATCGTGCTGGCGCTGGCGATCCGGCGCCTGCCCTATGCGCTGCGGGCCTGTACGGCGGCGTTGCAGCAGATCTCCGTGAGCCTGGAAGAGGCGGCCGAGAATCTCGGTGCACGCCGTCTCCGCGTGGTGCGGCGGATCGTGCTGCCGCTGATGGCGGGCGGGCTGGCGGCGGGATTCGTCACCTCCTTCGCAACCGCGGCGGTGGAGCTTTCGGCGACGCTGATGCTGGTGCAATCCAGCGACGACGCGCCGCTGGCCTATGGCCTCTATGTCTTCATGCAATCCCCGGCCGGGCGCGGCGCGGGGGCGGCGCTGGGCATCATCGCCGTGGTGATCGTGGGCCTTTCCACTTGGCTGTCGCATCTGGTCGCCGAACGCGGCGGTGGGAGCAAATCCGCATGAGTGAAATTCTGGCGCGGGAGCCTGCGGGTATCCGGGTGGAAGGTGTGGATCTCTCCTACGGTTCCACCCGCATTCTGAAGGATGTGAACCTCGAAATCCGCCCCGGCGAGTTCTTCGCCTTCCTCGGCCCCTCCGGCTGCGGCAAGACGACGCTGCTGCGGCTGATTGCAGGCTTCAATACCGCCCAGCGAGGGCGTGTGCTGGTGGGCGGGCAGGACATTTCCAATCTACCGCCCTGGAAGCGCGATGTGGGGATGGTATTCCAATCCTATGCGCTGTGGCCGCATATGACGGTGCGCCGCAACGTCGCCTTCGGGTTGGAGGAGCGGCGCGTCCCCCGCGCGGAGATCGCCACCCGCGTGGAGGCGGCCCTCGCCCTGGTGGGGCTGGAAGGGATGGGAGACCGCCGCCCCGCGCAGCTTTCGGGCGGCCAGCAGCAGCGCGTGGCGCTGGCCCGCACCGTGGCGGTGCGCCCGAAGGTGCTGCTGCTGGACGAGCCGCTGTCCAATCTCGACGCCCGGCTGCGCGTGCAGGTGCGGCGGGAGCTGCGGGAGATGCAGCAGGCCCTGCGCCTGACCACCATCTTCGTCACCCATGACCAGGAAGAGGCGAACACGGTCTGCGACCGCATTGCCGTGATGAGCGATGGCATGGTGCAACAGGTGGGCACGCCAATGGAGTTGTACGACCATCCGGCGAACCTCTTCGTTGCGGGCTTCCTCGGCACGGCCAACATCATGCCAGGGACCGTGCTGCAGGACGGGGCGGCGCAAGCCTTTGAGATCGACGGCGGCACGCGCATCCCGCTGCCGCCCGGCCTTGAGGCGCCCGCCGGCGCGCGGTTGATGTTCCGGCCGCAGGATGTGGCACTGCTGCCCGCCGGCACGGAAGCGCCTGGGCGCCGCCTCCTGGAAGGCGAGATTGTCCATCGCGAGTTCCTCGGCCCCAGCATCCGCTACGGCGTGCGGGTGGCGGGCGCGGAGGTTCTGGTGGATGCCCCGCATATGGGCGGGGAGGGACATCTTCCCGTGGGCAGCCGCGCGGCGGTCGCGCTGGATGCGGCACGGGTGAAGCTGTTGGCGACCTGAACGGCGCGGGCTTCAGGCTCCCACCGCCTTCACTAGGACGGCTTATGCGCAAGCCCCTGCGGGCTTACGACACCGCCCGCAGGTCGGAGCGCAGCCGGTCGGGCCCATCCACGCCCAATAGCGCGTCCACATCCGCGTGGGTGCGCGTCCAGACCGGCATCGCCTCGGCGAGCAAGGCACGTCCTGCCTCAGTGAGCGTCAGCAGCCGTCCTCGGCGGTCATTCGGATCAACCCCGATCGAGACCAGCCCGCGCCGCTCAAGCGGCTTCAGCGCTGCGATCAGGGTGGTGCGGTCCATAGCCAGAAGCTGCGCCACCGGCGCCATTCGCGCCGGCTCCGGCCGGTTCAGCGACATAAGGAGGGAGAACTGGCCGTTGGTGAGGTTCAGCGGCCGCAGCGCCTCATCGAAGCGGCGCGCCAGGGCCCGCGCCGCCCGCTGCACATGCAGGCAGAGGCAGGTGTCGCGCACATGCAGCGTCGTCTGGAAGGAGACCTCGTTCACGGACCAATATTGTTGATATCAACCGACTGGGTCAAGGATGGCCCTCACACCAGGACCATGTCGTCCCGGTGGATGATCACGTCCCGGCCGCGCCAGCCGAGGATGGCCTCTATCTCCGCGCTGCGCCGTCCGGCGATGCGGCGCGCGCTTTCGGAATCATAGGAACACAAGCCGCGCGCGAGCTCCCGCCCCGTAGCGTCGCGCACGCTGACCGGATCGCCACGGTCGAAGCTGCCCTCCACCTCGCGCACGCCGGCGGGCAGAAGGGAGCGCCCCTCGGCGAGGGCCTTCGCCGCGCCGTCGTCCACCACCAGCCGCCCGAGCGGCGCCAGCGATCCGGCGATCCAGCTCTTGCGAGCGGAGCGTCCCTCAGGCGCCGGCAGGAACCAAGTGGAGCGGGCACCATCGAGCATGGCGGCCAGCGGGTTCTGCTCCTTGCCCAGGGCAATGGCCATGGCGCAGCCGGCGCCGGTCGCAATCCGGGCCGCAATCAGCTTCGTGCGCATGCCGCCGGAGGAATAGCCGGGCGGTGGATCGCCCCCCATGGCCATCACCTCCTCGGTCAGCCGTTCCACCACCGGCAGGTGGCGGGCCTCCGGGTCGCGGCGGGGATCGGCGGTGTAGAGGCCATCGATATCCGACAGCAGCACCAGCGCATCGGCCTCGATCATCTCCGCGACGCGGGCAGCCAGGCGGTCGTTGTCGCCAAAACGGATTTCGGCGGTGGCGACGGTGTCGTTCTCGTTGATCACCGGCACGCAGCCGAGATGCAGAAGGGTTTTCAGCGTCTCCCGGGCATTGAGGTAGCGGCGGCGGTCCTCGCTGTCCTCCAGGGTGAGCAGGACCTGCGCCGCGGTCATGCCATGCCCGGCCAGCGCGGCCTGCCAGGCGCCGGCCAGCCGGATCTGCCCGACAGCGGCGGCGGCCTGCTTCTCCTCCAGCCGCAGGGCCCGCCGGGTCAGTCCCAGCGCGTGCCGGGCCAGGGCCACGGCCCCGGAGGAGACGATCACCACCTCCGCGCCACCCGCCCGCAGCCGCGCCGCATCCGCCGCGACCGAGGCCAGCCATTCCGCGCGCGGCGCCGCCGTCTCCGGGTCCACGACCAGGGCGGAGCCGATCTTCACGACGATGCGCCGCGCGGCGGCGAGGGAGGGGATGGCCATGGCCCGCCGTTACCACGCGCCGCGCGGGGCGGCGACGGGCAAGGGCGCTTCGCGGCCATGCAGCAGCCGAAGCGCATCAGGTTTAGCGCCGGCGGGCCGCCGGGCGTGGATCTCGCCGGCTAGGATGGAGAAGCCGAGGCCCCCCGATTGACAGCCGAGGCTAATGGCGCCCGGCGGGGCGCTCCGTTACCGCCGGACCTGGGCCGGGCGCCCGGCCCGGCCCCGGGGGAGGCTCCTGGTCCTCCTCCATGCGGGATTCCGCCTCCTCCGGCGACTTCCGCACCTCATCCTCGGGCCCGACGCGCTGGCGCTCCAGGCGCTGCGCGCGCTCCTCCTCCGATTCCTCGCCGCTCCGATCGCTCATCGCCGGGTCCTCCTCTCCAGGCAACGCCTGGAGGTCGGGAAGGTATCGGGCCTCAGGCGGGCCGCTCCTCCGCCCGTTGCTCCAATGTGCCGCGCAGCTTCTGTTCGGGCAGGCCGAGCACCAGCAGGAAGGCTGCGCTCATCACCAGGCCGCTGAGGGTGAAGCAGCCGGTCAGGGCTGTCCGGTAGGCTTCGGAGAGCAGCGCGTGCTGTTCCGGCGTCAGCGCCGCCAGCGCGGCGGCGCCGCCGCGCGTCATGGCCTCAACATCCACGGGGCCGGCGAGCCGCGCGGCCAGCAGCGCACCGGAGGTAGCCACCCCCACGGCGCCGCCAAGCGAGCGCACGAAGGTCATAGCCCCGGTTGCCGCCCCCAGTTCCTTGTAATCCACTGCATTCTGCACGGCGGTGGTCAGATTCGGCATGCCCATGCCCATGCCGAGCCCCAGCGTTCCAAGCGCCACCAGGAACACGGAGGGGGGCGCAGCGAACCAAGCCAGCGCCGCCAGTGCGACCAGCGCCACCGCCTCCAGCCCCAGCCCCCAGAGCAGGAAGACCTTGTTCCGGCCCAGGCGGGATGCCGCCCGCCCGCCGAGGACGGAGGTGAGCACCATTCCCGCCACCTGCGGCAGCATCATCGCCCCCGCCCAGGCCGGACTCATCCCCAGGACGAGCTGGAAATAGAGGGGCAGGAAGACGGTGGAGCCCAGCATGGCGAAGGTCATCATCCCGCTGACGCTGACGCCGCGCGCGAAGACCGGGTTGCGGAACAGGCCGAGCCGGATCAGCGGATCCGCCGCCCGCCTCTCCCGCCAGATGAAAGCCAGGAAGAGGGCCAGCACCAGCGCCACCATCCCGGCGCTCGCCGCTGAAGCCCAGGGAAATTCCTGCCCGCCCCAAGCCAGCAGCAGGAGCAATGCCGCCGTGCCGGACGCCATCAGCAGCAGGCCAGCCACGTCCAGTGGACGCGCTCGGCCGGAGGGCGGAGTGCGCAACCCCAGCCCGATGAGAAGCAGCGCCACCGCTCCCAGCGGCAGGTTTACGTAGAATACCCAGCGCCAGGAGAGGGCCGAGGTGATGATGCCCCCGAGCAGGGGACCCGCCACGCTAGCCAAGGCGAAGGTGCCGGTGAAAAGCCCCTGGTAGCGGGGGCGCTCGCGTGGTGGCACCACATCGCCGATGGAGGACTGGGCCAGCACCAGCAGCCCGCCGGCGCCCAGCCCCTGCAGCGCCCGGAACAGGATCAGCTGGGTCATGGATCCCGCCGTGCCGCAGAGCAGCGAACCCGCCAGGAAGATGATGATGGCCACCAGGAAGAGCCGCCTCCGGCCATAGGTGTCCGAAAGCTTGCCATAGAGGGGCGTGGTGACGGTGGAGGAGAGCATGAAGGCCGTCACCACCCAGGAAAGATGCGCCATCCCCCCGAGATCCGAGACCATGCGCGGCAGCGCCGTATTGACGATGTTCTGATCGAGCGAGGCGAGAAGAATGCAGAGCATCGCCCCTGAAAGGGCGGTCCGGCGCGGCGCAATGCGGGTGGGCGGAAGCTCGGCCCTCTGAGGGGCGCTGCTCTGGGTCATGCGGCGTGGTCCGTGCGGCAGGAGGCGCGACCGTCCCGTAACGCGGCATGCGGTGTATGGACAGCTTGCGGAGGGGGGGCCGCTTTCAAGGAGACGGCTTGCGCCCCAGGTGGTGGGGCGGCGATGCTCAAGGCCCCCAACGCAGCCCGTCCTGGATCGTTCATCCCCTCGTGAACAGCTTTCATTCCCTTTACCGCCACGGCTTCGCAAGGCTGGCCGCCTGCACCACCCGCTGCACGCTGGCCGATCCGGACGCGAATGCCTCGGCGATCATGGCCGCCGCCCGAGATTGCCACGTGCGCGGCGCGGCGCTGGCCGTCTTTCCGGAGCTCGGTCTCTCCGGCTATGCGATCGATGACCTCTTGCTGCAGGATGTGCTGCTGGATGCGGTGGAGGCGGCGATCGCCCGCATCGTCGCGGATTCCGCCGGCCTGCTGCCTGTGCTGCTGATCGGTGCACCGCTGCGCCATGGCGGGCGGATCTACAACACGGCGGTTGCCATCCATCGCGGCCGGCTGCTCGGTGTGGTGCCGAAGATCCATCTGCCGAACTACCGCGAGTTCTACGAACGCCGCCACTTCGCCTCCGGCACTGGCACGGAAGGTGGGACGATTCGCATCGGCGTGCTGGAGGCGCCCTTCGGCCCCGACCTCATCTTTGATTCGGAGGATCTGCGCGGGCTGACGATCCATGCGGAGATCTGCGAAGACCTCTGGGTTCCCAGCCCGCCCAGCAATGATGGCGCGCTGGCGGGGGCGGTGGTGCTGGCGAATCTGTCCGCCAGCAACATCACCATCGGAAAGGCGGAGACGCGGCGGCTGCTCTGCGCGTCGCAGTCGGCGCGCTGCCTTGCTACTTATGTCTATGCCGCGGCGGGGGCGGGCGAATCTACGACGGACCTCGCCTGGGACGGCCAAGTCTCAATCTTCGAGAATGGCGCGACCCTCGCGGAGAGCGAGCGTTTCCCACACGGGCAGCAGATCGTCTTCGCCGACACGGATCTCGACCTGCTGCGACAGGAACGCGCACGCCAGGGCACGTTTGACGACAACCGCCACCTGCATGGACGGCCCTTCCGCCGCATCTCCTTCCGACTCGATCCGCCGATGGACGATATCGGCTTCGAGCGGCGCGTGGAGCGCTTCCCCTTCGTGCCCGCGGATCCGGCGCGACTGCACCAGGATTGCTACGAGGCCTATGCCATCCAGGTCTCGGGGCTGATGCAGCGGCTGCAGGCGATCGGCGATCCGAAGATCGTGATCGGCGTGTCGGGCGGGCTGGATTCGACCCAGGCGCTGATCGTGGCGGCGCGCGCCATGGACCGGATGGGGCGGCCCCGCACCGACATCATCGGCTACACCATGCCCGGCTTCGGCACGAGCGCAGGCACCAAATCCAGCGCATACAGGCTGATGGCGGCGCTGGGCATCACGGCGCGGGAACTCGATATCCGACCTGCGGCGCGGCAAATGCTTGCCGATCTCGGCCACCGCTTTGCGGAAGGCGAGCCGGTCTATGACGTGACCTTCGAGAATGTGCAGGCGGGGTTGCGGACCGACTACCTGTTCCGCGCGGCCAATAACGAGGGTGGCATCGTGCTCGGCACCGGCGACCTGTCGGAGCTGGCCCTCGGCTGGTGCACCTATGGCGTCGGCGACCAGATGTCGCACTACAACGTGAATGGCGGCGTGCCGAAGACGCTGATCCAGCACCTCATCCGCTGGGTGGCCGAGGAAGGGCTGTTCGACGCGGAGGTTTCAGCGGTGTTGGTGGACATCCTGAACACCGAAATCTCGCCCGAGCTGGTGCCGGCGGATGCCTCCGGCGCCATCCAGAGCACCGAGGCGAAGATCGGCCCCTATGGGTTGCAAGATTTCAACCTTTTCTATGTGCTGCGCCATGGCTATCGCCCCTCGAAGATCGCCTTCCTGGCGCATCGGGCCTGGGCGGATGCGTTGCGCGGGGACTGGCCGCCGCATTTCCCCGATTCGCGGCGTGCCGCCTATGATCTTCCGACCATCCGCCGCTGGATGGAGGTATTCCTCTCCCGCTTCTTCGGCTTTTCGCAATTCAAGCGTTCGGCGCTGCCCAATGGGCCGAAGGTGTCGGCGGGGGGCTCCCTCTCGCCGCGCGGGGACTGGCGCGCGCCTTCGGACAGCACCGCCACTGCCTGGCTGACCGAGTTGCGGCGTAACGTTCCCGAGTCGTGAGTCGGTCGACTGTGGCGCAGATGCCGATTGGGCCCGTTTTCATTGGGCAAAAGCGCCATCCCTATTGTTGACGGCCGCGCTTCGTGGTGATTTCGGCGACCAAGCGCAACAGACAGGCGGATCACATGGCAAAGGCAGCGGCACCCACGAAGCCCGCGGCGAAGGCTCCGGCGGCAAAGGCCCCCGCGAAGGGCGCGGCGAAGGCCGCGGCCCCGGCGGTGGTGAGCCTCAAGCAACTCGCGGCGAGCCTGGCGGAAAGCCAGGAGATGCCGAAGCGTCAGGCCGAGGCCCTGGTGGGTGAGTTCGTCACCTCTCTCACGGAGCACCTCAAGGCTGGCGCCAAGATTCGCATCAGCGGTCTGGGCATCCTTGAAGTGAAGTCCCGCCCCGCCCGCATGGGCCGGAACCCGGCCACCGGCGAGCAGATCCAGATCGCGGCGAGCAAGAAGATCGCCTTCCGCCCCGCTAAGGAGCTGAAGGAGGCCGTCTGACGGTCCCTGACGGCGCTTCGCGGGGCGCCGTCGCCCGGTCCGCCCTATCTGGGGGTGGGCCAGCCTTCCTCGCCGGGCCAACCCGGCGAGGAGCTTTGGTTCCACGGCCGAGGACCATGATCCGACAGCCACGTTCCGTGCTGTCTCGGCGGCCATCTCACAGATTCGCTTCACGGATCGTTCAGCGGCCGACTTGGCTGCCCCGGGCAACTGAGCCCGGAAGATGCTCTTCAAGAACCGTTCCGCACGAGCCAAGCCTGAGTTTTTGCAGGCTGCGATGGCACGCAAAGCCATGTCCGGTGCTGCTCTGGGCTTGCCGCGGGCGAGCGCGACATCTATCTGGCTGGTATTCCGGTCGCCCCGCTACCAGCACCCCGCTTCCGGTGCCTGCCTCGCGGCCATCATCGCCATCCCGATCGAGTTCGAATCCCAACTGTCCATGACGTCCAGCACCGATCCAGCCGTCACGGCGGAGCCCGATCGGGCGTCCGCACCCGAGTCCGTGCTGTGGTACCACACAGCATTCTGCCGCCTTGGCCTGCCGGTCGCACCGAGCACGTCAGCCTGGCGGCGCGACGGCGTGGATGCCGCGCTGCGCATCGCGCCCGGCACGGCCGGCGAGGCCCTGCCGGACGGTCCCGGCCTGCGGCTGCTGCTGGCTTATCTTTGCGACTCCGCGCTGCGTGCCGGCAGCCCGACCGTGCCGATGGGCGCCGACGCTGCCGCCCTGGTCGCGAAAATTGGCCTGGGCGAGGGGGCCGTGGCGCCGCTTGCCGAGCAGGTGGAGCGGCTGTTGGCCGCGCGCATTGTTGTTTCGGTCGATGACGGTCCGGAGTTGAGCGTGCTCGATGCCCGTAGCCGCCCGCGTGGGGGTGGCTGGCCCGGCTCGGTGAAGCTGAATGCGCGCTTCCTTGCGAGCCTAGCCGAGCATGCGGTGCCGCTCGACCGTAGCATCCTCCGGGCTCTGTCCGCGTCCGCCGAGGCGATGGACGCCCATGCCTGGACCCGGGAGGTCCTGGCTCGCGCCGGCGACAAGGCCACCGTCACCGCCCCCTGGCCCGAGTTGGCGGAGCGTTTCGGCACGCCCGGTGTCGATGCCGTCACCTTCCGCGAGGCCTTCGAATCCGCACTGCGTCTTGTCTTCGAGGCCGACCTCTCCATCGAGCTGGCGGTTGATGATGACGGGGTGAGCGTACGCCATGCTCAGGCCGAGCCTGCTGCGCCGCTGGCAGAGCCTGCGCCTGCCCCCGTGGCTGTAACGGCCGCGCCGCAGCCCGCCCCGGTGCAGCCTGCACTTCCCGTGGTGGAGGCGCCGCGCCGGGACGCCCCGGAACCGGTGGAGCCGCCGCGCCCAGCGTCGCGTCCTGCGCCGCAGCAGGCCGGGCCGCGCGGGCCTGAGCCCCGGCAGCGGGACGAGCGCTATCGGGATGAGCGGCCTCGCGAGGACCGTCGCCATCGCCGGGACGAGCCTGGCGAGACCGGCCAAGGTCCGGTGGACCAGATCGTGGACGACATGATCCGCATTCGCTCGCACCTGACCGGCCTGCCGCAGGTGGTCTGGCTGCGGCGTGGCAATGGCGACGAGAACATCCTCGTCGGCGTCACCCCGGGCACGCGGCTGGATACGGACCGGCTGACCATCCTGATGGTGGAGCCCATCGTCATGCAGGTGAGCGGCGGCCTGCCCCAGGGCGACTTTGATCGCGTCTCCGCCTGGGTGATGGCCAATCGCGACCTGATCGATGAGTTCTGGGAAGGCAGCATCGTCTCGGCCGAGGAGGTGCAGAGCCGCGTGCGCAAGGCGCCTGGCCCGACCTGGCGCTGAACGGATAGGACGAATCCGCGCTCCCGCCCTTCTTGGGCGGGCTAGGCCGCGCCCGACCTTCTGAACGGATTGCCGCCGTTCGGGCCGGGGAACGGGCTGCGGCCTGCTAGTGGCGTCGCCGTGGCGCTGGTGCGGGGCGCAAACCGATTGGAAAGATTTCCGCAGTAGCGTTCGTGCAGGCCGTCCGCTCCCGTGGACGGCTCCCGATCAGGACGATCAGGAGCGCCAGCATGCCTCTCGACGCGACCCGTCCGAAGCCGCCCGCAGGATGGGCATCGCCGCGCCGAATCTGATCCTGGCGCGTGGCTTCGTCGCCCCTACCATCCCGGTGGCGCGGCCGCGCCTGCCGGACGCGCGCGCGATCCTGCCTTATCTGCAGGAGATTGACGCAAACCACTGGTATGCAAATCACGGCCTGCTTTGGCTGCGCCTGCAATCTCGCCTGGCAACGCATTGGGGGCTTGAGCCGGACGGTGTCGCGCTCACCGCCAATGCCACCCTCGCACTCGCACTCGCCTTGCGGGCCAGCGGCGTGACGCCTGGGCGGAAGTGCCTCATGCCATCCTGGACCTTTGTCGCCGGTGCGGGCGCGGTGCGGGAGGCTGGGCTCGTGCCGCATTTCGCCGATATCGATCCCGCCACTTGGGCGCTGAACCCCGATGCCTTGGAGGCGCGGTCCGATCTGCGCGAGATGGGCGCCATCCTCGTCGTCGCGCCTTTCGGTTGCCCGATCGACACAGCGCGCTGGGATGCTCTCTCGGCGCAAACCGGCATTCCGGTGATCATCGGCGCCGCGGCCGCCTTCGATGCGCTGCGTTCCGGCGGTCCCATGGCGTTGGGCAATGCGCCTGTGATCGTCAGCCTGCATGCTACCAAGGCCTTCGGGATCGGGGAGGGCGGCGCGGTGCTCAGCCGCAACCCGGCATGGCTGGAGCGGCTGCGGCGACTCTCCAACTTTGGCTTCCTCGGCTCGCGTGAGGCGGTTCTGGCCGGCACCAATGCCAAGATGTCAGAATACGCTGCGGCGGTCGGGCTCGCCACGCTGGATGCCTGGCCAGAAACCCGCGCAACTTGGCAAGCGCTCACGCGCCATTACGCGGAGGCACTTTCCGGCGACCGTCTCCTCGCGCCGAGTCCCGGCTTTGCCGAGGACTGGATCAGCGCCACTCTTTCCGTCACCCTGCCGCAGGACAGGCCGGATGCCATGGCCGAACTCGCGCGCGAGGGGATCGGCACGCTGCGCTGGTGGGGTGATGGGTGCCATCGGCAGCCTGCCTACGCTGATTGTCCGCGCGATCCACTGCCGGTGACGGAATCCATCGCATCACGCGCCATCGGTCTGCCCTTCTGGCGGGACATGACGGCGACCCAGGTCGACTACATCTGCAGTGTGGCGCGGCGTGCGGCGGGGCAGGGGACCTTAGCTTTGCCGCCCCACCTTCCATCCGGCACAGCGCGCGCCCTGGCCTGACAGGCTGAAGGGCTGGGTGGTCGCACAACGCAGGTCCGCACTAGCAGGCCTGCGCCGGCCTTGTTGTGGATCCGGTTGCCGGGTGAGCAAACTTCGTCATCATGATGTTGCGGCACTGGCCGCGCCGAGGGAGGCCTCCATCGTCAAGGAGCGGATGGCGAAACGTGGCAGTGGCTGGGTTCGCATGGCGGACGTAGCCCGGCTGGCCGGTGTCTCCATGATGACAGTCTCCCGTGCCTTTCAGGACGCGGGGCGTGTGTCGGCCGATGCCCGCCTTCGCATCGCCGAAGCCGCATCGACGCTGGGCTACGTTCCCAACCGTGCCGCGGCACAGCTGTCCTCCAGCCGAAGCCGCGTGGTCGCCGCGACCATCCCGTCCCTTTCAGAGGTGCAATTCGGCAACACGCTCGAAGGCCTGTCGGAGCCGCTGCGCCAGGCGGGCTACCAGCTTCTCATTGCCGAATGCGGCCCGACACCGGAGGAGGAGCGGCGCGCCGTTTCCACCGTTCTCGGCTATCGTCCCGATGCGCTGGTCGTCATTGGCGTCGATCACGGACCGAAGTCACGTGCGATGATCCGGGGTGCCGGCATTCCCGTGGTGGAGACCTGGAATCTCGACCAATCGCCAATGGACATGGCGGCTGGTTTCTCCAATCGCGGCGCGGCGCGGCGAATGGCGGAACATCTGGTCGGCCTCGGCCGGCGCAGGATCGGCTATGTGGACTTCCCGCGCCTGACCACGCATCGCTTCGTCGATCGCCAGCTGGGCTTCCGCGAGGTGATGGATCAGTCCGGCCTCTCGGCGAATCTCGTCTTCGAGCCGGATGACGGGCCGTCCGGCTTCGCGCGCGGGCGAGAGGCCGTGCGGGTACTCCTGGCACGGGAGGCGGCGATGGACGCGCTATTCTGCGCGACCGACGTCTTTGCGGCCGGCGCCGTGCTCGAGTGCCAGGCCCGCGGATGGGACGTACCCGGCCGAATCGCCGTTACCGGTTTTGGCAACTTCGATATCGCTGCCGAGATTCCTCCGGGCATTACGACCATCCGGGTCGATCCTTGCGGAATCGGCCGGGTGGCGGCGGAGATGGTGCTGCAGCGGCTGGCGGGCGAGGCTGAGGCGGCGCTGAAACGTGATCTCGGCTTTGAGCTGGTCCGGCGCGGGAGTGCCTGAGGGCCTATCAGCTCGCACAGTGCTGGGAAAAACTTCGAGACCTTCCGGAGGCTGCCGGAGCGCTACCGCCAGAACTTGGTGGTGCGGCAACCACCTGCTTCCCTCCGGCCTGCTCCGCCGCAGGCGTTGCCGCATCGGCAGCCGCGAGCAGCAAGCGCAGCTCTGGCAGATCAACGGCCCGTGGCTGCACGCCGACGAGGCTGATGCTGACTGTGACGCCGAGGGCCGGATTCGCCCCATGCTGGATGCCGGTGGCGCCAATGGTCAGCCGGACGCACTCCGCTACCTCCCATGCGCCGCGCAGATCGGTATCGGGCAGGATCACGCCGATTTTGTCCCCGCCATAGCGGCAGGCCGGGTCGCCGGCCGGCGAATCGTGGCCTCCAGCATATCGCGCAGGGTGCGCAGGGCGGCGTCTCCCGCCGCGTGGCCGCAGTGTTTGTTGAACTTCCTGAACCGGTCGCGATTGCGCAGCCGCAGCGAAAGCCAGGTGCCTTTCCGGGCCGCGCGGCACCATTCCGCCGTCAGCGCCTCGTCGAAACGACGCCAGCTGGCGAGGCCCGTCAGCCCGTTCGTCGCGACAATCTGCGCCAGACGTCCTTCCATCGTCTTCTGCAGCGTCACGTCGCGCGAGATGGCCGCTTTCGCAGGTCCTGCGATGTGCGCCCTTGCTCTTGATCGGGCGGAACGGTGCCTTAGCCGGGAGTGGTCTGTGCGGCCGCGCTGTCCAGCAGCAGTTGCTGATGCGCGTCCATGATGGTTTGTGCCTCCCCCGCTGTGAGCTTGCGGGCGGGGCCGCGCCCTTTCGGGCAGGTCAGGCGCGGGTGGTCCACCGCGCCGAACAGGCGGCAGATGAGCGGGCGATCTTCATGGATCGCGCAGCTTCCATCCAGCGAATACGGGCAGGTGAGGCAGCTTGCTGTGGCATGGCGCTTCTCCGCCACCTGGTCCCATTCCCAGCGCGTCATTGCGATCGCCCCGCAGCAGGCGGTGCAGCCCGGCTCGCATTCGAAGCCCGGGATGCGGTCGTAGAGGGCGCGGTGCCGCTCCGCGATCTCCTCCAGGGACGGCGCCGGCTGCGACGGCTGAGCCGTCACCCGGCTCTCGAGCAGGCGCGCAAAGGGGTGCGGGGCCTCGAAGGGGCCTCGCACCAATCCTCCCGCCGTGTCGCCGGTCATGGCCATGGGGCGCAAACTGCTCCAGGCGGGGCAGCTCCGCCAAGCCAATCCAGTTCATTCTGGCAGGATCTGGGCCGGGGGCCGTACCGGGCTCCGCCGGCGGTCAGAGGATGAAGTCGCTCGCCGAAAGCGAATGGTAGCCGGCCATCTCGATCTGGAAATCAGCCCTTCGGTCGCCATCAATATCGGCGTCGATCCGTGTGTCGTCATAGACCTTGACCGCTCGCAGCTCCCCCGCCTTTCCGGTGAAGTCTCGGTCGCCGATCCAGGTGAAGCCCTGGTCGCTACCGGAGTTGCTACGCGCATCAATTTGCGACAGGTCGATCACATCCCCGTCGCCGAAGTCGAGAATGAGATCGCGGTGGCTGCCGCCCTTTGAGTCGAGGATTTGGGTGAAGATGAAGCGATCCTCGCCTGTCCCGCCGCGCAGCGTATCCTTACCGGAACCTCCGGTGAGACGGTCATTGCCCGCTTCCCCGTTGAGCGAATCATCGCCCGCGCCACCAAGGAGGACGTCGTTTCCTGCACCGCCCAGGAGCGTGTCCCGGCCCACGCCGCCATCGAGCTGGTCGTTGCCGTTACTGCCAGATAGCCTATCGTCGCCTCTCCCCCCGGACAGCGTATCGTTACCACCCTTGCCGTCAATCGTGTCGTTTCCGGAGGTGCCCGCCAGCCGATCTGACGATTCGGTTCCCTTCGCATCCGAAGGTTGGGTGGCCTTGCCAGGCTTGGTTGAACCATCCGTGTCGCCCGACAGGTCGAACTTACCGAGGCCGGCATGGCTCAGGACATAAGCTTTCACTTTGGAGACAGGATCGAGCGTGTAGTCATAAGGAGCGCTGAAGTGCCCGGTGGACTTTCCATCGGCCCCGCTCGCCTCGCCCTTGCCAACCTTTGCCCAGGTGACACTGTCGAATTCGTTGCCGCTCAGCTGCCAGAAGCCGATCTTGTCGCTGTCGAGACTGACGATCGGGTTATGTGCGTTCTCGAAGACATTGTTCTCGATCAGCCCCACCGCACCCATGCGCATGTTGATCGCGGAGGTCTCGATATCCGTGTAGTAGTTCCCGTACACATGGACATAGCCGTCGCGGACGCTTGGTGCACGCGAGCCGATATTCTCGAACATGTTGTGATCGTAGGTGATATAGCGGCCGCCGCTGTCGTCATCGGAGAAGCCGGTCAGCGACACCTTGTGATGGTCGTGAAAGTAGTTGTTTGAGACGGTGACATATTCCACGCCGCGCTTCATATCGATCAGGCCGTCGTAATAGTCCTTTCCGACGGACATGCTGCTGTACATCTCATTGTGGTCGATCCAGATGTTGTGGGATCCGCCCTCGATGCCAATGGCATCCTTCGGGCCGCTGCGCACGTCGTGGATCTCGAGGTTCCGGAAGATCAGGTTGGACGAGCCGTCCTTCACCCGGAAGCCGATACCGTCGAACTCCGCACCCTTGCCGGCACCGATGATCGAAAGGTTGTGTACGTCAGCGATATCAATGACGTCGGCGCCGGTGTTACCGGTGGTAATCTCGCCCCTGACGCTGATCGTCAGCGGCTTGGTCCCCGCCTTGTCGATTGCGGCCAGCAATTCCTTGCCGGTGGTGACCGTAACAGTGGCTCCGCCGGCACCCCCCGTGGTGCCGCCCTTCATGGACGCGAAGCCATGAGCTCGATCGGTCATGATCTGAAATCCCCGTTTCGCACGGGCGAGCCCGCGCGGTTCCCAAGACAGGTCCCTGACGGCCTGCGTTCATCTATGTATTAAATGAATCAATAGTATTGCGGAGGAACAATACTTTGACTTTGGGGGGGAGGAACTAGAGATTCGCAGCGTGAATCGGTTCTATTCTTCCGCCGTTGGTGTCGGTTAGGCGGGTTCTTGGCTATCAGCCTGCCCCGCTGCACAGCAACCCGGAATCGCACGAAACAGTGAGGGTTGGCGCTGATTCACTAACGTTAACCGATTATCCGTAAAGATATAGGATTTCGGTCTTAGGTTCGCCCCGCGGGTGTGGCTGTGGACACACCGGTCGCAGTTGGGTGCACAGGTCAGTGTTCCAGCGCACCGGCGGGTCAGCGGGCGCAGAATGCGGGGCCGCCGTGGTCCATCGCGCGGTAACTACATTGGACGGCGAAGCTCGGAGCAGCGGCACGGCTGACGGATTGTGGCGCGCGAGCACCTTTGGACCGGATCGCTAGGTTGTGGTTACTTGGCTCCGTTCGCCCCCTGCGGCATAATGCCTTCTAAACACTGCGAAGTCGCGCGAGGCGCCTCAGGCATTCTGGGCAAGTGACCTGTTCAGCAGGTGGCTCAGCCCAGGCGGATCCGGGACCGGGCTCATCACCACAGAGGGACATGCGGAGATGCGGGGTGACGGCATGGAAGACCGGTGCGCGACCGTGCCGAGGGCGCCCTGCCTTTCGGAGCGCAACAAAGGTGCGACCAGAAACCACGAAGGGGTCCATGGGAATTGTTTGTCCTGCCATCGGAGCAGACAAGCCGGATGCGCAACAGTTTCGCCCGGAATTTGATCCGCACGTCTTCGGTACAAGCAAGAATCTGCAGGGGCAAGAAAAGACAGGTTCAGACCGGTGTTGCGTAGTAATGCAACTTGAACTGTATTCTCCGGGCAAGTTAAGCGACGGAGGTTGATTCTCGGCTTGATCGGCTACGCAATAGCTGCCGCCCCAGTCGCGCGCTACAACCGCAGGTCGGTCCCGCCGATGCCGAAAACGCGAGCGTCGCCGGCGCGGCAAAAGGCGCAGGCTAGCCAGGGAGGGCGATGGCCCAGCGCCGGCCAAGGGCTCGGAAATGGCCGAAATCTCACAACCGCGAGCCAATTCCGGTCGCATTCTGAACCAGACAACACATGCAGGAATGCGCGGTCGGGGCTACGGATCAGCAGGAACAACACCGGGTTACTCCCATGCGGCTTTCAACCTCACTGGACACGTTCAGCAGCGCCGCCCGATCTCGTGGCGCGTGTGGTTTCCGGCTGTGATCTGGACGGCGATTGCCAACCAGCGCCGTATCGTCGGCGCAGTCCTGCTGCGTGAATCCCGCACGCGGTTCGGCCGTACGCGCCTTGGTTACTTGTGGGCGCTGGCCGAGCCGATCTCGCATGTGATGGTGATGTCGATCGTGTATTGGGCGATCAATCGTCGCGCACCTGTGGGCGACAATGTGATTCTGTTCTTCATCACCGGCGTGCTGCCCTTCTTCCTTTTCCAGAAGACTGCACGAAACCTTGGTGGAGCGTTGCGCGGCGGGCAGACGCTGCTCCGGCTGCCGCTGGTCAACGGCATGGACCTGGTGATGGCGCGCGCGCTCTTGGAAGCCGTGACCTGGGTTTGTGTCACGTTTATCATCCTCGGGTTCATGGTCGTCAGCGGCCGGGCGCATATGCCGGACCACCCGCTGATCTGCGCCGCCGCGGCGGTCGCCACCTTTGGGCTGGGCTTTGGCATTGGACTGGTCAACGCCGTGCTCATGACCATGTGGAAGTCCTGGGTGATGATCTATCCGATGATCACCAAGCCGCTTTACCACTTCTCGGCCATTTTTTTCTTTATCGACCGGATTCCAGCCGACTTGCGGTACTGGCTTTCCTGGAACCCCATGATGCATTCGGTGCAGTGGTTCCGGCAGGGCTACATCACCGAATACGCCTCGGTCACGCTGGATCCCGATTACCTGCTGAAATGGGCCATCGCGTCCATCCTGCTCGGCCTCTGCCTGGAGCGGGTGACGCAGCGTCAGGTGCAGTCGGCATGATCGAGCTTCATCGCGTTACCAAGGCCCATCGTGGCCCCATGGGCCGGCAGACGGTGCTGTCGGACATCTCGGCTCTGTTCGACTGCTCGACCGATGTCGGCATCCTGGGTGGCAACGGCTCGGGCAAGTCCACGCTGCTGCGGATCATCGCGGGGATGGACAAGCCGGATTACGGGCATGTTCGACGCAGTGTCCGTGTCTCCTTTCCGATCAGCTACGGTGGCGCCTTCCATCCCAATCTTTCGGCCCGGGAGAATGTCCGCTTCATCGCGCGCCTCTACGGGGCCGACGAAGCCGGGGTGGTCCGCTACGTCCGGGACTTCTCGGAGATCGGCAATCACTTTGAACGCCCGGTCACGACCTATTCCAACAGTATGAAGGCGCGCGTGGCCTTTGCCTTGTCCATGGCCATCGAGTTCGACGTGTATCTCGTCGACGAGGTTACGGCGGTAGGCGACGTCGGCTTCAAACGCAAATGCATCCAGGCCCTTGCCGAGCGCCGGAAGACCGCGAAGCTCATCATGGTTTCGCAGGCGGTGACCACGATCGGTCGCATCTGCCAGCAGGGCGCCGTCCTTGAGGATGGCCAGCTGCGGGTCTTCGAAAGCATGGCGGATGCAATCCAGGCCTATGAGAACAACCTGATGGTGCTGCATGTCTGACGTCATCACGCCCACCCAAAAACCCCTTCGGGCACGCCTCGACGCGTCCTCGGCGATCACGGAGCACCATGCTCCGCGAACCGGGATCACGTTGCCGCAGCTGCCGCCGCCACCCCGGCGTCGGCGCAGCGGGCTGCTCGTTTTCATCCTCATGGTGGTGGTGCCGACGCTGCTCAGCGTCGTCTACTTCAACTTCATCGCCGCGAAGCAGTATGAGACCACGGCCATCTTCGCCCTGCGCGTGGGCGAGGAACGCGACGACACGGCGGCCCGCGAGGGATCGCTGGTCGGAGCCTTCGGCCCGCCAGCGGCGCGGCCGTGACGCAGTCCTATGGCCTGGCACGCTACATCGCCTCGGCACCCGCCGTGGAGGACATCACCCGCAGGGGCGTTGATGTCCGCGGCATCCTGTCCAATCCGCTTGCGGACCCGCTTGTCCGCCTTCCGCCAGATGCTCCGCTCGAGCGGCTCATGCGCGCCTGGCATTCGATGGTGCGGGCAGAATTCGAGATCACCAGCGGCGTGGTCACGCTGAAGACCTACGCCTATACGCCTGAGGACTCCTTTGCTCTCACCAGCGCGATCCTTGCCTCGAGCGAGGGCATGATCAACCAGGTCTCGTCCCGGGCCCATACGGATGCGCTGAAGTTTGCCGAAGGCGAGGTGCAGAACGCCGAGCAGCAGCTGGCCTCGGTACGTGCCAGGCTGCAGGCGCTGCGGACGACCAGCGGCGTGCTCGATCCCACCCGTTCGACTGCCAACAATGTCGAGCTGGAGGGCCGGCTGAGGCAGGATCTGATGCAGGCTGAGAGCCAGGCGGATAGCCTTCGCGCCTCTGGCGGCCAGAACAGCCCTGCCTTCGCGGCCCTGAACACCCGCATCCGCGCCATGAGGCAGCAGCTTTCCCAGCTGGAGCGGCAGGTGAGCCGCAACGCTCTGGATCAGCAGGGCTCCGGTTGGGCGTCGGTTATCGACCGGCACGAGGCGCTCCAGGCGGAGTTGCGCCGGGCCGAGAGCCGCTACACCACCGCGACGGAGAACCTGCAGATCGCCCGTAATAACGCGGTGCGCCAGGGCACTTACCTGCTGCCCTTCGTGCGGCCCGTGACGGCGGTCGAGGCGGCCTATCCGCGTCCTTGGCTGTCGCCCCTGATCGTCGCCGGTTGCGCGGTCCTCGCCTGGGCGATGTCCGTCCTCCTCTACTACGCGGTGCGGGACCACGCCTGAGCCCCGCCACGTCTGTCGCAACACTTTCGGAGACCCCATGCAGTATCTCGTCACAGGCACAGCAGGCTTCATCGGCTTCCATGTCGCACGCCGCCTGCTTGCCGACGGGCATGACGTCACCGGCGTCGATGGCATGACGAGCTACTACGATGTCGAGCTGAAGCGCCGCCGTCATGCGATGCTGCGGGAGTATCCGCGGTTCCACGGGCATGAGTTCATGCTCGAGGATACGGAGGCGCTGACCCGTGTCGTCGATGCCTGCGAGCCCGAGGTGTTGATCCACCTCGCCGCGCAGGCCGGCGTCCGCTACAGCATCGAGAACCCGCGCGCTTACATTGACTCCAACCTTGTCGGCACCTTCAACGTGATGGAGCAGGCGCGTCGGTGCCGCGTGGGCCATCTGATGCTGGCCTCCACCTCCTCGGTCTATGGCGCCAATGCCGCGATGCCCTTCAGCGAGGGGCATCGCGCCGACCATCCGCTGACTCTCTACGCCGCCACGAAGAAGGCAACTGAGGGGATGGCGCATTGCTACGCGCATCTCTGGTCTATCCCGACGACGGCCTTCCGCTTCTTCACCGTCTATGGGCCCTGGGGCCGGCCCGACATGGCTCTGTTCCGCTTCACGGAGAACGCGTTCCGGGGGCTGCCGATCGACGTCTACAACCACGGGCAGATGCAGCGTGACTTCACCTATGTTGACGACCTGGTGGAGGCTATCGTGCGGCTTGCTGGCCTTCCGCCGAAGCAGGCGGATGAGGATGCCGTCGGGTCCAGCCCAGCCGGCCCTTACCGGGTCGTCAACATCGGCAACAGCGAGCCGGTAAACCTTATCTCCTTCATCGAAGCTATCGAGCGCGCAACGGGTCGGGAGACGATCCGCAATTACCTCGACATGCAGACCGGCGACGTGCCGGCCACCTGGGCTGATACCACCGTGCTCGAGGCCATTACCGGATTCCGCCCGAACACACCGGTCTCGGTCGGAGTCGCGCATTTCGTCGACTGGTATCGTTCCTACCACCAGGTCTGACGACGTGCCCCTCGACGCTCATCTGCATGCTGGCGCTCCCGCAGGGTATGTAGATCCTATCTCGCAAGCCGTGGCGCAGGCAGGCGCGGGCATGATGCCCGAGCCAGAAGCGCTGGAAGCTGCCGAGGCGCTCTGCGCCAGCCATCTTTCTGGCGGGACGGCGGCGGCAGGGCTCGAGGCCATGCTGGAGCTGGTACGCCGTCACCCCGACTGCGAGCGGTTACAACTGCTCTCGGCACGGCTGCTGGACCGCGCATGTGGACGCGCGCAGGCGATCCCCGCCTGGGCCGCCTTGCGTGACCGCTTCCCGAGTTGCCACGAGGCCTTCCTGCTGACGCTACGCTGGACTCTGCGCATGCAAGGTGATGCGGCGGCGCGTGAAGTTATCGCGACGCGCTTCCCTGCGGCATCCGTGACGGCTGAAGACCTGCTGCTCCGTGCGCGGGCCTGGGAGGCCCTGGGCGATGCCGAAGGTGCTGCGGCCGATTTCGCCAGGCTGACGCTGCTGGATCCTGCGCATGAAATGGCGCCTGTGCTGCAGGCACGGATGCTCGAGCGGCGTGGCGATCGGGTCGGCGCCCAACAGGTTTTGGCGGATGCGCTGCGGCGTGGCGCGCCCGCGATGCGGCTTTTGCCCGAGATCGCGCGGCTGGACGCGGACATCGAGAACCTCAAGGCCGTTCCGCCGGCTGCTCCCGGCATGCCGGCCGATATCAGTAGCCGGCTTCTTGCACATCTGCTGACGGAGGCGATCCGGCGGCGTGGCACGCCTCAGCCCCCCCGCGACGCGCTGGGCCCGGTGATGTTGGTCAATGCCTGTCTGTCGGCCGGCGGCGCGGAGCGGCAGTTCGTCAACACCGCTGTTGGGCTGCAGCTCGTGCGGCGCACTGGGATCGCTGTTGCGGGGCACCGGATCGAAGGGCCCGTCGAAGTTGTCTGCCGCTCCCTGGATGGCCGGCCCGGCGCCGACTTCTTTCTGCCCATCTTGAGAGAACACGAGGTGCCGGTGGCGCGCTACGACCGCTTTCCGGCCTTCGGCGGCGATCCCGCCGGATCCCTGCTGGCCGAGTGGCGCCATTTGCTGCACCTGCTTCCAACCCGGGTGCTCGAAGGAACGGCCAAGCTCGCCGATGCGATCCGCGCGCGCGCACCTTCCGTCGTGCATCTGTGGCAGGACGGCAATATTCTCGACGGTGCGCTCGCAGCGTTGCTCGCGGGTGTGCCGCGGATCGTCCTTTCCGTCCGTGGTGCGCCGCCCCCGGATCGGCCGGAACGCGACCGGCCCGAATACGCGGTGCTCTATCCTTTGCTGATGCGGGCGCCTGGCGTGGTGCTGGTTTCGAATTCCCGCTTTGCTGCAGCGCGATACGCGGATTGGATCGGCCTGCCGCGCGAGCGCGTGCGGGTGGTGCCGAACGGACTTTCCATGCCTGCAGCGGACGCATCGGACAGCAGCCTTGCCTTGCTGGACGGCTTTATGACGCGCAACGGTCCAGGGTTTACCGTGGGCGGCGTGATGCGGTTCGTGGACAACAAGCGTCCTCTGGCATGGATCGATTGCGCTGCGAAGGTGTTGGCGCTGCGTCCCGATTCGCGATTTATCCTGGTGGGCGAAGGGGAGTTGCGGGAGGCGGCGGAGGCCCGGGCGAGGGCGCTCGGCATCGCCGAACGCGTCCTGTTCACAGGTCGCAGGCGCAATGTGGGGTTCTGGATGCAACAGTTCGATGCCTTCTTGTTGCTCTCGCGCTCTGAAGGACTGCCCAACGTGCTCATCGAGGCGCAAGGTGCAGGGGTGCCAGTGGTCACGACTCCGGCTGGTGGCGCAGCTGAGACACTTTTGCAGGGCCAGACGGGATGGGTATTGGGCAGCGCCGTTGCACCGGACCTCGATGAGGCTGCCGCGCGGCTCGTCGCCCTTGCCAATGACGCGAACCCGCGGGAGCGCTCGGATTGCGCGCGCCGCTTCGTCTTGGATCGATTCTCACTCGCTCGCATGGTCGAGCAAACGATGGAGACCTACGTTGCTTGAGACCTTCCCCCGGTCCGCGATGCTTGCGGCCATTCTGCTGTCGGTCGGGGGCTGCAGCATCACGCCCCGAAGCGGCCCGACCGCATCTGCCATCACGTCGCCTTCGGCGGATGAGGCGTCCTACGAGCTGGTGGAGCTGACGCCCGCCACGCTGGGGGCCTTCCTGGTCAGCGATACGACGGCGCCCAGGACTGGGGCCGGCTTCGGCCGTGCAAGGGCACCCAGCAGCGGCTTCTCTATCGGGCCGGGCGACACCTTGCGGGTTGTCATATTCGAGCGGAGCGACGGCGGCACCTTCGGCACCACCGCCACTGGCGGCACCGCGTTCCAAGCTGTGCGGGTGGATGACCGCGGCACCGTCACGCTGCCCTATGCCGGCCGTGTGCGGGTTGCTGGTGGAGATTTGCAGCGCGCCTCTGAGGCGATCCGTGGGGCGCTGGCGGGGCGTGTGGTCGATCCCCAGGTGCATGTCGAGCTGGTTTCCAGCCCCGGGCAGTCGGTGCTGGTCTCCGGCGAGGTCAAGACGCCCGGCCGGGTCACGACCGCGGAGGGGCCGCTCAGCGTCGTGGATGCCGTCGCCCGGTCCGGCGGACCCACAGCTCCGGCCCGGTCCGTGGACGTCACGGTGTACACGGCCGGCTCGACGCAGCGCATGCCCTATGCACGCCTGCTTGAGCAGCCGCCAATCTATCTGAGCCGTGGCGACACAGTGATCGTGGAGACGAATGCGAAGCGCTTCACCGTGGCGGGTGCCGTGAGCAGACCAGGCCTGCACGAGATGGTGTCAGGCCGGATGAGCATGCTCGACGGGCTGGGCGTGGCGGGCGGGTTGGACGACAACTCGGCCAGCCCCGGCAACGTCTTCCTGTTCCGCCTGCGTCCGGGCCTTGACGGTACCCCGCGGCCGCTCGTGCTGCGGCTGGATCTGGCAAAGGCCGAGTCCATGTTCGTGGCGCAACGGGTCGGCCTGCTGCCGGACGATGCGATCTATGTCACCAATGCGCCTGTCTATGAGATCGGTAAGTTCCTTACGCCGATTGTGCGGGCGTTGGCCTTTGGGCGCCTCGTCGGCGGCTGAAGACGGGAAGGCGCGGCACGGAACGCAATGTTCCTGCCGCGCCTCCACCCTCCGGCGCAGATCGGCGCCGTTTGAGAACTTCTCGAAGGCTATAGCGTGAGGCGCGGCATCGGTGCTGCTGGTATGCGGCAACAAGCCGCGTCCCCGGCGCGAGGCCGCGCCCGACACGTACTAAACAGGTGCATCGTAAGCGAGGCTTTCACACCCGTTAGGCTTGCTGACGATCAGGTTGGTTTCGCTTCGGCCCAGTGCCATGGCATGAGTTCGTCGATACGGCTGTTGGGCCAGCCATCGACAAGGCGGGTCAGCAGGTCGGTGAAGTAGCGCTGCGGGTCGACGCCGTTCAACTTGCATGTCTCGACCAGGGAGGCGAGGTCGGCCCAGCGGCGCCCCCCGTCATTGCCGCTGGCGAACAGCGCATTCTTGCGGCTGAGGCAGAGAGGGCGGATGGCGCGCTCGACGGCGTTGTTATCGACCTCGATCCGGCCGTCGGTCAGGAACCGCTCGAGACCGCCGCGGTGGTTCAGGGCATAGCGAATGGCCTCTGCCGTCGGGCTGCCGCCGGGCAGGCGCACCAGCTGCTGCTCGAGCCAGGCAAACAGGTCTTCGACCAGAGGTCGGCTCCGGGCCTGCCGGGCGACCTGCCGTGCCTCGGGTGACTGGCCGCGGATGTCGGCCTCGACGGCGTAGAGAGCGGCAATGCGGGCCAGTGCCTCGGCCGCGATCGGCGCCGTGTTCTTCTTGGCCAGGTCGTAGAATCCGCGTCGTACATGGC
>NZ_WWDL01000023.1 GCF_009848505.1 Muricoccus harenae
GCGCGGCCGACGAACTCGCCGCCCAGGGGCTGTCCTGCACGGTGGCGGATGCGCGCTTTGCCAAGCCGCTCGACACCGAACTCGTCGAGCGCCTCGCCCGCAACCACGCCGTCCTGCTCACCGTCGAAGAGGGCTCGGTGGGCGGCTTCGGGAGCCTCGTCGCCCACCACCTCGCCCATGCCGGACTGCTCGACGGCGGCCTGCGCTTCCGCCCACTCACCCTGCCCGACCTCTATATCGACCACGAAACACCCAAAAAACAGTACGACACCGCCGGCCTCAACGCCCCACAGATCGCACAAGCCGCCCGCAACACACTCGGACACAGCACAACAACACTGCCCGTGAGAGCGTGAAGGGAGGGGCCATCGCCCTGCCCTCCCCTTGGTTTCCCCGCGGACGATCGTGTATCGGGGAAACGGCTTGGCCGCGCCTCGGACCTTGCCGCCCGAACTGAACCGCCGATCGCCCTGATCGCCCAATGCGAGGCGCCGACGTGCCCCAACAGCCTTCGCTGACCGGCCGGATCGTCGCCGCCAGCTGCCGCCATCCCTGGGTCACGCTTCTCCTGGCCCTGCTCCTGACCCTTGGCGCCCTGCTCTACACCACGCGCCACTTCGCCATGACCACCGACACCGCCGAGCTGATCTCGACCGACCAAGCCTGGCGGCAGCGGGAGATCGCCTATGCCGCCGCCTTCCCGCAGCAGAAGGACCTCATCCTGGCGGTGATCGACGGTGCCACGCCCGAATTGGCCGATGCCGCCGCCGCCCGCCTCACCGCTGCCTTGCAGGGCCAGCCGGACCTGTTCCGCAGCGCCCGGCAACCCGATGGCGGCCCCTTCTTCCGCCGCAACGGCCTGCTGCTGCGCCCCTTGGAAGATGTCCAGGCGACGACCGAGCAGCTGATCCGCGCTCAGCCCTTCCTCGGCCCGCTGGCGGCCGATCCCAGCCTCCGCGGCGTGCTGACCAGCCTCACCAACGCGCTGGAGGGGGTCGCGCGCGGCGATGCGACCCTGGCCGATCTCGAACCCGCCATGACAGCCCTCGCCGTCCCGCTCCAGGCGGCCGCGGAAGGCCGGCCTGCCTTCTTCTCCTGGCGAAGCCTTTTCGCCGGCAAGCCGCCGGGGCCGCAGGAGACGCGCCGCTTCGTCCTGGTGCAGGCGGTGATGGACTACGGCGCCCTCCAGCCCGGCGCCGCGGCGGGCGAAGCCATCCGCCGCACCGCGCGGGACCTCGGCCTCACCCCCGAGCACGGCATTACCTTGCGCCTGACCGGCGGAGTGCCCCTGGCTGACGAGGAATTCGCCTCCCTCGCCGATGATGCCGAGCTGGTGACGGGCGCCATGCTGCTGGCCCTGATCGGCATCCTTTGGCACGCCGTCCGCTCGGTGCGCTTCGTGATTGCCATCCTGGCCACCACCCTGCTCGGCCTCGTGGTCACCGCCGGGCTCGGCCTGCTGGCCACCGGCCGCTTCAACCTGATCTCCGTCGCCTTCATCCCGCTCTTCGTCGGCCTCGGCGTCGATTTCAGCATCCAGCTCAGCGTGCGCTGCCTCGCCGAGCGCCTGGTCCATCCCGAGCTGAAGGAGGCACTGGCGGCCGCCGGCCGTGGCGTCGGCCGCGCCCTGGCCCTTGCGGCGGTGGCTATCGCCGTCGGCTTCTTTGCCTTCCTGCCCACCACCTATATCGGCGTCGCCGAGCTTGGCGCGATCGCGGGCCTCGGCATGGTCGTCGCGCTCGCCCTCAGCGTCACGCTGCTCCCAGCCCTGCTGGTCCTGCTGCGCCCGCCGCCGCGCGGACTGGCGGAGATGGGCTACCCCGCCCTTGCCCCGGTCGAGGCGGCGTTGACGCGGAACCGCACCGCGGTCCTGGCCATTGCGGGCCTCGCCGCCCTCGGCTGCGTCGCGCTGCTCCCGATGCTGCGCTTCGACTTCAACCCGCTGCATCTCCGCAGCCCGAAGGTCGAGTCGATGTCGACTCTGCGGGACCTGATGTCAGATCCGGACCGTACGCCCAACACGATCAGCATCCTGGCCCCCTCCCTGGCCGAGGCGGATGCGCTTGGGCGGCGGCTCGGGACCCTGCCGGAGGTGGCGCGCACGGTCACGCTGAGCAGCTTCATCCCCTCCCAGCAGGAGGAGAAGCTGGCGCTGATCCAGGATGCCGCGATGTTCCTCAGCCCCGTACTGGAGGCGCTGGAGCCGCTGCCGCCCCCCACCGATGCGGAGATCCTGCGCACCCTCACCTCCACCACGGAGTCGCTGCGGCAGGCGGCGGCCGGGAAGACGGACCCGCCCGCCGCTGCGGCACGCCGCTTGGCCGATGCGCTGGACCGCCTCCGCACCGCCCCGCCCTCCGCCCGCGCCACCGCCGCGGAGGCGCTGGTCACGCCTCTCCAGATCATGCTGGACCAGACGCGCGACCTGCTCCAGGCCGGGCCCGTGACCGCCGAAACCCTGCCGCCCGATCTCGTCGCAGACTGGATCACGAAGGACGGCCGCGCCCGGCTGGAACTCTTCCCCCGCGGCGACTCGAACGACAACGGAACCCTCCGCCGCTTCTCCGATGCCGTGCAGGCCGTTGCCCCGGAGGCCACCGGACCGCCCATCTCCATCCGCGAAGCCGGCGACAGCATCGTCACCGCCTTCCTCCAGGCCGGCGTGCTCTCGGGCCTGGCGATCACGCTGCTGCTCGCCCTGGTGCTGCGCCGGGTGCGCGATGTGGTGCTGACCATGCTGCCCGTTCTATTGAGCGGACTGCTCACCTTTGCGTCCTGCGTGGTCTTCGACCTGCCGCTGAACTTCGCCAACATCATCGCCCTGCCGCTGCTCTTCGGCATCGGCGTGGCCTTCAACATCTATTTCGTGATGGCTTGGCGCGCGGGCGAGCACGACCTGCTGCAATCCAGCCTGACGCGCGCCGTGGTCTTCAGCGCCATGACCACCGCCACCGCCTTCGGCGCCCTGTGGCTTTCCAGCCATCCCGGCACCGCCAGCATGGGCCGGCTGCTCATGGTCTCGCTGGGCTGGGAATTGCTGGTGACCTTGCTGTTCCGCCCCGCCCTGCTCGCCCGCCCGCCCGCGCCCTAGCAACCCGGCGGGGCACCATCACAGGCTCGTGCGCAAATCGCGGCTGTGCGGCCATGTTCCGGCCATTATGCTTCATCCATGCGCCATCAGAACCTCGCGGTCGTCCTCGCCCTGGCCCTCTCACTCGGGGCCTGCGCAACCCGGGAGGGCATGGAAGCGAGCACGCCCGGCGATCCACTTGAGCCGGTCAATCGCGAGGTCCTGGACGTGAACCTCGCCATCGATGATGCGGTGCTCAGGCCGGTGGCCCTCGGCTACCGCGAAGTGGTGCCCGAATTCGCCCGCACCGGCGTCCGCAACGCCCTCGCGAACATGCAGGAGCCGCGGATCCTGGCGAACAACATCCTCCAGGGCCGGCTGCTCGATGCGGGGCACACCACCCTACGCTTCGTCTTCAACTCCACCATCGGGCTCGGCGGTCTCTTCGACGTCGCGACGCCCTGGGGCATCGAGCGCCGCAGCGGCGACTTCGGCCAGACGCTGCACACATGGGGCGTCGATGGCGGGCCCTATCTCATGCTGCCCCTGGTCGGCCCTTCCAACACGCGTGACCTGGTGGGCACGGTGGGCGACGGCTTCCTCAATCCGATCAACTGGCTGCTGCCCTTCGAGGGTGACGTCGCCCGCGTCGTCGTGGACGGCATCGACACGCGCGAGCAGAACATCGAGGGGCTGGACGCACTCCGCAGCGGGTCGCTCGACTTCTATGCACGACTCCGCAGCGTCTGGCAGCAGCGCCGCGACGCGGAGCTGGGCCGCAGCGGCGACACGGGCGACCGGCTCGACGTGCTGGAGGACCCCGGCGCGGCCCGCTAGTACGGGTCGCCGCAGGATCGAACTCCACTCTCCGAACAGGAAGCCGGGCATTGGACATGCACGTAAGTGCACGTCCAATGCTCCAGCCTTCAGCCCTGGAGGAGTTCCGCCGAGCGCCGGCGCAGATCCGCCGCCAACCGCTCCGGCCCGTCATCCGCGCGCAGAATCGCGGCGAATTCCGAACGGCGCGAGGCCAGCTCGCTGATCGTCCCCGTTAGGTACACATCCACGATCCGCCAGTTGCCGCCTGCGGAACGGCGAGTCAGGTAGCTTAGATGCACGGGCGTGTCGTTCACGCGGTTCAGCGCCGTGCGGACAAGCTGGTCGCCGCTCTGCAGCGGCGTGGTGCCGGCCGTGGTGAAGCTTTCGCCCGCATAGCCATTGAAGCGGTTGGCATAGGTAGCGATGGACCATTCGGAGAAGGCCTGCGTCAGCTGCGCCTGCTGCTCCGGCGTCATCCGCGTCCAAGCTGGGCCAACCGCGATCCGGGTCATGGCCGGCAGGTCGAAGGCGGCGTCCATGGCCTGGCGCAGCCGATCGAATCGGCCGCGCACGCCGAGCCGGCGCGCATCGCGCATCACCTCGATCAGCGTCGCGTGGAACCGTTCCACCACCTCGGCCGGCGCTGCCTGCGCGAAGGCCGGCACTGCCCCCGCCGACAGGATCGCCGCCGCCAGCATCAGCCGGCGCGTCGGGTGGATGGGGCTGGGGGAGGAGCGGAGATCATCCATGCCGGCGGACCTTACCACAGGGAAGCGGAGGGTCGCAGGCCGCCCCTCCCAAGCGCAACGATCCTCTGGCCGATCGGCTGCGGCGGTCCTTCACGCCCCGGGCGGCCGACGCCCGTTCCAGGGCCGCGCCGCCTCCAGCAGCGCGCCGAGTCGCAGCACGTCCAGATCCGCCCCCCAGCGCCCCACGATCTGCACGCTGGTGGGCAGCCCGTCCGCGGCGAAGCCGGAGGGCACGGTCAGCGCCGGATGACCGGTGAGGTTGAAGGGATAGACATAGGCGCTCCACCCCTGCCGGGTGATGCCGGACTTCTCGCCCTCGACCTCCACCTCGTCGTTCGCGGCGTCGAAATCCGCCGGCAGGGCGGTGCGGGTCAGGGTGGGCGAGACGAGCACGTCATACCGCTCCAGCAGCGCCTGCACCGCGCGGAAGAGCCCGGTGCGCGCATATTGCGCCTGACGGAATTGGGCGAGGCTGAACCCCTCCCCCCGCTCCATGAAGGCGAGCAGCACGGGGTCCATCCGGTCCCGCCATTCCGGCAGGTGCTTGGCCATCGCGACGGCGAAGTTGCCCTGATACATGACGCGGCCCGGGAACTCGATCCAGTCGACCGACTCCGTCACCGGCTCCACCTCCGCGCCCATCGCCGCCAGCGCATCCAGCGAGGCGCGGGTATTCGCCTCCATATCCCGGTCCAGCCGCGGATTGGCCGTGCGCTCGAGGAAGCCGATGCGCAGCCCCGAGAGATCCCCGCCAATCAGCCCGGCCGAAAGCGCGGTGACGGGCGGCGCGTTCAGGCTCCACGGATCGCGCGGGCTGGGCCCGGCGATCACGCCGAGCATCACCGCCGCATCCGTCACGCTGCGTGCCATGGGCCCGGCATAGGTGTAGTTGCCGAAGGCATCCGCCGCCGCCTCCCAGGGCACCACCCCAAGGGTCGGCTTCAGCCCCACCACGCCGCAGCAGGCTGCCGGGATGCGGATGGAACCCGCGCCATCCGTGCCGAGCGCGATCGGCCCCAGCCCGACCGCCAGCGCGGCCGCCGCCCCGCCGCTCGATCCACCGGAGGTGCGCGACAGATCCCAGGGATTGGGCGTCACGCCGAAACTCGGCCCGTCCGTCAGGCCCTTGTGGCCGAACTCCGGCATCCGCGTCTTGCCGATCAGGATCGCCCCCGCCTCGCGCAGCCGGGTGACGGTGATGTCGTCCCGCGCCGGCACGTTCTCGGCGAAGATGGCAGAGCCATGGGTGGTGCGGATTCCCGCCGTGTCCACCTGGTCCTTCACGCTCACCGGCACGCCATGGAGCGGCCCGAGCGTCGCACCATCCATCACGGCCTGCTCGGCCGCCCGTGCTGCCGCCCGCGCCTGCTCATGCACCAGCGTGACGAAGGCGTTCAGCCGCGGCTGCGCCGATTCGGCAGCTGCCAGCACGGCATCCACATACTCGACGGGCGACAAGGCCCGTCGCCGGATCAACGCCGCCGCCTTGCGCGCGGTGAGGAAGAGCAGGTCATCATTCGGCATCGGACGGTCCCCTGCGCCGGCGCGGGCTGTCGATCCCGCTGGAGCCGAACGCTCGATATGTGATATATCGTTCTGACAAGGCTTCCAAGGAGCCACCGCATGCCCGACTCCGCGTCCAGGACCGTCGAGCCCCGACACCGCGTCAGGCGGTGGCTTTTCCGCGCGCCGTCTTCCATCCAGCCCCAGAGGAAATCGCCATGCTGACGCAGCCCCCCGGGCGGCGCGCCCTGATGCGTGCCGGTGCCATCGCCGGACTCGCCGCCGCCGGACTGCCCGCCCTTCCCCGCGCAGCGCAGGCCGCGGGCACGCTGACGCTGGTGCTCGAATCCGAGGTGGTGATCCTCGACCCCTATGCGACCACGGCCGCCATCACCCGCACCTTTGGCTACCATGTCTGGGACACGCTCTTCGCCATGGCGGAGAATGGCGAGATCCGGCCGCAGATGGTGCGCTCCCACACCACCTCGCCCGACAGCCTGACCTGGACCTTCACCCTGCGCGACGGGCTGAAGTTCCATGACGGCGCGCCCGTCACCGCCGCCGACTGCGTCGCCTCCCTCAAGCGCTGGATGCCGCGCGATCCGCTCGGCCGCATGCTGCAGGCCGTCACCGCCTCGGTCGAGCCGAGGGACGCCAACAGCTTTGCCCTGGTGCTGAAGGAGCCCTTCCCGCTCCTGCTCGACGTGCTGGGCAAGCCCAACGCGCCCGTGCCCTTCATCCTGCCCGCACGCGTGATCGAGGCCGCGGGCAACGGGCGCATCACCGAGATCATCGGCTCCGGCCCCTTCATCTTCCGCCAGAACCAGTGGCGCGCCGGCGACCGCATGGTGCTGGACCGCAACCCGAACTATGTCCCGCGCGAGGAGGCGCCGGACTTCCTCGCGGGCGGCAAGCGCGTGAAGGTGGACAGCCTGGTCCTGCGCGTGATGCCGGATGAGGGCACCGCCGCCAGCGCGCTGGCTGTCGGCGAGGTCGACTATGTGCAGTATCTCGGCTTCGACCAGCTTTCGCGGCTGGAGCGCGCACGCGGCGTGGAGCTGATGGGCCTCACCGGCATCCACATGTTCCAGGGCAATTTCCGCCTGAACCATGCGAGCGGCCCCTTTGCCGATCCCGAGATCCGCAAGGTGATGCTGCATCTGGTGGACCAGAAGAGCATCATGCAGGCCATCGGCATCCCGGCCCGCTTCGCGAAATCCGACTGCACCTCCTTCTGGATGTGCGACGCGCCGCTGGAGACGAAGGCGGGCAGCGAGGCCGCCCGCTTCGACGTCGCGAAGGCGCGCGAGATGCTCCGCCGCACGAACTACAAGGGCGAGCCGGTGGTGATGCTGCAGGTCTCCGCCTCCATCTCCCAGACCGCCGCGCAAGTGCTGGCGCAGTCGATGAAGGAGGCCGGCTTCACCGTCGACGAGCAGGTGATGGACTGGGGCACGGTGCTCGCACGCCGCGCCAACAAGGAAGGCTGGTCCATATTCCCCGTCTATTCCAACGGCATCGACATGGTCTCGCCACTCAACCACTTCTATATCGCCAGCACCTGCGCCGATTACCCCGGCTGGAGCTGCGACAACCGCATCCCGCCGCTGCTCGCGCAATTCGCGAAGGCCGAGACCATGGCGGAGAAGAAGCGGCTCGCCGATGAGATCCAGACCATCGCCTATGAGCTGGTGCCCAACCTCATGTGGGGCCAGTTCGCGCGCCCGGCCGGCTACCGTGACCGGCTGAAGGGCCTGCCCCGCTCGAGCTTTCCGATCTTCTGGGAAGTCTCGGTCTAGGCACGAAGGCCGGCGCGCGCTTCGCGCGTCGGCCCGGAAACCTGCCCTGGCGGCGAGAGGGCGGCGGCCCATCGCTTCTCGTTTGATGTGCGGGATCGTTATGGGCAGGCTTTGAGCAACCATCCTTTGAGGATTCCGCATGCGCTGGTCCCGCCTTGCCGCACTCGGCCTTACCGCCTTTCTCTGGGCGGGCACGGCCCCGGCCCAGACCCTGCGGATTGGCATCGTCAGCGATCCCGACGTGCTGGACCCCACTCTTTCCCGCAGCCTTGCCGGCCGGCAGGTCTTCGCCGCCATGTGCGACAAGCTGATCGAGGTGGATGCGGAACTCCGCTTCGTTCCGCAGCTCGCCACCGCCTGGCGCTGGGAGGACGAAGGCCGCCGCCTCGTCCTGACGCTGCGCCCCAATGTCCGCTTCCATGACGGCGCCAACATGGACGCCGAAGCGGTGGTCACCGGCCTGAAACGCCATCTCGAAACGCCCGGCTCCACCCGCCGCGGCGAGATGGGCCCGGTACGGGAGGTGGTGGCGACCGGTCCGCTGGAGGTGACGCTCAGGCTGGAACAGCCCTTCGCCCCGCTGCTGGCCGCGCTGTCCGACCGCGCCGGCATGATCGTCTCGCCACGCGCCGCCGGGCGGGTGAACCAGGAATTCGCGCGCGAGCCCTCCTGCGCGGGGCCGTTCCGCTTTGTCCGCCGCGTGGCCCAGGACCGGATCGAGCTGGAGCGCTTCCCCGAATACTGGGACGCCGCCAACATCCATTTCGACCGCGTGGTCTACCGCCCCATCACCGACAGCACCGTCACCGCCGCCAACCTGCGCTCCGGCACGCTGGAGGTGGTGGAGCGCGTGGCCGCGACCGACCTGCCGGAGATGCGCGGCGACCGCCGCGTGCAGATCGCGAGCGTGCCGAGCCTCAACAGCGTCTACATTGCCGTGAACGTCGCGAATGGCGCCAGCGCCGAGACGCCGATCGGCCGCGATCGCCGCGTGCGGGAGGCACTGGATCTGGCCATCGACCGCACGGCGCTGGTGCAGGTGGCCTTCGACGGCCAGTACCTGCCCGGCAACCAGTCCGTCTCGCCCGCCAGCCCGAACTACGTGAAGTCCCTGCCCGTTCCCGCCCGGGACCTGAACCGCGCCCGCGCCCTGCTGCGCGAGGCCGGCTTCACCGGCCGCGTGAAGATGCGCATGTCGGTTCCCAACACGAGCGAATACACCCAGGCCGCCGAGGTCATTCAGGCCATGGCCGCCGAGGCCGGTATCGACATCGAGTTGCAGGTGATCGAGACGGCGACGCTGCTGCGTCAATGGACATCCGGCGATTTCGAAAGCCTGCTCATCGCTTGGTCGGGCCGCGTGGACCTGGACGGAAACCTCTGGGGCTTCAACGCCTGCGGCGAGAGCCTGAATGGCGGGAAGTATTGCTCACACGGAGCCGACGCGGCGCTGCGCGAGGGCCGCACGAGCGTGGACCCGGCCCGCCGCGCCGCCGCCTATGAACGCGCCATGCGCGTGCTGCTGACGGACCGCCCCTACATCTATCTCTGGCACTCGCGGGTGCTGCATGGCGGCTCCTCGCGGCTGGAGGGGCTGCGGGCGATGCCGGATGGGCTGGTGCGGGTGCAGGGACTGAAGTTGCGGGGGTGAAAGGAAGGCCGGGGGAGGTATCCCCCCGGCCTTCTTTCCATTTTTGTCCGTAGCGTTCGGGCTTAGGCCAGCAGGCGCCGCATGCCTGCAGCCACCTTCGCGGTATCGGCCAGCGCGGCCATGTTCAGCGGCTTCGACACCACGGGCGCGGCCTCGCTGCCCGAGACGCGCAGGATCTCCGCATCCAGCCAGTCAAAACAGCGCTCCTGCACCTCCTGCGCCAGCCGCGCGCCATGGGAGGTGCCGCGCGCCGTCTGCTCGGCGATGAGCACGCGGTTGGTGCGGCGGATGCTTGCCTCCACAGCAGCCCAGTCCAGGCCGCGCGGATCCAGGGTGCGAAGGTCGATGATCTCGGCATCGATGCCGGTCTCCGCGGCCGCCTCCTCGCTGGCGCGGACCATCGCGGCATAGGTGAGCACGGTGCAGGCGCTGCCGGGCCGCGCGGTGCGCGCCTTGCCGAGCTCGACGCAGTAATCGAGATCCTGCGGCACGGGGCCACTGGTCTGGAACAGGTCCTGATGCTCGATCACCAGCACCGGATCCTCGCAGCGCAGCGCGGCATTCATCAGCCCCACATAGTCATGCGGCGTGGAGGGCGAGACGATGCGCCAGCCCGGATACATGGCGAAGATCGCCGATGGGTCCATCGAATGCTGCGAGCCGTACCCGGCCCCGGGGTTCACCCGCGCCCGTACCACCAGCGGAATGCCGAAGCCGCCACCGAACATATGCGCGAACTTGCCGATGCCGTTGAACATCTGGTCCGCGGCCACAATGGTGAAATCACCGAACATGATGTCCACCACAGGCCGCAGCCCGCAGAGCGCGGCGCCCAGCGCCATGCCGGTGAAGCCGTTCTCGCAAATGGGCGTCGCAAAGACACGTTCGGGGAAGCGCTCCATCACGCCGCGGGTGGAGCCGGAGACGCCGCCGCGCAGCCGGTGGATGTCCTCCCCGATCACCACGATGCGTGGATCGCGCTCCATATTGCGCAGCAGGGTGGCGGCGATGGCGTCGATATACTTCATCTCGCGCGCCGCTTCGGCGGGAACCGAAGCGGCCTCGCGAAAGGTCTCGCTGCGCAGCTCGGAGAGATCGCCACGAATGCCGTGGTCCACCTCCTCCGGCTTCGGGTAGAGGCCGGGACGCACGCGCGGCGCGTTGGCGCCAGGGTCGGTCTCCGTCAGCGCGGCAGCCGCATTCTCCACCACCGCGCGGGCACGGCTTTCCAGCGCGGCCAGGCCCGCATCGTCCAGCACGCCCATCGATCTCAGCCGCTCGGGCATGGTCACCAGCGGGTCCCGCGCCCGCCATTCCGCCTCCTCCTCCTTCGAGCGATAGCCAAGCTGGCTGCCGAGAAGCGGCCCGGATTGGTGCAGGAAGCGGTAGCAGACCGCTTCGATGAAGACCGGCCCGCCCTTGGAACGGATGGTCTCCGCCGCCCATTGCATCGCGCGGCGCACGGCCAGCACGTCCATCCCGTCGCATTCGATGGAGGGCACGCCGAACATGGCGCCACGCCCCGTCAGCCGCGTCTCGCGCGTCTGCTCCTTCACATGGGTGGAAACGGCATAGAAGTTGTTCTCCAGGAAGAAGATGACCGGCAGGGTGTAGAGGGCGGCAAGGTTGATCGCTTCCAGCGTCTGTCCCGCCATCAGCGTGCCGTCGCCGAAGAAGACGACCGAGATCTGGTCGCGCCCCAGCACCTTGTCGGCCAGGCCGTAGCCTACCGCATGAGGCACGTTGCCGCCGATGATGGCGCTGCTGCCCACCACACCTGATTCCGCGTGCCGCATATGCATGGAACCCCCACGCCCGCCACAGAAGCCGGTGCGCAGCCCCATGATCTCGGCCATCGCACCTTGCACCAGCGCCCCGGCCTCGGGCACGGGCGCGTCATGGCGCGGGTCGTAGCCGGCGGGCGTCGCATGGTTCAGCAGCTTGGCCAGGATCTGATGATGCGCGCGATGCGTGCCGTTGATCTTGTCCCCGCTGTCCAGGATGGACATGGCGCCGACCGCCCCCGCCTCCTGCCCGATGGAGGCATGGGCCGGGCCATGGATCAGCCCCTGGCCGTGCAATTCCAGGATCTTCTCCTCGAAGCGGCGGATGACGAGCAGCTGCTCCATCCAGCGGGCGAGATCGGCGGGGTCCTCGGCAGCCCAGTCAGCCTCGTCGGAATCCAGCCGGAACCACTCAGTCTCGCTGCGGATCGCTTGGCGCTTCACCTGGCATCCCCTCTCCGGGCGTCCCTTCAGGCCGGGACGCCCCTTTCTGTTCCCGGCCGGCCCCGCATCACGGCTGCGCCGCCTCTTCCAACTCGCGCAGGCGGCGCACCAGCCCGGCACCGCCCTCGATCATGTCGGCCGAAAGCGCCGCGCGGGTGGTGGTGGGGTCGCGGGCGCGCAGCCCTTCGAGCACGTCCAGATGCCGGTGGCGGCCGGGATAGGTCGGCGGCGCATGCGGGTAGAGATGCGCCAGCGTCGGGCCGTTGCGCAGCCAGATCCCCTCGATGATGGCCAGCAGCTCCGGCATCGCCGCCGCGCGGTGGATTCCGTGGTGGAAGGCCCAGTTGGCGCGGTTGGCCGCGGGGGCGTCGCCCGCCGCCTCGGCCGCGACCAGCGCCTCATGCGCCACCGCCAGCTCCTCGATCGCCTCCGGGGAGATGCGCAGCGCGGCGGCCTCGGCGGCCAACCCTTCCAGTTCCAACCGGATGGTGCGCAGCTCCAGATACTGGTCCAGCGTCAGCCCAGCGACGGTGATGGCCTTGGCCGCTTCCATCCGCAACGCGCGTTCCCGCACCAGCTGCATCACCGCCTCGCGCACCGGGGTTTCCGAGACACCCATGGCGGCGGCGAGGTCGCGGATCTTGAGCCGCTGCCCCGGCGACATGCGCCCTTCCATCAGGGCGGCGCGCAACTCGGCATAGACGCGGCCGGCCAGATTGTCGCGGCCGACCGGCGCGAGGGAACCCAGCGGGTCCGCGCTCATGACGCGCGCCCCAACTCCGGCCATCGGGCCGGGGACTGGGCTCGTGGCTCCAGGCGGGTGCTCGCCGCTGACAATATCGAGGGTCTCCACGATCTCTTCGGCTCCATCGCCTATTTGATATATCATCCTGCGGTCAACAAGCCTCGGATTCGTTCATGCCTCATCCTCTCGATGCCGCGGCCCTGCAAGCCGCCCTGCCGCCCCTCTCCGGGCCGCTGCGCCTCTCGGGGCTGAAGGCGCCGGTGACGGTCCATCGCGATGCCTGGGGCATCCCGCATATCCAGGCCAAGGGCGAGGCCGATGCCTTCTTCGCCCTCGGCGCGGTGCATGCGCAGGACCGCCTGTTCCAGATGGAGTTGAACCGCCGCCGCGCCCTGGGCCGCGCGGCGGAATGGCTGGGCGCCCCGGCGGCCGACAGTGATGCGCTCGCCCACCGCCTTGGCATCGAGGCAGCAAGCCGCCGCGACCACGAGGCCGCCTCGCCCGAGGCGCGGGACATGCTGGCCGCCTATGTGGCCGGGGTGAACGCCTTTCTCTCCTCCGGCGCGCCGCTCCCGGTGGAATACGGGCTGCTCGGCACCCAGCCGGAGCCCTGGGAACCCTGGCATCCCATCGCGGTGATGCGGCGCCTCGGCCTGCTGATGGGTTCGGTGTGGTTCAAGCTCTGGCGCGCCGCGGCCCTGCCCGTTGTCGGTGCGGAGAACGCGGCGAAGCTGCGCTACGACGATGGTGGGCGGGACCTGCTCTGCATTCCTCCCGGGGTGGAGGCGGCGCGCTGGCAGGCCGATCTGGCGGCGCTGGCGCCCGCCATCACGGCGCTGCTGGAGGCCTCCGGGGCCGATGCCACGGGCGGCGGCAGCAATAACTGGGCGGTGGGACCATCGCGTAGCGCCACGGGGCGGCCGGTGCTGGCCGGGGACCCGCACCGGGTCTTTGAGGTCCC
Organism: Muricoccus harenae; assembly: GCF_009848505.1. GTDB lineage: Bacteria > Pseudomonadota > Alphaproteobacteria > Acetobacterales > Acetobacteraceae > Roseomonas > Roseomonas harenae. The sequence continues at coordinate 13,526 of NZ_WWDL01000023.1, forward strand.
GAACATGTATGCGCAGCACCACCTGGCCTGCGACGCCTTCGACGTGATCGGGCTGACGGTGCCGGGCGTGCCGGGCTTCCCGCATTTCGCGCATAACGGCCGCGTCGCCTATTGCGTGACCCACGCCTTCATGGACATCCACGACCTGTATCTGGAGCGCTTCGACGCAGCGGGCGCGAAGACGCAGACGGCCGGTGGCTGGCAGCCAGTGACGCGCCGGACCGAGACGGTGCAGGTGCGCGGCGCTGCTCCCCGCACGATCGATATCGTCGAAACCGTGCATGGGCCGGTGATTGCGGGCGATCCGGGCAATGGCACGGCGTTGGCGCTCCGATCCGTGCAGTTCGCGGAAACGGACCATTCCTTCGACTGCCTGCCACGCATGCTGCGCACTGGCGGGGTGGAGGAGCTGTTCACGGCAACGCGCGGCTGGGGCGTGATCGACCACAATCTGGTCGCCGCGGATATCTCCGGCCATATCGGCCATCTCGTACGCGCCAAGGTGCCGCGCCGCCCGCGCAGCAATGGCTGGTTGCCCGTGCCCGGCTGGACCGGGGAGCATGAATGGCAGGGCTGGATCGCGCATGAGGACATGCCGGTGGCGATCAATCCGCCAGGTGGGGTGATCGTCACCGCCAACAACCGCGTGGTGGATGACAGCCACCCCGACTACCTCTGCACCGATTGCCACCCGCCGCATCGCGCGCGGCGGATCGCCGAGTTGCTGGCTGAGGGACCGCATGCGCCGGAGGCGGCGGGCGCCATCCATGGCGACACGCTCTCCCCCATCGCCCTGCTTCTGCGGGAACGGCTGGCGGCCCTTCCCGTGCGGTCGGATGCGGCGCAGGCGGCGATGCATGCGCGGCTGCTGGATTGGGACGGGCGGATGACGGCGGGCAGCGAGGCGGCCTCCGCCTATATCGCGCTGCGCCGAGCGTTGACGGCAATCCTCGCGGAGCGCAGCGGCTTGGCGGGGCTTTCCGGCCATCCCTGGCTTTCGCCCTCACCTGGTGTCGCGCCGCAGAACCAGTTGTGGTGGGCACTGCCGGCGCTGCTGCGCGCGGATGACGCCTCGATGCTCGGTGGCTGGAGTTGGGAGCAGGCGATCGGGGCGGCGCTGGCCCAGGCGGCCACGACCCCGACCCAGCCCTGGGGCGAGGCGCATCGGCCGCGCTTCATCCATCCCCTCTCCCCGCTCTTCCCCGATTCCGCCGCGCTCCTGGACCCGCCGGCGCTGCCCATCGGCGGCGATGGGGACACGGTGCTGGCCGATGGGGTGGTCTGCACCGCAGGGCCTGCCGCCGCCTATGGTCCGCTGGCGCGCTACGCCTTCGATGTCGGGAACTGGGAGGCCAGCCGATGGGCCGTGTTCCACGGGACCTCCGGCCAGCCGGGCAGCCCGCATTACGCCGACCAGAACATCCCCTGGTCGGCCTGCGAAATGGTGCCGATGCGCTATGACTGGCGCGGGATCGAGGCGGAGGCAAAGGCGACGCAGACCTTCACGCCCTAGTCCCTTCACGCCCTGATCGGATTTGGCCGCAAGGGCCGGAGTGCGGCGCGTGTGCGGAAGGGCCAGATTGGGTGCATGACCCAGGGCATCGGAAAGGCACCGGCCATGGACGGCATGAACACCCCGCAGCCGGGCGGCACCCCGGCGGAGCGCGACCCCCGCTGGGCCGCGCTGCTCGCCCGCGATCCCGCGGCGGATGAGCGCTTCGTCTATTCCGTGCGGACGACGGGGGTGTATTGCCGCCCCTCCTGCGCCGCCCGGCGCGCCAATCCGCGCAACATCCGCTTCCACGCCACCCCGGCCGAGGCGGAGGCCGCCGGCTTCCGCCCCTGCCTGCGCTGCCAGCCGAACCAGCCCCCGCTACGGGCGCGGCAGGCAGCATTGGTAGCCGACGCCTGCCGGCTGATCGAGACAGCGGAGGAGACGCCTCCCCTCGCCGAGCTGGCGGAGAAAGCGGCGCTGAGTCCGCACCACTTCCACCGCCTTTTCCGCGCCGTCACCGGCCTCACCCCCAAGGGTTATGCCGATGCGCATCGCGCCCGCCGCGTGCGGGAGGCGCTGGGGCGGCAGGAAAGCGTCACCGAGGCAATCTATGGCGCCGGCTTCAATGCCAGCAGCCGTTTCTACGAACAGGCGGATGCGATGCTCGGCATGACACCTTCCGACTACCGGGCCGGCGGCGCCCATGCGGAAATCCGCTTCGCCATCGGCCAGTGCTCGCTCGGCGCCATCCTGGTGGCGCGCAGCGAGCGGGGCGTCTGCGCCATCCTGATAGGTGACGATCCGGCGGCACTCCTTCGCGACCTGCAGGACCGGTTCCCCCGCGCCAGGCTGATCGGCGGCGATGCGGAATTCGAGGCGCTGGTGGCGCAGGTGGTCGGCTTCGTGGAGGCGCCGGGCATCGGGCTGGACCTTCCGCTCGACCTGCGCGGCACGGCCTTCCAGCAGCGCGTCTGGCAGGCGCTGCGCGAGATCCCGCCCGGTGAAACGGTGAGCTATGCCGAGGTCGCGCGGCGCATCGGCGCGCCGGGCGCGGTGCGCGCGGTGGGTGCGGCCTGCGGGGCGAATGCAATCGCCGTTGCCATTCCCTGCCACCGCGTGGTCCGCAGCGATGGCGGTCTCTCGGGATATCGCTGGGGGATCGAGCGCAAGCGAAACCTGCTGGCGCGGGAGCAGACGGGCGCCGCGTGAAGCGCACGGAACCGGCCGGGTCGCGGGTCCGGCCGGCGGCGACTATGCTGTGGCGACGGGGCCGGAACCGCCGGGCTTAAAAGGCGTTGGCTTCATAAAGCAACGGAAAGGAAACCCGGTCGCCATGACAACGTCACGACAACGCTTCGCCTTCCGGCTGATGGCACTGCTGACGGCCGGAAGCACCCTCGGTGCCTGCACGCCGGTGGGCTCCGGTCCCTATCAGACGCAAGCGAACAACGCCGCCTATGCCTGCCAGCAGGGCATCCAGCAAGCGTGTTACGACTACCAGAACCTGGCGCCCGCCGCGAATTACGAGGCGGCGCAGGAGCAGCAGCAGAACAATGCCGTGGTCGGCACGGCGGTCGCGGCGGGCGTGCTCGGCGCGGTGGCCGGCGCCGTCATCGCTGGCAGCGGGCGCGACCGGAGCGACCGGGGCTACCGGGGCCGCGGCTATTACCGCGACCGGCATTACGGCCCGCGGCACCGCCATTGGTAAGGGCGCCGAAGCGGGATCAGATCCGGCCGGCAGCGAGCTGGAAGGCGGTCGCCAGCAGCAGCGCCGCGCCGGCCGTGCCGGCGAGGGTGGCCAGCACGCGCCGTCCCCGCGGCAGCACGGCGACGGCGCCGAGATAGGCGAGCGGCAGGCACCAGGGCCAGAGCAGGCTGTGCAGGATGGCCATGGGCCAGCCGGCATCCGCCTCCGCGCGATGCTCGGTGAACAGCCCCGCCAGCGGGGAGGCGAGTTCGAGCCACACCGCGCCCGGAATGCCCAGCAGCGCGATCCCCGCCACCGCCAGGAACGCCGCCAGCGCCAGCAGGCGCAAGGCGAAGACCCGGGGCGGACGGGGCTGGGCGGTCACATCAGCCCTGTACGACCCATTTCCAGGAACTTCTCGCGGCGCCGCGCCTTCAGCGTGGCGCCATCCAGCGCCAGCAGCGGCTCCAGGCTGGCCTCGATGCGGTCGCCCATTTTCGCCACCATGCCGGCGGCCTCGCGATGCGCGCCGCCCATGGGCTCGGGCACCACGGCATCCACCAGGTTCAGGCGCTTCAGGTCCTCGGCCGTCAGGCGCAGCGCCTCGGCGGCCGTCGCGGCCTGGGCGGCGTCGCGCCACAGGATGCTGGCGCAGCCCTCGGGGCTGATCACGCTGTAGATGGAATGCTCCAGCATCAGCACCCGGTCCGCCGCGGCGATGGCGATGGCGCCGCCCGAGCCGCCCTCGCCGATAATGGTGGCGATGAAGGGCACCGGCGCCTCCAGCCCCGCCTCGATGGAGCGCGCGATGGCCTCGGCCTGCCCGCGCGCCTCGGCCTCCACGCCCGGGAAGGCGCCGGCCGTATCCACGAAGGAGAGGATCGGCAGGTTGAAGCGGCCCGCCAGCTCGATCAGGCGCCGCGCCTTGCGGTAGCCCTCCGGCCGCGGGCTGCCGAAATTATGCTTGATGCGGCTCTCGGTGTCGGAGCCCTTCTCGATCCCCAGCACCATCACCGCCTGCCCCCGGAAGCGGCCAAGTCCGCCCACCATCGCCTGGTCGTCGGCGAAGGCGCGGTCCCCGGCCAGCGGGGTGAACTCCTCGATCAGCCCGGCGATGTAGGCGAGGCATTTCGGACGGTCCGGATGCCGCGCCACCTGGGCCTTCTGCCAGGGGGTGAGCTTCGCATAGGTCGCGGCCAGCAGCTTCTCGGCCTTGTCGCGCAGCTTGCCGATCTCGTCCGCCACATCGATGCCGCCGGCATCGGTGGTCCGGCGGAGCTCCTCGATCTGGCCTTCCAGCTCGGCGATCGGCTTCTCGAAATCCAGGAAATGACGCATCCAAAAGTCCGGTTCGGGGGCGTGGGGGGATTAGCGCAGCCGCCCGCGTCACGCCAGCTGCCAGCCCGGATCGCGGGGTTGCGCGCCGGTCCAGGTGGTTCCCGCTGCCGTTTCAAAGTCTTCCTGTCACGCAAGGAAACAATCTACGCTCTTCCGAAACTGCCCGGGAACACGGGCGGCAACGGAGGATCGCGATGCCCTTGCTCACCCGCCGCAACAGCCTGCTGCTCGGCGCCGGCCTTGCCACCGCCTGGCCCGGCGCCGGGGCCCGTGCCCAGGCCGCCTTCCCGGACCGGACGATCCGCGTGGTCGTGCCCTTCCCTGCTGGCGGCACCACCGACATGCTCGCGCGCCTCTTTGCCCAGCGCATGACGGAGGGCCTCGGCCAGCCGGTGGTGGTGGAGAATCGCGGTGGCGCAGGCGGCTCGCTGGGCGCGGATGTGGTCGCGAAGGCGGCGCCGGATGGCTACACGCTGCTCTTCCACAATCTCACCTTCACCTCCACCACGGCGGCGCTGCAGCTTGCCAATCGTGCGCCGCATGACATCGAGCGCGACTTTGCCCCGGTGTCGCTGGCGGCCAACGTGCCGATGCTGCTGGTCGCCTCGGCCGCCGTGCCGGCGCGGGACCTGCGCGAGTTCGTCGCCTTCGCCAAGACCCCGGGACAGACGGGCGTTTTCTATGGCTCCACCGGTCCGGGCAGCATCATGAACCTGGCGGGCGAGGTGCTGAAGCGCGACGCCGGCATCTCCATGGAGCATGTGCCCTTCCGCGGCGCCGCGCCGCTGGTGCAGGAGATGGTCGCCGGGCGCATCCAGTTCGGGGGCGACCAGCTTTCCACCGCCCTGCCCCATGTGCGCGGCGGCACGCTGAAGCCGATGGCCACCCTCGCCGCCGAGCGCACCGCCGCCCTGCCCGACGTGCCGACGGTGCGGGAACAGGGATTCCCGAACATGGAGCTGCGCGGCTGGAACGGCTTCTTCGCCCCCGCCCGCACGCCGGAGCCGGTCATCGCCCGCCTCCAGCGCGAGATCGCCGCGGCCTCCGCCCATCCGGATGTGCGCCGCCGCATGGCGGAGGTGGGCGCCGAGCCGGTCGGCTCCAGCCCGGCCGAGCTGCGCCAGGCGGTGAGCGAGCAGGTGGCCCGGGTGCGCCCGCTGGTCGCGGAGCTGAAGCTGCAGGTGGAATAGCTTCAGGCCCAGGTCGAAGTCAGGAAGGAGAAGCCGCGTGGCGGGTGTGATTCTGGTAACGGGTTCCGGTCGCGGCATCGGTGCCGCGACCGCGCGGCTCGCGGCGCGGCGTGGCCATGCGGTCTTCGTGAACTATGCGGAGCGCGAGGATCGCGCCCGCGCCGTGGTGGACGAGATCCGCGCCGGCGGCGGCCGCGCCGCCCTGGGCCGCGCCGATGTCTCGCGGGAGGACGAGGTCGAGGCGATGTTCGCGGCGCTGGACAGCGAACTCGGCCCCCTCACCGGGCTGGTGAACAATGCCGGCATCACCGGCCCCGCCACGCGCTCCGAGGATTACGACGCGGCGACGCTGCGCCGCATCCTCGACGTCAATGTCACCGGCACCATGCTCTGCACCCAGCAGGCGTTGCGGCGCATGTCCACCCGCCATGGCGGGAAGGGCGGCTCGATCGTCAATCTCTCCTCGGTCGCGTCCACCCTCGGCGGCGCGGGGCAATGGACGGGCTATGCGGCGGCCAAGGGCGCGGTGAACAGCCTCACCATCGGCCTGGCGAAGGAGCTGGCGCCCGAAGGCATCCGCGTGAACGCGCTGCTGCCGGGGTTGATCGACACCGAGATCCATGCGGCGGCAGGCGTCGGCGACCGGCTGGCGAAACTCGCGCCGGCGGTGCCGGCGGGGCGGATCGGGACAGCGGAGGAATGCGCGGAGGCCATCCTCTGGCTGCTTTCCGGGGAGGCGGCCTATCTGACGGGCGCGCTGATCCCGATCGCGGGGGGGCGCTGACGGAAATGGAAGGCCGGGGGGGAGGTACCCCCCCGGCCCCCCTTCTAATTCGTCGAGCTTAAGGGCGGGCCAGGGGGTGATGTTGCTCCACCAGGGTCCGCAGGCGCTCTTCCAGGACCTGGGTATAGATCTGGGTGGTGGCGATGTCGGCATGGCCCAGCAGGACCTGCAGGCTGCGGAGGTCGGCGCCGCGGCCGAGCAGGTGGGACGCGAAGGAATGCCGCAGCACATGCGGCGAGACCCGCTCCGGATCGATCCCGGCGGCCAGGGCGGCCTCGCAGAGCAGGTTGTTCAGGCTCTGCCGCGTCAGATGCCCAGAGGAACCGCGAGAGGGAAAAAGCCAGCGTGACGCCTCGCTGCCCTTCGCACCGGCCCGGGCAGCCAGGGCGGCTTGCCGGGCGCGGGCGCTGATCGGCACCAGCCGCTCCTTCCCGCCCTTGCCGCGCACGGTCACCAGTGGCGAATCCTCCCGCAGGGCGGTGGCGGGCAATTCCACCAGCTCGCTCGCGCGCAGACCGGAGCAATAGAGGAGTTCGCAGACGGCCACGGCCAGCGGGGCGCGCTTCTCCGGCAGGCGCCCGGCGGCGGCGATCAGCGCCTCCACCTCCTCCTCCCGCAGCGGGCGGGGCAGCAGGGCGGGCTTGCGGGGGCTGTCCAGCGCCTCGGTCGGGTCGTCGGCACGCACGCCCTCCCGCGCCAGGAAGCGCTGGAACTGGCGCAGGGCTGAAAGGCGCCGGGCGGCGGTGCGGGGGGAGAGCCCGGCATCGGTCAGCCCGCCGACATAGCGGCGCAGCGTCTCCGCGCTCATCGCCTCGGGCCGCTCCCCCGCCTTGCGCATGGCGAAGCCGGCGGCGTCCTCAAGATCGGAGCGATAAGCGGCCAGGGTGTTGCGGGCGGCGCCGCGCTCGGCCGCCAGCATCTCCAGGAAGGCTTCGAGGTGGCGATTCACGCCCGCAGCCGCGTCAGGCGTGGATCAGCGGGTGCCGAAGCGCTCGTTCGGCAGCACGCGCTCCACCGGCTGCTGCGTCACGCCCGGCGGGAAGGCGCCGACGGCCAGCAGCGTGCCGACGACCGCGATGATCAGCAGGAAGATCAGCAGCAGGAGGGGGCGTCGGAACATAGGGCGGTCGGCTTCCCGAAATCGGCTCGTCGCCAGGCAGATCGGCCGGGGTCGTCTGCCATGGCGGTCCGGCGGACAAGCCCCCCGGGACGACGCGGCGGCCGGGCTGTGCTAGCCTCGCTCGCCGTGTCACGCAACCTCGCCGATCCCCTCATTTCCCAGCCGTGCCTTGATGAGGCGCCGGACGGGTCCCCCTCCCCCAGCCATTCGGTGCCGCCGGACAGGAGCATCGTGCTCGTGGGCATGCCCGGCGCCGGGAAATCCGCCATCGGGCGCCGCCTGGCCGCGCGGCTCGGCCTGCCCTTCCTCGACGCCGATACCGAGATCGAGAACGCCGCCGGGCTCACCGTTGCCGAGATCTTCACCCGCTATGGCGAGGCGCATTTCCGCGATGGCGAGCGCCGCGTCATCGCCCGCATCGCGGCCGGGCCGCCGGTGGTGCTGGCCACGGGGGGCGGCGCCTATGTCGATCCCCGCACGCGCCAGGCGCTGCGGGAGGCCGGCGCCCTCACCCTCTGGCTGCGCGCCGACATCCCGGCGCTGAAGCGCCGCATCGCCGGGCGCAGCAACCGGCCACTCTTCATCGGTCAGGATCCGGATGAGGTGCTGCACAACTTGATGGCTGCCCGCGCCCGCTTCTATGCCGAGGCCGACCTCTCGCTGGATTGCGGCGAGGACACACCGGAGGAAACCACGCTGCGCGTCGAACAGGCCATTGCCGGCTGGCAGCCCCCGGCCCGCCTTCCCGTCGCCCTTTCCGCCAATCCGTATGAGGTGGTGGTGGGCAGCGGGCTGCTTCCCCGCGCAGGCGGGCTGCTGGCGCCGCATCTCCCCTCCCGCCGCGTCGCCGTCGTTTCCGATGCCGCCGTCGCCGCCCTTCACCTGCCCACACTGCGCGCGGGGCTGGCGGAGGCGGGCTTCGAGATCCGGGCGGAGGTGACGGTGCCGCCGGGCGAGGGCTCCAAGCGACTTTCCGTGCTGGAGGATGTGCTGGAGCGCATCCTTGCCGCCGGCACTGACCGCGGTACCACGGTGATCGCCCTGGGCGGCGGCGTGGTGGGGGACCTGGCCGGCTTCGCGGCCGCCGTCGCCCTGCGCGGCCTGCCCTTCGTGCAGATGCCGACCACCCTTCTGGCCCAGGTGGACAGCTCGGTGGGCGGCAAGACCGGGGTGAACCTCCGGGCCGGGAAGAACCTGGCCGGCGCCTTCCACCAGCCGCGGATCGTGCTGGCCGATACCGGCACCCTCTCCACCCTGCCCTTGCGCGAGCTGCGCGCGGGTTGGGGCGAGGTGGCGAAGCACGGTCTCCTCCAGGGCCCCCTCTGGGACTGGTGCGAGGCCCATGGCCCGGCGGCCATGCAGGGTGACCCGGCGGCGCTGCGCCATGCCGTGCTGGAATCCTGCCGTCTCAAGGCCGGGGTGGTGGTGGCCGACGAGCGGGAGGAGGCGCCGGAGGGCGGCCGGGCCCTGCTCAACCTGGGCCATACCTTCGCCCATGCCCTGGAGGCGGAATGCGGCTATGACGGCACCCTGCTCCATGGCGAGGCGGTGGCGGTCGGCCTCGGGCTGGCGGCGGCGCTTTCGGCGCGGCTTGGGCATTGCTCCCAGGAATGGCCGGGGCGGGTGATGGAGCATCTCTCCATGGTCGGCCTGCCTGCCCGGCTGCGGGACCTGCCGCGCGGCTTCTCGGCGGAGGCGCTGATTGGCCGGATGCACAAGGACAAGAAGGTGCGCGACGGAGCCCTGCGCTTCGTGCTGATGCGCGGCGCCGGGGCGGTCTTCACCACGGCCGAGGTTCCTCCCGCGGCGGTGGAGGCCTTGCTGCGGGACGAAGGGGCGGAGTGATCCGCCCCGCGTCCGGATGGCGGGCCCGTTTCGGGCCGGCCATCGGCGAAGCTATGGCTAATTGCGGTCCCGGCGCTTACCTTGCACCGCACCATGCCGCTTTCCCCCCCCACCGACCGGGAAGACCTTCACCGGCGCGACATCACCATGCACGGCTACCGCCGCGCCGATGGCCTCTTCGATATCGAGGGGCATCTCGTCGATACGAAGACCTATGCCTTCGGCAACCTGGACCGCGGCACGATCCAGCCCGGCGAGGCGCTGCACGGCATGTGGATCCGGTTGACGGTGGATGACGATCTGCTGATCGTCGCCTGCGAGGCCGCCACGGATTTCTCGCCCTATTCCATCTGCCCCCAGGCGGCGCCGAATTTCGCGGCGCTGGAGGGGGTGCGGATCGGTCCCGGCTTCACCCGGGCGGTGAAGGAGCGGGTGGGCGGGGTGCATGGCTGCACCCATTTGCGGGAAATGCTTGCCCAGATGGCAACCGTCGCCTTCCAGACCATCTATCCGGTGCGCCGGAAGAAGGAGCAGGAGGATCCGGCGGCGGCCGAGGCGGCGCGGAACCGGATGGTCGGCACCTGCTTCGCCTATGCGCCGGACAGCCCGATCGTGACGCTGCGCTTCGGGACGGCCGAGCCGGACTAGGCCGGCACCGGCCTCAGCCCTCCCCCGGCGCCCGCAGCTCCAGCGCCAGGGCGTGCATCCCGCCGCCGAACTCGGCCTCCAGCGCCGCATGCACCGCGCGGGACCGCGCCAGCCGGGACATGCCCGCGAAGCCGGGGGCTACCACCCGCACGGCGTAATGGGTCTCGCCTCCCGGCCGCGCCCCGGCATGGCCGGCATGGAGCCCGCTATCGTCGCGCACCGTCACCTCCGCCCCGGGGAAGGCGTGCAGCAGGGTGGTGCGGAGGCGCTCGGCCCGCGTGCCTGTTTCGCTGGTGTTCATTCAAGAGGTTTTTCCATGTCTTGCAGGCGGGTGTGAAGGCACGTTTCGTACCTTGCCCACAAAGTCGCCTGCGCTCATAAGGTCCCAACCATGGCCCGACGCGGCGCAACGCCCCTCCGATCCACCGTCCCTCCCGGCAGCTCCTCGCGGCCCTGCGACGCCCCCGGCTGCGAAGCCGTCGGGGAGTTCCGGGCCCCGCGCGATCGCTCCCGCCTGCGGGATTACTATCATTTCTGCCTGGAGCACGTCCGGGCCTACAACCAGGCCTGGGATTTCTACCGCGGCATGAGCCCGGAGGAGATCGAGCAGAACCTGCGCGAGGATTCCGGCTGGCAGCGCCCCACCTGGCCCCTTGGACGGCTGGGTGCGCAGGCCCATCTTGGGCCCGAGGCGCTGCGTGACCCGCTCGGCCTCTTCGCCGACACCAAGCCGACGCCCAAGAAGACCGCGAGGGAGGCCCCGCCGGAGCTTCGCGCCGCGCTCGATGTTCTGGGCCTCGGCTGGCCGATCGACGAAGATGGGCTGCGCGCGCGGTACAAGGACCTCGCCAAGCGTTACCATCCCGATGCCAACGGCGGCGACAAGTCGTCGGAGGAGCGGCTGAAGGACATCAATCGCGCCTACAGCCTCATCCGCAAGCGCCTCGCCACGCTCTCCCAGCAGCAGAAGGCGGCCTGACCGCGAGGCACGCCGCTCACCACCTTCTCACGGAACCGGACCCGCCCATGAACAAGGTCGCCAGCATCGCCGAAAGCCGCCCCATGATCGACTTGCCGGACAGGCAGATCTCGGTCCGCGAGGTCTTCGGCATCGACAGCGATCTGACGGTGCCCGGCTTCTCCGTCCGCACCGAGCATGTGCCGGAGGTGGACGACACCTATAAGTTCGACCGCGACACCACCCTCGCCATCCTGGCCGGCTTCGCCTTCAACCGGCGCGTGATGGTCCAGGGCTATCACGGCACCGGCAAGTCCACGCATATCGAGCAGGTCGCCGCCCGCCTGAACTGGCCCTGCCTGCGCATCAACCTGGACAGCCACATCAGCCGCATCGACTTGGTGGGCAAGGACGCCATCGTCCTGAAGGACGGCAAGCAGGTGACCGAGTTCAAGGAAGGCATCCTTCCCTGGGCCCTGCAGCATCCCTGCGCCATGGTGTTCGACGAGTATGACGCCGGCCGGCCGGACGTGATGTTCGTCATCCAGCGCGTGCTCGAGGTCGAGGGCAAGCTGACCCTGCTGGACCAGAACCGCGTGATCCGGCCGCACCCGGCCTTCCGCCTCTTCGCCACCGCCAACACGGTGGGCCTGGGCGACACGACCGGCCTGTACCACGGCACCCAGCAGATCAATCAGGGCCAGATGGACCGCTGGAACATCGTGGCGACGCTGAACTACCTGCCGCATGCGCAGGAGACCCAGATCGTCACGGCCAAGCTGGGCCTGGCCGAGAACGACACCAAGGGCCGCAAGCAGGTGGAGGCCATGGTCGCCCTTGCCGACCTGACGCGCGCAGGCTTCATCGCCGGCGACATCTCCACGGTTATGTCCCCGCGCACGGTCATCACCTGGGCCGAGAACACGAAGATCTTCGGCGATGTCGGCTTCGCCTTCCGCCTGACCTTCCTCAACAAGTGCGATGAGGCAGAGCGCTCCACCGTGGCCGAGTACTACCAGCGCTGCTTCAACGAGGAGATCCCGACGGGTCTCTACGTCAAGCGGTAGTCCGGCCATGGCGGCGCGCTTCCTGCTGCACCACGCGCCCCGGTCCCGCTCCGCCGGCAGCCTCTGGCTGCTGGAGGAGGCGGGGGCGGATTACGATCTGCAGTGGCACAGCCTCGAGGCCGGGACCCACAAGAGCGCCGCCTATTCCGCGATCAACCCGGCCGGGAAGCTGCCCGCCCTGGTGGATCACGGCCCCTCGGAGGACTGGAAGGGCGTCGTGGTGACGGAAGCTGCCGCGATCTGCGCCTATGTCGCCGATGCGTTGCCCGAGGCCCATCTCGCCCCGCCGGTCGGCACCCCCGCCCGCGCCGCCTATGCCACCTGGATGACCTATGGTCCTGGCGTGTTGGAGCCTGCCATGGCGGACTTCGCCTTCCCCCGCGCCAAGGAGGCTCCCGCCCGCGCCATTGGCTGGCCGCCCTTCCCCGAGGCCGTGGCCCGCGTGGAGGCCGCCCTGTCCGTCGGTCCCTGGCTGATCGGGGACGGCTTCACGGCGGCTGACATCAATATCGGTGGGCTGCTGGCCTGGGTTACCGAATGGGGCCTGCTCCAGCCCGGCCCGAACGTCGCCCGCTATCTTACCGCCATCGAGGCCCGCCCCGCGAGGCAGGCCGCCATCCGCAAGGGAGCCGCGCCGGCATGAGCGGCAGCAACAAGGACACCACCCGGCAGGAGGAGTTCAAGCGCGCCACCGCCGGCACGCTGCGCGCCATCGCGCGCTCCTCCGATGTGCAGGTCGCCTTCCAGCCGGGCCCCTCGGGCCTGGCCGGAAAGCGCGCCCGCCTGCCGCTGCCCACCCGCGCCCTGCCCCCTGCCGAGATGGCGAAGCTGCGCGGCGCCGCCGATTCCGTGGCCCTCAAGCTCCGTCACCATGACGAGGCGACCCATGCCGCCCGCACCCCCGGCCGCCGCGAGGCGCGGGAGGTGTTCGATGCACTGGAGCAGGCCCGGGTGGAGGCCGTGGGCGGCCGCCACATGGCCGGCGTCGCCGCCAATCTCCGCGCCCGCCAGGCCGAGCAGGCCGAGGCGGAGGGCTATGACCGCATGACCCGCAAGGACCAGCTGCCGCTGACCGCGGCGCTGTCCATGCTGGCCCGGGAGAAGCTGACCGGCGAGGCGGTGCCCGATGCCGCGCGCCGCGTGGTGGATCTCTGGCGCGATACGCTCGGCCCCCGCGCCGACGATGCCCTGGCCGAGATGGCCGCCCATGCGGAGGACCAGAACGCCTTCGGCCGCTCGGCCCGCAAGCTGCTGGCCGCCCTCGACCTCGCCGAGGCCGAGGTGGAGGCGGAATCCGAGGAGTCCCAGGACCAGGAGGACGAGGGCAGCGAGACCGCCGGCGCCCAGGACAATTCCGGGGAGGGCGAGAGCAAGCCCCAGGAATCCGAGAGCCTGATGGGCGCCCAGCCGGAGCAGACCCAGGGCGAGGCCGGCGAGGAAGAGGCCGGCGAGGACGAGGAGGAGGACGGCGCCGCTGCCGAGGGCGAGGACCGCCCCGGCGGCCCGCAGCAGCGCAAGGAGGTGGTCGCCACCGACGACGCCTCGGCCTACCGCGCCTTCACCCGCCAGTTCGACGAGGAGGTCTCGGCCGACGACCTGTGCGATGCCGAGGAGCTGGCCCGGCTGCGGCAGCAGCTCGATCAGCAGCTGTCGCATCTGCAGGGCGTGGTTTCCAAGCTCGCCAACCGGCTGCAGCGGCGCCTGCTGGCGCAGCAGCAGCGGGCCTGGGAGTTCGACCTGGAGGAGGGGATGCTCGACGCCTCCCGCCTCGCCCGCGTCGTCGTCAACCCGATGCTGGCGCTCTCCTACAAGCGCGAGCGCGAGGCGGATTTCCGCGACACGGTCGTGACGCTGCTGATCGACAATTCCGGCTCCATGCGCGGGCGGCCGATCACCGTCGCCGCCATGTGCTGCGACATTCTCGCCCGCACGCTGGAGCGCTGCGCAGTGAAGGTGGAGATCCTCGGCTTCACCACTCGTGCCTGGAAAGGCGGCCAGTCGCGCGAGCGCTGGGTGCATGAGGGCAAGCCGCGCAATCCGGGCCGCCTGAACGACCTGCGCCATGTCGTCTACAAGTCGGCCGATGCGCCCTGGCGCCGTGCCCGCAAGAATCTCGGGCTGATGCTGCGCGAGGGGCTGCTGAAGGAGAATATCGACGGCGAGGCGCTGGACTGGGCCTATAAGCGCCTGCTCGCCCGGCCCGAGAAGCGCCGAATCCTGATGGTGATCTCGGATGGCGCGCCGGTGGATGACTCCACGCTCTCGGTAAACCCGGGGAACTACCTGGAACGCCATCTCCGCAAGGTCATCCACGACATCGAGGGGCGCGATATCGTTGAGCTGATCGCCATCGGCATCGGCCATGACGTCACCCGCTACTACCGCCGCGCCGTGACCATCGTGGATGCCGAGGAGCTTGGCGGCACCATGATGAAGAAGCTGGCGGAGCTGTTCGACGAGGATGCGGCGACGGCCTGGCAGCGTGCGGCGGCGGAACGGGCGCCGGTGATGGTGTGAGGCCGGGGGGCTCAGCCTCCCGGACTCCCATTTGGTCCAGCCCGTGCAGGGGCTGAGGCGCCGCGTCATCGGGCGGCGCGCGGCGATGGCCGCCCTGCTCGGCGCCGCGGCCTGCCAGCGGCCGAGCTTTGGACTGTCCCACACCCTGCCCTTCGTCGGAGCGGAGACGCCGCTCCGGCCGCTGGGGACCATGGCAATTAATACGGCGGTTCTGGGGGCGGACGGGCTCTCGGGGCTGCATGTCGGTCCGGACCTGACACTCACGACCATCGCTGACCGGGGGCGCTGGTGCCAAGCGCGGCTGGTCCTGGCGCCGGATGGCAGGCCCCTGCGGCTGGAGGCGCCGCGCTCAGGGCCGCTGCGGGATATCGCGAGCCGCCCCCTGCCCCGTGCCCTGCTCAGCGATGCCGAATGCCTCGCGGCCCTGCCCGACGGCTCCTGGCTGGTCGGCTTCGAAAGGCTGCACCGGATCTGGCGCTACCGCCGGCTGGACGGTCCGGCCGAGCCGGTGCGCGTCCCGGCGGAGTTCCGCCGCGCGCCCAGCAACGGGGCGCTGGAATCCCTCGGTGTGCTGCCGGATGGGCGTTGGCTGGCGATTTCGGAAGCGCAACTCGCGCCCGGCGACGATACCGCCCGCATGGCATGGGTTGGCGGCCCGGGCGGCTGGCAGCGCTTCGCCTACCGTCCCGCGCCGGGGCATTATCCCAGCGATCTCTGCCCCCTGCCGGATGGCGGGGCGCTGGTGCTGGAGCGGCACTTCACGCCCTTCGAGGGCTTCTCGGCCCGGATCCGGCGCCTGCCTCCCATCCCGGCCGCACCAGGGCTGATGGAGGGGCAGGAGGTGGCGCATCTGGCGCCGCCACTGCCGAGCGACAATTGGGAGGGCATCAGCGCCTTCCGCTACAACGGGCGTGACCTGGTGGCGGTGGTGTCGGATGACAATTCGATGCTGTTCCAGCGCACGCTGCTGATGGTTCTAGCCTGGGCAAGTCAGGCGGCCAGCTGATCCTCCAGCACCCGGGCGCGGGGCAGGGTAAGCCAGGTGCGGGCCCCGATCCCGGGCACCGATTCGAGAGTCAGCTCGCCCCCATGGGCTCGCATCAGCTCCCTCGCGGCAGACAGGCCCAGGGAGAGGCCGCGCGTGCCCTGGCCGCCCGCCAGGTCGCCATGGGGAAGGCCAGCGCCTTCATCCTCGATCACCAGCGCCACCGTCTCGGCGGCGCGCACCAGGCGCAGGGCGATGCGGTCGCCCATCCGCGTCTCCCGGGCAGCCCTGGCGAGGGATTGGGACAGGACGCGGCGCAGGGCCCGGCGATCGGCCAGGAGGATAAGCGATTCGGCTTCGGGCGCGATGCGCCAGCGGCGGGCTCCCTCCCCCATCGGCAGCGCGACCTCCGCCACCGCCTCCCGCAGCAGCGGGCCCAGGGGGACGTGATTTTCCGCAAGGCTGCGGGAGCCGCCAGGGGTGGCAAGATGGTCGCTCACCTCCTCGGAGAGGGTGAGCAGGCGGCGGCCCTCGGCCTCCACGGCCGGGGCGGCTTCGGCGGGCAGGCGGGTGGCGAGGCCAAGAAGCGACAGGCCCGGCCCTTCCAGCTCCCGCGCCACCAGCCCCAGGGAGCGGCTCGCCGCGCCGAGCCGCAATTCCCCCTGGGCGGCGCGGGTTTCGGCCATGCGGGCGCGGGTGAGCAGGCGCCAGGCCAGCAGGGCGAGGAGGGGGGCAGCAGCAGCCGCCAGGGCGACGGAAATCATCTCCATCGGCGCAGCCTGCCCGAGCCCTGCCTGTCGGAGGGTTAACGGGGGCGCCCGAACAGACGAAGGGCGCGAGGGGATACCCCTCGCGCCCTGGATCGTCTCGCTGACCGGCGGGAAGGGGCTTACGCCGCTTCCTTCTTCGCCTGGGCCTTCTCGATGCGGCGCTTCAGCACCTTCGCCTCGACCGTCAGGCTCCGGTCGGGCGTGCCGAGCAGGAAGGAGTCGAGGCCGCCATTGTGCTCCACCGTGCGGATGCCGCGGGTGGACAGGCGCAGCTGGATGGAGCTGCCCAGAACGTCCGAGAAGAACGAGGTCTGCTGGAGGTTGGGCAGGAAGCGCCGGCGCGTCTTGTTGTTGGCGTGGCTGACGTTGTTGCCGGCCTGGACGCCCTTGCCGGTGATGCTGCAGCGGCGCGACATGGTGGAAACCCCTGGGTCTTCGAGCCGCGCGGCCATGCGATACGGCACGGGGCACGGGTGGTGAACTGTCTGGAAGGGCGGCGTATGGCGGCGCGGCGCCCCAGAGTCAAGTCAGCTGGTCAAGTCAGCTGGTCAAGTCAGCTGGTCGGGTCAGGAAGCGCGTGGCGCCTCGGGCTGCTGCCCGCGCATCTCCTGCAACTCCCCGCTCTCGACCGACATGAGCGCGCTGCGGAGCACCCGGGCAATGGCCTGGTCCTCCATTGTGCGGGCCATCAGCCCCAGCGCCCCGCCGAGCAGGGCGGAGGCGACGGAGATCGGGGCGATGCCCTGCTCGATCATGTACTCGATTGCCTTGTCGGTCACCGAGCCGGCGTGGCTCAGGTCTTCAGGCGCCATTCCTTGCGGGTCCAGGGACATTCCCGGGGCCTCCTATATCAAATGTTACGTGCAGATGGTCAGGCGGATGCGGGAGCGGAAGACCCCATGGGTGAAGAGCTGTCCAGATCTTCACGGGTGGTTTCTTCGTCTCCTTCCGCTTTGCGTCCCGCCTCCTGGAGGGGCGAGGCGGTGTCCCGCGCGGCCGCGGCGGCCTCGGCGAGGGCGACGGCCTGGGCCTGGCGGCGCCACATGCCGGCATAGATCCCCTCGGCGGCCACCAGCTCGGCATGGGTGCCACGCTCCGCGATCCGGCCCTCGGCCAGCACGATGATCTCGTCCGCCTCCACCACGGTGGAGAGGCGGTGGGCGATGACCAGGGTGGTGCGGCCCTGGGCCACGCCGCGCAGGGCGGTCTGGATATCCTGCTCGGTGCGGGTGTCCAGCGCGCTGGTCGCCTCGTCCAGGATCAGGATGCGGGGGTTCTTCAGGATGGTGCGGGCGATGGCGACGCGCTGCTTCTCGCCGCCCGAGAGCTTGAGGCCGCGCTCGCCGACGCGGGTCTTGTAGCCCTCCGGCATGCGCATCACGAAGTCATGCACCTGGGCCAGCTTCGCGGCCTGGATCACCTCATCCTTGGAGGCGTCGGGGCGGCCATAGGCGATGTTGTAGCCGATGGTGTCGTTGAACAGCACCGTGTCCTGCGGCACCACGCCGATGGCGGCGCGCAGGCTCTCCTGCGTCACGTCCCGCAGGTCGGCACCGTCGATCGTCACGCGGCCGTCCCACACGTCGTAGAAGCGGAACATCAGGCGGGAGATGGTGGACTTGCCGGCGCCGGTGGGGCCGACGATGGCCAGCATCTTCCCGGGCGGCACGGTGAAGCTGACGCCGTGCAGGATCTCGCGGTTCCGGGCGTAGCCGAAGCGGACGTCCTCGAAGCGCACCTCGCCATTGCCGGGCGGCAGAGCGGGGGCGCCGGGCTTGTCGGCCACCTCGCGATCTTCCCGCATCAGGGAGAACATCGCCTCCATGTCCACCAGCCCCTGCTTCATCTCGCGATAAACGAAGCCGAGGAAGTTCAGCGGCAGGTAGAGCTGGATGAGGTAGGTGTTCACCAGCACGAAGTCGCCGACCGTCATGCGGCCCGCGGCGACGCCGCTCGCGGCCATCAGCATCACCGCCGTGAGCCCCGCCGCGATGATCGCGGCCTGGCCCATGTTGAGGAAGTTCAGCGAGATCTCGGAGCGGGTATAGGCCTGCTCGTAGTGTGCCAGGGAGGCGTCGTAGCGGCGCTGCTCGTGCCGCTCGTTCCCGAAATACTTGACCGTCTCGTAGTTCAGCAGGCTGTCGATGGCCCGCGTGTTCGCCTCCTGGTCGGTATCGTTCATCCGGCGGCGGAACTGCAGGCGCCAGTTGGTGAACATCAGCGTGAAGGTGACGTAGAGCGCGATGGTGCCGAGGGTGACGGCGGCGAAGGAGAAGTCGAACAGCTTCCACAGGATCGCGGCCACCATCAGTATCTCGAAGATGGTGGGGATGATGTTGAAGAGCATGAAGTCGAGGACGAAGTTGATGCCCCTCGTCCCGCGCTCGATAATGCGGGAGACACCGCCCGTCTGCCGGTCCAGGTGGAAGCGGAGGGACAGGGCGTGCAGATGGGTGAAGACCTGCAACGCGATCCGCCGCGCGGCGCGAGCCTGCACCTTGGTGAAGACGGCGTCGCGCAGCTCCCCGAAGGCGCTGGAGGCCACGCGCAGCAGGCCGTAGCCCACCACCAGCGCCACCGGCACGGCGAGCACCGCCGCCACTCCGGCCTGGGGCCCGACATGGGGCGTCAGGGCATCGACGGCACGGGCATAGGCGATCGGCACGAGGACATTCGCCACCTTCGCCGCCACCAGCAACAGCAGGGCGATGACGACGCGGACACGCAGCCCCGTCTCCCCCTTCGGCCAGAGATAGGGGGCGAGGCTTCGCAGGGTGGACAGGTCGCCGCGCTGGGCGGTTGGGGCGGGCTGGGCGGGGGGCACGCGGGAACTCCGAGGCGGGGCGCGCGGCCGGGCGCGGGCGGCCCTCGGGGGCCGTCACCGCGCTCGGCGGGTCCGGGATGGGGTGCCGGACTCCGTCGGGGACGGGGGCGGCTTCGGATTGCAGATGGGGCCTTCCCGGCCCGTGCGCCAGCCATCGTGTCGCATGGCGGGGATGCCGTGAGCCGATTCGCGCTGCAGAATGGCCCGATGGAACGCCTCGCTCGTCATATCGCCGCCTGCAACAACCTTCCCTCCCCGGCCGGATACCTGCCCTTCCGCATCGGGGAGGCCCAGGTGGGATGGCTGGAGCCGGATGCGGCCCGCGCCCTCACCTTCCTACCCAAGGCAGTGCATTTCGGCCCCGGTGGGGTCTCATTGGCCGCCGGGCTGCGAGGGGTGGCCGCCCGCAGCGCCGCCCTGGCCGAGATGGCGCGGGTGCTGGCCAAGGCCGGCTTCGGCCGTATCCGGGGGGAGGAGTTTGACGTCCGCGCCAGCCCGGAGGGGCCGGTGCTGGCGACAGTGGACCGTGGCGTGCTGCCGGCGATGGGGATCATCAGCCAGGGGGTGCATGTGAACGGGCTGGTGCGCCGAGCGGACGGGCTGCACCTGTGGGTCGGTTGGCGCGCGAAGGACAAGGCGGTGGCGCCGGGGCAGATGGACAATGTGGTGGCGGGCGGCATCCCGGCCGGGCTGACGCCGGAGCGCTGCCTGGTGAAGGAGGCGGAGGAGGAGGCTTCCATCCCTGCCGCTCTGGCGGTGCAGGCGCGGCCGGCGGGGCGGGTCTCCTACATCATGCGCACCGATGAGGGGATGCGGCGGGACCTGCTGCACGTCTTCGACCTTGAGCTGCCCGAGGATGTCGTCCCCCGGCCGAATGACGACGAGGTCGAGCGCTTCGAGCTGTGGCCTATCGCTCGGGTGCTGGAGGCGGTGCGGGACACGGATTCGGTGAAGTTCAACGTGAACCTGGTGCTGATCGACCTCTTCCTGCGGGAGGGGCTGGTGCAGGATCCGGCCGGGTCGCTGCGGGCCGGGTTGGATCAACTCGCCTGACGCAGAGGCGCCGGAAAAGGGATTCTCCTCGCCTCACCTTTCTTCGGGTTTGGGATGCAACAGCGTCACACGCGTGCCAACGCTACACCCGAAAAACCGACATGGGGCAGCAGGCTCGAGCTCGGACGACCGGAGTATATCCGCGTCGCATGATTGCGAATTCGCCAGCGGCCTCCTGCGTCGGCAGCTCAATCCGTTCGACGCGATCGCGCCAAGCCGGGTCTTGAGTATGGGGGGGCCGTGATGAGGAGTCCCAGGAGGACAATCGGACAGGTTCGGCCGAGGCCGGTCAGTTGGACCGCTCCAACCCAAGAGCCATCGCCTCGTGAGCAGCCGCCATAGATTTCAGGTCTTCCCTGCTCTGCTCGTCGAACATGAGATTTACCAGGCGGAGGCACTTCGCGGCTTCGCGCCGCAGGAACTGCGCGCGTTTTCGGGCGGTCACGTCCAGGAGCAGGTTCACCGCGCCGAGGAAATTACCTTCTTCGTCGAGCATCGGCGTTGGGTGCGGCCGGAAATGGGCATGGGTGCCATCAGGGCGCTCCGCCACGGCTTCCACACCTCGGATGGCTCGCCTCTCGTGGATCGCAACCGCCATGGGGCACTCCTCATGGGGAAGGAACTCGCCATCCTCTGTGTAGAGCTTCCAAGTGACGCACCAGATATCCTGTCCGATACGCGGCGTCCGCCCAGCGAAGGGGATGCAGGCTCGATTGAAGTGGGTGACCACGCCGTGGGCATCGGTGGCGTAAATCGCTGCCGGAAGCCTATCCAGCTCCTGATGGAGATTCGGGCCGCCCTGTCGAACCGCCTTAACAGCGGCCTGTACCATCTCGTCAGCTACCGAGGCGTTTACGGGCATTGAGGTCATACCGGGACGTTCCGCTGTGGAGTACCGCGCAGAGCAACTCACATTTTTAACACATGTTGTTTCCAAGATCTGTTTTTGAACTGCTGCCCCGAATCGAGCGGAAAGCTGGCCTGATCTGGCGTTCCTAAGGTCGCATGCATGTGACCCCACCAAAGATGGCGTGTTCCAGTTGTGCACCGTAACTAAGGTCCCACGAACGCTTGGTGCTCCATGGAATGTACAGCCAGTCAGTTGCTGCCGCATGCAGCTGGCATGAACGCGAGTGCCAAGGCACCTCACGGAAAGGATGGCGTCGTCACCGACAGCGCCAAGTCCCAGGCGGTTGCAGCGCTACATCTTGCTGCCCTGAGGAGGCAGTTTGTGGCCATCCGCGATATCTACGGTGAGGATGCGCCGCATCGAGCCCGCGAAGCACTCTGGGTTACCCTTGAGGTTATCCAGGCCCAACTAGGCGGCGAGGCGATTGCGCTGCGGGACCTCGTGGCCCGCGCCGCTGGATTGCTGAGTGCGCCGACCCTGTCGCGGGTCGTGGTCGAGTTGGAAGAGCGGGGGATTTTGGTCTCAGAGCATACGTCCTCAGCGCAAGGCCGCCTCAAGTTGCTGCGTCCCACTCCAAGGGCGCTGAACTTCCTCGCAGCGCGGGCGGATGCAGCCTTTGCCGATTTCGCTGCGATCGTGCGGGAAGTCGAGTAGAGCTAGTAACGACAAGCGCGAACACATACAGAAGCGGTCCGGGTGGGATACCTCCCCCCAGCGTTTGTCTCACCCCATCAGAGTGCGACCAGCGCAAGGGCGGCCTCGCTCAGCGAAGCCGCCTCCAGATCGGGGCGGCGCATGACCGGGGAGAAGGGCCGCTCGACCGAGACATAGGCCGTGGTCAGGCCGGTTGCCTTCGCGCCATGGACGTCCCAGGGGTGCACGGCGACGAGCGCCAGCCGCTCCGGCTCGACGCCCGCGGTCCGGACGGCGTGCTCGTAGACCTCGCGCCGGGGCTTGAAGAGCTTCACCTCCTCGACCGAGACGACGTGCCCGACGAGATCATCAAGCCCCGCGCCCTGGAGGAGCAGCCGCGTCGTCGCGGCGGCGCCGTTGCTCAGCGCCATGATCCGCATGCCCGCCCGCAAGATGATCCTGAAGGCCTCCCGCGCATCGGGCCGCGCCGCCAGACTCTTCATGCGCTCCTTGAGCAGGGCCTTGGCCTCCACGGGCGGCGAGAGCCCCTGTTCGCCGAGGACCTGATCCAATGCGCCGTCCAGCACCTCCGGGAATGGCCTGAAGTCGCCCGTCGAGGACAGGGCGAAGGCGTCGCGCAGCCCGGCGGCGAACCAGTTCTCCAACCCCGAGGGTGGCAGGCCGAGTTCCACGATGGTGGGACGTAGAGGATCGAGCGGGAAGACCGTCTCGATGATGTCGAAGGCGACAACCTCCGGCCGCTTCGGCTTGCCCTGCCCGAACATCGCGTCCTCCGCCATCGGTCGCTGGGAAGAACGCGCCATCGGGGCAATCGGCTCCCCGAGGAGCGACCCTCAAACGTGCTGGCCGCCGTTGATGTGGATTTCCGCGCCGTTCACGTAGGAGGAGGCCTTGGAGCAGAGGAAGAGGATGGTCTCGGCCACCTCCTCGGCCGTGCCCAGGCGGCGCATGGGGATCTGCCGCTCCACAATGTCCTCCGTGCCGGGGGAGAGAATGGCGGTGTCGATCTCACCCGGCGCGATGGCGTTCACCCGCACTCCATGAGCGCCGAATTCATAAGCCAACTCCCGCGTCAGCGCGGCCAACGCGGCCTTGGAACAGGCATAGGCGGCGCCGGCGAAGGGATGCACGCGCGAGCCGACGATGGAGGTGACGTTCACGATGCTGGCACCCCCGGATTTCAGCTCGGGGAAGAGGCCGCGGGCCAGGGCGGCGGTGGAGAAGAGGTTTACGTTGAACACCGAGGTCCAGATCGCATGGTCGGATTCCAGCGCGCCGAGGCGGCCGCCCTCCGCCCCCTTGGGCGAGATGCCGGCATTGTTGACCAGGGCGTGCAGCCGCCCTTCCGGCAGGCGCTCGCGCACGCGGCCCACCAGCTCCGCCACCTGCGCGGGATCGGAGAGGTCCGCCTGAAGATGGCCCCAGCGGGCGCCGGGCCAGCGGCATTCCTCCGAGAAGGGCTGTCGGGAGACGGTGAGGATGCGCCAGCCCTCGCCCTGGAAGCGCTTCACCGTGGCATGGCCGATGCCCCGGCTGGCGCCGGTCAGCAGCATGATGCGGGGGCTTTCGCTCATGGGCTGATGGCCCGCGCGGAGGGAAGTCGGTGTGGCATCGCGTCTTGATCCCGCTTCGAGGCGCCTTTGGGCGGCCGCCCGTGCCACATGCCGCGAGGCACCGGCGCGGCGCAAGCGCGCCTTCCCGGGATTGCGCCGCAAGCAACGGGACGCGCCGCCTGGCCCGTCCGGCGAAGCTGGGAAGCTACCGCCGGATCCGCCCCCATGCCGCATGCCTTCCGCCGTCTCGCCTGGTCCAACCTGGCCGCCCAGTCCTCCGAGCAGCTGGCCCTGGCGGCGGCGCCGCTGATCGCCGTGCTGGCGCTGGGGGCGGGAGCGGCGGAGACGGGGTGGCTGCAGGCAGCGCAGACCCTGCCCTTC
Source organism: Muricoccus harenae (assembly GCF_009848505.1). Classification (GTDB taxonomy): domain Bacteria; phylum Pseudomonadota; class Alphaproteobacteria; order Acetobacterales; family Acetobacteraceae; genus Roseomonas; species Roseomonas harenae. The sequence continues at coordinate 37,305 of NZ_WWDL01000023.1, forward strand.
CTTCTTCTCGCGATGCCGGCCGGGGTGTTGGCGGACCGCTTCTCCCACCGCCGCCTGATGATCGGCGCGGAGGCGCTGCGGGCGGTGGTGCTGCTGGCCATTCTTCTCCTCGCCGGGACCGGGCGGCTCGGTCTGGCGTCGCTGGCGGCGCTGGGCTTCCTCGGCGCGGCCGGCACGGTGGCGCAGGGGGTGGCGGCCCCTGCCCTGCTGCCGGGGCTGGTGCCGCGGGCGGGGCTCGCCGCCGCCAACCGCTGGCTGGAGCTGGGGCGCAGCGGCGCCTTCACGGCGGGGCCAGCGCTGGGCGGCGCGCTGATCGGCTGGATCGGCGCCTCGCCGGCCTATGGGGTGGCGATCGGACTATCCCTCCTGTCGGCTGGATTGCTGGCCGGCATGGTGGAACCGCCGCGCCCCGCCCCGGCGCGCCGGCAGCTGGGGCGGGAGTTGCGCGAGGGGGTGGGCTTCGTCCTCTCCCATGCGCTGCTGCGGCCGATCCTGGTGACGGCGGTGGTGTTCAACACCGCCTGGTTCATCCTGCTCGCGGCCTATGTCCCCCATGCCGTGCATCACCTCGGGCTGACGGCGGCCGGGGTGGGGGTGACCCTTGGGCTGTTCGGGGCGGGGATGATGGCGGGGGCGCTTGCGGCACCGGTGCTGGCCGCGCGCATTCCGCTCGGCGGGTTGATCGCCATCGGGCCATGTGTCGCGGCCCTTGCGGCGCTGCTGATGCTGGGAACGCTGGCGCTGCCCTCGGCGGCGCTGGCCGGGGCGGCGATGTTCCTCTTCGGCGCAGGGCCGATCCTCTGGACCATCAACACCACCACGCTGCGCCAGGCGGTGACGCCGGGGGCGATGCTTGGCCGTGTTTCGGCGGTGGTGCTCACGGCCACCTATGGTGCCCGGCCGCTCGGCGCGGCGATCGGGGCACTGCTGGCGGCGCGCTACGGGATGGGGGCTTGCCTCGCGGCCTCGGCGGCGGGGTTCCTGGTGCAGGCGGGGGTGATCCTGGCCTCGCCCGCGCGGCGCTTGCGGACGCTGCCGCAGCCGGCCTGATTCCCGCCAGCCCGGGGAGCGACGCGGGGCGGGAAACGGGGCAAGCTTCGCGCCCGAAGGAGTCGCCCCATATGCCGAGACCTGCCCGCCGCCTTCCGGCCGCCCGCGCCATGATCGTCGCCCCGCAGCCCGAGGCGGTGGAGGCCGGCGAGGCCATCCTGCGGGCGGGCGGCAACGCGCTGGATGCCGTGCTGGCCTGCGCCCTGGCGCAGGGCGTGGTCGATCCGATGATGTGCGGGCTCGGCGGGCTGGGCGTGCTGCATCTGCTGGACCCGAGGACCGGCAAGCATGTGATCCTGGACGGGCTTTCCGCCGCACCGAAGGCCTGCCGCGAGGACATGTGGGCGGATCGCTATGTCGGCGAGTGCCCGGATGGCTTCGGCTTCATCGTGAAGGATCATGTCAACGAGCTCGGCCATGGCGCGGTGACCACGCCGGGCATCCTGCGCGTCTTCGGCATGGCGCATGAGCGCTTTGGCCGCGCGGCCTGGGACAGCCTGTTCGCCCCGGCCATCGGCCTTGCCGAGGAAGGTTGGATCGTGCGCCCGCATGTGGCGACCATGTTCCACCTCGACGAGAAGGCCTATGGCCGCCTGAGCTATTCGGCGAAGCTCGGCTTCACCGAGGAAGGGCGCCGCATCTACATGGGCGCGGATGGCGCGCCGAAGCGGCTGGGCCAGGTGATCCACAATCCGGGGCTGGCCGATAGCCTGCGGCTGGTCTCGCGGGAGGGGGCGGAGACATTCTACACGGGCGCGCTGTCGCGCCGCATCGTCGCGGACATGCAGGCGCATGGCGGGCTGCTCTCGGCGGAGGACCTGGCGGGCTTCATGCCGCAGTGGCGGGAGCCGATGCGGGTTGATTACCGCGGCTATGGCATCGCGGTGCCGCCGCCGCCGGCGGGCGGTATCGTGGTGGCGGAGATCCTGCGCATCCTCGAGCGCTTCGACCTCGTCGCGCTCGGCCACAACACGCCGGACTACATCCGCGTGGTGGCGGAGGCGATGAAGACGGCCATGCGGGATAAGGACCGCCATATCGGCGACCCGGACTTCATCCCGCCGCCGCTGGAGCGGCTGCTGTCCGATACCTATGCCGAGGAATGCGCGGCGGGCATCCGCGCGGGCGAGAAGGTGTCGCTGCCGCGCATCGGCACGGATGCGAAGCACACCACCACCATCTCCTGCGTGGACGCGGATGGAATGGTGGTGTCCCTCACCCACACGCTTGGCCTGCCCTCTGGCGTCATCCCGCCGGGCACGGGCTTCATGCTGAACGGCGGCATGAACAACTACGATCCGCGCCCGGGCCGTGCGGGTTCCATCGCGCCGGGCAAGCGGCGCTTCTCCACCATGTCCCCCGGCATCGTCTTCGACGGCACCACGCCCGTTGCGACGCTGGGCGCGCCGGGTGGGGCCTGGATCGGCGTGGCCATCGCGCAGGTGCTGCTGAACCTGCTCGACTGGGGCATGACGATGCAGGAGGCGGTGATGGCGCCGCGCTTCTCCTCCACCAGCGATGCGATCGACATCTCCAACCGCATCCCGCGCGCCACGCAGAAGGCGCTGGAGGAGATGGGCTATGCGGTGAGGCGCAACCCCACCAGCTATCCCTTTGCCGCCGTGCATGGGATCACGATGTATGACGGCGCGATCGAGGGCGGCGCCGATCCGCAGCGGGACGGCTACGCCGCCGGGATCGCCTGATCCCTGGCGGCGTGGTCCGGTGCTGCCTAGCGCAGCGTCTCGCGCGTGACTGCGCCGCTCGGCGCGGCCTGCATCATCGGCGTGCCGCCCTGCTGCATCGGCGTGCCACCCTGGGCCGGCGCGGCCGCCATGGGCTGCTGGCCAGGGGTGCTGTAGCGCATCAGCGTCGCGCGCAGCGGATCGGCCGCGGGGTTATGCGCCTGCATGGCCACCACGATCTGCCGCGCGGCCACGGGCTGCCCGTAATAGCCCTGGTTGAAGTCGCTGCGGCTGGAGAGAAGCGAGCCTTCCAGCGAGATGCCGGCATAGAGGCCGCGCGTCCTGGCGAAGCTGACGATATCCGCGCCCACGGCCGCCGTGGTGGCGCCCGCGATGCCGGCGCCGATGGCGGCGACCGCCACGGAGGCGTCGGCGCCAATCTTGAACTGGCTGTCCATGACGGCGTTCAGGCCCTTATCCGTCAGGATCATCATCATCACCGACATGTCCTGCACGCCGATCTGCAGGCCGAAGCTGGCCGAGCCGATGGTGTAGAAGGCCGGCGAGGACCAGGACCCCGCCCCGTCACGCGCCGTCAGCACGCAATCCCCGCCCTGGCCACCGAACAGGAAGCCGGCGCGGAAGATCCGCGGGCAGATGATCACTGCCCGTGCCCGGGAGAGGGTGGTGTTGGCATCCCGCAGGGCATTCGGATCGCCGTCCGACATCATTTCCTGCACCGTCAGCGTGGCCCGGTCTACCAATGCCTGCTGCTCCGCCTGGGCGTGGGCCAGGCGTGGAACGGCGCCCATCACAGCGGCCAGCGCCCCAAGCGCGATCATCCTGCGTCGCATGAAGTTCTTCCCCCAACCCCTTGCTCTGCCGGGAGACTAGCGGTTCGGGCCGGGCTAGGCCAGCGCGGAGACCGGAGCTCTCTCAGGCGAGGGGCGGCTCCTCGTTCACGCAGCCAACCTTCCAGTGGCCGTCCTGGCGTTCCAACCTGGTCACCGACAGGTTCTTCACGCTGAACTGCAGGGCCTGGTAGGGCGTGAAATTGCAGGCATGGGCCAGGGCCGCGCGGATGGAGCCGCCATGGGCGACGATCACGGCATCGGCCCCCTCGTTCTCATCCGCCACCGCCTCCAGCGTCGGCCCGACGCGGGCCACCACATCGGAAAGGCTTTCGCCGCCGGGCGGCTTTTCGTCGGCGCCATGGTCCCAGAAGGGATGCGGCGGGTCGCGGAGGACGGCGGTGAACTCCTCATGCGTCAACCCCTGCCATTCGCCGAGATGCTGCTCCACGAAATGCGGCAGGTCGGTCAGCTCCTGCTCGGGATAGCCGGCGGCGAAGATGGCCATGGCGGTGGCGCGGGTGCGGGCCAGCGGGGTGCAGTACCACCTTGCCCGGGTGGGCAGGCGGCGGGCCAGCCAGGCATGGGCGGGGCGTTCGCGCGTCAGCGTCTCCTCGCAGAGGGCCACGTCCTTGGCGCCATAGACGGTGAGGCGCGCGGCGGCTTCCACAAGCGCATGGCGGATGAGGAAGATTCGGGTCATGTCCGGCATGGCGCCCTCTACTCCGCCGCGGAGCACCCGCCTACTCCCCGAAGTCCGGCCTCAGGCCTGCATCAGCGGCGGAGGTGGCGATCGGTCGCCCGGCCCTGGAAATGGGTGATGCCATTCTCCCAGCCCCAGGCAATGGCGGCGGCACGGTCGGCGCCGGTCAGGACCATGGTGATCCCCTCCCCTGCCAGCGCGGCTACGGGACCGGGGCTGGACGGGAGGGACTCGTCCCAGGCGAGGCGCACCATTCCCGCCCCCAGGCGGGTGGGCGGCAGCAAGGAGAGGACAGTCCCGCTTGGCGCCTCCAGCGCCAGCCCGTAGCCGCGGCTGACCGCAAGATCGCGCCCGAGCGCGAAGCCCGCGGGATCGGAGAGGACCTCGGCGGCGGGCACGGCGAGGGTGAGCATGGGGCGCACCGCCCCGGGCAGGCGGCCATCCAGGGCCAGGAAGGGTTCGGAGGTCAGGGCCGCCACCGATAGGGAGAGATGCAGCGGGGCCGGCCGGGCGAGGAATTCCAGCCGGGCGACGCCGGCCAGCATGAGGAGTTCCAGCGAAAGGCGCAGCCTTGCGGCCAGGGCCGGGACGGTATCCAGCCCACGGCCTGGGAGCAGCCGGTCCCGCAGCGCGCCGGGCATGGGCGCGAGGGCCTCGGCCGCCAGGGCGGACTCGCCTTCCGGCGTCAGGCGGCAGACGGGCTGGCGGCGCAGATAGGGGGCGGGATCGGCGCGGGAGAGGCCGGGAAGGATGGCGGCGAGGGCCTCCGCCTCCAGCGGCGGCGGCTCGGGCGCCTCGGTGCGCGCAGCCGGGGCAAGGCCGAGGCTTTCCTCGAGCCCCGCCAGCAAGGCGCCGGACTCCTCCGGCAGGCGCAGGGCGCGGAGGACCTGTCCGATCGCCTCCTCCTCCACCGCCCCATCCAGCACGCGCAGGATGCTGGGGCGCAGCGTGTCGGGCGGGGCCGTGGCCACGGCCATGTCGCCATCGGGCAGGTGGAAGACGCGGGCGCGGCGCGCATGTTGCGGCAGGGCCAGCGCCTCCCGCAGAAGGCGGCGGTGATGCGGGCGGTCCAGGCCTTTCGGCAGGCGGGATAGGCGCAGCCAGAGGATGTCCCTCACCGCGCCGGAGGTGAGGCAGCGCCGCACCAGCGCCGCCAGATCCGCCGCACCGCCATCCGGCCCGGTCAAGGGCGGCGGATCCACCGGGCGCGCGACCCGGGTGATGGGGATGTCGAGGGCGAGGCTCATTCCGCGCGGCGACGCAGGGCGACGAGCAGCCGGTCGGCCTGCGGCCCGGCGAAGCGCGTGATGCCCCGCGCCAGGCCCCATTCCAGCGCCTCCGCCTCCGCCGCGCCTTCGAGCACCACCCGCGCCGGGTCCAGGGCGCGCCAGAAATCGGTGGGCAGGGCGTCCAGGGTCGGGTTGCGGGCTAGGTGCAGCACGACGCCAGGAAGATGGGCGATGTCCAGCAACGCCAGCAGCGCGGGACTGATCCCTGCGAGGGCGAAGGGCATGGCGGGGGGCGAGACAGGGCGCGCGGCGGCAGGACGGGGAGCAGCGCCGCGCCGGTGGCCGGCAGGACCTCCGGCGGCACGTCCAGGTGCAGTGGGCCATCAGCCGGCGGTAAGGAGGAAAGGGCCCGGCGCGCCACCGCATCCCAGCCATGCGCCTGCCAGGGCTCGCCAGCCCAGGCGGGACCGAGCGCGGCCGCGGTGGCGGTGGCGGACGGTAGCAGGCGAAGACCGGCCGGGCGCGGCACCCCGCCGAGGCCGAAGCCGAGAATGGGGCGGCGCTCCAGCAGGGCGTGCAGCGGCAGGGCGGCCAGGATGGCCTCGGGGCCGGTGCCGGAGGGTTCCGGGGCGGGGGGTGCCGCCACCGCCTCCGTCACCAGGACGGCATCCCGCCCGAGCAACACGGCGGTAAAGGGCGCGGCGGGGGAATTCCAGCGCCGGAGGCGCGGCCTCCAGCCGCCAGGCGCCATGCTCGGCGGAGGAGACACGGCCGCCGCGGTTGCGGGCGGCGTCCTGCAGCAGGGCATGGGCGACCCGATGGGCATCCGGCGCCAGGCCGGGGCCGGGGCGGAACAGCAGCGCTCCAAAGGGCGTTCGGGCGGCTGGCCCATGCTGGGCGGGAAGCGTGACGGGGATCATCGCAGGCCGAAATTGCGCCCGGAGGGGTTAACAGGACCATCACTACGCGCAACGGCCGGTTGCCACCCGCCCCAACGGCGGGCTACGCCCAGGGCGATGACTGGCCCAGCGCCCGATACCCCTATCCCGCCCATGGCGACCGCCGACCTGTCGGAGGCCGTGCGGGCACTCAAGCGCGCCTCCGTCCTCGTGGTCGGGGATGCGATGCTGGACCGCTATGTCTATGGCCATGTGAGCCGCATCTCGCCCGAAGCGCCGGTGCCGGTGCTGAGCGTGGACCGGGAGGTCGCCATGCCGGGCGGCGCCGGGAACGTGGTCCGGAACCTCACCGCCCTGGGCGCCGCGGTCGCCTTCCTCTCCGTGGTGGGGGACGACCAGGCGGGGTCCGACCTGACTGGGCTGATCGGCGGCCAGCCGGGCGTCGAGCCCTGGCTGCTGGTGCAGGGCGGCCGCTGCACTACCACCAAGACCCGCTTCATCGCCGCCGGCCAGCAGATGCTGCGCGCCGACCATGAGGTGGCGCGCGCCATCCATCCACGGCTGGCGGACCGGATGGTCCGGATCGCGCAGGACACCGTCGCGGCCACCAAGGTCATGGTGCTGTCCGACTACCGCAAGGGCGTGCTGGCCGGGGACGTGCCGGAGCGGTTGATCGCCGCCGCCCGGGCCGCCGGGCGCAAGGTGATCGTCGATCCGAAGGGCGACGACTACGCCATCTATGCCGGGGCCGATCTGATCACCCCGAACCGCGCGGAGCTGCGGCTGGCCACGGGGATGAGCGTGGAGAGCGAGCCCTCCCTCGTCGCCGCCGCCCGCGTGCTGCGGGACCGCCATGGCTTCGGCGCCGTGCTGGTCACCCGCAGCGAGGACGGGATGACGCTGGTGGAGGGAGATGCCATCTACCATTTCCCGGCCGAGGCACCCGAGGTGGCCGATGTTTCCGGCGCCGGGGACACGGTGGTGGCGGTGGTGGCCGCCGGCATGGCGGCGGGGCTGCCGCTCGCGGTCTCGGCGCGGCTGTCCAACATCGCGGCCGGGCTGGCGGTGGGCAAGGTCGGCACGGCGGTGGCGCGCGACAGCGACATCCTGGAGGCGCTGAGCGCCGAGCGGGGCGCGCTGCGCAAGGTGGTCTCCCGCATGAAGGCGACCGAGCAGGCGGAGCGCTGGCGGCAGCGCGGCTATCGTGTGGGCTTCACCAATGGCTGCTTCGACCTGCTGCACCCGGGCCATGTGCATCTGCTGGAGCAGGCACGGAGCTGGTGCGACCGGCTGGTGGTCGGGCTGAACGCGGATGAGAGCGTGCGGCGGCTGAAGGGCCCGACGCGGCCGGTGCAATCCGAGGCGGCACGGGCGGCGGTGCTGGCCTCCCTCGCCACGGTCGATCTCGTGGCGCTGTTCGAGGAGGACACGCCCGAGGCGCTGATCGAGGCGATCCGCCCCGACGTGCTGGTGAAGGGCGCGGACTACCGGGTGGACCAGGTGGTCGGCGGCTCGCTGGTGCAGGAATGGGGCGGGGTGGTGCGGCTGGCCGAGCTGCTGCCGGGCAATTCCACCACGGCCACCGTGGCGCGCATCCGGGGCTGACGCCCCAGGATGGAAGCCGGGGCACGGCGGCGGACCGCCGCGCCCCGGGGCCGCCTCAGCTGCGGCCCTGCAGCACGCCGATATCGATCAGGTGTTCCCGGATGCGGTCGCTGGCCAGCAGGGCCATGATCTTGTCCGGCATCGGCGCCTGGCTCCCGGCCATGGCCGTGGTCAGGTTCAGCAGTTCCTGATGGCCCTGCTCCTGCACCTGCAGGAACATCTTGTCGAAGTCAGCGCCGCTGGCGGATTGCAGGCGCTGCATCACCTGGGTCTTCTCGCCGCCGAAGCGCGGCTCGGGGAAGTTGTGCCCGGCCATCTTCATGGCCTGGGCCATGCCCTCCTGCTCGCGCACCTCGAAATTGGCGAAGCGCTTCACCTCGGCGCTCGAGGCCTTCTCCACGCCCATCCGCGCCGAGAGGAGGGAGAAGTGGCCGGCCTCATGCGTCATCATCGCCAGGCGCTCGGGTGGCATGCTGGTCATGTTGGCTGGCGGGGTATTGGCCTGCGGCGTGGCGCCCGGGCCGGGGGCGCGGCCTGCCGTTCCCTGGGCCATGGCGGCAACGGGAACGAGGGTGGCGCCCGCGAGGGCGAGCGAAAGCGAACGGCGTTGCATGGTGGCGATGCTCCCAGAAGACGCCCCCGGGGGGTTGGGGCGCCGGATGGAAACGGCCTGGGGGGGCAGTGGTTCCGTGCGATGGAATCGCCGGGCCTGGGTCGCGGGGCGCCGTCAGGTCCCGCAGGCGAGGCTGCGTACCGCTATTCGCAGAGGAGCGCGGCCCGCATCTCCTGGGCGCCCACCGGGTCGCACAGTGCGGCGAGCCGCCCCGCCGCCAGCACGGCATAGCGGTGCATGAGCGACTTCCGCCGCGCCCCGGCCAGGGGCCTGTGCTCCGTGTCCCGCACCATCTCGGCATCGAAGCCGTCGCTGACGATCAGCCCGACATCCTCCGGGATCAGCTCCTGCGGGAAGTCGCAATCCACGGCGAAATAGAGCCGGTCGCACCAGTCCCGGTATTCCTGCCACTTGAAGTCCGAGAGGAAGTCGCGCGGGCCGGACTTCACCTCGATGGCGACGAGATGGCCTTCGGGGGTGAGCGCCATGATGTCGAGGCGGCGGCCGCAGGGGATGGGCATTTCCGCGAGCGGCGCCCAGCGGTTGCGGGCGCAGAAGCGCATGGCGGCGCGGCAGGTGGTGGCCGTGCGCTCGGGGATGGTGAGATCCAGCGGCATGGCCTCCGTGTCGCGCCGGGCTGCAGGGCAGGTCAAGCTTCCCGTGCGATCCGTGCAGGGTGTAGGAGGGTGGCGTGTCCGATGCCCTGCCTTTCTGGAAGCGGAAATCCCTTTCGTCCATGACGAAGGCGGAATGGGAATCCCTGTGCGACGGTTGCGGCCGCTGCTGCCTGCACAAGATCCGCGATGAGGACACGGAAGAGCTCCATTTCACCAATGTCGCCTGCCGGCTGCTGGACACCCAGGGCTGCGGCTGCCGCGACTATGCCAACCGGCGCGATCATGTGCCGGATTGCGTGCAGCTGAAGCCGAAGATGCTGGCGGCGCTGGATTGGCTGCCGCCGACCTGCGCCTACCACCTCCTTGCCCGGGGGCAGGACCTGCCGGACTGGCACCCGCTGGTGACCGGCGATCCGGAGAGCGTCCATCGCGCCGGGATTTCCGTTCGCGGCCGCGCCGTCTCTGAGCGCGAGGCCGGGGCGCTGGAGGATCATGTCGTGACCTGGCCGGGGCGCTGGCCGGCGCGCCGCGCACCTCGCGCGGCGCCGGGGGCGCCCCCAAAGCCGGGCACGAAGCCAAGGGAGAGGAAAGCGGGATGAGCCAGGCAAGGACGGGGGCGCTGTATGGCGGGGTGAATGCCGCGCTGATCACGGCGATGCGCGGGGATCTGTCGCCGGACCACCAGCGCACCGCCGCCCATGCGAAATGGCTTCTGGCGAATGGCTGCGACGGGCTGGGCGTGCTGGGCACCACGGGCGAGGCCAATTCCTTCGGCCTGCGCGAGCGCCGGGAGGTCTTGGAGCAACTCGTCGCGAATGACGTGCCGGTCACCCGGATGATGCCGGGCACGGGCTGCACCAACCTGACCGACACCGTGGAGTTGTCGCGCCATGCGCGGGACCTGGGTTGCCCCGGCGTGCTCGTGCTGCCGCCCTTCTACTACAAGAACCCCAGCGAGGAGGGGCTCTACGCCTATTTCTCCGAGGTGATCGAGCGGATCGGCGGGGGGCTGGCCCTGTATCTCTACCACTTCCCCGCCCAGTCGGCGGTGCCGCTTTCGGTGGAGCTGATCGGGCGGCTGCTGGAGGCCTTTCCGGGCGTGGTGCGGGGCGTCAAGGACAGCACCGGCGATGCGGCCCAGGCCGAGGCCTTCATCTCGGCCTTCGCGGCGCGGGGCTTCGAGGTCTATCCGGGCGGGGACAACCTGCTGCAGCGGATGCTGGCGCTGGGAGCGGCGGGCTGCATCACGGCGGCCACCAACCTCACCGCGTGCTTCGCTCAGGTGGTCTATTCCAGGCGCACGGGGCCCGAGGCCGATGCCGCCCAAGCCATGATGAATGCCTGCCGCGCCGCCGCCGGCACCGTGCCGCTGATTCCCGGCCTGCGGGAAATTCTGGCCCGGAGCACCGGGGACGAGGCCTGGCGCCATATCCGCCCGCCCCATACCCGGCTTTCGCCCGCCCAGGCCGATGCCGTCTGGGCCGCCTGGCAGGCGACGGGCGCCCTTCCCCTCCCCGGCCTGGCAGGGCAAGGACTAGCCTCCGCCGCCGAGTGATTCCGAAGGGAGTCCCATGTCCGAACCGCTTCGCTGCCGCATCCCCGCCGTCGCCACCGTGCAGGCGGATGACGACACCGCCCGCGTCACCCGCTGGGACTTCCCGCCGGGGGCCGAGACCGGGTGGCACCGCCATGGCTGGGGCTATCTGGTGGTGCCCGTGACCGATGGGACGATGCTGCTGGAGGAGCCGGGCGGGGCGACGCGGGAGGCGAGCATCAAGGCCGGCGTCTCCTACACGCGTCCTCCGGGGGTGGAGCACAATGTGGTTAATGCGGGGACCGTGCCCTTCTCCTTCGTGGAGATCGAGTTCAAGGCGCATCCGGGCTGAGCCGGAGCCCGGCTGCGCATGGCGCTTGGTGCCATGCACAGCCGGGCGGCTGGTCAACGAGGCCGCAGGCAGATAGATCGCAAGCAACATACCTTTTAAGAAGTTGTTTTCTCCCGGCTTTTGCACCGCAGCGGCCACAGGACTTTCCATGGCTCTGTCAAGCCGTTGAACCGGACCCCATTGCGGGTCCATTCTCAGCTTCATGGAACATAACGAGATCGAGAGCGTCCCACTTCGCGCCCATCCCCTGGCGCTGCCGACGCCGACTCCGGTGCGCTGGAACCGCTCGACCCGGGCGCGCCGGGTTTCCCTTCGCATCGATCCGCGGGCGGGGGAGGTGGTGGTGACGCTGCCGCCCCGCTCTGGCCGGAAGGCGGGCATGGCGCTGCTGAACACCCATGCCACCTGGGTGAAGGAACGGCTCGGCAGCCTCGCCCCGGCGGTGCCGCTGGCCGAGGGGCAGCGCGTTCCGCTCGGCGGGGTGCCCCATACCATCCGGCACGACCCCGATGCGCGTGGCCCCGCCATCCTGTGGAACAGCGAAATCGTGGTGGCGGGGGACAAGGCATTTCTGGCACGCCGCGTGGGCGATTTCCTCAAGGTGGAGGCGAAGCGGCGCATCTCGGTGCTCGCCGCCGGCCATGCCGCGACCCTTGGGGTGAAGTTCCGCCGGATCACGCTGAAGGACACGCGGTCACGCTGGGGAAGCTGCGCCCCGGATGGCACCCTCGCCTTCTCCTGGCGGCTGGTGATGGCTCCGGACTGGGTGCTGGATTACGTGGTGGCCCATGAGGTGGGGCATCTGCGGGAGCTGAACCACTCCGACCGCTTCTGGGCCCATGTCGCGCGGCTGACGCCGCATCGGGAGGCGGCACAGGACTGGCTGCGGCGCCACGGGCCGACGCTGCTGCGCGTGGGGTGATTCACGCGCGGTTAGGGCGCAGGCCCTAGCTTCCGGGGGTTCGCGGAGGCAAGCCCATGGCGGGTGCCATCAGCAGCGGCACCGCCGCCTTCTACACGAGCTATCCCAGTGGCTACGCGCCGGCCACTTCCTCCACCGCAGGTGGCACGGGTGGGTCGGCGGTCACCGATATCGTGGACATCCGCGTGCCCCTGCCCGCGGGCGCCTTCACCGCCCGCGCGGGGGACAGCTATTCGGTGCGGGAGCTGTTCGGCTCCCCCGATGCGGCGCTGATGCGCGTGGCCCTGCGCGGGGATGGCGGCGGGCGGCTGGTGCTGCGCGGCGAGGATGTGACGGGCCGGACCGATTTCGATCCGCTGGACTACAACGAGCTGCAATTCGTCGCCGGCGCCGATGGCAGTGCGCAGGAAATCGTGGCGGTGGCGCGCAGCGGCACGAAGGATGCGGCGGGCGTCTGGCGTAACATCGCGGACAGCGAACCCGTGCAGATTACCGCCTGCGTCACCGGCATCCGCTCCATCGAGGCGGCCGCGGCGCTGCGGACGGCGGCACTGCCGGGCGAGGCGGATGCGGATGTCATCGGCCTCGTGCAGGACGCGACGATCTTCGCCGCCTATGGCACGCAGAAGGCCCCTGCCCTTTCGACCGTGGGGAATGTCACGCTGAAGGCGGGCGATGCGCTCGCGCTGCATGACCTGTTCAGCGCCGGGGCGGAGACGGCGCTGTATCGGGTGGCACTGCGCGACGATGCGGCGGCCCCTGGCGCAAGGCTGATGCTGGAGGGGGAGGACGTCACCCACCGGATCGACTTCACTCCCGAGGAATTCAGTAGCCTGCAATTCCTGGCAGGTCCCGATGGCAGCGCGGCGGAGATCCTGGTGGTGGCGCGGGCCGGCACGAAGGATGAGGCGGGGGTCTGGCGCAATATCGTGGACAGCCCAGCGGTGCAGATCACCGCCACGGTCACGGGGGCGCGCTCCGCCAATGCCGCGCCGGCGCTGCGCAGCCCCGTCGATCCGGGGGACGGGGATGCGGGCTTCCTGCGGATCGCGCAGGAGGCGGCGATCTTCGCGCCGCTGGCCGGGCGCAAGGCGCCAGTCGTGTCGGGACCCGGCGAGGTAACGGTGAAGGCGGGGGACAGCCTGTCCCTGCGCGACCTGTTCCCAGTGAGTGGAACCGTGGAGGCGGCGCTGTACCGGGTGGCGCTGCGCGATGAGCCGGGTGGGCCGTCCGGCGGGCGGCTGCTGCTGGACGGGGCGGATGTGACGGGGCGCACGACTTCTCGCCGCTGGAATTCCTGTCGCTGCAATATGTCGCGGGGCCGGAGGGCGGTGCGCAGGAGATCCTGGTGGTCGCACGGGCCGGACGCGAGGACGGCACCGGCGGGCTGACCGCCATTGCCGACAGCCCGCCGGCGCTGCTGCGCGCGGCGGTGACGGGAACGCGCTCCCTCAACACGGCGGAGGCGCTGCGGACGGCAGTGGACCCCGCCTCGGCAGATGCGGATTTCATGCGGGTGGCGTCGGAGGCCGTGCTCTATGCGCCGCTCTCCAGCCAGGTGGCGCCAGGCCTGTCCACGGCGGGCAACTTCACCGCCGCCGCCGGCGACCGCTACGCGCTGCGGGACCCGTTCACCTCGCCCTACAGCGCGACGGTGGAGGTGACGGGCTATCGCGTGGCGCTGCGGGATTCCGACCTGTCCTCGGGCGCGAAGCTGATGCTGGATGGGGAGGACGTGACCCAGCGGATCGGCTTCACGGCGGCGGAGTTCAATTCGCTGCAGTTCGTGGCCGGCACCACGGGCGGCGCGCAGGACATCCTGGTGGTGGCGCGCAGCGCGAAGGCGGATGGCACGGGAATCGTGGACAGCCGCGCGGTGCAGGTCACGGCCTCCGTCACGGGCGAGCGCTCGATCAACGCGCTGCCGGCGCTGCGGGATGCCTCGCCAGAGGATGCCTATGCGCGCATCGCGCAGGATGCGGCCGTCTATGCGCCCTTCGCCGGGCAGGTGGCGCCGCGCCTCTCCGCCGCGGGCGACTTCACGGCGGCGGCAGGTGACCGGTTCTCGATGAACACGCTGTTCGACACGGCGGGCGGCGTGTTCGACGAAGGCGCCAGCTATCGCGTGGCGATGCGCGACGATCCCTCCGGAAGCGGCGGCGGCAGGCTGATCCTGAACGGCGAGGCGGTGACGGGGCGCAGCGAGTTCACGGGGGCGGAATTCGCCGCCCTGATGTTCGAGGCCGGGCCGGCGGGCAGCGCGCAGGACCTGCTGGTGGTGGCGCGAAAGACGGGCCCCACAGGCCTGATCACCGACAGCCCGGCGCTGGAGATCACCGCCCGCGCCACCGGGACGCGTTCCATCAATGCGCTGGCGGCGCTGCGGACGGAGGATGCGGCGGAATCCGGCTTCGACCGCATCCTGCGGGACGCGGCGGTCTATGGCGGCACATCCGCCCCGGCCCTCTTGGCCACCATCCGGCCAGATCGGCCGGCCATCCCCGCACAGGCGCTGGCGGCAGCGGTGGGGGCCTATCGCGCGATAGGGGCTGCCCAGGCCGTGACCAGCCTCGACTTGGCCGGGCTCTTCGGCGGGGTGGTGGGGGCCAGCCATGCGGCTGGGGCGGGTTCGGCGCAGTTGGTGGAGTTGTCCAGCCTCGTGGCGCTGCTCGGCGGCGGCACGATGGGTGGGGTGCGGAGCGCAGGGCCGGATATCACGAAGCTGACCACGCTGGCGTTGCGGCTGGGCGGCCGAGGGTGAAAACCGCCTGGGGCGGTGCCCATGTGCCGAAAGGCGGTCCTGTGACGCCTGTCCAGGGCCGGCTGGTGCCGCGGGTCGAGGAGCGGAACATGGGCGGAGACGATCGTGAGGAGCCGGGCGAGTACGCATCGCCTGCCTGCTTTCTGCACGAGTTGGACCCAGGTTTCGCGGGGCTCACCCCGGCGCCGGCGGCCAAGCCGGCGCGCCGCAGGAAGAAGGCCGGCACGGCTAAGGCGCCGCCCGGACCGCCCACGGAAACTGGCTCGGAGGCTGATCGCTCCGCGTGACGGGAGCGTCTGCCGTGCCTGCGCGGCAGTGTGGGCGAGTGAAGGGCGCAGACCGGACGGATAGGGCGCCGGACCTTTCAATGGGCGGCGGCGGGTCCTAGCTTTCCGGCGTGCCTTTCGGACAGGAGAGGAGACATCATGAACGGCGATGATCTCGAACGGCGGATCAGGCGTCTGCGGACGGATGCGAAGGCCCTTTCCCGGCTTGCTCTTCTCTGGCGGCAGAAGCCGGAGGCCCCCGCGGCGACAGTGACCGGGGAGGAATGTGCGAAGAACGCCCGGAATTCCCTGCACCGGCTGGAGGCGCTGCGGCGCCGTGGCGAGGCCGGTGGGGCCACGGGAGAGGAATGCGCGCGGACGGCGCGGGATCCGCTGCGCCGCTTCGAGCCCCTGCGGCGGCGCGGCGAGGAGACTCCCATCCACTACGCCATGGGTCGCCATGGCTGATTTCCGGCTGAAGGACCGCGGAGCGCGATAGAGGGCGCGCCGCATGCCGGACCCGGAGGAGCCGCCGATCACCAGCGGATGGCGGCCCCTCATTCAAGTTTCTTCCGCCTATTCCGCCTTCGCGCCGGTGGTGCGGACGATGGGCGCCCATTTGGCCGTTTCCTCGCGGATGAAGCGCGCCAGATCCTCAGGCGAGGTTGGCATGGGCTCGACCCCCTGCCCTTCCAGCGCGGCGGAAACGGTGGGATCGGCCAGCGCCTCCCGCATGGCGGCGTTCATGCGGGTGACGATCGCGGGCGGCAGGCCCTTGGGACCGACCAGCGCGTACCAGTTCTGCACCTCATAGCCCGGCAGGGTCTCGGCGACCGTCGGGGTATTCGGATGCGAGCGGATGCGCTGCGCGGTGGGCACGGCCAGCAGGCGCAGCTTTCCGGACTGCACCTGCGGCAGGGCGGTGGGCGCGGTGGAGAAGGCGTAGTCTACCTTGCCGCCCATCAGGTCAGTCATCATCGGCCCTCCGCCGCGATAGGGCACATGGACGGTCTTCACCCCGGCCATCTGGTCCAGCAGCGCGCCCGCCAGGTGCCCGGCGCCGCCGACGCCGGAGGAGCCGTAGGTGATCGTGTCCGGTGCCGCCTTCGCCGCCGCGATCAGGTCGGCGACGCTACGCCAGGGGCGGTCGGCCGGCACCACCAGCACGTTGAGCACGTTGCCGGCCATGGAGACCGGCACGAGGTCCGCCTGCGGATCGAAGTTCAGGTTGGAATAGAGGGTGGGGTTGATCGCCAGCGCGCCGATCGTGCCCATCAGGAAGGTGTAGCCATCGGGCTGCGCGTGTACGACGAGGTCGGTGGCCAAATTGCCACCTGCGCCGGGACGATTGTCGATGACGATGGGCTGGCCCAGCAGCGCGCCGAGCTTCTGCTGCATCACCCGCGTGCTGATATCGGTGGCGCCGCCGGCCGCGAAGCCGACCACGATCCGGATGGGCTTGTTGGGCCAGGGCGCCTGCGCCCGGGCGCGGAGTGCGGGGATGGAAAGGGCAAGCCCTCCCAGCCCGGCACCCAGCAGGGTGCGTCGGTGAAGCATCGGACTATCCTCCTCGGTCGATGCCCCCGGGCCCGTCTGCTGCGGGTCTGCCGAGGGACCGGTTCAATGCACTTGACCGGGCACCGCGGCATGGCGCGGCACCCGGGATCTCAGCGGCCCTGGAACTGGGGCGGGCGCTTTTCCATGAAGGCGCGGCGGCCCTCGATGTAATCCTCGCTGGCGAAGCAGCCGAGGACGAGGCGGTTGCAGAGTTCCTCGTCCGGCTGGGCCTTCAGCGCCTCGGCCACGATCGCCTTCACCGAGCCGACGGTGAGCGGCGCGTTGCCTGCGATGGTGTTGGCGTAATCGGCGATGGTGGCGTCCAGCGCGTCATCCGCGACCACGCGGTTCACCAGCCCCATGATGCGCGCATCCTCGGCGGAGAAGCGCTTGGCGGTGAAGAACAGCTCCTTGGCGAAGGAGGGGCCGACGAGATGCACGAGGCGGCGGATGCCTGGCAGCGGATAGCCGAGGCCGAGCTTGGCCGCCGGGATGCCGAAGGAGGACTTCTCCGTGCAGATCCGCATGTCGCAGCAGACGGCGAGTGCGCTGCCGCCGCCGATGCAATGGCCGCGGATCGCCGCGATGGTCGGCTTGGGAAAGTTGGAGAGAGCCTCGTACACCTTGGCGGTTTGCGCCTGATAGGCGTCCACCGCCTCCTTCGAGCCACGTTCGCTCTCGAACTTCGAGATGTCGGCGCCGGAGACGAAGGCCTTGCCGCCCGCGCCGGTGACGACGACGACGCGGATCTCGGGATCGGCCGCGAAGTCGTTGAGGATCCGCTCCGCCGCGACCCACATCTCCATGGAGACGGCGTTATGGCGCTCGGGGTTGTTGAAGATCATCCAACCGACGCCGCCCTCCTTGCGGGAGAGCATCTTATCGGTACCGAGGGCCGGGTTCGGCGGCGGGAGCGCGTCGGGCATGTGTCAGTCCTGTCCTGTTGCGGGTCGGGCTCGCGCCCGGCCTAGATCACCTGGCGGGACTTGAAGTCCGCGATCCGGTCCTCTGGGTAGCCGGCCTCGCGCAGCACCTCCGCCGAATGCTCGCCGATGGCGGGTGGGTGGCTGGCGATGCGGCTGGGCGTGCGGGACAGCGTGAAGGGCTGCGCCACATAGGTCTGCGACTTCGCGCCATCGTCGAAGGTGGCAGCGATGCCGAGATGCTTCACCTGCGGGTCGGCGAAGACCTGGTCAATGCTGTAGATCGGGCCCGCCGGCACGCCGGCCTCGTTCAGGGCCGTCACCCATTCCTCGCTTGTGCGCTCGGCGATCTTGGAGTCGATCAGCGCGTTCAGCGCGTCGCGGTTCTCGGAGCGCGAGCTGGAGTCCTTGAAGCGCGGGTCCTCCAGCCATTCCGGCGCGCCCACGGCCTGGGTGAAGCGCTTCCAGATCGCATTGCCGGTTGCGGCGATGTTGATGTGGCCGTCCTTCGTCTTGAAGACGCCGGTCGGGATGCTGGTGGGGTGGTTGTTGCCGGCCTGCTTCGGCACGTCGCCGGCCTGGAGCCAGCGCGCAGCCTGGAAGTCCAGCATGAAGGCCTGGGCCTGCAGCAGCGAAGTCTGCACCCACTGCCCCTTGCCCGAGACTTCACGTTCGAGCAGCGCGACCAGGATGCCTTGGGCGGCGAAGATGCCGGCGCAGAGATCGGCAATGGGGATGCCGACGCGCACGGGGCCCTGGCCCGGCAGGCCGGTGATGGACATCAGCCCGCCCATGCCCTGCGCGATCTGGTCGAAGCCCGGGCGCTGCGCATAGGGGCCGTCCTGGCCGAAGCCGGAGATGGAGGCGTAGATCAGCCGCGGGTTCACGGCGGAGAGCTCCTCATAGCCGATGCCCAGGCGGTCCTTCACGTCGGGGCGGAAGTTCTCCACCACCACATCGGCCTCGGCGGCCAGCTTCTTGAGGATCTCGACGCCCTCGGGCGACTTCAGGTTCAACGTCAGCCCGCGCTTGTTGCGGTGCAGGTTCTGGAAGTCGGGGCCGCCGCGCGGGCCGCCCATCGGGTCACCCTGGTCCAGCCCTTCCGGCATCTCGATCTTGATGACCTTCGCGCCCCAGTCGGCGAGCTGGCGCACGCAGGTCGGGCCAGAGCGGACACGGGTGAGGTCGAGCACCGTGTAGCGGGAGAGAGCCCCGCCGGCGGTGGCGTTCGGGGTCGCGTCGGCTGGGATCGGGCGCGGGGCGTCGAGCATGCTGGTTCCTCCGTTCCGGTCAGGCTGCGGCCTTGGCGCGTCCCTGTCAACAGGGTGTTGACAGGTCTGGCACCTCCGTGATGCCGTGGGCCATGGACACACTTCCCCCGCCGGTGCCGCTGCCCGAACGCGCGCGCGCGGCGCTGGAGCAGTTGATCCTGTCCGGCGAGATCGCCCCCGGCACGCGGCTGAACGAGGTGGCGCTCGCCGCCCGCCTCGGCCTTTCGCGTGGGCCGCTGCGGGAGGCGCTGCGCGGATTGGAGCGGGACGGGCTGGTGGCGGCGGGGCCGGCGGGCCAGGGCATGAGCGTGCGTCGGCTGGAGCCGGAGGCGATCGCCGAACTCTATGACATGCGCGCCCTGCTGCAGGGCTTCATCCTGGCGCGGCTGGCGCAGCGCGTGGCGGAGGGAACGCTCCCGCCCGGCACGCTGGAAGACCTGCGCGCGCAGGTCGCCGCCATGGTGGAAGATGCCGAGGCCGGGAATGCCGCCAGCTACTATGCGCGCAACCTGGCCTTCCACACGGCGCTGCACGATGCTGCCGGGCATCGGCGTGCGGCCGGTCTCTACGAATCCCTGCTGAAGGAAAGCCATCTCGCGCGCCAGCGCTCCCTCGCCCGTCCTGCCGGAATGCGCGAGAGCAATGCCGAGCACGCCGCCATGCTGGATGCTGTGGCGGCAGGCGATGTGATCCGGGCCCGGGCTCTGGGGGAGGCGCATGTGGCGCTGGGCGGAAAGCGGCGTTGGCTGGAGTCGCTTTCCGAGGGGTAATGGCGCGGCAGTGCCGGCTCGGACGGCCCTCGGTTCGGCTCTCCGGCAGTTGTGGGCGGCAGGTTCGGTGGTCCTGAAGCCAAGGTCTATTTCTACCTCGGGTTGCATAATTCGCTAGGCGTTTCCGAAACTTGTCGGAAAATGCCTCGAAGTATCGATACAGTCTCGCAAAAGAGAGACAGCCCTGCGATGGTGGGGACGGTCGTGCACCCGATGAACCCTACCCCATCTCCGCTCCGGCGGGTCCTGAAGCTGGGCCCCGCGCGGCCGGCAACGCCACGTCCCTGGCGGCTCTTTGCCGCCACGGTCCTGGTGGTGGGATTCTGTTTTGCTGTCGTCTACCTGATCCTCTTCGACCGCGGCGAGCGCGAGGCGGCGAATGACGCGGAGCGCCTCACCTCGGGCGTGACCGCGGCGCTGGCGGACCAGCTCGCGCGCGCGATTCAGACGGTGGACTTCGTGCTGCTCGACATGGCCGAGCGCAGCATCGACGCCGATCCGGCCAACACCGCCCGCGCCCTGGCGGGCCGCATCCGCGACGTGCCGCAGCTTCGCGCCGTGCTGATCGTCGACGCCAACGGCACCGTCACCGCCTCCACGGTGGAGAGCCTGCGCGGCGCCTCGGTGGCGGACCGGGAATGGTTCCGCATGCTGCGCCTGGGCGGGCCGACCCTGCGGCTGGGCGCGCCGGAAGCCGGTCGCTTCCTGGGCGGATCTGCCGCCATGCAGGCGCGCGCCATCCAGGCGGCGGGCGTGTGGTCCATCCCCCGCGCCCGCGGGCTGCGCACGCAACGCGGCGACTTCAACGGCGCGGCCATCGCGCTGCTGAACCCCGATTACCTGATCTCCGTCGGGCGGCGGCATGCCGAGGCCTTCGGCGTCACCGTCCGCATCCACTCGCTGAGCGGGCTGTTGCTCGCGCGATCGGACGGGCGCGTGGACGGCGTGGGCGAGGCCAATGCCTCCGCCTGGCTGTTCCGCGACTTCCTGCCGCGCCGTGACAGCGGCACCTTCTCCGGGCTCGACCAGGACGGGCAGGATGTCTTTGCCTCCTTTTCCACCATCCGCCAGGGCACGATGGTGATCGAGGCGGCGCGGCGGAAGGCGGCGGCCTTCGAAGGGGTCGAGCGGCTGGGCGCGCTGCTGATCGGCGGCGGCATCGCGGTCGCCACGATCATGCTCGTCGCCTTGTGGCTCATGTCCCGCCAGGCCGCGGCGCTGAAGGCGCAAGGCGATGCGCTGAGCGAGAGCGAGGGCGAGGCGCGGGCGGCGACGCGGGCGAAGGAGGAATTCCTGGCGGCGATGAGCCACGAGATCCGCACGCCGATGAACGGCGTGATCGGCATGACCGGGCTGCTGCTGGATTCCAACCTGGATCCGATCCAGCGCCGCTATGCCGAGACGATCCAGGGCAGCGCCGAGCACCTGTTGATGGTGCTGAACGACATCCTCGACTTCTCCAAGCTGGAGGCGGGGATGATCGAGCACGAGCACATTCCCTTCACGCTGGAGAATGAGATCTCGACCATCGTCGAGCTGTTCGCGGCACGCGCGGCCTCGAAGGGCGTGGAGATGGTCGCCTCCCTGCCGCCGGAGCTGCCGGAGCAGGTGCTGGGCGATCCGGGGCGCTTCCGGCAGGTCCTGTTCAACCTCGTCGGCAATGCGATCAAGTTCACCGAGAGCGGTTGGATCGAGGTGTCGATCAACGCCACGCCGCTGGAGGACGAGGAGGGTGCGCTGCGCCTGACCTGTTCGGTGGCGGATACGGGCATCGGCGTGGATGCGGCCAAGGTGCCGATACTGTTCGAGCGCTTTACCCAGGCCGATGCGTCCATCAGCCGCAAGTATGGCGGCACCGGCCTCGGCCTTGCGATCTGCCGCAAGCTGGCGGAGCAGATGGGCGGCGGGATCGAGGCGACGCCGCGCAAGGGCGGCGGCAGCGTCTTCCGCTTCTGGATCGTGGTGAGGAAGATGCCACAGGCGGCGCGCCGCCCCTCCCCCCTTGCCGGACGGCGCATCCTGGTGGCGGACGACCTGCTGCTGAACCGGGAGGTGATGGTGCGCCAGCTCAACGCAGCCGGCGCCTCGGCCCTGGCGGCGGAGAGCGGCCCGGCGGCGCTGAACCTGCTGCGGCTTGCGGCACGGCGCGGCACCGCCTTCCACGTTGCCCTGCTCGACGCTTCCATGCCGGGCATGGGCGGGCTGGAGCTGGCCAGCCAGATCCGGGCGGAGGCGGTAGTGCTCGGCAATCCCGCCCTCGTCCTCTGCTCCTTCGGGGTGGAGGCGCATCAGATGCCCGATGGCGGGCCGCCGCCCGGCTTGGTCGATGCCATGTTGCTCAAGCCTTCACTGCCGGGACGGCTGCTGGAGGCAGTGCTGCAGGCGCTGGCGCCGATGGCGGGGCGTGAACTTCCCCTTCGCCGTGAACTGGCGGAGGAGCGGCCGCGGCGCGTCCTGCTGGTGGAGGACAATGCGACCAACCAGCTGCTGATGCAGGCGCTGCTGGCCCGGCTCGGCGCGGAGGTGACGCTGGCCGGGAACGGTGCCGAGGCGGTGGAGCACTGCCGCGCCAGGGTCTTCGACGTGATCCTAATGGACATGCAGATGCCGGTGATGGACGGGCTGGAGGCGACGCGGGCGATCCGCAGCGACGGGCTGAACCGCCGCACGCGGATCGTCGGGCTGACGGCGGCAGTGGGGCCGGAATTCGAGCGGCAGTGCCGCGAGGCCGGGATGAACGACTATCTTTCCAAGCCGGTGCAGCGCGATCAGCTCAATCTGGTGATCGGACCGGCGCCACCGGTCGGCGCGCCCGCAGCTTAGGCGGGGCCGCCCTTCGCCGACATGGCGGCCAGCTCGGCGAGTGCAGCCTTCGCCGCATCACCGATGCCGAGGATCATCTGCTGCGCCGGGGTGCGGTCATCTGAGCGCATTGCCTGGCGGGCCAGCGACTCGAGGGACTTGGCGCCGATGGATCCGGCCGCGCCGGCGAGGCCATGGGCGGCACGGCGATACTCCTCCACCTGCCCAGCCCGGGCGGCGTCGATCATCTGCCGGACAAGCCGGGCAAGATCCTGCTCGAAGGTCCGCACGATGCTTACGAAAACATCTCGGGGAAGTTCCGCCGCCAGCTGGCCGGCCACTTCAGGGTCAATAGCGCTCACGCCGCGCAGGTTGCCCGCTGGAATACCGGGCGGTCAACGCGCATGCGCCGGCAATGGGCGAGTCGCCGCACCAACCCATCCGCCGACCGATAGCTGGCGAGAATGTCACCACTCGTGAGCGCAGACTCGGCTTGTATGTAACCTTAACGCGTGGTGAATAATTCCGGAGAAACACCTTTCTCTCCAGGAGCAGGTTCCCGCCGCGATGCAGACCGATGCCGCCGTGTCCGCCCGCTCCTCCTCCCCCGGCCCCGGCCGGCGCGGCCTGTTCGGCCTTGCCGCAGCCTCGGTCCTGGCCGGGCCTGGCGCGCTGCGGGCGCAGGGAATGCCGGAATGGCTGGCCGAGCTGAAGACCGAGTGGGCGCAGTTTCGCGGCCGCTTTGTCACCCGCGAAGGCCGCATGCTCGATGTCGGCAAGGGCGACGAGACGCATACGGAAGGCCAGGGCTTCGGGATGCTCTTCGCGGCCGAGGCAGGGGACATCGTCACCTTCGACAGGATCCTGGACTGGACCCGCCGCTACCTCCGGCACAGCCGGGACAACCTGCACGCGTGGCGCTACCGCGGCGACGCGGTGGATGCGGTGGCGGACCGCAACAATGCGACGGATGGCGACATCATGATCGCCTGGGCACTGATGCGTGGAGCCGATCTGTTCGCGCGCCCCGCCCTGGCGCGGGAGGCGGCGCTGATCTGCCGCGACGTCCTGGCGCATTGCACGCGGGAGGTTGGCGGCAAGCTGGTGCTGCTGCCGGCGGTGCAGGGCTTCGAGAAGCGCGACCACGTCATCCTCAACCCGTCCTACTACGTCTTCCCGGCGCTGATGGAGTTCGAGAAGGTGGTGCCGGGGCCGCAATGGCGCCGACTGATCGCGGACGGGCTGGCGATCTTCCGGGAGGCACGGTTCGGCCGCTGGAACCTGCCGGCGGATTGGATCGAGTTCTCGCGCGAGGCGACCTTCAAGCCCCGCCTCGCGGCCGGCTGGCCCACCCGCTTCTCCTGGGATGCGGTGCGCGTGCCGCTCTACCTCGCCTGGGCGCGGCAGAACGAGGATCCGGCGCTCCGGGCCTGCGTGGAATTCTGGACCGATCCGGAGAACCAGAGCCTGCCGGCCTGGACCGACCTGCGCAGCAACATCCCCGCGCCCTATCCGGGCCATGCGGGCGTGCGGGCGGTGGCGCAGCTGGCCTGCGCCACGCAGCAGCGGCACATGAAGATAAGCGACCTGCCGCGCGTCGCGCAGGCGACCGACTATTACGGCGCTTCCCTTGTCATGCTGTCTCGCATCGCCTGGCAGGAAGCCCGGGCCGGCGCGCCGATCGTCTAAGGGTACAAGGCGCGTTCCGCTGGCGGACCGGCAAGTGCCGCGGCATCCTGGCTGCGTCCTTCATCCGACGGAGCGCCCGATGCATCGTCCTCTCCTGCCCCTGATCGCGCCCTTCATCGCCATTGCTGTGCTGGCCATGGCTGGCTGCGCCGATCGCGGCCCGGCGGAACGCGCCGGGCGCTCGGTGGACCGGGCGGCCGAACGCACAGGCTCAGCGGTGGGAGGCGCGGCGCGGAATACCGGCGCCGCTCTGGACCGCGCCGGGAATTGGGTGGGCGAGCGGGTCGATCCGGACCGGCGCTGAGCGCCTCCCCCGACCGGGGCGCGGGCGTCAGAGGCGGCGGCGCGCGCCCCAGAGGGCGATGTTGGCCAGCACGCCGCAGAAGGCCATGACCGAGGCGGTGGCCACGCCCGAGCCGGATTCCAGCGTGGCGTTCACCACGGTCATCAGCGCGCCGAAGCCCATCTGCACGGCGCCCAGCAGGCCCGATGCGGTGCCCGCGCGCTCGGGGCGCACGCTGATCGCGGCCGCCACCGCATTGGGCAGGGAGATGCCGTTGCCCAGCGCGACCAGCATCATCGGCAGGAAGAAGCCGGCCAGGCTGTGGGGCAGGAGAAGCTGCACCGCCAGCATCGCCGCTGCACCGAGAATGATGAGCCACAGGCCGGCCGAGAGCATGCGCACCATCCCCATCCGCGTCGAAAGGCGCGCGGCCAGCAGGGAGCCCAGGGCGAAGCTGACGGAGATGCCGAGAAAGGCGGTGGCAAAGACTCGTGGGGCGTAGCCCAACTGCTCCACCACCTGCGGCGCGCCGGCCATGAAGGCGAAGAACACGCCGGTGGAGGCTGCGCCCACGGCGCCGATCCAACGGAAGGCCGGCATCCGCAGCAGGGACATATAGGCAAGGCCCATGCCGCGCAGCCCCGGCAGCGGCTGCGGCTCACGAAGGGTCTCGGGCAGGCGGCGCCAGACGGCGATGAGCAGTGGTGCGCCGAAAAGGAGGCAGGCGATCATGGTGGCGCGCCAGCCGAAGCGCTCCTCGATGAGCGCGCCGGCCATCGGGGCCACCATGGGGGCCAGGGTCATGGCCATGACGACATAGGCGATGCGGCTGGCGGCTTCCTCGCGCGGCCACACGTCACGGATGATAGCGCGGCCCAGCACCATGCCGGAGCAGGCCCCCATGGCCTGCGCCACGCGCCCGACTTCGAGCCAGGCGATGCTTGGCGACAGGGCCGCGAGGGCTGAGGCAGTGAGATAGAGAATGAGCGACCAGAGCAGCACGGGCCTTCGCCCGAAGCGGTCCGCCAGGGGTCCGTAGAGAAGCTGCCCGAGTGCGACGCCCACCAGGTACAGGGTGAGTGTGAGCTGCGCGACCGCATAGGGCACGCGGAGATCCGCCGCCACACGCGGCAGGGCAGGAATCAGGATCTGCATGGTGAAGGGGCCGATGCCCGTCATCGCCACCAGCAGCCAAAGGGCGGGCTTGCGCGCCGGGGGTCGCGCCCCGGGTGTTTCCTTCAAGAGGCTATCACCAGCGCAGGCCACGGAGCGCGGCGATCGGGGAGACGCCTTCGGCCTTGGCCCGGGCGGCGAGGGTGGCGGAATCGGCATCCGCCAGCCCCTGTTCCGCGGCCACGCCGCCGAGGGCCCAGACGGCGTCCAGCCCGGCGGCCTGGGCGCCGGCGAGATCCGTGTGCGGGCTGTCGCCGATGGCGACCACCTGGTCCCGGGGCAGGTCCAGCAGTTCCATCACCGGGTCATAGGCGGTGGGGTCCGGCTTGCCGATTTCGAGGCTCTGGCCGCCGAGGGCCATGTAGCTCTCCGAAAGGGCGCCGGCGCAGAGGAGCAGCCGGCCGCCCACCACCACGGTGCGGTCCGGGTTCACGCAGATCATGGGCAGGTTGCGGGCGCGCGCGGCCTTGAGGGCCGGCAGGTACGGATCGACGGAGGTGGCGCCGGGATTGGGCGATGGGCCGGTGTTCAGCAGCCAGTCCGCCTGCGCGGCATCCTCGGTGAGGGTGACGCCGAGGTCCTCGACCACGGAATGGTCGCGGGCGGTGCCGATATGCAGCGCGAGAGGGCCGAAGTCCCGCACGAAGGGATGGGTGCGATCACGCAGGAGGCGCCAGGTGATCTCGCCGCTCGACATCACGCCGTCATAGAGGCTGCGGTCGATGCCGAAGCCGGTGAGCTGACCCTCGATGACATAGGAGCGGCGGGGGGCGTTGGTGAGGAAGACGATGCGGGCGCCCTTCTCCCGCATGCGGGCGAGCGCATCGGCCACGCCAGGGAAGGCGGCGCGGCCGTCATGCACGACGCCCCAGATATCGAGCACGAAGCCGCGGTAGCGCTCCGTGAGTTCGGCGACGCTATCGAGGATGCGCATCAGGCTTCGGCTCCGATCGCTTCGGACAGGGTTTTCACGCCGTCGCGCCGCAGCAGGGCGGCGAGGTCGCGGCGGATCCGGGGAATGAGGGCGGGGCCGGCATAGGCGAAGCCGGCATAGCTCTGCACGAGAGAGGCGCCCGCCTTGATCTTGGCATAGGCGGTCTCGCCGCTGTCCACGCCGCCCGCGCCGATCAGGGTGAGGCGGCCGCGAGACAGGCGGTGGACGCGGCGGAGGAGTTCGGTGGAGGCGTGGAAGAGGGGCTGGCCCGAAAGGCCGCCACTCTCGCCCTTGCAAGGCGAGCGCAGCGTTTCCGGCCGGGCGATGGTGGTGTTGGAGACGATCAACCCGGCGATGTCGCGGCCCAGGCAGGTCTGGACGATAGATTCGACGGCGGCTTCGGCGAGATCGGGCGCGATCTTCACCAGCACGGGCGGGCGCTGGCGGAGTTCGGCGCGTGCCGCGAGGGTGGCGTCCAGGATGGCGGCCAGGCGGGCCTCACCCTGTAGGTCCCGCAGGCCGGGCGTATTGGGGGAAGAAACGTTGACGGTGACGTAGTCGGCCAGTGGCGCGACGCGGCGGTAGAGCGCGGGGTAGTCGCGCTCCGGCTCGGCGCCCTCCTTGTTGATGCCGATATTGGCACCCAGGACGGCGGGCAGCGGCCGCGGCAGGGCCTGGAGCCGGGCGACATAGGTTTCCAGCCCGGCATTGTTGAAGCCCATGCGGTTGATGACCGCTCGGTCCTCCTCCAGGCGGAACAGGCGGGGCTTCGGATTGCCCTCCTGCGGGCGGGGGGTGACGGTGCCGGCCTCGACGAAGCCGAAGCCGAGCCGCATCAGGGGCAGGATGGCGAGGGCGTTCTTGTCGAAGCCCGCGGCGAGCCCGACCGGGTTGCGGAAGTCGAGTCCCATGGCGTGGATGGCGAGGACCCGGTCGTCCGTCATCGGGTCGCGCCCGGCGAGGCCCCAGTTCAGAGCGTGCAGCGACAGCTCATGCGCGCGCTCCGGGTCGAGGCCCCGGACGAGCGGCATGAGGGCGGAGGCGAGGGCGGGAAGCATCGCCGCCGCTTTTGCCGCAGTGCGGCGAGAAGGGCCAGGGGCGGCGGGACCCCACGGCCGGGGGTCGCGTTGACGGCATGGCGCCGGCACGGGACAAGCGGCAGCGAGGAACCGGAGGAAACGCCGCTTGCGCGGACCCGTGCTGCTGCTGTCCGCGCTGGCGCTCTTCGCGGTGCTGGACGCGAATTCGAAGCTGCTCTCCAGCGGATATCATGTCAGCCAGGTCTTGGCCTTCCGCTATGCGGTGCTGCTGGGGCTGCTGGCGCTCGCGCGGATGGCGCGGCGGGGCGCGGGGGGCGGGCTGGAGACACGGCGGCCGCTGGCGCAGCTGCTGCGCGCGGGCTTCATGGTGGGCTCCGGCACCGGATTCTTCATGGCGCTGCGGAGCCTGCCGCTGGCCGAGGGCTACCTCGTGTATTTCACCGCGCCCTTCATGCTGCTGGCGATGTTCCGCCTGCTGCTGAAGGAGGCGGTTCCCGCCTCGGCCTGGGGCTGGTGTGGGGTGGGGTTCCTGGGTGTGTTGCTGGCACTGTGGCCGGGGATTTCGGCCGGGGCATCCTGGGGCGCCTATGCCTGGGCGCTGCTGGGCACGGCCTGCCATGCGCTGGTGCTGGTGATGAACCGCAGCCTGCGGAACGAGCCGGGGCTTGCGCGGCTGGTCCTCTGGAGCGCGGGCCCTGCCCTGCCGGCGCTGCTGCCCTGGGCGGCGCTGGAATGGGTGACGCCGTCCTGGCCGGATGCCCTCGCGCTTTCGGCGAATGGGGTGCTCGCGGGCGGGGCCACTGTGGCGCTGGCTTCCGCCTTCCGCCATGCGAGCGCGGGGCGGCTGGCGCCGCTGGAATTCTCGGCGCTGATCTTCGGGGTGGTGATGGATGTGGCGCTCTGGGGGACCTGGCCTTCGGCCTGGGTCTGGGTGGGCGCGGCAATCGTGGCTTTCGCGGGGATCATGGCGCAGCGGCGCGGCGCGCATTGAGGGCCGGGATCAGGGCACCCAGGCGGGGAAGCGGTGCAACCCGTCCGTGCCCAGAGGCAGGAAGACGGCGCCGCGAACGGCGGTGAGCGGTAGGGGCGCGTAGAGATGGGGAAAGAGGCCGGGGCGGGTGCCACCGGCGGCAGGTTCCCAGCGCAGCGCCTGGCCGAGCGCGGTGCTTTCAGCACTGATCAACCAGAGGTCGGCCTCGCCCGCGCGGTGCTTCGCGGCGCTGGCGCGGAGCTGGGCGGCGGTGGAGAAGTGGAGAAAGCCGTCGCGGCGGTCGTCGGCGCTGCCATGATAGGCGCCGGCCGCCTGCGCGGCACGCCAGTCGGCGCCGCGCATCAGCGTGTGGATCAGGGGTTCCATACGGCCCTTCTAGCCGTTCAGGCGACGGCCACCAGGGCGGGGCGAGAGGGCTGGGCCGGGCGCTCGCCGGTTTCCAGGCGATAGAAGGTCAGGCCGGAGATCTCGGCGATGGAGTCGTGCGCCAGGGCCCAGGCGGGGAGGCGATCCTCTCCGTGCCAATGGGTGGCGCCGCCGGTCGGGTCCGGCAGGGCGCCGGCCAGGGCACGGGCGGCGATGCGGCGGCACATGGCGAGCGCGGGGTCCGCCTCGGGCGGAGAGGCCAGCAGGGCGTGGGACGGGTGGCGCGGGTTCCAGGCCGGGAAGAGGAAGGGGTCACGGCACGCGGCCAGGACCTCGCCGGGGCCGGGATCGGGCAGGCGGGCATGGCCGCCGGGGGCGAAGGGCGCGGCGCCTGGCTGGCGGATGGGGCGCGGCATGGCGGCGCGGGCGCGGTTCATGGCGAGGGCCGCCAGGGCTTCGATGGTGCGCACGGGGCGCGTGCCGGCCTCGGCGTATAGGGTGCGGGCCAAGGTCTCGGCCGTGGTTTCTGCAGGGTTCATGTCAGCGGTCCTCGGCGAGCACGCGCATCTGGGCGGCGGTGCTGTGGGCGGCGCGGGTGGCCTCGTCCAGCTTCTGCTCGATGCGAATGAGATGAGCGGTCAGGCGTCCGTCCACGTCCCTGATGAGGGAGAGAGGGACGTAGGTGCGGGCGACCTCCAGCTTGAAGGCGGCCAGATCGTCGCGCGTGCGCTCCAGGGCGGCCTGCTGCTGGGAATGGTCGGCGGCTTCGCGCTCCGGCTGATGGGCCTCGCCCTGGGCGATGCTGCGGCGGAGGGAGTGGAGCATCCAGGCGAGCACCGCCATGAAGGGCGTTTCCACCGCGGCGGCGATCCATTGCGGATCGGGGTTAAAGGACGGCATGGGGTCCTCCATGGGGGTGCGGGGTTGATCGCGCGGAGCGGCGCCCCGACTTGCCGGGGTGCCAGAAGGGGTGCTTTGTGCAGGCGATGTGGAATGAGCCGTATCTCGAGACCTGTTGCCGGTCGGCCCTGCACCGGCTGTTCCTGACGCATGGCGGGACGCGCCCCGCCGGGCTGCCGGATGAGGCCTGTCTGCGCAGGCTGTGCGGGATGGGCTTCGCGCAGGAAGTCTCCCCCGGCCGCTTCGCCATGACCGAGGACGGAGCGAAGCGGCACCGAACCGAGGTGCTGAAGAAGACCGCGGCCTGAGTCAGCCGCGCCAGGACGCGCCGCGCGCCACCGGGGGAAGCCCCGGCATCCGCACCGGTTCGGCCAGGAGACAGCCTGCCACCGCGTCCAGCGCATCATCCCGTACGCCATTCGCGCCGGGCTTCCATTCCGCCATCTCCTGCAAGTGGTAGGTAGTTTGCGGGCACAGGGGGCGTCGTGGTATCAAGAGCTTAGGCCCCTGTCCGTACAGCGCATGCTGGATGCTCTTGCTTGCTTTGCGCCTGCGACGCTAGGCCGGACATTCCACTAGCGGAACAAGCTGCAATGGCCAAACGTCTCGCATACAGCTACCTGCGCTTCTCCAATCCCGAACAAGCCAAGGGCAACTCCATCCGGCGACAGATGGAACTGGCGGCAGCTTACGCGGCCGAACAGGGATGGGAGTTGGACCACAGCCTCAAGGATGAAGGGCTGTCCGCATACAAGGGTCATCACGTCAGCAAAGGTGCGTTCGGTGCCTTCCTCCGCGAAGTCGAAGGAGGTCGCGTGCCACGTGGCAGCGTGCTGATCGTCGAGAGCTTGGACCGTATATCTCGCGCCCATCCACTAGATGCGCTCACGCAGTTCCAGGCACTGCTCAAAGCTGGCATCGAGATCGTCACGCTCACTGATCGCCGCCTCTACTCCTGGGAGACAGTACGCGATCAACCCCTGCTGCTGATGGGCAGCCTGATGGTGATGTCACGCGCCAACGAAGAGAGCGAAACCAAGTCGCGGCGCATCTGCGACGCATGGGCCAACAAGCGGGCGAAGCTGAGTGACAATCGCGACAAGCCCCTCACCTCTCGCGGCCCCAAGTGGCTCCGCTGGAACGACACGAGCAAGCGTTGGGACCTGATCCCGGATCGCGTGGCCGTCGTGAAGCGCATCTTCACCATGACTGCCGACGAGGGCACGGGCATGGTCAAGCTGGCAGGCATCCTGAATGCGGAGCGCGTTCCGACATTCACCGGCAAGACACACAGCAAGGGCACGGAGCCTGGTTGGCAGCCAAGCACCATCGGCAAGATCCTCAAGAGCCGCAGTGTCTTGGGCGAGTTCCACCCACGCCAGCAGGTCAGCCCCGGCGTCTACAAGCCTGACAGCCGTGTGCAGCCCATCGCTGATTACTACCCTGCGGTCATCTCGCATGATCTCTGGAACCGCGTCCACGCCGTGCGAGCGCAGAACGACAAAACGGGAGGTGGTCGCAAAGACGGCAGGGTGGGCAATATCTTCCGTGGTCGGGTCTTCTGCCACCACTGCGGCAATCCCCCTCGCCTGCATCACCACGTCAAAGGCGGCAAGAGGTACAACTACTTCAAGTGCGGTGCTGTTGAACGCGGCACTGGCACCTGCACCAACCGGGTGAACTCAGACATCGACCAGATCGAGAAGGGCGTGCTGGCTGGCCTCAAGTTCCGTCAGGCATTCTGGGAACAGCAGACTGGCGAGAACGCACAGGCCCGCGCCCTGACCGAGCAGCTGGCCGGACTGGCTGACGAGCATGCGCGCAAGCAGAAGAGGTTCGACGCACTCAGCGAGATGCTGGCCGAAGAGGACAGTGTAGCGATCCGCACAGCCTACCGCGAGCTGGGCCGTGAACTGGACAGCTGGGAGGATCGCAAAGCCGACCTGGAAAGGCGGATCGCCATGAGCAAGGGCACCACCCTCATCGGTGACATGATCCGCGAGGCTGATGAGCTAGAGGCCGCTTCACGCAGTGCGGACCTAGACATCTGCCTACCGGCCCGCAACCGGCTCATGGTCATGATGGGCAGCGTGATCGGGCGCATCGAGTTCGACCGCGACAAGGTAGCTCACGTGACACTGGCCGATGACAGCCTGCGCTTCCGGGTGGTCCGGGGCGAGGTCGAGGACGTGGCATTCAATGTGCGGGGCGTGTGGCATGCCCTCCAGTCCAACGGCACGATGGTAGCCCTGGCTGCCGAATAGGAGACGGCCTTGGACTGTCCAAGGCCGTCTCCATGGGCGGCGTCAGCTAGTTTGCCGCTCGGCCTCTTCCAAGGCGAGCATGTCGCTTTGCGCCTGCATCAACTCGCGTTGTGCTTCGGAGAAGAGTGCAGCATCACCGCCTTTGTGAAGCTGGTAATTCAGAGCCGCCTTCCGGTACGCAACCCTGCTCCGCTCAACAGGTGGTGCATCAACCGTCAAGGCATCCAACTCGGCCACCGCCTGCTTGTGCTCCTCTTCCAGCTTACGAAGCGCAAACCGCTTGCCGGACTGCGCATTCAGATCATCACAAAGACGGCGAAACTTCTGACGCGTGCGCTCTAGCTCTTCCTCGGCTTGCCTGGAACGTTCAGTTGCCTCAGCCAAAGAGCGCTCGGAAGCCTCCAAGTCCCGATCCTGCTGCTCGCGCCATGCCCGGTATTCCTCTTCATACTCCCGCGCGGCAGCTTCCGCCCTCCGACGCTGCTCCTCCTCTTTGTCTCTCCGCTTGGACCTCGCGGGTCGCATCCGGGGCTTGGCTGGTTCAACCACTACCCGCTGCGGTGGCGGTTCCAACGTGGGCGCTGGTGCTTGCTGCTGCGCTAGCTCCCGCTCCCCTGCCGCAATTAGTTCTTCCAGTGCCTCGATGGCGGCCGTCTTTGCAGGCTGTCGGCACCTGTCCCAGTCGTGATCCTTGCTCCACCGCGCTTTGTCGAAGTAGGGCAGCCGCTCGATTAGCTCTTCTGCCGTCTCAGGCATGCGCTTGATGTTGAGAGGTTCACCCGGCCAAGTGTAAGCCTGCCTCTCAGTCTTCGGCATTTCACTCCACCGATGGAACGCTCGCAGTGCAGTCATGTAAGCGCGAAGATAGAGTTGATGCGGGAACTCCACCATCACGGTCTGCCAACGCTCCAAATCCTGCTTGGCATGCGCCTTGTCCTCCTCATACCAGTAGGTCGCTGACCTGTTGTTCTCCGTCTTGGCCTCCTTCCAGAAATGCAGTCGGAGCGCATTCAACTCAGCGACACGCTCCTCCATCTTCTTGATGGCCGCGCTGGAGAGCAGGTGGTTGAACGCCTTGCTCGGCTTGTCCAGCGGATCAGGCTGCCCCTTCTCGATGTAATCTTCCAAAGTGATCTTGAGTATCGTGAGTTCACGCGGTGTCATGCAGCAGCACGGGGAGGGTTATTGGCCCTCCCCGTGTCCCTAGGCGGTTGGTGGATCAGACAGTTGCGGGAGACTGTGAGGCGGCGCTCTTGGCCCCGCGCTTGCCAGTCTTCTTTGCGGCCTTCACCACCTTCTCAACCTTGGGCTTTGTCTTGTCCTCAGCACGAAGAGCATCCTGAGCGAGCTTGCGGACGACACGCTCCGCGTCCTTCTCGCTGCCCTTCACGAACTCCATCAGCACCCACTCGCCATTGGGAGCCTTACGCAGAGCGGCGAGCACGTAGTTGATCTTGCTCAGGTCCTCCAGCACGGGCGTGGGCAGGTCCTCGACCGCATCGCTGATGCTGAGCGCGGGGTTGGTCAGTTCCTCCACCTTCTTCTGAACTCGGGCAGCCTTATCGCTGTCAGAACGATGCGCGGCCTTATCAGCCTCGATGATACCGTGCATCTTGCCCTTAAAGCCTTCGATGCGAGCGACAATCTCCCTGTCCGGCACATCATTCTCGTAGAGCCAGCGCAACGCATAGGCGTACTTGTTTGCGCTGGAGTTAGGAATGAACTTCCTCCGCTTCACTTCCAAATAGTCCACAGTCTCCGTCTCGTGGAAGCTGCCCCAGAGCATCTTCACGCCAGAAAAAAACGGGTTCTCGTGCGGCTTGGGTTGGGCAATCTGGCGCTCGTTGTAAGCCCGAATTAGCTCAGCGACCTTCTTATCTTCGGTGGTGAAGAGGTAGTCGCTCAGAATTGCCAGGGCATCAGCCAGCATCGCGTAGGTTCGCGCGCGGCTGCTGGTATCGAAGTTGCTCTCGGCGGCCTTGAAGTCAGCGCGGCTGCTGCTGTCTTCCACAACCAGCTTAGAGAACTGGTTAACGCGGTCGTTCAGAGAAAGAGTGGTCATCTAGCGGTCCTCGCAAGGCGCGAGGGTGTGCAGGGCCGGTGTCATCGGACATACGCGGTCACCCGCAACACCCAAGCTGGGTTGTTACGAACGACCGCCTCACCAGGGCGGAGTTCCCAGGCCCTTACGAGGCCCGAAAACATGGAGCAGCATGCCTGCTGTCCGAGGAGTGGTTTAACAGACCCAATCAACCAACGGGGTCGCTCAGTCCCACTCTACAACCGAAACGTTGAACACCAGATGGTGCACCATCTGGTGGCGGGAGATACGCCCGCCGCGTCGGTTTGCTCTCAAGGGCAGTACCGGATCTGCATGCCCTGGTGATGCCTGCGCCGGATAAGCGCAGACGGAAGGGTCATTACATCATGCGGTCAGTATTGTCAATCGAACTGGCCGGCTTTGCGCTTCAGGAAAGTGCTCAGGACCACCGCTTAAATACAGGCGCAACAGGGAGTGCTTCGGCTGCTCAAACTTCGATGCTGCAAAACGAACCCGGTCCCCATGAAGGAGGCCGGGTTTCTCGTCAGTAGGCCATGACTACTAGTCACGACCCCTGCCCCGCCCCCGGCAGCCCCTGCGGACCCTGCGGACCCTGCACAGCGGGAGGGACACAGCAGCGGGCAGCGCAGCATGTCACGCGAGCTAGGGGTGCCCACGGCCCCGCCTTAGTGGCTGACAGGCCGGGCAAACGGCTTGTCTTTGTGAAGGGGGTAAAAGGCCCCCCCAAGTGCCAAGCGCCTGCTGACGTGTGGAGAGATATGCGAACGAAGCACCAAAACATCTTCCGTTTTCGGTGCTTTCCTGTAACAATGCTCCACCCGTAACGCATTACGAGGTAAGAACCATGGCACTTGCACCACAAAAGGACGACGTAGTTCTGCAAGTCCCCATGATGAAGCAAAGTAAGGAAATGTCCTGCTGGCTGGCTGCCGCGCAGATGCTTCTCGCCTACCGTTCAGCCACCTCGATGATAACTGACACCAATAGCATCGCTTCTCTCAATCGGTACTTCTTAAACAAAGGTCTGTCCGCAGCCTTAGTGCAGGACTTTGCAAATGAGTGCGGTCTGAATTCGCGCCCCAGCAACATTCTCCTCTCTCAACGGGACAAAAAAGACTATGCAAACACTCTCCTTCGGTGCGGCCCGCTTTGGGTCTGGATATACGCCGGCAACAACCAGCGTGGAGGCCACCACATCATCGTTGTGAATGGGATCGTGACTACGGCGTCGGGTCCTCAGGTGATGGTGAATGATCCCTCCGACCCCTCATGGGCCGACAGCTACCCTCTTGCGGACTTCAACAACCGAGCACAATGGTTTGTACCTATTCTGTACAAGCTGTCGGCAGGCACGTTTTAGGTGCCTCGACGCACACAGGCACGCGGCCTAGCGTGCCAGGCTACATTTGGCTGGCAGTTGGCGTGAGGTGAACGTTGGTGTGGACAAGCACGCCAATTCGAGCGACGAGAAGAAATACACGTGATTACCAGACCCCCGCGTCCCTCCACTAGCCAACAGGCCGCTTCTCAGTTCTAGTCTCCCGGCGCAACGTTTGGGAGGACGCGCTACTTGGCGGAGAACATCGCAACCGTTGTCGATTGGTTCGGCCCCTACACACGAAGTGAGGCGCCGAAACACGCAGGCGAATGGGGCCTGAGGGGCCTCTACGCCGCAGTAGGTCATAAACTGGTGGGTACACGTGGGCCGCGCAAGCTACTCTACGTAGGGATAAGCGAGAACGTAGCTGCCCGCCTGGCCTCATCTCACCACAAGCACAATGAGATTGAGCATGCAAAGATCTGGCTGGGCGAAGTGTCAGTTCCGGGCATCCCGGGGAAACGCACACAGAAGACCAACCCTCACTTCGCTAGCGCCGAATGGGCTCTCGTCTACTTTCTTAAGCCCCCATTGAATACCAAGAAGACTGTCGGCGCCCCTAACTCCTCCTGCGTCTTGCTGAACCGCTGGTGGGATTACAACTCTGCAACTGGCGAATACACTTCCAAAGACCGACCGTCTGCCGGCTGGGCTGACATTGTCGAGTATGACGCCTTCCGCCGAACTGCCAATTTGATTTGGCTTGGCAGGAAAGCCAAGGTGAAGCAGATCGATTTCTAACGAACTGATCCGGCGCACTGAGCTGCTCAGATGTGAAGGCAGCCAATTGACACTCAAGCCCGGCACTCGGCCGGGCTTTCTCTGTCTGAGCGATGGCTACTAGGCGTTGCGCTCGAATAGAGCAGCGAGCGCCGCGTAGGTCGTGCTGAGGTTCGAGAACAAGGCCGCTGCCTCAATGGCTAGCGTGTCCTGCTGGACCTGCTGGGCGTTGACGCTGATGCGTCCGTTGCGGATCGCCGTCGTGATGTCGAGCAGCTTGGCTGCCTGCTGGGCACTCGGCATGACGGTGGGTGGCGGTAGTGCGGGTGTGCTGCTGACAGGTACGGAATAGACCTGGTTGTCGAACACCGGCACGCTGTCGAACTCAGCTGGCACGGTGACCTTCTTGATCTTCGCGTTCTGCTTGGCCCATGCGATGCGCTTGGGGCTGAGACTGCCGTAGCGCTCATAATCGGCCAGTGCGCCCGTGCCACGATCTTTGTAAGCCTCGTCCGTGACTGCGATCAGTTCCTTGAGGAATGCGACGACTGCTGGGTTTCCCTTGCTCATGTTTTTCTTCTCCTTGTAGTGCTGGAGCGTGTTTCTCTCTGGCACCTTTATTTATCCATTGAGCAAGGAAACTCCTGAACACAGACTCAAACGCATGCGCGTTACGCCGTGGCCCTTTGCTGGTCGGCCAGTTGATGCACCCGAGCCCTCGCGGCTGGAGTGACGGTACGATGGGCGATTAGGTCTTGTGCGACTTCGACAAGGAAGACCTCGTCGGCGCTGCTGACCTGTGCCTCGTTGGCCAGGTAGTGCAGATCGGCTTTGAGCGCTGCATCGGCATCCTTGCGGGCCTTGAGCGCGGCCGTGTCGATTAGCGGCTTGGCGCTGCGGACCCGTAGCTCGGCCTGCATGCTCCTGCGGAGCGCGTTGAGCGGCCCTGCCAGCGGACCTGGAATGCTGTTCAGCTGGTCCAATGCCCGCTGGATGGTCTCGTCGCTGTAGGCGCTGTCGCTGTTGAAGGTGAAGCCGCTCATGCTGCATCCCCCTTTTCGGCTGCACGCCTGCGCTGCTGAGCCTCCCTCATACGCTGGCGCGTCTCGTCGCTGAAGACGCGGCCCTTCTTGCTGTCGCTCATGCGCTGACGCGTTTCAACCGAGCGCTTGATGCCCCGCATGGTGTCGCTGATCTTGCGACGGTGCTCCTCTACGCAGCCATGACCGCCATTGAACACGGGGGCCGAGGCAGAGACCGTCACGCTGCCCGACATGCCGCTGGTGGCCAGGGTGACGCCGGCAGGCGCATGGCGCGCGAAGGGTCCTGCGCTGAAGGCGAAGTCGGCGATGCCCCAGACGCCCGCGTCCGAACGGGTGATGGCCTGCGGCCGCATGTCGCGGTGGAGCAGCAGCAGCATGCTCGCATTCTGCGTGAAGGTGATCTGCGGCAGCGCCGCCTCTGTCCAGGGACCGGGCAGGATCGCGACGAGGCTATCGCCCTGGAAGGCCCACATGGCACCGTTGACGAGCGCCAGCAGATAGGTCTGGTCCGAACTCGCCTCGAAGGGGATCAGCCGCGCGGGTCCCGGCAGGTTCGCCAGATGGCGCAATCCCGGCCGCCGCTGCACGCCGCCGGTGGGCTGGATGAAGACGTTGCGCAAACGCGCGGCGCCATTCGTCCAGGCCGAGATGTCGCCGCGTCCCAGGAGCTCCGGGGCCAGCTCTCCCGCCGTGAAGGCGGTCTTGGCACGCCTGATGGCTGGCATGGAGATCAGCCCCGCACATCGAGGAGCGGGAAGTCCTCGATGCCTTTCGGCGTCTGCTGCTGACTGTCGGCCAACCGCGCCTGGCGCAGTTCGGATTCTGCGATCCGGTGCAGCATCTCGGCACGGGACGTGTTCTCGGTCAGCGGCAGGCAGAACTCCGCCGCCAGCCGCGCGACGAGGGCGGCGGCGAAAAACGGCGGGAACTCGCTCTCCGCCGGACGGAAGACATAGAGGTGAGCACCATCTGGAACGGGTCGGCATGCAGCCGGCCCTCCTGGATGCGGTAGGGAATGCCCCTACCCCGCCCGCTTCCCGCGGAGATCACGCGCAACAGGTCCGCCGGCGACTGGAAGGCATTGGCCAGATCCGCGACCGGCGCTGCCTCCAGCCGGTTCAGCTTCATTTGCCCCGTGGCGAAGGACCAGGGATGGCAGGACAGCAGCGCATCCCGCGTGCCTGGATAAAGGTTGGCGGCCACCTCCGCCTCGGCCGTTCCCTCCTCGAGGGAGGCAACCGGCAGCGCGCCGACCTTGAGCAGCGCACGCGAGCAGAGGACGAGGGCGGAAAGCGCCATCGGTTCGTGGCTCCCTGATGGGTGTTGGAAAGGGTGCGCGTGGAGCCAGGCACCGGCGCGGCCGCGAACGTCGCGCCATGCCGGCGCGGAACAGGCGGCGCGTCCATGCGCCCGGCCCCACGCGCGGCGCGCGCCGGCCCGGGTATGGGCGGCGCGCGCATCGTCTCGATCATCCGTGTGGAATGCGCGCGACGATCGCTCGTCGCGCGCATTGCCTTCATGCAGCCGTCACGCTGCAGGTCCGCTGATCACGCCGCGGCCCGCGTCCGGAACTATTCCGCGGCGCGCATCCGCACGACGCCGAGGTCGTCGATCATTACGGCGCCCTGGCTCATCATGTTGTTGACGAAATGCGCCGCACGGTCGCCGTGCCAGGTGATGTCCGTCATCACGTCCTGCGCCACCGCATGGCCGACGGCGGTGCGATGATAGAAGTAGCAGAAGCGCAGGTTGCCGCTCTTGGTCAGGCCGGAATGCGGCATCCACAGCGCGCCGAGCCAGCGCTTCGCCTGCATCCCCTTCCAGGGCAGGTCGGCGTCGCCGACATACTGGGAGTTGGCGAATTCCTCGATCTGCAGCAGTTGGCTCCACTGCTTCCAACCGACGACGGCGTAGCGGTTGCCGTCATCGGGCACATCGGACGCGCCGAGCATCTCGAAGGCCATCAGCACCTTCTGCTTGGTCAGCCCATCCGAGTCCGTGGTGCCGGCGGCGGTGCTGACGGCCTCCTGCGTCGCGGTGTCGAGGGCCGCGATGATCAGCTCGTCCGTCTTGCGGCCGAGCGCATAGGCGCCGGCATTGGCAACCACCGCGCGCTCATCCACGTTGGTCTTGATCTCATCGAGCTTGTCGACCCACTCGCCCGCATAATAATCCTGCAGGAAGCACTCCACCGCGGAGTAGTCGAGGTTCATCACGGGCACGACGCCGTTGCGCGCCTTGGCCGCCGCTGTGCCCTTACCCACGCGCGGGAAAACCGTGGAGGCGCCGGACACGCCGGTCTTGGAACGCACCGTCGGGCGCAGCTTGCTACCCTGGCGCTGGAAGGCCTCATGCACCTCGGCCTGGAACTGCTTGACGAAAGCTTGGTCGATCGTGGCGGACACGCATGTCCTCCTTCGGAGATGGGTTCAGGGGAATGCGCCCTGCCAGGTTGGCACGTCCATGCGGACGAGGCCGGGCAGGCCGCGGAACGGCACGCGCCCGCGCCCGGCGCCGCCTTTTGGGGCAGGGCCGGTTGCGGGTTGGTCGCGCCAGAATGGGAGAATGCGAAAAGGGCCTCGCCCGGTTCCGGACGAGGCCCTTTCGGGAGAAAAGAGACGGGGGCGGGCGGCACCAGGGGGAAGTAGGGTGCCACCCGCCCCCGTAGCCGGACCGCATGAGGGGGGATGCGGGTCCGGCAGCAATGGGGGGTCACCCTTGGGGGGGATGCAGTCAGTGACCGCCCGTCGCAGAGAGGCATCGGAAAAACGCGAGTTCTCGACTCAGGTTTCAGGGGCTTAGCCGAAATTCCTGAAGATGCAGATGAGGCTGCAGCATCACCCTCCTGTGAGCCGCCGGAAGCCATCGGTCACCCGCTTGACGAAGTCGGGCTCGCGGGAGCGCCAGTAGCGGGGGTCGCGCATCATCTTGCGCAGCGCCGCCTCATCCATGGCTTCGGGGGCAGCCGCCTGGCGCGCCAGCGCGGGTTCGCCCTTCTCCATACATGCGGTGCAGCGCCATCACCCCATCGGCGGTGGTGGAGAGAGCTGCCAGTACCTCCCCGGGCAGGTTGGCGCGGCCCCAGGCGGCAATCTGTCGCGCGGTGCGGCGGAAGCGCTCCTCGCCGCCGAACTCGGCGCGCAGCCGGTCGCGCTGCCGCTCGGCTTCGAACTGGGATGCGGCCTCGGCCACGATCGGCAACAACCGCTCCGCCGCCAGGTCATAGACGAGCTGCACCTGCGAGGGCGTGAAGCCCGCACGGTGCAGCGCCGCATTCACCTCCGGATCGGAACCGATCAACACATGCCGCGGCTCGACGGCGTAGTCATCCGCCGTGTCGGGCACGCCGATGGCCCGGCGGAAACGGATCCGTTCCTCCTCCGGCGCGTCATCACCCGGCGGGGCGAAACGGGCGGAGAGCTTTCTCTCCAGCTCGCGATAGGATTTCAGCAACGCATCCACGCGCAATGCGCCAAGCTCCGCATCCCAGAACTTCTCGGGCACGTCCTCGGGCCGCTTCACCTTGGCTGGCGTCTCCGGCACCTCCGCCGTCGCGGGGGCCTCGGGTCCTGGCTTCGGCTCAGTCTCCAGCAGGTTTTCACTCATGCGCCGGTTTGCTCCTGATTGGGCGCCTGTGCGGCGCTGGGTGCCAGAGGCGCCAGAACCGCGCTGGGCGCCGAAAGGGTGCGGGCCAGGTGCCGCGCTGCGGCAGGCAGATCGACCACCGCGGAAGCCGCCGGTCCGAGCGCCGCCACGGCCTGGAGGAAGAGCAGCGTGTTCGCCGCATCCGCCCTCCCCTGCACGCGGGCCAGCGGCGACTGGTAGGCGATGCGTGCCTCCTGCCCATCCAGCAGGATCGCTGGTACCTCGCCGCGGCGCCGCAGGATGGAAAGGCAGCGCGACACCAGCGGCGTCAGCAGTTCCGCCTGCAGCCGGCCATAGGTGGCGCCGAGCAGGCGGGCCGTTTCGGCGCTACGTTCCAGCACCTCAGTCGCCGTCATGTTCGGCCGCTGCGGTGCCGACAGCCGATCCGCCAGCAGGGCTGAGCGGATGCGGGCACGCATGTCGGACAGCACGAGCTGCGACACATCGAAGGAACCGGGCGCCGCCAGCAGCGTGAGGCCCGAGGAGCCGACCGCCTTCGGGATGATCGCCCCCGGCGCCAGCCGCACCGTGGCCGGATTCAGCACGCCGTCATCGTCGGCCTGCCAGATACCCGTCGCCGCAATGGAAGCGTTCTTCAGCACAAGCTCAACCACCTTGTTGGCGGTCCGGATGTCCGGCAGCGCCTTCATCACCGGACCGCGCCCATAGGTCTCGCCCGGCGCCTTCATCCAGCGGAAGGCGAGGAAGGGGCTCTCCTCGAAGCGCCCCTCGGCCAGCGGGATTCCGGCGCCGTCGCGCTCCAGCACC
Organism: Muricoccus harenae; assembly: GCF_009848505.1. GTDB lineage: Bacteria > Pseudomonadota > Alphaproteobacteria > Acetobacterales > Acetobacteraceae > Roseomonas > Roseomonas harenae. The sequence goes on from NZ_WWDL01000023.1 coordinate 78,971, forward strand.
GCCGCGAAGCGCGGACCACCGAAGGCCGGCCACACCGCCTCGATCACCCGATGCGTCACCTCGGCCTCGTCAGGGCGGAACAGCGCCGGCGGCAACATCGCGCCGGGATAGCGTAGGGCAATCGCCTCGGCGGTCATCCGCACGAGGCGGTACACCGTATCCAACCAGCCTGAGGCGCCCTCCTCCAGCACCGCCTCACGCAGCGGCACGGCGGTGAAGCGCAGGGCCGAGGCCTCGCCCGGTGGCGCCTCCTCCACCAGCACCACGCCGGTGCCGGCCACCACGAGATCCAGGAAGGCCTGATGCATCTCGAGCGCGAAATTGGAGCGGTCCAGATGCCCCTGCAGCGTCTCCGCCGCGCGTTCCAGCACCGCGGCCAGTTCCGGATCCGCGCCCTCGTCCACCGGGGCCAGGCCGAACCAGCGGGACCAGGGCGGGGTCAGCTCCGCCAGCAGCGAGGCCGCGAGGTTCTCCGCGGCATCGGCGGCGGTGCCGTCATGCAGCGCCGGCCCGCCCGCTCCCGGATGGGTGGCCAGCACATGCTCGTAGCAGTCGCGCCAGACGCCCTCCCATGGGCGGCGGCGGTCCAGCGCGCGCTCGGCGCGGGCAATGATTTCGTCGGGCGTCATGCCGCGCCACCTCGCGGCGAGGAATCAGTCCTGTCGCCCATGGGCCTGCTCGCTCCTGTCTGCGGAACCCCGGCCCGTTCTGAAGGGCGCCCAAACGACAAAGGCCCGGCGCCGGAAGGGTCCGGGCCGGGCGTGCGAGTTCAGGGGATCGGGGAGGATCGCCACCGGGCGCAATTCGCCCATTGACAAGAGGGGTTCTAGCTGGCGGATCGCCGTTCGTCAAGAAAATTTTCCTCTGAAGGGAACATTTTCTTTAGGCCATTGAACAGCCCGTGCGGCGTCACGGCGAAGGGGGCCCCTGGTCCCAGAAGCGCCCGGCAGAGCGACACGCAGGAAAGCGGAAGCATCCCTGGCCAGCGCCGCGCGGGCGCGGCGGGCACGAACGGCCCGAGGACGCGGCAGCCGGCCCTGCGCCAGAAGCCTGGCAGGTCGAAGCCCGGCCCGACCGCCAGCCGCGTCACCAACAGCCGCCCCGAAAGTGGATCAAGCACCGTCCAGCCGTCCTCGTCCTGCAGCCCAGCGAAGCAGTGCCGGAACCCAGGCCGCAGGAGCCGCATCCAGGCTTGGTCCGCGCCGCCGCCGAAGGCGATCCACAGTGTCTGCGGCCGCGACTCCGCTGCCCGGCGGTGGCCCGGTCCGACACGGGCCCCGGAATGCACATCGCCGTCCCGGTTTCCCGGAACGGCGGCGAGCAGATCGGGTGCCGGCACGAAAGGCGTGCCCTGCATGGCGTCAGGCCGGCCGGGGCGCCGCGAAAGGCACGACGGAGCCAGAGTCGCCGGGGCTTTCCGGCCCGGCCACGATCCCCTTGAGCCGCAGAGGCCATTCGAGCCGATCCATCGCCTCGCGCCACAACCGGTGGTCGCCGCGCTCGCGAAGGGCCGCGGGATCGGGCGAGGTGCCGCGCTCGCCCCAGATGCGCATGATCCGCGCATGGGCCAGGTCGATCCGGCGCTGCCGGTACAGCCGGTCGAGGCATTTCACCACGTCGTCCGGCTCACAGGGCCGGGCGACGAGCCCGCGCCCGGAGACGATTCGCGCCCCGTCTCGCCGGGCGATGAGGGCGGCCATGGTCCAGAACCAAGCCTCCTCCGCGCTGCGGAAGGGCTGGACCTTGTCCAGACTTGAAAGGGTCGGCGCTGTGGTGCGGAGCGCACCGGAAGCGGGACGGGTCATCGGGGGCTGATCCTCGCCGGTTGTGAACACAACAAGAACATCAACCCACGGGCTTGTGACCGTCAAGACGATTCTATGATGGAATTCCTGTTGTCCCCAGATTTCGCGCCTATAGAATGGCGGAATGCAGCACGGCGACATCTGGCGGGCGCTCGACGCACTCGCGGCGGAGAACGGACTCTCAGCCTCCGGCCTTGCCCGCAAGGCGGGACTCGACCCGACTGCTTTTAACCCGTCCAAACGCACCGGCCCGGACGGCCGCGCCCGCTGGCCCTCCACCGAGAGCGTTGCGAAGGTGCTCTCCGCCACCGGCACGGGCATGGACGAGTTCGCCAGCCTCATCACCGGCAATCTCCGCACCACGGCCCGGCCCAGCCGCCGTATCCCGCTGATCGGCCTCGCCCAGGCCGGCAGCAGCGGCTACTTCGACGATGGCGGCTATCCGGTGGGCGGCGGCTGGGACGAGATCAGCCTGCCTGAGGTCGGCGATCCCAATGCCTATGCCCTCGAGATCAGCGGCGATTCGATGGAGCCCGTGTTCCGGGATGGCGACGTCATCATCGTCTCCCCCAGCGCCCCTGTCCGCCGCGGCGACCGGGTCGTGGTCCGCACCCATGGCGGCGAGGTGATGGCCAAGGAGTTGCTGCGGCAATCCGCCCGGCGCGTGGAGCTGGCCAGCCTCAACCCGGCCCATCCGAACTACAGCTTCGAGCTTGAGGAGCTGACCTGGATGCATCGGATCGTCTGGGCCAGCCAGTAGCGGCCCGGCAGCCCCGGCCGGGCTCCGCCTTCAGTCTCCCGCCGCACCCGCAGCGAGAAGCCGCAGCACGTTCTTCGGGTCCTGCTCACCCGACAGTGCCATCACCTGCCCATCAGGCAGCGTGACCGAGGCCATCCCCGCCTGCTCATAGGCCCGCAACATCCCGGACCCGACCCCGGCGAAAGCCGGCGCCACCCCGGCGGCATCGCACAGGTCCCGGAACCGCCAGATGGCGTTGATCCTCGCCTCTGCCGCACCGGCGGGATCGCCCTCAGCCACCCAGACCCCCTCCAGCCGCCGGAAGGCGAAGCCCGCCCGGCCACCATCGGCGAAGACCACGCCATCCGCATGGGCCGGCACCCGGGCCCCAAGCGCCGCCAGCCGCGCCTGTGCCGCTTCGTCGTAATCCTCGGCCTGGATCCGCGCCGGCCGCAGCAGCCGGAAGGCCGCGTAGAGCATCAGCGCCGCCGCCGCCCCCACCGCGAAGCGCAGCGGCGCCGGAGCGCCGGACTCCACCACCACCTCCCACCAGGCGGCGTTCGAGAAGCGCCCGTGATAGGCGACCGTTGCCAGGGTCAGCCCGCAGATCACCCCCGCCGCGAGGGAGAACACCCGCGCGCCCGTCAGCGGCTCCCCGGTCAGCCGCGCATCCCGGTAGAAGGCGTGCCGCATGACGGCCAGGAACAGCGCCGTGCCAAGATAGGCGGCGGCCACCCACCAGGGATCGCCCCGCACGGCCAGGATCCACACTCCGTTCAGCAGCAGGAACAGCCCCGCCCACCAGGCGATCCGCAGCCGCCGCAGCATGCCGTAGGACACCACCAGCAGCAGCGAGCCGACGACCGAGGCTGCGAACTGGCTCGCCAGCGCCGCCCATTCCCCGCCCCAGCGTGCGATATCCGCCCCATGCGCCGGCAGCGCGCCGACGAAGAGCAGGACCACCCCGCCGAGGCCGGTCAGCCCGGACAGTACCGGCACTTCCAGCGCACCCGTTACCCGCGTCTCGGCCTGCATCCGCCCCATGACGGCGCGTCGCTGGTTCAGCTCGAAGGTCGCGAAGAGCCCGCCCGCCAGGAAGAGCGGGACGATGTAGTAGAACAGCCGGAACAGCAGCACCGCCCCCACCACCTGGGCGGAGGGCAGGTAGGGCTCCAGGCTGAGCAGGATGAAGCCGTCGAACACGCCGAGGCCCCCCGGCACGCTGGCCGCCAGCCCCGCCGTATAGGCGGCGATGTAGATGCCTAGGAACTTCCAGAAGGTCAGCCCCGGCGCCTCGGGCAGTAGCGCGTAGAAGATCGCCGCCGTCACGGCCACGTCCACGCTCGCCAGCAGCACCTGCGCCACCGCCATGCGGAAGCCCGGCAGGTCGATCTGATGGCCGAAGATGGTGAAGGACGGCCAGAGGCGCGAGAGCAGCACATAGGTGCCGGAGATGCACCACATGACGACGCCGACCGCCTGCGCCGCCCAGGGCGGCACCAGCTCCCCCTCACCCACCCAGGGCAGGACGGAGGGTTCCAGCACCAGCACCAGCCCGCCCAGGGCAAATCCACCCAGGCCGAAGGTCAGGGAGGTGAAGGCGATGACCTTGGCGATCTCGACCGAGGTCAGTCCCCAGGCCGCGTAGAAGCGGTAGCGCACCGCGGCGCCGGAAACCGCCGCGAAGCCCAGATTATGCGCCAGCGTGTAAGCGCAGAAGGAAGCCAGGGAGGTCCGCAGGTAGGAGATCGGCTTGCCGGCATAGACCGAACCCAGCCGATCGTAGATCGTCAACACCGCATAGGCGATGACCGTCCAGGCCCCGGCCACCCAGAGTTGGCGCGCCGAGGTCGCCTCGAGCGCGCTCCCCACATCCTCCACCGAGAGGTTTCGGAACTCCCGCTGCACGACATAGAGCGCGCCGACCAGCAGGATCAGTCCGAAGACGGTTGGTCCGTGCCTGCGGATCAGCGCCCAGTTCATACGGCGTCCGCACTCCGCGCGAGCGTGCCCTCGATCAAGGCGACGGTTTCGGAAATGCCATAGAGCGCGACGAAGCCGCCGAAGCGCGGCCCTTCCTCCTGCCCCAGCAGCACCTGGTAGATCGCCGCGAACCAGGCCCGCGATACGCCGGGGCGGGATGGATCCTTGCCCGGCTGCAGGAAAGGCTCCCGCCGGCCCGCGTCATAGACCAGGTCCTGGATGGCCGAGGGCCGCTCGCCCGCGGGCAGTGCCTCAATCCGCGCCTGGTTTTCCCGCAGCAGCGAGGCCAGGTGCAGCAGCGCCTCGCGCTCGGGCTCCGTCGCCAGGCGGAAGCGCTTCGTCGGCTTCACCATGTCCCGGTAATAGGCCGAGGCCCGCTCCACCAGCACCGCCAGCATGGGCGATGCCTCGGGCGTGGCCTCCGGCGCATGGCGGCGGAGATAACCCCACAGCATCTCCGGCGTCTCGGCATTAGCCGCGACGGCGAGGTTCAGCAGCAGCGTGAAGGTGATCGGGCTGCCCGCGCCGTTGGGCAGCACCCCGCCATGGATGTGCCAGGCCGGATTCGCCGGGTCCGGTGTGGCCCGCAGCTTCTCCACATTCGCCAGATACTCGTCTGTCGCCCGCGGGATCACGTCGAAATGCAGCCGCTTCGCCCGGCCCGGCTGCTGGAACATGAAGAGCGACAGGCTCTCGGGCGGCGCGTAGCGCAGCCACTCGTCGATGGTCAGCCCGTTGCCCTTGCTCTTGCTGATCTTTTGGCCCTGGGCATCGAGGAACAGCTCATAGGTGAAACCCACCGGCGGCTCGCCGCCCAGCACCCGGCAAATGGCGGAGGACAGCTTCACGCTGTCGATCAGGTCCTTGCCGGACATCTCGTAATCGACGCCCAGCGCATACCAGCGCAGCGCCCAGTCGGCCTTCCACTGCGCCTTCACATGGCCACCCGTCACCGGCGTCTCGAAACGCTCCCCCGTCTCCGGATCGCGCCAGACGATGGTCCCGGCCTCCGGCCGCGTCTCATCCACCGGCACCTGCATCACCAGCCCGGTCTTTGGATGGATCGGCAGGAAGGGTGAGTAGGTGGCGCGGCGGTCCGGCCCCAGCGTCGGCAGGATCACCTGCCGCACCTCTTCATGCAGCGCCAGCATCCGCAGCAGCGCCGCGTCGAAGCGGCCGGAGGTGTAATAGTCGGTCGAGGAGGCGAATTCGTAGTCGAAGCCGAATTCGTCGAGGAAGGCGCGCAACCGGGCATTGTTATGCGCCCCGTAGCTGTCATGCGTGCCGAAGGGATCGGGAATTCGCGTCACCGGCTTGCCCAGATTGGCCCGCAGCAACTCGGGGTTGGGGACGTTGTCCGGCACCTTCCGAAGGGCGTCCATGTCGTCCGAGAACGCCAGGAGGCGAGTGGGCAGGCCCGTCAGCCGCTCGAAGGCCCGGCGTACCCAAGTGGTCCGCGCCACCTCCCCGAAGGTGCCGATATGAGGCAGGCCCGAGGGGCCGTAGCCCGTTTCGAACAGCGCCACGCCTTTCGCCCTCACCGAGGCGCGGTCGGCGACCTTCGCCGCCTCCTCGAAGGGCCAGGCGCGGGTGTCGCGCAGGGAGGGATCGGCGGGGAGACGTTCCATGGCGGCCCCCAATTGCCCCCGCGCCCCTGCGCGGTCAACGCGGAGGCCTTCCTGCCCGCTCGCGTGGCCGACACGCGGGCATTCCTGCCCTACGAAACGCGCGTCTCGCATCAGGCTCCACCACCTGTATAAGCCCACTGCCACTTTGGCAGGGGTGGGCCCTCCGGGACCGCCCCCCAACAACGCCTCGAGAGGATGGCAGGTCATGCGCGTTGGGGTTTTCGGTGCGACGGGCGCGGTCGGTAAGGAACTGGTGCAGGTCCTGGGGGACCGTGGCTACCCGGTGACCGAGCTGCGCCTCTTCGCCTCGACCCGCAGCGCAGGGACCCGAATTCCCACCCCCTTCGGGGAGAAAACCATCGAGGTCTACGACCCGGCCAATCCGCCGAAGCTGGACCTGGCCCTGCTCGCCGTCTCCGGCGACTGGTCCAAGGCCCATGCCCGACACCTGGTCGCGGCCGGGGCCGTGGTGGTCGATAATTCCTCCGCTTTCCGGCTTGAGGCTGACGTTCCGCTGGTGGTGCCAGAGGTGAACGCCTCGGCCGGCCACGGTGCCCGGCTGATCGCGAACCCGAACTGCACCACCGCCATCCTGGCCGTGGCGCTGGCCCCGCTGCACCGTGAATTCGGCCTGAAGCGCGTGATCGTCTCCACCTACCAGGCCTCCTCCGGCGCCGGCGCCGAGGGGATGCAGGAGCTGGAACAGGGCCTGCGCGAGGTTCTGGTGAATGGCGGCCAGGCGAAGAACAGCGTCTTCCGCCACCCGCTGCCGATGAACCTCATCCCGCATATCGATAGCTTCCAACCCAATGGCTACACGCGGGAAGAGATGAAGGTGACCTGGGAGACCCGGAAGATCATGGGCCTGCCGGATCTCCTGATTTCCTGCACCGCCGTCCGTGTCCCGACGCTCCGCGCCCATGCCGAGGCTGTGACGATCGAAACCGAGCGCCCCGTGACGCCGGAGGCCGCGCGCGCCGTCCTCGCCACCGCTCCGGGCGTGAAGCTGACGGACGACGTGGCGAATGCCGTCTACCCGATGCCGCTGACCGCCAGCGGCCGCTACGACGTGGAGGCCGGCCGCATCCGGTCCAACCCCGTCTTCGGCGATTGCGGCCTCGACTTCTTCGTTTGCGGCGACCAGCTCCTCAAGGGCGCCGCCCTGAACGCGGTGCAGATCGCCGAGGCCCTGCCGGTCAAGCTGGCGGCCTGAACCAGGCGGGGCGCCTGCCCCGGCCGTTCCATGATGAAGGGGGGAGAGCCGGCGGCTCTCCCCCCTTTCTTTATGCGCAAGCGCAATGCGCACGCGCAGTCGTCGCCCTGTGGCGTAACAGGCAGCCGGGCGGGGCGTCAGCCGCGCCAGGAGGTCCAGCGCAGCAGCCCGGTGCCCGGCCGCGCACTGGATGGCGGCGCCTCCGTCTCCACCGAAAGGGTCCGCGGTTGGCGCTCGGCCGGGCGCAGCGCCGGAACCTCCACCGGCAGGGTGCCATTCACCTGCGGCCCGCAGTCACCGGAACGATAGGACACGACATTAGGCCGCGCCTCGCCCGGTGCGCGGATGATCCGCACGGTCTGGGTGCATACGCCGCTGCCCGTGGAGGTGGTCACGGAGGTGAAGCCGACGCTGCCAGGAGGAATCGTCCCGGTGCCGATCCCGCCCAGCCCATCAGGGCGCGCGACCTGCCGCAGGGTGGCCGCCTGGGCATGAAGGAGGCTGGCGATCTGCCGGTCCATCTCGAGCGAAATCTGGTTCAGCACCGAGAAGGGCGACCCGGCCCAGAAGAGAGGTGCAGCCGGCGCCCAGGCTGCGACTGGCACGGCAACCGGTGCCAGGACGATCCGGGGCGCGACATTCCCGACATAGCGGATCTCCCCGATCCCGCGACCGGGAAGCTCGATCGTCATGACCTGGAAGTCAGGGCTCCTGGCCTCGGCCAGTCCGGCGAAGCTGGTAAGGGCCAGCGCGGCAGCGCCGGCAAGGAGTGCAGTCTTGGTCTTAGGCATGATGATCTCCGTGCTCATGCAAACAGCGCGAAGAGGACACAGGGCGAAGCCGCCGAAAGCATGCAGCGGGGCTCGGCTTGGCCAAAGGATAGGAAGCGATTTCCGGCACTTACAGAGGGCGTCCGTAACGAAGTGCTTCGCCGGCCGCGGCAGCCCGCCAAGAGAAAAGGCGGAGAAGCACCTGCTCCTCCGCCTCCTGTCCTGAAGCCGCCCGTCGCCGGGCGGCCTCACCTCACTCCGCAGCCTGCTTCGACGGCGCGGCCATGCCCAGCCCTTCCGCCACCCGGCGCCCGTATTCAGCATCGGCCTGGGTGAAGTGGCTAACCATCTTCTCCCGGATCACCGGCTCGCATTCGGACAGCGCACCAACGAGGTTCATCACCAACTCGTTCCGCTCCTCATCACTGAAGGCGCGCCAGCGCTCCCCGGCCTGCTTGAAGTTGGCGGTTCGCTCGATCCTCTGCCGCCCGATCTCGCCCTGCACGAAGGGACGCGGCGGTGGCGCGGTCCGCTGCTGCTCCTGCAGTCCCTTGAAGTTGGTCGGCTCGAAGTTGATGTGCGGATCGGCGCCCTGGTCGGCCCCATCAACCTTGTAGCTCATCTGCCCACCGCGCTGGTTGGTAGCGTAAGGGCATTTCGGCGCGTTGATCGGCAGCTGCAGGTAGTTCGGCCCCACGCGGTAACGCTGCGTGTCCGAATAGGCGAAGGTGCGGCCCTGCAGCAGCTTGTCCTCGGAGAAGTCGATCCCGTCCACCAGCACCCCCGTGCCGAAGGCCGCCTGCTCCACCTCATTGTGGTAGTCGGACGGGTTCCGGTTCAGCTGGATGTGCCCGACATGCAGCATCGGGAACTGATCCTCAGGCCAGAGCTTGGTGACGTCCAACGGATCCCAATCCAGCTCCGGATGCTCGTCATCGCTCATCACCTGGATGAACATGTCCCATTCCGGGAACTCGCCGCGCTCGATCGAGTCATAGAGGTCGCCAGTGGCGTGGTTGAAGTCCTTCGCCTGGATCGCCTGCGCCTCCGCCTGCGTCAGGTTCTTGATTCCCTGCCGTGGCTGGAAGTGGAACTTGCAGAGAACCGTCTTCCCCTCGGGGTCCACCAGCTTGTAGGTGTTCACGCCGGAACCCTGCATGTGGCGGTAGTCAGCCGGGATCCCCCATGGGGAGAACAGCCAGGTGATCATGTGGGTCGCTTCCGGCGACATGCTCACGAAGTCGAAGAACCGGTTCATCTTCTGGCGGTTGTGGATCGGGTCCGGCTTGAAGGCATGCACCATGTCCGGGAACTTCAGCGGATCCCGGATGAAGAAGACCTTCAGGTTGTTCCCCACCAGGTCCCAGTTGCCGTCCTCAGTGTAGAACTTGATGGCGAAGCCGCGCGGGTCGCGCAGAGTCTCCGGGCTGTGCCCGCCATGGATCACCGTCGAAAAGCGCAGGAAGATCGGCGTCTGCGTGCCTTTCCGAAACACCTTGGCGCGTGTGTATTTTGTGACCGGGTCGTCGCCCGCCATGCCGGTCGGGATGAAGATGCCATGGGCGGCGGCGCCGCGGGCATGCACCACCCGCTCCGGGATGCGCTCGCGGTCGAAATGCGTGATTTTCTCGAGGTAGTGATAGTCCTCGAGCACCAGGGGCCCACGGGGTCCGACGCTGCGCGTGTTCTGATTGTCGTAGACGGGATGTCCCTGGCGCGTCGTCAGGCCTGGGCCCGACACACTCTTCCTCTCGTCCGCCATACTGATTCTCTCCTTCTGTCACCCTCGCCGTGCGCCTCCGATGTCTCCGCATCGTTTCAGCCGGCGCAATAAATACAGGCGTAGTTAGTCCGATCTCGCCGAAACAGGCCAAGCTCGCGTTCTCAATACTTCGTGGTGGATAACCGTCCGCCTTCTGCTCCAGGGAACAAATAGGCACCGGCGCCCAAGCCCGCTAAGAAGCCGCCAATGCCGCCTAACTCGTCCACCACGCCGCGCCTGCTGCTGCCCGAAGCGCCCGCCCTGGTGGCCGGAATCGGCCGCGCCACGCTCGTTACTCCAGACGGCGAGATCGGGACGCTCCAGAACGGGGCCCTCGCCCATCGCCTCGCCGACCTTCCGCCCCCTCTGCTGGTCCATGCCCCCGCGACGGCAAGGCGCCTGAACCTCGCCCCCTTCTCCGTCGCCTACGACCTGCTCGAGCTCTTCGCCTTCATCCTTCCCGCCCAGCCTGCCGCCCCCACGCCGCGCGGCCTGGCCCAGGCGCTGGAGCTGGACGCTCCGAAGGATGACGAAGCCGCCGCTATCCTCCTGCCGGAGATCGCGACCACCCTCCTCCGCCGCCTCGCCGGCAGCCGCCACACGCTGCTCAACCGCGATGCCGGACAGCTCGCCGCCCGGCTGCGCGACGCCTCAGACTGGGTGTGGGCGCCCAGCATCCTCGCTGCCCTCGGCCAGCCCGATCCTCGCCCATCGACCGACGCGCTGAAGGTCTGGCGCCGCCTTCCCGAATGGGAGGAAACGGCGCCCCCTACCCCGCCCGCCTCCATCCCCGTCGCCCCGCTGGAAGCCCGCAAGCGCCTGGCCGAAATCCTCGGCGAGGGTGCCGAGACGCGCCCCGCCCAGGCCGACTATGCCTCCGCCGCCGCCCTCGCCTTCGCCCCGCGCGAGGCCGAGGGCCAGCCGCAGCTCGTCCTGGCCGAAGCAGGAACCGGCACCGGCAAGACCCTCGGCTACATCGCCCCGGCCTCCCTCTGGGCCGAGCGCAACGGCGCCCCGGTCTGGATCAGCACCTACACGCGCAATCTGCAGCGCCAGATCGACCAGGAACTCTTCCGCCTCTACCCGGACCCGGAAGACCGCCGCCGCCACATCGTCATCCGCAAGGGCCGCGAGAACTACCTCTGCCTGCTGAACCACGAGGAGGCGGTGAACGGCGCCATGCCTTCCCGCCTGCTCGCACTCTCCCTTGTCTCCCGCTGGGCCGCCGCCACGCGGGATGGTGACATGCAGGGCGGCGACTTCCCCGGCTGGATCGCGGAGCTTTTCCCCTGGGGCCATGTCGCGGGCCTGACCGACCGCCGCGGCGAATGCATCCACTCCGCCTGCCCGCATTGGCGCCGCTGCTTCGTGGAGCACTCCATCCGCCGCGCCCGCACCGCGCGGCTGGTCATCGCCAACCACGCCCTGGTCATGATCCATGCCGCGCTCGGCGGCGGCGAGGACCGCCCTGCGCTGCGCTACGTTTTCGACGAAGGCCACCACCTCTTCGATGCCGCTGACAGCGCCTTCTCCGCCGAGATCAGCGGCGGCGAGATGGCGGAGCTCCGCCGCTGGCTCCTGGGCGCCGAGGGCGCGCGCGGCCGCGCCCGCGGGTTGCGCCGCCGCCTGGAGGAGATCACCGCCGACCACCCGGCCCTCCTCCCGCTCGTGGATGAGGCGCTGCGCCATGCCGGCGCCCTGCCCGGCCCCGGATGGGGCTCGCGTCTCGGCGAGCCGGAGGAGCACGACCCCTATGAATTGGAGGAGGAGGAGCCCCTTCCGGGCGTTCCCGCCAGGACCAACCCGGGCGAGGCCTTCCTCCGCACCATCATCCTCCAGGTCCTCGCCCGCAGCCCGGAGGCCGACACGGGCTACGATGCCGAATGCGACCTCCACCCGCTCAACCCCGGTGTCTCCGAGGCGGGCGCGGCGCTGGAGGCAGCCCTTGCCCTCATCGAGACTCCGCTCCGTGCCCTCCACGCCCGCATCAGCGGGTTGCTCGAGGATCCGGACGCCGAGCTCGAAACCGGCGACCGCATCCGGCTGGACACCGCACGCCGCACCGTGGACCGCCGGGGCCTGCGCCCCCTCGGCGCCTGGCGCTCCATGCTCAGGGCCCTCGCCGATCGCACCCCTGAGCCCGGCACCCGCCCCGCCCATGTGGATTGGCTCGCCATCACCCGCCGCGATGGCCGGGTGATCGACGCCGCGCTGCACCGCCATTTTCTTGATCCGACCGAGCCCTTCGCCGCCGCCGTTGCCGCGCCGGCGCATGGCCTGCTCATCACCTCCGCCACTCTCCGCGATAGCGGCGAGGGCGACCCGGAGCACGCCTGGGAGGAGGCCGAGACCCGCACCGGCGCCATCCACCTTCCCACCCCCGCCATCCGCGCGGCGGTGCCCTCACCCTTCGACTATCCAAACCAGACCCTGGCGATCGTGGTGACGGATGTCTCCCGCGAAGGCCCCCAGGCCGCCATGGCCATGGAGCAGCTCTTTCGCGCCTCCGGCGGCGGCGCCCTCGGCCTCTTCACCGCCATCCGCCGATTGCGGGACGCCCATGCCCGCATGGCCCCGGGGCTGGAGGCCGCCGGCCTTCCCTTTTACGCCCAGCATGTCGACGCGATGGACAACGCCACCCTGGTGGACGTCTTCCGCGCCGAGGAAGACTCCTGCCTCCTCGGCACCGACGCCCTGCGGGATGGCGTGGACGTACCCGGCCGCTCCCTCCGCCTGCTGGTCTTCGACCGCATCCCCTGGCCCCGCCCCACCATCCTGCACCGGGAGCGGCGCACCCATCTCTCCGGCGCCCGCCCCAAGGCCTATGACGACGCTATCGCCCGGCACCGGCTGCGCCAGGCCTTTGGCCGGCTGATCCGCCGCGCCGACGACCGCGGCGTCTTCGTCCTGCTCGATGCCCGCGCCCCCTCCCGCCTGCTTGCGGGGCTGCCGGATGGCGTCATCGCGCACCGCATGGGCTTGGCCGAGGCGGTGCGCGAAACCCGCCGCTTCCTGAATGGTGATCACCCAGGCAATTGACGGCGCGCCCCGCAGCCTGCGAAGCCTTTCACCACGATGGACACGAACCTCATGGACACCGCCCCCACCTCCCTTCCCACGCGCTTCACGGCGCAGGAAGCCCTGGTTTGCGCCATGGTGCTGATGGGGGTGAGCGACCGCGGCATGTCCGATGCCGAGCTTGCCGCCATGTCCCGCCTGGTGCGTGAGCTGCCGGTCTTCAGCGATTTCCACACCAACGAGATCGGCACGGTGACGGAGGTCGTCCTCACGCTGCTCGACCAGACGGAAGGCCTCGACCGGGCCGCGGAGATGATCCGCGACGCCCTGCCGCCCCGCCTGCGCGAAACGGCCTATCTCCTCGCCTGCGAGATCGCCGCGGCCGATGGCGACGCCACTCAGGAGGAACTTCGCTTCCTCCAGGATTTCCGCATAACCCTCGATATTGATCGCCTGGTTGCCGGCGCCATCGAGCGAGCAGCCAAGGCACGCTTTCAGGTTATCTGAAGTCCGCGCCAGACCGGCTCCGGGCGGCGCGATCAGCCCGCGCCGCCACGGCCGCCCGCTAGAGCGGCCCCATCACCTTTTCCTCGATCTCCTGCAACGCGGCCTCGAAGCCAGCGGCGATGACGGCACGGCTCATCATCACACTCACGACATCAGTCTCAGTCGGCGGTGCTTCCAGGGCTAACGCAAGCGCGGCGCGAAACCGCGCCATGCTTGAGGTGAGGTCACCTTCGCAGCATCGTTCCTGGAATAATGCCTCAAGCACGGGCTGAACCGCCCGCTTGACGACATCTGGCCCGGATTGCCGATTCTCGGTCATGAGCTTCCCCCTCCCGCGTCCGTAAGCCCCCCGGCTTGCAACACTTCGGACGTTCTAGGGGGCAGTTAGTTAACGTACTCACGAATGCAGCAAGCAATTCCGTTGCAGCTTCAGAAATTTCACGTGTGAGCGGCAGAGGCACCACACAAAGGGGGCCTCACGCGCCAGACAGGACTTCGTCATCGGCTCACAAAGGTCACCGGCAGGTTGGCGAACTGGTCCCCAGCCCGCCGGCAACCTTATCCAGTCCTTCGCAGGGCCGGGTCGGCGCCCGTTTACAAGAATGGAACGGTTACTTCCAGAAATAATTATGCGGCCGCGATTTGTCCGCAGGGCCAGCCTGATGGCCGCCATGCTCCGCCGGAACGCGCGACGCTCGGCTCGAGGACGATCCAGTGATCAGAACGCCTTGCCACAAGCCTTGCCTTGCCCCGTCACAAGAGGGCGAGACAATATTGGCCCATGCGAGCACATCGGCTGTCATGAAAGCCCTGACCGGGGACGACCTCTTCACGCCTGTGACCAGCGAAAGAAGCGGGATCACAGGCTATCACCTGCGGAGCACGGCCGGGTATTCGCAGCAGTCTCTCTACTTCAGCAGATCCTGCTGCGACCGGGATTTCCGCTATCTCTGGTTCGCCTGGTCAACACCTTGGGCGGGAACCGCAGCCAGCGGACGCATGCTGGGCGTGGTCGATCTGGTTCGGCGGGAAATCCGAAGTTTCGGGGACATGCAGTTCACGGAGGCATGTGCCGTGGCCCTCCCGGACACCGGCGAGGTGGTATGGTGCAACACCACCGGCGTATGGCGGCGAGGTCCGCTGCCGGACAGTGTGCCGAGCTTCTGCGGAGGCTTAGCCCTACGAGATGATCAAGAACCGGTTCGTGCGGCGCGTGGCAACGCAGATCAGCCTCAGCGCCGATGGCAAGCACGCATTCCTGGATAGCCGCATCGGCCTGCACAGCATCCTTGGAACCGTCGAGTTGGAGAGCAAGACCTACACGCCGCACTTCAGCAGCCCGCTGAACTTCAACCACGCGCAATTTTCGCCAACCGACCCCGATCTGGTGCTTCTCGCAAGGGATGATGATGTAAACTTGATCACGGGCGAGACGACGCCCTATGACCACCGCATGTTCCTCTATGACCTGAACGGGCGCCTCACGCCTTTCGGCCCGTCAGGCCGTGGCTATGGCCATGAGGTCTGGAGCGCCGATGGCCAGCATGTCTGGATCGTCGCCTATCGCCAGGGGGTGATGCGCGTGCCGGTGGACGGCGGCGAGGCCGAGCTCGTCTAGCCTGGCACGGGCTGGCATGCCCATGTCAGCACGTGTGAGCGCTATATCGTTGCCGATCATCGCATCGGGGCCAATAAGGGAGGCCCCGCCTGGCTGGTACGCTTCCTCAACCGGACGACCGGCAGGATGGTGGAGATCGCCCGGATGCCGGAGGCGCCCGCGGAAGATGCCCTGCATCAGCACCCCCATCCGAAGTTCGACGCATCCGACAGCGTGGTGATCTATACGACCCTCGTCCGCGGCGTGGCCGATGTCGCCGTGGTGCCTGTGGCGGACCTGATCGCAGCCACGAGCTAAGCAAGCCCTCCGCGCCTCCGGTCTCGCCCTGCCACATGCAAGCAGGGGACCGATCGACCTCGGTGGCGCGGGGCCCCGGCCGCGGCCCATCCCGTGGTTTACCGCGCTGAGCCAGAGTTCAGCACCGGCGGCCGGCCTTTGAGACTTCGGAACCTGAAGGCGGCAACAACCCCGCCGCAGCCGCGTTCCTCGGCATGACAGCGCAAGGGAGCAGGACATGTCGGAGACACAGAACCAGGGCACGCACCGCCACGTCGTGGCGACCTTCGCCACCCGGGAAGCGGCCGAGTCCGCCCTTCAGTACCTCGATGCCGAAGCCATCCCCCGCGACCGGATCACCATCCGCACCGCCGAGGTGAGCCAGGAGCCGCCGCACGCGCCAAATGAGATGGACGACCGGCTGCAGGAGGATGAGCATCGCAACCTCCGCACCATGGGAACCGGCCTGGCAGCCTCGGGCGCCGGAATGGCGGCGGCGGGTGTCGTCGTGGCCACGGGTGGCGCGGCCCTGCCGGCCATCGCGGCCGCCGCTCTGGCCGGGCTGGGCGCCGGCGCCGCGAGCGAAGGCGTGGCGGCCGCGGCCAACCCCGACGTCAAGCCTGATGAGGAGAAGGCGGTCGCCGTGCTGATCGTGGCGGCGGCCAACACGGACCATGCTGAACGGGCGAAGGGCGTGCTCCGCAACGCCTCCGCCCTGCGCGTCTGGGAGGAATAGCCGCCCACCGACGCCGGGCTGGCCGTCTTGGCTAGCCCGGCAGGATGCGCGTGACGGAGGGCGCCGGCTTCTTCGGCCGCTGCTCCACCTCATAGGCGATCTCCTCGCCCTTCTTCAGCTCCCGCCGCCCGGCAGCTTCCACGGCCGAGGCATGTACCATCACGTCAGGTCCGCCATCATCGGGCCGGATGAAGCCGTAGCCCTTGTGCGGCTGGTACCAGATCACCGTTCCCGTCGGCATCGCGCGCCTCCCGCCGAAATCCTCGAATTCCATAACGAAAAAGGGGCGGCCCGTCGCCGGGCCGCCCCCTCTCGTGAAGTCCTGGTCCGCGAACGGATCAGAAGTCCATGTCGCCCATGCCGCCCATGCCGCCGCCGGGGCCACCGGCCGGGGCAGAAGCCTTGGACGGACGCTCAGCCACCATCGCTTCGGTGGTGATCAGCAGGGAGGCGACGGAAGCCGCATCCTGCAGGGCCGTGCGCACGACCTTGGTCGGGTCGATGATGCCGGCCTCGACGAGGTTCTTGTACTCGTCGGTCTGGGCGTCATAGCCGTACTCATAGGCGTCGCTGCGGAGCACCTCACCGGCGATGACCGCACCGTCCTTGCCGGCGTTCTCAGCGATCTGCTTCAGCGGCACGGCGATCGCGCGGCGCACGATCTCGATACCGACCTGCTCGTCGTTGTTCAGGCCCTTGAGCTCGGACAGCTTCAGGCTGGCGCGCAGCAGGGCCACGCCACCACCCGGAACGATGCCTTCCTCGACCGCGGCGCGGGTTGCATGCAGCGCGTCGTCGACGCGATCCTTGCGCTCCTTCACCTCGACCTCGGAGGAACCGCCGACGCGGATGACGGCCACGCCGCCAGCCAGCTTCGCCAGGCGCTCCTGCAGCTTCTCGCGGTCGTAGTCCGAGGTGGTCTCCTCGATCTGCGCCTTAATCTGCTCGACGCGGCCCTGGATGGCCTCCTTCTCGCCGGCGCCGTCGATGATCGTGGTGTTCTCCTTCTCGATGCGAATGTTCTTCGCACGGCCGAGCTGGTTAAGCGTCACGGTCTCGAGCTTGA
>NZ_WWDL01000024.1 GCF_009848505.1 Muricoccus harenae
GCCAACGACGAATGGCAGCTGCAGCACCGCTACATGGGCGTCGAGGCCATGGGCGAGATGCTCAACCCGGCACCCACCAACGAAACCCTGCAACTTCCACCCAGAGCCGCCTGAGCCGTGGCCACCTTAAACCCAAATGCAATTTCCACCACGTTGACGGACGCTATCCCCCGCCCTCGACCAGGCGGGGTGGCGCGGGCGCCTGCAGCACGGTGCCGGGGCAGGCTCGGCAGGCGAGCTTCGGGCGGCGCGTGACGAGAACCCGGAACCTCGCCGGGGTCACGTCCAGCCGCTCAGACGTGTCGATCCCGATCTCAACCAGCGCGCCGTCGCAGCAGGGGCAGGTCGTCGCCTCCGGCGCCAGCACCACCTCGACGCGGGGCAGGTGCGCGGGCAACCGCCCGCGCCCGGCACGGCGGCGCCGGACTGTCCCCTCCCGCTGCTCCGGAGAGGTCTTGCCCGCCTCGGCCGCGGCCTCGGCGATGGAGGCCTCGAGCTCCTCGAACGCGAGCTGGAGCTGATCCTCAGGCAGGCGCTCGGACCGCCTGCCGAACTGCATCCGTCGGAGCTTCTCCAGCAGATGGCGCAGCCGTTCGTTCCGCTCCGCCAGCGCGTCCCGCTCGGCCGCGATGCCGTCCCGCTCCGCCTCCAGCGCATCGCACCGGGACAACGCCGCAGAGAGCAGCGCCCGCAGGGCTGCGGGGTCGTCCGGGAGGTCCGCCGTCTCGGTGTCGGCCACGCGCATTGCACGCCGAGTCTATGCAGCCGCAGTCGGCCTGGGAACCCGTTTCGGCGTCTGCATGCGCGACCAATCAAAGCCGTCGAACAGCGCTGCGAACTCGACCGGGCTGAGCCGCATCACGCCATCGACGATCGGCGGCCAGCGGAACACGTTGCCCTCGAGCTGCTTCCAGACCAGCACAAGGCCGCTCGTATCCCAGACCAGGATCTTGATCCGGTCCGCACGGCGCGACCGGAACACCAGGACCACCCCCGAGAACGGGTCCTCGCCCAGCATCTCGGCCGCCAGCGCCGCCAGGCCATGCGCCCCCTTCCTGAAGTCCACGGGCTGCGTGGCGAGGAGGATGCGCGCCCCCGCCGGGAGCGCGATCACGCCTCCAGCGCCGCGGCCAGCCGGGCCAGCACCGCCACCTCCGCCTCGCCGCCAACCCGCAGCACGCGGCCGTTCCGCAACACAACCTCGATCGCCGCCCCGACCGTCTCCCGGACAGGCGGCGCGACGACCTCCTCTACCGCGGCCGGAACACCTGGCCCGACCACCAGCGGCACCAGCCGCGGCGGGCGCGGGGCCGCCCTGCGCTTCACCGGCCTGCCCTCGGCCTCGCGCCGCCAACGGTGGATCAGGCTCGGCGAAATGCCGTGCCGCTGCGCCACCTCAAGCACCCGTGCCCCCGGCTCGGAAGCCTCTGCCAGGAAGGCCGCCTTCTCCTCGGCCGTGTAATCCCGCCGCGCACCGCGGGTGACGATCTCCACCCGCTCCATCGCCCCAGTGCTAGCACCAGTGCTGGCACTCGTACTCGCCACCCATCGCGCCATCGCAACACCTCCGCGACGGCCTACCTCGCGAGGTCAACGACACTGCGCAAGAAGGGCAACTACGCCGCGCTTACGGAGAAGTTCGGCGTCGAGTTGATTAACCAGCGGCAGTTGGCGAAGAACGGATCCAGCTCGGACGCCCTGAAAGCGGGCCGGAAGACAGCGCGCGCTCCTTCCGCCTCGGGCGACAGGTGTTCCCAACCGCCACCGTGAATCTCGACCGGCAGGGGAAGCAAAGCCTGGGCAATCCTCGTCGCGCGGACGGCACGGATGTACAGGTCGAGCTCGTGGAGCATCCCGAACAGCATTGGCCGTCTCTCCTCAATGTGGAGGCCGAAGGCGCGGAATGTCGCGACGGCGATGTTGACCAGGTCGCCAGTGGGCTGGTCGACCAGGATAGCTGCAGCCTCGCGTAGAGCCCTGCTCACACGCGCCGGTAGGTGCTCCCAGGATGCAGACCGCTTTCGCGGGTCGCTCCCAGTTTTGACGTAAGCCATCGCGACGGGGCGACGCTCCCAGGGAATCGAATGCCGGTCGGGGTTAGGCAGCACGCCCATAGGAAGCAGGCTCGAGATCTGAGACGCCTGAATGTATCTTTTCTGGAAGTTCAGCCAGTCGCCATAGACATAACCATTCACGACCCACTCCGAGGGTACGTTGTGATTGCGGGCCAGCCAGAACGGAGGATCTGCCAGAACCGAGACGAACGGGACCTTGGTGGACGTCCAGAGGTTCTGATCACCGCTTCCCATCCGGGCGCCAACACCGGCATAACCCCAGGCGAAGGCAATGCCGTCCACCAGGAGTTCTGTAAGCTGCTGGCTGATGTCCGGCGACCGGAGGTCGAGCACGTGTCCCGCATATCCGACCGGGCGCAGCACCTCCATGAAGCGGAAGCTCTGAACCGCCAGGATGTCGTTTAGGATGCTTCCAACGAAGGCGACCACGTTCCGTGGCTTTGGCGTCATGGATGATCGCCTTTGCGGACGCCACGGCGGCCCGGAACCACCCGTTTCGTGTCATTCGCTGAAGCAGCGACCCAACCATAACCTTTGGCAGAGCCACTGCGACGCGCGCACGCCGAGGGGCGACTGGGCGGCCCGGACCGCGAGCGCTGGCGCGGCGGCCCAGCTGCTCGCCTCCGCCTGAAACCAGAGCTGGGAGGCTCCGGTAGGGTGTTCCTTCCACGACGTGACTCCTTTTTGGGGTCGCGGGGAGCACTCTAGGGGCGGAACGTTAACAAGAACTGGAGAGGGGGAAGGGATGGCTCGTACCCCGAGGCGATGGGACGGCGCCCGCCGTCAGCCGCACCAGCAGTCCTCGCTCCGTGACCCTCTAACCAGCCATCGTCATCTACCAGCGAGGGCGGAGCCTAGCGTGCCGGCCTTGGCCCCGCGCCCGCGAATTCTGTGCGGATCATACAAGGATTCCTGGGATCATCATTGGCGGGTGGCGGATGGGGTGTCCGCCAAACCCTTGTCACAGGCGGTTCCTAGAAGTGCCACTTCGGTACTAGAAGCAGTGGTGAACCAGGGATTTTAGCTTCCCGCCTGTCCCTGCGCGCTCCATACTGCTCCTGACCAGTCCACAAGACACTTGTGGACGATCTTGTGGACCGAGGCACGGGAATGGCCAACCTCACGGCGACAGCGGTCAAGGCTCTGGTTGCCAAAGGGAAGCCGGGCGCTCATGCGGACGGAGGCAACCTCTACCTGCGCATTGCTGGCCCGGGTGCGGGCAAGTGGACGCTCCGCTTCATGCGGTCTGGGCGTGCGCGCGAGATGGGCCTCGGTGCATTCCATGCCGACGGTAAGGCAGGACTGACGCTGGCCCAGGCCCGCGACGCCGCAGAAGCTGCTCGAGTTCTTCTGCGTAAGGGCCTCGACCCGCTGGAGCATCGCAAGGCGCTCTCCAGGTCAGAGGCTCAGGCTAAGGCGGAAGCAGAGGCAGAGGCCCGCACCTTCCGCCAAGTGGCGGAGCATCACCTGTCCGCTCATGAGGCCGGCTGGCGGAACGCCAAGCACCGAGCCCAATGGCGCTCAACCCTGGAAACCTATGCCTACCCGTTCTTCGGGGACCGCTCGGTCGGCGAGATCAGGACGGATGATGTCCTGCGGGCACTGCAGCCGATCTGGACCGAGAAACCCGAGACCGCTTCCCGCGTGCGGGGCCGGATCGAGGCGGTCCTCTCCCATGCGGCGGCCCGCGGCTGGCGGCAGGGCGATAATCCTGCTCAGTGGCGTGGCCATCTCTCGAACCTGCTGCCTCGTCGCAGCAAGGTCGCCATGGTCCAGCACCACGCGGCCCTGCCCTGGCAGGAGATGGCGGCCTTCATGGTGCAGCTACGGAGCATTCGGGCGACTGCGGCCCGAGCGCTGGAGTTCGCCATCCTAACCGCGGCTCGCTCGGGCGAGGTCTTCGGGGCCCAATGGTCCGAGGTGGATCTGGAGGCCGCCACCTGGACCGTGCCGGCCGGCCGAATGAAGGCGAGGCGCGAGCATCGAGTGCCACTTTCCTCGGCCGCCTTGGCCGTTCTGGAGGCCATGCTCCTGCCGGGGCAGGCCAAGGGCGAGGGCTACGTGTTCCCCGGCCAGCGCAGCGGTAAGCCGCTCTCCTCCATGGCAATCTTGATGCTTTTACGCCGGATGAAGCGGGGCGACCTGACGGCCCATGGTTTCCGATCCACCTTCCGCGACTGGTGCGAGGAGGCCACCAGCACGCCGCATGCGGTGTCGGAGGCGGCACTGGCCCATACCATCAACGACAAGGTCGAAGCGGCCTATCGGCGTGGCGACCTGTTCGCCAAACGGCGTGTGCTCATGCAGGAATGGGCTAACTACTGCTCGATCGAACAGGTAATCGCCCGGGCCTGAGTCTGCCCGTCAACGAAGAGCTTACAGAAGGCAGCGCTTCGGCATCGGCATCGGCAGCGCCAGACTCGCCACATACGCCTAGTAAAGAACAGACCATGTGCCGTGAGGCGCGCACCAGAAGAGCGCCACTGCCCGCAGGGTATAGTGCCCACGCGTCCCCGGGGGCTTCTGGGGATGTGACAGACAGGACACCGATGCATACGACCAACAAGACGGCCCCTGAGGCCGTCCCGCTGCCGCGGATGCGCGAGCATTTCGGCATCTCGCGCAGCACCGTCTACCGCCTTGCTGCTGCCGGCCAAATCCGCCTCATCAAGTTGGGTCGGACCACGCTTGTGGACGCCACCAGCGTGCGTGCCTTCCTCGCCGCTCAGCCCACAGCGGTAATCGGCGCCGGACGCGGCGAAGCCAAGCAATAGACAACCCCGCGCGGCGGACCGGCGGGGCTGCGGAAGGCGTAGTGATGTGCGGCACCTCACATACGCCATCGCCGCCCGCGGTTCTAGAGCTGCGCAGCCTAGAAGGCTGACATGATGCTACGAGTGCATGATGACCGCGCCATCACCGTTGATGGCGCGGAAGCGCGGATGTTTGTGGGCCCTATTGCAACTTGCTCGATCGGGCACGCGCGGATTTCGCGCCGGCAGGCAAGTACGATCGCGGAATTCTTTGCAGAGGGACCCCGCGCATGAAGGCGCACCCAGACATCCAGGCCGTGAATGCCCGTCTCGGCGAGCGCATGGCCGACTTGGTTCGCACGCTTCTGGGGGAATCCACGAGCCGCAGTCGCGGCGAACTGCGCTTCCGCCGGAAGGGATCACTGAGCGTGGTGGTCTCAGGCGCGAAGCGCGGAAGCTGGCATGACCATGAGGCAGGTTGTGGCGGTGACCCACTAGGCTTGATCGCGCACGTCCACCGTGTGTCGATGCGTGACGCCTACATGTGGACGCTGGAGTGGTTGGGCGAGCGGCAATGTGTTGGATCCAGTTCTTCGATCACGCGGCGACCGGCGCCAACGCGCGAGCTGTACAACCCGTGTGAAGGCCCTGCTGCCTGCAACAGCTGGAGTGTTGATAAGGCTCGTGAGCTATGGCGTGAGGCAGTGGACCCTGCCGGCACCGTCGTGGAGGCCTATCTCGCTACACGCGGACTGTCGCTACGCGCCGGTGCACCAGTTCGATTTCACCCACGCGCATGGCGCAATAGCACCTTCGGCCCGCACGGACCTGCGCAGATCGCCCTCATGACCGATGCAGGCACAGGCGAGCCCTGTGGAGCGCATGTTACCTACCTTCGGCCGGATGGAGGCGGCAAAGCGGACGGTGAGCGCAGCAAGGTCATGCTGGGTGCAGCCGGCGTGATCCGCCTTGTATCCGACTGTAGGATCGCCAGGGGGTTAGGCTTGGCGGAGGGCATCGAGACCGCGCTTGCCGTGATGCAGCGGGCAGCATGGGCGCCGGTCTGGGCTGCCAGCAGCGCTGGCGCGATCAGCAGCTTCCCGGTTCTGCAGGGCATCGGCTCCCTGACTGTCTTTGCGGACGCAGACGAAGCCGGGATGAAAGCGGCGCGCGAATGCTGCCGCCGATGGAGCGCAGCAGGTCGAAGGGCCCGCCTGCTCGCGCCCCCTGCTGGTGATTGGGACGATGCACTGCCCGAGCAGAAGGAGGCCGCATGATGGGCGGCGTATACAACCCCGAAGCTGCGTTGCTCAAAGCCGGGGCCCGCGAGGAGCGGTTCACGCCTTCCACGCCTGCGCGGGGAAAGCCCTATGGTCGCCTGTACCTGCTCGGACTTGATGACGCAGCACACGCGCCGCCGCGTAACTATCTGCTTCGCGGCCTCATCGCGCCTGGCGAGCTATCCCTGTGGTGGGGTGCGCCAAAGTGCGGAAAGTCGTTCCTTCTCCTGCTTATTGCTTATCGGCTTGCGCTGGGGATGCCCGTCTGGGGCAAGAAGGCCCGACCATGTCGAGTTCTGTACGTGGCAGCAGAAGGCGAAGGTGGCTTCGCGGGGCGGCTATTGGTCTTGCGGGATCTTCTTGGGGATGCAAGCGATGCATTCCGCTATATTGCGCAGCGCGCCACGATCGGCCCGCCATCCGACGATCTGGAGGACGTGATCTCGGCAGCCCGCGATATGCGGGCCGACCTTATCGTGCTTGATACTCTGGCCCGTACCTTCGGTGATGGTGACGAGAATGCAGCGCGTGACATGAGTGGCTTCGTCGCCAGCGTAGACCGGTTGCGAAGCGAGAGCGGTTCCCATGTTGCCGTCATCCACCATGGAACCAAGGAAGGTGGCTCGCTGCGGGGCTCCAGCGCACTACTGGGTGCGGCCGACCTGAGCGTGAAGGTGACCAAGGGAGAGCCAAGTATCGCGAAGGTGGAAGCTGCAAAGGACGATGCGGATGGAGAGATTCTTCCGTTCCGGCTCCGTTCCGTGGAGCTTGCGTCTAACGAGGATGGCGAGCCGCGCTACACCTGCATCGCAGAAGAGGCCGAGGACACTGGCCCCCCACCGCCGTCCCTTGCGCCGAATGCACGGAAGGCGCTGCTTTTCCTGTGTGACATCATCAACACGGAAAGCACGCCACTCCCAGTGGGAGTGCTCTTCCCGACCGGCCTGAAGGGCGTTTCAAAAGAGCGGTGGCGGCTGGAGTGCGAAAGCCGCGACCTGTCCCATGCGGGTGACCGGAAAAGCCGAGATCGCGTATTCCGGGCCGCGGTAAGCACCCTCGTCAATGCCGGTGAAATCGCCACTCGCGACGGCTGGGTCTGGCTGGTTAAGGCTGAAGGTGTACGCGCTTGGAACTGACCTGACATCGCGGACGATCGGTGCGTCGAGGTGCGGATGGCGGCGGACGAAAGCGGATCAGTCGAAGATGATCCGAGTGGCGTATGCGGATCGGATCACCCCCCCTTGGGGGTGATCCGCGATCCGCGATCCCTACATCCCCATCGCGGGAAGAAGCGGGCACGTGAAGTGGACTTTGCGACAGCGGGTTCTGAGCTTCGGGGATGAATTATTTCACTGATCGGAACTGTGAAATCTCTCCGTGAGACCTCCGTGCGGTACGGAGTTCCCGGCACGTTGTACTTTGACAACCCCTGGCCCCCCGATGATTCCGTCCGCCACCGTCGGCGAATGGAGGCGCAGTCTTGGTAGAGTACGGACGGTCCGCTTCAGGGCGTGCACATAGGCAGGAGAGGCCGCGCCGCTCTCGGGTCTTCCGCGATGGCGCCGGCAGAAGGCGCCGCGTGCTTGGAAGCGTTGAGGGACTCCGCTACGCCGAGCATGATTGTGACGCGGCCCGCACAATTCTTCAGGGCGGCGGCAAAGCGCGGCCCCGCTCGCCGGCCCACCACCGCGGTATCGGATGCCTCAGCCGAAGCGAAAAAGGTGCCCGACCCGCCTCAGGTCAGGCGAGCGTCGCCGCCCATACTGCGCCCGCTGGACCTCATGCTGAACAATAGGCACCGGTGTCCCTCACGAACTCGTCTTCGGTTGCTGAGACGCGATGTTCCTTGGGGCGCGTGGGTCCTTGAAGGGGTAGTGGCCGATCACGTGTTCCCGGCGGCAGGGTTCCAGGGCTCTCTCTCAGCCGCGTCCGATTTCTCTCCGAGGAAGGCCACCCTCTGGCCCTCGGACGGCATCAGTTTCTCGGAATGCAGGGTGCCCTGAAGCCTCCCTCGTTCGTGACGGTAGACCCCGGTGTGCAGGCGGCTGCCGCCGAAATTGAAATCGCCCACGCTGCACCCGCTGCGGCCGTAGGCGTTCTTCTCGCCCGCAACGATCCAGACAGCAGCCAGCCCGTCACGTTCGAGCATCCTCAGGAAGGCCTCGCGATCAACGAGGGCGGCCGAGGGCCCCTCCTCAGCGATCGAGGGATCGAGGAAAACGATCCGGCCGTCGGGGCCGAGATACGTCGGCCGACTCCCGTTCGCGAGGCGAGCATCGAGAGCCTGCAGGAGCCACGCGTTCGGAAGTCTGAAACGCATAGTGTCATCAAACGAGTAATCGTAGCCCCCGCGCTCGGCGACGTACTCGATCGAGGGGCGCCGAATCCGTATGGACTTCGGATCGAACTTACGCGGTAGATCCATCCAGTCTTCGATGTGGGACCAAGCGGGGTGCCAGGGATGCTCGCCCAGGAATTGTCCGTAAGCACTGTCGTGTCCTGGGAGGGAATGCGGGTCGGTCAGGGAGTGGCCGCCTAAGGCTCGAGCAAGGCGGGCGGTGTCCGACTTCCTGCAGACGATGCACCTCACCCGGTACCACGTCTCCTGCTGGGTGTGACGTCGACCCCCGACTCTCGGCGCACGCCGGTACTCCGTAAAGGTGTCGAGCACGAGCCAGCGGCGGCCAGATGGGTCCGCGACCTCAATCAGGGAGGGGTCGTTCAGCAGGCCGCCGTCGTGCTCAATCCACGCCATGCGCTCCGTAGGCGACAGGTACGGGAGCGGCGGGCGGGGCGCCGCCCACCAGCACTTCGGGTTCGTGTGCATTGCATGGGTAGCCCTCAGGACAAGCGAGGGGTCGATATCCCTTGCTCCGACTTGCCAGGGGCCGACGTAGCGGCTTCCCTTGTCTGCCCATGCGTCATCGATGAACGCGACGTTGTCCGAAAGGCGAGCGAGCAGTTCGTGAAGCGCGATCCACTGGTATTTCTTACCTAGGCGCTCGATGCGATGGTCCATGCGGCCCTGGTGGGGAGCGAAGTGTTGCTCAAATGCCGAGAAGCGTTCCGGCGTCCAGCCAAGTTCATGCGCGCGCCAGCAGATCCAGCGTGATGCCCATGTGAGGTCGAAGGTCGCAGCGGTCGAGCGGGGTCTACCTGGAACTCCGCACTCCATCGCCGTGGGGCCGCCATGCTCCCGAAAGGTGTCGCGATCCTCAGCCTTCAACGTCTCATGAAGGGCGGCAGCCTTCCCTTTGAGCTCTTCCTTCATAGGTCCGCCCTGATCCATGGCGACAATTAGAATGTGGAGGTATTCACCCAACGCCTTCATCTGCTCGCCTGTCGCTCGCGTTGCAAACTCCTCAAGCCATTCGTGAAAGAGCTCGGGATGCGTCGGCGCATGGCCGTCGGCGCGTGCGGGCGCGACCCCGAAGCTCCCGACACGGTAGCTGACGATGTACCGACCGAAGTCACCGAACTCACCCGTCGATTGGACGATGCTGTCCCGATAGACTCCGGTCTTTCCCTCCTCAACGTATCCCTCGATCACCTCCTTCGAATGCCGCTCTAGCGGCCAGCGGCTGCCGTATGGGGGGGCAGCATCGTCGGCGTGCACCCCGAAAGGCAGCGCACCCCGGTAAGCCGCGAGCGCGACGATGCCTCGGGCGTAATCCCGCGACAGGAGGTGGGTCGGGCACGACGGAGGCTTGAGGAGGTTCAGAGCCGTTCCGGCAAGCCGCTCCAAGCCGTCGGATCGTGGTGCGAGCATGCCCGCTCCATAAGCGGCACAGAGTACGCGTTCGACGACGTAAGGGTCGCCCAGTTCGCGGAAGTGTTCCACGAGCTCAGCCGCGAGGGAGAGCCGGGGTGCGAGGAAGGCGGAAAGCGCCTTCGTCGCCCGGTCTCGGAGTTGCCGATGCGAGGTACTAAACGTCCAGGCGAGGGCGATCGCAGTGAGGCGGGCGCGATCGGCTTCGATCTCCTCGCCCGCCGCGTCGGTCGCCCATTCGAGGAGAACGTGGAGCGGATCGTCGGGGCCTCCCCACTCGAAACGTCGTGAGAGGCCCACGGACCAGACGGCGTCACGATCCGGCATCGTGAGACCGCGAAGCCAACCGTCGAGGTGCATTGCGTTGAAGCGGTTCTCCGGCTCCGAGGCAATTAGGAGGCGCGTCTGGAGGTAGAAGTCGCCATCGTCTGTTCGCGACGCCTGCCGCACGAGCTCGAGCGTCCTCGCGCTGAAGGATTCCTGTCATCGCCAGAGCAGGCTGCGCCTGAAGCCGCGCCAGCAAGGGTGACCGAGAGGGAGGCCTTCGACGAGGTCGGGTAACTCGCGACCGGCCTGCTCGGGAACCTGGACAGCCAAAGCCTCGATGAGGCCGCTCAGGGCAAAGGCATCGTCTCCGCGGATGATCGAACCGAGCGGCGTATTCGGAGCGAAGCTCGCAGCAGGATCCTCGGTAAGGTGTTCGTCAAGGAGCCGCCTAGCGCCTAGGTGGTCGGTCAAACGCTCGAAGGTGAATCGGACGTGGTCGGATGCGTCCTCATCGGGGCCGGATGGCTCAACGGTAATCAAGCCCTCGTTCTCGAACAGCGTCAGGAGATCCTCGTCGGCCCTTCCGTTCGACGATCTTACTCCTTCTGTGATCGCGTGCGCGTCCACAAATGGGACAGAGTTATTGCCGCGCGCGACGACCTCTAGCGTCAGGGCCTCAAGCGCCTTCCGGGGCAGCTTCAGCCTCGGTGAAAGGTCCAGCCGGCGTTCGATCGAGGCAGTCACGGCCCTGAGGTAGAAATCGAGCACCTGGGTGATACCGCGCAGGCCACGTGGCATCACCTTGCTGCCCTCCCGGTCGAGCAGGTCACAACAGGACTTCAGGAAGAGGGGATTGTTGAACTCGGGGGAAAAGTAGGGGGCGCCTGGCCTAACGATCCCACGTCCTGCGAGGTATGCGGCCGCTGCCTGTCCATCGGTCCCCGCGAACCCGACATGCTCCACCCGGGGTATTCTGTCCTCGGGAAGGGACTCCTCGAAGTACGGCAGGTAGGTCGTCCGGCATGATAGGACGATCCCGATGTGCTGGTAGGAGCGAGCCGTCTGGAGAAAGCCGGCGACCGTATCGCGCCAGTGCGTCAGGCCCGGGCGCTCGTTGATACCGTCCACGAGGATGAGTGCGCGACGCCCCGTGGCCTCGGCCGCCGCGTCCAAGGCGCCGAGAACCGTATCGCGGGCGAGGTGGCCAAGGCCAAGTCGCTGTTGGAGCCACGTCCAGGGCTCGTCTCCTGAAAAGCGGTTCCCTAGGAGGAGGAGGGCAGGGCTCCCGGAGCGGAGTTGATCCGCGACCATGTCGGCCAGGAGATGGGACTTCCCTGCACCTGCTTCGCCGCAGAGAACGACCGAGGCCGTGTTGGTCAGCCGCATAAGAGGACCATCCGCGACCTCTTTCAAATCGTCGACGGCATCCGAGATCCGGAAGAGCTCGGAGCGAGCCGAACTCGCCGGGTCCGATATCGAACCCTTCTTCACGCCAGGAGCGACCCTACTGATCCAGTCGTGGAGAGTTCGGATCGCCGCGGCCATGGCGGCTGCACCCCTGGAGACATCCTGCCACGGCAAAGGGTCGGCTGGGCGGGCACCGACGATCCGCTCCAGGTCGGCGAGGATCGGCCGAGCGAGCGCGAGGATATCGACGGGGACGGCCGATTCTGTCACACACCCGAGGCGGGTCATCGCATTGGCTGCTGCCTGCCCCTTCTCGTCCAGGCGGTCAGCGAGCGCCGCGGCTTCGCGGGCGACCAGCGGGTCGCGGGCGAAGGCGAGGAGTTTGCTGCGGATGGGAAGGTTGACGTCCGTTTCCGGGGAGTATCGCGCTCCCAGGTCGGCCGCCGCGCGGGCGAATTGCCGTCCGAACCAATCCGGGGAGAGGACAGTCTCGTCGAACCAGTAGAGCCGGCGTCCGGCGTGGTGTGGATCGTCGCGTGTTAGGCGGTCGGTCAGCTGGGACGCTCCCCAGAGCTCGATCAGGAGCGGCTTCTTTCCACCACCTCGGGCGGTCGACCACTTCTGCACCCACTCCTGCCAGCGTTTAAGCTGCGTCTGGGACTTGCCGACGCGGCTATCGCTCAGGTCGACCGGAAGGCAGACGACGTACCTCTTTAGGCGCTGGTGGCGCTCCAAGGCGTTAGTGATTGACTTGTCCAGCTGCTGGATCTGCGACGTACTGAACTCGTCGAAGAACTTGGCCTGCCAGCCTACCTCCGTGCCGTCGGGCTCGGCCCGGTAGCACTCCACCCCAGCATCCCCGCCCGGCCCCTTGCGGAAGAACCGCGAGCCATCCGGGCTCTTCTCCAAGGCAGCCAACTGGCAGCAGAGCTCCTCGAAAGCGAAGCGGCGATCCCCCCCATGTGGGCGAGTTTTCAGCAGTTAATGCCGGCCATCAGCGACGCTCGCCTTCCGAGGACGATTCACTTGGGTACGCCCAAGTGCGAGCCGCCCGAGGCACGTTCAAACGTCGAGACGCCCCTCTCATCCCGGGACCGGCCTCCTTGGCCTGACCACATCGGCTTCACGTCGTGCCGTTGCCAGAGCACGGGATCACCGGATCACCGGATCACCGGATCACTCAGGGCTACGTAGCTCGTGACTTCAATAAGTATCCGCATCCGGGAAGGGAAGCCCGACGTTGCTGGAGTTGTTGTTCGCGAGGGCTACCGCGAGGAGGCAATGGATGCTGTCGAGGGTAACGGCAATGACGCAACGTATACCGTCGCGGGTGATCGAGCTCTCAGCGAGCGAAGCCTCCGCGGCGCGGATGCCGACGGGCGGCTGGCGCAGGTGCGAGGCGTGGACGTCGTGGAATTTCGCAATGATCTGATCGCCTCGTTGGCTCGGTCAAGATCACGCGTACCGCCACGAGGCGGCAAATAGTGAACAGCAACGGCGCTTTCTGCATCCAGGCGCGCTACACCTGCTGAATGCTCCTCCGTACCTTGCTGCTCGTCTTCGCTCTCACGTCTTCAGCCCTCGCGGAGGAGCTGCGCGGCCGGGTCGTGGGCATCACAGATGGCGATACGCTGACGTTGCTCACGCCTGAGCGGCAAGAGGTCAAGATCCGCCTGGCCGAGATCGACACGCCCGAGAGCCGCCAGCCTTACGGCACACGTGCCCGGCAGGCGCTGTCCGACCTCGCCTTCCAACGCGACGTGCTTATCAATATTATTGATACCGACCGCTACGGGCGGAGGGTGGGACGCATTTACGCGGACCGGGTGGATGTGAATGCCGAAATGGTCCGCCGTGGTGCAGCGTGGGTCTATCGGCGTTACAGCCGAGACCCGTCGCTGCTGGCGCTAGAGGAAGAGGCCCGACAGGCACGGCGCGGCGTCTGGGCTCTGTCGGAAAGCGAGCGTACGCCACCTTGGGAGTGGCGGCGGGAGCGACGGTAGTCCAGAAGCGCTGGCGCCTCCCTCTTATGTTTCGGGTGCCCTGTGGGCCAATCGAGTATTTGTGGATTTTGCCACGCCGCCACCGGCGTGCGGCCCCGCTGAGGTCTAGCGCGCGCCTCCGGCCTCAGAGGAACCGTTGGAGAACTGCCTTACCCTCTCGCGGAGGACGTCAAGGTCCGGGGCACCGGGTGCCGCGAGGAGGAAGCGCACTTCGATACGCCGATTAGCAGCGAGGTCCTCCTCCCGGTCACTGACTCGTCCCGGTACCGGTCTGTCGGGCCCATAACCCGAGACACCCATCAGCGGCACGCCCGCTGCGTTCCTGAGTTCCCAGAGTTCCGGTCGCACCGCCTGGAGCGCGGCGTAGGTGTTGAGCGCACGGTTAGCTGACAACTCGTAGTTCCCGTCGCGCTCCCCCGTGCCAAGCCGCCGTCGGTCAGTGTGCCCCTCGATGAAGACTGCGTCGATCACCGGGGCACCGACGCCGACGCAATCCGCACGCGCCTCGGCGCTGGCTGCGAAGCACGGGAGGATGGTTGCTAGGGCGTCGGCAAGCGCACGGACCGCCTCGCGCGCCGGACCGCCGGCTGGGAGATCGGAGCGTCCCGACGCGTACAGGATGCGGTCTGAGAGGCGGAGGACGCCCGTGCGGGCGTCGAGGGTTACAGGGACGCCTCGACGCTCCAGCGCGTCCTGCAGGGAGGATAGGAGGGCCGTCCGGAGAGCTCGCGCCCTGCCGAGTGCCTCATCCAGACGACGGACCTCTACTCCCAAGCCCTCGCTCACCTCGGCGCGCAACGCTGCTACCTCCACTTGGGCGGCGCGCCTCATCGCCTCAAGCTCCGCCTCGACCTGCACCCGCCGCGCCTCTAGCGCCTCGGCCGTACGCCGCACCATATCCAGCTCTGCCTCCCGCGCGACGCGGTGCTCTTCCGCCTCGGCCCGCTGGCGCTCCGCCTCGCCCGTAGCCGTCGCAAGATGCAGGGCAAATGCAAACAACGCGACGATGAAGACAAACAGCAATCCAGCCATGAGGTCCGAAACGGAGACGAGGTATCCCTCCGGCTCCTCCTCAATGTTAGCCTTACCCCGCATTCGTCAGCCCCCAGCTGCGAGGAGCTTTGTGCCCGACAGCGCATCGCCCCCCACTGCAGCGCCCATCGCATCGGACCGCACATCATCCGCCATTCCCGTGCGGAGCGCCGAGAGACGCTCGGAGACAGACCGGAGCTCTTCGACAACATCCAAGGTGGCGGGCGCGTCAGCCATCCTCCCAGCTGCCGCATCTAGAACGGAGGCCGCGCGCCCGACGAGGGACGCCGCGTCGCCGGTGGCAATGCGCCAGTCGTGAAGCGACACGGCGAGAGTACCGGCCGCCCCCTCAGCGGCAACCACCGATGCCTTAAGGAGATCCGCCGCCCCCGAAACTGCTCCGGCCGCCTCGACGAGCAGTCGTGAAGACGCTGCGCCCGAGGTCGTCAGCGCCGATCCGGCAGCCGTTCCGGCCGTTCCGACGGCGACGCCCGCTTCACGGATCTCGCGCCCGGCATCCGTGGCAGCGCGTACGAGCTGCTCCTCGACCTTCCGGCCCCCCTCTTCAAGGCGCCCGCTAGCGCGTTCGAGCACCTTGCTGAAACCCTCCGCGCCGAGTTCGACGCTTGACCGCAGAGCACTCGTGCCTTCCAGCAGTCCGTCGCGGAGGGTCGTCCCCGCCACGCCGGCGGCGATGCCCGCTTCACGGATCTCGCGCCCGGCATCCGTGGCAGCGCGTACGAGCTGCTCCTCGACCTTCCGGCCCCCCTCTTCAAGGCGCCCGCTAGCGCGTTCGAGCACCTTGCTGAAACCCTCCGCGCCGAGTTCGACGCTCGACCGCAGAGCACTCGTGCCTTCCAGCAGTCCGTCGCGGAGGGTCGTCCCCGCCACGCCGGCGGCGACGCCCGCTTCACGGATCTCGCGCCCGGCATCCGTGGCAGCGCGTACGAGCTGCTCCTCGACCTTCCGGCCCCCCTCTTCAAGGCGCCCGCTAGCGCGTTCGAGCACCTTGCTGAAACCCTCCGCGCCGAGTTCGACGCTCGACCGCAGAGCACTCGTGCCTTCCAGCAGTCCGTCGCGGAGGGTCGTCCCCGCCACGCCGGCGGCGACGCCCGCTTCACGGATCTCGTGCCCGGCATCCGTGGCAGCGCGTACGAGCTGTACCTCGGCCTTCCGGGCCCCCTCTTCGAAGCGCAGGCCGGCGCGTTGGATCACCTCACTCAGGCGCTCCCCACCCAGTTCAAGATTGGCCCGCAGGGCACTCGTGCTTTCCAGCAGCCCATCACGGAAGAGCGTCCCGGCCCGGGCGGAGGACCGCTCCCACTCGGGTCCGGCTGCGGTGAGCGCCGTGCGCGCGACCTCCGCCGCGTCAGCAATTTGCCGGGCTGCGTCCGACGCCGCTTGCGCCAAATCACGTGCGGCGTCTGCGCCCGCTCCAGCGAGCCCCTCGCGCACCGTGGCGAGCGTCTCGGCAAGGGCGCGCACGTGGCCGCCAACCCGCTCCATCGCGATGGTCGCCTCCCGAATCTGCGTGCCCGCCGCGGACTCCAGTCGCTCGTGGAAGCGATCCGCCATCTGTTCCAGGGCACGGCGATTGCCCTCCGAGACCGAACCAGTCATGCGTGTGATTGCAACGGTAAGCGGCTGTACTGCGTCGCTCAGCCGCCGCGACAGAGCCTCGTCGAACTTTGCAGCGACCGCAGCCGCCAGGTGGTCCGTCTCATGACGACGCGTGCCGGAATCGCCGCGGAGCAGCGCCTGTGTCTCGGAAGCGACCTCCTGAGGTGTAAGGGGCGGCAGCCGTCGGTCGAGCACGGCAAGAAACGCTGCGATGGCCCGCTCCGCCCTAAGGGTCTCACGCCGGAGCCAACTCGCAAACGTAAGGGAGAGAAACAGGGCTGCCACCGAGAAAGCAAACTTTGTGGCCGCTGTGCCGAGCAGTCTGCCAAGGCCGTCTTGTACTTGGCCGAGATCCGAGGCGCCGAGTGTTCCACCAACGGCCTTTAGAGCGAGGACGAGGCCGAAAAACGTAAGGAGCAGACCTACCCCGACGAGGGTATTCGAATGCGCCCGCGCGGCGCGCAGGTCGGCGCCTGCGGCGCCGAGCAGTTGAAGCCCGAAGAACTCTGTCGCCGGAATTGTCTGGCGGTAGGCGCCACCGGACAGCCCAGGACGAAGTAGGCTGCGGTCCATTGCGGCCCATGCGTCACCGACTGCTGAGGCGGTGCGGAAGCGTTCGTTGAGGGTAGGATAGTCATCGGCAACCTCTTCAGCCTCCCCAGCCCGAACAAGTGCCTCGCGCATTCCATCAAGTGCCTTGCGTACGGTGCGCCCGGCCACGGCGACCGGGCGCGCGGCCCTGAATGTCCATGCGGCGAGGACGAGGAAAACGACGCCAACGGTGAAAGGGGACGAGTAGAGATCGTTTGCAGCTAACCAGATGCCGCCGGAGGTGAGATTTATGTCAGTCATGGGTTGCGTTCCGGGCCGCTTGTCACAGCGGGAGGCTCAGGCGGCCCTTGCGCCGAACGGCCCAGCCTTCCTGCTCGATAATAGCAGGCTGGATCGCCCGCAGGTCCGGTCCTGGCACGATGTCAAACAGCCATCCTAGGCGAGCCTCGGCTGCCCGCCCGGCGTCGCTCGTCAGAAGGCCTTGTCCTCGGCGGAGGTTGAAGGCCGGGAACACCGCCCGCGCGTCGCCGACTACGAGGACATAGATGTCAGCTCGGTCAGCCGAACCGCTTACCGGTGTGGGAGCCGTGCCACCAGCATCTAGGGCGTAACCGCGCCCAATGCGGTACCGCTCCGCGAATGACACGAAGGCTGATGCCGACTCAAGCGCGCGGCCAGCATCGTCGCAGAAGCTCTCCCAGGTAGGCCGCGCAGGCAAGGGTGCTGCCGACTGTTGGAGCATTTCGCGTTCGGGGAGACACGCCGATTTTTGAGCAACAGGTCTGTCGGGGCGCGCAGTCGCGGAACGCTGACAAGCCTCCAAATCGGAGGCTTTCGGGGTTGTCGCTGAGTTGAAGGCCGCCGCCTCAAGCGCCTTTAGCCGTCGCTCGACGCGCTGTAGTTCGGTAGCCGTCTGACGTACGAGCTGGTCGTTCCGTCTTACCGACGCCCGAGCGACAACCCATATAGCTACTGCCAGCGTTGTTGCGGCGACAAGGCTGGCCCCGAGGACCGCAATCTGTATCCAGTTCACGGTAGCCTCAGAGGCATTTCGTCCACCGCAAGCCTCCGCACGAAGCGGCGAAGCAGCACGACAAAGGGTGGTTCGATAGGGGACGTGTCTTCGACAGGCCCTTCGGCTGTCACATCGGCAAGCGCCGCTGTCTGGGCGCGTTGGATCTCGGCGTTAGCTTCGCCGATGAGGTTACCGATGACGGGCTCTGGCGTGAGAGCCCGAATTCCCAGGGAGGGGAGTTTGTTCAGGAACCTGCGGAATTCAGGCGCATCCTCGATCCGGCAGGGCTCGCTAACCGCAAGATCCGCGACTCTCGCCGAGGGCCTAATCGGGTTTGCCCCCGATACCACGGCCTCCCCGAGGAGCGGGTCGGCTGCCACACGGCCGAGGAGAGACGCGTCGTCGCGTACTAGGCCATATGCAACCTCTTCCTTAGGCTCAGTCGAGAAGACGAGGTTGGCCCGTGGCATAGCCTCCCCTGTCGCGTCGGTGAAAAAGCGAAGGACCCTATCTGTCTCCTCGGGTGACCGAAGCAGCGCGCGGAATAGAAGGGAGGCGCGGCCGCCCAGGCAAAGGGAGACGTTCGTGCCTCTGCGCGCCTCAATACGGCCCGCCTCGACAAGTGAACGTACCACCCGTCCAGTGTAATCGAGGAGTCCCGCGAGCCCTGTTAGCGCGACGGCCTTCAGACGCTCTGCTTCCGGTGACCCAGCGAGAACGGGGAGGTACCGATCCAGCGCTGTGGCGAAGGGCTCGCTATTCACGACGAGCTCGGTGGCGAGAATGCCCTTCATATCGTCGAGCGTGAGCTTCTCTCCAAGCGTGTCGACGAGTGCCTTAAGCTCGGGTTGATAGCCCGCAAGCTTCCGAAGGATGGCGGGATGCTTGCGCAGGTGATCGATAAGCAACGCGCGTCCCGCGAGTTCGAAGGAGCCCCGCCACGCAAGCGGCTCAGCACCCAACGTGCGCTGCTGGACAACGGCAACGTCGGTCGTCCCACCTCCGATATCGAAGCTGACCAAGCCCTCCGGCGGAGGCACGTTCCGACGATGGATAAAGTACAAGGCGGTGCTCACCGACTCGGTCCGGAACTCGACGGGCGGGTCCGTTCTGGTGCGCTCACCCGTGACTGTTTCCACCGCGAGGCGGACGGCGTTCCGGGCCGCCTGCTGGAAGCCGGTGAGTTGCCACGGGCGGAACGCCTCGGGGAATGAGAATCGAAAGGCGACTGCGCCCGGCTGCACACCGCGCGCGCCAGCCTCGGCAAGAGCGAGCAGCGCTACCTCCGTGAGAAATAGCTCAATGCGCTTCGGCGCATCGACTTCCCTCGACCACTTGAGGTTGAAGTCGAGCCCTTCGGCGGTACCGCCGAAGTGCGCGATGGCCGACTGGCGGCGCTGTGCGAAGTAGATAAGCGCGTCTCGGAAGATCCGCTCCCCGTCGACTCTGCCCAAGCCGCGCCTCACGCGGAGGATCGTCTGGAACGGAATGCCAACGTCGGTCGCCGGCAGGAACTCACGGTCAAGCAGATCGCGCCCCTGGTCTGCATCGCTGTAGGCTGCGACGTGCCTCGCCGCAATGCGGAGCGGTGCAGTCTCACCCCCAGGAAGCTGCAGGTAAACCGAGGTGTTTGTCGTGCCGAAATCGATGCCGACCGTCGCGCGGCCGCTCGCTGCGGACGGAGCAGGCTCTGGCAAGGGCAGCAGGAGGAGACCCGCCACTTGGCGCTCGTCGGATCGGCGGTATTCCAGGACCGCGGCTTCCGCGGGACCCGGCAGCTGGTGGATGCCCTGCGCCTCCGAGCGATCGTCGCGAAGCCAAGTGGTCTCGCCCGCCGCTGTAACGTCGCCGGCGAGCAGCGCGCGCGCAGCCGCCACTGCGCTGAAGCCATCGTTCGCCTCAAAGCGCCGGCGAATCCCATCCTTCGACAGAAGGCCCGTCGGCGTGAACTGAATAGACACTGAAGCGCTCGTGAAGCCGAGGTGGAGACGCCACCAGGAAGCGCGGAAGTTCGGCCACACCGAAAGCACAAGCGGGGGTTCCAAAGACTCCTCGTCCGGGTAGAGGCGCGAGAGTGTCACCGTTCCGCCGGACTCGAGCGTCAGGGCAAGATGCAGCGTCGTTCCCTCGCCGCCGGCGATAAGGCGACATGCACGCCCTAGAGCCGGACCGTCCAAAAGCGCAAGCAGGAACGGGGAAAGCGGGAGGAGGTGCTCCCGGGCTCCTGCTGGGTGCTGGTCAAATCCGCGCTCTCCACCGATGCCGTCCACGCGGTGGAGCCGCGGCAGGAATAGCTCGCCTGTGCTGACGATCAGGTATCCTTTGGACTGCGCGTCCGACCTGATGCCGTCTAGGAGCGCAGGATTTGCCCTCAACATCGCGAGGGAGACCGTGCCCCAGACGCGCAAGTTCCCAGCCGATACGCCGAGAAGCCGGTCCATCTCGTCGTCCACTAGGACGACCCCGTTGAGGTGCGACCCGAGACCCTCGCGCAGCCGGAGGAGGCAGTCGGACGCGGCCTTTCCGGTCAGCGCGACGTGCTCTCGTCTGTTCATTGCGCGGAACACGGGCAGGGACGGGAGGCGCGTGACGGCGGGCTCTTCCTCAAACGCGGGTTCCGTTCCGCTAGGTTTCGCGTCCGCCATATATGCTCGGATGAGTCCGAGGAGAGCGGCGACATCTGGCGAGGTCGCTAGGGGCCTCATTGCCTCGTCAACCCTGGACAGGAAGCGCGCCAGAACCCACCGGTCGCTAGTCCCAAGGGAGGCGATCTTGAGCGGGTCGCGGAAACGCCCATCAACTACCCAGGGAACCGGCGGCCGTTCTCCGGGGTCCCCGAGCGAGCGACTTGGAGAAAGTAGGGTCAGCGGCTGGGCGAGGGCGATTACGCGGCCGTCGACCCGTACAATCGCTACCTCGTCGATCGTTCCCCCTTGCAGCAATGCAGCTCGTGGCGGAAGGCGCCGCACGATGTCCGCCCAGGGGCCAACCGCAAGGTCCGACAGCCTCATCTCCGTGGAGGTGAGGCCGGGCACATAGGCTGAGGCGAGCGCGAAAGTCGCAAGAAGCCCGCGCCATTCTTCTACGGCTCGCGAGTGAAATGGGTGCTGCTCACCAGTTAACGCGTCGTGGAACACCGTAACCGCCGCCCAGACGTCCGGAACGGAGACGATCTCATTCCCCGCCGCTAGGCTCTCCGTCGTTTTAAGGCCGCGCGCAATCGCAGTCAGCTGGTCGGCGGAGCCGAGGGAGTGCCACACTCCCGCCGCCGGGATCGGGGGCACGCGGTGGTCGGCGCGTAGAGGAGGCAGCAAGGGAGACTTCACCGTCACGTTCAGGCTCCTTCGCGCTGGTGGCCGAGGCACGCCGCATGCAGCGCCGCGACGAGGCGGGCTGGCCCGGCGGCACCGGCGATAGGGGCGTCGTACGTCAAGGCAGAGAAGACGTCAGAAAGGCCCGGCCCCGCGACGGGCGGGACGAGGTGCCGGAACCCGGCTTCTCCCACAGCCGCAGAGAGCTGCATCCGCGCGACGTCGGCGGAGTCCCAGGCGCGGGCGAGGAGGTCGTCGGCAACGAGTGCGAGGCGCTGGCCCGCCCCAGCGCTTCCGCGGTTTAGAGCGACGAACCACCGCAAAAAGTCGTCGGATGCTTCGGTGAGCTTCGATATCGCCCGCTGAGATGCTTCAGCGGCCACCGAGTTGCCGACTGCGGGCGCGAGGTGAGCCTGGAACCACGCCTCGCGGTCGTGCCGCCTCCAGGCGTCACCGGTCAGCGCCGGGACGTACTGCTCTCGCCAAGCTACTGCGGTCCGGACCGCCGCCGCGACGTACTCGCGCACCTTGCCCCGCGTACCGACGTCGGGCAGGTCATCCCAGCCGACTACGTCACCTCCGCCTGTGCGGGTGGCAAGCACTCCCCTCGCTGGATCGCTGCGAGCCGCTAGAAAATCTAGAGCGGCGAGGGCAGCAACGAGTTCGGGCAGGAGAGGGGGGTTCGCCTGCAGCGAACCGCCGTCTGAATAGGTTCCTAGCGGGACGAGGGGGTCGCTGCCGAGTAGGTATAGATTGTCAAACACTGTCTCCTCTCGGAACAGGCCTGCATAGTGCTCGAGGGCCCCGCGGGCTTGCATGAGGAATGCTGAGGAGTCTGGGCGGATCGCTGGACCTGACCCGGGCGGTGGCGCTGGGAAGGCGAAATACGGGAGCATGAGCACGCCGCCGAGCTTCACGCGCTCGCCTAGCCCACGCTCCTCGATTGCCTTCCGGAGAAGGCGAGCGACGGTTGGAAAGCCTGCGGCCCCGGTACCACCGAATACAGAGGCCACGAGGAGGATGCGTACCTCCTCGCCCTGTCCAGCGGCTTGCAGCGCGCCTAAGAGGTCATGCCAAACGTCGGAGCTTGGTGTAACGCCCTGGAGTGTCAACGCAGCCCCGAGGGCGGGCCGCTGCCGGAAGCCTTCGTCAAGTTGCAGCCGCCGCTCATCGCTTGAGAATAGGATTTCGGCAAGCGCCGCCTCGCTAGCCGGCAGACCGCCGAACCCGATGGAGGTTGCAAGGCTCACGGACGACCTCTCGTCTGGCGCCCAGGCCCAGCCAGCCTTGGGCCTTTCGATGGCAGTGCGCAGGAGCGGACACGGCCCAAGGTCATTCGCGCCCGCTGCGCGAAAGGCGGTGCGGAGATTGCTCGCCTCCGCGAGGACGCGTATCGCGCGTGCAGCATTGCCGTTGGAGCGATCCTGGTCGAGCAAGCCGATCCAGGTGGAGTCGGGCCCAAGGCCGCAGAAAGCAAGGCGGACGAATGCTTCGACGCATTTTGCGCCGGTGCCTCCGATGCCAAGGAGGAAGTTCGCGCTCATAGGGAGTTCAGACGGCTTGCGAAGGGCACGGCCGGGCGCATCATCCGCTCCGTTCCGACGAAGGAAAGAAGCCAGTACGCGAGCGCGGCAGCAAGGCAGACATAGAGGGCGCACTGGGTCGCAGCTGCCTCGTCAACGGTCGTAAGCCAGAAGCTGAGGAACAAGTAGGTCGCCCCTAGCGCGCCGATAACGACGACCAGCAGCAGCAGAACCCAAACGCCACGCCGCCAGCCGCTGCCAGCCAGCCCCGGCCCGATCGGACGTGCGACGAGGTTCATGAGCGAGAGAACGACGAAGGCGAAAAAGACGGCCGCAGCGGCAAGGGAGAAAGCGCGCTGCATTCCGGCGGTCACCTCCGGCACGAAGCGCGCGACTAGTTCCTCCATCCTGTAGGCAGGCTGAAGCATTCCCTCTGCGATGGAGGAAGGCAGGAAAGCAGGAAGAAACCAAGCCATGGCGATGAGAGCGAGGCCCACGATCGTCCCGAGCATGAAAGGTCTGAGCCAGTGACGCATGCGCACCTCAGCGTCTTGGGATCTGGAAGGCCAGGAGCGCCTCCGCGATCGGTTGGGGTTGGAGTTCTTCACGCACGAGCGTCTCCAGCATGGTTGCCACCTCCCGCAAATGCAGGGTGCGGAACAAGCTCGGCCGAGTCGCCGTGAAAGCCTCTGCGTCGCGGGCTTCGAGGTTCCAAGCTCGAGTCCACGCAGTTGCGGCGGGCGCCTCGGACAGGCCGCTGGCGGTCACCCTCGCTTGGACCAGGAACGGCACGCCTGGCGGCACGCGCGACAGCGCAGAACCGCCGACCGTCAGCACCGGTGCACCGTCCCGCAACGAAACGGACGCGAGCGGCCCAGGAAGGCTCCGGATCCTCAGCCATCGGTCCGCACAAGCCGCGCGCGGTGCCGACTCTGCCCAAACCGCCTCCTCGACCTGGAAGATGTCGGGGAGGAGGATGGGAGCTGCCGCGCGTTCCTGGAGCGGTATCCGGGCCGAGGCTAGACCGCCGGCGTTCGGGAATGCGATCTGGCGTACATCGGGCCCAAGTGCGGGCGCCAGCGACGAGGCCGTCAAGGCGGGCGCCACCGGAGTCAGGTCAACCGCGATGGGGGCTTCCTCTAGCGGCCTGCGCGAGAAGATAGTTACTTGCGAGCGGGGCGCCCCGTCCGGCGTAGGGGGAAGCGAGGCAAGGATTTCCACCTCTATGCGGTGCAGCAACCTTGTAACCGCAGGAAGCGAGCCCGTCGCTACGACGTAGAACGGGCGCTCGGATGCGCCGTCATACGTTCGGACGCCAGGGATGTCGAATATTGTCCCTGAGAAGCCTGATCGAATGCCCATAAGACCGACGCTGCGGCCGTCGCTGAGGATCCGTCCAAGCGGCGCACGGATCGCGGATGCCCCACCGAATATCTCGTCACCGGTGAGGAAAAGGTCTGTGACGAGCAGGCCGAGCTCGTCGGCAGGCATCGTCTCCATGCGATTGAGGGCGTCGCCAATGCGGCTTTCTGCATCCCGAAAGAAGTCGGGCCGGCTCGCGCGCGGCAACTCAGCGAGCGGCACAGGCCTGATTGTCCGGCCGAAGGCGAACGTCGTGACACTATCAGCGACGTGCGACACGATCTGCGGGAGGCTCAGGACGAGGTCGCGGAAAGTGCGAGGCTCGGGCACCTCAGCCGCCCGGCGGGCGCGCGCGCCCGCAGGAACCGCCGACCTGGGTGTCGCGACGTAACCCGCCATACTGGCCGAGGCGTCGATCAGGACGGTAGCGGCTCGAGGGCGCGTGCCTAGGCCTGCAGTGGTGCGCGGCTGCCTTGCCGGGATGGTAATGCCCAGTGGCAGGCA
Source organism: Muricoccus harenae (assembly GCF_009848505.1). Classification (GTDB taxonomy): domain Bacteria; phylum Pseudomonadota; class Alphaproteobacteria; order Acetobacterales; family Acetobacteraceae; genus Roseomonas; species Roseomonas harenae. The sequence goes on from NZ_WWDL01000024.1 coordinate 24,474, forward strand.
CGCGGCGGCTGGCCGCTGCATGAACGGCAACAGCAGTGCGCCAGATGCCGCAAGGGTTATTGCCCGACGCCCGGGGCACGCGGGAGGATCTTGTTTAGCGAGTGACACAACCATAACGGTAGCTGTCAATCGGTACACCTCCAAGACGGAGTTTTCATATTTCGTCACGTGTTACATGATTTGGGAGGTAGTGTGGATTTAGGCGCATGTACGAGTTCAAAAATTTAGACGGCGAGCTGGTGACGGTTAGGAGCCTCCGGACGCTCGAACGTCTTATCGCGGATGCCGCAATCCGGAGCGACACACCCTTCCGCGGTAGTGGCGAGACGACCTTTTTACCCGCCGCCGCGCACCCACTGGTCGGCCGCATCGCAGCGGAAACAGGCGTTCCGCTACGGGCGTCGTCAGCAAACCATCCCGCGGAAGAGAGAACTCGCCGCGTTGCCAGCAAAGCGCCGAGTCCCGAACTCACGCCGCAACCCGTGGCCTCACCGCTGGCCGCCGAGGTCGACCCTGCTTGGACAGCGCGTCAGCTTGCCCGCGAACCCGACGCAACTTCGCGCTGGCGCCTACCCGTGCAGGCACCGCCAGCCAAGCTGCGGGCCCCTTCTCGTATGCTTCACTCCTCCAGAAAGGCATTCCTTGTGGCGCTTGCATGGCAGGGCGCGGCGTTGCTGGCCGGGTTGCTCGCCTATGGACTTGGCAGCTCGTCGCTGAACGCAGTGGTCAATGGTTTAATCTCGCTGGTTGCCGTCGGCATCGCAGCCAGGGCTGGGGGACACCGTCTGCGGCGGGAGCACCCCACTTCCAGTGCCGCTCCTGTCTGGGCGGCAACGGCAACCTTCGTCTGCCTGCTCGCGCTCGCCGGCGGCGCAGGAGGCTTCTTCTTCGCGATGATCGCTGCTGCGGGGCTCGCCCTTGGCTGGCGAAAGAGCGCGAATGGGCGCGCGTGACGGTCAGCGGAGAAGCACATAGGAGGCCGCAGTAGCCCGGGCGTGAAGTTTCTGCAGAATTCCGCGCTCGCCGCTGGGCAGCACAGCGCCAGCATCGTCCTTGGTTCAGAGGGGGCGCTAAGGGAAGTTAGCTCGCCACGCCTCCGAACAGTCGTTCGGCCTCAATCTTCCCTTTGAAGAACCGCGCGAGCACAGCACGCGAGCACAGCATTAGCCCGCGATGCAACGGTGATTCTCCAGGGAGGAGATCAAGCTGTGCGCGCCCGGAAGGCGGGGGAGGCCGCGGGAACCGGTACTGCAGTGCTTCGCCGGTCGCCTGCTGCACAGCTTCGCCGATCGCGTCGACCGGTACGCTCCTCCAAGTCCCTGGTTTCTCGGAGTTTGTGGACCTATTTGTGGACTCGCTACGAATCTCAGCTGCAGCTCTTGAAAAACTTGGGACAAATGGCAGGAGTGGCGGATGGGGTGGGATTCGAACCCACGGTGAGGTCACCCCCACGGCGGTTTTCAAGACCGCTGCCATAGACCACTCGGCCACCCATCCCGTGGCTGTGTTATCCTCTAAGGATCAACATTTTAGCTGGCAAGTCACAGTCTGGTCCGCCGCACCGGTACACTTCCAGCCGCGCCAGGACCTTGGCCGGGCGGTCTTCGCGGCGTCAGGGCGGTCCGTGGCGCGACATTGTCCTCGACCAAATGGCCGTCTGCGGGCCCTCACGCGGCCCGGCGTCGAGCATATCGCCAGCTGCCGATGAGACACGCGAAAAGGCTCCGTTGCCCCCGCGCGCAGGAAGTGGCACCTGTCGGCCCATGATCCGCCTCGGCCGACGGTCCGCCCTCTCCATCCCCGCCCTTCTGCTGGCTCGCCCGAGCCTGGCGCAGCAGGGAAGCTTCGATGCATTCATCGACGGCGTGCGGGCCGATGCCCGCCGGGCCGGCGTGTCCAATGCCACGCTGCAGCGGGCCTTCGCCGGCGTCCGGCCGGTCGACCGGGTGATCGAGCTGGACCGCCGCCAGGCCGAGACCACCCTGACCTGGGACCAGTACCGAGACCGTATCGTCAGCCAGGCCCGCATCGACAACGGGCGCCGCGCCTACGCCGACAACCGCGCCCTGCTGCAATCCCTGGAGGGCCGCTTCCGCGTGCCTGGCCGCTTCATGGTGGCCATTTGGGGGATGGAAACGAATTACGGCACCAACACCGGCGGATTCGGCGTGATCGAGGCGCTCGCGACCCTGGCCTGGGAGGGTCGGCGCGCAAGCTTCTTCCGCAACGAGCTGATGGCGGCGCTGCGCATCCTGGATGCCGGCCATGTGTCGCCCGAACGGATGCGCGGCTCCTGGGCCGGGGCCATGGGGCATCCGCAGTTCATGCCGTCCAGCTTTGAGCGCCTGGCGGTGGATGCCGATGGCGACGGGCGCAAGGACATCTGGGACGACAAGGCCGACGCGCTCGGCTCCATTGCCAATTACCTTGCCCGTTCCGGCTGGCGCGAAGATGAGCGCTGGGGAAGGGAGGTTTACCTCCCGTCCGGCTTCGATCCGTCCCAGGCCACGCGCGACAATGTCCGCCCGCTCCGCGAATGGGCCCGGCTGGGGATCACTTTTGCCGACGGGACGGCGGTGCCGTCTCTCGACATGACGGGCGCGGTTCTGGTGCCCGGGGCGTCCTCGGGCAGCACCCAGGCCTTCCTCGTCTATTCGAACTTCAACGTGATCCGGCGCTACAACCCGTCGAACTTCTACGCGCTGGCGGTTGGGCTGCTGTCCGACCGGGTGGCGTGATCCGTCCCGCTGCCCTCCTGGCGCTGCTCCTGCTCGCTGGGTGCTGGAAGCCGGAGCCGCCCCCTGCCGTCGAGGCACGCTATAGGGTGGGCGAGCCCTACCGCTTGGGGAATCTCTGGTTCTATCCGCGCGAGGACTTCTCCCTCATTGAGACGGGGCTGGCCGGGGTCGCGGCCGGTGCGCATGCCGGCCGCCGGACGCCAAATGGCGAGATCCACGATCCCGCCGCCCTGATGGCGGCCCATCGCACCCTTCAGCTGCCTTCCGTGGTGACGGTGACCAATCTCGAGAACGGGCGCTCCCTGGCGGTGCGGGTGAATGACCGCGGGCCGGCCGATCCGGGGCGGGTGATCGAACTGTCCCGTCGGGCGGCGGATTTGCTCGGCATTGCGGCAAACCGGCCGACGCAAGTGCGGGTGGCGGTGGAGGGGAACCTGTCCCGCAGCCTCGCCTCCACCCTCCCTGTGCCGGAGGGAAGCCGCCCGGCCATCGAGGCGGCGCCGACGGTGGCGGTGGAGCGGGAGACGCTCGCCCCGATCGCGGGTACACGCCAGGCGGAGCGCGTCCGCGAGGGGCGGGGCCCCGTCGTGCAGGCCGCCGCGGCCGGGCCGGGCCGGACGGCGCCCCCGCTGGTGCTGCCGGAGCGGGTGACACAAGGGCCGGCCATGCCGGGAATGCTGTATGTGCAGGGCAGCAGCTTCACCAGCCGGGCCGCGGCGGAACGCCAGGCCAGGCGGCTGGGCGGCGCCCGGGTCGAATCCTTCGGCCCGGCACGCCTTCCGGAGTACCGGGTGAGGCTGGGGCCGTTCCGCCTGCCCGCCGAGGCGGATAGGGCGCTCGACGGCGCCCTGCGAGCGGGCGTATCGGAAGCACGGATCATCGTGGACTAGCGTCGCGCCTTTGTGCCTGGATGGGCCTGCGCGACTGGAAATTGGGGGGCATGGGGATGCCGAAGCGTCGGAACATGATCGGGGCCGTGGCCGCGATCGGGATTTCGGGTGGGTTGCTGAGCGGCGAGGCACGGGCGCAGGCGCGCAACGCGCAGCGGGCCCCACGCGCGCCCGCCGCACCACCGGGCACGCCCGCCAGCACGCCGCTGGGGCCGGTGGACACCATCGCGCGCCAGGCACTGATCGTCGACGCCGATACCGGCGCGGTGCTGCTCGAGAAGAGCGCCGACGAGCGGATGCCGCCTTCCTCCATGTCGAAGCTGATGACGATGTATGTCGTCTTTGACCTGCTGAAGCAGGGCCGGCTGCGGATGGATCAGGAGCTGCCCGTCAGTGAGCGCGCCTGGCGCATGGGCGGCAGCAAAATGTTCGTTGGCATCGGCAATTCGGTGAAGGTCGAGGACCTGATCCGCGGAGTCATCGTCCAATCGGGCAACGATGCCTGCATTGTGCTGGCCGAGGGCATCTCTGGCAGCGAGACGCAGTTCGCCGAGCTGATGAACGACTATGGGCGGCGCCTGGGTCTGACGGACAGCACCTTCCGCAACGCGACCGGCTGGCCCGACCCCGAGCACCGGATGACTTGCCGCGACCTCGCGCTGCTCGCGCGGCACATCATCAACGACCATCCGGAGCACTACCGGATCTATGCCGAGCGCAGCTTCCGCTGGAACGACATCAACCAGGAGAACCGCAACCCGCTCCTCGGTCGCGTGGCCGGGGCCGACGGGCTCAAGACTGGCCACACCGAGGAGGCGGGCTATGGCCTCACCGGCAGCGCGAAGCGGGGCGACCGCCGGCTGATCCTGGTGGTGAACGGCCTGCCCAGCATGGCCGCCCGCCGCGAGGAGACCGAGCGCCTCATGGAGTGGGGCTTCCGGGAATTCGAGAACGTCGCCCTTTTCCGCGCCTCCGACACGATCGAGGAGGCGCCGGTCTATCTTGGCGAGCAGCTGAAGGTGCCGCTGGTGGGCGGGCGCGACGTGGTGCTTACCCTGCCGCGCCAGTGGCGCCGCAACCTGCAGGTGAAGCTCCGCTATGACAGTCCCATCCCGGCGCCGGTGGCCAAGGGCCAGGAGCTGGGGCGGCTGGAAGTGTCCGGTGCCGGCGTGCCGCCGATGACCGTGCCGCTCCTCGCCGGGGCGGATGTAGGACGGCTGGGGCTGATCCCGCGCATTCCGGCGGTGATCGGGCGCATGGTCAGTGGGGCCTGAGCCGGGCCGCGGCCGGTTCATCACGCTCGAGGGCGGGGAAGGGGCAGGAAAGACCACCCTGTCACGGGCCCTGGCTGGCGCCCTGGCTGCCAGCGGGTTACCGGTGCTGCGGACCCGCGAGCCGGGCGGGGCGCCCGGGGCGGAGGCTGTGCGGGCCCTGATCCTTGGCGGCGGGTCCTGGGATCCAGTGGCCGAGGCGATGCTGCATTTTGCCGCGAGGCGGGAACATGTCGCGCGGACCATCGGGCCTGCGCTTGATGCCGGCATCTGGGTGGTCTGCGACCGTTTCGCCGATAGTACCCTGGCTTATCAGGGAGCGGGGCAGGGGCTGTCCCGCGACGTGTGGGAGTGCCTCTGCGGGCTGACACTCGGAGCGCTGCGGCCCGATTTGACCCTGTTGCTGGACCTGCCGCCGGAGCGTGGCATGGGGCGCGCGCTCTCTCGGGGCGACGCTAACCGCTACGAGCGGCAGAGTGATGCCTTCCATGCTCGAGTGCGCGACGGATTCCTCGCCATCGCGGCGCAGGAGCCCGAACGCTGCGTGGTGCTGGACGCCTCCCGCAGCCCTGGCGAGGTGCTCGACCTCTCCCTCGCCGCGATCCGGAACCGGCTGGGAGTGGCCGCGTGAGCCTGCCGCCGGAACCGCGCGCCAACCCATCCCTGTTTGGGCATGACCACGCCGCTGCCGCCCTGCGGGATTCCGCGCTTTCGGGGCGGATGCATCACGGCTGGATGCTGACCGGCCCGCGCGGCGTGGGAAAGGCGACACTGGCCTGGCGCTATGCCCGCTGGATGCTGGCGGGCATGCCGGGGACCACGCCCGCTGGGGAGGCACCGCTCTTCGTGCCGCCGGGCGATCCGCTCTTCGCCCGGATCGCGGCGGGAGCCCATGCCGATCTGCGCGCCCTGGCTCCCAATGCGGGCGAGAAGGGCAAGAAGGTCATCATCCGCGTGGAGGAGGTGCGGGAGCTGACGCGCTTCCTCGCCATGACCCCGGCCGAAGGTGGCTGGCGCGTCGTGGTGATCGAGGAGCTGGAGGCGATGAACGAGCAGGCACAGAACGCCCTGCTCAAGACGCTGGAGGAGCCGCCGGCGCGGGCCGTCCTGGTGCTGACCGCCTCGGCGCCCGACCGGCTGCTGCCCACCATCCGCAGCCGGGTGCGACGGCTTGACCTGTTTCCGCTGGAGCCCGCGGCGCTGGACCCGGTCCTGGCGCGCTGGATTCCGGGGATGGAAGCGGAGGACCGCGGCGCCCTTGCACGGCTCGCGGCTGGCAGCCCCGGGCGGGCGCTGGCCTTGGCCGAGGGGGAGGGGCTTGTCATGGCGCGGGAGGTGGAGGGTTTCCTCGCCCGTCTACCGCGCCCTGACCCACGGGAGATGCACGCCCTGGCCGATCGCCTGGCTTCCAAGCGGGACGGCAGCGCCTTCGTTACCTTCATCGACCTGCTGCGGGACGCGCTGGCCACGGCGCTGCGCCGGGCGGGGCGCGGGGAGGGGGCGGCCCCGTGGCTGGAAGGGCGCGGCCTTGCCGAGTGGGCGGGGCTGTGGGACATGCTCGGCCGGCTGGCCGACGAGACCGAAACGCTCAACCTGGACCGCAAGCAGGCGGTGCTGACCGGTCTCTCGCGGCTCTCGAACTGACGGGAGCTCCTGTCGCGCCGGCGGGACATGGCGCGGGATCAGACGATGAGCGAGGCCAAGGCGGTGCAGGGTGGGAAGCGCTTCTTCCTGACGACGCCGATCTATTACCTGAACGGCCAGCCACATATCGGCCATGCCTATACTTCCATCGCCGCCGATGTGCTGGCGCGGTGGAAGCGGCTGGCGGGGAACGAGGTGTTCTTCCTCACCGGCACGGATGAGCATGGGCAGAAGGTCGAGCGTGCCGCGCTCGATGCCGGCCTGTCGCCGCAGGACTTCACGGACCAGCTTGCCGCCGACTTCCGGGGCATGGCCGAGAAGATTGGCATTTCCTTCGACGACTTCATCCGTACGACCGAGGAGCGCCACAAGCGTTCCTGCCAGGCGCTCTGGGAGAAGCTGGCGGCGGGTGGCCACATCTATCTCGGCCATTACGAGGGCTGGTACGCGGTGCGGGACGAGGCCTTCTATGGGCCGGACGAGATCGAGGATCGCAACGGGGTGAAGGTGGCCATCGCCTCCGGCGCCCCGGTGGAGTGGACGCGCGAGCCCTCTTACTTCTTCCGCCTCTCGGACTGGACCGGGAAGTTGCTGGAATTCTACGAGGCCCATCCAGAATTCATGGCCCCGGCGAGCACGAAGCGGGAGGTGACCGCCTTCGTGAAGGCCGGGCTCCAGGACCTGTCGATCTCCCGCACCTCCTTCAAATGGGGCGTGCCGGTGCCGGGGGACGAGGCGCATGTGATGTATGTCTGGCTGGATGCGCTGACGAACTACATCACCGCCCTTGGCTATCCGGACCCCGGGTCGGAGCGCTGGGGCTTCTGGCCAGCCGATTTGCATATGGTCGGCAAGGAGATCACGCGCTTCCACTGCGTCTACTGGCCCGCCTTCCTGATGGCTGCGGGGCTGGAGCCTCCGAAGCGCGTCTATGCCAATGGCTGGCTGACCATTGAGGGGCAGAAGATGTCGAAGTCCCTCGGCAACGGGCTGGACCCGCTGCTGCTGGCCGAGGAATTCGGGCTGGACCCGCTGCGCTACTACCTGCTGCGCGAGGTGCCCTTCGGCAATGACGGCGACTTCTCCCGCCGTGCGGTAATCGGCCGCCTCAACAGCGAACTGGCGAATGACCTGGGCAACCTGGCGCAGCGCACCCTGTCGCTGATCCAGCGGAACTGCGAAGGCCGGCTGCCTGCTCTGGTGCCTCCGACGGATGCTGACCGCGAGCTTCTCGGCCCGGTGGAGGCACTCCCCGCCGCCGTGGACGACGCCATCTCGCGCCAAGCCTTCGGCGAGGCGCTGGAGCGGATTTGGACGGTCGTGCGGCTCGGGAATTCCTGGATCGACTCCCAGAAGCCCTGGTCCCTGAAGAAGACCGATCCGGTGCGGATGGAAGCGGTGCTGCGTAACCTTCACACCGCCATGCGGACACTCGCGACGGTGCTGCAGCCCTTCATGCCCGGCACGATGGCGTCGATGCTGGACCAGCTCGGGGTCGGGGAGGGGAGTCGCGCCCTTTCGGACCTCGCCACGCCGCTTCCGGACGGCACGGCGCTGCCACCGCCTTCACCGCTTTTCCGCAAGATCGACGAGGCGGCCTGATGCTCGTCGATAGCCATTGCCACCTCGACTACTACACCGAGGAGGAGATTGAGGCCGTGATCGGCCGCGCTCTGGAAGCCGGGGTCGAGCGGATGGTGACGATCGGCGTGCGGGTCGAACAGGCGGCCCAGGTGAAAGCCTTGGCCGATCGCTTCCCGCAGGTTTGGGGCACGGTAGGCGTGCACCCGCAGAATGTGGGCGAGGCGCCGATCCCGACCGTGGAGGCGCTGGTGGCGCTGACCGAGCATCCGCGGGTGATCGGGATTGGTGAGTCGGGCCTTGACTACTTTTACGATAAGGCACCGCGTGAGGTGCAGCAGGAGAGCTTCCGCCGGCACATCCGGGCCAGCCAGCGCACCGGCCTGCCTCTGGTGATCCACGCCCGGGACGCGGATGACGACATCGCCGCCATCCTGGCCGAGGAGCGTGCGGCAGGCGGGCCCTTCCCGGCGCTGCTGCATTGCTTCTCTTCGACCCGCGCCCTGGCGGAGGCGGTGGTGGCGGAGGGTGGCTATGTCTCGCTCTCTGGCATCCTGACCTTTCCGAAGAGCGAGGAGTTGCGGGCCATCGCGGCAGACCTGCCGGAGGACCGGCTGCTGGTGGAGACCGACAGTCCCTACCTCGCCCCCGCCCCACTGCGCGGGAAACGCAACGAACCTGCGCTTGTAGCCCATACGGCTGCAGTGCTGGCGCGGGTGAGAGGATGGGACACCGCCAAGGTAGGCGAAGTGACCACCCAAAACTTCCATCGGCTTTTCAGCCAGTGCGTCTAGGCCACGGTTTTTGTTGAAAGTTACTGTTCTTGGCTGCGGCGGATCGAGCGGCGTGCCGCTGTTAGGCGGGCCGGATGGCCACGGCAATTGGGGTGCCTGCGATCCGGCAGAGCCGCGGAACCGGCGAAGTCGCTCGAGCATCGCCATCCAGGCTCCTGATGGTACAACACTTCTCGTCGATGCAGGGCCGGATCTGCGGGCACAACTCCTGGCCAGCGGGATCAGCCGCGTGGATGCGGTGGTACTGACGCATTCCCATGCGGATCATGTGGTCGGTCTGGACGAGCTGCGGATGATCAACCGGCTCATGGGCCGTGCGCTGCCGCTCTACGCCACGGCGGCAACGCTGGCCGAGGTGACGCGGCGCTTCGACTACGCCTTCAGGCCGGTCACGCCAGGCTTCTTCCGGCCAGCCCTGGAGCCTCAGGTCGTGGAGCCGGGCCAAGTGGTGCCGATGGCCGGCTTCGATGTCCGGCTCTTCGCCCAGGACCACAAGGTGATGGAGACGCTGGGGCTGCGCATCGGCGGCTTCGGCTATTCGACCGATGTGGTGGAGCTGCCGGAAGAGGCCTTCGCGGCGCTTGAGGGCGTGCATGGCTGGGTGGTCGGCTGCTTCCAGCGCAAGCCGCATCCGGTCCATGCCCATGTGGCCAAGGTGATCGATTGGGCGCAGCGCATCGGTGCCGCGCAGACGGTGCTGACCCATATGGGGCCCGATCTCGATTGGGGCTGGATGCAATCGGCGCTGCCGGCCGGGATCGAGCCGAGCTTCGACGGGATGATAGTGGAGGTGCCCTGACATGCCGTCTTATTTTTACATAATCTACATTACGCGACTTGAAGGGCTACCGGAATGAGCGCCGCTCGCGCCTCCTCCGAGCTCTCGCGGCTACTGACCATCATGGCGCGCCTGCGGGCGCCCGATGGGTGCCCTTGGGACCGCGTCCAGGACTTCGCCTCTATCGCGCCCTATACAGTTGAAGAAGGCCATGAGGTTGCGGATGCGATCGAGCGGCAGGATTGGTCCGGGCTGCAGGACGAGTTAGGGGATCTGCTGCTGCAGGTCGTCTACCACGCGCGGATGGCGGAAGAAGCCGGGTGTTTCGCCTTCGCCGACGTAGCAAAATCCATCAACGACAAGATGATCCGCCGCCATCCTCATGTCTTTGGTGAAGATGCAGCGCGCGATGCCTTCGCCCAGACAGAGGCCTGGGAGGCACAGAAATCCATGGAACGGGCCGAGCGCGCAGAGACGGGCACGCTGGCAGGCGTCGCGTCCAACCTCCCTGCCCTCACCCGCGCCGCCAAGCTGACACGGCGGGCCGCCCGCGTCGGCTTTGACTGGCCGGACGCCAGCCAAGTTCTGGACAAGCTCGAGGAGGAAGCCGCCGAGCTTCGTGCAGAGCTTCCCAAGGCGGATCCCGCGCGCTTGGCCGACGAGGTGGGCGACCTGCTCTTTGTGCTCGCCAATCTGGCCCGAAAGCTGGACCTGGACCCGGAGTCCTGCTTGCGCGGCGCCAACGCAAAGTTCGAACGCCGCTTCAGGGCAATCGAGACCGGCTTGGCCACGGAAGGCCGGGCGCCGGCGGAAGCCTCGCTCGAGCAGATGGAGGCGCTCTGGCAAGCCGCGAAGGTTGCCGAGCGGCGCTAAGCCGCTCCCACCCGTGCAGCGGGCTGGCTCCGCCCGGCTTCGGCAGTCAGGCCCTCGTCCTCAAGCAACGCGGAGCGCGCGACCTCCCAGCTTGCCTCATCGGGAGCGCAGATCAATCCACCGGCGCGCGCCGTCGCAGGGTGATAGGCGCTCCCGTCGAAATGCGCCGCGTAGCCGCCGGCTTCGGCATGGATCAGCGAACCCGGCGCATGGTCCCAGGGCATCAGGCGGTTGTAGAGGGAAAGATGCGTGTGCCCCACGGCGAGCAGCCGGTATTCATGGGCTGCGCAACCGAGCTGCCAGGTCTTTGCCAAGCGCGGCAGGCGGGCTGCCACGCGGCTCTTCAGTGGCTCGGTGAGATAGCCGTAGGAAATACAGCCAACCATGGCGCCCATGGGCGCCGGATCCGCCACCCGGAGAAGCGGGCCGCGCGTGCCGTCGGCGGCCGCCAGCCAGGCGCCCTCCCCGCGCGCGGCGGTCAGCGTGTCATCGCCCAGCGGATCGTGGATCCAGGCGGCCACGACCTCGCCCTTCTCGAAGGCCGCGGCCATACAGCCGAAGAGCGGCATGCCGGCAGCAAAATTGGCGGTCCCGTCCACAGGGTCCACCACGAAAGCGAGATCCGCCGTTGCCAGCCGGTCGGCCAGCCCGGGATCGGCGGAGCAGCCTTCCTCTCCCACCACGACACAGCCGGGGAACATCTCCGTCAGCGCCGCGGCAATCACACGCTCGGCGCCTTCATCGGCATCCGTCACCATGTCCAGCGGACCGGACTTGGTTCGGATGTCGGCGGTGCCGAGCCGGCGGAAACGGGGCATGATCTCGGCCCGCGCCGCGGCGCGGAGGATGCCGTCCACCTCCCGCAGCGTGGCGGCGTCGAAGCGGCTCACGCCGTGCCGCGCTGGGCAAAGCGGGCCAGATCGGCCGGGGCGAGCCGCACCGATAGGTGAATGGCGTCGTCCACATCCCGGCGCTCCAGCACCTCGCCATGCTCGTAGAGCCAGGCGATTCCGGCGCCGTCATCGGGGTTGAGGGTGAAGCTCTCGGTGACGAGACCGGCCGCCAGGCGCTCGTCCAGCGTGTTGCGCAGCGCATCCAGACCGTCCCCCGTGAGAGCGGAGACGGGGATGGCGGCGGCCGTAACGGCCGGCGGCTCCTGCAGAAGGTCGGTCTTGTTCAGCACCTCGATGAGCCGCGACTCCCAGGCCTCGTCCAGCGCCGCGTCAGGGCCTTCGGCAAGGCCGGTCAACACGCCCAGCACATCGGCACGCTGCGCGGTGCTGTCCGGATGAGCGACGTCGCGCACATGGAGGATGATATCGGCGGCCGCCACCTCCTCCAGCGTGGCGCGGAACGCTTCCACCAACTGGGTCGGCAGTTCGGAGATGAAGCCGACCGTGTCGGAAAGGATGACCGTGCGGCCCGAGGGCAGGCGGATGGCGCGCATGGTCGGGTCCAGCGTCGCGAAGAGCTGGTCCTGGGCATAGACCCCGGCGCCGGTCAGCGCGTTGAACAGGGTGGATTTGCCCGCATTGGTGTAGCCGACCAGCGCGACCACCGGGAAAGGCACTTTCGTGCGCGCCGTGCGGTGCAGCCCCCGCGTGCGGCGCACCTGCTCCAGCTCCTTCTTCAACTTCACGATTCGCTCGCCGATCAGGCGACGGTCGATCTCGATCTGCGACTCACCGGGGCCACCGAGGAAGCCAAAGCCGCCTCGCTGCCGCTCAAGATGGGTCCAGGACCGGACGAGGCGGGTGCGCTGGTATTCGAGATGCGCCAGTTCGACCTGAAGCGAGCCCTCCCGCGTTCGGGCGCGCTCGCCGAAGATCTCCAGGATCAACCCGGTGCGGTCGATGACCTTGCAGCCCCAGGCACGCTCGAGATTGCGCTGCTGGACAGGGCTGAGCGCGGCATCGACCACGGCCACCTGCACCCCCTGCTCCGCCATGGCGGCACGTGCTGCCTCCACCTGCCCCTCGCCCAGCAGGGTGCTGGGTCGGCGGGCTCGGAGGGGATGGATACCGGTGTGGACGATGGCCACGCCAATGGAGGCCGTCAGCCCGACCGCCTCGGCCAACCTGGCCTCGGCGGCGCGGGCGGCGCCTCGTCCGTCCGGGATGCCGTGGGGTCGTTCCCACGGCAGGATCACGGCGGCGGGGGTGGGGCCCCCGGCCCCCGGATCAGCCTTCGCTTCCGACAGGGCTCGGCTCTCGCGGCGTGAGTGTCATCGTGGTCTCGCGGATGGGGGCGCCTGCCTGGGACGGCTGGGCCTGGGCGCCGGCGGAAGCGGCATCGAACAGCATGATCGGAGCGCCCGGCATCACGGTGCTGATCGCATGCTTGTAAACGAGCTGGGTGTGTCCGTCACGGCGCAGAAGCACCGAGAAGTTGTCGAACCAGGTTATGATGCCCTGGAGCTTGACACCGTTCACCAAAAAGACGGTGACGGGAGTTTTGCTTTTGCGAACATGATTCAGGAACACGTCCTGCACGTTCTGGGACTTGTCGGCAGCCATTGGCTGATGTCCTTCTTCTTACTCTCCGCCCGGCTTTGCCGCGGCGGAACAAGGGCGGTTGTTCTTCGTGGCCCGCCCTTGCGACGCACCGCGTTCCCGGAGCGCGCACCCTCGCCCGCGGGGGCACCAAAATCACCCCGGGAGGGGCACCTTGGCAAGCGCTGATAACGCAGCTGTCATTTGCGCAGACGTGGGAAAGTGAAGGGCTGCATTGGCCCGCTCCGGCCCGCCGTCATGGGCCGCATCGCCCAGCAGAACAGGCACGCAGCCGGCGCGGCGGGCAGCATCCATGTCCAGGGCGTTGTCGCCGACATACCAGACGGCACCACCAGCCGTCACGCCGCAGGCGGCGCAGGCCACGCGCATCGGGCGTGGGTCCGGCTTGTCGGCCGCGCAGTCGCCGGCCCCCACCAGAGCTCGAAAATGCGTCTGCCAGCCCAGATGGGCTGCCTCCGCCCTCAGCAAGGGTCCGGCCTTGTTGGACAACACCGCCAGGGGCGCCAGGGCGGCTGCCTGGCGGATCAGCGCCGCCACCTCCGGCATCGGCTGCAGCACGGCCAGGTGGGTGGCACGGACGGCGGCGTAGAAGATGTCGCGCGCATGCTCCCAGCGGGAGCCGAAAAGCTGGGGGAAGCTATCGCGCAGCGAGTGGCGGACGCGTTCGCGCACCTCCTCCAGGCTCCACTCCGGCAGGCCCGCATCACGGAAGGCCGCGTTCAGCCCGGCTCGGATGGCGGGCCAGCCATCCACCAGCGTGTTGTCCCAGTCCCAGACGATGGCGAGGGGCCGCTGCATCAGGCGGCGTTGCGCGGGGCGCCCTTCACATGGCGGGCGAAGATATCAAAGAGATGGCGTGCCACGGGGCCCGGCTTGCCATCCCCCACCGGCTTGCCGTCCACGGCGAGCACCGGCTTCACGAAGGAGGTGGCGGAGGTGATGAAGGCCTCCCGCGCCTGTGCCAGTTCGTCGAGGGAAAAGGCGCGCTCCTCCGCGCGCAGCCCGTGCTCCGCCATCTCCGCCAGCAGGGCGGCGCGGGTGCAGCCGGGCAGGATCGTCGGGCCCAGGGGCGGAATGCGAATCGCACCCTCCGCGTCCACGATCCAGAAGCTGGTCGCAGCCCCCTCGGTCACCATGCGGGTGGCCGGGTCAAAGAGGATGGCCTCCCCTGCCCCCGCTTCCCGCGCCGCCTGGCGGGCGAGCACGTTCGGCAGCAGGTTCACGCTCTTGATGTCGCGCCGGGCCCAGCGGAGGTCGGGCTGGGTGATCGCCGCCATGCTCCAGCCGTCGAGGCTGCTGGGGTAGGGCGGGATCCGCCGCACCGTGACGACGAGGCTCACCGGCACCGGCGTTCTCGGAAAGGCGTGGTCGCGCCGGGCGACGCCGCGGCCCACCTGCATGTAGAGCAGGCCTTCGGTCACCCGGTTCCGACGCGCGACCTCGGCCAGCACCAGCTTCAGCGAGGCCAGGGGCATGGGCATGCCCAGCCGGATCTCCTTCACCGAGCGTTCCAGCCGGGCGAGATGGAAATCCGCATCCACGAAGCGGCCTTCATAGAGGTGGACCACCTCATAGATGCCGTCGCCGAACTGGTAGCCGCGGTCCTCGATGTTCACGCAGGCGTCGCGTTGCGCGACGTAGCGCCCGTTCACATAGGCGATTCTGGACATCAGACGCTCGCGCGATCCTCGGCCTGCACGCCCAGGAACTTCAGCTTCCGGTGCAGGGCGGAGCGTTCCATGCCGACGAAATTGGCTGTGCGGCTGATATTTCCGCCGAAACGCAGCAGCTGCGCCTCCAGATACTGCCGCTCGAACAGCTCGCGCGCATCCCGCAGCGGCAGGGTCATGATCTCACTGGAGCGGTCCAGCTTCAACATGGCCGGGGCGGCGGAGCCAACCTCGGGGGGCAGCATCTCCGGCCGGATCGGATCGGCAGGGCCGCCGGGGGCCATGATCAGCAGCCAGTCCACCAGGTTCCGCAGCTGGCGCACATTGCCCGGCCAGTCATAGGCCTGCATCGCCGCCATCGCGTCCTCGCTGATCTCCCGAGGCGGAACGCCCGAGTTCTCGGCCGACTTGGCCATGAAGTGGCGGGCGAGGGCCGGCACGTCCTCCCGCCGCTCGCGGAGCGACGGCATGCGGATGGGCACCACGGCGAGGCGGTAGAACAGGTCCTCCCGGAAGCGCCCCGCGGCGATCTCGGCGGCAAGATCACGGTTGGTGGTGGCGGTGACCCGTACATCCACCTTCACGCGGGTCGCGCCGCCGATACGCTCGAAGCCCTGCTCCTGCAGTGCGCGGACGATCTTGCCCTGGGTCTCCAGCGGCATGTCCGCCACCTCGTCCAGCAGCAGCGTGCCGCCATGGGCGCGCTCCAGCACGCCCTGACGGCGCGGATGGGTCACGGGGTCGGGACCGCCCTCCACCCCGAACAGCTCCTCCTCGAAGCGCGCGGGATTCAGGGTGGCGCAGTTCAGCGCCACGAAGGGCTCGTCGGCGCGGCGAGAACGGGCGTGGATCATCCGTGCCGCCACCTCCTTGCCCGAGCCGGCCGGGCCGGTGAGCAGGACCCGCGAGCCGGTGGGCGCCACCTTCTCGATCGCACTGCGGATGCCCGCGATGAGGGAGGAGGTGCCGACCAGCTCGGTCTCGGCGCTGCCGCGCAGGCGCAACTCGCTGTTCTCGCGCTTGAGGCGGGCAGCCTCCAGCGCACGGGCTGCGATCAGCAGCAGCCGGTCCGACTTGAAGGGCTTCTCGATGAAGTCATAGGCGCCCTGCTGGATCGCCTGCACCGCCGTCTCGATGGTCCCGTGGCCGGAGATCATCACCACCGGCACCCGCGGCTCCTCGCGATGCAGGGCCTCCAGGATGCCCAGCCCGTCCAGCCGGGAATTCTGCAGCCAGATATCCAGGATCACGAGGTTGGGGCGCTTCTGGCGGAACGCGGCCAGGGCCTGGTCGCTGTTGCCCGCCTGCCGGACCTCGTAGCCCTCATCCGCCAGGATGCCGTCGAGCAGGGCGCGGATGTCCGGCTCGTCATCGACGATCAGGATGTCATGCGCCATGGCGCAGCATCTCTCCTCTTTCCTGCAACCCGTCTTGCTCCGATTTGCCAGGCTGGCCCGTCACGTCCGGGGGAAAGATGAGGGTGGCCCGTGCCCCGCCATCCGACCCGTCCGCGAGCGTCAGCCCACCGCCATGGTCCTCCATGATCTTCTTCACGATGGCAAGCCCGAGGCCTGTCCCCTTCGCCTTGTGGGTCACATACGGTTCCGTGAGGCGGTCGCGCTCCCCATCGCCCGGAAGGCCGATGCCGTTGTCCTCCACGCTGATGGAAACCCGCTCCGGACCGGCGGCCACCTCCACGATGACGCGCCCACCAGTCTCGCCGTCCGGGCGCATGGCGATGGCATCGGCGGCGTTCTGCAGCAGATTGGTCAGCGCTTGGTTGATCAGCCGGCGGTCGCAGCGGATCGAGAGCGGACCCTCCGGCACGCGCAGCTCATAGGTGATGGCCGGATGCGCGTCCCGCTGCAGCACCAGCGCCTCCCGCACCAGCTGGACCGTATTCTCCGGCCGGATCACCGGCTGAGGCATCCGCGCGAAGGCGGAGAATTCGTCCACCATGCGGCCGATGTCACCCACCTGCCGGACGATGGTGTCGGTGCAGGCACGAAATGTGTCAGGGTCGTCGGTGATCTGCTTCAGGTAGCGGCGCTTCAGCCGCTCGGCCGAAAGCTGGATCGGGGTGAGCGGATTTTTAATCTCATGGGCGATGCGGCGCGCCACATCGGCCCAGGCGGCCATCCGCTGGGCGGACAGCAGGGCCGTGATATCATCGAAGGTCAGGACATAGCCCGAGAGCCCGCCGGCATCGAACTCGGCGCCGATCCGCGCCAGCAGAGTGCGGCGCCCGGAGGGGCCAGGAACCGGGATCTCCTCCGTCCGTGCCTTCTCGGGCGTGAGGGCGGCGGCGGCGAGGAAGGCGCGGAACTCGGGCACCACCTCAGCCAGAGGGCGGCCGACGGCAGCTTCCAGGTCCTGCCCCAGCAATTCACTGGCCGGGCGGTTGGGCAGGTTGATCCGCCCCTCCGCATCCAGCCCGATCACTCCGGCGGAAACGCCCCCCAGCACGCTCTCGGTGAAGCGCCGCCGGTCATCGAGTTGCCGATAGGCCTCCAGCAGCTCGCTCCGCTGGGCGGCAAGCTGGTTCGTCATGCGGTTGAAGGCGCGGGACAGGCTGCCGACCTCGTCATCCGCCCGCCCTTCATCCACCCGGACGGAGAGGTCGCCCCCCCTCACCCGCTCCGCCGCATTGATCAGCCGCGAGATGGGGCGCGCGATCTGGTTCGCCATCACCAGCCCGATCAGCACCGCTGCCAGCAACACCAGCAGAGTCGCGATCGCGAAGATCATCACGAAGGTGATCTGCAAGCCGGAGCGGTTGCGATCGAGCTGGTCGTATTCCTGAAAGGCCAGCTCGGTGCGCTGCATGTGCTCGATGATCGAGGGATCGAGCGGGCGGCCGATCATCAGCATCAGCCCGGGCTCGATATCCAGGGCCACAAGGCCACGGACCCGGCCCTCCTCCCCCTCATCCGAGAGCACGGCCACCTCACCTTGGCGCACCGTCTCCATCGCCCAGGCGGGAGGCGCGTCCACCACGATGGCGGAGCCGAGTCCAGCATTGGCGATCACCCGGCCGAGCACCGGCTCAAAGACCGTCGCCTCGGTCAGCCCGCGCAGGGAGGTGAAGGTGGTAAGCACCTGGCTGAAGCCCACCGTGTTGTCCGGTAGGAGCGTTCCGGCACGGTTCAGGTCCGCGGCCATGGCCAGAGCATCGGCGCGGATGGCGTTGCGATTCTCGTCCAAATAGGCACGGGAGGCGACGAGGCTGGCCTCCAGCGTGCTGCGCACCTTGTCGCTGAACCAAGCCTGGATGCCGAGTTGGAAGAAGACGGCGGCAAACACCGCTACTAGCAGGGCGGGCACCACCGCCACCCCGCCGAGCAGCAACACCAGCCGCACATGCAGCCGTGATCCCGCGCTGCCCCTACGCCGCTCTGCCCAGACGCGCACCAGCCGCCCGGCCAGGCTGGCCATGAGCAGGAGGACAAAGGCGGCATTCACCAGGACCAGAGCCGCGGTCTGGGCCGGGCTTGTCGGCCCGAAGGGGCTGCTGCCGGAGAGCACGGCGAAGGAGGCGATGCCCACCAGCAGCGCGCCGAGGGCCATGGCAAGGGTCATCACCCGCCCGAGCAGCATGTCCGCCGCACGGCGGGTGAGGCTCCGCGGAGGGGCCTGGGGATCGCGCCTCACGCCGGCGCCGTCACGACAACCCGCGGACCACCGGCAGCTCCAGCTCCCGGATCTTCTTCCGCAGGGTGTTGCGGTTCAGGCCGAGCATGGCGGCAGCCTTGATCTGGTTGCCCCTGGTATTCGCCAAAGCGAGCCGCAGCAGCGGCCGCTCCACCTCCGCCAGCACGCGCTCATACAGGTCGCGGACCGGAAGGCCGTCCCGCTGCGCGCTCATGAAGGTGGCGAGGTGACGTTCCACCGCCTGCTCCAACGTCTCCGGCACCGAGGGGACGGAAAGGGGGCCGGGGGAAGGCTCAGCCTCCGCCAGCTCCGCCGCCACCGCATCCTCGCCGATCACCTCCTGGGGATAGAGGGCGGCAAGTCGGCGCATCAGGTTCTCCAGCTCGCGGGCATTGCCCGGCCAGGGATGCGACTTCAGGCGCTCCACCGCCTCGTTGTCCAGCGACTTCGCAGGCAAGCCGGAAGCCTTCGCACGATCGAGGAAGTGACGGGCAAGCAACGGGATGTCCTCCGCCCGCTCGCGCAGCGGCGGGAGGCGAATCGGGACGACGTTCAGGCGGTAGAACAAGTCCTCGCGGAACAGGCCCTGGCGAATGGCCTGGCGCAGGTCCCGGTGGGTGGCGGCAACGATGCGGACATTCGCCTTGATGGGCGTGCGGCCGCCGACGGTGGTGAACTCGCCCTCCTGCAACACGCGCAGCAGGCGGGTCTGGGCCTCGGGCGGCATGTCGCCGATCTCGTCGAGGAAGAGCGTGCCGCCGGCCGCCTGCTCGAAACGGCCGACGCCACGCGCCATTGCGCCGGTGAAGGCGCCCCGCTCATGGCCGAACAACTCCGCCTCGATTAGGTCGCGCGGGATGGCCGCCATGTTGACGGCCACGAAATTGCCGGTGCGCCGGCGGGAATAGTCGTGCAGGGCGCGGGCGACCAACTCCTTGCCCGTGCCGCTCTCGCCCGTGATCATCACGGTCAGGTCGGTCGTCGTAAGCCGGGCGACGGTGCGGTAGATCTCCTGCATGGCGGCGGAGCGGCCGACCAGGGGCAGGCGCTCCTCCTCCGGCTCCTCCGCATTCGGCTCCGGCGCCACGGCCGGCGCCGCCAGCGCGCGCTGGACCAGGGAGAGAAGATCCTTCAAATCGAAGGGCTTCGGAAGGTAATCGAAGGCGCCGCGTTGCGCTGCCTTGAGCGCCGTCGCGAAGGTCGACTGTGCGCTCATCACCACCACACGCAGCTCCGGGCGCACCCGTCGGATGCGGGGAACGAGGTCCAGCCCGTTCTCGTCCGGCATGATCACGTCCGTGATCACCAGATCGCCCTCCCCATCCTCCACCCAGCGCCAGAGCGTGGCCGCGGAGGAGGTGGCGCGCACGTTATAGCCCACCCGGCCGAGCGCCTGGGCGAGAACGGTGCGGATGGCGCGGTCGTCATCCGCGATGAGGATGGTGCGTTCGGTCATTCTTTTTCTGGTGAAGAGAGGCGGTCGGGCGGCGGATTGCGCGACGGATCCGGCCATCAGGCCGTCTGCCGCATCCGCGCACGCGGCAGGGGCTGCGCCACGCCGGCGGGTGGCTTGGGCAGGGAGAGGCGGAAGACGGTACGGCCGGGACGGCTGTCGCATTCGATGAGGGCGCCATGATCGGCGACCAGCTTTGCCACGAGCGCGAGGCCGAGCCCCTGCCCGCCCCGCTTCGTGGTGATGAAGGGCTCGAACAGGCTGGCGCGCACCTCCTCGTGAATGCCGCGACCGTTATCGCGGACCGTGACCTCCAGCGGCAGGTGCACCCTTTCCCGCGAACCCGGGATCGCGAGCCGCACGCCGTGGCGATAGGCCGTGGTCAGGACGATCTCGCCCTCCCGCGGTTCCACGGCTTCGGCCGCATTCTTCACGAGGTTCAGCAGGATCTGCACAAGCTGGTCGCGGTTGCCCCAGACCGGCGGGAGTGAAGGATCGTATTCTCGCATGATCCGCAGATGGGCTGCGAAGCCGGTGCCGGCGATGCGGAGGACGTGGTCCAGCACCTCGTGGATGTTCACCGCTTCCCGCTCCAGCGGCCGCTCGGAGAACATGTCCATCCGCTCGACCAGGTCGCGGATGCGATCCACCTCGTCCTGGATCAGCGTGCAAAGCTCGCGATCTCCCTCCGAGGCCGCCTGCTCAAGGAGCTGCGCCGCGCCGCGGATGCCGGAGAGCGGGTTCTTCACTTCATGCGCCAACATGGCTGCCATGGCGCTGGCTCCCCGAGCCGCACCGCGGAAATTCAGCTGACGATCCAGCTTCTGGGCTGTGGAACCGTCCTGCAGCGTGAGGATCACCGCGCCCGGCATCTCCGGCATGGGGGCGCCATGGGCGGCCACGCCATCGCGATGCAGTCGGGGAGAGTGAAGCGTCAGGTCATGGTCGGAGATCGGGGCATCGGCTGCCCGGACATGGCGGACGAGGGCGGCAAGCCGCGAATCCTCGGGCAGAAGGTCCGTCAAGCGCAACTGCGACAGGCTGGCTGAGGAGATGCCGAGGAACAGTTCGGCTGCCGGGTTGGCGAAGCGGAAGCGGCCCTCGGAGTCCAACAGAACCACCGGCACCGGAAGCGCTGAGAGAAGCTGGGTGCCGTCCGGAAGATCCGTCCTCGCGACGGGGCCGATTCTGCTGGGCATGATACCTCTCAGGCGGCCAGGGGCGTGTCGGCGTCGTCTTGCGGCGCGCCGTCGCGGCCCGCGTCACGGAACATGTCGCGCACGCCCTCGATGCCGGCATCAAGCAGCGGACGGTAGAAGGACTCGATGGCGGCAAGCGCCTCCTCCACCGTATCCGCGCCATTGATGCGGACGCGGAACTCGGCGCTGCCCGGAAGCCCGCGCGAGTACCAGGCGACATGCTTGCGGGCGAGGCGGAGGCCCGGATTGCTGCCGTGGTGCGACAGCATGTCCGCATAGTGCTCAAGCAACATAGCGTGCTGCTCCTCGAGCGAGGGCAGAGCAGGCATCCGGCCAGTGGCGAGGTATTCGGCGACCAGCCCCGGCAGCCAGGGCCGGCCATAGGCGCCGCGGCCGATCATCACGCCATCGGCACCCGAGCGGCGCATCGCCTCGGCCGCATCTTCAGGACCCAGGATGTCGCCATTCACGATGACGGGGATGCCGACCGCCGCCTTCACCTTCGCCACGAAGTCCCAGTCAGCCGTACCGGTGTAGAGCATCTGCCGGGTGCGCCCGTGCACCGTCACCAGGCGGATCCCGCAGGCCTCGGCGATGCGGCCCAGGTTCGGCGCGTTAAGGCTGGAATGGTCCCAGCCCATCCGCATCTTCAGCGTGACGGGCACGCTCACGGCCTTCACCGTGGCCTCAAGGATGCGGGCGGCCTTGATTTCGTCGCGCATAAGGGCGCTGCCGGCTTGCTGGCCAACGGCAACCTTCTTCACCGGACAGCCGAAGTTGATGTCCACCAGGGCTGCGCCGCGATCGACCGCGAGCTTCGCGGCCTCGGCCATCACCTCGGGATCGCAGCCGGCCAGCTGCACACTGGCGGGGCCGCCGAAGCCGTCCACTTCCGCCATCTTCAGCGTCTGCCGGTTCTCGCGGACCATCGCCTGGCTCGCGATCATCTCGCTGACCACCATGGGGGTGCCGCGACCGCGCGCGAGGCGGCGGAACGGCAGATCGGTCACGCCCGACATCGGGGCCAGGATCACGGGCCGTTCGATCCGGACGTTTCCAACCATGATGGGGCGCAGATGCGGACTGCCCTCCGGATGGGCAGCCTCTCCAATGCGTGAGCTTGTCGGCATAGGCATGTGCCTATCAAGCGGGCAGGTGCATGGTCAAGCGGGATCGCAGACCAGGGCTGGGGAGCGCTCTGGGCGGGCGGCCCCAGCGCGGCTAGGTTCCGCACCGTGGCGATATGGGGGTCCTGATGCAGGTTGTGGCGTTGCTGATGGCGGCGGGGCGCGGGGAGCGGCTGGGCGGCAGCGAGCCGAAGCAGTTCCTGCCCTTGCTGGGCCGCCCGGTGCTGCGCCATGCCGCCGAGGCCCTGCTGCGCGATGGGCTGGTGGAGGCCATCCAGCCGGTCTGCGCCGAGGGCGAGCGGGAGCGGGTGGACACCGTCCTGGCGGGCCTGCCGGCGCTGCCCGCGGTCGCCGGCGGCGCCACGCGCCAGGCAAGCGTGCGGGCCGGGCTGGAGGCTCTTGAGAAGCAGTCTCCCACCGTCGTGCTGGTGCATGACGCCGCCCGGCCGGTGGTGCCCGCCGGCACGGTGGCCGCGGTGCTTGCGGCGCTGGAGACAGCCAGGGGTGCGATCCCGGCCCAGCCTGTGGCGGATACGTTGAAGGCGGCCGAGGGAGCGACGATCCTCCGCACGGTCCCGCGCGCTGGCCTGCACCGCGCCCAGACCCCACAGGGCTTCCATTTTCCCCTGCTGCTGTCCCTGCACAGGATGGCGCCGGATGGCGCCACGGATGATGCCGCGCTGCTGGAAGCCGGAGGCCATGCCGTACGGCTGGTTCCCGGATCGGAGGAGAATGTGAAGATCACTTACCCCGGCGACCTAGAACGGGTGGAGGCGGCCATGCTGCCGCGCCTGCTGCCGCGCGTCGGCACCGGCTTCGACGTGCACCGCCTGGTGGAGGGGCGGCCGCTTATCCTCTGCGGGGTGCAGGTGCCGCATTCCCTCGGCCTCGACGGGCATTCGGACGCTGATGTGGGGCTGCATGCCCTCTGTGACGCCATCTATGGCGCCTTGGCCGAAGGCGACATCGGCCGCCACTTTCCACCCAGCCAGATGCAGTGGAAGGACGCCGACAGCGCCGCCTTTCTGAGCCACGCCGCCGGCCGCATCGCGGCCCGGGGTGGGGTGCTGGCGAATGCCGACGTGACGCTGATCTGTGAGCAGCCGAAGATCACCCCGCATGCCCCGGCGATGATCGCGCGCGTCGCCTCGCTGCTGGCCGTGCCGGAAGACCGGGTTTCGGTGAAGGCGACCACCACGGAGCGGCTGGGCTTCCCGGGCCGCGGTGAAGGAATCGCGGCTCAGGCCGCTGTCAGTCTGCTGGTACCGGCATAGCGGGCTCCGGCAGCCCCTCCAGCGTTGCGTCGCAGGCCGCGACCACCTCGGCCCGCAGCGGGCCGGGGCGTGGTGTGTCGAGCAGCGTGGTGAACCAGTGCTCCGGCGGGTTGCGGCCGGCGGCGCGCTGCCATTCCAACGCCCGCAGTACGGCCTCGGCCGCTGGCGGCAGACGCTCCGGCACTTGCCGGCCGTCCAGCACGCCCCAGACCAGCGCCCAGCAGCGGGCGACAGTCCAGGGATTGTAGCCCCCGCCGCCGGTGACGATCAGGCGCGGCGACTCCGCCAGGAGCGCGCGGACCACGGCCCGATGAGCATCGTTGGAAAGGGAGAGCCGAGCGAGCGGATCCTCCTCCAGTGCGTCGGCGCCGCATTGGAGCATGACGGCCTGGGGCCGGAGATGCCGCAGGATGGGCAGGATGGCCGTCTGGAGCACATGCTCCATCTCGGTGTCGTTGAAGCCCTGGGGCACCGGGATGTTGCGGGCACGCCCACCAGCGCGATCCTCGATGCGGCCGGTGAAGGGCCAGCGCCCCGCTTCATGGACGGAGAGGGTGAAGACGCGCGGATCGTCGCGGAAGGCATATTCCACGCCGTCTCCATGATGCGCGTCGATATCGACGTAGAGGATGTTCGTCAGGCCGAGGTCGAGCCATTCCAGCAGGCCCAACACCGGATCGTTGATGTAGCAGAAGCCGCTGGCCCGGTCCGGCATGGCGTGGTGCGTGCCCGCGCCGGGGACATGAACGATCCCGCCGCCCCGCGTCAGCCGTGCCGCCAGGATGGCCCCTCCGGCGCTAGTGGCGGGGCGGCGGTACACCTCCCCGTAGATCGGATTGTCATGGGCGCCGATGTGATGGCGCTCGCGGATCTCGGCCGAAGCCGCCTGCTCCGCCTCGGCCCGCTGCAGGGCGGCAACGTATTCGGGCGTATGGTAGCGGGCGAGCTGGGCCGGGGTGGCGCGGGGGCTGTCGAGGTAACGGGCGGGGTCCAGCCAGCCGAGGGCGCGGATCAGGTCCAGCGTTGCTGGCACGCGCGGGATCGCAAGCGGGTGCTTCGGCCCATAGCTAGAGCCCCGGTAGATCTCAGAGCCGATGAGAAGGGGGCGGCCTGCTGTCAGCGCAGCCGCTCCAGGATGGAGACATAATTCGCCACGGCAGCCCCGCCCATGTTGAAGACGCCGCCGAGCGTGGCCCCCGGCACCTGCATGCCACCGGCCTCGCCCGCGAGCTGCATTGCGGAGAGCACATGCATGGAGACGCCGGTCGCACCGATTGGGTGGCCCTTGGATTTGAGCCCGCCCGAGGGGTTCACCGGCAGGCGCCCCCCTTTTGCAACCAGGCCGTCCAGCACCGCACGGGCGCCCTGCCCTTCCGGTGCCAAGCCCATCGCCTCGTAGTCGATCAGCTCCGCGATGGTGAAGCAATCATGCACCTCGGTGAAGGACAGGTCCGCAACGCCCACGCCCGCCATGTCATAGGCACGGCGCCAAGCCACGCGCGCGCCCTCGAAGCGGGTGATGTCCCGCGCAGAAATGGGCATCAGGTCGTTCACCTGGACGGCGGCGCGGAAGCGGATAGCCTTGCCCAGAGTCGCGGCAGTCTCGGCATCCGTCAGCACCAAGGCCGCGGCACCATCTGAGACAAGGCTGCAATCGGTGCGCTTCAGCGGGCCCGCCACGATGGGATTCCGCTCGCTCTCTGTGCGGCAGAACTCATAGCCGAGATCCTTCCGCATCTGGGCATAAGGATTGTCCACCCCGTTGCGGTGGTTCTTGGCGGCGATCGCAGCCAAGGCGTCCGACTGGTCCCCGTGACGCTGGAAATAGGATTCCGCGATCCGTGCAAACACACCAGCGAAGCCAGCCGGGATATCACCTTCCTCCCGCCGGTAGGCGCAGCCGAGCAGCACGTCGCCCACTTGTGAGCCGGGAATTGCCGTCATCTTCTCGACGCCCACCACCAGGGTGAAGCGGCCGCGGCCAGCGGCGAGGAAATCCATCGCCCCGTGGATCGCGGCGGAACCGGTGGCGCAGGCATTCTCCAACCGCGTCGCTGGCTTGAAGCGCAGCTCCGGCAGGGACTGCATGACGAGGGAGGACGGAAAGTCCTGCTTCTGGAACCCGCCGTTGAAATGACCGACATAGATCGCATCGACATCGGCCGGATCGATCCCGGCATCTTCAATGGCACCCCGCGCGACGCGGCCGATCAGGCCTTCCGCGTCTGGGGCGTCCTCCAGCTTGCCGAAGGGCGTGTGCGCCCAGCCAACGATGCAGGCCCCGCCGGTCCCGTTCCCGACCATCTGACCATCCTCCACCTTTCCCTGAACATAGGGTGGCGCTCAGGGTCCTGAAATGGCCGGGTGGCCTCCTCCCGCCTCAGCCGCGGAAGAGGCTGAGCAGGCTCTGGGGCGACTGGTTCGCGATACCCAGCGCCTGGGTACCGAGCTGCTGCCGGATCTGCAGCGCCTGGAGCTTGGCGCTCTCCTTGGCAAGGTCGGCGTCGATCAGCGAACCGAGGCCGGTCTCGAGCGCGTCGAGCTTCTCCTTGTTGTAACTCATCTGGGCGTCGAGATAGGTCGAGTTCGAGCCGAAGGTGTTGAGCGCGGTGTTCACCGCGGTCATCTTCGTCGCGAAGTCGCCGCTGGACGCGAGCGCCGAGGCAGCGGCGGCCGCATCGGTCGGGGCCGCGGCCACCAGCAGCGACGTCGCACCCTCGACCGCCACAAGATTGTACACCGTCGCCTGCTCGTTGCGGGTGGTGGCGATGTCGCCGCCGCCGGCACCTGCGGAGGTCGTGAGCAGCGTGCGGCCGTTATAGGTCGCGTCGGTGATGAAGTTCTGCACCTGGGTGCGCAGGGAGTCGTATTGCGACTGGTATTGCGTGCGCTGCGAACCGGAGAGCGTGCCATCGGCGAGCTTCACGAGCACGCCGCGGATCTCCGTCATGGTGTCGGAGACCTTGTTCAGGCCGGCGAGTGTCGTATCCAGAATGCCTTGGACGCTGCCCATCTGCTCATTGGCAGAGGTGAGGCCGGCGATATCCGCCCGCACGGACTGGGCCACGGCGAAGGCCGCACCGTCATCCTTCGCATCCGCTACCCGGTAGCCGGTGGAGACGCGCTTCTGCGTCACCGCCAAGGCTTCGTTCGTACGGTTGAGCGATTGCAGCGCGACTTGCGCGCCGATGTTCGTATTGACGGAGTTGGTCGCCATCGGGGTCTTCCCTTCGCGTCGGCGGGTCACCCGCCCTGGGGAAGACACTGCACGCGGAGCGTGAAGAAACGGCTAACGCCAGCGCGTTCCGTGACGATCCTGGAATCAAGGACGAAAAATTATGCGGGCGCTGGAATCAGAAGGCCCCGGCACGGGGCCAGGGCCTTCCATCATCCGGCAAGATGCGGCGATCAGCCGCCCTTGTACTGCACGGCCTGGCGGCCGCGCTGGCCGTCGCGCACGTCCAGATTCACCTTCTGGCCCTGCTGCACATCGGTCACGCCGGCGCGCTGCAGAACGGAGGAGTGCAGGAACACGTCCTGGCCACCGTCATCCGGGGTCACGAAGCCGAAGCCACGCACCTGGTCGAACCACTTCACCGTCCCATTGACGGCATAGGTCGGGCCACCCTCGTCGCGACCAAAATCGCGGCGCGGCGGACGATCGCCACCACCGCCGCCGCCGAAGTCACGGCGCGGCGCGCCGAAGCCACCGCCCGGCGGGCCACCAAAGCCACCACCCGGGGGGCCACCGAAGTCGCGGCGCGGCGGACGATCACCAAAGCCACCGCCACCACCACCGAAGTCACGGCGCGGCGGACGATCCCCGAAACCACCACCACCACCACCGAAGTCACGGCGCGGCGGACGATCCCCGAAACCACCACCACCGCCGCCGAAATCACGGCGCGGCGGACGATCACCAAAGCCACCGCCACCACCACCGGCGCCGCCGCCCGGGCCGGGCTTCAGCTCAACGATGCGCGTGACGAGCCGGCGACCCTGGCGGTCGGTGCCGATCTCGCAGACGAGCTTATCACCCGTATCGGCCGACTGGATGCCAGCCTCGGCCATGGCAGATGCGTGGAAAAACACATCCTGTCCGTCGGGCCCGAGCACGAAGCCGAAACCCTTACGGCCGTTGTACCACTTCACCTCGGCCTCGACGGGCCCGGTGCCGCCCTGCGATTCATTCTCGGGAAACACTGTATCTTAATTTCCGCAAACATGTCGGCCCGACGGGATGCAGGACCGGTATCCTCATGCTGGCACGGTGCCGCAAGGAATGCTAGGTGAATCGACGCGGATCATACGGCCCCAGATCAATCCCCGGCGAGGTCCCAGCCGCCAGGGCCGCCGCCGCCTGCCCACTCCGCGGCCCGCCGACCAGCCCCACATGCCCGTGGCCGAAAGCCAGGATCACATCCGGTGTGGCGGCCGACGGCCCGATGCAGGGTAGTCCGTCCGGCATGGAAGGGCGATGGCCCATCCAGAACTTTACCTTCTCCGCCGGCAGATCCCTCGGCAGGCCGGGGAAGGAGCGGAGGAGGTGGTCCCGGAGGATTTCCGAGCGCTTCCAGTTCGGCGCCGCCTCCAGCCCGGCAATCTCGACCTGACCGGAGACACGCAGCCCCGCCCGGGTCGGCGTGATGGCCATCTTGCCATCCGAGGGCATGATCGGGATTCGCGGTCCCGCTTCCGCTCCCAGCAGCACGGCGTGATAGCCCCGCTCCGTCTCCAGCGGCACGCGGGTGCCCGCGGTCGCGGCCAAGGCCTTGGATCGGGCGCCGGCGGCGATCACCGCGCGGTCGGCCGTGATCTCCCCTTCCCCTGTCAGCACGGCCTTCAGCCGGCCGCCCTCGATGCGGAAGCCAGTGGCGGCAGCCCGGCGCAGCGCCGCGCCCTCGGCGACGGCTTGCTCTACCAGGGCGGAGACATAGGCGCCGGGATCGGTGCAGTGGCCGGCCTCCTCGAAGAGCGCGCCGAAGCCGTAGCGGCGGTCGAGCTCCGGCTGGAGTTGCCGCATCTCCTCCGGCCCGATCTCCTTCCAGGAGAGACCGACGGCCTTGCGGATCCGCCAGCCGATCGCCTCCTTCTCGTAATCCTGGCGGGAGGGGTAGACATACATCAGCCCCTCGCGCCGGATCAGCTCAGGCACCCCTGCCCGCTCAGCGAGCACCTTGTGAAGGTCAGGACCGTCGGCGAGCAGGCTACGCAGCGCCTGGGCGGTCTTCAGCACCCGACCCTCGGTCCAGCCGGACCGCAGATAGGCCCAGAGCCAGGGCAGGACGCGGGGCAAATAGGACCAGCGGATTGCCAGCGGGCCCAACGGGTCCCGCAGGAAGCCAGGCACCTGCTTCCACAGCCCAGGCATGGCCGGCGGCAGCACCGACATATAGGAGAGCCAGCAGCCATTGCCGTAGGAGGCTGCCTGCTCTCCGCCCGGCGGAGCCGGATCGAGGATCGTGACCCGCAGCCCCCGGTCGATGGCCGCCAGCGCCGTGCAGGCGCCGACGATGCCGGCGCCGATGACGACGAGATGCGTCCCCTGGCTATCCTCTTGCGGGACTTCAGCCCGCATCGAGGATGGCGCGCTTCGCCATCACGCCGACCAGATGGGCGCGGTATTCGGCGCTGCCATGGATGTCGCCATTCAGCCCGTCCGGCGACTGGCGGATGCCGGCCACGGCATCGGGCGACCAGTTAGCGGCAAGTGCCGCCTCCATCTCCGCTTGACGGAACACGCCCGGCCCGGCCCCGTTTACGGCAACCCGCACGCCCTTCGGCCCCTTCGCAACGAAGACGCCCGTCATCACGTAGCGGGAGGCCGGATTCCGCATCTTGGCATAACCGGCCTTCTCCGGGATCGGGAACTCGATCGCGGTCAGCAGCTCGCCGGGTTCGAGCGCCGTGGTGAACATACCTTGGAAGTACTCGTCCGCCTCGATCCGGCGGCGGTTGGTGACGAAGGTGACGCCGAGCCCCAGGGCTGCTGCCGGGTAGTCCGCGGCCGGATCATTGTTCGCGAGCGAACCGCCCATGGTGCCGCGGTTGCGGACCTGGGTGTCGCCGAGGTTACCGGCCATGTGCGCCAGGGCTGGGATGGCCTCCTTCACCGCCGGGTCCCGGCTAATCTCAGCATGGCGGGACATGGCGCCGATCATCAGCTTCTCCCCGTCCCGCCGGATGCCGCGAAGCTCCGCGATGCCGGAAAGGTCCACCAGGGCGGAAGGGCGGTCGAGACGGTGCTTCAGCGCCGGCAGGATGGTCTGGCCACCAGAGATCGGGCGGGCATCGGGATCGGCGAGCAGCCCCACCGCCTCGGCGATCGTGGAGGGCTTGTGGAAGGCGAAGTCATACATCGCGATTCAAGCCTCCGCCGGGGCCAGCGCGGCGCGGCGGCCATGCATGACCTCCTGCGCCGCGGCAATGGCCTTTACGATGTTGTGGTAGCCGGTGCAGCGGCAGAGATTACCCTCCAGCCCCTCCCGGATCTCGTGCTCGTCCATCCCCTCGGGATGCTTCTTCACCAAGTCGATGGCCGACATAACCATCCCCGGCGTGCAGAAGCCGCACTGCAGCGCGTGATACTCGCGGAAGGCCTCCTGCATCGGATGCAGGGTGCCGTCGGCCGCGGCGAGTCCCTCGATGGTGGTGACGGAGCTGCCCTCGGCCTGCACCGCCAGCATGGTGCATGACTTCACGCTCTCGCCATCCACATGCACCACGCAGGCCCCACACTGGCTGGTGTCACAGCCGACATGGGTTCCCGTCAGGCGCAGCTTCTCGCGCAGCAGCTCCACCAGAAGGGTCCGGCCCTCCACCTCAACGCTATGGCGCTGGCCGTTCACAGTCAGATTCACGCTTGGCATGTTCGGCTCCCCGCGACGTCCGCTGGGCGGAACGTCGCGCGGCGCCTCGGAGGCGTCAAGCGACCCACCCCCGGGCTCGGCTTCTCAGTGGATCGGCGACACGTTCCGGGACAGCGGATTCTGGTCCGCCGGCAGGTCGTGCAGGTGGCAGGCGGCGGTATGGCCCAGGCTCGTCGGCTTGAGCAGCGGCTCATCGACGCGGCAACGATCGAACACATAGGGACAGCGCGTGTGGAAGCGGCAGCCGCTGGGCGGGTTGATCGGGCTGGGCACGTCGCCCCGTAGGATGATCCGCTGCCGCGCCGAACCCGGCTTCGGAATCGGCACGGCCGAGAGGAGCGCCTCGGTATAGGGGTGCTTCGGCGCCGCGAAGAGGCTCCGGCGGGGTGCCACCTCGACGATTTTGCCAAGATACATCACCGCCACGCGATGGGTCATGTGCTCGACGATCGCCAGGTCGTGGCTGATGAAGAGCATGGCGAGGCCAAGCTTGGCCTGCAGGTCCTGCAACAGGTTGACGATCTGCGCCTTCACCGAGACGTCAAGGGCCGAGACCGCCTCGTCGCAGATGATCAGATCGGGCTCCGCCGCCAGCGCGCGCGCAATGCCGATGCGCTGGCGCTGCCCGCCCGAGAACTCATGGGGCCAGCGGGTGATGGCGTCCCGCGGCAGGCGCACGGTGTCCATCAGCTCCGCGAGTCGCCGGTCGAGATCGGCGTTGTTCTTGGCCATGCCGAAGTTGCGGATCGGCTCGGCCAGGATGTCCTTCACGCGCATGCGCGGATTGAGGCTGCTGAACGGGTCCTGGAAGACCACCTGCACCCGCCGGCGGAGCGGCCGCAGCGCGGAGGCGGTCATGGTGTCGATCCGCTGTCCGTCGAGCACGACCTGGCCGGAAGTGATGTCGAAGAGGCGCAGCACCGCCTTGCCGACGGTGGACTTGCCGCAGCCCGACTCGCCGACGAGCGAAAGGGTTTCGCCCTTGGCGATGTCGAAGGAGATGCCGTCGACCGCATAGACATGGCCGGTGACACCGCCGAGCAGGCCCCCGCGTAACGGGAAGTGCTTCTTGAGGTCGTCGACGCGCAGCAGCGGCGCGGTGGTCGAAAGTGTGGCGCTCATGCCGCGAGGCGCTCCTTCTCGGCATAGTGGCAGGCAGCGACGTGGTTGGGCGCCTTCGCCTCGAGCGCCGGGGGAACGGCGCGGCAAAGGTCAGTCGCCTTGGGGCAGCGGCTGGCGAAAACGCAGCCCTCGATCTTGGTCTTGAGGCTGGGCACCAGGCCGGGAATTTCCGCCAGGCGGGTCTCCTCGCCCGTAAGGGAGGAGCCGAGCTTCGGCACGGCACCGAGCAGCCCCTGGGTATAAGGGTGCTTCGGATCGGCGAAGAGGTCGACCACCCCCGCCTCCTCCACCTTGCGGCCGGCATACATGACGATCACCCGCTCCGCGACTTCGGCCACGACGCCTAGGTCATGGGTGATGAGGACGATGGCGGCGCCGACGCGATGCTTCAGGTCCCGCATCAGGTCGAGGATCTGGGCCTGGATGGTCACGTCGAGCGCGGTGGTCGGCTCGTCCGCGATCAGCAGCTTCGGATTGCATGCCAGCGCCATGGCGATCATCACGCGCTGGCGCATGCCGCCCGAGAGCTGGTGCGGATACTCGCGTACCCGCCGCTCCGGCGCCGGGATGCCGACGAGCTTCAACATTTCGATCGAGCGCTGCTCGGCCTGCTGCTTGCTCAGTCCCTGGTGCAGCCGCAGCGTCTCGCCGATCTGCCGCCCTACGGTCAGCACCGGGTTCAGCGAGGTCATCGGCTCCTGGAAGATCATGCTGACATCGTTGCCGCGGATGGCGCGCATCTCGCGGTCCGACAGCTTCAGCAGGTCCTTGCCCTGGAAGATGACCTCGCCGGCGATCTTCCCGGGCGGCTCTGGGATCAGCCGCAGGATGGACATGGAGGTGACGGACTTGCCGCAGCCGCTCTCCCCCACGATCGCGATCGTTTCGCCGGCATTCACGTGGAAGGAAAGCCCGTCGACGGCGCGGTTCACGCCGTCGGGGGTGCGAAAATGCGTCTGGAGGTTCCGGACGTCGAGAAGAGGCGTTTCAGCCATGCTCAAACCTTCTTCGCCATGCGGGGGTCCAGCGAATCCCGCAGGCCATCGCCCAGCAGATTCACCGCCAGCACGGTGAGGGACAGGAAGATCGCCGGGAAGAAGACGATGTAGGGCTTCACCTGCCAGAGCGCCCGGCCCTCCGCCATGATGTTCCCCCAGGAGGGGATGATCGGCGGGGTGCCGGCGCCGATGAAGGAGAGGATGCTCTCCGCGATCATCGCACTGGCGCAGATATAGGTGGCCTGCACCGTCAGCGGCGCCAGGGTGTTCGGCAGGATGTGCCGGAAGATGATGCGGGGCGCGGAGGTACCGGAGGCCACGGCCGCATCGACATAGGGCTGCTCACGCAGGGACAGCACCACGCCGCGGACGAGACGCGAGACGCGGGGGACCTCGGCGATGGTGATGGCCAGAATCACGTTCCCCACGCTGCCCCGCGTCAGCGCCATCAGCGCAATGGCCAGCAGGATGGACGGGATGGACATCAGTCCGTCCATGATCCGCATGATGATGGCATCGGCCCAGCGCACGAAGCCGGAGATGAGCCCGATGGTCAGGCCAATCACGGAGGAGAAGAAGGCGACGGAGAAGCCGACGATCAACGAGACCCGCGCGCCGTAGAGCACGCGCGAATAGACGTCCCGACCCAGCATGTCGGTACCAAACCAGTACATAGCCGAAGGCTCGCGGGTGCGGCGGGCCGGGGCGAGTGCCGTCGGGTCCACCGTCCACAGATAGGGCGCGAAGATCGCCATCAGCAGGATCAGGATCATCAGCAGGCCGCCGAGACCCATGACCGGGTTGCGGCGGAGATAGCCAATGAAGCCGCGCCGGGGCTTGACCGGGGGGAACACGTCCGGAAGGGGCGCGGCCGCCGCGACATCCTCTGAGCGGAGGATGCCCGGCTCGATGGTTGAGGTGCTCAATACCGGATCCTCGGATCGAACAGAGTGTAAAGAAGGTCGATCACCAGGTTCACCAGAACATAGGTGAAGGAGAAGAGCAGGATTACGCCCTGGATGACCGGGTAGTCGCGACGGAGGATGGCGTCCACCGTCAGCCTGCCCAGGCCGGGAATGGCGAAGACGCTTTCCGTCACCACGGCGCCGCCGATCAGCAGCGCGACGCCGATGCCGATGACGGTGACGATGGGAACGGCGGCGTTCTTCAAAGCATGCAGGAAGAGGATGCCCCTCTGCCCGACGCCCTTAGCCCGGGCCGTGCGGATGTAATCCTGCTGCAGCACCTCCAGCATGGTCGCACGGGTGATCCGCGCGATCAGTGCGATATAGACGCCGCCGAGGGCGATGGCAGGCAGGATCAGGTTCTGGAACCAGGGCCAGATGCCGCGGGAGAAGGGCGTGTAGCCCTGCACCGGCAGCCAATCCAGCTCCAGCGCAAAGACATAGGCGAGCAAGTAGCCCACCACGAAGACCGGCACGGAGAAGCCCAGAACGGCGAAGCCCATTACCGCCCGGTCAATCCAAGTGCCCTGCTTCCAGGCCGCGATGACGCCCATCGGGACGGCGATGCTGACCGCCAGGATGAGAGTGATGACCATCAGGGACAGCGTCGGCTCGATCCGCTGCTGGATCATCGTGCTGACCGGCAGGTTGGTGAAGATCGAGACGCCGAGGTCACCCCGCGCGATGTGCCAGACCCATTCGCCGAAGCGGACGAGATAGGGGCGGTCGAGGCCAAGGCTGGCCCGGATCCGCTCCACATCAGCCGGCGTGGCTTGGTCGCCCGCGATCACCGCCGCCGGGTCACCCGGAGAGATATAGAGAAGACTGAAGACGAACAGTGCCACCACCGCCATGACGGGGATGGTGGCAACGATCCGGCGGAGCGCGTAGGCGAACATCCCGGTTCCTTAGCTCTTGGAGACGCCCCAGAAGAAGGGCAGCGGTCCCTTTTCGATGCCCGACACATTGCTGCGCCAAGCAGTGTAGAAGGAGAAGAAGCCTGTCGGGCAGAAGACCACATGGTCCATGGCGGCCTTGTTCAGCTCTGCCATGGCAGCCTTCTCCTGGTCCAGCGTGGTGGCGGCAAACCAGGCGTCCCGCTTGGCCTCCACCTCGTCGCTCTTCGGCCAGCCGAACCAAGCCCCGTCGCCATTGGCGCGGATCCCCGTATAGGCGGACGGATTGATGCAGTCGGCGCCGGCATGCCAGGAGAAGAAGATGTTCCAGCCGCCCTGCGCCGGCGGCGTCTTCACCGCGCGGCGGCTCCCCACTGTACCCCAATCGGTCGCGACGTAGTCGATGTTCATGCCGATCTTCTTCAGCGCCTCGCTCGTCACGTCGCCCTGGGCCTTGGTGATCGGCTGGTCCTGCGCGACCAGCATCACCACCGGCTCGCCCTTGTAGCCGCTCTCCATCAGCAGCTTCCTGGCGGCGTCGTAGTTCCGCGGTCCCTTCAGCAGGTCACCGCCCGCCTCCGAGTAGAGCGGAGTGCCAGGGGTGAAGTAGCCTGGCAGGCGCTTCCACATGTTCTCGTCGTCGCCGGCGATGGCGCGCAGCACGTCCTCCTGGCTGATCGCCATGAGCACGGCGCGGCGGGCGCGCACGTCGTTGAAGGGCGGATGCAGGTGGTTCATCCGCAGCGTACCGATATTGCCCAGCGGATCGGCGACGTCAGTCTTGATGCTGCGGCTGCGTCGGAGCTGCGGAATGAGGTCGCTGATCGGGTTCTCCCACCAGTCCACCTCGCCGCTCTGTAACGCGGCGGCGGCGGTGGCGGCATCGGGCATCACCATCCATTCCACGCGATCGATCATCGCGCGCTTTCCACCGGCCAGCCAGGAAGCTGGCTCGCTGCGCGGCTGGTACTCCGCGAACTTCGTGAAGACTGCCTTGGCACCCGGCACCCATTCATCCCGGACGAAGCGGAAGGGGCCCGAGCCGACATATTCGGTGATCTGCTGGAAGGGATCCGTCCTGGCGATGCGCTCCGGCATGACGAAGCTGCAGGGCGAGTTGTTCTTCGCCAGCGCCAGCAACATCTTCGGATAAGGCGACTTCAGCGACCAGCGGAAGGTGCGGTCATCCACCACCACCAACTCGTTCTGGATGGCGAGGATCATCTGTCCCATCGGGTCACGCACGGCCCAGCGCTTCAGGCTGGCAACCGCGTCCTTTGCCAGGACCGGCTCCCCGTCATGGAATTTCAGGCCCGGCCGGAGCTTGAAGGTCCAGACGAGTCTGTCGGAGGAAACCTCCTCGTGCTCCACCATCTGCCGCTGCGGCTGGATCTGGGCGTCCACGCCATAGAGTGTGTCCCACACCATCGCCGCGGCGTTGCGGACGACGTATTGCGTGCCCCAGATCGGGTCAAAATTGGCCAGGTTGGCCTGGGGCACGAAGCGCAGGGTGCGCGCCGCGGCCCCCTGCGACAGGGCTGGTGCGGCAATTCCGGCGGCGGCGAGCCCCGAGCCGACCTTCAGGAACGAGCGACGATCCATCATCAAACCCCCATACGGCCGGCCTTCGCCGTGCCCATCCACCCGTAGGGCGCAGACTGCCGCAGAACGAACAGCCGCGCCACCTTATCAGCCCCGGGCCTAGCACGGAGCATGCCAGCCTCAGCTCTTGCCGATGTTCCAGAAGACCGTGGCAGGAGCGCGAAACACGCCCGCAACATTGCGTCGCCACACGCTGGGTTGCCAATAGAAGCCGAGCGGAATGTAGGGCAGTACCTCCATGGCCCGGGCATTCAGCGCGGCCGCGATGCGCTTGCTCTCGGTCTCGTCCGCCGCCTCCAGCCACTGCGCCCGCAGCGCCTCAATCCGATCGTCCTGCGGCCAGCCGAACCAGGCGTTCGGCCCGTTGGCGCGCAGGAAAAGATGGATGGTGGGCACGCCGAGGTCGCTGCCGGAGGAGGTGGTGTGCACCACGCTCCAGCCCCCCTTCTCCACCGGCTCGCGGCTCGCGCGGCGCTGCACAACGGTACCCCAGTCGGCTGAGACCACCTCGACGTTCAGCCCGATGCGCGTCATCAGATCGGCGGTCACGAGGGACAGCGCGTTGATCTGCGGGTAGTCGCTGGGCGCGATCAGCACCACCTTCTCATTGGCATAGCCCGATTCACGCAGCGCCGCGCGCGCGCGCTCGATGCTGTGGGTGCGGAGGATCTCGCTCCCCTGGTCGCTCCCCAGGTCGGTGCCGCAGGTGAATACGCCCTCGCAAACACCCCAGCCCTTCGGGTCATCCCCCGCCACGGCACGCAGGTAATCCCGCTGGTCCACTCCCATGGCCACGGCACGGCGCACGGCGAGGTTGTTGAAGGGTGGGTGCAGGTGGTTGAAGCGCAGCACGCCATAGGTGCCTTCCAGCAGGCGCTGCTCCACCACCAAGTCCCGCGAGCGGCGCAGCAGCGGCAGCAGATCGTGCAGCGGGTATTCCCAGTAGTCCTGCTCGCCATTCACCATGGCGGAGGAAGCGGTGGCAGGGTCGCTGATCACCGTCCACTCCACGCGGTCCAGCCGCGGGACACGCCCGCCGGCGAGCCCGTTCGGCTCCTCCTGCCGCGGCCGGTAGCCGTCGAACTTCTGCCAGACGGCGCGCTGGCCGGGGTTCCACTCATTCGCCACGAATCGGAAGGGGCCGGAACCCGTCGCGTCGCGCACCTGCTGGAAAGGATCGGTCTTGGCGATCCGCTCGGGCATGACGAAGCACGGATTCTGGCTCTTCCCGATGGCTAGGGCGAGGAAGGGAAAGGGTCGCTTCAGCCGAAAGCGGAAGCGCCGGTCGTCCAGCGCCGAAAGTTCGTCCACCTGCGCAGCCAGTGCCTGGCCGAAGACGTCACGCACCATCCAGCGCCTGAGGCTCGCCACGCAGTCGGCGGAGCGTACCTGCTCGTTATCATGGAAGCGCAGGTTGGGGCGCAGGGTGAAGGTCCACTCCCTCCCGTCACTTCCGATCTCCCAACCCTCCGCCATCTGCGGGCGCGGGGTGTTGGTGGAATCCACGGCGCAGATCTGGTCATAGACGAGATAGGCGTGATTGCGCGTGACCACGGCGGTGGTCCAGACCGGATCCAGACTGGTCAGGTTGGCCTGGGGAATGACGCGCAGCGTGCGTGCCTCGGTGCCCTGCGCGATGGCCGGGGCATGCACGGCGGAGAGACCTGGGGCGGCAGCCGCCGCAACCAGTCCCTTGAAGGTGTCGCGGCGGCGGATCATCAGGATCTTCCTCAGCTACGCTTGATGTTCCAGAAGATGGCGAAGCCCGGCACACGGTCCTTCAGGTCGCGCTTGATGCTGGTGAGCGACTTGTAGGCACCCACCGGGACATAGGGCAGCTCGTCCATGGCCACGCGCTGCATCTGCTGCGCGATGCGCTTCTGCTCATCGAGGTTCGGCGCAACGAACCACTCGTCGCGAAGCGTCTCCAGCTGCGGGATGTCGGGCCAGCCTGGCCAGGCGCTCGTGCCATTGCCACGCAGCGGGAAATGCGCTGAGGGATCGACGAAGTCGAAGGAGGAGAAGGAGGTGAGAATCATGCTCCACCCGCCCTTGTCGACCGGCTCGCGGCTCGTGCGGCGCTGCACCGTGGTGCCCCAG
Source organism: Muricoccus harenae (assembly GCF_009848505.1). Taxonomy (GTDB): domain Bacteria; phylum Pseudomonadota; class Alphaproteobacteria; order Acetobacterales; family Acetobacteraceae; genus Roseomonas; species Roseomonas harenae. The sequence continues at coordinate 62,482 of NZ_WWDL01000024.1, forward strand.
TCAGTCAGCACGATATCCGCGTTGAACCCCAGCCGCCGTACGAGATCGGCAGCCACCTGCGTCATGGCCGAAGGCGCGAGAATGTCGGTTGGGCCGACAAGGCGCATCGGCTGGTTGGTATAGCCGGCCTCCTTCATCAGCGCCTTGGCGCGGTCCAGGCTGCGCGGCCCCTTCAGCGGCTCCATTCCCACATCGCTCGCCAGCGGCGTGCCGGGAGTGAAGACGCCGGCCGGCTCCCACAGTCCCGGTTCCGTGCCGACGATGGCCTGCATGAAGTCGGCCTGGTCGATGGCTGGCAGGAGCGCCTGGCGCATCTTCTTGTTGTTGAAGGGCGCATGCAGGTGGTTGAAGCGGAGGATGCCAATGAGCGGCAGCGGGTCGATCGGCTCGATGGACAGTGCGCGGCTGCGGCGGAGTAGCTGCTGGATCTCCGGCGGCGGCTGCTCGAACCAGTCGATCTCACCGGCCTGCAGCGCGGCGGCCGAGGTGGAGGCATCGGTGATGATCTGCCACTCGACACGGTCGAAGAACACGTTCTTCGGGCCGGCCGTCAGGCTCGGCGTGCCCACGGGGGTGGGGCTGTAATCCGGGTTGCGCTCATAGACGACGAGGCTGCCCGAGTTGAACTCATCCGCCTTGAAGCGGAACGGGCCGCTGCCAACCGTCTCGCGGATCTGCTGAAAGGCGTCGGTCGCGGCGATGCGCTCCGGCATGATGAAGGCCGGGCTGTTACTCACCTGGGCGAGCGCCGAGAACAGGAAGGGGAAGGGCCGGTTCAGCCGGAACTGCAGGCGCCGGTCGTCCAGCGCCAAGAGGTCGTCCACGAATTCCGCAAGCTTCTGGCCCGAAGGCGAGCGCCGCATCCAGCGCTTGAGGCTCTGCGCGGCATCGGCGGCACGCACCGGCGTGCCGTCATGGAACTTCGGCCCCTGGCGCAAGGTGATGATGACGCGCTTGCCGTCATCCTCCACCACATGGCCTTCTGCGAGCTGCGGCTGTGGCCGGAAGCTCTGATCCATGCCGTAGAGGTTGTCATAGACCATATACCCGTGATTGCGGGTGATGTTTGCAGTGGTCCAGATCGGGTCCAGGCTCGTCAAGTTCGCCTGCGGCACCATCTTCATCACGCGCTGACCGGCAGGCTGGGCCAGCGACGGCATGGAGGGCGAGAACGCGGCGGCGCCCGCGGCCCCTAGAAGGTGGCGGCGTCGAATCATTGATCCTGCTCCCAATCGTCACGCCCATGTGAGCAGGCACTGGGGCACCGAGGCAAGCCCGGTTACACCCCCTGCCCGCCCCTCGTCTGATCTGGCCGGGTCAGGCCTTCTGAACGTTCCAGAACATCGGAAAGCCCTTCGGCACGCCCGAAATGCCGCGGCGATAGGCAGTGGCCTGGAAATACTGGCCCAGCGGCAGGTAAGGCACCTCCTGGAAGGCGACCTGCTGGATCTCCTGCGCAACCTTGCGCTGCGCCTCCAGGTCCGGTGCGTCGAGCCAGGCGTTCCGCAGCTCCTCGAGCTTCGGCATGGTCGGCCAGCCGAACCATGCGGCCTGGCCGTTGCCGCGCAGGCTCTGGCTGACGCCTGGGTTGATCATGTCCAACCCGGCCCAGAAGGTGAAGAACATGCTCCACCCGCCCTTATCCGGCGCCTCCTTGCTCGCGCGGCGCTGCACCACGCTGCCCCAGTCGGTCGAGACGAACTCCACATTCATCCCGCACTTCGTCAGCATGTCATTGCCGACCTGCGCCAGCGCGTTCAGCGACGGGAAGTCCGAGGCGGCCATCACCACCACCTTCTCGCCCTTGTAGCCTGCCGCCGCCAGGTCGCGCTTCACCTTCTCGAAGTCGCGCGGGCTAGTCAGCGCCTCCATGCCGACCTCACTCGCCAGCGGCGTGCCCGGCGGGAAGAAGCCGTTGCCGTCCTTCCAAAGCGAGCGGTCCGTGCCGATCACGGCCGTCATGTAGTCGCCCTGCACCACGCCGCCGAGCAGTGCGCGGCGGATCGCCGGGTTGTTGAAGGGCGGGTGCAGATGGTTGAAGCGCGCAATCGCGCAGAGCCCGGTAGGATCCGGGATCTCCATGACGATGTTGCGGTTACGGCGGAGCGTCGGCTGCAGGTCGGCGGTGGGCTGCTCCCACCAATCCATCTCGCCATTGCTCAGCGCGTTCGAGGCCGTCGCCGCATCAGGGATGACGTGCCATTCGATTCGGTCCAGGTGCACGCGCTTCGGCCCGGCCGTCCAGCTCACCGTTCCGTCGGCACGCGGAACGTAATCGGCAAACTTCTCGTAGACGATGCGGGAGCCGGCCACGCGCTCATCGGCCTTCCAGCGGAAGGGACCACTGCCGATGATCTCGCGGATCGGCTGCGCCGGATCGGTCTTCGCGACGCGCTCGGGCATGATGAAGCAAACCGGCGTGCTGGGCTTCCCGAGCGCCGAGAAAAGCATCGGGAAAGGCTGCTTCAACCGGAACAGGATCGTGCGGTCATCCGGGGCCTCCAGCGCGTCGGTTCGCGCCATCAGCACCTGGCCGAGCGCATCGCGCGCCGCCCAGCGGCGGATCGAGGCGACCGCATCCTTCGCCCGTACCGGCTCGCCGTCATGGAACTTCAGCCCTTCGCGCAGGCGGATGGTGACGCGCTTGCCGTCCTCCTCCACCGAATGGCCCTCGACCATCTGTGGCTGCGGGTTGAAGTCCTCGTCAAAGCCGTAGAGCGTGTCCCACACTGCATAGCCGTGGTGGCGAGTGACATAGGCGGTGGTGATGATCGGGTCGGTCACCGCCAGGTCGGCCTGGGGGATGAACTTCAGCACGCGCGAACCCGCTGCCTGGGCCAGGGCGGGGCGCGACAGGCCAAGCGGCGCGGCATTGGCCAGGGCCAGGCCGGCGCCACCGGCCAGGAAGCGACGACGATCCGTGGACATGCGCTCTTTCGTTCCTTGCGGGGATGCGGTGCGGGAGATGCGGCGAAGGCAAGCGCAGCCGCGCATCCGGCGCAAGCCCCCATGCGCGCCCCTTCACGGGCCGGCGCCCCAAGGCTAGAGGGATCCCGATGCAGGCCCGCGCCGCCCTTGACCGGATACTGCCTCCCCGGCGGCGGGCGCTGGTCGCAGAGTTCCTCCGCTTCGGGGTGGTCGGTTCGGCCGGGTTCGTGGTGGACACCGCGGTGCTCTATTCCGCCCTCGCAGCCGGCGCCGAGCTCTATGGCGGCCGCATCCTCTCCTATGTCGCCGCGGCCACTGCGACCTGGGCGCTGAACCGCGCCTGGACCTTCCGCGAGGCGCGAAACCGGCCCGGCGGGGCCGCGCTCGGCCGGCAATGGGCGCTGTTCCTGGCGGTCAACCTCGTGGGCTTCCTCGTGAATTACGGCACTTATGCCCTGATGGTCGGGAACTTGCCGGTTGCCGCGACCCATCCGGTCCTGGCCGTCGCCGCCGGGGCGCTGGCAGGCATGGGCGGCAACTTCCTGCTCTCCCGCCGCTACGTGTTCCGCTCGCCATGAGCGGTCCTCGCATTGCCGTCCTGATCCCCTGCCATGACGAGGAGGCGGCGATCGGCGGGGTGGTGGCCGGCTTCCGGGCCGCCCTGCCGGAGGCCGAGATCTATGTCTATGACAACAACTCCACCGACCGCACACGGGAGGTCGCGGCGGCAGCCGGCGCTACGGTCCGGACGGAGCGCCTGCAGGGCAAGGGCAATGTCGTCCGCCGCATGTTCGCGGATGTGGAGGCCGAGACCTATCTGCTGGTGGACGGTGACGGCACTTACGACCCCTCCGCCGCCCCAGCCATGGTTGCCCTTCTTCAGCAGGACCAACTGGACATGGTCACCGGCATCCGGATCAGCGATGCGGAGGGCGCTTACCGGCCCGGCCATCGCTTCGGGAACCTGATCCTCACAGGGGTGGTGCGGGGCATCTTCGGCAACCGGGCCACCGACATGCTTTCGGGCTACCGCTGCTTCTCCCGCCGCTTCGTGAAGTCCTTTCCGGCCCTGGCCGGCGGCTTCGAGACCGAGACGGAATTCACCGTCCATGCCCTCGAGCTCCGCCTACCCATCGCCGAGCTGCCCGCAGCCTACGGAGAGCGGCTGGCCGGTTCCGCCTCCAAGCTCCGCACCTACCGGGACGGGTTCCGTATCCTGCGGATGATCATCGCCCTGGTGCAGCGGGAGAAGCCCCTTCTCTTCTTCGGGGTGGGCTGCATGGGATTGGGTCTGGCCTCACTCATCCTCTTCGCCCCGGTGCTGGAGACCTTCCTGCGCACCGGCCTGGTCCCGCGCCTGCCCACCTTCGTGGCCTCTGTGACCTTGATGATGCTGGCCTTCCTCTCCCTCGCCTGCGGGCTGGTGCTGGACACGGTCACCAGGGGGCGAATCGAGGCGAAGCGCATCGCCTATCTGGCTCTTCCAGCTCCCAACGGAGCTTCCAGGACGAAAAGCATCAGCGAGGAACGTTCCTGATGGCGGCGGTTTGCATGGCTGGTCCGCCCAAGTATAGAAGGCTTCGACAAACTTAATTGACCATAGATGCGCGGGGCGGTGGTATAGCGTCACCGTTGACAGCGCTCGGTTACACGCCACGACTTGGCGGGCCCGGGGCTCCACGGAGAGCATGAACGTATGGTTTTGAAGGTTCCGAAGGCGGACGCGTTGTCCAATACTCTTGCCGCCTGTCGGTCGCAGTTCACAGCGGTAGGCGTATTCAGCCTCGTCGTGAATCTGCTTCAACTTACCGTCTCCCTTTACATGATGCAGGTTTTCGACCGTGTCCTGGCGACACGGAGCACGGACACGCTGCTCTGGCTGACCCTGGTCGCCATCAGCGCGATCGGGGTGCTGGCCTTGCTGGAGGGGGTGCGTTCTCAGGTCATGCAGCGCGTGGCGGTGTGGGTGGAGAGCCGGGTCGCGCCTGAGGGCTTTGCCCGCGCCCTGGAGGCCACGCTGCGGGACCGGCCCTATCGCATGGAGGCCCTGCGGGACCTCGCCGTCTGCCGCAACTGGCTCTCAGGCCCAGGGGCGCTGACCCTCTATGACGTGCCCTGGGTGCCAATTTACCTCGGCGTCGTCTTCCTCCTGCACCCGATGCTGGGCTGGATCGCAACAGGCGGCGCCGTGATCCTCTTCGCCCTGGCGCTGGCCAGTGAGCTGGCAACCTCCGCCCCGCTCCGCCAGGCTGGCACCGCCTCCATGGCTGCCCAGAAGCGGGCCGACGCCATCGCCCGCAACGCCGAGGCGGCGGATGCCATGGGCATGCTGCCCGCCCTGCTGCGCATCTGGCGCTCGGCGGTCTCCCAGGCCGTGCCGCTGCAGGAAAAGGCCGCGGATCGCGCCGCCATACTGATGTCGGCCACGAAGTTCGTCCGGCTGGCGGTCCAGATCGCCGTGCTGGGCATCGGCGCCTGGCTCACCCTGAAGCAGGAGATGACCTCGGGCGCGGCCATCGCCGGCTCGATCATCATGGGCCGTGCCCTGGCTCCGGTGGAGCAGTTGATTGGCGGCTGGAAGAACCTTGTCCAGGCCCGCCAGGCGCTGCGCCGGCTTCGCGCCTTCCTGTCCATGCCGCGCCTGCGGCCGGATGCGGAGCCCCTTCCCGCCCCCCAGGGACGCCTGACCGCCGAACGCCTGACCTTCGGCCTCCCGGGCCAGATGACCCCGCTGGTGAAGGGTGTCTCCTTCAGCCTGGAGCCCGGCGAGAGCCTCGGCATCATCGGTCCGTCGGGCTCGGGCAAGACCACCCTGCTCCGGCTGCTGGTCGGCACCCTCACCCCGATCGCCGGCAGCGCGCGGCTAGACGGCGCCGATCTCTCCACCTGGCCGCGCGAGGACCTGGGCCGCCATATCGGCTACCTGCCGCAGGATGTGGAGCTGTTCGAGGGCACCGTGTTCCGCAACATTGCACGGCTGCAGCCGGATGCGCCGCCCGAGGCGGTCCACCGCGCCGCACGTCTTGCGGGCTGCCAGGATGCCATTCTGCGCCTGCCGCAGGGCTTCGAAACCGAGATCGCCGATGGCGGCGCCCCGCTTTCCGGCGGGCAGCGGCAGATGGTGGGCCTCGCCCGCGCCCTCTACGGCTTCCCTCGCCTCATCATCCTGGACGAGCCCGACAGCAGCCTGGACGGCGATGCCGAGGCGCGTCTGCTCGAGGGGCTTGCGGCCTTGAAGGCGGCGGGCAGCACCGTGGTGCTGGTCAGCCACCGGCCGTCCCTCATCCAGGGCGTCGATAAGGTTCTGGTCATGCGCGACGGCGCGGCGGAGCTGTTCGGCCCGCGCGCCGAGGTGCTGGCCCGCCTCCGCGCTCCCCGTCCCGTCCAAGCCCCCCGCCCGGGCCCCAGTCTTCCGGGAGTGGCCGCATGAGCCTCACCACCACCTCCAATGCCGCCGGCGGCCTGCCGGCCGTCCCCTTTTCCTCGCCGCCCGTGACGCAGCCGATCCTGGAACGGCCCCGGCCGCGTACCAGCGGGCCGGTCATGCTCGGTTTGGCTGCGCTCCTGGCCTTCGGCGGCGGGCTGACTGCCTTTTCCGTGCTGGTGCCGCTCAGCGAGGCCGCCATCGCTCCCGGTGTCATCAAGGCCGAAGGCAGCCGCCGCACCGTCGCCCATCTGGAGGGCGGCATCGTGCGCGAGATCCTCGTGCGGGACGGCGACACCGTGCGCGTCGGACAGCCGCTGATGCGGCTGGACGACGTGCAGGCCGGCGCGAACCATGATGCCCTGCGGGCGCAGCGCTGGGCCCTCCTCGCCCAGGACAGCCGCATCGCCGCCGAACTCGCGGGGGCGACGGAGATCGCTTTCGCGCCTGCGCTGATGCAGGCCAACGAGGCCCGGGCCCTGGAAGCCATCAACGGCCAGCGTGTCCTCTTCGCCTCCCGCCAAGCCAGCTTGCGGAGCCAGTTGCAGGTGCTCGAGCAGCGCATCCTGCAGCACCAGTCGGTCGGCACCTCCGCCGAGGCGCAGCTGATCAGCCAAAGGCGGCAGCTCGAGCTTCTCCAGCGCGAGGAAGCGGACGTCCGCGGCCTGGTGCGCCAAGGGCTGGAGCGTATGCCCCGCCTGCTCGCGCTGCAGCGGCAGCTCGCCGCCACCGAGGGCACCATCGCGGACCTGACCGCCCAGAAGGACCGCGCCCGCGCCCAGGTGGCCGAGGCCGAGGCACAGATCCGGCAGGTGCTCGACCAGCGGGTGCAGGAGGTCTCGACCGAAGGGCGCGAGATCCGCGCAAAGCTCAACGAGGTCGAGGAGAAGCTGCGCGCCGCCGAGGACGTCTCCGCCCGCCGCGAAATCCTGGCGCCGGAGGACGGTACCATCCTGAACACGCGCTTCTTCAACCCCGGCGCCGTGGTGCGCGCGGGCGAGGCGGTGATGGAACTCGTGCCGGCGCGCGACAAGCTGATCGCCGAGGTGCAGGTCGCGCCCACCGACATCGACGTGGTGCATCCCGGCCTCCAGGCCGAGGTGCGGCTGCCCGCTTTCAAGCAGCGCCTGGTGCCCTTCCTGAACGGCGAAGTGACGGTGGTTGCGGGAGACGTGACCAGCGAGGAGCGGACGATGCGCGAATACTACCGTGTGCGCATCGCCATCGACGAGGGCCAGCTGGCCCGGCTGGAGAATGTGGAGCTGCGTGCCGGCATGCCGGTCGAGGCGCAGATCCAGATCGGCGAGCGCTCCTTCCTGCGCTACATGATCCAGCCGATCCTCGACAGCTTCCACCGCGCCTTCCGCGAGCAATAGGACTGAGCATGGCCGAACTCCCGACCCTTTTCGCCGACGGCGTCCTGGAAGCCAGCATCCGGCATGGCGTGGCGCGGCTGAAGCTGGCCGTGCAGGATGGCGACGGGAAGCCGTCGCCGAGCGGGCTGCTCGTAATCCCGCTGGCGCAGCTTCCCGGGGTGGCCGGAACCATCACCCGGCTCCTGCGCGAGGTCGAGGCGAAGGCGCGTGAGGCCCAGGCTGCCGCGCCCGCGGCAGGCGGGGAAGCCGCGCCCGACGGGCCCCCGGCCGCCTTCCGCTTCCAGGGCTGAGCTGGGCAGATCCGGCCCGCGCTGGCGGGCATGGATATAACCCCCTGGCCGATCCGGCCGCGTGGAGGGATGCTGCGCCATGGCGTATCGCATCCCTCTCCTCCTGCTTCTCGCCGCACTGGCGGCCATGCCGGCGCAGGCCCAGCCCGCGTCCCGCTGGGCTGCCGTCCCGGCACCTTCGGACGGACCGGCACGCAGCATCGGCGGCACCTCGCTCGGCTGCATCCAGGGCGCCGAGCGGCTGCCGCCGGAAGGTCCGGGCTGGCAGGCCGTGCGCCTTTCCCGCAACCGCAACTGGGGCCATCCCGTCCTGATCTCCGCCCTCCGCAGCCTTGCCGGGCGGGCGCGGCAGGCTGGATATGCCGATCTCTGGATCGGCGATCTCGGGCAGCCGCGCGGCGGGCCGCTGCCCTGGGGCCATGCGAGCCACCAGACCGGGCTGGACGCCGATATCTGGCTCGACCTCTCGCTCAAGCCCCGGCTTCCGGCCGAAGCGCGGGAGTCCATCCCCGAACGCTCCCTGGTCTTGCCCGACGAATCCGCCGCCGACCCGCGCCTCTTCACCGATGCGCATGCACGGCTGATCCGCATGGCCGCCGAGTTGCCGGGCCTCGACCGCGTACTGGTGAACCACGGCATCAAGCGCAGCCTCTGCGCCGCTCATGCCGGCGAGCCTTGGTTGCGCTATGTCCGGCCCTGGCGTGGCCATGACAGCCACATGCACATTCGCCTGCGCTGCCCGGCCGGAAGCCCGGAATGCCATGACATTCCGCCCCCGCCGCCGGGCGACGGTTGCGATGCGAGCCTGGCCTGGTGGCTGAGCCCCGAGGCGCGCAACCCGCCCCGCCGCGGCACTCCAGGCCCACCGCCCCGCCTGCCCGCAGCCTGCACCGCCCTCCTTTCCGGACACTGAGCGCGGCTCAGCCCCAGGCCCGGAAAGCGTCCTCCACTCGTCTCATCCCTTGCGGCGCGACGAGGATGACGTCGAAGCGGATGCCGGACACGCCATGGCCGGGATGGGCGGCAAGCCAAAGCTCGGCCGCTCCCATGATCCGGGCCTGCTGGCGGGGCGCGATTGAAAAGGCCGCCTCGGCCAGGCTGGCCCGGTTCTTCACTTCGATAAAGGCGAGCAGCCCCTCCCGCTCGGCGACCAGATCCAGCTCTCCGCGCGGGCTGCGGACGCGCCGGGCCAGCACCCTCCAGCCACGCGCCTCCAGCGCCGATGCTGCGCGCGCCTCGGCCTCGAGGCCACGCCGTTCGGCAGCGCGCCTGGCCTGCTCCTGCGCATCGGATTGCTTGGCTTCGGGGTCCACCCTGGCAGATTAGCCCGTACACCCATGGAGTCGGCCATGCGCCAACTGATCGCCGCCCTCCTTCTTCTCCTGGCACTGCCGGCCCTCGCCCAGGAGCCAGCCCGGCGGCAGATGGTGGCCGCGGCGCATCCCCTCGCGGCCGAGGCCGGATTGGATGCGCTGCGCCGCGGCGGCGGCGCGGTGGATGCGGCGGTTGCCGTTCAGGCCGTGCTCACTCTGGTGGAGCCGCAATCCAGCGGCATCGGCGGCGGCGCCCTGCTGCTGCACTGGGATGCGGAGGACCAGGTCGTCTCCGCCTTCGACGGGCGCGAGGCCGCGCCCGCCGGCGTGCAGCCCGATCTCTTCCTGCGACCCGACGGCACGCCCCTGCCCTTCTATGATGCAGTCCTTTCCGGCCGCAGCGTCGGCGTGCCGGGAACGGTCGCGATGCTGGAGCTGGCGCATGCCCGCCACGGCAGGTTGCCCTGGGATTCACTGTGGCAGCGCGCCATCGACCTGGCGGAGGAGGGCTTCCCCGTCTCCGCGCATCTGGCCGCGGTCATTGCGGCCGATGCCCCGCGCCTCGTCCGCCACCCCTCCACCCGTGATTACTTCCTCCGCGGCGGCAACAACCCGCTGACGGAGGGCGAGCGGCTTCGAAACCCCGCCCTGGCCGAGACCTTCCGGCGCATCGCCCAGGAGAAATCCGCGGCGCTTCTGCGCGGCCCGATCGCCGCCGCCATCGCCAACGCCGTTCGGGGCCATGGCGAAGGCGGGCTGATGACGGTGGACGACCTCGCCGCCTATGCCGCGAAGGAGCGCCAGCCGCTCTGCCACCCCTACCGTGCCTACCGGATTTGTGGCTTCCCGCCCCCTTCTTCCGGCGGGGTGGCGGTGGGACAGATCCTGGGCGTGCTCGAACATTTTGACATGCCGCGCCTGGACCCGCACGGCCCCGAAGCCGCGCAGCTGATCGCGGAAGCCGGCCGGCTGGCCTTCGCTGACCGCGCGCAATACCTGGCCGATAGCGACTTCGTGCCCGTACCCGTGCGCGGCCTGTTGGAACCGGCCTATCTCACCCTCCGCGCACAGCTCGTCTCGCCTGGGCGCGCGATCACCGAGCCCCGCGCGGGCAATCCCCGCTGGCGCGAGACGCTGCGCCAGGCGCCGATGCCGGAGGCGGTGGAGAACGGCACGAGCCACATCTCGATCGTCGATGCGCGGGGCAATGCCGTCGCCATGACCACCACCGTGGAGGATGCCTTCGGTGCCCGGCTGATGGTCGGCGGCTTCATCCTGAACAACGAGCTGACCGACTTCTCCTTCCGCCCGGATATCGAGGGCCGCGCCGTGGCGAACAGGGTCCAGGGCGGCAAGCGGCCACGCTCCTCCATGTCGCCCAGCCTGGCTTTTGACGCGCAGGGCAAGCTCTTCGCCGTGGTGGGCTCGCCCGGCGGGGCGCGCATCATCGGCTATGTCGCCCAGACGCTGGTCGCGTTGCTGGACTGGAATCTGCCGCCGCAGGAAGCCGTCTCGCTGCCGCATGTCGGCACGTTGGGCGGGGCCGTGGAGTTGGAGGAGGGCACGCCCGCTACCGAACTCTCCGGCCCCCTCCAGGCGCGCGGCCAGCGGATCGACATCCGCCCGATGAATTCCGGCCTTCAGGCCATACGCGTGACGCCTGCAGGGCTCGCCGGCGGCGCCGATCCGCGCCGCGAGGGTGTCGCGATCGGAGAGTGACCCCATCTGAGCAAGGACGCCGCGCGACCTGCGGCCGAAGACGGAGAAGACCCATGCGCCGCCCCGCCCTCGCCCTGCTCGCCGCCATCGCCCTCGCCGGCCCCGCCTCAGCGGCCGACGAGACGGCGCAAATCGGCTATGTGAACACGGCCCTGACCAATCTCGGCCTGACCCGCAGCCACCGTATCGTGGTGGAGCGCTTCGACGATCCGGATGTGCGCAACGTCGCCTGCTACATCAGTCAGGCGCGCACCGGCGGCATCTCCGGCATGGTGGGCGTGGCGGAGGACCCGGCTCGCTTTGCCCTTTCCTGCGCCGCCACCGGTCCGGTGGAGATCCTGCCCGGCGCGCAGCGCGGCGAGCGCGGCGAGGTGGTGCATGAGAGCTCCACCTCCTTCTTTTTCAAGGAAACCAGGGTTCATCGCTTTGTCGATGAGCAGCGGAACGCCGTGGTCTATCTCGCCTGGTCCACCAAGCTGGTCGAAGGGTCACCCTTCAGCGCCGTGGCCGTCGTGCCGGTCGCCACCAGCATTCGCTAGAGGGCGCGCCCCGCCGGTCAGGCCGCCGTCCGCGCCTCGAAGCCGTCGCGCCCTTCCTCGACGGCGTGGCAGGCGACGAGGGTCTGGGGCGTACCGCGCGCCGGGATCAGAGCCGGCCGCTCGGCGCGGCAGCGGCCATTCGCCAACGGGCAGCGCGGATTGAATGTGCAGCCGGAGGGCGGATTGATCGGGCTCGGCACCTCGCCGCCGACGGGCTGGCGGTCCCTCCCGGCCATCTCCAGGTCCGGGATCGCTTCCATCAGGGCGCGCGTATAGGGGTGGCGCGGGGCGGTGAAGAGCGTCTCTGCGGGCGCGGATTCCACGATCCGTCCGAGATACATCACTCCCACCCGGTCGCTCACCTGCCGCACCACGGCGAGGTTGTGGCTGATGAAAAGATAGGTCAGGCCAAGGTCGCGCTGCAGCGCCTTCATCAGATTGAGGATCTGCGCTTGCACCGAGACGTCGAGCGCCGAGGTGGGCTCGTCGCAGACCAGGAAGTCCGGGTTGGAGGACAGGGCGCGCGCGATCGAGATGCGCTGCCGCTGCCCGCCGGAGAACTCATGCGGGAAGCGGTTGCCATCCGCAGGCGAGAGCCCGACCTGCTTCAGCAGCGCCCCCACCTTCTCCCGCAGCGCCCCGCCGCCATTGGCGATACCGAAGGCGCGGATCGGCTCCCCGATGATGTTTGCCACCCGCCAGCGCGGGTTCAGGCTGGCATAGGGGTCCTGGAAGATCATCTGCATCCGGCGGCGCTGCGCGACCGACTTCCGCGCCTCCGCCAGTTCCTGCCCCTCGAACAGCGCCGAGCCGGCACTCGGCTCGTAGAGCCCGACCGCAAGGCGCGCGACGGTCGATTTGCCGCAGCCGCTCTCGCCCACCAGGGACATGGTGGTCCCGCGCGGGATGGCGAAGGACACGCCGTCCACGGCGCGCAGAGTGCGCTTGCCCTCCCTTGCCAGGATCCGCTGGAGCGCGGGTCTCGAGACGTCGAAATGGCGGCTGAGGTCGCGCGCCTCAAAGATGGGCGCCTCAGACATGGGCACGCTCCCGCGGCGCCTGGCTGTCAAAGAGCCAGCAGGCGGCCTTGGTCTCAGTCGCGTCCAGCAGCTCGGGGCGCTCCACGCGGCAGCGGTCGAAGACATGCGGGCAGCGCGGGTTGTAGGCGCAGCCCTGTGGAATCGCGTTCAGGCGCGGCATGGCGCCGTCGATCTGCGGCAGCAGATCCACCTTGTGCGAGAGCGGCGGGATGGAGGCCATCAACCCCGCCGAATAGGGATGCGCCGCCGCCTTCACCACCGAGCGCACGGGGCCGATCTCGGCCACGCGCCCGGCATACATGACGGCCACCCGGTCAGCGGTCTCCGCGATCACGCCCATATCGTGGGTGATGAGCATCACGGAGGTACCCTTCTCCCGCGTCAGCCGCTTCAGCAGGGCGATCACCTGCGCCTGGATGGAGACGTCCAGTGCCGTGGTCGGCTCATCGGCCACGACCATCTCCGGCTCGGCGCAAAGGGCGAGGGCAATCACCACGCGCTGCCGCATGCCGCCGGAGAACTGGTGTGGATAAGCGTCGATCCGCTCGGAGGCGGCGGGGATGCCCACCATCTCCAGCCAGCCGATTGCGCGGCGTCGGGCCTCGGCCGCGTCGATGTCGAGATGCGTCCGCATCGTCTCGGTCAGCTGGTGGCCAACCGTGTAGAGCGGGTTCAGCGTCGTCAGCGGGTCCTGGAAGATGGCGCCGATCCGCTTGCCCCGGATCTTGCGCATCTCGCGCGGGGGCAGGTTATCGATCCGCTGGCCGCGGAGAAAGATGGAGCCGCCCGCGATGCGCCCCGGCGGCTCCAGCAGGCCGATGATTGCGGCGCCGGTCATGGACTTTCCGGCGCCCGACTCCCCCACCACGCCCAGCACCTCGCCCGGCGCGATCTCGAAGGAGACGCGGTCGAGCGCGCGGAGCGTGCCGCGCCGCGTGGGAAACTCGACGACGAGGTCCCGGACCTCCAGCAGAGCGGCCATCAGCGCAGCCTCGGGTTCAAGGCGTCGCGCAGCCAGTCGCCCAGCAGGTTCACCGACAGCACCATCACCACCAGCGCCAGGCCGGGGAAGATGGAGATCCACCATTCGCCGCTGAACAGGAAGTCGTTGCCGATGCGGATGAGGGTGCCGAGGGAGGGCTGGGTCGGCGGCACACCGACGCCAAGGAAGGAAAGGGTAGCCTCCGACAGGATGGCGAGGCCGAGATTGAGGGTGGCGAGCACCAGCAGCGGGCCCAGAACATTGGGCAGCACATGGGTCAGCATGATGCGCGCCGGGCTGATGCCGATCACCCGCGCCGCGAGCACGTATTCCTTGTTGCGCTCCACCATCGCCGAGCCGCGCACGGTACGGGCGAAGCGCGGCCAGTCCGACACGCCGATGGCAAAGATCACCACGTAAAGGGCGAGGTGGTCATGCACCTCGCGCGGCAGGGCCGCGCGCGCGATGCCATCCACCATCAGCGCGACGAGGATACTCGGGAAGGTCAACTGGATGTCGGCGATGCGCATCAGCACCGCATCCACCACCCCGCCCGCATAGCCCGCGACCAGCCCCACGAGCACGCCCAGCAGCAGGGCGAAGGCCGTGGCTGAGATGCCGACGAAGAGCGACACCCGCGCGCCATACATGATGGCCGATAGGACGTCCCGCCCCTGGTCGTCCGTCCCAAGGAGATGGGCCATGGAGCCCTCCTCCATGAAGGCGGGCGGGTTGAAGGCGTCCATCAGGTCGAGGCTGGCGAGGTCGAAGGGGTTGAAGGGCGCCAGGATCGGGGCCGCGACAGCACCCAGGATGCAGACCAGCGCCACCACGGCCGAGATCACGGCTGTGGGCGTGGTGCGGAAGGACCAGAAGAGATCGCTGTCCCACAGACGGGAGAGAGCGCTCATCGCCTCAGTGACCACGCCCGGCGCGCAGCCGTGGATCCACCGCATAGTAGAGCAGGTCGACCAGCAGGTTGATCGCCACGAAGACCGCCGCGATCAGCAGAAGATAGGCCGCCATGACCGGGATGTCGGCCGAGCTGACGGATTGAATGAAGAGAAGCCCCATGCCGGGCCATTGGAAAACAGTCTCCGTCACGATGGAGAAGGCGATGATCGAGCCGAGCTGCAGCCCGACGATGGTGATCACCGGCACCAGCGTATTGCGCAATGCGTGGCCGAAATTGATGGAGCGCTCCCGCAGCCCCCGGGCGCGGGCGAACTTCACATAGTCCGAGCGGAGCACCTCCAGCATCTCGGACCGCACCAGCCTCATGATGAGGGTCAGCTGGAACATGCCGAGGGTGATGGAGGGCAGCACCAGCGCCTTCCAGCCGGAGGCGGTCAGCAGCCCCGTGCTCCACCAGCCCAGCTGCACCGTATCCCCTCGCCCGAAGCTCGGCAGCCAGCCAAGGGTGACGGAAAAGACGAGGATCAGGAGGATTCCGATCAGGAAAGTCGGCAGCGAGACGCCGATCAGGCTGAAGGTCAGGAAGGCCCGACTGAGCCAGGAGCGGCGGTAGAGGCCGGTATAGACCCCCATCGGCACCCCGACGGCCAGGGCCACCACCGAAGCGCAGAAGGCCAGCTCCAGCGTCGCCGGGGCGCGCTCGAGGATCAGGTCCGAGACGGGGCGGGACAGGCGGTAGGACAGGCCGAACTCGCCACGAAGCGCATTGCCGACGAAGCGGATGAACTGCACGGGTACGGACTGGTCGAGCCCCAGCGCGGCGACCAGCGCGTCGCGCTGCGCCGGCGTGAACTCCTGCCCCAGCATGGTGGCGATGGGATCGCCCACGAAGGAGAAGAGCACGAAGGCGATCAGGGCGACGGCCAACATGACCGGCACGGCCTGGAGGATCCGGGAGAGGACAAAGGCAAGCACGGTTTCGCCTACCGGACCGGAGCCGAGACGTCCACCCGGTCCGCAGGATTCCGCATCGCATCGCACCGCAGCGCGATGCCGAAGTTCTGTTCCCTCATAGCCCCCGCCCCTACATCAGCCCCGCAGAAGCTCTGCAAACCCCGCACCACTGTCATCCGGAGGCAGGTTACATTGCGGCTGGACCACGGCCGCGACCATCCTGGGCCCATTCCTTAATCACGGAGTAAGTCACCGCCAGAAGCACCGGCCCGAGAAAGAGGCCGAGGAGCCCAAAGGCGAAGGCACCGCCCAGTGCCCCCAGCAGCGTCAACAGCAGCGGCAGATCGGCGCCCCGGGCGATCAGCCAGGGACGGATGAAGTTATCCACGGAAGAGATGCCCGCCGCCCCGTAGACGCCGAGGAAGATGCCCCAGCCGGTGCTGCCCGTGGCCAGCAGCCAGATCGTCGCTGGTATCCAGACCACCGGCGCACCCACCGGCAGGATGGAAATGACCCCCGCCAGCACTCCGAACAGCACCGGGTGGGGCACGCCCGATACCCAAAGGCCAAGGGCGGTCAGCGCCCCCTGCACTACAGCCGTGCCGAGCAGCCCATAGACCACGCCGCGCGTGACAGCCCCGGTGAGCACCACCAGCCGCCGGCCCCGCCCGCCGGCGATGTTCTCGGCCATGCGGTCCAGCGCCTCCGCCATGCGTGGCCCATCGCGATAGAAGAAGAAGGCGAGCAGAATGGCGACGAGCAGCTCGGCCACGCCTGAGACGATGGCCAGTACAAGCCCAAGCGCCATCTGCGCGACGCTGCCCGCATAGGGACGCAGCATGGCGAAGAGGTTGCCAACCCCGAGATCCAGCGCCCCAAAGCGATCCTGCAGGAAGGGGCCGATGAAGGGCAACCGGCCCACTGCGGCGCCCAGCGCCGGCAACCCGTCCGTCAGAAAGCCTTGGATTCCGTTGCGAAGCCCCTCGATCTCCTCCCGGCTGGTTGGCGCCGCGAGGGCCAGTGGAAGGCCGATCACCAGCATCATCCCCGCCACCATCACCCCCGCGGCCCAGGAGGGGCGCAGCCTCGCCTGGTCGGTGAGGAAGCGGTAGGCGGGCCAGGTGGTGAAGGCGAGAATTGCCGCCCAGAGCAGCGACGAAAGGAAGGGCCGGAGGACGAGGAAGCAGCCGGCAAGCAGCAGGGCCAGCGCCGCCACGCCGATGAGGCGGACCAAGAACTGCTTTTCGTCGGACATGGGGCCCCCCGGGCTGCGCCACACCTTATGGCTCGGCCGCGCGGGCGGGCCAACGGATCGCCGCACGCCAGATGGATTTGGGCGACGGCGGCGAATCGCGTTAGCGTTCTAGGTCAGGCCACCCGGTGCGCAGAGGGGCCGGAGAGGACCGTCGAATGCCGCGCTTCGCCGCCAACCTGTCGCTCATGTTCACCGAGGTCCCGTTCCTGGACCGCTTCGCCCGGGCACGCGCCGCGGGCTTCGAGGCGGTCGAGTTCCTCCTTCCCTACGAATACCCGGCCGCCGATATCCGGGCGCGGCTGGACGATGCCGGGCTGACCCTGGTTCTGTTCAACACCGCCCAGGGCAATTGGGACGGAGGCGAAAAGGGCATCGCCGCCCTTCCCGGGCGCGAGGAGGAGTTCCGCGAAGCCGTAGCCCGCGGGCTGGACTATGCCGGCACTCTTGGCTGCCACCGGCTGCATGTGATGGCTGGGCTGACGCCGGGGGGCGTCGCGCGCGACACGCTGACCGCCACCTATGCCGCCAACCTGGCCTGGGCCGCGGAACGTTGCGCGGCACAGGGGGTTAAGCCGGTGATCGAGCCGATCAACCACCGTGACATTCCCGGCTACATCCTGAACACCACCACCCAGGCCGTGGCGATCATCGAGGCGATCGGTCCGGAGCGTCTGGGCCTGCAGTTCGACTTGTACCATGCGCAGGTGACGGAGGGAGACATAACCCGCCGCTTCGAGGCGCTTCTGCCCTTCATCGCCCATGCCCAGATTGCCGATACGCCCGGCCGCAACGAGCCCGGCACCGGCGAGGTGAACTGGCCCTTCGTGCTGGGGCGGCTTGACGCCATGGGCTATCGCGGCTGGATCGGCTGCGAGTACCGCCCGGCCGGGATCACCGAGGATGGGCTCGGCTGGTTCGCCCCCTATCGCGCCTGACCTGCCCATGGGAGAGAGATGCATATGAAGATCGGATTTATCGGCCTTGGTATTATGGGCCGTCCCATGGCCCTGAACCTGAAGAAGGCGGGGCACGACCTGCTGGTGCCCGAGCGCACCAGCCTGACTTCGGAGATCCGCGAGGCCGCGACCGTCCTTCCCTCGCCCGCCGAGGTAGTGAAGGGCGCCGAGGTTGTGATCCTCATGCTGCCCGACACGCCCGACGTAGAGGCGGTCCTTTTCGGCGAGGGTGCGGTGGCCGAGGCGCTGAAGCCCGGCACGCTGGTGATCGACATGTCCTCGATCAGCCCAACCGCAACCAAGGACTTTGCCGCCCGCGTAAACGCCAAGGGCTGCGACTACCTGGATGCCCCCGTCTCGGGTGGCGAGGTGGGTGCGCGCAACGCGGCGCTCACGATCATGGTCGGTGGCCCGCAGGCAGCCTTCGACCGTGCGCTGCCGCTGTTCCAGACCATGGGCAAGAACATCACCCTGGTGGGCGAGGCGAATGGGGCTGGGCAGGTCACCAAGGTTGCCAACCAGATCATCGTCGCACTGAACATCGAGGCAGTGGCCGAGGCGCTCGTCTTTGCCAGCAAGGCCGGGGCGGACCCTGCCCGCGTACGCGAAGCGCTGATGGGCGGCTTCGCCTCCTCCCGCATCCTCGAAGTCCATGCCGAGCGGATGATCAAGGGCACCTTCGATCCCGGCTTCCGCATCGCGCTACACCAGAAGGACCTGAACCTCGCCCTCCAGTCGGCGCGTGAGCTCGGGGTTGCCCTGCCGAACACGGCCTCAGCGCAGCAGCTTTTCTCGGCGGTCGTCGCCGCGGGCGGTGGCCAACAGGACCATTCGGCGATGGTGCGCGCCCTGGAAATCCTGGCCGGGCACGAGATCCGGTAGAATCTCGCGCCATGGGCATATAAAAATTGGCGGCGAGGCAGGCTACATTTACACTCAAACGTCCAAATTCGTGAGATACTGCGCAGCGGACGCCCGGGGTCACCGGGCGTCGTGGCAGGGAGCCGACCATGCGTTTCGCTGATATCGGTCAGCAGCTGCGGGCCTATCGACTGGAATCGGGCCTCCGGGCAGAGGAGATCGCCGCACGCCTCGGCGTCTCTCGGGCGGCGCTGTACCGCTACGAGAAGGGCGAGGTGATCAAGCTGGACACGATCCGGCGCCTCGCGGAGCTGCTGAAGATCTCGCCGCTGTCCTTGCTCGGGATCGGCGTGGAATATTTCTCACGGCCGCTCGCCCTGCAGGAACGGCTGCGACAGGTGGAGGAGGAGACGGAGCAGTTCCTCCAACTCGGCGGTGCCTTTTGCACGCTCGTCACCACCGACGCGCATGATTCGGCCCTGGCCGAGGCCTTCAGCGACGCTGCCGAAGGCGCGGCCGAGCGGCTGTCCTTCCATGCGGCCGCCGAGCAGGCGCTCGGCGTCCTCACCGCGCGCAAGCGCCTCTACCAGGCGCGGCGACCCTCGATCATCGCGATGATCAGCGAACGCGCCCTCCGCGCGGCCCTCACCGACGGCATTGCCCCCGCGCTCAGCGTGTCGGACCGCGTGCGCCAGCGCTGTCGGGTCGCGGCGCGGGCGGAGGCCGAGAACATCGCCGCGCTGATGGAAAGCGTGCCGATGGGCATCCAGCTCGGCCTGCTGACCGAGACGGAACCGAGCGGTGACTTCATCGTCATGCGCGGACGCGACCGTGCGCATGTGTGCTCCAGCCCCTTCCCGCCCGACAGCCCGCCCATCGGGGCCGTGGGCATCGGCACGGTCACCGCCGCTGACGAAGCGGTGTCGATCCACCAGCGAGTGGCGGAGAACGCTTGGCGGGAGGTCCGCAAAGGGGCCGAAGGTGCAGCCCGGATTCGCCTCCTCCTCGCCGAAGCGCGCATCCACTGACGCGGACATCCGCCGGTCAGCCGGCGGCGACCGGCTCGGCAAGGTCGAGATAGGCTTCGAGGATTTCGGGATCCTCCGTCCGCCGGGTGGCGAAGCCGATGGCATGCACGAAGCGCAGCATGGCCGTGTTGTCGGCCAGGACTTGGCCGGCGATGCGGCGCAACCCCCGGTTGCGGCCCCATTCCACCAGCCGCCCCATCAGGTGCCGCGCCAAGCCGCCGCGCTTCCAGGCCGCGTCGATGAGGATGGCGAACTCGCCGCCCTCGGCACCATCGAGCACCAGCCGGGCCGTGGCGGCAATGGCCGTGCCGTCCAGGGCGACGAAGGCCATCTCGCGGTCGTAGTCGATCTGCGTCAGGCGAGCGACCTGGGCCGGAGGCAGCTCCCGCAGCCGGTTGAAGAAGCGGTAGCGTATATCCTCGGGTGAAACACGGCGCACGAAGGCGGTGACGCCCTCGGCATCCTCCGGTCGGATGGGGCGAATGACGAGGGCCCGCCCATCCCGCGTGCTGAACCGTTCGGATAGCTCTGCCGGATAAGGTGGAATGGCGAGGAAGCCCGTCTCCCCCTCCGGGCGCAGCGTGACATTCGCGTCGAGCGCGACGACGCCCTGCGCGCCCGCTCGCAGCGGGTTGACGGTGACCGTGGCAATGGCGGGGAAGTCCACCGCGAGCTGAGACAGGCGTACCAGCGCCTCCGCCAGACGGTCCCGCGGAACCGCGGGGCGGTCCCGGAAGCCATCGAGCAGCCGGGCAACCCGGGTGCGGCCGATCATCGCCAGCGCCAGCGGACGGTTCAGCGGCGGCAGGTCATGCGACTCGTCAGCCTCAATCTCAGCCGCGGTCCCGCCGCGGCCGAAGCCGATCCAAGGACCAAACATCGGGTCGTCATCCAGCCGGATGCGCACTTCCTCCCCCGGCGCCGCCTGGCGCTGCACCATCCAGCCTCGGGGGCGGAGGTCCGGGCATTGCGCGACGAGCCGCGCGGAAATGGCCGCCGCCGCGTCGCGCAGCGCCGCCGCATCCCGCAGGTCCAGCACCACGGCGCCCACCTCGGTCTTGGCGGGAAGTCTCTCGCTCAGCACCTTCAAGGCCACGGGCCATCCCAGGGCCTCTGCCGCCGCGACGGCGTCCTCGACATTCCTCGCGGCACGATGGGCGATGGTGGCGAAGCCATAGGCCGATAAGACGGAGAGTGCCTCCGCTTCATCCAGCGCCAGCCGCCCCTCCGCCCGCACGGCGGCAAACAGCGCGGCGACGCGCGCCCGGTCGGGCGTCACCTCCAGCACGTCGCTCGGGGGCAGCTCTGCCGCAGCGGCGCGGTTGCGGCGGTCCTGGGCGAGATGCAGCGCGCCCTGCACCGCCGCCTCCGGCGTCGCGAAAACGGCGACCCCGTGCTCGGCCAGGGCGCGGCGCTGCGGCGCTGCGGTCGACTGGCCGAGCCAAGCCGCCAGCACCGGCGCGGCCCTGCCGCCGCGCCCGGATGCGGAGGCGGCGGCGGCCATGGCCTGGGCGGAAAGCGCCGCATCCTCGCCCGGCTCCGGGGCATGGATCGCGACCACGGAATCCACGGCGGAAACCGCGGAGAGCAGCGCGGCCGCCTCAGCGAGGCGATGGCCCTGGCCAAGCGGCAAGGCCAGGGGATTGTCCCCGGTCCAGCCGCCGGGCAGCGCGAGGTCCAGCACGGCACGGGCATCCGCCGGGATGACAGCAAGGCGCCCGCCGCCGCGCAGCGCGGCATCGGCCGCCATCTGCCCCGGCCCCAGCCCGTTGGCGACAATGGCGATCCGGTTCCCCCGCGCGCCATCGGGCCCGGGACGGGGCGAAGGCCGCACTCGCGCCAGCGTCTCGGCAGCGGAAAGCAAGTCTTCCAGTCCCTGCACCCGCAAGACGCCGGCGCGGCGGAGGGCGGCGCCCATCACCGCATCGGCGACATCCCGCCCGGCATGGCCCGGCCGCTGCGCCACCACGGGGCGGGTGCGGGCGACTGCACGGGCGGAGGAAATGAAGCGGCGGCGGTCCTTGATCCGGCGCAGGTCCAGCAGGATGGCGCCCGTGGCGGCATCCCGCGCCAGCCAGTCCAGTCCCCCGGCAAAGCCATAATCCGCGTTCGTGCCGATCCCGGCGATGAGAGTGAAGCCAACCGCCTCCCCCTCCGCCCAGTCGATCACAGCCCGCGCCAGCGCGGCGGACTGGCAAAGCAACGCCAACCGGCCCGGGCGTGGCGCGATATGGGAAAGCGAGGCGTTCAGCCCCGCAGGCGGGATGCAAAGGCCGAAGGAGTGCTCGCCCAGCGCCCGTACGCCGGTGCGCGCGCAGATCGCCGCCAGCCCTGGCGCGGCACCCGGCACCACCGCGCCGAAGCAGCCGCGCGCCGCCAGACTGGCCATGGCGGGCTCGATCGCCTCGGGCGCGAGGGAGAGCACGCCAAGGTCGGGCGGCTCCCCGAGTTCATCCAGGGTCGCCGCCTGCTCCAGCCCTGGCCAAGCCGGACCGACCGCATGCAGCCGGCCCTTGAACCCGCCCGCGGCGAGGTTCCGCGCCAGGATGGCCGAGGCTGGGACCGCCGGGTCGGCCAGCAGGGCCACCCGACGCGGCGCGAAAAGCGCGGTATCCTGGAAGCCGCGCGCCAGCCCGTGACCAGAAACGGAGACCGGCAGGGCCACGCTGAAACTCCCTATCCGCCCGAAAGGGCGCGCTTCGCGGTCTCCGCGAGGAAGCCGCTCGCTGTGGGCAGGACCCGGTCGTCGAAGTCGTAATTCGGGTTGTGCAGCTCGCGGCCGCCATCGGTGGGGCCGTTGCCGATCCAGACGAAGGCGCCCGGCACCTGCTTCAGGAACTCGGAAAAGTCCTCGCCGGTCATGGCGGCGGGCAGGTCGCGGCGGAGAGGAGCAACGGCAGCGGCAGCCCCGGCTGCCAAGTCGCGCTCGGCCGGATGGTTCGTCGTCGCGTCGACGCCGCCGAGCACCTCAGCAGTCGCCTTCACCTGGAAGGTTTCGGACAGGCCACGCGCGATCCGCCTCAGCCCTTCCGAAATCAGCTCGCCCGTAGCCTGGTGCAGGAAACGCATGGAGCCGCGGATCACTACTTGGCCGGCGATCTGGTTCCAGGCCTCGCCGCCCGCGATGGTGGTCAGGCTGACCACGGCGGAATCGAGCGGATCGAGGTTACGAGAGACGATTGACTGGCAGGCCACGATGGCATGGCCGGCGGCGACGATCGGATCATGCGTCAGATGCGGCAGCGCGGCATGGCCCGCATGGCCCTCGATGATGATCTGGAACCGGCGCCCAGCCGCCATCACCGGCCCTTCATGCACCGCGATCGTCCCCACCGGCAGGCCCGGCCAGTTGTGCCAACCGAAGATGCGGTCCATCGGGAAGCGGTGGAACAGCCTGTCCTCAACCATCGCGCGCGCACCGCCGCCGCCTTCCTCCGCCGGCTGGAAGACGAGGCGGACGGTGCCGGACCAGCTTTCGTCCTTCATCAGCAGCGCCGCCGCGCCCAGAAGGGCGGTGGTGTGGCCGTCATGCCCGCAGGCATGCATCACGCCGGGGCGGGTGCTGCGATAGGGAAGATCCGCGCTTGTTTCCTGGATCGGCAGCGCGTCCATATCGGCCCGGAGCCCGACGCTACGATTGCCGCCACCTCGGCGGATGGTTGCCACCACGCCGTGGCCACCGATTCCTGTTTCAATCTCCGTGACACCCAGTTCACGCAAACGTTCAAAGACGAATGCCGCAGTGGGCCCTTCTTCCTTGGTGACATCGGGGTTCGCGTGGAGGTGGCGGCGCCAGCGCGTGAGGGTCTCGGCAAGATCTCGTTCCATGGACTGAGGAGTTAGCCCTTCCATTGCCTTCGCTCCACCCCGGACTCGCCTTCCTGTCCCTCATCTTGATCGGCTCGGCCCATGCTCAGGCCCAGCCTTCCGCCTCTGCGCCCGCGGCTCCGGCGGCGGAGGAGCCGCGGCCGCCCGCAGAGCCGCGGCCCGATGACTCGGATGGGCCGGTCCGGAGCTACGAGATCACCTTCACCCCCACGGGCAATGCGGCGCTGGACACGGCGCTGGAAGGTGTCTCGGCGATGCGGCGGCTACGGGAGAGCGTGCCGACGAGTGCCGAGGGGCTGGTCGCCCGGGCGCTGCAGGACCTCGGCCATTTCCGCACGGCCCTTCGTTCCGAGGGGTATTACGCGGGCACCGCAAGCATCACCCTGGCTGGCGAACCGCCGGATGCCCCCAACCTGGCGCCGCGATTGGCGGCCCGGGGCCCGGAGCCGGTTCCCGTGCTGGTCACGGCGAATACCGGCCCGCAATACCGCATCTCCACGGTAACGCTGAGGCCAGCGGCTCCGGGCACCGACATTGCCGAGGCGGGGGAGGTTGCGGGGCTGGGGTCGGGTGATCCGGCCCGCGCCGAATCTGTAAACAACGCGCAGGAGGCAGTGGTCACCCGGCTGCGCGAAGCTGGCCACCCCTTCGCCAGCGTGCCGCGCCGCGAGATCACGGTGGACCACGACGCGCGCACGATGGAGGTGGTCTATCGGATCGAGCCCGGCCCCCGCGCCCGCTTCGCCCAGCCGGTGGTGGAAGGTTCCGAGAACGTCGATCCGGAGCTGCTGCGCCGCGCCTCCGGCGTACTGGCCGACGAGCTCTATGACCCGCGCGAGCTGGATCGGGTGCGGCGGGACGTGCTGGCGCTCGGCGTCTTCGGCATGGTGCGGGCCCGAATCGGGGAGCGGCTGGATCCCGATGGCCGCCTGCCCGTGACCTTCCTGGTGGCCGAGCGCCCCTTCCGCGCGATTGGCGGCACCGCCGCCTATGAAACGCGCTACGGTCCGACGCTCCGCGCCTATTGGGAGCACCGGAACCTTTTCGGGGCGGCGGAGCGGCTGCGGATTGAGGGGGAGGTTTCCCGCACCACGCAGCGCGGCATCAGCGGCACGGGCTACAAGCTCTCCGCCAATCTCCGCCAGCCCTGGTTCGCAGGGCTGAACGCCACGGCCGTGACCGACGTGGCCATTCTCCGCGAGCGCCTTCTCGCCTATGACCGGGATGCCATCACTGCCGGCTTCTCGCTGGAACGGCGTATTGATCCCCGGCTGACCCTCTCGGCTGGAATTGCCGCCGAAATCGGCAAGACCTCGGAGCTGGACCAGGATCTGAGCTACAGTCTTCTCTCCCTCCCCTTCGGCGCGCGATTCGACGGGACGGACAACGTGCTCGATCCCACGCGGGGATACCGGGCGAATCTCCTCGTCTCACCAACCATCTCGCTGGCTGATTCCAACTCGATCTTCGTGCGCGTACGCGGCACCGGCAGCGCCTATCTCGACCTGACAGGCAGCAAGAGCAGCATTCTCGCGCTGCGAGCCGGCTTCGGCACGCTGGCAGGGGCGCAGGCGGGCGAAATTCCGCCGCATCTGCGCTTCTATGCCGGCGGCGGCGGCTCGGTGCGCGGCTACGACTTCCAGAGCATCGGCCCGCGACGGCGCGACCAGACTCCACGTGGCGGGCTGTCCCTCCTCGAGGCGAGCGTGGAACTGCGGCAGCGCATCACCGGCCCCTACGGCGTCGCCATTTTCGTCGATGCGGGCAGCGTCGGGGAGGATGCGCTCTCGGGCTTCGGCGACCTGCGCGTGGGCGCGGGGGTGGGCCTGCGCTACGCCACTGCAATCGGACCGATCCGCGCCGATGTGGCTCTTCCCCTGTCCAAGGTTCCGGGCAGTTCCGGCTTTGGCCTCTATGTGGGTATCGGACAGGCTTTCTGATGCGTTGGGTTCGTCGTGTTCTCTTCTCGATCCTTGGGATCGTGGTCGTGCTGCCGCTCCTCCTGCTCGTCGCGGGATGGGTGGCACTGAACGTGCGGCCCGGGCAGGAGGCGCTGGCAAAGCTTGCCAAGGGCTTTGTCCCCGGGCTGCAGATCGAGAACCTGCATGGGGGGCTGCCGGCGGCGCCGCGCATCGGGCGGGTGGTGATGTCGGACAGCGAGGGGCCTTACCTGGTGGTCGAGGACATCGCCCTCGACATCGACCTGATGCGCCTTGCCTCGGGCGAGTTCCGGATATCGAACCTCTCGGCAGGCCGCGTGGTCTTCAGCAGGCCCCCCCTGCCCGACCCGGCGGCGCCCCCTGTTCCGGCATCCGAGCCAGGCCCGCTGCTGCCACAGCTTCCCCAGCTTCCGGTCGAGGTCGCACTGGAGCGCATCGCCCTGCCGCGAATTGAGCTGGGCGAGGCAGTCGCCGGCTTTCCGGCCCAGCTTTCACTCGAGGCCGGCGGTCGGCTGGGCGCCGATGGCGCCTTCATTGGAGCCAAGGGGCGGCGGCTGGACGGGCCCGGCGCTCTGGACCTGGATCTCGCCCTCGCGCCCGGGGACCGGGTGAAGATCGACCTGAATTATGACGAGGCGCGCGGCGGGCTCGTCGCTTCCCTCCTGGGCAAGGCCGAACAGGCGACCCGCCTCCGCCTCGCCCTGGACGGCCCCGCCAGCGGGGCCGGCTTCACCCTTTCCGCCGCTATGGGCGAAACGGCGCGTCTGAACGGGCGCGGCACAGTGAGCCTGCCCGAGACCGGCGGCGTTGGGCTGGAGGCCTCAGGCGATGCGGCGCTGGGCGGCTTCCTTCCGCCGCCGGTGGCCGATCTGCGTTTCGTCCTGCGCACCACGCCGGCCGAAGGCGGCGCCACGCGTGTGGAGCAGCTGCGGGTGGAGACCGCCCCGGCGTCCGTGGAGGCGCGCGGCCTTATCGGCTCGGCCCTGGATCTTGCCTTCGATGCCAGCGTGAACGACGCCTCCACCCTTGGCGGCTTGGTGCCCGAGGTCGTTGGCTGGCAGGCCGTCACGGCCCGCGGTACCGTGACCGGCACGGCCCAGGCGCCCGAGTTGCGCGTGGAGACGACCATCACCGAGCCGCGCCTGCCGGAGCCGGCGCCGGGGCTGCTCGGACCCTCCCCCACCATCCTGCTTCGGGCCAACCAGCAGCGCGTGCATGAGCTGGTGGTCCAGGGTAAGGCCGTGACCCTGCGCGCCGAAGGCAGCTTTGGCGAGGTGCTGGACCTCACGCTTAACGCGGCGCTGAACGCCCAGGAGCTTCCCGGCGTGCCTGTGCAGGGGCAGCTTGAAGCCGTGGCGCGGGTGACCGGCCCGGCCGCCGATCCGGCCATCGCGCTGACGGCCGAGTCACCAGCCCTGCAGGCCTATGGCCGCGCCTTTGAGGCATTGCGGCTGCAGGCCGCCATGCCGCGCGCGACCATGCCGGCCGGCAGCCTGAACCTGGCCGCCCGGCTCCAAGGCCTCCCGCTTAGCGCAGAGGTGAACGCTGCGCAGGAGGGCAACCAGCTGCGGATCCAGACGCTCCGCGCGGCGCTGGGCCCTGCCCGGCTGGATGGGCGCGGCACCGTCGATCTCGCCCGCAAACTGGCGGACGCCGAACTTCTACTGGAAGCGGCCGATCTGGCGCCGCTGACCCCTGTGGCGGGCACGCCGCTCGCCGGGGGGCTGCGGCTCTCAGCAAAGCTCGCCCCAAAGGGCGCCGAAGGCGCGCAGCGCCAGGGTATCGAGGCCGACCTGCGCGCCAATAAGCTCACGGCTAGCGGCCAGCAGGTGAATGGCACCATCCAGGCCAGCGGCACGGATGCCGCGCTGGATGTCCGGGGCGACCTGCGCGCCATGGATGCGCGCGCAACGCTCCGCGCCCGGCTCGCGCTCGACCAGCCAGAAAAGCGCATCGAGCTGGCCGGGTTGGATGTGGAGCGGCAGGGGCTCGGGATCCGCCTGTCCTCGCCGGCGACAGTAATCCTGGCGCCGGATGGCGGGATTTCCACCACTGGCCTGTCGCTGCAGGGCCGGCCGGGCGGCGCACTGCGCATCGCGGGCCGCTGGGGACCGGAGAATGCCGACCTCCGCGCCACGCTGACGAGCCTGCCGCTCTCCATCGCCAATCTCTTTGTCCCTGACCCACCGCTTTCGGGCGTGCTGACGGGCGAGGTGCGGCTGTCCGGCCCCGTCGCGCGGCCCGGAATCGATGGTGAGTTGCGCGGTACGGGCCTCCGCGCCGGTGCCCCCTGGGCGCGTGGACTGCCGGAGGGCTCGCTTCAGGCCACGGCGCGCATGCGCGGCGACAAAATGGAGACGCGCGCGGAATTTCGAGTGGGATCGGCCCTGCGCCTGAACCTGGAGGCGCAAGTGCCGAGCGACTTCTCCGGCCCGATCAGCGCCACTTTGCGGGGCACCACGGATATCGGCGTGCTCGCCGGGCCCTTCCTGCTCGGCGGTGCCAGCCGGGTGGCGGGAACGGTCGCGATCGATGCCCGAGCGGGCGGGACGGTGGCCGATCCGCAGGTCTCGGGCACGGCGCGGCTGTCGGGTGGCACCTACCGCAACCTGGAATACGGCGTTGCCCTTCGGGACATCCAGGGAACGGTGCGCGGCGACATGGATCGGATCGTCGTGGAGTCCATTACCGCCCGGGCGGGGCCTGGTACGCTGCGGGCACGCGGCGAGGTGCGGCCCTTCACCGAGGGGCAGCCGATCGAGCTGACGGTGACGGGCCAGGACCTCCAACCCGTATCGAGTGACCTGCTGCGGGGCGCCTTCGACACCGACATGAGGCTTTCGGGCTCTATAGGTGCGGGGATGCGGCTGGCGGGCTCGATCACCACCCGGACCATGACGATCGGCGTGCCGGAAGGGCTGCCCGGCGGCGTGGCTGAAATCGGCGAGGTGCGCGAGGTCGGGCGTGGCGCCCCTCCCCCTCCCCGCGGAACCACGGCCGCCCGGCGGGCCGCCGCGCGCCGGGCTCCGGCCGCCGCGCCGCCGGCGGACGCGGCGCCGATGGCGCTCGACATCACCTTCCGCGCGCCGAGCCAGGTCTATCTGCGCGGGCGTGGGCTGGATGTAGAGCTGGGCGGCGACGTCCGTATCGGCGGAACGGTCTCGGCCCCTGCGGCCGAGGGAGAACTCCGACTTCGCCGTGGCAATCTGACGGTGCTCGACCGCCGGTTGAACTTCGAGCGGGGCGTGCTGCGCTTCCAGGGTGAGATCGCCTCGCCCGAAATCGACCTGCTTGCCACCACCCGCGCCGCGAGCACGACCATCAACGTGACTGTGACGGGCACGCCCCGCGCGCCGAAGATCGAGTTCACCTCCTCCCCCGAACTGCCGCAGGACGAGGTGCTGGCGCGGCTGATCTTCAACCGGTCCGCCGACAAGCTGTCGCCCTTCCAGATCGCTCAGCTGGCTCGGGTGCTGGCCGGAGCGGTTTCGGGCGGGCAGGAGGATCCTGTCACGGGCCTGCTCGGGCGGGTGAGCCGCTCACTCGGGCTCGACCGGCTGGGCGTCGGCACCGGGGCGAACGGGACACCGGGGATCGAGGCCGGAGGCTATCTGGGCCAGGGCATCTACCTCAATGTCGATCCGGGAACGAGCACGGGATCGCCCCGCGTCGGGGTAGAGATCGAGCTCACGCCGCGGCTGAAGCTGGAGAGCGGCGCCGGGGCTGACAGCCAAGGAGCTGGGATCACCTACGAATACGAGTACTGAGGCCGGACCTTCCCCGGGCCGGCGGCATCCGAGGCGGGTATTCCGCCCGGGGCTCCAGACGAGTAGAACTGCTTTGTCCCGATCGGGCGGCCGCCGCCATGGCGTAGCCGGATGGCCGCCGCAGGGTAGCCCCGTGCCTCACCCGCAAGGCCGGCCGGGAGCGGGTTTCGACAGCACAGGAGGGGGGTAGCGACGATGCGCGCCTTCGATGGTCAGTTCAGCGACAACAAGCCGATCCGCCGGAGCATGGAGGAGAAGCGCCGCTTGCTGGCGGAACTGGAGCAGACGCTGGCCGGGATGAAAGCCCACACCTCCCCGAGCCTGCGGGAGAGCATCAAGGGCCGGATCGCCGAGCTACGGGCCGATATCGGCGCCAAGCGCTGATACGGCCGTGAAGATACGGCCCCGCCCCTGACCGGGGGCGGGGCCGTTTCCGTTTCGGCTGGCCCTCAGCCGGCCAGTTCGGCCAGGAGGCGCGCATGGCTGCGGGCGCCGTGCATGAGGCAGGCCCAGTCGAACTTCTCGTTCGGGCTGTGCACCTGGTCATCATCCAGGCCAAAGCCCATCAGCACGCTGTCGAGCCCGAGGATGCGCCGGAAGCTTTCAACCACGGGGATCGAGCCGCCGGAGCCGATCAGCACGGCCTCTTTCCCATACTCGGCCGCGAGGGCCCTCCGGGCGGCGGTCACCTCCGTGCTATCCTCCGGCACGACAACCGGCGGGGCGGAGCTGAAGCGCTGGACCTCGGCGCGCGCATCGGCCGGAAGGCGCGCCTTTACGAAGGCCTCCAGCGCGTCGAGCACCGCATTCGGGTCCTGGTCGCCCACTAGGCGGAAGGACACCTTCGCATGGGCCTCCGCTGCGATCACGGTCTTGGCGCCAGGGCCGGTATAGCCGCCCCAAATTCCGTTCACGTCGCAGGTCGGGCGCGCCCATTGGCGCTCGAGCGGCTTGCAACCCTTTTCCCCGGCCGGGACGGAAAGGCCGATATCGCCGAGGAAGCGTGCCTCGTCAAAGCCCAGCGCGTCCCAGGCAGCGGCGAGGTTGCCGCCTACGGCCGGAACGTGATCGTAGAAGCCTGGGAGCTGGATCCGCCCCTCGGCATCCGTCAGATCGGCCAGAATCTGGCAGAGCAGGTTGATCGGGTTCAGCGCCATCCCGCCATAGAGGCCGGAATGCAGGTCTCGCGAGGCGGCGAAGACATCGATCTGCGCGTAGGCCATGCCCCGCAATCGTGCGGAGATGGCGGGGGTCTTCGCGTCCCACATATTCGTGTCGCTGACGATGACGGCGCGGGCATCGCGCAACTCCGCGGCATGCTCCTCAAGGAAGGCGTCGAGGCTGGGACTGCCGATTTCCTCCTCGCCTTCGATCAGCACGCGGATGGGGGCGGGCGGGCCGCCGGTCACCTCGTGCCAGGCGCGCATGGCGGCGAGCCAGGTCATCACTTGGCCCTTATCGTCCACGGCGCCGCGCGCGATGGTGACGGGGCCGTTCTTGCCTTCGGCAACGGTCGGCTCGAAGGGCGGCGAGGTCCAGAGCCCGAAGGGCTCGGCCGGCTGTACGTCGTAATGGCCGTAGTAGAGCAGCGGCACGGCAGCGCCGCCGGGGCCGGGATGATGCGCAACGACCGCCGGATGGCCCTTGGTCTCCCGGATCTCAGCCGTGAAGCCGATGGCCTTTAGCTCATTGACCAGCCAGGCGGCGGCGCGGCGGCAATCGGGAGCATGATTCGGCTGCGCGCTGACGCTGGCAATGCGGAGGAAGTCGAAGTAGCGGGCGCGGATCTCGGCCTCAGCGGCGTCGATCCGGGCGAGCACGGCCGTCAGCTGGCTCATCACGCGTCGTCCCCGGTGTCCGGGGTCAGGGCGGCGGCCTTGATGCCGGCCACGGCGGCGGCCTCGTCCTTGTCCGACAGGTCGCCGGAAATGCCGACGGCGCCCAGGATGGCGCCTTGCGCGTCACGGATCAGAACGCCGCCCGGGACTGGCACCGCAGCGCCCTCCGCCAGATCCGAGAAGGCATTCATGAAGCCGGGCATGCCCTGGGAGCGGCGCGCCAGCTCCCGCCCGCCGAAGCCGAGGCCCATGGCGCCGTATGCCTTGCCGTGGGCGATGGCCGGGCGGAGCAGGCTGCAGCCATCCTCTTTCAGGAGCGCCTTCATCTGCCCGCTGGCATCGAGGATCACGACTGTCAGGGGTGCGAGGGCCAAGCGGCGTCCCTCCTCGAGCGCGGCGGCGGCGATGCGTTGCGCTTGGTCGAGGGTGATGCCGTGCTGGAAACCGATGGGGGGATTGGGCATGGACGCTGCCGCTCCGTTCGAGGTTCGGAGAGCGGTTCTATGCCGTGCAGCGCCAGTGGCAAGGCATCTGGCAAGGCATCACCGGTGCCTCCGGACGGCAGCGCGGATGCGGCGTCGCTGCGGCCGGCCGCTGTCGGCGGTCCATTAGACGAAACCCGCTGCCGATCGCCGTGGTTGTTGCGCGGTGGGCGGCTTGCCAGCGGCAGCGCCGGCCGCCTCGCGGCGGCGCGGACTTTTGGACCTACCCTAGCACTACTTTGGCAGGCTGGATGGAACCGGGGGCAACGCGGCGCGCTCTGTCGTCCTGATCTGGACGGGGGCGGTGATGGCCTCGAATGCGGGATGGCAGTCCGAGTTGGAAGGCTGGTTGCAGCCGTTCCTGAAGGCCTTGGTTCACCCGGCGCGGCAGGCGATGTGCCCGCTCTATGTGGCGGGCCTGATCGGCCCGGGTGATCGGAAGAGCGTCCAGCCGATGGCCGAGCGGCTTGGGCTTCTGGGCCACGACGCCCTGCACCACTTCATCGCAGCCGGGGTTTGGGATGCCGGGCCACTGGAGGCGGCACTGATGCGGGAAGCCGACCGGCTTGTCGGTGGGCGGGGCGCGTTCCTCATTGTGGACGACACCGCGCTGCCCAAGAAGGGCACGCGCTCGGTCGGCGTCGCGCCGCAATATGCCTCGGCGCTGGGTAAGACCGCGAACTGTCAGACCCTCGTCTCGCTCACCCTCGCGCGGGGCGAAGTGCCGGTTCCCTTTACGCTGCGGCTGTTCCTGCCGGAGGTCTGGACCTGCGATGCCGCTCGCCTGGAGCGGGCCGGGGTGCCGCAGGACTGGCGCACGCCCCGCACCAAACCCGAGATGGCGCTCGCCGAGATCGACCGCGCCGTCGCGGCTGGGATGCGGTTCGGCCCCGTTCTCGCCGACGCGGGCTACGGCATCAGCGCGACGTTTCGTGCAGGGCTGAGCGAAAGAGGGCTGCGCTGGGCCGTCGGCATCCCGCGCATCCTGAAGGTCTACCCGGCCGACGTCGCCTTGCTGCCTCCGCCCTCAGGCAGTCGGCGCAAGCTGAGCGAGCCGGACCAGATCTCGCGTTCGGCCGAGGACATCCTGGCCCAGGCCACGTGGCAGAAGGTGACTTGGCGACGAGGGACGAAGGGGCGGCTCTCGGCCGACTTCGCCGCAGCCCGCGTCCGCGTCGCGGACGGCCCGGCGCAGCAAATCGGCGGCAGGCCCGCGCAGCACCTACCAGGCGAGGCGGCGTGGGTCGTGGGCGAGCGCCGGGCGTCTGGGGAGACGAAGTACTATCTCTCCAACCTGCTCGCCCACACTGGCCTGAAGACACTCGCGGCCACCATCAAGGCGCGCTGGGCCTGCGAGCAAGCGCATCAGCAACTGAAGGAGGAACTCGGCCTCGACCACTTTGAGGGCCGCTCCTGGATTGGCCTGCACCGACACGCGCTTATGACGATGCTCGCCTACGCATTCCTGCAGCACCGCCGACTCGCACAGGCCAAGCGGGGAAAAAAGGTGCGCCGGACCTCCGCCTCAGCCGAGCCTGCCCGCCATCCGCGCCGCGATGATCGGCGCTCTCCTGCGAGCCCGCTCACCACCGCGCTGCCCGCACTGCGGCAAATCCGTCGGCGTGCCGCGTGAACCCAGCCTGCCAAAGTAGTGCTAGTGGTTTGAGTTAGAAATTCTCTGGCAGAAGCGTCCGACGCTGGCGAGGATGTCGTCGGCGGACTTGGTCCAGACGAAGGGCTTCGGCTCGGCGTTGGTCTGGTCGATGTAGCCCTGGATGGCG
>NZ_WWDL01000025.1 GCF_009848505.1 Muricoccus harenae
ATGCGCGCCGCACCGAGGCACGCGCCTCGCCTCCTGAGCGCGACGCTCAGTTCCGCCACATCGCTGAACAACGTGCGGAGTTCGTTGCAGCAGGCGCGCCGATCATCAGTGTGGATGCCAAAAAAAACTAGGCTGGCAAAGTTGGCTGGCATGCCTGCTGTTCGAGTTCGGCGAGGTAGGCGCCTGGGTTGCGGCGGAACCGGGTGCGCAGGGTACGTGCCTGGCGTCGCGGCTCGAGTTGGCGGCGGAGGTCACGCCATCGCTCTCGGCTGACCTGGCCAAGGGTGCGCGATGTGGGTGGATGCAGCCGTGTCGCGGTTGCCGCGATCAACCGGACCTCGCCGCGCAGCACGGCGGCAGGCGAGGCGCCTCTGCGTCCCGTTGCGCGGCGTTCGTGGGTGCGCTGGGATGCGAACAGCTGCTCGAGGGCGTTGTTGGTGCGCGGCACGTCCGCGACGGCGTAGCAGTGGAACAGTCCGGGCCGGTAGCTGCGGGCGACCTTGCGGAAGTGGTCCACGGCCTGCGCCAGGCGGCCGGCACGCGCATGGTGGCGAGCCATGGCGGCCAGCAGGCCATCCCAGCGCCGCCGGACCTTGGCGGCGTCCTCTTCCTGGTGGTTGCCCAGGATGTGGGCGGCCTGATGCACCCAGGCATAGACGCACTCGATGTCGGGCCAGAGGGCGGCGGTGCCTTCCAGGCCCTGGCCGATCAGTCGGCGCAGCCGCGCGAGCGGCGGCGCTCCGCCCCCTTTTCCGCCACGCGGTCCAGGCTGTCAGCCACGGCTTGCAGGCGGCTCCTGAGCTTCAGGCCTGAGGCGGCCAGCGGCGCCTGACCGTCATCGGTGATGGCGCTGCGGACCGCGGCGCAGTAACCCCGCGCC
Organism: Muricoccus harenae; assembly: GCF_009848505.1. GTDB lineage: Bacteria > Pseudomonadota > Alphaproteobacteria > Acetobacterales > Acetobacteraceae > Roseomonas > Roseomonas harenae. The sequence continues at coordinate 881 of NZ_WWDL01000025.1, forward strand.
ACCTCGGCCGCGGGCTCCTCAGAGCCTTCCACCGAGCGCTCGATGCGCCGCACGCCGCGGACCCGCTTCTTGAGCTCCTTCTTGGCGTTCCGGTCGGCCTCGAACACCGGGTGGGCCGCCTCGCGGAGGAAGTGGAAGTGGCAGAGCTGGTGCGGCACTCCAGGCAGCGCCTCGGCCACCGCGCGGCGGATCGAGGTCTGCCCGTCACTGATCACGCCCAGGATCGGCACACCCACGGCGGCCGCGACCTCCTCGAGGAGCGGCACGAGGTCCTCCGACCGGCTCGACAGCAGGCTGCGCGCGAGCAGCACCTCGCCGGAAAGGCAGTCGCGCAGCACCCAGAGCACCTCATGCCCGACATCCGGCTGCAGCCCATCGAGGGCCAGGATGACGCCACCCTGAGCCTTCAGCACCCGCCGCAGGCGCCGAGTGCCGGTCAGGGCGCTGGCCAGGAGTTCGTCGTAGCGGTCGAGCAGGTTGGTCACGCTGCGCTCCGCGATCTCCACCCCGCGCCCCTGCAGGGCAGCGTGGATCTCGGGGACGCTGCGGTGGTCGCGGTGCCGCAGCACACCGACCAGGGCGATCACATCCAGGCCGAACTCGTGCTGCGGCAGGGCGATCGCTCCCTCTGCCTCAGGCCGATAGGGGAGGTGAAAGCGAGAGCAACCTGGCGCCTCGCAGCGTCGGATCCGCAGGCGCAGCCGCACCGACCCGGACAGCGTTACCAGGCTGCGGCGGTTCTCGTAGCGCAATCGCATATGGCCGCCGCAACCGAGGCAGCTTTGCCGGGCAGGAACCAACACCCGCTCTCGCTCCGGTCGTGCCCGCGCCGATAACCTGGCCATCCCGCGCCTCCAGAGCTCGTCCAAGGACCGCTCTGACAACGCTCCACGCCAGCCAGCTTTGCCAGCCTAGAAAAAAGGAGATGGTCGGTAACTTCAGGAATGCCGGCCGGGCGTGGTGCCAGAAGGCCGAGGCCGTGCTGGTGCATGACTGGCCGCAGGATGCGGTGGGTCAAGCGATCCCGTATGGCATTTACGAGCTGACGACAAACCGCGGTCATGTCTGCATCGGCGACTGCTTCGACACGCCGCGCTTTGCCGTCGAGGCGATCAGCGACTGGTGGGAGGCCGAAGGGCGGCGACGCTTCCCCAAGACCGAGCGCCTTCTTGTTCTTGCTGATGCGGGTGGGTCAAACAGCTGCCGCTCCCGCGTGTGGAAGGCGCAGTTGCAGGAGCAGCTCTGCGACACCTGCGGTCTCGAGGTCACAGTATGCCATTACCCCAGCGGCTGCTCGAAGTGGAACCCGGTCGAGCACCGGCTCTTCAGCCACATCAGCCTCAACTGGGCCGGTGTGCCGCTGCGCAGCTTCGAGACCATCCGACGCTACATCGCCGGCACCACGACAGTGACGGGGCTCCAAGTCACCACCAGCCTCAAGCGCGGCGGCAACGAGACGGGAGAGAGGGTGTCGGAGCATGACATGCGCCGGCTTCGTCTCTCTCTACACACAGTTTGCCCCACTTGGAACTACACCCTCTCACCACGTCCCGCCTGAGATGCTGCATGGCAGGTAGTTCTCTGCCGTGCCCTAGGGCATCCGGTGGGCGACGCCCTGCTGCGGCAGGTGGCCGACCGACTGCGGCAATGCGTGCGCGGCTCGGACATGGTGGCGCGTTTCGGCGGTGACGAGTTCGCCATTGTCCAGACCTCTATCCGCTCCAACGAGGATGCCGACGAGCTCGCGCGCCGCATCGTGGAGGTGCTGTCCGAGCCCTCCGAGCTGGATGGACAGCAGGCTGCCATCGGCACCAGTATCGGCGTGGCCTTCGTGCCAGGCGATGGCGGCAACCCCGACGATCTGCTGAAGGCCGCCGACATGGCCCTGTACCGCGCCAAAGAGGATGGCCGCGGCGTTCACCGCTTCTTCGAACCCGGCATGGATGAGAGCCTGCGCGCGCGGCAGGTGATCAAGCTGGCGCTGCGCGAAGCGCTGGCCAGGGACGAGTTCGAGCTGCACTACCAGCCGCTGATCGATCTCAGCACTGGCGAAATCAGCTGCTTCGAGGCTCTGCTGCGTTGGCGCCACCCCGATCGCGGCATGATCTCCCCGGCCGACTTCATCCCAGTCGCTGAGGAAACCGGGCTCATCATCCAGATCGGGGAATGGGCGCTGCGGGAAGCCTGCCGGCAGGCGGCGACCTGGCCGTGCCACATCAGCGTCGCAGTCAACCTCTCGCCCGTGCAATTCCGGAGCAGGGTCCTCGTGGAAACCGTGCGGGCGGTGCTTGCAGCCACTGAGCTGCAGCCCGGCCGGTTGCAGCTGGAGACCACGGAGTCCGTGCTCCTGCAGGACGACAATGGCAACCTGGCCATGCTTCAGGAGCTGCGGCGCCTGGGCATCCGGATTGCGATGGACGACTTCGGGACCGGCTATTCCTCGCTCGGCTATCTGCGCAGCTTCCCCTTCGACAAAATCAAGCTGGACCGCTCCTTCGTGAGCGATCTTCCAGGCGGGGCCGAGGCCCAGGCGATTGTGCGTGCGGTCGCGGGCCTCGGCGCCGGGCTGTGCATAACGACCACGGCCGAAGGCATCGAGACGGCCCATCAGCTCGCGGCCTTGCGCCAGGATGGCTACAACGAGGGACAGGGCTTCCTGTTCAGCAGACCTGTCCCGGCCGCGGAAGCCCTGCGGCTGGCCCGGACCGCGGAGCCGATGGAGCGGTTAGGCCACATTCAGGAGGCCGCCCGGACCTCGTCTTCACCAACATGATGATGCCGGTGCCGGGCGGTGGGAAGATGCTCGCGGCCATGGCCGCCGACCCGGACCTGCGCCAGATCCCCGTCATCATCCTGAGCTCCCTGCCTGAGGCGGCGGTCTGGGCATCAGCGAATGGCGCTGCCGCCATCTTGCGCAAGCCCGACACTGCCGAGGGGGTTCTGGGCGCAATCGCCGGGTGCCTGGAGAGGCGAAATAGAGCAAGTCCAGGGCTGACAAGTGCTTCAGACGCAACCAACCCACACCCGCCCCGGGTCCAACCCACCGCCCTGAATGGCTACATTGTTCCGTCGCGCATCGGAAAGCAGCCAGTCCGCTTGCGGACAGCGACAGGACGCTGCCGCGCGGCTCAACCCGCGCGGCGTCCCGAACTACAGCGTGCGCAGCGCGGCGCAGACCTGCTCCACCTGCGCCTCGGTCATCTCGGGAAAGACCGGCAGGCTCATCACCTCCGTCGCCGCGCGGGAAGTCTCGGCGCAGGCGGCCGGGCCCGTGGCGATGCGGCCGCGATAGGCCGCCTGCTCATGCACGGGCACGGGGTAGTGGATCGCGGTCGCCACGCCCTGCACCCGCAGCCGCTCCATCACCGCCTCTCGCCCCGGCACGCGCAGCACATACTGGTGGAACACATGCTCCACGCCCGGCGCGCGGTAGGGCGGCGCGACGGGCCCGTCCGCCAGCGCGGCGTCATAGGCGGCGGCCACCGCCCGGCGGCGCGCATTGCCGGCGTCCAGAAGCGGCAGGCGCACGCGCAGGATGGCGGCCTGCATTTCGTCGAGCCGCGAATTCACCCCGGGCACATCCGAGATATAGCGCTGGTGCCAGCCATATTGCCGGATTGCGCCCATGCGCGTCGCGAGCTGCGCATCCGGCGTCGCGGTGATGCCGGCATCGCCCAGCGCGCCGAGATTCTTCGTCGGGTACAGGCTGAAGGCCGCCGCATCGCCGATCGTGCCGAGCATCCGCCCATGCAGCCGCCCACCATGGGCCTGGGCCACATCTTCGATCACCGCGACGCCGGCCGCGCGGCAGGGGCCGAGGATGGCGTCCAGGTCGCAGGCATGGCCGTAGATATGCACCGGGATGACCGCGCGGATCGGCGGCAGGCCGGGCGGCGGGCTCTCCAGCACGGCCAGGAACTCTGCCATGTCCATGCAGAAGGTCTTCGGGTCGATGTCGATCAGCACCGGGGTCGCGCCCACCATCTCGATCGCGGCGACCGTCGCGACGGCGGTGTGGGAAACAGTGGCGACGCTGCAGCCAGGACCGATGCCCAGACCGCGCAGAACCAGCGCGATGGCATCCGTGCCGTTGGCACAGCCGATGGCCTGCATGGACGGCCCGTTGCCGGCCGAGAGCCAGGCGCCGAACTCCTCCTCGAAGGCCTTGCCCTCCTGGCCCAGGATGTACCAGCCGCTGGCCAGCACACGGGCGACGGCGGCGTCGATGGCATCCTTATGCGCCCGGTAGGAGGCGCCAAGATCGGCCTGCGGAACCAGGCTGGTCGGTGCATTCATGGGGAGGGTCGGTCCTCAGCTCTCGTCGGCGAGATAGGCGCGAAGATGGGGGCGGAACCAGTCTACCGTGCGGCGCAGCCCCTCGGCCAAGCACACCCGGGGCGCCCAGCCGGTGAGCACCCGGAAGGCGCGGTCGTCGGCATGATAGGAGCCGATGTCGATAGCGGCGCGGTCGGCAGGGAAGGTCTTGAGCTCGTAGCGTCCCTGTCCCGCGGCCGCGATCATGGCCTCGGCCAGGTCCTTCAGGCTGGTCGGCGGCGCGCCGCCGAGATTGAAGGCCTGTCCCGCGGCAGGGGCTGCCCCGTCGAGCGCGGCGGCGGCGGCGAGGAAGCCGGCCACCACGTCATCGACATAGGCAAAGTCCCGCAGTTGCTCCCCGCCCCAGACCTCGAAGGGCTGGCCTTCGAGGATCCGGCGCACCCAGATGCCGAGGAAGGTCTGCCGCGCATCCATCACCCGCATGCGGGGGCCATAGCAGTTGGTCAGCCGCAGGGCCGTCGCCGGGCGGCCGTGCACGCGGTGCTCCAGCAGCCAGTACTGCTCACCGGCGAATTTGGAAATGCCATTGGCGTCCGGCGGAACGATCGGGTGGGTCTCCGGCACGGGCAGGACCTGCGGCCGGCCGTAGAACTGGCGGGTCGAGGCATGCACCACCCGCGCTCGCGGCGCTCCGGCCCGCAGCGCCGCGATCAGCCGCAGCTGCGCCATCCCATTGATCGCGAGGTCGGTGAAGGGATCCGCCTGGCTGCCGGCATGGCTGGTCTGGCCGGCCATGTTGAACAGCGCGTCGATCCCCTCCACCAGAGGGGCGAGATCGGCATCGCGCAGATCAGCGGCAACTAGCCTTGCGCCGCTGCCATCCAGATTGGCGCGCCGCGCCCCGGTGCCGGGAAGCAGGGCATCCAGCGCCGTCACCTCGGCCCCGGCCTGGTCGAGCGCATGGCACAGCGCCGAGCCGAGGAAGCCCGCTCCCCCCGTGACCAGCACCCGCTTGCCGCGCCAGCTTCCGTCCATTCCCCACTCCGCATCCGAACGATCTGCCCGGCATGCCGCTCTCTTGCGGTCGCCGGCGGCGAGACAAGTACGGAAATGCGGCGCAGACCGGGCGCTTGTCCAGACCTAGTCGTCGCGGACCGCCGGATCATCCGGGGGATCCAATCCGGAGAGCCTGTTGCGTGTGATTTCGTAGAAGCCGAAGAGGAGCAGGATCTGTCCTGCCAGCACCTCCACCGCCGACAGCAGCCGCGCGCCGTCGTCGACCGGCCAGATATCGCCCTAGCCAACGGTGGGGATGGTCACGACGCTGAAATGCAGGGCATCGCGGAACCCCAGCCGGATCGGCCCATCCGGTCCCGCAAAGAGACTATGGCGTGAGAGCCCGTCCGCGATGCGGAACAGGCAGGCGAAGACGATGGTGATGAGAGAGAACAGGGCCGCATAGGCCGCAATCGGCACGACCAGCGCGACCGCGCGTCGGCTGAGCGCATCCATCAGCTGCGCCATGTCCACCAACAGCCGCACCAGCTCGCGCACCGCCCGGGCCGAAACAACGCCGATCAGCCCGGTTCCGGCCAGCAGCGCCATCCCCTGCCCCTTCGGCGGCAAGCGATTCACGGGAAGCGAGAGGCTGGCTGCACCGATCACGGCCATGACCAGGAAGTAGTGACCGATCCGCCGGAGATGGCGCTCATCCGGGACGTCGCCCCGCTCGACGATCCGGCGAAGCGGGGCGCGGCGGCGCATCACCGCGGTGAGGAAGGCGGCGACGGGCAGGAAGAAGGCGACGCCCACAGCTGGGCCCGGCGCGTCCGGGAAGGCGGAGCGGCCAAGGACGGTGAACAGCGCCGCATAGGTCGCGAAGCCGACCCCGGCGCCAAGGGCGAAGGCCAGGCCGCGCGGGCATAGGGCGAAAAGCACCCCGAAGCCCAGCGCCGCCGAGCCGAGCACCGCGAGAGAGAACCATGCCCCACCATCCCCCACCCCGGCCGCCACCAGCGCGCCCAGCCCCATCATGGCCAGGAAGGGGCGCAGCCAGGTCCGCCCGCCGGAGAAAGCTGCGGGCAAGGGGCCGAAGCGGCGCATGCTCAGGGGATCTGGGGGGCGCGGGCGATGCCGGTGATCTCCACCTTCCAGGCCGGGTTCACCAGCGGCGCCTGGATGGTCATGCGCGCGGGCTTGGCCGAGCGGTCCAGCCAGGCGTCCCAGGCGCGATTCATGGCCGGGGCATCCGCAATGTCGGCCAGGACGATCTGCACCTGGAGCAGGGCGCACTTGTCCGTGCCGGCCTCGCCCAAAAGCGCGTCGATCTGGCGAAGGATGTCGGCAGTCTGGCCCTCGGCATCCAGCGTGGCGTCATCGGCAACCTGGCCCGCGAGGAAGACGAACCCCCCGGACACCACTGCGCCACTCAGGCGCTCCTCCTCGGCCAGACGGCGGATATCCATGCGACTCTCTCCTTCAATGGGCGCGCAAGGTGGCATGGGATCGCCTCGGGGCAAGTCCGTTGACGCCGAAGCGGCCCACGGTCGGGCGGGATCGCCCGGATCCGCGGACCCGCTCGTCGGACGACAGGTTGGAGAGTTCGAAGTAAGCGGGGAATGCTTTAGCTGAGTGGCGGCTGACCTTCGCCGCTCTCCGGCCGGAAGCCGACGCGCATGCCATTGGCCGGGTTGCGGTCGAGCTGCGGCTGGAGACCGAAGGCCTGGCCGACCTGATGGGCCGCCGAAGCGATGTCGTCCTTCTCGCCCTCGCTACACAGGATCGTCACGGTCCCGCGCGTCTCCGCGGCCTGCCGCAGCTGGTCATGCCACTTTGATGTCATTGCTCGCTCATCCTTCCGCAGTACGGAATGGCAGCGCCGGGCAAGGAACGTGGTTGCGGCCGGGGGTCTTCTAGCCGGTGAGGTGCCGGTGCCGCACCAGCCGGGCCAGCACCCCGTCCACCGGCCCAGCCAGCACCGAGGCCATCCAGGCCGCTCCGGCCGCGAGCACCACAGCCGGGCCGGTTGGGACGTCGAGGTGGTAGGAGACGAGGAGGCCAGCGAGCGACGCAAGGATGGCGATCAGCACCGCCGCATAGGCCATGCCCCCCACCCCCCGTGCCCAATGTCGGGAGGCGACGGCCGGCAGCATCATCAGCCCCACCGCCATCATCGTGCCGAGCGCCTGGAAAGCGGCCAGCACGTTCAGCACCACAAGCGCCATGAAGAGCAGGTGCCAGGCGCCGCCCCGGGCGCCCTCCGCCGCGGCGAAGGAGGGATCGAAGCATTCCAGCACCAGCGGCCGCCAAGCGAGGGACAGCCCCAGTAGCGTAAGGGTGGCGACGCCCGCCATCATGAACAGCGCCGGATCATCCACCCCCAGCACGCTGCCGAAGAGGAGATGTGTCAGCTCCACCGAGCCCGCCGAGGCCGAGACCATGGTCACGCCCAACGCCAGGGCAACGAGATAGAGGGCGGCGAGGGCCGAATCCTCCCGCCCCCCTGTGGCGCGGGAGATCGCGCCCGCACCCAGCGTCACCACCAGCCCCGCCACCAGCCCACCGAGCGACATGGCCGTGACCGAGAGCCCGGCCAGGATGAACCCGGCCGCCACCCCCGGCAGGATGCCATGGGCGAGCACATCGGCCGTCAGGCTCATCCGCCGCAGCATGAGGAAGACGCCGAGCGGCGGCGCCGCGACCGAAAGGGCGAGGCAGCCGACGAGGGCGCGCCGCAGAAAGCCGAATTCGGCGAAGGGCGCGATCAGAAGGTCCTGGAGCAAGACCTCAGGCGGCGATGCCGCAGGGGCCGGCCTCGGCGTCCCAGGCTTCGGCCATCATCCGGGCGCGGAGGCGGTTCGCGGCGGTCAGCGCCTCCTCCGTCCCGCACCAGGCCACGGGATCGCGGGCGAGGAGGAGGGTCTCGGGGAATTCCCGCCGCACAAGGTCGATGTCGTGCAGCACGGCGACGACGGTGCGGCCCTGCCCATGCCATTCGCGCACCAGCCGCAGCAGGTCCGCAGCGGTGCGGGCGTCCACGGCGTTGAAGGGCTCGTCCAGCAGGATCACCGGCGCGTCCTGCACCAGCAGCCGGGCGAAGAGCAGGCGCTGGAACTGCCCGGCGGACAGGCTGCCGACCGGGCGGCGGCCGAAGCCGGCGAGGCCCACCGCCTCAAGCGCTGACTCTGCCTGGAAGCGGCTTGCCGGGGCAATGGCCCGGAAGGCGCCGCTGCGCGACCAGTGGCCGAGCATCGCCACATCGAGGCAGGCGATCGGGAAGCTGCGGTCCAGGGCGGACATCTGCGGCAGTAGGGCGATGTGCTGGGACGGCCGCTCGATCCGCCCGCCATCCAGCTTGTGAAGCCCGGCGATGGCCCGCAGCAGGGTGGTCTTGCCCGCCCCGTTCGGTCCAACGATGGCGGTCAGGCTGCCCGGCGCGAATTCGCCCGAAAGATGGTGCACCGCCGGATGGCGCTCATGCGACAGCGTGACATCGCGCAGCCGGATCGCGTCGCTCATGCGGAAATGGCCCAGAACACAGCACCCCAAAGCAGCGCCGAGATGAGCACGGCCCAGCCCAGGCGCGGCAGGGCGCCGGCCGAAAGGGCCAGGGGATCGTCGAGTTGGAAGGGGAGGCGGAGGGGCATGGCGTTACGACATAACATACGCCCTCCTCCGACCAGGTTCAACGCCCCTGCCCGTCAAGCCCTGGAGAAGCCGCTACCGCGTCGCCACTCTCCGGCTCACGATGGATATGACGCACCTCCCCGCCGATCCCCGCCTTCAGCCCGATGAGACGGTCTTGCGCGAGAGGCTGGGGCGGCAACGGGCCCTGGCCAACGGGCTCCTGGCCGGGATGGCCGGGATCACGATCGGCTCCTATGCCCTGCCGCTGGGGTATTGGACCGACCTGCTCCAGGCCTCGGCCAAGGCCGGGCTGGTCGGCGGACTGGCCGACTGGTTCGCAGTGACGGCCCTGTTCCGCCACCCCCTTGGCCTACCGATCCCCCATACCGCCATCATCCCGCAGCAGAAGGAACGGCTGGGGCAGGGGCTGGGCCGCTTCGTCGCGAACCATGTGATGACCGAAGCCGAGATCCGCCGCGTGGTCGGCCGGATCGACGCCCCTGCCCTGTTGCGGCGCTTCCTCTCGGACCCGGACCATGTTCGCCCCACGGCTGAAACCATCGCCGCCGCCCTGCCCCGCCTCCTCACGACGCTGGAGGATGGCCGTGCCCGCCGGCTGCTGCTGCGCCTCCTCCCGCGCATGGTCACCGGCCCAGCGGCCGCCCGGCTGGCGGCGCGGACCTTGCGGCTGCTTGTCAAGGGGGGACGCCATCAGGAGGTGTTCGGCCTTGCCCTCTCGCAGATCAAGGCGCTGGTCGCCGCCAAGGAGGAAAGCCTCAAGGCGGCCATTTCCCAGCGGGTGCGGGCCGAGGGCGGGGTCTTGGTTGGCTGGGTCGCCGGCGCCGCTGTGGCTCGCCGCGTCCTCTCCGCGCTCAATGCCGAGCTGGAGAATATGGAGCCCGGTGACAGTGACCTCCGCGCCGCCTTTGAGGCCTGGGTAGAGGCCGAGATCGATCGGCTGGAGAAGGACCCCGCCCGGGCCGAAGCAATCGGCACCGCCCTGCGGCAGGCACTGGCACATCCGGCGGTCGCCACCTGGCTGGGTGATGCCTGGACCCGCCTCCGCGCAGCGCTCGAGGCCGATGCGGCGCGGCCGGAGGGCCGGACCGTGACCCTCATCGCCGGCCTGCTCACCAATCTCGCGAACATGCTGGATCAGGACGAGGCGGCGCGGGCCCGGCTGAACCGGGGCGCCGAAACCGCGCTGCTGGCCGTGCTGCCGGCGGCGCAGGGACGGATTGCCGGCTTCATCGCCGAAGTGGTAGCCGGCTGGGACACGGCGACGGTGGTGGATAAGATCGAACTGCGTGTCGGCCGCGACCTGCAATATGTGCGGATCAACGGCACCGTGGTCGGTGCTCTGGCGGGCGGGGTGCTGTTCGCCCTGCTGCACGCGATCTTCGGGCGCGTGGCGTTCTGAATCGGCTCAGAGCAGCCCACGGGGTGGCGCGCTGCCTTCCAAACCGCTGCGGGCGGCGCGCAGCTCGTCGCGGATCTGCTCCAGCAGGATCTGGTCCTTCGTCGGGCCTACCACCTTTTCCGGCGCGGCGTAGAGGCGACCAACGAGGCGCACGACCCAGAAGACCGCGAAGGCGACAATGACGAATTTGATGACGGCGTTGATGAACTTGCCGACGGCCAGCACCGCCGCGCCCGATTGACGCGTCGCGTCGAGAGACGGCCCTCTTTCGCCGGACAGAACGACAAAGAGATTAGAGAAGTCGATCCCGCCGACCAGCAGGCCGATGACGGGATTGAGCAAATCCTCAACAAGGCTGGAAACGATGGTGGTGAAGGCTGCGCCGATCACCACGCCGACGGCAAGGTCAATGACGTTGCCGCGGGCGATGAAGGCCTTGAAGTCGCCGAGCCAGCCAGGAGTTTTGACAGGTATCAAGCGGCCTCCGGTTCCACCTTGCGGCGGCGTAGCCAAGCGATGTGTCGCCGCAATTCGTATATCCGGTCAGCATAGGAGTCGGGAAGCTTAAGCTTCGCGGCCTCCTGGTCCAGCGCATCCAGTTGCGCGATGGTCCGCACCGAGAGTCCCGTCTCGCTCTCTTCGTCCACCTTCCGCACCTTGTCATAGATCGCCCAGAGCTGGCGTTCGATTTGCCAGGTGTAGATAGCCGGCGCTATCCGCATCAGCGGCAGCAGCAGGGTCACCAGCGGGATCAGCAACACCCAGAGCCGCTCCACCGTCACCGCCACCCAGAAGGGCAGATAGGTTTGCAGGAAGGAGACGCCCTTCTCGTAGAACCGTGCCGCATCCTCCTGCAACGGAACCTCGTGGTTCAGGCCGGAGGGGAAGCGGCCCTCGGGCGAGAACAGCGTGCGGCCCTTATGCGTGTCGCGCAGGATCCGCATCATCAACGCAGCGATCTGCGGATTCAGGTCGTCGCGGGCAAGCACCGAAGTGGCGGGCGCCATCAGCGTCACGTCGCCACGGGGTAGGTCCTCGGCCAGGCTCAGGCCACCATTGGGCAGGCGCACGGGCGTGAGGTAGGGAAGATGGATGGCATAGGCATCCGCCCGGCTGCCGAAGTTCAGCAACTCGATGCCCTCGGTACGCATCAGCCGGTTGATCGCCGCCGCCGGACGCGCCGCGACGAAGACGGCTGCCTGTACCTGCCCGTTCACCAGCGCATCCGCTGCCTGCTCACCGACAAGGGGAACGGCCTGGATCGCGTCCGCGCCGAGCCCATTGGCCGCGAGCAGACCGAAGGCGAGGAGGCGCGTGCCACTTCCTTCGGGCCCGACCGCCACGGCTTGCCCGCGCAGGGCCTGCACCGGGCTGCCACCTTGCTGGCCCCTTCGGACGAAGACCCAGGCAGGCTCGAAGAAGACCTGGCCGAGGCTTACCAGCCGGTCCTTGCCGGTCGCTGAAGGAACGCCGCCCTGCACGAGCGCGAGGTCGACGCGCCCCTCGCGCAGCAGCCGCACGTTATCAGCGGAGCCCTGGGTCGGAACGCGCTCGACCTTGAATTTCTCCGCTTCCAGCCCCTTTGCATATTCGTCCACAGCAAGGTTGTAGGCGCTCTGGGGATCGGACATGACGGCGAAGCGCACGGTTTCCGGCGGAGCCGGTGAGACGAAACGCCAGGCGATTGCCAGGCCGACAATGGTCGCCAGGATAACCAGGCCCCAGGAACGGAAGAAGGCTTTAACGGCTTGCCACATGCGTGCTGCAACGGCGTTTTGCTCGCCAGGTTGCCGGCCGCGAAATGTGAGACGCGCAACCTGATGTGTGGGCGCCACGTTGCCTCCCCAACCCGGTACGGCCGCCCCCGCGGCGGATCGCCGGGTCGCAAGATTGAGGAGACCACCATGTCCCGGACATTCACGGCACTTGCCGCGACACTCGCCTTCACCGCCGTCGTAGCCACCGGATCCGTCGCCCAGGCCCAGAGCGGCATGGGCACCCCGATGCAGCAGTCTCCCTCAGGCAGTATGTCCGGTTCAGACATGACTGGCTCCGCCCCGCCCATGCACGCCCGCGAACGCCACGGCATGCGCCAGGAGCGCCGCGCCATGCGCCGCCAGATGCGCGCCGAGCGCCGGGCCGAGAACGATCCGGATGGCGCCTTCATGGGCGGCGGCGGCGTGTACGAGCGTATGCCGGACGGGTCGCTGCGCCCCGTCAGGTGATCTCGCGGGCCGTGGCCGCGCAGCCGGCCCCGGCTCAGCCTGCGTATCCGAAGCGCCGTCGGTTCTCCCGGCGGCGCTTTTCCGCATTCAGCGGTTCAGAAGGACATCCGGCAGCCAGGTCACGGTGACCGGCCAGACGGTGATGATGGCAACCGTCACCACCAGCATCAGGAAGAAGGGCATGGACGCCCTCGCCACCGCCGTCTGCTCCTTCCCTGTCATCGTCTGCATGACGAAGAGGTTGAAGCCTACGGGCGGGGTGATCTCCGCGATCTCCACCAGCAGCACGATGAAGATGCCGAACCAGACGAGGTCGAACCCCGCCTGCTGGATCATCGGCACGACGATGGAGGTGGTGAGCACGATCATTGAGGTGCCGTCCAGCGCGGTGCCCAGCAGCACATAGACCACCGTGAGCATGGCGATGATGCCGTAGGGGCCAAGGCCGAGCCCCGCCACGGCGGCCGCCAGCGCAGCCGGAATTCCGGTGAGCGCCATCGCCTTCGTGAGATAGGCCGCGCCGGCCAGGATGAACATGATCATGCAGGACAGCCGCGTAGCGCCCGTCAGGCTGTCACGGAAGCTCTCCCAGGTGAGGCAGCGTGTCACGGCGGCCAGCATCAGGCTGCCTAGCACGCCGAAGGCCGCAGCCTCCGTCGCCGTCGCCCAGCCAACAAACATGCTGCCGATCACGGCCACAATCAGGATGCCGCAGGGGATGAGCTGCGCCGATTCTCGCAACTTCTCCATGAAGGACATGCGCGGGTCGGGCGGCGGCTGCTTCTTCGGGTTCAGCAACGCCCAGACGGCGATATAGAGGCTGAACAGAAGCATCACGATCAGCCCCGGGATGCAGCCGGCGATGAAGACCCGCACGACCGAGACCTCGGCCGCCACGGCATAGACCACCATGATGATGGAGGGCGGGATCATGATGCCAAGCGTGCCGGAGGTCGCGAGGCTGCCGATCGCCACATCCTCGTCATAGCCGCGCCGCTTCAGTTCGGGCAGCGCGATCTTCGAGACGGTGGCGCAGGTGGCGGCGGAGGAACCGGAGACCGAGCCGAAAATTCCACAGGCGAGAATGTTCACATGCAGGAGCCGCCCTGGAATGCGGCGGACCCAGGGGGCCAGGCCGTTGAACAACTCCTCCGACAGCTTCGTCCGGAACAGGATCTCCCCCATCCAGACAAACATCGGCAGCGCGGCCAGCGTCCAGGAGCCGGTGGCTTCCCAGAAGGCGCTGGCGAGGTAGGTGCCGGGCTGCGGATGCACGAAGGTGACGGCGACGAAGCCCACCACGGCGAGGGCCATGCCGATCCACAGCCCGCCCGCCAGCAGCAGGCCAAGCAGCAGCAGGAGCAGGGCGGAGAGTTCCAAAAGTTCCATCGCCCCTCACACCTCCGCCGAGAAATCGCCGCGCGCGGTCCGTTCCTCGGCCGCGACCACGTAGCTAGGGCGCTCGCCCCGCAGCACCGTCGCCAGTTCGTCCAGCACGGCAATCAGCAGGATCCCGGCGCCGAGGGGCATGGCGAGCTTGGGGATCCAGAGCGGGATCGGCAGCGGCCCCTGCGCCAGGTCCTCGATCTCCCAGGAGAAGAGGACATCATCCGCCGTCCACCACACCGCATAGGCGCTGCCGATGGCGGCGAGGGCGAGCGCCAGGATCTCCATGAAGCGACGCGGGCCGGGGGAGAGCCGCTCCAGCAGCAGCCCGACGCGGATCAGCTCGCCCCGCTTGAAGGTCAGGGCGAGGGCGAAGAAGGTGGTCGCGACGCAAAGATAGGCGCTGATATCGTCGGCCCCGGGAAATTGCCGGTTCAGGAAGCGCAGCGCGACCTGCGCCATCATCACTAGGAAGATGCCGAACAGCGAAAGCGCGGCCACAGCCGCGCCCGCCGCATAGAGGGCGTCCAGCCCCCGACGAAGCATCCCGCGCCCTCAGGCGGCGCGGTAGGATTCGATCAGCTTCTTGCCGTCCTCGCCGGCCTTGGCGACCCATTCGTCGGTCATCGTGGCGCTGATCCGCATCAGCCCATCCTTCAGCGCCTGGCTCGGCTCCTGGATCTTGAGGCCGCGGGCGGCGAGCGTGTCCTGCGCCTCCTTCTCGGAGTCACGCGCCATCTGCAGGCCGCGTGCCTGAGCGGCCTTCGCGGCATCCGTCACCGCGGTGCGCTGGGCCGCCGGCAGGGCCTCGAAGGCGCGGCGGCCGACGAAGACGATGTTGTTCGTGTAGCTGAAGTTCACCGGCGTGAAGACCTTGCAGTAGTCCCAGGCCTGGGTGTCGACGCCGGTCGCGGCGCTGGTCACCATGCCGCTGATCACCCCGGTGGCGAAGGCCTGCGCCACTTCGCTCGCCTGTACCAGCGTGGGGTTGGCGCCAACCAGCGCCGCGAAGCGGTTGGTCATGGTGTTGAAGGTGCGGAAGCGCATGCCCTTGAGAGCATCGAGGTTCTCGATGGGCGCATTGGTGTAGAAGCCACCGGGGGGCCAGGGCACGTTGTAGAGGATGGAAAGGCCGGTGCGCTGGAACCGCGCCTCGACATAAGGGCGCGCGAGGCTGGCAAGCTTCACCGCCGCATCGAAGCTGGGCGCAAGCAGCGGCACCCCATCCACCTCGAAGAACGGATCCTCGTTGCCGAAATTCGAGAGCAGGATCTCGCCGAGCTGCACCTGGCCCTGCTGCACGCCGCGCTTGATCTGGGGCATGGGCAGCAGCGAGCCATTGGTGTGCAGCTGGATCTGCAAGGCGCCATTGGTCGCCTTCTGCACCTCCTCCACGAAGGCACGGATGTTCTTCGTGTGGAAATTCGTGTCCGCATAGGGCGTGGCGAACTGCCAGCGAGTGCCCTGCGCGCGGGCGGAGCCAGTGCCCGAGAGGGCGGCGGTGCCGGCGGCACTGGCCGCCAGAAGGTTCCGACGGGTGAAGACCATGTCCCTGCTCCGCTGCGGTTGTTCGATTCCAGCGTGGATCATCGGCTCCGCCCGGGGCGCGATGCAAGGGAGGGGTTCTGCCGCGGGGGCCGGCGACCGCCCTTGCTTGCCGCTTAAGACAGCACCCGCACGAGGCGGAGGGCCGTTTCTGCCACCCGGTCGGGCGGCAGCCCGGCCAGCGGCTCGCAGCGCAGCACCTCCACGGCCGGGCCTCGCGGCGCGCAGAGGGCCGGGTCGCTTTCCCCGCCGAACAGCGCAAGGGTCGGGCAGGCCATGGCCGCGAGATGGGTGGGGCCGGTGTCGTTCCCAACCGCGAGCGCCGCCCGGCGTGCCACGGCGGCCAACTGGAACAGGCTTGTCCGCCCCGTCAGGTCCAGCGCATCTGGCGCGGCCTCGCGGATCGCGGCGGCAAGCGGAGCCTCGGCGGGACCGCCCGCCACCACGGCTGGCATTCCAAGCCGCGCCGCAAGGGCGGGGAAGCCCCGCCAGCGCTTGCCGGGGCGCGACGGGCTGGCACCGGGGATCAGCAGGGCGAAGCGCGGAGGCAAGGAGAAGGCGGAGAGGTCGGAATCCAGCCAGGCGAGGTCCGGCTCCGGGAAATGCGCGATCCCGGCCATCCGGAGCTGCTCGTGCTGCCGTTCGACCGTGTGCATCAGGTCTCGGCCCGGATTGGCATGTGGGTGGCTGGCACCGCGTGCGATCCCCGACCATTCCGGCGCGCGGCCCGTCAGCCAGCGGTAACGCGAGGAGCGGGACGAAGTCTGCAGGTCGTACACACGGTCGAAGCGGCCCGCGCGCAGGCGGCGCGCGAGAGAGAGGCTCGCGCGCAAGTCCGTGCTGCGCGGCCGGCCATCATCCCACACCGCGTCGAACCAGGGACTACGCCGCGCAAGCTCCGCGAAGGGGGGGGTGGTCAGCAAGGTGATCCGGGCCTCAGGGTGATGCGCGCGGATGGCGGCAAAGGGGCCGAAGGCCTGCACGAAATCACCCAGCGCCGCCAGCTTGATGACGAGAATATGCCCGCTCATGCTAGCTCCCGGTACACGCCCAGCGTGGCCTCCTGCATGGCGCGGGTGGTGTAGCGCGCGAGCACGGCCGCCCGCGCCGCCTCACCCATCGCGGCGCGCGCGGCGGAACTCATCGCCAGGGCGCGGGTGATGGCGCCAGCCAGGGCCGCCGCGTCGCCGGGCGGCACGCGCCAGCCGGTAACGCCCTCCTCCACCGTCTCGCGCGGCGCACCGAGATCGGAGGCTATGACAGGACGGCGCATGGCCTGCGCCTCCACGATGGTGCGGCCGAAGGCCTCGGCATCGGTGCTGGCATGGACGACCAGATCCGCCAAGGCCAGGGCCGCCGGCATGTCAGCCACCGGGCCGGCGAAGCGCACCGTCGCACCGTTTTCCGCGGCCAGTTTCTCCAGTTCCGCGCGATAGGCATCCCGGCCCTGGGCGTCACCGGCGAGGACGATGAGCGGCCGTGGCTCCTGCAACATGGCGGCGGCGCTTAGCAGGACCGCCTGCCCTTTCCAGCGCGTCAGCCGCGCCGGCATGAGGATGACGGGGCGGTCGGCCGGCAGGGCCCATTGCTGGCGCAGCAGCTGGAGCCGGGCGGGAGCGACGGTCTCCGGATCGAAGCGCGCCGGGTCCACGCCACGCGGGATGATGCGGAGGCGGGCCGGGTCCACGCCATGGCGCTCTCGCACCAGCGCCGCGATATGGGCGCTGATCGCGATCACCCGCTCGCCCCGCGCCATTACCGAGTTGTAGAGCCGCTTGCCCGGAAAACCCTCGTTGTAGCTGCCGTGATAGGTGGTGACGAAGCGCGCCCCGCTCCCGCGGGTCGCCATCAGCGCCGACCAGGCGGGGAAGCGGCTGCGGGCATGGATGATGCGCACTCCCTCCTCCAGCGCGATGCGCCGCAGCGCGGCCGCATTGGCGAGCAACGCCGCCGGCTTCTTCCGGTCCAGTGGCAGGGTCAGGTGCCGGGCCCCGGCCGCCTCCAGTTCCGCCACCATCGGCCCGCCAGCCGAAGCGACCAGCGCACGGCCACCAGCTTCCACCAGGGCGCGGGCAATCTCGATGGTGCCGCGCTCGACCCCCCCCTGGCCGAGGGCGGGCAGCACCTGCAGGACGGTGGGCGGGGGCGCGGACATGGCGCTGCCCCTTACAGGGCATGGCGGAGCGCGTCACGCCGGGCGCTCAAACCCGCGCGCTTGTGCCGAGGCAGCGTCGGGGTCTAGGGCGGCGCCATGAACGAGATACGCGGCACCCTCCCCCGCCCCGATGGCGTGGACCTGGCCTGGGCGGCCCTCCCCGGCACCGGTCCCGCCATCGTCTTCCTCGGCGGCTTCCGCTCGGAGATGGAGGGCTCCAAGGCCCTTTACCTGCGCGATGCCTGCGCCGCCCGCGGCCGCGCCTTCCTGCGGCTGGACTATTCCGGCCACGGCATCAGCGGCGGCAGCTTCGAGGAGGGCACGATCGGCGCCTGGCTGGAGGACGCAGCGCTGGTCATCGAAGCCCAGGCACTTGGTCCACTCCTGCTGGTGGGATCATCCATGGGCGGCTGGATCGCGCTGCTCCTGGCCCGCCGCTGGGGCGCGGAGCGCGTCCGCGCCGTGATCGGCATCGCCGCCGCCCCGGACTTCACCGAGGTGCTGATGCCCGCGGAGTTCACCGAGACCGACCGCGCCACCCTCGCCCGGGACGGCGTGCTGCGCCGGCCGTCCGACTACGGCGATCCCATTCCCATCACGCTGCGGCTGCTGACCGAAGGCCGCAACCACCTGCTGCTGCCGGGACCGATCCCCTATGCGGGCCGCGTCCGGCTGCTCCAAGGCATGGCGGACCCGGACGTTCCCTGGCGGCACGCGCTGCGGATCATGGAGGCCCTACCCGGCCCGGATGCCGAACTGACGCTGATCAAGGATGGCGACCACCGCCTCTCCCGCCCGCAGGACCTCGCCCTGCTGGTACGGACGCTGGACGCGCTGCCGGCCTAGCCGCCGCGGAGCAGGGCGGCGAGCGCCGGCGAAAGACCGACCGACTCGCGGTCCTTCACGGCGGCCATGGGCCCGCCGCGCGGCTTCGTTGGCGCCAGGCGGACGAGGGTTTCCGCCATCCGCACCCCGCAGATGATTCCGTCCAGCAGAGGCACGGGCGAGGTCGCCCGCAGTGCCGGCTCCATCCCGGCCAGGGCGGCACCGCCCAGCACCACGCTGTCTGCACCGCTGGCCACGAGCGTGGCGATGCCATCGGTCACCGCCTGCACCGCGCCCTCCGGGTCGGTCAGGGCGCGTTGCGGCGTGAAGTCCACGCCGACCAGGCCGGAAAGGCGCGCGGAGAGGCCGTGCCCCTCGATCAGCTGGCGGTAGGATTCGGTGTGCCCGAAGGTGACCAGGCCGAAGCGGTTGCCGAGCATGCAGGCGGTCAGGCAGGCGGCCTCGGTCATGCCCACCACGGGGCATGGCATGAGCTGCCGCGCTGCCTGCAGGGCGGTGTCGAGCGAAACCGCCAGTACCACGGCATCCACTCGCCCCGCATGTTCCGCCAGGAGGTCCAGCATTCCATGGGCGGCGATTGCATTCTCGAGGCCGGATGAAATCACCGCCGGGCCGAAGCGCGGTGTACCGGGCAGGATCTCCGTCCCGGCCGAGGCCGCTGCGCGTGCCGCCTCGGCGCAGCGCGCGGTGATGGCCTCGGTGGTGTTGGCATTGGCAACCAGAATCCGCATCTCTGCTAACGAAGCGATGCGAAGGCGGTGCAATCCAGCCGCGACGGCGTCTCGCGACAGGCCGCGGCCTCGGCCCCCGCCACCCGATCCGCCCAGACCAGGAAGGGATTGATCGCGAGGATGTCCCCCACCCGCAGGCTTAGCGACAGCGGCTCGCCCATCGCCTCCTCCAGCGCCGCCGGAAGGCGATCGGGCGGCAGGGTCTCGTCGTCCCAGCGCGCGGCAAAGACACCGTCATTGGAGAAGATGGGCACGGCCGGCTCCCCCCGCGCTTCATAGAGGGCCGCCAGCGCGGCACGGTCGCTGCGCAGCAGGGCGTTGTGGATGGCCGCGGCAGAGCGGAGCCGCGCGGTGGCCGGATGGGTGGCACCCAGGAGCAGCGCGTCGCAGGCCTCGACATGCCGGCTGCCACTCGTCGGGGACGGGGGCACAGGCGTGCCCAGCTGGGCAGCCAGCACCTGCAGCGGCGCCGCCGGGGCCTCGCCAATCGGAAGCCCGCGCAACAGGGCGAAGCCGCGCCCGTGGGACAAGCGGCCGCGCAGATCGTCCACCAGCGCGTCCAGGCGGGGCGTC
The DNA here is from genome assembly GCF_009848505.1 of Muricoccus harenae. GTDB lineage: Bacteria > Pseudomonadota > Alphaproteobacteria > Acetobacterales > Acetobacteraceae > Roseomonas > Roseomonas harenae. The sequence goes on from NZ_WWDL01000025.1 coordinate 20,663, forward strand.
GCCCCCTCGGGCGCGCCAAGCCGCGTCGCGCCAGCCGCCTCCAGCTCGGCCGCATGCTCGGCGCCGAGGGGGATCATCTGCTCGTTGGTCGCCAGATCGGCAGGCGACCAGACGATCTGGCCGGCCAGGGGCACCAAGCGGCGCGGGGCGATGTTCAGGGGGTCACTCATTCCCGCCAGACTAGCCTGCCCCGCCCGGCGGCGCCAAAGCATCACGCCTGGGCTTCACCGCCGGCCCACAAGCGCGCAGGCTGCGGTGCCACGCCAGAGAGGAGCATTCCATGGACGCCCTGACCCCCTTCCCCGCCCTGGACCTGCCCTTCGATGCCGAAGCCATCCTCGGCCGGCTGCGTCCCTGGATCGAATGCGAAAGCCCGACCTTCGACGCCGTGGCCGTGGACCGCATGATGGACCTGGCCGGGCGGGACCTGGCCATGATGGGTGCTCGGGTGGGGCGGATTCCCGGACGCATGGGCTTCGGCGGATGCGTCCGCGCCCGCTTCCCTCATCCGGCAGGCGACGAGCCGGGCATCCTGGTCCTCGCCCATCTGGACACGGTCCATCCCGTCGGGACCCTTTCCGCCCTGCCCTTCCGCCGCGAGGATGGGCGCTGCTACGGCCCCGGCATCTGCGACATGAAGGGGGGCACCCTCCTCGCGCTCGAGGCGCTGCGGGAGCTTGCCCGGGCCGGCATTGCCACCTCCCGCCCCGTGACAGTGCTGCTCACCCCGGACGAGGAGGTCGGCACTCCCTCCACCCGGGATTTGATCGAGGCGGAGGCCGCGCGCCACGCCGTGGTGCTGGTGCCCGAGCCCGGGCGGCCGGACGAGGGCGGAAATGCCATGGGCGGCGTGGTCACCGGCCGCTACGCCATTGCCCGCTTCAACCTTCGCACCACTGGCCGCCCCAGCCATGCCGGGGCGAAGCTCTCCGACGGCCGCTCGGCCATCCGCGAGATGTGCCGCCAGATCCTGGCCATCGAGACCATGACCACCGATGCAGCCACCTATTCCGTCGGCGTGATCCATGGCGGGCAATGGGTGAATTGCGTGGCCACCCATTGCGACGCCGAGGCGCTGAGCATGGCCAAGCGCCAGGAGGATCTGGACCGGGCGGTCGAGAAGATGCTCGGCCTTACCGCCTCGGCCGCCGATGTCTCGCTCGAGGTCCGGCGTGGCGTCACCCGGCCGGTCTGGGAACCGGACGCTGCGGTGATGGCCCTGCACGCCCAGGCGGAAGGCATGGCGCGTCGCCTCGGCTTCGAGCTGCCGCATGAGAGCGCAGGCGGCGGATCGGACGGCAATTTCACCGGCGCCATGGGCATCCCCACGTTGGATGGGCTCGGTGTGCTTGGCGCGGGCTACCACACCTTGGGCGAGTATCTCCGGGAGGACAGCCTCGTTCCGCGTGCGAAGCTGCTGGCCGGGTTGCTGGCAAGCGTCTGAGGCGTCCTGCCGCGTGCTTGCGCGTGATGTTGCGGCGAGCGACTTATCGCCGCCGCACATCAATTCGGACTCCGCAATGACGAAGCGCCTCGCTTTCACCCTCCTCGCCCTTGGCGGACTGCTCGCTGCCGCGCCCGCCCTCGCCCAGGGCGCCACCGGTGCGGTCTCGCGGCCCGGCTGGTCGGCGGGCCAGGCGCCGAGCTCCGACTTCAACCGCCAGGGCGTGCCGATGACGCGCAACGAGCAGGTCCGCCAACGCGCCGCCGCCGCGCGGGGCCAGGCCGTGCAGGCGAGCCAGCCGCGCCGGACCGCACGACGCCGCGTCTCTCGCTGAGGCCGCTCAGCCGGTAAAAGGGATTTCCGCGGCGGCTTCCCAGGGGCCGCCGCGGTAACGCCAGAGCAACAGCCCCTCACCGCGCGCCGCCCAGGCTTCGAAGCCGGGCACCATTGCATCAAGCAACGCCCGCGCCGAACCGGGCGACACCTTGTTCTGGATGGTGACATGCGGGCGCCAAGCCTGGGCATCCTGCGGCGTCAGCCATGCCGCCCAGTGCCGGGCCAGCTCCGCCCGCAGCACCGCAAGCGTCGGCGCCTCCACATCGAGCGCAACGCCGCGCCCCAGGGAGCGCGGGCGCGCGACCCGCAGCGCCTGCACGGCCGTTTCTGCGCAGATCCGGCGGAGGTGGGTGGAGACCTCATCCTCCGCTTCGCCGGGCAGTGCGTGAAACAGCGTCAGATGCGCCGGAATGTGGTTTCGCTCGGGCGGGAAATGCGCCCGGCGGAGCGCGTCCAGCTGGGCAAAGCTCGCAGTGTCGAAACGCAGCGTCAGGATCAGCGGTGCGGCCGGCAACTCGGCCTCAGCGGGCCGGGAGGGCGAGCAGCGCGTTCAGCCCCTCCTGATCTCCCAGCAGCGCCGCCTTCTCCGCGCGGGTAAGCGCGGCCAGCGCCTCCGCTGCCGAGGATGCGACGGCGACCCGCGCGCGCCCGATGGCGAGGTTCGGGTCGACGGCATCCGGACGGGGCGGCGCGGGCGGCGGCAGCATGGCACGATGCGCGGCCAGCAATGCGGGATCCGCCCGGAGGCGTTCCAGTGCCTCCCCCTCCGGCGCGAGCCGGTCCCATTCGATGCGCAAGGCCAGGGTGCGGCTAAGAATTGAGGGCGGCTCGCGCTCCTCCGGGATCAGCAGCAGCCCGGCGCGGCGCAGCCCCTGGCCGGCGCTCCGCCGCGCCGTCCAGGTCGCAAGCGGTATGGCAAGGGCAAGCCCAATCACCACGGGCGACATCCATGCCGCGAGATAGGGCGAGACGAGGAAGGCGGCGACGCCAAAAAGGATGCCGAAGACCGTGTGCTGCCAGTACAGCCGCGCGACCTGGCGCATCGGCAGGCGGCCATCGTCGCGCGTCTGCGCCGACCAGCCTGAGTCGCGCCCGGAAAGGATCGAGACGACGTCCACCGACTGCGTGAGCATCGTCACCGGCGCCAGCAGCCCGGCGAGCACCGTCTCGATCACGACACTGACCAGGGAGCGGACAGTCCCACCATGTCCGCGCCGCCAGGAGCGGTCCATCAGCATCGCGGCCCAGGCAAGGAGCTTGGGCACCAGCAGCAACCCCATGGTGCCGATGAACACCCACTTCGCGCGGACGGGATCGAATACCGGCCAATTCGGGAACAGCGCGGGCCCGGCCGGGAAATAGACCGGCAGCACGAAGCGCGCCTGCAGGGCGAGCAGCACGCCGCAGACGAGGAAGAGCAGCCAGAGCGGCGCGGTAATGTAGGAGCCGATCCCGACGAGCAGATGGCTGCGGCTGACCGGATGCAGCCCGCGGGTCGGCAGCACGCCCAGGTGCTGCAGGTTGCCTTGGCACCAGCGCCGGTCACGGATCGCCAGGTCCGACAGCGCCGGCGGGCTTTCCTCGTAGCTACCCGGCAGGGCGGGCACGAAATGGATGGCCCAACCCCGCCGCCGCATCAGCGCGGCCTCCACGAAATCATGGCTCATGATCGTGCCGCCGAAAGGCTTGCGTCCGGGCAGGTGCGGGAGCCCCGCGGCCTCGGCGAAGGCCGCGGTGCGGATCATCGCGTTGTGGCCCCAGTAATTGCCCTCTGCCCCGTGCCAGAAGGCGATGCCATGGGCGATGACGGGGCCGTAGAGCCGCCCGGCAAATTGCTGCATCCGCGCGAAGAGCGAGCGGCCGTTCACGATCACCGGCAGGCTCTGGATCAGCCCGACGCGCGGATGCGCCTCCATCGCGGCGGCGAGGCGGATCAGCGCCTCGGCCGACATCACGCTGTCCGCATCAAGGATCAGGAACTGGGGATAAGCGCCGCCATGGCGCCGCACCCAATCGGCGATGTTGCCGGCCTTGCGGTCTGTGTTGCGCGGCCGCCGGCGGTAAAAGATGCGGGCATTGGCGCCGGCGCGCGCCCGCAGCGCAAGGAAAGCCTCCTCCTCCCGCGCCCAGGCATCGGGATCTGTCGTGTCGCTCAGGATGAAGATGTCGAAGGAATCCGCTGTGCCAACCTCGCGTAACGCCTCCTGCATCGCCTCCAGCCCGGCCAGCACGCGGCGCGGATCCTCGTTGTAGACCGGCATGAGCAACGCGGTCCGGCCGTGCAGCACTGGCAGCGGCGCCTCGGGATCGATCCCGAGGCCGCGGCCCCCGCGCGCGACGATGCTGGCCACGCCGCAGAGGCTGCTGACGAAGGACAGGGCGATCCAGGCAAAGAGCGGCACGAAGAGCGCAAGCACCGCCGCGCCCGGCGTGAAGGGCGTGGAGACGTCCAGCACCAGCGCCATCTCCCGAGCGCCGAACAGCGTCAGCAGCAGGGTGGCGCAGAAGATGGCGATGCGGCGGAGCGCCATGCCGCGCGGAGCCGTGTCCGGCGGTGCCACGCGGTCCGGGCGGATGCGGAGGTCCTGCACCGGCATGGCGAGCGGCGCCTCGTCCGGCATGGCCGGCAGGCCGCTGGCCAGCCGCGCCTCCATCAGGGTCACGGCGTCCAACGGAATAGCCATGTCTCGGTCAGCGGCACCTCGCCGTTCTTCAGCAAGGCGCGCATTTCCACCAGGCGCTCATTGCCCGGCACCAACTCGAAGGAGATGCGCCAGCCTCCGGTCTCGGGATTGCGCTGCACCACGGCGTTCTCGATACGTCCGGTGCTGGACGAGACGTCCAGCACCGGCTGCACCCCTTCGGGAAGTGCGGCCAGCCGGCCGCCCTTGGTCTCGAGCACGAAGAGCCGCGTGCCGGGCGTCTGCGGCTTGCCGCCCTGTCGCGCCTCGTCGAACTGCGCCGGGGCCGGGTTGCCGGCTGCACCGAAGGCGGCGCCGCTCGCCCAGTGCAGGCGATAGACATAGCTATATTCCTGGCCGGGCCGCAGGGGCTCCTTCGGGCGCCAGAAGGTGGCGATGTTGTCGTGAATTTCCTCGCGTGTGGGGATCTCGATCAGATGCACCGCGCCTTCGCCCCAGTCGCCGATCGGCTCCACCCAGGCACCGGGCCGCTTCTCGTAACGCGCTTCCAGGTCGTTGTAGTCGCTGAAGGCGCGCCGGCGCTGCATTAGCCCGAAGCCACGCGGATTCGCATCGGCGAAAACGCTGGTCTGCAGCTCGCGCGGATTGGCCAATGGCCGCCAGATTGCCTCGCCGCGCCCGGTCGAGAGCATCAGCCCGTCGGAATCATGCACGGCCGTGCGGTAGTCATCCACGCCGCCGCGATCGAGCGGCGACAGCAGGAACATGCTCGTGAGCGGAGCGATTCCGGCCGTCGGCATTGCCACACGCGGATAGAGCCGCGCTTCGATGTCGAACACCGTTTCCTCGCCGGGCCGGATGGTGAAGCGGAAGGCGCCGGTGGTGCTCGGGCTGTCCAGCAGCGCGTGCACGACCGCCGAGTTCCCCCCGGCCTGCGGCCGCTGCAGCCAGAAGGCGCGGAAGACCGGAAATTCCTCCCCGGAACGCTCGGCGGTTGCGATGGCCAGCCCGCGCGCAGAGATCCCGTAGACATGCCCCTTGCCGACGGCGCGGAAATAGGAGGCGCCGACGAAAGCAGCCACTTCGTCGAAATGATCCGGCCGGTTCATGGGATTGGTCAGGCGAAAGCCCGCGAAGCCGAGATCACCCGAGGGCGGCCCGCCCACCTCCGAAAGGGTGAAGGCGGAGGGATCATAGGGAATGGGCGTGGCTCGCCCGTCCGCCACTTCGAACAGCTCGACCTTCTGCTTGAACAGGAAGCCCCGGTGGAAGGGCTGCATCTGGAAGGGCAGGTTCTGCGTGCGCCACAGCGCGCGCTGCGCGTCATAGCGGATGCTGCGATACTGGTCGTAGCCGATATCGGCGAGACCGCCCGGCAGGCGTTCATCGGGCGCGGCATAGGGCTTGGCGGCCAGGTCGCGCGCCATCTGGCGCACGGTGGTGTCGTCGAAGGGACGCGCCGGGGCGTCGGCGGCCTCCGCGCGGTCCGAGAGGGTGCCGGGAATCCAGGGCAGAAGCCCGGCCATGGTGAGGCCCGCAAGGAGCGCGCGGCGGTTCAAGGGGTTCTCCGCTTAATGATCATATGTTGGAAGTCGACGGGCCTAGAACGGGCCCGGCGGCGATGGTTTCCTCCGCCGCCGCGATATGCCGATGCCGTGTCCCGCCGGGCACGGCAAGACCGGAGTTCCCTCCCCGTCGATGGTGACTTTCCTTCAGGCCCTGCCGCTGGTGCTGCTGATGGCACTGCTGGGGTCGGGCCGGGTTACGCCGATTCCCGCCTGCCTGCTCGCGCTCGTGACCTCCCTGCCGGGAATTGCGGCCGCGCTGCCGCCTGGCCTGCCGCTGCGGAATTTCCTCGTGCTGGAGACGCTGCGCGCCGGCTTCCTCGGTATCCTGCCGGTCGCCACCCTGTCGGGCGGGCTGCTCTTCAGCATGGCCGCCGCGCCGCACGCGACGGAGCCAGTTCCGCCGTCGGCCCGCCGGGCCTATCTGGTGATCCTCGCCGGCTCCTTCGTGGAGAGCGTGACCGGCTTCGGCGTCGGGGCGGTCTTCACCCTAGGCGGATTGCGGGCCATGGGGATCGGCGGGGCGCCGGCCGGGGCCATGGCGCTCTTCGGCCTTTGGCTCGCCCCCTGGGGCGGGCTGGGCCCTGGAATGGCCCTCGGCGCCGCCCTGGCGCACCGGCCAGTGGCGGAGATGTCGCTCGTCACCGCCCTTCCGCATTCCATCTGGCTGCTGACCATCCCGCCGGTGCTTTGGATGCTGCTGCGGCGCGCCGGCATCGAGGTGCCGCGCGCCGAGCGCCTCGCCCAGACGGGCCTGCAGGCCGCTGTCTCGGCGCTCGTGCTGCTCGCCGCCCGCTTCATGCCGGCGGAGACGGTGGGGGTGGTCGCGGCCGGGGGCGTGCTGCTGCCGGCGCTCTGGCACTTGGCCCCGCCGCGCGATTCGGCGGCGCGGCAGCGCGCCCTGGCCTCTATCGGCCCCTGGGTGCTGCTGACCGCCTGCCTTCTGCTCGCCCGTTCCTGGCAGGGTGCACCGGCCTGGCAGCCCTTCGCCGATCTTCCCGGACTGCCCATCACCCATGTGGCCGTGGTGCTCTGGACGGTTTCGCTGGGCTTCCTGGCCTTCCGCACAGGCGGCCTGTTTCGCCTGCGGGATGCCCTCTCGCGCATGCGGCGCCCCGCTGGCGCCATGATCCTCTACGTGCTGCTCGGCCGCTGGCTGGCCGGTTCCGGCGTGGCGGCCGCGCTGGCCGGGACCATCGCAGCGAGCCTGGGAAGCTGGGCACCTTATGCGGTCCCGCCCCTGGGCTTTCTCGGCGGGATGGTCACGGGCAGCAATGTCGGTGCCGCCTCCGCGGTCATGCCGGTGCAGGCGGGGCTGGGCCTTGCCGCCGGGTTGCCGCCCTGGCTGGCCCCTGGCATCCACAATTTCGCCGGCGGCGCCGGCGCAGTGTTCTCCTTTGCCATGACGGCCATGGTCTGTGGCCTGCTCGCCGACGGCACCCGCCCACCGGCCCTCTGGCGCGCCACGCTGCCAGTGATGCTCTCCGTTCTGCTCACCGGCTGGGGGGCGGTGGCGATCCTGCGCGGAGTGCCTTAGGCAGGGGGCATGAGCGCCCGCGCCGCCCGCCAGCACCTCGCCGCCGATCCCGTCCTTGGCCCCGTCATCGCACAGGTGGGGCCGATGCGCCTGAAGCCGGTGAAGGATCGCGAGCCCTATGAGGCCCTGATCCGCGCCATCGCCCATCAGCAGGTGCATGGGCGCGCGGCCGAGGCGATGCTGAACCGGCTGATAGCCCACATACCCCACCATCCTTTCCCGCCACCCGAGCAGGTCCTCGCCCTGCCCGAGGGCGCGCTGCGCGCCTGTGGCTTCTCCGGTGCCAAGCAGGCGGCAATCCTCGACATCGCGCATAAGGCAGCGGCGGGCTGGGTGCCCACCCGCCGCGCCGCCGCGCGCCTCCCGGATGCCGCGTTGATCGAGCGGCTGGTCGCCCTGCGCGGCGTTGGCCGATGGACCGTCGAGATGCTGCTGATCTTCACCCTCGGCCGCCCCGACATCCTGCCGGTGGACGATTTCGGCGTGCGCGAGGGCTATCGCATCGCGGCCGGGCTGGAGACGCAGCCGAAGCCGAAGGAACTTGCGGCTGTTGGGGAAGCCTGGGCGCCCTTCCGCTCGGCGGCGGCCTGGTATCTCTGGCGCGCGGCGGATCTCAGCAAGGATGGGCGCTTCAAGGCACCGGCGGCCATCTGAGGCACCCGCGTCAGGGCGGAAAGAAGCCTTCCATCACCGCGGCGAAGCCTTCCGGCTGGTCCGCATGCACCCAGTGCCCCGCGCCCTTCACCGCCAGGAACCGCGCGGCCGGGAAGGCTTGCCGGATTGCTGGCCGGTTCTCCGGCCGAATGTAGCGCGAGTGCTCCCCGGAAACGAAGAGCACCGGCTTTCCGAAGGGGACGGCCTCAGGCGGCGTCCAGCCCATGATAGCCGGAAGCGAGCCGGCGATCTCCTCCAGCCCGATGCGCCAGCCGGAGCCATCCGGGCGGCGGTTGGTCAGAATGAAGGCACGCACACCCGCATCCGCCTCGACAGGGGCGAGGAGCGCATCCGCCTGTGCCCGCGTGGCGCCAGCCGGCACGGCGCGCATGGCCTCCATCAGCTCCGTCCAGCGGGGCGGATAGGTGACGGGCGCGATGTCGGAAACCATGAGGCGCGCGACCAGATCCGGCATCGTCAGCGCCAGCATCATCGCCGCCTTGCCGCCCATGGAATGACCCATGACATCGGCCTGGGCGATCCCGCGTGCAGCGAGGCTCTCCGCTACAGCGGCGGCCATGGAAGGATAGTCCATCCCGGGTGCATGCGGGCTCGCGCCGTGGTTCGGCATGTCGAAGGCGATGACGCGCCGCGCGCTGGCCAGCCGCCGCTGCAGGGCGCCGAAGTTCCGCGCCTGCCCGAACAGGCCGTGCAGCAGCACAATCGGGCGCCCCTCCCCGGCCTCGATAGCATTCAGGATCATCGGCACCCCCTCAGCCGCGCACCGCCAGAACGACGCTTCCTGCGACCAGCGCGCCGCCCAGCCACACGTCCCACCCCACGTCTTCCCCGAGCCAGACCGCGCCGAGCGCGACACCCAGCACGGGCACAAGCATGAACCCCACCGAGGCAACGGTGGAAGGCAGCCGCCGCCCGGCCTCAATGATGCTCCATGTGCCGATGGGCGCGGCGATCAGCCCCATGAAGGCAGCATGCGGCCAGGCGCTCAGGCCGATCCCGCCGCCCGGCTCCCGCAGCAGGGCGAGTGGAACCAGCAGGAGCGTGCCCGTACCGAAGCAGAATGGCAGCAGCTCCACCATCGGGCGGGCGGGCGGCAGGCGGCGCGTGATGACGATGGCGATGCTCCAGGCGAGCGCCGCCATGACCAGCATCCCATGCGCGAGGACGACCCCTTCATGCGACCAGTCGATCGCCCATGGGCCCATCAGCACCGCAGCCCCGGCGAGGCCGAGCCCGGCGGCGCCCCAGCGCAATGCCGAGACCTTCTCCCCCAGCACCAGGACAGACAGCGGGACGAGCCAGTAGATCGTGACATTCGCAAGCACCGCGATGCGCCCGGCCGGGAGGATCGCCAGCGCCAGATGCGACAGGGCAAAGAAGGTGCCGAGTTGGAGAAGGCCCACCGCCAGCACCGTCGGCCAGTCCCGCCGTCCCGGCCAGCGCAGCCGCCCCAATGCCAGCAGGACGAAAGCTGCGGACAGTGCCGCCAGCCCGGCGCGGCTGACGGCGAACCAGACCGGGGTGGCGTCGTGCAGCGCGTCCTTCGCGATCGGCCAGGCGCCGCCGAAGAGCAGGACGGCCAGCAGCAGCAGCCGGAGGTCGCGCGGGTTCACCCGCCGCTCGTCAGGAGAGGGTCAGCACGATCTTTCCGATATGCGTGCTGCTCTCCATCAGCCGGTGCGCCTCGGCCGCCTCGCGCAGCGGGAAGGTCGCATGGATGCGCGGCCCACAGCGCCCGGCCGACAGCACGGGCCATACCTTCTCCTCCAAGGCGCGGGCGATGGCGCCCTTCTCGGCCGTGGTGCGGGGACGCATGGTGCTGCCGGTCACCACGAGGCGCTTCATCATGATCGGCCGGATATCGGCCTTCTCGACCTCGTACCCGCCCATGAGGGCAATGATCACCAGCCGCCCGTCCGTGCCGAGCACGCGCAGGTTCTTCTGGAAATAGGAGGCGCCGATCATGTCCAGCACGACATTGGCGCCCTTGCCGCCGGTGACGCGCTTCATCTCCTCCGCGAAGTCCTGGTTCCGGTAGTCGAAGGCCTCCTCCGCACCGAACTCGATGCAGGCCGCCACCTTCTCCGGAGTGCCGGCGGTGGCGAAGGGCCGCGCGCCGAACTCGCGCGCAAGCTGCAACGCCGTGGAGCCGATGCCCGAGGTGCCGCCATGCACCAGCATCACCTCGCCGCTGGCGAGACGGCCGTGGCCGAACAGGTTCGCCCAGACGGTGAAGAAGGTCTCCGGCACCGCGGCGGCGTGGGTGGCATCGTATCCCTCCGGCCAGGGCAGGCACTGCGCCTCGGGCGCGACCGCGAACTCGGCATAGCCACCGCCATTTGTGAGGGCGCAGACACGGTCGCCCACCCGAAAGCGTGTAGTCGCGGGGCCGACCGCGACGACTTCCCCGGCCACCTCGAGCCCGATGATGGGGCTGGCGCCCTTGGGCGGCGGGTAGAGGCCCTTGCGCTGCTGGACATCCGGACGGTTGACGCCGGCGGCCATCACCCGGATCAACACCTCGTCACTAGCCGGGCGCGGCACCGGGCCGGTGGCCGGAACCAGCACTTCGGCCTCGCCGCCCTCCCCATGGGCGAGATAGGTCATCGTCTCGGGCAGGCTGGGCATGGGGCGGCGTCCTCCGGCAGGGGCGCGGAAGGTCGTCGCGGTGCATCGGCTCGTCAAGCATGGTGCGGGACGGAATGGTCGCTTCCCGGCCTTGCGCCCGGACGCACCAGCGGCGACCATCGAGCCGCCCCATGGAACGCGAGAGGAGCGAAGGACGATGCGTCCGGCCGCGCAGCGCCGCAGCCTTCTCGCGGCCCTTGCCCTTGCCTCTGTGCCGCGCGGCGTCGGTGCCCAGGCGCCCGGCACCGCGACCGGAAATGCGCCCACCGCGGCCGCGGAATGGCGCTTCGGTGCCCTCTTTCCTCTTTCTGGCGGCCCGGCGCTGCTCGGCGATGAATCCTTCCGAGGGCTGGAAATGGCGGTGGAGGAGCGCAATGCCGCCGGCGGCCTGCTCGGCCGCCCCATCCGCCTGCTGCGCGCCGATGCGCCTGACGAAGCTGCGGCTGTCGCCGAGACCCGCCGGCTGATGGGCCAGGAGCGCGCCGCCATCCTGTTCGGCAGCTATGCCTCGCCCATCTCCTTCGCCGCCACGCAGGTGAGCGAGACGCAGGGCATCCCCTTCTTCGAACTGGGCGCGATCGCGGACGGGATCATGGATCGCGGGTTCCGGAACGTGTTCCGTACCTGCCCGCGCGCCAGCGACTTCGCCCGCGTTGGGGTGCAAACGGTGGCCGAGGTGCTGCCCTCGCTGCTCGAGATTCCGCGCGCCCGGCTGCGCGTGGGGCTACTGCATGAGGACGGGCTGTATGGCAGTTCGGTCGCCGAGCTGCAGGCCGCGCAGCTGCGGGACGCAGGTATCGAGGTGGCGGAGCGGATCGGCTACCCGGTGCGCAGCACGGACCTCGCCCCCGCCGTGCAGCGGCTACGGGAGGCATCCATTGACGTGTTGCTCCACGCCGCGCACCAGAACGACGTGATCCTCCTCTTCCGCAACCTCCGCGAGGCGGGCTGGCGGCCGCGCATGATCATCGGCAGCGGCGCGGGTTACAGCCTGAGCGACACCGCACGCTCGCTCGGACCGGCCTTCGAGGGGGTGATGAACGTTGATTTCACCCACTACGCCATCTCCGACCGCGTCGCCCCGGGCAATGCGGCCTTCGCCGAGTCCTATAAACGCCGCTACGGTTCCGACCCGCGCTCGGGTCATAGCCTGGCGAACCATTTCGGCGCCCAGGTCGCCTTCGATGCCATCCAGCGGGCGGGCGGCACGGACAAGGAGAAGGTCCGCGCCGCCGTGCTCGCCACGGACGTGGCGGAGGGCACCACAGCCACCGGCTGGGGTGCAGCCTTCGACGAGCGGGGACAGAATTCCCGAGCCCGCCCCTGGCTGATGCAGTGGCAAGACGGGCGCCTCGTGACCATCCACCCGGAGGCTGCCGCCGTGGCAAGGCCGCGCGCACGCCTCGGAACCGACTGAAGGAGTACAGCAGCATGCGGAATGACGAACGGGTCTGGCGCGCCGTGGACGAGCGCAAGGAGGACTATGCGGCCTTCAGCGACCGCGTCTGGGAGATGCCGGAGATCGCCTACACCGAGAAGCGCTCGGTGGCCGAGCACCTGGCGATGATGGAGAAGGAGGGCTTCCGCATCGAGAAGAACCTCGCCGGCATCCCGACCGCCGTGATGGGCGAGTATGGCGAGGGCGGTCCCGTCATCGCCATTCTCGGCGAGTATGACGCGCTTCCGGGCCTCTCGCAGGTCGCGGGCATTGCGGAGCACCAGGAGGTGGAGCCGAACGGCCATGGCCATGGCTGCGGCCATAATCTGCTCGGCGCTGCCTCGCTGCTCGCCGCCGCCGCGGTGAAGGACTGGCTGAAGGAGAACAACATTCCCGGCCGCGTCCGCTACTATGGCTGCCCCGCCGAAGAAGGCGGTGCCGCCAAGGGCTTCATGGCGCGCGATGGCATCTTCAACGATGTCGACATCGCCATCTCCTGGCATCCCGCCTCCTTCTCGGGCGTGAACGAGGCCGTCTCGCTCGCCAACACGCGCATCGACTTCACCTTCCACGGCCGTGCCTCCCACGCCGCCGCCGCACCGGAGCTGGGCCGCTCCGCGCTCGATGCCGTAGAGCTGATGAATGTCGGCGTGAACTACATGCGCGAGCACATGCCCGACCATGCGCGCATCCACTACGCCATGCTGGATGGCGGCGGCATCGCGCCGAACGTCGTGCAGTCCAAGGCGAAGGTGCGCTACCTCATCCGCGCGCGCGACCTGCCAGAGCTGAACACTCTCGTCGGCCGCGTTAAGAAGATCGCCGAAGGCGCCGCGCTGATGACCGAGACGCGGGTCGAGACCAGCGTGGTCAGCGCCGTCTCCAACCTCCTCGGCAACTCGCCGCTGGAGAAGGCGATGCACGACAACTTCCAGCGGCTCGGCCCGCCGCAATGGGACGATGCGGACAAGGAGTACGCCGCGCAGATCCAGTCGACGCTGACCGAGCAGGACATCGCCGCCGCGCATCGCCGCCACGGTCTGAAGGTCGAGAAGGGCAAATCCCTTTGCGACATCATCGTGCCGCTGGAGAACCGCGGCGAAGGCGGCGTCGGCTCCACCGATGTGGGCGACGTTTCCTGGACGGTGCCCACGGTGCAGGCGCGCGGCGCCACCTGCGCGATCGGCACGCCCTTCCACTCCTGGCAGCTGACCGCCCAGGGCAAGTCACCGGCAGCCCATAAGGGCATGGTGCATGTGGCGAAGGTGATGGCGGGAACGGCGGTGGACGCGCTGCGCGATCCGGCCCTCATCGAGCGCGCCAAGGCAGAGTTCAAGGACCGCACGGGCGGGCAGCCCTATGCCTCGCCGCTACCGAAGGACCTGGCGCCGCCGATCAAGGCGATGGGCCAGGGGGTCTGAGCTGAGTGGCCCAGGGGCTTTTATGCCCCTGGGCCCTGGCGGGAGGCTGGCGCCCCCCCGAACCCGCGAAATGCCGGGATCAGTTCGCCTTGATGCCGGCTTCCTTGATGATCGGCTCCCACTTGGCGATCTCATCGTCGAGCCACTTCTTCGCGGTTGCCGGCGTGGTGTTGGAGCGGGTTTCCATGGTGAGAGCGGAGAGGCGCTCCTGCACGCTCGCCATGGCCATCACCTTGTTGATCGCTTCGTTCACCGTCTTCACAATCGGTTCCGGCGTGCCGGCGGGGGCCATCACCATGTGCCAGGTATAGGCCTCGTAGCCCGGCACGCCCGCCTCGTTGAAGGTGGGGATGTGCGGCACCTGGGGCAGGCGGTTCATGCCGGAGATGGCCAAGCCCTTCACTTCGCCGCGCGTCACGAAGGGCAGCGCCGAGTTGGCGACGTCCAGCATCATCACCACCGAGCCGTTCAGCAGGTCCGGCATAGCGGCGGCCGAGCCGCGATAGGGAACGTGGTTCACCTTGAGGCCGCCGGCCTGCTTCAGGAACAGTTCGCTCGCCAGATGCAGCGCGGCGCCGTTGCCTGTGGAGGCGTAGTCGTACTTGCCCGGGTTCTTCTTGAAGAGCTCGATCAGCTCCGGGAGCGAGTTCACCGGAAGATCCTTGTTCACCATCATCAGCATCGGGATGACGCCGGTGAGCGCGACCGGGCTGAAATCGGCCAGCGGATCGAAGGGCAGGCTCGGGAAGATCGAACGCAACGCGGCATGCGCAATGGTGGTGTAGAGCAGCGTCTGGCCATCCTTCTGCGCCTTCGCGACCACGTCTGAGCCGACGACCACGCCGGCGCCGGTGCGGTTCTCCACGATCACGCGCTGGGGCAGCATCTTCGACAGCTCATCCGCGATCAGCCGGGCCGGAACGTCGGTCGGGCCGCCGGCGGCAAAGGGAACCACGAAGCGGACGGGAGCATTGGGCCAGCTGCCCTGGGCGCGGGCGGAGGCGACGAGGGCGGGGGCAGCAAGCGGCGCGGCGGCGAGGCCGGCGGCCCCCACGATGAGGTGGCGGCGCAGGATCATCGGAACGTCTTTCCCGGAGGGTGGATAAATCGTCACCCCAAAAGGGGCGCGATGGGGCTCGTGTCAACGTCCGGCGCGGTCACGAGGCGCTCATAGAGACCACGATCCGTGGCGCCTTCCGTCCCGAAGATCAGGATTCGGCTGCCCTCCCCCAGGCCCAGCACAGCCTGTGCGGCAGGGTCCTGCGCAGCGAGGGCCAAGGCAGCCAAACCCGCCACGCCGCTCTCCCCGGCCTCGATGGGCAACTCGCGCCCGGCCAGGAGCCGCATTGCGGCTATCGCGGCGGAATCCGGAATGGCCATGAAGGCGAAGGCGGCCCGCTCCAGCTCCTGCCATGCCAGCAGGCTCGGCTCGCCGCAGGCCAAGCCCGCCATGATCGTGTCCAGCTCGCCGGGCACCGCAGTGGGCGCACCGGCCTCGGCGCTGGCCAGCAGGCAGGCGGCGCGCTCTGGCTCGGCGACGATCAGGCGTGGCCCGCGGCCGTGGCGGGCCCGCAGCGCCACCGAGACGGCAGCCGCAACACCACCGACGCCGCCCTGAACGAAGACATGGGTGGGTGCCGCCGGCAGGGCATCCAGCGCCTCCTCGGCCATGAGTCGGTAGCCCTGCATGACGTCTCGCGGCACCTCCGTGTAACCGGGCCAGGAAGTGTCGGAGACGAGCAGCCAGCCGCCCTCCCGGGCCGCAGCGTCGGAAGCACGGACCGAATCGTCGTAATTGCCCGGCACCTCCCGCACCTCGGCGCCAAAGGCGGCAATGGCGTCGCGGCGGCCCTGGCTCACGCCCCGATGGACGAAGATCACGCAGCGCGCGCCGAACCGCCGGGCGCCCCAGGCGACGCTGCGGCCATGATTGCCATCGGTCGCGCAGGTGATGGTGATGCTGGCCGTCTCCGAAGCGTAGCGGCCGGATTCCAACTCGCCGGGCGTGGCGTCCTTGGCGACGCCGCGCCGCGCCAGTTCCTGCGCCATCACGCGCGAGACGGCATGCGCGCCGCCCAATGCCTTGAAGGAGCCGAGGCCGAAGCGCGGCGCCTCGTCCTTGTAGTGCACCGTGGCCAGCCCCAGCGCGGACGCGACATCCCCGAGCGCAATCAGCGGCGTGGGGGCGTAGCCCGGCCAAGCGGTGATGGCAGCACGGGCGCGGCGCCAACCACCCTCGGGCAGCACGACGACGCCGGGAACGCCATGGCGGGGGTTGGGGAGGAGGCGGAACGGGTGGCCGGTCATGCGCGGCAAATGGCCACGAGCGGCGCCCGCGGACAATCCTACCAGCAGAAGAGCAGGTCGATCAGCATCAGCAGATAGCCCAGCGCCATGACAATGAGGCCGAGGAAGATCAGCACGATGCCGATGCCGTATTGCAGGGTGGCGATACCATAATCCACCAGCAGGCGGCCGAAGGCCACCGTCTCCCGCCCCCCGGCACAACTCCGGCGGGGCCGGTCAGGCTGAGACTGCTCCGCCCGCGCCGCGCAGGCGGGCGAAGGCCCCTCCCCCACCGCGCCGAGGAGAAGGAGCGGCACCGCCAGCGCCCGCAGGCTGGCCCTCACGGCTGGAGCCGAAGGGTCACAGCCCGGCCCGGTCGAGCCGCAGGATGGCCCGGGCGAGGGCCTGGGCGCGCGGCACCAGGCTCGCCACCTCCAGATATTCATCCGGGCTATGCGCCTTGCCGCCCACCGGCCCGACCGCGCAGAGCGTGGGCGCCCCCATGGCGGCGGTGAAGCCGCTGTCGGCACAGCCGCCGGAGAACTCGCCAGTGATGGACAGCCCACTCTCGGCCGCGGCCTCGCGATACATCTGGAAGACGCGGCCGGCGGCAGGGGTCTGGGTCAGGGGCAGGAACTCGCCCCGGATAGTCAGGTTGGCGCGTGTGCCGGGCACGAAGGAGCGGCCGATGATTTCGTGGATCTTGCCCATCACCTCCTCGCGGTCGGCGGGCTCGACATAGCGCAGGTCGATCTGCATCTGGGCCTGCGGCGCCACCGTGTTGACGCTCTGCCCACCGCTGACCAGGCCCACATTCAGCGTGATGCCGCGCTTGAGGTCGGTCAGCGCGTGGATGGCGGTGATCTTCTGCGCCATCTCGCCGATGGCACTGATCCCCTCCTCGAAATTGCCGCCGGAATGCGCGGCGCGCCCCTCAATGTCCACGACCATGAAGACGCCACCCTTGCGGCCCGTGACCACTCCGCCACTGGGCCGGCCGGGCTCGGAGTTGAACACCACGCGGGCGCGGCGCGCCTCGGCCTCGATCACCGGCCGGCCCTCCGGCGAGCCGATCTCCTCATCCGCGGTGAACAGACCGACCAGCGGGCCGGGCGCGCCGCCTGCGGCCTTGAAGGCGGCCATGACGAACATGTTCATCACCAGCCCGGCCTTCATGTCGGCAACGCCGGGGCCATAGGCGCGGCCATTCTCGAGGCGGAAGGGTCGGCGCTCGGGCTCGCCCTTGGGGAAGACGGTGTCGCGATGGCCCATCAGCACGATGTTGCGGCGCGCATTGCCCTCGCCGCCGCCATCCTCGCCATCCGGCAGGCTGGCGCGGATGCAATCGCCGAAACGGGACTGCGGCAGGGTCTCCACAGCGATGCCATGGGCCTCGAGGAAGCGGCGCACCTGCTGGCCGACCGCATCCACCCCGGCCTTGTCGTAGGAGCCGCCATCGATGTTCACCATGGCTTCCAGCAAGGCCAGCATCTCGCCCTGGCGGCCGGCGAGCCAGTCCAGCACGGGCTGTTCGGTGGTGGTGCTCATCGGGGCCTCCATCGCGGGCGTTCTTCGGACGGTCCCGGATGGACCGGGCGCGGCGGGGGCGCAACCCCCCGCCCCTCCCGTATCAGGCGGCCATAGGATTCGGCTCCGGCATGGCCAGGGCTCGCTCCAGCGCCCTTGCGCCCCGCAGGCAGAGGTCGTCGCGGCCCTGGGCCGCCACGACCTGGACCGCGCGCGGCATGCCCTCCTGGTCCAGCCCGGCCGGAAGCGCGATGGCCGGCTGGCGGGTGAGGTTCTGCGCGAAGGTCCAGGGCGCCCAGTCCCGCCAGAGCGCCTCGGTGGGCTTCAGCGTGGGCTGGTCGGCGGCAAAGGCGGCGGTGGGGGTTGCGGCAGTCAGCACCAGGTCGTAGCGCAGGTGGAAGACGCTCATGCGATGCGCCGCTTCCACCCGCATGCCGTCGGCGGCCAGGAAGTCGATGGCGCTCACGCCACCCTCCCGCCGGGCCACCTCCTCCAGCCCGCCATCCAGATCGCCCCGCTTCTCCTCGGGCGTGGAGGCAACAAGCTTCGCCAGGGCGACGCCCCAGACGCGGCCGAAGATCTGGCGGGTGTCGGGCAGTTCCGGATCAGCCTCCTCCACCAGCGCGCCCTCGGCCCGCAGCGTGTCGGCGGCGCGCTGCAGCGCGGCCTCGCCATCGGCATCCAAGGGCGGCTCGTAGCCCCAGCGGCGGACGAGGGCGATCCGCATGCCGCGCACCCCGTCCTCAATCCCCACCCGCCATTCGCGCGGATCATCGGGCATGCAAAGCGGATCCCGCGCATCGGCGCGGCCAATGGCGTTCAGCATCAGTGCGGCATCCCGCACCGTGCGCGTCATCGGCCCGGCGCAGGCGACGGCGGAGAAGGCGCCATGCGGCCACTGGGGCACCCGCCCGTAGCTCGGCTTGAAACCGACGATACCGCAATAGGCTGCCGGGATGCGGATCGACCCGCCCGCATCCGTACCGATATGCAGCGCCCCGAAGGCCGAGGCCGCCGCCGCCCCCGCGCCGGAAGAGGACCCGCCCGGCGTGCGCTTGAAGTCCCAGGGATTGCGGGTGATGCCGTGGAGCGGGCAGTCGCCAGGGGTCTTCCAGCCGAATTCGGTGGTGGTCGTCTTGCCGATGATGACAGCGCCCGCCGATTTCAGCCCCAGGACCGCCGGGGCATCCTCGGATTGCGGCCGCGGATCGGTGGTGCGGCTGCCGCGGCGCGTGGGAAATCCCGCCATGTTCAGCAGGTCCTTCACCGTGCAGGGCACCCCGTCCAGCGGGCCAAGGGGGCGCCCGGCCGCCCAGCGAGCCTCACTCTCCCCGGCCTGGCGCAGCGCATGGGGGTTCATCACGGCGAAGGCGTTGATCGAGGGATTGTGCCGCGCCACGCGCTCCGTCACGGCCTTCAACGCCTCCACGGGGCTCAGCGCGCGACGGGAATAAAGGGCAAGAAGCGTTTCCGCATTCATGAGCGCGGGGTCGGTGGCGGTCATGCGTGTCCTGACGGGAAATGTGCCGCCAGGATGGACCCGCCGCCCGCCCCGAGGAAGCCCGCGGGTGCGTCGTTGCGAGAGCGCGCCGAGGACGGGTCGCCGGCGCGTCTGGCATCGGGCGGCCTCCGGTCAGGAGGCGGTGATTCCTGCCCCCTTCGCCACAGCAGTCCAGTCCGAGGCGAACTTGGCGATCATGGCCGTGTAGGCCGCCCCCACCAGCGGCTTTGGCGGCGTGTAGGAGGCGAGATCGGCCAGCTTCGCCAGGATTTCCGGCTGGGCAATGGCAGCCAGCGTCGCCTCCCGCACCACATCCGCCACCGGGGCAGGCAAGCCCCTGGGGCCCGAGATGCCGATCCAGGTGGTGGCGGTCAGGGCCGGCAGGCCCTGTTCGGCGAAAGTGGGCACATCCGGCACCGCCGGCACGCGCTGCGCGGCCGAGACGGCCAGGGCGACGACGGTGCCATCCTTGATCATCGCCACATTCGTCGTCAGTGGATCAAAGACGCTCTCGATATGGTTCGCGAAGAGGTCCTGCATGGCGGGCGCGCTGCCGCGATAGGGCACATGGTCCAGCTTCGGCGCTCGGGCTTCGCGGGTCAGCACCTCGCCCATCAGATGAGTGATGGAGCCGATGCCGGATGAGCCGTAGCGGGCACCGGGGCCACGCGCCTTGTCGAGAAAGGCCGCGAGGTCCGGTGTCGCCGAGCCCCTTTTCACCATCAGCACATTCGCCGTATCGCAGAGCATGGCGATATGGGTGAAGTCCCGCACGGGGTCATAGGGCAGGGCCGGGTAGATGCCGGGAGCGATGCCGTTGGGTGAGGCATGGCTGATGACCAGCGTATGCCCGTCCGGCGCCGCCCTCGCCGCGGCATCCGCACCGATGGTGCCACCGGCGCCCGGGCGGTTCTCGACCACAATGGTTCCGCCGAGGTTCTGGGCGATGACGGGTGCAACCAGCCGCGCCACCACATCGGCCAGCCCCCCGGGCGGGAAGGTGGCGATCAGGCGGATCGGCTGACGCGGCTTCCAGCCGGACTGCGCGCGCGCCACCGCCGGCAGGGCAAGACCTGCCAGGCCGGCGGCGATGAGGGAACGTCGATGAAGCATGTGCGACCCCTGCGAAAGGAGGGGCCGACGGCCCCGTCATTCCGCAGGCGTCGCAAAAGGCGTGCCGCTAGGCCTCCGCGGCCAGCGCCGCCGACCAAGGCGAGAGCACATCCGTGATCCCCGTCGCCCCCTGCCCGTCCTGGGCAATGAAGTTCGGGCAGGCGAAATTCACCGGCAGAACGGCATGCTCCACCACTTCCAGCGCGCCGTCGGCCGCCAGCCCCTCGATCGTCTCCGCCGGCAGGCGCCGGTCCGCGGTCACCCCATCCGGGCCGGAGACGTCGATGCGCGGCACATGCGCCGCCTCCTCCGGCCCCATGCCGAAATCGAGCTGGAAGGCCAGCATCTGGCAAACGCTGGCCAGGATGCGCCGCCCGCCGGAGGCACCGCCGGCCAGGATGGGGCTGGTGTCGTCCCCCGCGCGCGTCACCGTCACCGGGCTCATGTTGCAGAGCGGCCGGGCGCCTGGGCGGATGGCATTGGCGCTGCCCGGCTGCGGGTCGAACCACATCATGCCGTTGTTCATCAGCACGCCCGTCTTCGGCAGCACCACGCGGCTGCCCATGGAGGAGAGCAGCGTGGTGGTGACTGAGACCATCATCCCGTCCTTGTCGCAGACGGTCAGATGCGTTGTGCAGGTCTCGCCGCTCTCCTTTGCCGTGGCGGCGCCGAGCCCGGCCAGCCGCTCCGCATAGCCCTGCCGCATCGCCTTGGCGAAGCCGCGATACCAGGTGGACTCGAGCCCGCCCTCGACGGCGACCTGGTCCATCTGCGCGATCACCCGCGCCATGGTGGGCGCAGCGGTCAGGCCGCCTGCGGTGTGGATGGTGTGGGTGCCTCGCCAGGAAATAGGCGTGGACTCGCGCACCGCGGCCTGGCAGCCCGCGAGGTCCTCCGCGCTGACGAACCCGCCGAGCGCCTTGATGTCGGCCGCGAGATCCGCCGCCAGCCCGCCCTCGTAGAAGTCGCGCAGCCCATGGTCGCGCAGCCGCTCCAGCGTCTCGGTCAGCTTGCCAAGGCGGAAGAAGCCCGGCGCCCCTTGATAGGGAGGGTTGGGCGGCAGCCCGTCGGGCAGGTAGATGCGCGCGCTCTCCTCATAGAGCCGCAGCACGCGGGCAGAGGCCGAAATCTTCAGCAGCGTGTACCAGTCCTGCGGCAGGCCGCGCCGCGCCAGCGCGATGGCCGGTCCGAGCAACGCGTCCAGCCCCATCCCCGTGCCGAACCGCTCCCGCAACAGGTCGTAGCCCGACACCGTGGAGGGGATGACGAAGGAGAGCGGCCCGTGGATGTTCACGTCGCCGACCACTTCGGGCCAGGCGAAGAGGTCCTGCTTCCACTTGCCCGTCAGCGGATAGGCCGAGGGATCGACGTTGCGGGAGGCGACCGGCCCGAAATCTACCACCTGCGGCGCGGAGCCCGGCCGATGGACCAGGGCAAAGCCGATGCCGCCAAGGCCGCTGTTCCAGGGCTCCACCGCCGCCAGGGCGAAGGCGGCCGCGACGGCGGCATCGGCGGCATTGCCGCCTGCCTCCAACACCGCCACCCCGGCCTCGGCCGCCGCGCGTGACTGCGAGGCGACGATTCCACCCTTGCCCGAGGCCGCGGGCTTGCGGAGCACCCAATGCTGGCTCGTATGGGCCGGCGGGACATAGCCGGACAGTTCGGGGGCGGTGATCCGGGGGGTGTGGAGATCGGGCATCGGTTACCTGCTTCAAGGACGATGGCCGGAGGGTCGCGCCGTATCGCCGCCCCGGCAAGGCGGTTTGGCGTGCCGAATGAGCTGCCGTTTGCCCGGCGCGCCTAGGCGGCTATTCTGGCGGGCAGACCAGCAGGAGGATGCGGCATGGCGGGAACCACGCAGGGCATGGAGGTCGCACCGATCCTGCGCCGCTTCATCGAGGAGGAGGCCCTCCCCGGCACAGGGGTGGAGGCCGCCACCTTCTGGTCCGCCATGGAAAAGACCCTGCGCAGCCTCGGCCCGCAGAACGCCGACCTGCTGGCGGAGCGCGACTCCCTGCAGGCCCGCATCGACGCATGGCACCGCGCCAACCCGGCTCGCCCGGTGGACCGCGAGGCCTATGAGGCCTTCCTGCGCGGGATCGGCTACCTGCTGGACGCCCCGCCGCCCTTCCAGGTCACCACCGCCAATGTGGATGACGAGATCACCCGCCTGGCCGGGCCGCAACTCGTCGTCCCCGTCAACAATGCCCGCTATGCGCTGAATGCCGCCAATGCCCGCTGGGGCAGCCTCTATGACGCGCTCTATGGCACCGATGCCATCCCGCAGCAGGGGCCGAAGGCGCGTGGCTACGACCCGGCGCGCGGCGCCGCCGTCATCGCCCGCGCCCGCGCCGTGTTGGACGCGGCCGCGCCGCTGGCGACCGGCAGCCATGCCTACGCCACCGCCTACCGGATCGAAGGCGGCAAGCTGAGCGTGCTGCAGAACAGCGGTGCCAGCACCGGCCTGCGGGATCCTGCCCAGTTCCGCGGCTTCAGCGGCAGCGAGGACGAGCCCACCGGCATCCTGCTGGCGAAGAACGGGTTGCATCTGGAGATCGTGATCGATCGCGGCCACCCGATCGGCAAGACCGATGCGGCGGGCGTCGCGGACCTCATGCTGGAATCCGCGCTCTCCACCATCATGGACGCCGAGGATTCCGTGGCCGCCGTGGATGCGGAGGACAAGGTTGGCGTCTATCGCAACTGGCTCGGCCTCATGCGTGGCGATCTCTCCGCCAGCTTCGAGAAGGGCGGCCAGACGCTGGAGCGCCGGCTGAACCCGGATCGCCGCTTCAAGGCCCCCGGCGGCAGCGAGATCATGCTGCCTGGCCGTTCCCTCATGCTGGTGCGCAATGTCGGCCACCACATGATGACCGATGCGGTGACGCTGGACGGCACCGAGACGGCGGAGACGATCCTCGACGCCTATGTCACCTCGCTGATCGCGCTGCACGACCTGCGCGGAAAGAAGCTGAACAGCCGCGCGGGCAGCGTCTACATCGTGAAGCCAAAGATGCATGGACCCGCCGAAGTGGCCTGGGCCGTTGCCTTGTTCGGGGAGGTGGAGGACGCGCTCGGTCTTCCGCGCAACACGTTGAAGATGGGCATCATGGACGAGGAGCGGCGCACCACCGTCAACCTCGCCCGGTGCATCATGATGGCGAAGGAGCGCGTCTTCTTCATCAATACCGGCTTCCTCGACCGCACCGGCGACGAGATCCACACCTCGATGGAAGCCGGCGCCGTCGTCCGCAAGAACGACATGCGCAAGGCCGCCTGGATCGCGGCCTATGAGGACAACAACGTCGATGTCGGCCTGGCCTGTGGGCTTCGCGGCCATGCGCAGATCGGCAAGGGCATGTGGGCCGCGCCGGATGCGATGGCGGCGATGCTCGAGCAGAAGGCCGGGCATCCGAAGGCCGGCGCCAGCACCGCCTGGGTTCCCTCCCCCACCGCCGCCACGCTGCACGCGCTGCATTACCATGAGGTGGATGTGGCGGCGCGGCAGGCGGAGCTGGCAGCCGGCGGGCCGCGCGCGAAGCTGTCGGACCTGCTGACGATCCCGCTGGCCGAGAACACCAACTGGTCGCCGGAGGACATCCAGTCGGAGCTGGATAACAACGCCCAGGGCATCCTCGGCTATGTGGTCCGCTGGATCGACCAGGGCGTCGGCTGCTCGAAGGTGCCGGACATCCATGATGTCGGGCTGATGGAGGACCGCGCGACACTCCGCATTTCCGCCCAGCACATTGCCAACTGGCTGCGCCACGGCATCGTGGACCGCGCCCAGGTGGAGGCGACGATGCGCCGGATGGCGAAGGTGGTGGACCAGCAGAATGCCGGTGATCCGGCCTACACCCCGATGGCGCAGGATTACGCGGGCGTAGCCTTCCGGGCGGCCTGCGACCTTGTCTTCGAGGGTGCGGTTCAGCCTAACGGCTATACGGAGTTCGTCCTGCACGCGCGGCGGCGCGAAGCGAAAGCAGGCTGATCTGCGGCTGGGGCGGGACCGCGAGGTTCCGCCTCTACTCGTTCCGGGCACCACCGGCGCAATTCTTGGTGGCCCGGTCGTCCTGGCGTATTTCCTTCTCGCATCAATCGGAGGCGCGGCATGGATCGGCAGGCGAGACAGGTGCTCGACGAGATCGCTGGTGAGGCTGGAGCGCCTCCGGACGACCTGCTCGCCTGGACGCGGCAGCATCGCGCGACGATCGATTCCCTCTCCCGCTTCGCCATGCCGCCCGAGCCAGTCACGGTGGTCTCGAATGTCACCGGCCCGGTGCCGCTGCGTGTCTACCGTCCCGCGGTGGAGGGGCTGCTTCCCGTTTTCATCTACTTCCATGGCGGCGGCGGCATGGCGGGCTCGATCGAGACCTATGACTCGCCACTGCGCGCTATCGCCAATCGCTCTGGCTGGGCCATCGTCTACGTGGACTACCGGCTTGCGCCGGAGCATCCCTTCCCCGCGCCGCTGGAGGATTGCATCGCTGCGCTCCGCCATGTGGCGGCCGGGCGGATCCCAGGACTGGACACCTGGTGCATGGCCATCGGCGGGGATGGAATCGGCGGCACCTTCGCGACCACCGCGGCGCGCGAAACCGGGGCGGGACTGCGGTGCCAGATCCTGCTCTATCCGCATGCCGATTTCCGGGCGGACGCTGATTACCCATCCCGCCGTACGGAGGAAGGTCGCGCCACCGGCCGCAACTCCCTCGCGCTCGAGAGAGAGACCTTCGCCCCCGACGCCTCCAGCCGTGCGAATCCGCGGCTGTCACCCATCCTGGCGGTGGATCTAGCGCATCTTCCCCCGGCCCATATCATCACCTGCGAGCACGATCCTTTGCGCGACGAGGCCGAAGCCTATGCCGCGCGGCTGCGGGAGGCGGGGGTTCACGTCACCCACACGCGCTACCCCGGCATGATCCACGGCTTCCTGCAGATGGGCGCCCGGATCGACGCGACGGCGCGGCTGATCGAGGAGGTCGCCTCAGCGCTCCGCACCGCCTGAGACGGGCCGCACCGTAACCACCGCCCTGTTCCCGGGCAGGACGGGCTATGCCCGCAGAGAAATGTGCTGCCGCAGCGCCGCGATCTCGGCCCGCAACGCGGCGATCTGCTCCGCCACCGGATCCGGTGCGCCGGGCGCGATGCCGTAGCCGGTGGTCTGCTGTTCCGGCGCCCTGCCGGGCGGGCGCGCGGGAATGCCAACCACCGTGACACCATCCGGCACCGGATCGACGCAGACGGCATTGGCACCTACCCGCGCGTTCCGGCCGATGAGGATGGGGCCCAGCACCTGCGCCCCGGCGCCGATGATCGCCCCATCCGCCAATGTCGGGTGGCGCTTGCCGGGCTTGGTGGTCAGCCCGCCCAGGGTGACGCCATGGTAGATCAGCACGTCGTCACCGATTTCCGCGGTCTCGCCGATCACCACGCCCATGCCGTGATCGATGAAGAGCCGCCGGCCGATCCGGGCGCCGGGATGGATCTCCACGCCTGTCAGGAACCGCGCGAAATGCGAGACGCAGCGCGCGGGCCCGCGGAAGCCCGACTGCCATAAGCGATGCGCCAGCCGGTGCCAGAGCACCGCATGCAGTCCGGCATAGCAGAGGATGGATTCCGCGACGGTCGGCCGTGCCGGATCGCGCATGCGAATGCTGCGCGCGATCTCCAGCGCCTCGCGGATCATGCCAGCCCCGTCATGCGGCTAGCTCATGCAAGCCAGGGCGGCACCGGCAGCCCGCGCTCGCGCAGCCATTCCGGATTGAACAGCTTGGACTGGTAGCGCGCGCCGCCATCGCAGAGAACGGTTACGATGGTGTGCCCCGGCCCCATGGCCTTCGCGACCTGGATCGCCGCCGCGACATTCAGCCCCGCGGAGCCACCGACACTGAGCCCTTCCTCGGCCAGCAGCGAGAAGCACTGCTGCAGCGCCTCGGGATCCGAAATGCGCACTGCATCGTCGATCGGCGCGCCGGTGAGGTTGCCCGGCACCTTGCTGGCCTGCCCAATTCCCTCTGTGATCGAGTTTCCCTCGGCCGAGACCGTGCCGGTCTTCACCCAGGAGAAGAGGCCCGAGCCATGCGGGTCCGCCAGCACGATTCGCACATCCGGCCGCTTCTCCTTCAGCGCCCGGCCGACGCCGGCCAAGGTGCCGCCGGTGCCGCAGGAGCAGGTGAAGGCATCGACCTTCCCGCCGGTCTGCTCCCAGATCTCGGGGCCCGTCGTGGCCTGGTGCGCCGCGTAATTCGCCTGGTTGTCGAACTGGTTCGCCCAGACGGCGCCCAGTTCCTCAGCGATGCGGCGGGAGGTGTTGACGTAGTGGCCGGGGTCGGCAAGCGGCTTCGGCGGCACCAGCCGCACATCGGCGCCGATCATCCGCAGGAAGTCGATCTTCTCCCGGCTCTGCGTCTCGGGCACGACGATGATGGATTTCCAACCGCGCGCATTGGCAGCCAGCGCCAGGCCGATGCCGGTGTTGCCGGCCGTGCCCTCCACCACCGTGCCCGGCTGCCCCGGGGTGAGGAGGCCGCGCTTCACGGCCTCCCCCAGAATGCCCACGGCGGCGCGATCCTTCACGCTGCCGCCGGGGTTCATGAACTCGGCCTTGCCGAGAATCTCGCAGCCCGTCTCCTCGGAGGCGCGGCGGAGCCGGATAAGCGGCGTGTTGCCCACCGCGTCCCAGAAGTCGGTTGCGACCACGCTCTCAGGCCTTGTTCTGGTTGATGTCGACGTAACGGAGATAGGGCTTCTCGGTGGTGAAGCCCTGCGGGAACTGCTTCTTCGCATCCTCGTCAGAGAGGCTGGCGAGCACGATTGCCCTGTCGCCGGGGCGCCAGTTCACCGGCGTTGCCACCTTGTGCTCGTCCGTGGCTTGCAGGCTGTCGATCACCCGCAACACCTCGTCGAAGTTGCGGCCGGTGCTGGGCGGATAGACCATCATCAGGCGGATCTTCTTGTTCGGGTCGATCACGAAGACCGTCCGCACCGTCACGGCGGCGTCGGCCTCCGGATGGATCATCCCGTAAAGGGTGGAGACCTTCTTGTCCGCATCCGAGATCATCGGGAAGTTCACCGCCGAACCCTGGGTTTCGGCGATGTCGGCGTTCCAGCCCTCGTGACGGTCCAGCGTATCGACCGAAAGGCCGATCACCTTCACTCCACGGCGGTCAAATTCCGGCTTCAACTTGGCGGTGTAGCCGAGCTCCGTCGTGCAGACGGGGGTGTAGTCCTTCGGATGGCTGAAGATCACGCCCCAGGAATTGCCGAGCCATTCATGGAAGCGGATGCGACCTTCGGTGGTCTCGGCCTCGAAATCGGGGGCGATCTGCCCGAGTTGAAGCGCCATGCGACAATCCTCCGTAGTTTAAACTATTCCACGACGCTATCACTGCACCGGAACGTATTCCACCCACGGCTTCCGCGGTTTGAAATACCCGGGCGGCATGTCGGCAGTCGCCTCCCGGGTTCCAAGGGCCGGGCGCGAGGAAGCGTCAGCCGTAACGGGCGAGGCCGAGATCGACGGTGTCGATCTCTGGCCGTCGTCCAGAGATGATATCCGCAAGAACGCGGCCCGACCCACAGGCCATGGTCCAGCCGAGCGTGCCGTGGCCGGTGTTGGTGAACAGGTTCGGCAGCGGTGTCTTCCCGATGATCGGCGTTCCGTCGGGCGTCATCGGCCGCAGGCCGGTCCAGAAACGGGCGGCGCTGATGTCTCCGCCTTCCGGGAACAGGTCTCGAACCGAATGCTCCAGGGTCTCTCGCCGCGGCGTGCGCAGGCTGGTGCTGAAGCCAGCGATCTCCGCCGTGCCGCCAACGCGGATGCGGTCGCCCAACCGGGTGATGGCGATCTTGTAGGTCTCGTCCATCACGGTGGAGACGGGGGCGGCGGCGTCTTCCGTAACCGGCAGCGTCAGGGAATAGCCCTTGATGGGATAGACCGGCAGGCGCAGCCCGAGGGGCCGCAGCATGGCCGGGGTGTGGCTGCCCAGCGCGGCCACATAGGCGTCCGCGGTGAAGTCTCCGTGATCCGTTTCCACGGCGGCCACGCGGCCGCCTTCGGCGCGGATGCCGGCGATGCTGACGGCGAGATGGAGTTTCACCCCGGCCTGGCGCGCCAGCTCCGCCAGCCGCTGGGTAAAGAGAAACGCGTCCCCCGTCTCGTCCTGCGGCAGGCGCAGCCCGCCGACGAAGCGATCCTTCACCCGCGCCAGTGCCGGCTCGGCCGCAATGCAGCCCGCGGGATCCAGCAACTCCCAGGGAACGCCGTACTGGTCCAGCACAGCGGTGTCGTCCCCGACATGGTCGAGCTGCTTCTGTGTGCGGAAGAGCTGCACGGTGCCGCGCGCGCGGTGGTCGAACTCGATTCCCGTCTCGGCGCGCAGCTCCGCCAGGGCAATGCGGCTGTATTCGGCCACGCGCACCATCCGCCCCTTGTTGCGGCGGTAGGCGCGCTCCGTGCAATTCGCCGCCATGCTGGAGAGCCAGGAGATCATCTCCCAATCCGGGCGAGGCCAGAAGACGAAGGGGCGGTGGTGCATCAGCAGCCATTTCACCGCCTTCGCCGGCACGCCCGGCCCGGCCCAGGGCGAGGAATAGCCATAGGAGAGCTGCCCCGCATTTGCGAAGCTCGTCTCCTTCCCGGCGCCGTCCTGCCGATCGATCACCACCACCTCATGTCCTGCGCGGGCGAGGTACCAGGCGGTGGTCACGCCGATCACGCCGCTGCCGAGGACGAGGACCTTCATACAGAACTCCTGGGGACGAATGCTCCGCGGGACCTTGCGTGATTCCCGGCTGAAGGCCAACGCCGGGACCGGCTGTCCGACCCCTGACCGGCGCCGCGGACATCGATGCTGGACGATCCCGTGATTCGATGGGCCGACCGCCCTTGCTGGCCCTCGTCCAGGCAGCGGCGCTTCGATCCGCTCGCCACCCGCACGTCTGGCATGGCAAAGCTGCTCTCCCCGCAGGCGCAAGCGCAGGCGATGAGCAACCGAGGTTTAGGGGAACCGGCAGGTGGCGGAAATTCTGGTAGCGGGAACCGGACTTGAACCGGTGACCCCGGCATTATGAGTGCCGTGCTCTAACCAGCTGAGCTACCCCGCCGCAGATCGCCACCTGCCGGGAGGCGCGAATTAGGCTGCCGGCGCGCTGGCGTCAACCGGCGCAACGCGCCCGGGCCGGATGAAACCACCGCCCAGCACCCGGTCGCCATCATACAACACGCAGCCCTGCCCTGGTGCCGAAATCACAGGCTGATCCGGCGTCACGATCAGGCGACGGGCCTCGGCGTCCCAGACCGCCGTCACCGGCTGCGGAACCTCGCGGGCACGGAACTTCGCCTCCGCGCGGAAGGCCACGGCGGGCGGCTCGGAGAGCCAGTTGACCTCGCCCACCGGCACGCTCGTCACTGGGATCGAGGCGGCCGGAGCCACCACGACCCGCCGGCGCGCCGGGTCAAGCGCGGCCACGCGCAGCCCGGCCTCGCCCGGCAGGCCGAGGCCCCTCGCCTGCCCGACCGTGTAGCGCGCCATGCCCTGGTGCCGGCCGAGCACATGACCCTCGCGGTCCACGATCTCCCCCGACTCGGCCGCCTCAGGCCGCAGCTTCGCGACGAGATCGTGGTAGCGGCCGCTCGGGACGAAGCAGATGTCCTGGCTGTCCGGCTTCTCGGCGACCGCCAGCCCGAGCCGCACGGCCTCGCGCCGCACAGCCGCCTTGTCCGGCATGTCGCCAAGCGGGAAGCGGGCGAAGGCCAGCTGCTCGCGCGTGGTGGCAAACAGGAAATAGGACTGGTCGCGCGCCGGATCGGCGGCGCGGCGCAGTTCCGGGCCATCCGGCCCCTCGACGCGGCGGGCGTAATGGCCGGTGGCCAGGGCCTCGCAACCGAGGTCCTTCGCTAGGGCCACCAAGTCCTGGAACTTCACCGTCTGATTGCAGCGGACGCAGGGGATGGGGGTCTCGCCGCGCGCGTAGCTGTCGGCGAAATCGCCGATCACGGCGTCGCGGAAGCGGCTCTCGCGATCGAGTACGTAATGCGGGATGCCCAGCCGGTCGGCCACGTCGCGCGCGTCATGGATGTCCTGGCCGGCGCAGCAGGCGCCCTTCTTCTGCACGGCGGCGCCGTGGTCATAGAGCTGGAGCGTGGCGCCGATGACGTCATGGCCCTGCTCGGCCAGGAGGCCGGCCACGACGCTGCTGTCCACGCCGCCGGACATGGCGACCAGGATTCTCATGGGGCTTCGTTCCGCGCGGCATTCAGGCCCATCTGCCAGAACTCAGCTTCCAGCCGCGATGCTTCGGCAAAAAGCCGCGTCAGCGGGGCAAGCCGGGCTGCGCCGCCATGCGTTTCGCCCAATCGGTCCAGCCGCTCCGCCGCCCCGCGCGCCACGGCCTGATATTCGGCGCTGGCATATTGGACGATCCAATTCTCATAGGGATTGCCGTCACGCCGACGGGCGGGATGCGCCTCGATCCGCGCGGCGACCTCGCCATAGCCGATGGTGCAGGGCGCCAGGGCGACTTCCAGATCAAGGATGTCGCCGCGATAGCCCTGGTCCATGACCCAGCGGGTGTAGCAGACCGTCTCCGGCGCCTCGGGCTCAGCCAGCACGGCCGCCTCGTCCAGTCCCCATTCGGCACAATAGACGAGGTGCAGCTTCGTCTCGGCCAGGATGGCCTGCACCACGGCGCCCTTTGCGCGCATGGCCTCCAGGCTCTCGGCCTTCACCACGGCCAGCGCCTGAGCGCGGGCGAATTGGACCAGGAACAGGTAATCCTGCACGAGATAGTGCCGGAACGCCTGAAGCGGCAGGGAACCATCAGCCAGGCCCTGCACGAAAGGGTGCCAGCAATAGGCATCCCACTCCCGCACCGCCGCCGAACGCAGCGCGCGGAACAGTCCGCCCTCGCGCCCATAGGGGCCTGAGGACAAGAATGCCATCAGCCGGCGTTGCGGCTGCCGGAGGGAAGCTTCACCACCAGCCCGTCCAGCTTGTCAGTCATGATGAGCTGGCAGCCCAGCCGGCTGGTCTCCTGCAGGTCGAAGGCGAGGTCGAGCATGTCCTCCTCGTCCTCGGTCGGGCTCTCCAGCCTGCTGAACCAGTCCCCGTCCACGATCACATGGCAGGTCGAGCAGGCGAGGCTTCCCTCGCAGGCACCCTCGATGTCCACCCCGTGCTTATGCGCGATCTCCAGCACGGAAAGGCCGAGCGGCGCCTCCACCTCGCGGCGCGTGCCGTCCCGCTCGACGAAGGTCATCTTCGGCATGGTCTCTCCTACTCCGCCGCCGCCGCCTGCCGGCGCAGGCCCTGCCAGGCACGGGCCAGTTCAGCCGCGGCCCGATCCACCTCGGCGGGCGAGGTAAAGCGGCCGATGCCAATCCGCAAGGTCGCGCGTGCTTCCGCCTCGGGCAGGCCCAGCGCCCGGAGGACATAGGAGGGCTCGACGCTGGCGGAAGAACAGGCGCTGCCGGTGGAGACACAAACCCCCGGTGCGGCCTTCATCACCGCCTGCGCATCCACCCCGCCGGGCAGGGTGAGATTGAGGTTGCCCGCGACACGGCGGGTCCGGTCGCCATTGACCCGGAGCCCCGGGATGCCGGCCTCCAGCGCCGCCAGGAAGCGCTCGCGCTGGCTGGCAATGCGGCCTTCGTCCAGCGCTGCCTCCAGCCGCGCGATCCGCGCCGCCTCGCCGAAGCCGACGATCAGGGGCGTCGGCAGGGTGCCGGAGCGCAGCCCCCTCTCCTGCCCGCCGCCCGACAGCAGCGGTGACAGCCGCACCCGCGGCCGGCGACGGACATAAAGGGCACCGATCCCCTTGGGCCCATAGATTTTGTGGGCCGAGAGCGAGAGAAGATCGAGCCTGAGGGCATTCACGTCCAGCGGGATGCGCCCGGCCGCCTGGGCAGCGTCGGTGTGGAACAGCGCCCCGGTCTCACGCGCCATCGTGGCCAGCGCGGCGATGTCCTGCACCACGCCGATCTCATTGTTCACGGCCATGACGCTGACGAGAAGCGTGGGCACGGCCAGCGCCTCGCGCAGCGCCTCCGGGTCCAGCAGGCCGCCCGGGCGGACCGTTAGCACCACCGGCTCGAAGCCCTCGGCCGCCAGGTCGCGGGTGCTTTCCAGCACGCATTTATGCTCGGTTTCGACCGTGACGATCCGGCGGCGTTCCGTGCCCTGGGCTGCGGCAAAGCGCGCGGCGCCCTTGATGGCGAGGTTGTTCGCCTCGGTGGCGCCGGAGGTGAAGACCACCTCTCGCGCCTCGGCCCCGATCAGCGCCGCGACATGGGCCCGGGCCTGCTCCACGGCTGCTTCCGCCTCGCGGCCCATGGCGTGCTCGATGCTGGCAGGGTTAGCGAAATTCGCTTCCCACCATGGCCTCATGACGGCGAGCACGCGCGGGTCGACCGGCGTGGTGGCCTGGTTATCGAGATAGGCAGGGTGGTTCGCGGCATCCCTCATGAGGTCAAGATGGGCGATCCGGGGCGCCGGGACGAGGGCCGGATGCGCAGGTCCGGTCCGCGCGCCGCTCAGCCCGCGCGGCGCAACGCCAGCCGCTCGCGCATCGCCGCATGGGCCTCGACGAAACGCGCCGCCGCATCTGCCGGCGCGTTCCAGGGAAGTGAAATCCGGATTGCCTCGCCCGCCGCATCGCCGAGTCCCATGGCGGCCAGCCCAGGGCTGCGTGCCACCTTCCCGGAGGAGCAGGCCGAGCCCGCCGAGACCCGCATGCCTGCAAGGTCCAGCGCGATCACCTGGGTTTCGGCCGGGGCGCCGGGCAGAATGACGCAGCTGGTGTTCGGCAGGCGCGGCGCCCCCGATCCGGCCACCGGAAGACCCAGCCCGGCTTCAATGGCGTCCCGCAGCAGGGTGAGCCGCGCCGCCGCCGCCGGATCGGCCGCCTCGGCAGCGGCGCCCAGCCCGGCGATGGCGGGCAGCGCCTCCGTCCCGCCACGGCGCCCGCGTTCCTGGCCACCACCGGCAATCAGGGGCGCGAGATCGAGCCCCGGACGCAGCAGCAGTGCCCCTGCACCCTTGGGGCCGCCGAGTTTGTGGCCCGACAACGCCATGCTCTCCGCGCCGGAGGAGGCGAAATCCAGTGGCATGCGCCCTGCTGCCTGCACCGCGTCCAGATGGAGCGCCGCGCCATGGCGGCGGCAGATCGCCGCGGCCTCGGCGACCGGGTGGATCACCCCCGTCTCATTATTCGCCACCATCAGGCAGACCAGGGCCGGTCCGCCACTCGCCAGCGCGGCCTCCAGCGCCGCCAGGTCAAGCGTGCCATCGGGCAGGACAGGAAGCATCCCAGCCCCCTCGGCTGCGCGCAGAACCGCCGGATGCTCGGTCGCCCCAACCAGCACCCGCCGGCCCTGCCGCAGGGAGATGATGGCCAGCGCATTTGCCTCCGTTCCGCCCGAGGTGAAGACGACATCCCGGGCCGAGCCCCCGAATCGGGCGGCGACCCGGCTTCGCGCCTCCTCCAGCACGCGCCGCGCCGCGCGCCCGTCGGCATGGACCGAGGAAGGGTTCCCCACCAGCTCCATTGCCGCCAGGGCGACGGCGCGCGCTTCCGGCCGCAGGGGCTCGGTCGCATTGGCATCGAGATAGAGGCTCATCCCGCCTCCCGCCGGCGGGGCTCGTCATCCTCGAAGTCGGAAAGGGCGCCGGGCACCGGCACCGCCCGGCCCAAAGTCCGCCCCTGGACCACATCCGCCAGGGTGATGGCGGCGAGGAAGAGGCGCACCTGCTCGCCCAGCTCGCGCCAGAGGTCGCGCTGGTCCGGCGGGGCGTCCGAAAGGGCATCACCGCCGGTAATCGTGTCGTCGACGGCATCCACCACCTCGGCCACCGAAATGGAGGCGGGAGGCTTGGCCAGGCGGTAGCCGCCACCTGGGCCCCTGACCGAGTCAACCAGCCCCGCCCGGCGCAGCCGACCGAAGATCTGTTCCAGATAGGCGGCCGAGAGCAGCTGCGCCGCCGCGATCTCGGCGAGCGTCACGGGCACCCCGTTCTGACCGCCCGCATCGCGCCGGGCGATCTCTGTCAGTGCCATGACGGCATAGCGGCCGCGGGTGGAAAGCCGCATCTCAGCCCCTCCGCCGCATAGGGCGGGGGGATGCCGGTGTGGCATGGCGGGCAGCCATGCGCACTGAAAGGTGAGCCCGTGCCATGATTTGGTTATGAATCTCGCATTGCGCTCCCTATATTGGGCTCGTCCCGCGCACCGTAAGGCCGCACGGGGCAGATGGCATCCCCGGAGCTCGGTTCGGAACCCCGTGGCCAGTGCGAGGCATTCGCCTCGTACGGCAACTCCCGACACCCGATGTTTCCCGGCCGCTTCCGCTTGGCGGAACGGGTTCCCTTCGAGCGGCCCGGACGGGCCCACGAACGGAGCCCGTTCCGCCGGGGCGGGATGCCACGGATGATGAAACTGGCGGGGCGGCTCCCTTCAGGGGGTTGGCCTACCACAGATGAACGCCCTACGGGGCGGAAGGTGATGATGCCCGAGGTGATGTTCGCCGGTCCTGACGGCCGGCTCGAGGGTCGCTACCACCACGCCAAGCAGCCCAATGCTCCCACTGCGTTGATTCTGCACCCGCATCCGCTGCATGGCGGGACCATGAACAACCGGGTGGTGCACGCTCTCTATGAGCGTTTCCGGGGCATGGGCTTTTCCACGCTGCGCTTCAACTTCCGCGGCGTCGGCAAGAGCCAGGGGCGCTATGACGGCGGCATCGGGGAGATCTCCGACGCCACGGCGGCGCTCGACTTCCTCCAGGCGGTGAATCCGGCGGCCTCCATGCTCTGGGTCGCGGGCTATTCCTTTGGTGCCTATGTCGGCATGCAGGTGCTGATGCGGCGGCCGGAGATGGGTGGCTTCGTCTCGATCTCCGCCCCGGCCAGCCATTACGATTTCGGCTTCCTGGCCCCCTGCCCCTGCTCGGGCCTGATCCTGCACGGCGAGGCCGACGAGCTTGTGCCGGAGCCTTCGGTGCGAAAGCTGGTGGACAAGCTGAACACCCAGAAGGGCATCAAGATCGACTATCGGACGATGCCCGAGGCGGGCCATGTCTACACGCCGGAGCAGACCGAGAAGGTCGCCGACGCCACCGAGGACCATGTGATGACGGTGCTGAACCGCGCGCGCATGTCGATGGCGGCGGACTGATCCCGGCCGGGATTCACAAATCGGGGGGCGGCGTTCCGAAAGGGCGCCGCCCCTTTTTTGTGCCTGCCTTTCAGGCGTAGGCCGGCATGCGCTGCCCACCGGTCAGCGGATAGGGGGCCCCCGTGGTACCCGGGAAGGTCAGGGGCAGGCCCCGCGCTACGCGGGCGGCCAGCACCCCAAAGGCTTGGGCCTCAAGAGCGTCGCCATCCCAGCCCGCGACCTCAACAGGGCGCACGGGCGCCTCCAGCATGCTGGCCAGCGCCTTCATCAGGGCCGGGTTCCGCCGCCCGCCGCCTGCGACCAGCCATTGCACCGGCGGATCCGGGAAGTGCCGCGCCGCCGCGCCCACGCATACGGCGCAGAAGGCGGCGAGGGTCGCCGCCCCATCGGCCGGGGAAAGGGCGCCGGCGCCCGATTCCCGCAAGGCCAGGTCGAAATCCAGACGGTCCAGCGACTTGGGCGGGGATGCCGCGAGGTAGGGATGCGCCATCAGCCGCCCCAGCACCGCACCATCGGGCGCCCCGGCCAGGGCCAGCTTGCCGTCCCTGTCGTAATCCTGGCCCAGGGAGCGCCGGGCCCAATCGTCCAGCGGGCCGTTGGCAGGGCCGGTATCGAAGGCGATCAGCTCCCCATCCGCGCCGATCCAGGTCACGTTGCCGACACCGCCCAGGTTCAGGATCGCGACCGGCTTGGGCAGCGACTCTGCCAGCACCCGGTGGAACACGGGCACCAGCGGCGCGCCCTGCCCGCCGGCCGCCACATCCGCCGAGCGGAAGTCATGCACCACCTCCACCCCGGTGCTGCGCGCCAGCAGGGCCGGGTCGCCAATCTGCCAAGTGTGGCCCTTCTCACCGGGCCGGGTCGCGGGCCGGTGCAGGATGGTCTGGCCGTGGAAGCCGATCAGCTCGGCAGGCATGTTCAGGGCCTCGACGGCCTCGGCATGGCGCTCGGTCAGGCGCCGGGCACAGTCCAGCAGTCCGGGGTCATCGGCGAGCCGTCCCTCGGCATGCAGGGCGGGTGCCGCATCCAGCAGGGCACGCAGGTCTCGGCGGAGCGCCGGGGGATAGGGAATGGTGACGGAAGGGCCGAAGCGGCCGATCCTTTCCCCGTCCGTCTCGACATAGGCGGCATCCACCCCGTCTAGCGAAGTTCCGCTCATCAGCCCAATGGTTCGCAGCATGGCGGCACTTGTGCTACGGCCCGCCGGCTTTGCAAGGCCCGAGTGACGGTTTCATGCCCGATACGAACGACGACTTCCTGCATCTCGCGCGGCAGCGCGGCTATATCCACCAGGTGACGGACGAGGTGGCGCTGACCGCCCGCCTCGCCCAGGGGGTGCTGCCCGCCTATGTCGGCTTCGACTGCACGGCCGACAGCCTGCATGTGGGCCACCTGCTGCCCATCATGCTGCTTCGCCTGCTTCAGAAGACGGGCCACAAGCCAGTGGCCCTGCTCGGCGGCGGAACCACCCGGATCGGCGATCCCTCCTTCCGGGACACGCAGAGGCCTCTTCTCACTGATGAGCAGATCGAGACGAACAAGGTCGGCATCCGCCGGACTTTCGCGTCCTTCCTGCGCTTCGGGGACGGCGCGGCGGATGCCGTCATGCTGGACAATGCCGCCTGGCTGGACGGGCTCGCCTATATCCCCTTCCTGCGCGATGTCGGCCGGCATTTCAGCGTGAACCGCATGCTGACCATGGACAGCGTGCGGCTGCGGCTGGAGCGGGACCAGCCGCTCTCCTTCCTCGAGTTCAACTACATGCTCCTGCAGTCCTACGACTTCCTGGAGCTGCGGCGACGCCACGGGGTTGGCCTCCAGATGGGCGGCAGCGACCAGTGGGGGAACATCGTGATGGGGGTGGAGCTGAACCGCCGGATCGACCAGGCGGAGGTTTTCGGCGCAACCACCCCGCTGCTCGCCACCTCCTCGGGCGCCAAGATGGGCAAGACGGCCACGGGTGCGGTCTGGCTGAACCCGGACCGCCTCTCACCCTATGACTACTGGCAGTTCTGGCGGAACACGGAGGATGCGGATGTCGGTCGCTTCCTGCGCCTGTTCACCGAGATGCCGATCACGGAAACCGAGCGCCTCGCCGCCCTCCAGGGTGCCGAGGTGAACGAGGCGAAGAAGATCCTCGCCACCGAGGCCACCGCCTTGCTGCATGGACGAGAGGCCGCCGAGGCCGCCGCCGAGACGGCGCGCGCCACCTTCGAGCAGGGCCAAGCGGCAGAGACGTTGCCCGCCATCACGACCGCCCTTCCCGCCAGCCTGCTTGACGTCGCGGTCGCGGCGGGACTGGCCGCCAGCAAGGGCGAGGCCAGGCGACTGGTCGGGCAGTCGGGCCTGCGCCTGAACGACGAGGTGGTGACCGATGTCGCGCGGGAGGTGACGGCGGCGGATCTGCGGGACGGCGCGGCGAAGCTTTCCGCGGGGCGCAAGCGCCACGTGCTGGTGCGGGCGGGCTGAGTTCTCAACCGCCCCGCTGCACCACGAGGCCGAAGGAGGTGGTGACCTGCCCTTCGGCCTCGATCTTGAGATGCGGCAGGGCATAGGGCGGCACGTCGATATGCGCGTCGAGCGGCGCGTCACCCGGATGCAGGTTCAGCGGCCAGACCACATGGCCGCGTGCGGCGAGGCGTTCCAGCAGCCGCTCGATATCGCGGCGGCGGAAGATGGAGAGGCCGGGCGTCTCCAGTGTCGTCTCGTTTGAGCCGAGATTGAACTCGGTCGTGTGCACGGCCAGCCCGCCAGGGCGCAGCGTCTCCAGGCTGTTCTCCACGAAGTCGAGCCCGTGGTCGATGCTGCCCAGGTGTTCGAAGCAGCAGGAGGACCAGCAGGCGTCGAAGCCGCGAAGGTTCCGTGGAATGTCGTTCATATCCACCGAGCGGAACTCCACCCTTTCCCGGAAGCTTGCCTCGTCCAGCAGCCGCCGGTGGTAGAGTTGCATCAGCCCGGCCGCATGCTGGCCCGTGCTGTTCCAGCCCATGTCGTTCACCAGATCAGGCGGCGCATCCGTGGCGAGCACGGCGACGCCGTTGGCGGCCAGCATAGATGGCAAGGGCTCCTGACCCACGCCGAAGCCCAGCATGTGCGTGCCGGGACGGATCAGGTCCGCCGCGCGCAGGACGGAGAGGATCCAGCAGAACTCCCATTGCTTGCGATGGGGACGCGGCAGCTCGCCGATGGTGGCGCACCAGCCGGCATAATCAGGTTCGTCGAACTGGCCGCCGTGCAGAGCTGGGTCGTCGGCGCCGAAAGGCGCGGCGGTTCGAGGCGCCAGGGGATTGTCGGAGAGGCCGGCGGCCCCAGCAGCCAGAGCGGCGCCGCATAGCCCGCCGGCCGAAGCGCCTGGCGGAGAGCTTCGGGTGACGCATGGCGGCGATGCGTCCTCAGCTCCACCCGATCCGGATCCCGGCCGAGCAGGAGGCGGAATGCCCAGACCACCGCCTCCGTCGGGAGGAGCTTGTCGGATGAACTAGCAGGCAAAAGAGGGTCGGCCAGCACCGGATCAGGCCCGCGGGGCCGGGGAAACGTCTTGCATCCCCCGATCATAGGGCAGGCGAACATGGCCGGTCGAGCCGGGAGGCTTCGGAGCATCTAATCGAATATCGAGGAAAATCAGGCGAATGGTGGGCGCAACAGGGATTGAACCTGTGACCCCCTCCGTGTCAGGGAGGTGCTCTCCCGCTGAGCTATGCGCCCATCCGCCGGGACCTGCCGCATCGCGGCCGGGGCGCCCCTTTAGCGCGGGGACCCGAGCGGGACAAGCCCGAACGGCACAGCTTTCTTGCGCCGTGTGACTGGGCCCTGCCGATAGCCTGGCGCGGCGCTCCGGAAAGGCTTCGCAAGGCGCGTGACAGCCGCGCGCGGCTGTGGTGATTCGCAGATTGATGGACCTTCCGATCCAGGCCCCGGTCGAGGCCGACTCCCCCCCGCCTTTCCTGCTCGAACGGCCTGTGAAGCAGGCCGCGCCGATCATCTTCGCATCCCCGCATTCGGGCCGGCACTACCCGGCTGCCTTCCTGGCCGAGAGCCGCCTGGACCCCGTGGCGCTGCGCCGGTCCGAGGACGGCTTTGTGGAGGAGTTGTTCGCCGACGTTCCGGCACATGGCGCGCCACTTTTGGCGGCTACCTTTCCGCGCGTCTATTGCGACGCGAACCGGGAACCCTGGGAGTTGGATCCTGGGATGTTCGACGGGCCGCTGCCCGACTTCGTCAACAGCGCCTCGCCCCGGGTGGGCGCCGGGCTGGGCACCATCGCGCGGGTGGTGGCAAGCGGCGAGGCCGTCTACCGGCGCCGCCTATCCTTCGACGAGGCCGCCAGCCGCATCCGGGCGCTATGGGAGCCGTATCACACGGCCCTGTCCGGGTTGATCGAGGAAACCACGCGGCGCTTCGGCTGCTGCCTGCTGATCGACTGCCATTCCATGCCTTCCCTCCCCGGCGAATCAAGCCGGGCGGCAGACATGATTCTAGGCGACGCGCATGGCACCGCCGCGGCGCCGCGCGCGACGCGGATGCTGGAGGAGTCGCTGACCGGCCTGGGTTACCGGCTGCGTCGGAACGATCCCTATGCCGGCGGCTACGTCACCCGCCACTATGGCCGCCCGCGGGACGGCGTGCATGTCATTCAGTTAGAGATCGCGCGCAGCCTCTACATGGACGAGCGCCGAATCCAGCGCCTGCCGGGGCTCGTGAGTCTGCGAGCGGATATGAAGCGAATGGCGAAGGGGCTGGTGGAAGCGGACTGGTCCTTCCTGCGCCCCTGAAGGCCTCTGCCGCGCAGCCGGTGTAAGGCTGCAGGCAAAAAAAGAGGCGGTGCCAGAGGCACCGCCGAGTTTAGGGAGGAAACGTCCAAGAAAGACAGCAGCGCGACAACATCGCGTTGCTGCGATGCACAAACTAGTGCCGCACCCCCCGATGCGCAAGTGTCGTATTGCAACGCACCATCACGGGAACGCGATAGCAGACCGGCGTCTGGCACTGTGCTTGAGCAGGCACCCCCATGCGCCTCCTCACCCTGCTCCTCGCCATGCTTCCGGCCCTTGCTGAGGCCCAGCCCTCGCCCATCGCCCTCTGCCACGCGGCCATCGCCTCGGCGGAGCGGGAATACGCGCTTCCAGCAGGGCTTCTGGCCGCCATCGGGCGTGTTGAATCCGGTCGGCGGGAGCCCGGAACCGGCGAGAACGGTCCCTGGCCCTGGACCATGAACGCCGAGGGCTCCGGCAAATTCTTCTCCTCCAAGGCGGAAGCGGTTGCCGAGGTGCGGCAACTCCGTGCCGGGGGCATGCGGCTGATCGATGTCGGCTGCATGCAGATCAACCTGCACCACCACCCGAATGCCTTCCCTTCCATCGAGGAAGCCTTCGATCCCCTCGCCAATGCCCGCTATGCCGCCCGCTTCCTGACGGAGCTGAAGGCCGCGAGCGGCGACTGGATGGTGGCGGCCGGAAACTACCACAGCCACACCCCGCACCGGTCCGAGGCCTATCGGGCGCAGGTCGCCCTGCGCTGGCCCGAGGAGCAGCGCCTGGCTGGCGCGGCGCCATCCTGGCAGGCCGGCTGGTCGAACGTGCCGCGCCCCATGGTTGCCGCTGCCGGCACTCCTGGGCTCAGCATCCGCGCCACACCACCGCCAGGTATCATCCGCATGCCCGGTGCGGCGCCGGAGGGAGAGCGCGGACGGGGCCTCGACTCCTATCGCAGCATGGCTATCCCGCTGGCCACCCGCGCCGTGCCGCTTCTGGCGCGCGGTTTGGCCGGGGTGCGCGGATGATCGCGCGTCGAAGCCGCCGATAGGAGTGAGCGCGCGGCCGTGGCAGGCCCGGTCGGAACACGCGGCTCAGCCCGCAAGGGGCCGCACTGCAGCCGGCGAGCCGTCCCGCATCAGCGCCGCGAGGGCGTCCATCGCCGCCGCGCGCGGATCCGAGGCGCGAACCAGCAGTGTGACCTCCCGCCCCACTCCCTCTGGCAACGGCGTGAAGGCCACTAGCCCTTCCACCGGGCCGAGTGCGGCCGCGGCAAGCGCTGGCATGAGCGAGGTCCCCTCACCGGCCGCGACCATGTGGCGCAGCATCTCCAATCCGGTGGCATGGCGGGTGCCGCGCGGCGCCTCCATGCCGCAGACAGCCAGCGCCTGATCGTGCAGGCAGTGCCCTTCCTCGAGCAACAGCAGCTCATCTGGAGGCGGCAGGGTGCCTGGCGCGGCGGGCGCAGGGCCTGGGACATGCATCAGCAGGAAGGGCTCGAGGAAGAGCGGCAGGGAACGAAGCGCGGCATCCACTGGTCCTGCGCAGCACAGCGCCGCGTCCAGCGCGCCGGATTTCAGCGAATCGCGCAGCTCCGCCGTCCGCGCCTCGGACAGCACCGGGCGCATGGCCGGAAAGGCCTCGCGAATCGGGCGAAGCAGATGCGGCAGCAGATAGGGGCCGAGCGTTGGGATGGCGCCGAGGCGGAAGGGCCCAGCCAGTGGGGCTTCTTCCGCGCGGGCGGCGAGCAGGAGCGCCCGGGCCTCGCGCACCACCGCCGAGGCACGCGCCAGCACCGCCTCGCCGCGGGCCGTAACCAGCACACGTCCGGGCAACCGCTCGAACACCTGCGTGCCGAGGAGCGATTCAAGTTTGCGGATCTGCGACGACAAGGCGGGTTGCGAGACACCGCAGCGGTCGGCTGCGCGGCCGAAATGGCGGTGCTCGGCAACGGCGAGGAGATATTCGAGGTCCCGGAGGGACAGACCGGCAAGCGACATGGCATGACCCTCATAAACGATGCCTATCGGGTCGTGAAGAAGCTTGTCTTTGTCCTTATCGCCCCGTGCGGAGATGGTCGCGTCGACGCCGGCCACAAGCCGGCGGATGGTGAAGGAAAGGACCGGACGCATGTTCATCCGTATCGACAAGCTGCAGGTGGAGATGCCCCTGCCGAATGAGCCGGACCCCTCGGCTGCGGCCGCGGTCAACGAGCTCATGGGTGGTCGCTTCGGCGAGCTGACCACGCTGAACACCTACATGTTCCAGAGCTTCAACTTCAAGCAACGGGAGAAGCTGAAGCCCTTCTACGCGCTGATCGCCAATATCGCGGCCGAGGAGCTGGGGCATATCGAGCTGGTCGGCGCCGCAGTGAACGGGCTGCTGAACGGCATCCAGCCGAAGGGCGACGCCGCCTTCGCCGACAGTTTCGGCACGGCGACCATGGCTGGGCCGATGTACCACATCAATGGCGGCCACGGCGTGCTGCCGATGTCCGCCATGGGCCAGCCCTGGCGCGGCGACTATATCTTCAACAGCGGCAATCTGGTGCTCGACCTGCTGCACAACTTCTTCCTCGAGAATGGCGCGCGCACCGCGAAGCTCCGCGTCTATGAGATGACGAAGAACCCCGCAGCGCGGCGCATGCTCGGCTATCTGTTCACGCGCGGCGGCGTGCATGCGCATGCCTATGCGTTGGCGCTGGAGAAGCTGACCGGTGTGGATATGAAGAAGATGCTTCCCATTCCGAACATCGAGGGGAAGACCATCCCGGAATCCCTGCCCTTCATGGCCGAGGGCATGCATCGCCGCCTCTATCGTTTCAGCACCGACGACTATCGCGAGATGGGCGCCATTTGGCGGGGCGAGGCGCTTGATGGCAGCGGTCCGCTGGAGATCACCGACGGTCCGCCCACCGGCGGCCCGCAATACCAGCAGGAGGGCGTTGCCTCGGCCTTCATCCCGGATTACGCGCCGGAGGAGATCCTCGAGATAGCCCAGAAGCTCTACGCCAAGGCGGTGGGCTGATACCATGGTGATGGGCTCCTCGCGCCCGGCGCCAGTCCCCAGGTCGCGGCGTCCCGGCATGACCCCCGCCGGCCGCGCGGCATTGCGTCTGCTGGTCCGCCTGTTGGCGACCCGGCTTGGCGCGGGGAAGGCATGAGCCGGTGGCGGGGCGGGAAAACTTGCCCCGCCCCTCCGCAAGCTTTCCCTATCGCAGTAATTGAGCGCAGCCCGTGGCCGCGGGCAGGCGGCGATGGCCTGTTCCGCGACTGCAACGGAGACGCCGTGATGTCCGCCACCTTCTACGTACCCTTCGGGGATAGTGAACTGATCAACGGTGCCCGGAACTTCCGGGCCGATGGCGGCAACCGCACGGTGATCCATGGCGTGGACCGCGCCGGTCTGGCGACGCTGGGACGTGACGACATCCTCTATGTGATCGCGCATGGACGCTACGGCAGCGGCTCGGAGATCGTCGGCGAGGTGAAGGGGCGGGTCTATGGCAAGCGGCGGGTAACAATGACGGCAAGCCAGCTTGGCGATGCACTGGTGGAGGACGGGCTGCCGAAGAACTTCGGCGATCTGCGCCTGATCGTCTGCTGGGGCGGGTATACGGGCGGCGACAAGGCTTGGGGCTCACACACGCTGAAGCGGAAAGAGGGCGACGCGCCCTTTGCCGGGCAGCTCTGCGGCGCCTTGAAGGGCCGCGGCTACCAACGGATCATCGTGACCGGGTACCGTGGCACGGTGTCCTTCAGCCCCAGGGAAGGCGGGCCGACGGTGAGCTCGCTGATGACGAACCTGAAGCCCAGCCGGCTGATCATGGAGACGCTGGCCCGCGGGTATGCGGGGGGGCTGAGGCCGAACGCGTCCGGCGCACTGACGCTCGACGACGACAGCCGCACCGTCTGGCACTGATCACCAGGCCGGTGCCCGGAGCGATGCGGCGAGCCCGCGTCACTCCGGGCGCCGCCAGTGGCGCGATCAGCGGTTGCGCGTCACCAGCCGCCCCGGCTTCTCGCCCGTCGCGCCCTTGGCTCCGGCATAGGTCGGCACGCCGTTGCACCACACCTCCTCGATCCCCTCGGAAAGCTGCTTCGGGTTCTCGAAAGTCGCGCGGTCGCGCACCGTATGCGGATCGAACAGGACAACATCGGCATAGGCGCCCTCGCGCAGCACGCCGCGATCCACCATGCCGAAGATCTCGGCTGCGCGGCCCGTCATCTTGTGGATGGCGGTCTCCAGGCTGAACAGCTTCACGTCGCGAACGTAATGGCCGAGGACGCGCGGGAAAGTGCCCCAGAGGCGCGGATGCGGATGGTCGTCATGCGGGATGCCGTCCGAGCCGATAACGGAGAGCGGATGCGCCATGATGCGGCGCACGTCTTCCTCGTCCATCTGGAAGGTGATCTGCCCAGCGGGCAGCAGACGGGAAGCGGCGCTACGGATGTCCGTGTTCCAACCGCGCGCCACATCCTTCAGGTACTTGCCCGCCATCTCCGGATGCGGGACGGACCAGGTGATCATCACCTCCACATCCTCCCGCAGCTTGTCCGGCATCAGCACGGTGGAGCCGGCGGGATAAGGATAGACGTCGAAGGCTAGGTCCTGCGTGCGTGCATATTCGGAGAGCAGCGGAAGGGTCTGGGTGGAGCGACCATAATTCTCCGGCATGGAGCATTTGTGGTGGCTGACATGCACGGCCACCCCGGCGCGCTTACCGATCTTCGCCGTCTCCTCGATCGAGGCGAGGATGCGGTCCGCCTCGTCGCGCATATGGGTGCAGTAGAGGCCCCCGAAG
Source organism: Muricoccus harenae (assembly GCF_009848505.1). Taxonomy (GTDB): domain Bacteria; phylum Pseudomonadota; class Alphaproteobacteria; order Acetobacterales; family Acetobacteraceae; genus Roseomonas; species Roseomonas harenae. The sequence continues at coordinate 65,505 of NZ_WWDL01000025.1, forward strand.
GGGCGGATGGCCTCGGCGACTGCGATCACCTCCTCGGTCGTCGCCTGCGCGTTGGGTGGGTAGTAGAGGCCAGTGGAGAAGCCGCTCGCCCCCTCCCCCATCGCCTGGCGAACCATGTCGTGCATCCGCGCGATCTCGGCATCCTTGGCCGGGCGGTACACATCGTTGTTCATGGTGATGGCACGCAGCGTCTGGTGGCCGACAAAGGCGTAGGTGTTCACCTCTGAGCCCTTCGTCTTCAGCGCTTGGGCGTATTCGCCGAAGCTGTCGAAGATGTACCAGCTCTCGTCGCCGAGCAGGTCGAGCGGCGGGATCGGCCGCTCCTTCAGACGTGCGGGCGACAGGCTGACGCCGCAATTGCCCACCACCACCGTAGTCACACCCTGGCTCGTCTTGCAGGTGGTGCATTCCGGGCCGCAGAGCACGGCGCGGTCGTCATGCGTGTGGCTGTCGATGAAGCCGGGGGCGATGGCCTTGCCGGTCGCGACCACCTCCCGGTCGGCAATCGCGCTGCTCAGGTCGCCCACGCCGGCAATCCGGTCGCCGCGGAGGCCGACATCGCCGACGCGGCGTGCCGTGCCGGTGCCGTCGAAGATCGTGACGTCGCGGATGATGGTGTCGCAGCGCAGGGCCATGGTTAGAGCCTTCTCAAGAGTGGACGCATGATGGCCCCACCCGCAGCCGTGATCCAGGCCCTAGCGAGCAGCGCCTGGATCGGGGCGCTCTCCCGGCGCAGCCTGCCGCGATGACAGAAACAGCGGATGCGCTGAAGCGCCGCACCGATGGCCTGCCCGGACGCATCGAGCGGCTCGGCGGGCGCATGGCCAAGCTGCGCAAGATCATCCCGCTCCGGCAGAGGATGGAAGGCGGGCTGGAGCAGGGCGTCCTCTCGGCCGCCGCTGCGATCGCCGCCTACCTGCCGACCCAGGTCCTGGGGCTGAAGGAGGGTTTTTGGGGCGCCATCACGGCCATTGCCGTAGTGCAGACGGAGTTGGGCGCGGCACGCAGCAGCGGCCGGGACCAGTGCACCGGCGCGGCCGTGGGCGGAGTGATCGGGGTGGGGGTGGCGTTCGTCACGGGGCCGTTGCTGCTGGGCTATGCCCTGGCGGTGGTGCTCTCCGTGCTGGCCTGCTGGGTCCTCAACGTGGCCTCGGCCAGCCGGCTATCGGGGATCACGGCGACCATCATCCTGCTGGTGCCGCATACGGGCACGCCCCAGCACATGCTCACCTCCCGGGTGAGCGAAGTGGCCTGGGGGGTGCTGGTCGCGCTCACCCTGGTCTGGGCGCGGGAGCGCTTCCTGAAGCGCTGAGAGGCTATTCCGAGAAGAAGTCGGGCATCGCCAGCGGCGGCGGCTTGGGGCCACGCATGGCCAGCTGCACCGTGGTGTCCAGGGCCTGCAGGAAGCGGGAGCGATTGTCGGCGCTGAAGCTGCTGTTGCGCGTCTGGCCGCCGGTCACCTCCCGCATGTGGCGAGAAATCTCCCGGCCGGCGAGAGCGGCGCCGATATTTGTGCTGTCCCAGATCTTGCCGCTCGGGGCTACGGCATGACCGTCGGCGGCCAGGCAGCGGGAGGCAAGCGGAATATCGGCGGTGACGCAGATGTCCCCGGGCCGGACGCTCTCCGCAATCCAGTCATCCGCCGCATCCGGGCCCTCGGCCACGATCACGCGGCGCACGCCCTCCGGCAGGCGCACGCCGCGCGACCCGTTGGAGACGACGGTGACCGGCAGCCCGTAACGGGCGGCGACGCGGAACACCTCGTCGCGGACAGGGCAGGCATCCCCGTCCACATAGATGTGGGGCGCGCTCAGACCAGGCCGTCCGCAATGTCACGGGCAACGAGCGCCGGATCCCGCTCGCTCGACGCGCCCATGCCGCCGCCACCGGGCAGGAGCAGGCGCAGGCGCTTGCCCTTGGGGATCACCTGGTAGCCCTTGGTGCGCAGCAGCGTGCCATCCGTCAGCCCGACCCAGCCGGGGGCGCCGTCCCCGCCGCCCTCCCGCCCGCGCGGTGGGGTGGCCACACGGTCGAAGATGGCGTTCACGGCGAATTCGGCGTCGTTCTTGGCGCCGATCTCCATCACCTGCCCCAGGCCGCCGCGCGTGCGCCCGGCGCCGCCGGAGCCGGGGCGCAGCTCTTTCTTCCAGAAGATCACCGGCGCGACATTCTCCGTCGCCTCCACCGGCATGGTGCGGACGCCGGAGGGAAAGGCGGTGCCGTCCAGCCCATCCTGCGTGGGGCGCGCGCCCGTACCGCCGGAGTTGAAGGTGATGACCTCGAAATCCGGCAGTTCCGCCTCGCCGCCGCTCACCTGGGCACCGCCGCGCAGGGGCGGGTTCCAGAGGCAGGAGGAACCCTCCGCCGTCACGCGTTTCGGCACGGCCTGGTGCAGGCAGCCCATCATCAGGTCCGGCAGCAGCTGCCCCACCACGTGGCGCACACTGACCGCGAAGGGCCGCGGGGCGTTGAGGATGCAGCCTTCGGGGATCTGCATCCGGAAGGGCAGCAGCGAGGCCCAGTTGTTCGGCACATCCGGCGCGACCACGCATTTGATGCCGAAGCAGGCATAGGCGCGGGTATAGGCGGCCGGCACGTTGATCCCGCGCCCGGAGAGGCCGGAGGTGCCGGCATAATCCACCGCGATATGGTCCCCGGCGATGGTCATGCGCGCGCGGAGCGTGACCGGCGCCTCATAGCCATCGGAGCTGATTTGCGCGGAATAATCGCCGCGGGGCAGCTTCGCAATCTCGGCCAGGGTCGCGCGGCTTGAGGCCTCGAAGATAGATTCCGCGAGGTCGTCGAGCGAGTCCATCGCGAACTCGTCCATCATTTCCACCAGCCGCCGCGCGCCGGCGTCGTTGCAGGCGCAGAGGGAATAGACGTCACCCTCCAGCTCTGCGGGCGTGCGGGTTCCGGCGCGCAGGATGTCGAAGAAGGTCTCGTTCGCGCACCCCTGGTCGAAGCACTTCACAATGGGGATGTAGAGGCCTTCCTCGAAAACTGAGCGGCCTTCCGGGCCCATTCCGAGGCCGCCGACATCGATGACATGGGCGGTGTTCGCGAAGAGGCCGACGATGGCGCCGTTGCGGAAGGCGGGCGTCACCACCGTCAGGTCGTGCAGATGGCCGGTACCGAGCCATGGATCGTTGGTGATGTAGTGGTCGCCCGGCTTCATCGTCTGCGCCGGGAACTTTGCGAGAAAATGGCCGACTGACTCCATCATGGAGTTCACATGGCCCGGCGTGCCGGTCACCGCCTGGGCCAGCATCCGGCCTTTCAGGTCGAAGATGCCGGCTGAAAGATCGCCCGCCTCGCGCACCGTGGTGCTGAAGGCGGTGCGGATCATGATCTGCGCCTGCTCCTCCACCACGGCGATCAGGCGGTTCCACTGGATCTGCCGCTGGATGGCGGCGAGCGCATCGGTGGCGGCGTCACTCATCGCGTCAGCTCCAGATATCCAAGCCCATCCATCTGGCAGGTCCATCCTGGCCCGACGAGCGTGCTCGTCTCGGCCTCAGCCACGATGCAGGGGCCGGTGACTTCCGCGCCAGGGGAGAAGCCGTCGCGGTCATAGACGGGCCAATCCGACACCTCGCCCTTCGCCGTGTCGCGCACCGGCTGGTGGCGGATCAGCGATGGCGGTGGCGCGGCGGAGACCTCGGCGACCGGCGGCGGCGCCTCCACCTCGGTCGCAACCGTCACGGCAAAGGAGAGGATCTCAACGTCGCTGCCCGGCACCGGGCGATCGTAGAAGCCGGCATAGGCGACGTCATAGGCATTGCGGATGGCGTCCACATCGGTGGCCTCCAGCGCCTTCACCGGCAGTTCGACCGCGATCTCATGCCCCTGGCCGACATAGCGCATATAGGCGATGCGCCGCTCTAGCATCGGCGCTCCGAAAGCGCCCTCCGCCACCACGCGCCGCGCCTCTGCGGACATCTCGGCCAGCAGCGCGTTCACCGCCTCCCGGTCGAAGCTGCGGAAGCGCTGGTAGAGGCTCCGCACCACCTCATAGCCGACGGGCGCACGCAGAAAGCCGATGGCCGAGCCCACGCCCGCGCCCGAGGGCACGAGAAGCCGCGTCACGCCGATCTTCTCCGCCACGCGGTAGCCATGCACCGGCCCGCCGCCGCCGAAGGCGATCACAGCGCGTCCGTCATAGCCCTTGCCGCTTTCGATGGCATGGACGCGGGCGGCATTGGCCATATTCTCGTCCACCACCTCCACCACGCCCAGCGCCGCCATCTCGGGCGCCAGGCCGAGCGTGCCGAGGGAGGAATCCATCGCGCCACGCGAGGCATCGGGATGCAGGGACATGCTGCCGCCCGCGAAGCTGGCCGGGTCGTAGCGGCCGAGCAGCAGGTTCGCATCCGTCACCGCCGGCTTCGCGCCGCCGCGCCCGTAGCAGGCCGGCCCCGGATCGGCGCCAGCACTTTCGGGCCCCACCTGGATGCGGCCCAGCGCGTCCACGGAGGCGATGGAGCCGCCGCCGGCGCCGATTTCCACCATCTCGATCACCGGGATCCGCAGCGGCATGCCGGAGCCCTTCTTGAAGCGGCCGATCCGCGCCACCTCGAAGGTCCGGGCGGTCTGCGGGGCGTGATCGTCGATGAGACAGACCTTTGCCGTGGTGCCGCCCATGTCGAAGGACAGCACGCGGCCCCAGCCCTTCTGCCGCGCCACGAAGGCCGAGAAGATCGCGCCGCCCGCCGGGCCGCTCTCGACGAGCCGGATAGGGAAGCGCGCGGCCGTCTCCAGTGTTGTCAGCCCGCCGCCCGAGAGCATGAGGTAGAGCGGGCAGGCGAAGCCCGCCTCCGTCAGCCCGGCCTTCAGGCGATGCAGATAGCTGGCCATGAGCGGCTGCACATAGGCATTGGCCGCGGTGGTGGAGAAGCGCTCCCATTCGCGCATCTCGGGGCTCACCTCGCTGGAGAGCGAGACGGGCAGCTCAGGCCAATCCTCCCGCACGATCTCGGCGGCACGGCGCTCATGCACCGGGTTCATGAAGGCGTGGAGAAAGCCGATGGCGAGGCTCTCGATCCCCTCCGCGCGCATCATGGCCACGGCCTGTCGCACCGCGCCCTCGTCCAGCGGCAGCAGGACCTTGCCCTCGTTGTCCAGCCGCTCCGGCACCGGCAGGCGCCAGCGGCGCGGCACCAGGGGCTGCGGCAGGGTGATGTTCAGGTCGTATTGGTCGTAGCGGCTCTCATTGCCCAGCGCGAGGACATCACGGAAGCCCTCCGTCGTCAGAAGGGCCGTCCGCGCACCCTTGCGTTCGATCAGGGCGTTGGTCGCCAGGGTCGTGCCGTGGATGAAGATGGAGATATCCGCCGGCGCCATCCCCGCCTTGGAGAGCACCACGCGGATGCCCTCCAGCACGCCCTTCTCCGGCGCGGCCGGGGTGGTGAGGACCTTTGCCGTCCAGCGCTGCAACCCGCCCTGCTCGTCAGGGCATTCCAGCGCCAGATCCGTGAAGGTCCCGCCGATATCGGCTGCGAGCCTTGCCCGCGCCACCCCCTTGGCCGCCATCCGTCAGAAGCCTCGCACCACGCCGCCATCCACCCGCAGGATCGTGCCGGTGATGTAGGAGCCGGCGTCGGAAGCAAGGAACGCGGCCGCCTTGCCGAACTCATCCGGCGTGCCGTAGCGGCGCATGGGGATGGTCTTCTCGCGATCGGCGATCACCTGCTCCGGCGTCTTGCTCTGCTTGGCCGCCGCGGCCCCCGCCAGCTCGATGCTGCGATCCGTGCGGATCGCGCCCGGCGCCACGATGTTCACCGTTACGCCATCGGGCCCGACCTCATCCGCCAGGGTCTTCGCCCAGCCCACGATATTGGCACGCAGCACGTTGGACAGCGCCAGGTTCGGCAGCGGCTGCACCATGCCGGTGCTGCCGACCGCGATGATCCGGCCGTGCTTCTGCGCGCGCATCGCCGGCAGCAGCTTGTTCGCCAAGCGAATCGGGGAGAGGACGATGCGGCGGAACCACATCTCCAGCGCCTCTTCGGTCAGATCCGCGGCGGTGCCGGCCGGTGGCCCGCCATGGTTCAGCACCAGGATGTCCACGCCGCCGAGGGCAGCAACGGCGCCATCGGCCAGGGCGTCCATGTCCGTGCCTTTCGCGACATCCGCCGCGAAGGGATGCACGGAAGCGGCCCCCAGGCCCTTCAGCGCCTCACAGACCGGCTGGAGCCGCTCCACCTCGCGCCCCGAGATGGCCAGTGACGCCCCATCGGCCGCCAGCGCCTCGGCAATCGCCCGGCCGAGGCCCTTGGAGGCACCCATAACCAGTGCCCGCTTACCACGAAGCCCGAGTTCCATTGAAACCTCCCACGAATCAGGGGGCGGACCCTGAACCGGCCCTCCCGCCCTGGCAAGATCAGGGCCTTTCCCGCGCCCGGCTCTGGCTGGCAAGTGCGGCGGGCCAAGGCAAATGTCGGTTTGGCAAGGACGAAGTCAGGAGGCATCCTGCCGGACATGCCCCGCCCGACCCTTCTCCTGACCCGTGTCCTGCCCGAGGCCGTGGAGGCCCGCGCCGCGCGCGATTACGTGATACGCCGGCCGGAAGGCCCCGACAGGACGCTCGAGCCCGGCGCCCTGCTCGCCGCTGCCCAGGGCTGCGACGGCATCTTCTGCGCGGCCGGCGACGGGCTGGACGCGGCGACCATCGCCTGCCTGCCCGACAGCATCAGGGTGATCGCCACCTTCAGCGTCGGCACCGACCATATCGCGCTCGACGCCGCGAAGGCGCGCGGCATCCCGGTGACCAACACGCCCGACGTGCTGAGCGTGGCCACGGCCGAAATCGGCATGCTGCTGATCCTGATGTGCGCCCGCCGTGCCGGCGAGGCCGAGCGGCTGGTGCGCGCCCGGGAATGGACCGGCTGGGCGCCCACCCAGCTCATGGGCGTGACGTTGGAGGGCAAGCGCCTGGGAATTCTCGGCATGGGGCGCATCGGGCAGGAACTCGCCCGGATGGGACGCGGGATGGGCATGCGCATCCATTACCGCAACCGCACCCGGCTGACGCCGCAGGAGGAGCAGGGCGCGGTCTTCCATGGCAGTGACGACAGCTTCCTTGCCGCCTGCGACGTGCTGTCCATGCATATTCCCGGCGGGGCCGCGACGAAGCACTGGCTCGATGCCGGTCGCATTGCGAAGCTGCCGCGCGGCGCGATTGTGGTGAACACCGGGCGCGGCACGACGGTGGATGATGCCGCGCTCTGCGACGCGCTGCGTTCCGGCCATCTCCGTGCCGCAGGGCTAGATGTGTTTGCCGGCGAGCCGGCCATCTTCGAGGGTTATCACACCACCCCCAATCTCACCCTCCTGCCCCATCTCGGCAGCGCCACCATCGAGACGCGGGACGCCATGGGTTTCCGCTGCCTCGACAACATCGACGCGGTGCTTATCCACAGCACCGAACCGCCTCACCGCGTCGGCTAGGGCGCGGTCGCCGCCCGCCAGGCTCCAGGCGCAACGCACGATCTCACGTTCAGGAACCACCCGATGATCTTCGACTTCGAGGCTCTTTCGAAGAAGGACCGCTACAAGCTCGTCGTATCGACCGTCGTGCCGCGGCCGATCGCCTGGATGGTGACGCAGGATGCAGAGGGCCGCATCAATGCCGCCCCCTTCTCCTTCTTCAATGTCTTCAGCAACGATCCGGTAGTGGTCGGCATCGGCGTCGGCGCCCGCGGCATGGGCGGGGAGGAGGAGGACGACTTCAAGGATACGCTGGCCAACATCAAGGCCACGGGCGAGTTCACCCTCTGCCTGGTAAGCGAGGAAACCGCGCAGGCGATGAACGTCACCGCCGCCGACTATCCGCCCGGGGTCAATGAGTTGGAGAAGGCGGGCCTTACCACCGCACCCTCGGCCAAGGTGAAGGTGCCTCGGATCGCCGAGAGCCCGGTCGCGCTCGAGTGCCGCCTCTGGCAGATGATCCCGATCGGCGGGCACAACCTGGTGCTGGGAGAGGTCCAGGCCGTGCATGTCCGGGACGACTGCATGCTGGATCCCGCCCGGCTCTACGTCGATACGCCCAAGCTGGGGCTGGTGGGCCGCATGCATGGCGCCGGTTGGTACGCCCGCACCACCGACCGCTTTGAGATGCCGCGCGTGACCGCGGAGCAGGTGGAGGCGCGACGCAAAGGCTGAACGGAGGGCCCCGGTGGCTGGCTATCCGGGCTTGTGCTAGCTTTGTTCCCATGCGGATCTACCTAGCGGGACCGGAGGTCTTCCTGCCGGATGCGGAGGCAGTGGCGGATGCCAAGCGCCGCCTCTGCGCGCGCCATGGCGCCACCGGGATCTTCCCGACCGACCCTATCGACTGCCCGGAGGCCGATCTGGCCGCCGAGGCCTGGTTGGCGATCTACCTCCGGAACGAGGCGCATATCCGCAGCGCGGATGCGCTGATCGCCAACCTGACCCCCTTCCGCGGGCCCTCCGCGGATGCGGGCACGATCTATGAGTTGGGCTTCATGCGGGCCCTGGGCCGCCCGGTGGCAGGCTATGCCAACACCGCGATGCCCTTTACCGACCGGACCCGCCATTTCCTCGGCGCCGGCGCCCGCGAGCGGGCGGAGGGCGAATGGGAGGATGCCGAGGGCCTGCACATCGAGGCCTTCGGCCTCCACGACAATCTGATGATCGATGGCGGCCTTCGGGCGGCCGGTGGGGTGCTGTTGACGCGCGAGGTACCCGCACCGGACCGCTGGCGCGATCTGACCGCATTCGAGGCCGCGCTGCGCGCCTTGATGGAATCTGTCTGACCCCGCTTGTCGACCCGGTGCCGGCCCCGTATACCCCGGCGCCACGGGACAGGTGGCCGAGCGGTCGAAGGCGCGCGCCTGGAAAGTGCGTATAGGTCAAAAGCCTATCGTGGGTTCGAATCCCACCCTGTCCGCCATGATCCCAACCGACCGATGCGAGGCTTGGCGGAACGCCCCTCGAATTGGGCTGGCAAGTGTGTAGCCATTTTCCGGCGTGGCCCAGCCAGCTTGGCAAGATCGACGTCAACTGCGGGTCCGAGCATTTCCGGCTCACTCCGAGGCCTATGCTGAGTAGGCGAAGCAGTCCCGGCACTCGTCTGGGGTGACGCTGTTAGCGGTTGCCGATCGGTTCCAAAGGGCATGTCGGATGCGGGCTGCGGCTTTCCCGAGCAGCGCCTTCAGCTAAGTCGAAGACCTGCTTGATGGGCTTCGAGGCACTGCCTTGAAGGGGCGGGCGGCAGGGCGGCACTGTGGAGACCTGCGATGAAGATGGTGGTGCGCCAGAGGCCATGGGGCGCGGCATCGACAAGGCGTTCGCTTTCGGGCCGAGCCATAACCGCTGATCATGTTGGTCGCGGCACAGGTCTCCTCGAGGACGCGAAGCGCTGGGGGTCCATATAGCACTGCCAGATGCGCGACCGCCGCCGGTAGACGGCCAGGTCCTGCTAGTCCCGCTCGGCCGATCTGAACGACTTTTTTGTGCCCGACGCCGAGCCGGCGCTGGGGCGACCAGATCGTTGTCAGCGAGACCCGCCCGGCACCGCGCTCGATCAGGGCGTCCCGGATCTCTGCCAAGGTGATCTTCGGCGTTGTCGGGGAACTGCATGCGCCGGGATCAGGCGCTAGAGCACGACGTAGAGACCCGCGGCGGCCATGGCGGTGCCGAGCACGGCCCGTGGAACGCGCCCCATTGTACCGCCCCAGATGAGGCATGGGACCGCTTGCACGGCGGCGACGGCGATGAAGAAGAGCACCAGCGGCACGCATACGACGCTCGCGAAGATCATCTGACGCCTCCCCTGTTAAGCAAAGCCTATGGCGGGGCTGCGGTGCCGCTAAGCGGGAACTGGCACCGATTTGGAGTAAGTACGCCGCAAATTCGATCTCAACCTGAAAGGAAGGCCCGCCTTGATGAGCACGAGCGAGCCGTCCTTGCGAAGATGCCAGCGCATATTCGGCGCGACGCCCTCCTGCCCGCGGTGGCAAGCTCCACTGAGGGCTCGCCTCGCTCCTGGCCCTCCGGCGCAAAGGTCATGGCGGTCGGGCGCCCGACCGCCATGACCTTGTTCCGGTTGAAAACCCCGGCGGCACCGGGCAGCCAGGTATCGATCCGGCCCCCAGAGTCCGCGGTGAAGATGGCGTGATCCCGTGCATTCTCGACGATGAGACGTAGCCGCTCCTCGCGCTCCAGCAGCGCCGCCTCGGCTTGCGCCCGCTCGACGGCCGCCCAGGTGCGCTGGGCGGTTTCCTCGACGAGCCTCAATGTGCTCGACCTCCTTCAGGAGCCACAAGCCGGCGCGAACCATCCCCCTGGCACCCCGGCACCAGCCGGAAGCAAGCCGGTCGCCGATGAAGGCCTCTGTATCCGGCGTGGGGGCTACGTACCTGTTCCTTTGGCTGGGCATTGGGGGAAGACAACCGCAATGCGCGCCTCCTTGAACTCGTGCAGGACCCCGCAACCGACTTCATTGGGAGCGCAAACTCCGATGAACCGGGGATTGCGGATGGGATGGCCCCACCCGGTGCATCCCGGTTCAGGCGGTACTGATCCCTTACCGGCAGACCGGCAGACCGGCAGATCGGCAGACCGGCGGATGATGTAGGATGCGCCGCATGCCGCCGAGACGGCCTGTCCTCAGGAGGAATTGATGCCCCAGCACCCAGAGACGATCGCCCTGCATGCCGGCTGGCGGCGCGACCCCGCTACCAAGGCCGTGGCGGTACCAATCTATCAGACGACATCCTACCAGTTCGACGATACGGCCCATGCCTCCAGGCTCTTCGGTCTGGAGGAGCTGGGGAACATCTACACGCGAATCATGAACCCGACGACCGACGTGCTGGAGCAGCGCGTGGCGGCGCTTGAGGGTGGGGTGGCGGCGCTTGCCGTTTCCTCAGGGCAGGCTGCCTCGGCCATGTCGGTGCAGAACCTCGCGCATGCCGGCGACAACATCGTCTCCTCGACGAACCTTTACGGCGGCACGTGGAATCTCTTTGCCAACACGCTCCGCGACCAGGGAATCGAGGTACGCTTCGTGGACCCGGAGGATCCTGAGGCCTTCCTGCGCGCCTCCGATGACCGCACCCGCGCCTGGTACGCCGAAACCCTGCCCAATCCGAAGCTGGAGGTCTTCCCGATCGCCGAGGTCGCGGCGCTCGGCCGGCCGCTCGGCATCCCGCTGATCATGGACAATACCGCAGCTCCCACCTTGGTGCGGCCCTTCGACCACGGGGCCGCCGTCGTGGTGCTCTCCACGACCAAGTATCTCGGCGGCCATGGCACCAGCATCGGCGGTATCATCGTCGATGGCGGCAACTTCGACTGGGCCGCGCATCCGCAGCGCCAGCCAGCCCTGCACCGGCCGGATCCCTCCTATCACGGCGCCGTCTGGGCGGAGGCCGCCAAGCCGATGGGGCCGATCGCCTATGTGCTGAAGGCCCGCGTCACCTTGCTGCGGGACCTTGGCTCCGCCATGTCGCCCTTCAACGCCTTCCTTACCCTGCAGGGGATCGAGACGCTGGCACTGCGGATGCGCGAGCACAGCCGCAATGCCGGGATCGTCGCCGACTTCCTCTCGGGGCGGCCGGAGGTCAGCCGCGTGATCCACCCCGCGCATCTGAAAGGCCGGGCCGCCGAGCGCGCAGCCAGGTATCTCACCCGCGGCCATGGCGGTCTCGTTGGCTTCGAGCTTGCCGGCGGCGCGGAGGCCGGGCGCCGCTTCATCGACGCGCTGACGCTCGTCTACCACGTGGCCAATATCGGAGACGCGCGGAGCCTCGCCATCCACCCGGCCAGCACGACCCATTCGCAGCTCTCCCCTGAGGATCAGCTCGCGACCGGCGTCTCGCCCGGCTATGTCCGGCTTTCCATCGGACTGGAGCACCCTGATGACATCCTGGGCGACCTGTCCCAGGCACTCGACGCTTCCGGCAGCAGCCGCAAGCCGCTGGCTGCCGATTAGGGGAATGCGTCCCGCGCCTGCATTCCTTGCCGCAGGCGCGCGGCGCCCGACGAACAAGGGCGCCGTCATAGGCGGGTGAGTCCAGGCTTTCCCGGGCTGGCGGGTGAGTTCGCCGGACCTATATACGCCCCTCCAACTTGAAGCATTCGGGTTTCACAACCCTTGCCTCAGGGGTTGCCGGCATCTGCCAGCAAATGGCGTGCCTCGCCGTGATCCCGCCAGGCATCGACGAGCCCGCGGGGCAGGCTCAGGTCGCCGTCGCTCTTCCAGCCGTCAAACGGGGCGCCGAGCAGGACGATGCGGAAGACCGTGCCTCCCTCGTTCCCGTCAATGATAGCCCCCCGATACACATAGCTCGGCCCTCCGAGCGGGCCGATTTTCATCGTCACTCGAAGGTCGTGGCTCAGTTCACTATCGTCCAGCATTCAGTCCTCGAAGCCGAGAAAGGCAGCGTAATGCGGAAACAGAACGAGAAATGGCTTAAGCGCCATTAGCGTTTCCTCATTGCCCGACATTTTCAAATGTCAGGCCACCTTCCCCCGGAACCATCGTTTGCGGCGCGCCCGCATGAAACTGCGCCGCTCTTCCTCCACCCGCATGCCGCCGGTGAGTATGCTCCGGATGTTGGATCGGCAGCGTCGGTGTATTCAGCGCCGAACGCGTTCCTCATGAGGGCGTCTCCTCTGTGACGGGCGTAGTTACCGGCAGCCATCCGCTCGCAGCCAATCGCTTGAGCCGATGGCACCGATCATCTTGGCCTGTCGCCGAAACGCCCGAGGCGGGACCGCGCGGGAATGGTGCGTGCCATCACCGCAGAATCTGCCAGCACCCTCCACACCAGGACGGCGAAGCGGCTCATGATCTCGGGCGGCGTGGCGCGGCTTGCGAAGGAGGCAGTCCAGGACCGCACCGCAAAGCTGGAGACACCTCCCCTTCTCGCGCCTTGGGCTGCGCAGGATTTCCAGCTCGTGCTTGCACTGTGCGGCGCACCGTTGCCACGATGCTGGAACGGTACCGCCACTCTGCGGCGGGACAAGGCCCAGACGGCCCGATCGGGAGGAACAATGACGACCACACGCCGCCATCTGCTGCTGGCCATGCCAGCCCTTGCCCTTGTGGCACCTGCCCGCGCCGCCGCCTGGCCCGAGCGTCCGGTCCGGATCATTGTGTCCTTCACGGCGGGCGGCACGACGGACATCATCGCTCGGCTGGTCGGCAGCCACCTCTCCGAGAAATGGGGCCAGCCGGTGGTGATCGAGAACCGCCCCGGCGCGGGCGGCAACATCGGCACCGAATACGTCGTCCGCTCCGCACCCGACGGCTACACGCTGCTCGTCGGTTCTGTGGGACCGCTAGCCGTCAACCAGTCCCTCTACCGAACGATGCCCTATGACACGCGCAAGGACGTGGCAGCGGTCTCGCTCTTGGCAGGCGTGCCGAACATCCTCGTCGTGGCGCCCGACTTCCCCGCGCGCAACGTGGCGGAGCTGGTGAAGCTGGCGAAGGAGAAGCCGGGGGCGCTGTCCTACGGCTCCACCGGCGTCGGGACATCCTCGCACCTCTCCGGGGCGCTGATAGACCAGATGGCCGGCATCCAGACCACGCATGTGCCCTATCGCGGCGCCGTCGCGCTGAACGACCTGCTGAGCCGGCGCCTCGACTTCATGTTCGCGACCATCCCATCGGTCATCGAGCAGATCCGCGCCGGAAAGCTGCGCCCCCTGGCAGTGTCCAGCCTTCAGCGCTCGCGTTCCGCGCCGGATGTGCCGGCCATGGCGGAGCTGGGCTTCCCGGGCTTCGACGCATCCTCCTGGTTCGGCATGGTGGCGCCGGCCAACACGCCGCGGGAAATCGTCTCGAAGATCTCCAGCGACGTCGCGGCCATCCTGCGCCGGCCGGATATCGAGAAGCAGATGGTCGAACAGGGAGCCGATCCCGTGGGGAACACCCCCGCGGAATTCGCCGCCTTCATTGATGCCGAGATCACGCGCTGGGCGACGGTGGTACGTCTCTCCGGCGCCATGGTGGAGTGATGCGGCCCGGCCAGCGCGGAACCCGGGTTCCCGTTCCCGGGTCCGCGCTGGCTGTGCCTCAGCTGGCGTAGCTGGGATCGTTCCGGTCGAGCATCCGCAGAAGGCCCGGCCATTCCATCAGCCCGTAAGGGCGGCGGACATTGGGCTGGTAGTTCTGGTAGGTCGCCTCCAGCACGGCCTTCGGTACCGGATGCAGCGGCGTGTTGCAGGACATGGCCGCAATCTGGGCGCGGCAGGACAGTTCCAGCCGGTGCAGGGCGTTGAAGGCCTCACCGACGCTGCGGCCCACCGTCAGTAGCCCGTGGTTCCGCAGGATCATGGCATTGTTGTCGCCGAGGTTGCGGATCAGCGCCTCCTGCTCCGTCAGGTCCAGCACCACGCCCTGATATTCATGGTAGCTGATCCTGGTGAAGCGCATCGCCGTCTGCGTCATCGGCAGCAACCCGCATTCCAGCGAGGACACCGCCATACCCGGCCAGGTATGCGTGTGAATCACGCAATCAATCTCGTGCTTCGCGCCATGGATCGCCGAATGGATGACATAGCCCGCACGGTTTATGCCGAAGTCGAAGTCGCCATAGTCGGGCTTGTCGAGGATGGTTCCGTCGAGATCGACCTTGATGAGCGAGGAGGCCGTCATCTCCTCATACATCATGCCGTAGGGGTTGATGAGGAAGGCGCCGTCCTCCCCGGGCACGCGGACTGAGATGTGGTTCGCCATCATGTCGGCCATGCCGAAATGTGCGACAAGGCGGTAGCAGGCCGCGCAATCGATCCGCGCCTGCCATTCCGCCGGCGAGACGCGCTCGCGCATGGAACTGATCCGCAGTGTCTTCCCGGCATGTTCGAGCATGGGCTTCCTCCTCCACGATAACGATGGGGCGGGATCGCCGCCCCGGTTGGTGGGCCGGTCCGCCCGGCCCGGCATCTTCCGCCGCGCCGATCCGACCGGCTAGGATTTTCATGCCCCCGCCCTGTTCCCGAAAGCGTCAGCGCGGGACGGGCGCGCCACTTCAGGCGGCGGAGCCCAGGGCGCGATCGGACGGCTTGTTGCCCGGCGGCGTGGGGTGCCTCTCCAGCGCATGCCGCAGCAGAGCGGCGGAGCGGTACACCGCATGCACCATCTTGCTGTAGGGGATGACGAGGAAGAGGGCGAAGATGACGCCCAGATGCACCGCGAGCAGCACGCCCATGGCCCCCGTGTCGCGAAGCGCCAGCAGCAGCAGCCCTGTGGCGGCCGCGAGGAACAGCAGCACCAGCAGCGCGTAATCCGCGCCCAGCAGGTTGCGCGCTGCTGGCGCAGGGTCGGAGACGATCTTCACCCAGATCAGCCCCGCCGTGCCCACCACCATCCCGACCCCGCCCCAGGTGCCGAGCTGAACCGGCAGGCTCCAGAAGGGATAGGGCGCCGGATGACCCATGATGTGGTCATAAAAGGTGGCGGTGGTGGTGGAGGCGAAGCAGAGCAGGAAGCCGTAGAACATCGCGTGGTGGAAGCGGCGGCGAAGCTGGGAGAAACCCTCGTCCTTGTCGTTGCAGCCCCCTCCCCCACCGCCGAGATTCTTCAGAGTGAAGATGTCGTGCAGGGCGACGGCGAGCGGCTTTGCCCGGCGGAATTCATCTGCCCGCCCGCCCGTGTCCCGCCAGAAGTTACGGAAGCCAATGGCCAGCGCAAGCACGGCGAAGAGCGAGGTACCTCCCGCCAGCGCAACCATCAGCCACCAGGGGATGACACGGTAGAAGGCGCCAGGCCCGATCTGTGGCTGGTACAGCACGCTGGGATCCACGAGCGCCATGGTCAGCAGGAGCGTCAGCGCGATGCCCGCCGCCGTGGCGAGCGAGACGATGGTGCCGTTGCGCTTGAACAGCCCCGCCAGCGGAGCGGGCCAGGCATATTCCTCATAGGTTTCGGCCCGCACCTGGGCGAGCACCTGCGGCACGTTGATGTTGAAGGGGTGCGGCGGCGCGTATTGGCACGCGTAGTAGCAGCCCTTGCAGTTGTGGCAGAGGTTGGCGATGTAGCTCAGGTCGCCGGTGGAGAATTCCCGGCGCATCGCCATCGCCGGAAAGACGGCGCAGAAGCCTTCGCAATAGCGGCAGGCATTGCAAACCTCCATCGCGCGGCGGGCATCGGTGGTCGCCTCAGTTTCGCGCATTCCTCGCGGCCTCCCTGCCTGCGATCCGTCCGAAGACGGTGCCGATCGCCATTCCGAAGCCGGCCAGATAGCCCTTGCCCAGGATGGAACCGGCCATGATCTCGCCCGAGGCGAAAAGATTCGCGCTGGGCTTGCCGTTGTCCATCAGCACCCGCGCATTCTCGTCCACCTTCACGCCGAGATAGGTGAAGGTGATCCCAGGCCGTAGCGGATAGCCGAAGAAGGGCGGGTCGGTGATCGGCCGCGCCCAGTGGGTCTTGGGCGGCGACAGCCCTTCGGTGCGGCTTCCGTCCAGCCGGTTGCTATTGAATTCGCCCGGCACGCAGGCGGCATTGAACGCCGCGACCGTCTTCTCGACCGCCGCCGGATCGAGCCCGAGCTTCACCGCCAGCTCGCCCAGCGTGTCCGCCTTGATGGCGGGAAAGACCGAGGGCATGAAGAGCGTCTCGCTCTTCGCATCAATGATGGAATAGGCAACCTGGTCCGGCTGCTGCGCCACCAGCCGGCCCCAGATGGCATAGCGCTTGGGCCAGACATCCTCGCCTTCATCGTAGAAGCGCTCGCCGTTCTTGTTCACCACGACGGAGAAGGGCACGCAGTCCAGCCGCGTGACGATCCCGCCATCGTATTTCGGCGCCCGCCCGTCGATCGCCACTGCATGGCATTGGCTCGGATCACCCACCGACGCGACGCCTTGATCCAGCAGGTTCCGCAGCACCACCCCCTGGGCGTAGGGCGTGCCGCGCACGATAAAGTTCTTCGCCGCCTCGCCCCAGCCATCCTTCAGCCATTCGAGATTGGCCTGGAAGCCGCCGGAGGAGGCGATCACCACCTTGGCGCGCACCGTCTCCGGGAAGCCGCGGTGGTCGATCACGACCTCCCGGACGAAGCCGTCATCCAGCTTCAGGTCCACCGCGCCGGTATCATAGAGGATGTCGATGCCCAGGCGCTCGGCTGTGGCGAAGTAGGCGTTCACCAGCGCCTTGCCGCCCCCCAGGAAGAAGGCGTTGGTGCGGGACAGGCTCAACGTGCCGGAAAGAGAGGGCTGGAACCGCACGCCGCAGGCTTCCATGAATGGCAGCGCGTCCTGGGTCAGCCGGATGGTCATCCGGGCCAGATGCTCGTCGGTCTGGCCCCCGGTGACGCGCAGCAGGTCGTCCCAGTACTCGTCCTCGAGATAGGCCTCGGTCAGCACCGAGGTTGGCTCGGCATGCATGGTCCGCATGTTGCGCGTGTGGCGGCTGTTGCCGCCGCGGAAGGGCTTGGGCGCGGAATCAATGAGTAGAACGGAGCAGCCGGCCAGCCGGGCCGTGATCGCGGCACAGAGGGCCGCATTGCCGCCGCCGATCACCAGCACGTCCCAAACCCGCGAAAAGTCAGGCATCGATCCTGGCGCCTCCTCTGTATACCAGCGGATACGTTCTTGGCGGGGTGGTTTCAAGAGGCATCCGCGGCAGTCGCTGGAGCAAGGCTGCGCGCCCTTGACGCGCGCGACCTTTCAGCCGCGAGGGATGGGCTCGTGGGTCAGGCCGATCCGCACCTTGAAGGCATTGCGGATATGTAGGCGCGCCGCGCGCTCGGCGGCGGCCGGGTCCCGCGCTTCGATCGCGGCGACGATGGCAGCGTGTTCCTTCACCGATTCCGCGCCCCGGTCCGGCACGCCGAGGGTGGTGCCCGACAGCAGCGCAAGAGAGAGGCGCATGTTCTCCAGCATGGTGTTCAGATAGCGGTTGCGGGCGGAAAGGCCGATCTGCCGGTGGAAGATGCGGTTCGTGGCTGCCAGCGCCGCAGGCTCGCCGAGCAGCCCCTCGTCGCGCACCACCATCTCGCGCAGGATCTCCAGCTCGGTCGCCGTCGCCTGGGTGGCGGCCAAGCCGGCGGCGGTGCCCTCCAGTACCTCACGCATGTGGTACAGCTCGATCATCTGGCTGTAGTCGAGACGCGCCACCACGGCGCCGTGATGCGGCTCGTGAAGCACGAGGCCGTGGGCCTCCAGCCGCTTCAATGCCTCCCGCACCGGGGTGCGGCTGATGCGGAAGCGGTCCGCCAGCTCCGACTCGCGCAACCGCGTGCCGGCTGGCAAGGCGCCGGTCTCGATCGCCTCCAGGAGCAGGTCATAGGCCTCGGACCCGGAGGAGCGGCTCGGCCTGGGCGTGTTGGTCAGCATGACCCCGAGAGGCGAAGCACAGAAGGCGCGGCCGGCCAAGCCAGGTTGGCGCACACCCGGGGCATTCCTCCGGGGTTGACTGAAACGGGCCGAGCTCTTCCGCGCTCCCAAAGCCTAGCGGTAACGCGGAGGCGTGGTGCAGATGCCCACCCGCCGGGCGTACCGGATCGCCCCCGCTCGCTCCGTGCTAGCGTGTGCATTAGATCAGCGGCTTGTGCGGAGGCTCATAGGTTGTGCCGAACAAGGCGGCGATCCGCGCGCGGGAGGCGATGTCCGCCACGAAATCCTCTTCCATCGGCGCATGGCAAAGGAAATGGCCAAGTTCCGCACGCATCTGGCGCAGCGCCTGTTCCCGGCGGTCCGGCGGCAGACCTTGCATGGCGGCCTCCAGGGCCTGAGCAACGAGGCGGCTTAGTTCATCTTGATCGGTCATGGTCCAATTGCTGCCGACGATCTTGGATGTCTGGTTCTTCGCCGGAGTGGCACTTGACGCAGGCATTTCTCCGGCCCGTATACATCCGCTAGTTGCAAGGAAGGCGTAGGAGCGTCGTCCTGGTAATACCAGGATGACGCCAGGAAGAGGCGGACCTGTCAGCATCGAACCGTATTGCGGCTGGAGCCACTTGTTCTGAACTGCCACACTGCAGGAAAATTGTCGCAAGACTAAAATCCGATGCAACTCCGGTCCGACCGGGGACATTCAAGCATGCTCGTTCCGCACAACGCCACTTGTGCTCCCTCCAGACTGGATTTGCTTTCGTGCCATTGAGCCAAAGCATCACGTCATTGTTGGTCGCGCAGGGTCGTTCGGCGGTGCAGCATATCTCCATCAAGGGAACATTTCTCATGGAGCGCAACGTATGAACGCCAGTCTCACTTCTTGGGACGGTGGAGCACTGGCGGATCATCCCTCAGGTACCAAACTGGCTTCGAATACGGCGTCAGGAACAGATGTGGATCGTGCGGCCCTGCTCAGGGAGCTGACGCTGACATGCGAACGCCTTCTTCAGACCGTTAAGCTTGACGCACCGGGCGCGCCGGCGTCACCGCAGCGGGCCGAAGCGGCGAAGGTACAGCCCTCCCTGGCAAGCTTGGATGCGAAGAACCTGGCCAGTTCGCTCAAGCGCATGCAGCGGCTTCGGGCCCGCCGGCGACGCATGGCGCGCGGTGAGCTCTTCGAATGGCCGGCCTGGGACATGCTGCTCGACTTGGCGGCCGTCAGGGCTGAGGGGACGCATCTGAGCGTCTCCTCGGTCTGCATTTCCTCGGGCGCACCGCAGAGCACCGCGCTCCGCAAGCTGGCCGCGCTTGAGCGCGCCAACCTGGTGCAGCGCTACGCCCATGGCACCGATGGCCGGCGCGTGTGCGTCGCCTTGACCGATGAAGCGCTGGAACTGGTCCACAAGACCATCGATGAAGAGCGCGCCATGTACGAGGAGATGGCTGTCGCTCTCTAGTAGAAGCTGGAAGCCACCGCGGATTGCACCGGCGTAGCGGATCACTCCGGGCGCAAGAGGGAAGGCGCGTACTTTCCCTCTGGCGGCCCGCGCAAACGGCGCGCGACACTCGCGAGCCAAGGCTGAGCGCCAGATCCGTGCTGGCGCCGCTTGCCGTCAGGTTCAGTATCGCGCGTGAGGGTGCCGAGTGGGCTTTGGAGATCTTTCCATCTGATGCCGCCGCCGCAGCTTTCCTCTGGCGATGCGCCTCCGCTGAGGTCCGTCAGCAGGGTTTATGCTCGTGCTGTTCGCTCCCCTCGCCGCCTGCTGCGGGGGAATAGGCCGCGAATGCCGCTGCCAGACGCGCCCGCACCCGCATCTCATCAATGATCGGACCTTCGATTGGCGAGTTGGCGAGCGTGTAATCCAGTTGATCCCTAAGGACACGCAGCGCCTCGTCCCGAAGCTCAAAAGGGACACGGGCTAGAACCCGTTCCACGGCGCGTCCCACAACGGCGATCATCGCGTCGTCACCGTGCTGCGTCTCGTTCCGCATAGGACCTCTCGATCACCGACCTGTTGCGGCCACCGCATAGATACTGGCAGCCGCATCGCGCAACGTCGGACCCATCAAAGCCGGCTGCAATTCAACCTTGCCATCGACTTCAACAACAAGATCAGTGCAAAATGTCGTCCATTTTTGTTCCATTTGCGGAATTAAAATTCGCAGGTGCCGGCCGAACAGATATCGGGGTCAAGTTCAGGTGGCATTGGTAGGGTCGGCGGCCGGAACGCGCCGACGGCGCAGCGTCCGCGCTGGTCCTTTGCTTGCGGGCCTACCGTCCATTGAAGGACCTCCACGAAGTGGCTTGCCCCGGATGGGCCACGCGGAATCCGTCCACGGCTGGCGGAGGCACCCCGCACGGGTCAGCCGTCGCTCGGCCGCATTCCTGCCTCGGCGGCCTGGGCGTGCAGCGCCTCGAGCACAGCCATGAGCGCCCTATCCGCCATATCCAGCCCCTTCTCACGGGCATGGTCGGCGAGGCTGCGGATAATCTCGATCGTCGCGCTCGAAGGCGGCGATGAAATCGTGGCCGACGGTGACATCCGAAATCTCCCCGCTATTGCTAAGGACTTTCGTCCTCGAAATACCCTTCTTTTACCTCTGGCCGCTGCAACAGCTTCACGTCGCGGCTGCCTCGCCCCTTCGCTCCGGCCGCTAGCTCCGGCCGACCTTTCAGCCAATGACGTTCACCGGCCTGCCCGGTCCGCTTCGAAGATACGTTGCTGCCCTCGGCGCAAAGATCGCCAGCGATGTCCCGATGTAGCGCGGGAGTGGCCCAGTTTGACATCCGTACGATGCCCAGAACTGTAGGCACTCTGCCAAATTCTCTTCCGCGTGACATCCGGGCATCGCCAAGGGTGCTGCCGCCGGCCGCCTAGCCCGCAGTGAGTACGGGATCGGCCGCCCCGCCCAATCCTTTCGGCCCGCAGTTTGCCGAACCGGGGCGGCCGCCTAGCGGCCCATCAGCCCGGCCGCACGCAGCGCCTGAACGATCGCGGCGCCTGGGCCTCCGCCTGTGCGCGCCCTTGACCAGTCCATCGCCTCATGGGGCGCATGCAGCGGGTTGGCGGCAGGCCGCTCGGGCATGACCTCATCCTGGCTGGCGCCCGGCAGGTCCATGGCGGCACCGACGCTATCCAAACCCCAGAAATCAAGGATGCCATGGGTAGAGGATACGCCCACATCCAGCAGGTAAGGGCCGGCGACGCCGCAGCGGCCCTCCTCGGCGCCGGGATGGATTGGCACGCCATGGGCCATGCCCGCGATGTGGTGGCACTCCACCAGGACCCGTCCGTCCCGGCCCTGCCAGCCGCGCCGGGAATGGCCGGCGGCCCGCTTCTCCACATCCGGCGGGCGGTTCCCAAGGCGGTGCAGGTCAAGCCATTGCTTGACGATCTCATGCGCATTGTCCGGATTCACCGTCGAGTCCGCCTCCCCCTGCCAGACGGCGACGCGGGGCCAAGGCCCCCTGTGCGGACTTGCGGCGCGCACCGCATCGCCGCGGGCCGGGAGCGGCAGCGCGGCCGGCCGGGCCATGGCGGAGAAGGCCTCCCCCACCCCACTCGCGGCGCCATAGGGGAGGCCCGCCACAACGGCACCGGCCGCGAAGACCTCCGGATAGGTGGCGAGCATCACCGAGGTCATCGCCCCGCCTGCCGAGAGACCCGTGATGAAGACCCGTGCGGGGTCCAGCCCATGGGTGCTGACCATGTGCTCGACCATTTGGCGGATGGAGAGCGCCTCACCCGAGCCCCGGGCCGTGTCGCCGGGCTCGAACCAATTGAAGCAGAGATGGGCGTTGTTCGCCCGCCGCTGTTCCGGCAGCAGCAGCGCGAAGCCCGAGCGTGCCGCCATGTCCGACCAGCCACAGCCCGCGTCATAGCCCGCGGCCGTCTGGGTGCAGCCATGCAGTGCAACGATGAGCGGCGCGCCCGGCGGCAGGTCGGCCGGCAGGTAGCTGAGCATGCGGAGGCCACCAGGATTGCTGCCAAAATGGGCGACCTCGGTCAGCCGGCCATCGCCAGTTGGCGTCCGGCCCATAGACTCGGCCGCCTTCTGGCGCTGCCGCTGGAGCCGCATGAGTGTGGCGAGGCCGAGCCTGGAATTCATCTGTATCTCCTGCTTCCGCCCGGAGGGAGCCAAAGCGGCGGGCCCTCGCGTCGAGAAAGACTTGCTGCACTGCAACATGGGGTGGCTGGGGTGCGCTGGTAAGGCTCGGTGGCCGACGCTGAGCCATGATCCCCCATCGCAACGGGTGCGGAGCCGTGTAGAAGCAGCGGATGCTCCAACTCACGGACATCACCCGGCCCTTCAAGGTCGGGCCCGGTCAGATGCAGATCCTGCGCGGCCTGTCCCTCTGGGTGGAGAAGGGTGAACCGGTCTCCATCATGGGCGGCTTGGGCTCGGGCAAGCCCAAGCTGATGAACATCAGCGGCCCGCCCGACAAGCCGAGCAGCGGTATCTACGAGATCGACTTCTGCAAGATCCGGGTCGGGCAGCCCGCCTCGGTCCCGGCGATAGCCTCTCGGGGCAGGAGTTGACCGGCATGGTGGCAAGCGTGACCGCGCAGGCGAGCAGCGAGACCTCCGCCCGTACCGGAGCGCCAGATTTCCCCGCGAGGATGTTGATCGAGGACATCCGGCCAGAGGAATGCCGCCATCTTGCCGTCGGCATGTCGGCAAATCTCTCCGTGATCGTCTGTGACAATCCGAACGCGATCGTCCGCCCCCAGGATGCCATCCGCACCGAGGGCGGCGAGCGCGTGGTGCGGATTCGCGAAACGCTCGGCACGGTACGGCACGTGCCGATGACGCTCGGGATCAGCACTCCCGAAGGAATCGATATCCGCCAGGGGCCATCCTCCGGCGATGTGGTGGTGCTGTGGTAACGGGACGAGGAGACAGGGCGCGATGAACCTCGCCGGGCTAAGCTTCCGCGACATCGAGTATCTCGTCGCGGTCGCCGACAACCTGCATTTCGGCAAGGCCGCGACGGCCTGCTCCGTCAGCCAGCCGACCCTCTCGGCCCAGGTCCGCAAGCTCGAGGAATATCTCGGCGTGCAGGTCTTCGAGCGCGCCAGCCGCAGCGTGATGGTGACGGAGCAAGGCACCGAGATCCTGGCCCAGTGCCGCGTCATCCTCGCGGAGGGCCGCCGTCTGCTGGAGATGGCGCAGTCGGGGATTGAACCGCTGGGCGGGCAGTTCCGCCTCGGCGTCATCTCCACCCTCACGCCCTATATCGCCCCCATCATCCTGCAGCCGCTGCGCAGCCGCTTCCCGAATCTCCGCCTGAGCCTGGTGGAGCGGCTGACCCATCCGCTAGTGCGCGCCCTGGAGGCGGGGGACCTCGATGCCCTCCTCGCCGCCTCGCCGGTGCGTGACATCGAGCTATCCGAGCTGCCGGTCTTCCATGAGAGCTTCGTTCTCGCCGTGCCGCGCGACCACCGGCTGGCGGTAATCGACCGGGTGACGATGGATGACGTACCCGCCGGGGAGCTGATCCTGTTGAGCGAAGGCCATTGCCTGCGCGACCAGACCGTCTCCCTCTTCCCCGCCTGCCAGCGCGCCGCGCAATCCGGCGGCTCCATGCAGGCGACTAGCCTGGAGACGCTGCGCCAGCTGATCGGCGCCGGCATGGGCTGCTCGCTCCTGCCGCAGCTGGCGGTGCAGGTGGGTACGCTGCTGGACGATATGGTGGCCTATCGGCTGATCCGCTCGGTGCCGCTGCCAGGGCGGGACATCTCCCTCTTCCACCGCCCGAGCTTCGGCCGCATCCGCGAGGTGCGGCTGCTGCGAGACGTGATCCGGGATGCGCTGGCGGGGCTCGGGACGCTGAAGGTGCATGGGCGGCCGGAGACACGCGCCCTGGCGGCTGCCTGAGGGCTTAGCTGCCCACCTTTAGCGTGGAAACCAGCCCGCGCAGGCAGGCGACGAGGGAGAGCGGCGTCAGCTTGCCGGTGCGGGGGTTCGTCTCGCTCGGCACGCCCTCGATCGACATGGTGAAGCGTGCCGCATCGGCCTCGACCCGGATGGTGTGGGTGTTGCGCGTCAGGCCCGGTACCGCCCAGATTTCCACCATGGTCCGTTCCGGCCCAATTCCCGCGAGCGCCAGCGCGGCGGCGACATTCACATTGGCCGGGAAGCCTCGCGCCGCTTCCAGCGCATTACCCTCGAACACGAGGGTGGGCTCCGTCACCGCCCCCATGTCCAGTCCCTTCTCGGTGAGGTAGGGCGCGCCTTCCAGCCCGCGTGGTGGCTTGCGGGTCTCGATCGTCAC
Source organism: Muricoccus harenae (assembly GCF_009848505.1). Classification (GTDB taxonomy): domain Bacteria; phylum Pseudomonadota; class Alphaproteobacteria; order Acetobacterales; family Acetobacteraceae; genus Roseomonas; species Roseomonas harenae. The sequence goes on from NZ_WWDL01000025.1 coordinate 90,096, forward strand.
GCTCTGCACCGGTCCCTCGGCCACGGCGCGCACGGCGTCGAGGCCGAGCAGGGCACCGGTGGGCACCACGATCCGCGCCCCGGTCTGCCGCGCCTCCTCCACCAGCTCCATGCGCGGCAGCAGCGCGCCGACGGAGGCGGGTATGAAGATGCGGCCGCGTGCGATGGCGGGGCGCGCCACCGCCTCAAAGACCGCGGCGGGGGCGCATTCGACGACGATCTCGGCCTCGTCCGCCAACTCCGCCAGGGGAACAAGCTGCGGCGGGTTCTGGAAGCCTGCTAGGTTGGCCTCGGCCTTGGCAGTGTCCCGCGCCGCCACGGCGATGAGGCGCAGCCCCTCCACCCCCGCATCCAGCGCACGGGCCAATTCCAGCCCGATGGCGCCCAGCCCGGCAATGGCAACCGTGTTGCGCAAGGAAGCCTCCTGTCAGGGAACGGGGGACATGCCGCCATCCACGTTGATGGCGGTGCCGGTGACGTAGTCGCCAGGCTGGGACGCAAGGGCCAGGGCCATGGCGGCGAATTCTTCCGCCCGGCCGATCCGCCCCATGGGGATGGGTCGGCCGGCTTCCTCCTTCCATTGCTCGTAGGACTGGCCGGCGGGGTCGGCGGCGTGCCGGCGCACCCATTGGTCGCTGTCAATCTTGCCGACGAGCAGGGCGTTCACATTGATCCCGAGTGGCGCCCCCTCCCCCGCCATCACCTTGGTCAGTGCCATGCCGGCGGCGCGGGAGACGGCGGTGGGCGCACCGGTCGGCGGGGGAGCTTTTGCCCCGATGTTGAGCACGTTGATGATCCGCCCAAAGCGCCGCTCGGCCATGCCTGGCCAGGCGAGCCGCACGAGCCGAATGGCGGCAAAGAGCTTCAGGTCCAGGTCTGCCTGCCAGTCCGCATCGCTCAGCGAGGAGAGCGGCCCGCGGCGGGAGGTGCCAGCGTTGTTCACCAGGACGTCGATGCCGCCCAACGCCGATTCGGCTGCGCGGAAGGCAGCCTCGCAGCCCTCGGCGGTGGCGATGTCGGCGGCGACGGGGATGCTGCCGGGAATGGAGGCGGACGCCTCGGCGAGTGGCCCCTCGCTCCGGGCTACCAGCGCCACCCGGGCGCCGGCCTCGGCGAAGGCGCGGGCCGTGGCGAGGCCGAGGCCGCGCGAGCCGCCGGTGACCAGGGCGCGGCGGCCCTCAAGGGTAAGCTTCATGGCATTCTCCGTCCCCGGCGGCCTTCAAGCCGCGCTGGAAACGGAGTTCGGAAGCAGATGGCCGCGAAGTCAACCGGGTCTGCCGTGAGAGCAGGCTCGGGATGCGGTGAAGGCGGGAGGGAGGGATGGGCGACCTACGGGGCTCGAACCCGTGACATCCACGACCACAACGTGGCGCTCTACCGACTGAGCTAAGGCCGCCATACGTGCCGACCGGGAGTTCCGGCCGGCGGCGCGGTTTAGGGTGCAGGCGCCCCTTCCGTCAACCATGGCTGAAGCAGAACCATGGCTCCGGACGCATTGTGCCTTAGCCGGCGGCGCGAGCCCCGGCTTCCGGCATGGCGCTGCGGGCCGCCTTCCAGGCTCCAAGCCGGGCCAGTGCCTCGTCCAACACCGCATCGGCCTTGCAGAAGGCAAAGCGGGCGAAGTGATTCGGCGCCCCCTCCCCGTCATAGAAGGCTGAAACGGGAATGGCAGTGACCTTGGCTTCCTCGGTGATGTGGCGGCAGAAGGCCACATCGTTCCCGGTGAAGCCGAGCGGCCGGAAATCGGCAGTGACGAAATAGGAGCCCTGGCTGGGCAGCACCCCGAAGCCGAGCGCCGCCAGCCCGGCCGCCAGCCGGTCCCGCTTCGCCTGGAGCGAGGTGGAGAGGCCGGTGAAATAGGAATCCTCGAGCCCCAGCCCCACCGCGACGGCCCGCTGCAGATTCGGGGGGGTGGTGAAGGTCAGCAACTGATGTGCCTTGGCGATGTTGGGGGCCAGCGACCGGTCGGCGGTTATATAGCCGACCTTCCAACCGGTCAGGCTGAAGGTCTTGCCGGCGCTGCCGATCCGCATGCAGCGCTCCCGCATGCCCGGGAGGGTCATCAGGGGGATATGCGCCCAGCCGTCGAAGGTCAGGTGCTCATAGACCTCGTCGCAAACGGCATAAGCACCGTGGCGCTGCAGCAGGTCCGCCACGAAGGCGAGTTCCGCCGCCGTGAAGACCTTGCCGGCGGGGTTCATGGGGGAGTTGAGCAAGATTGCCTTGGTCTTGGGCCCGAAGGCGGCAGCCAGCTCGGTCCGCGGCAGCTCCCATTTCGGCGGGGTCAGCCGGACGAGCCTGGGGATGGCCCCGAGCATCCGCACCACGGGCAGGTAGGTGTCGTAAAGCGGCTCGATCAGCACGCATTCGTCGCCCGGGTTCAACACGGCCATGAGGCAGGCGGTGATCGCCTCGGTCGCGCCGGAGGTGACCACCACCTCGGAGAGCGGATCGACCTCCAGCCCATAGAAGCGGCGGTTGGCATCGGCAACGGCCTGGCGCAGTTCCGGCACGCCGGTCAGCGGCGGATACTGGTTCCGGTTGTCCAGCAGCGCCTCGGCGGCCGCTCGCACAACCACCTCCGGCCCCTCCTGGTCCGGGAAGCCCTGGCCGAGGTTGATTGCCCCGTGCTGCACGGCGAGGGCGGACATCACGGTGAAGATCGTGGTGCCGGTGGCGGAGAGGAGCGCATTCTGGGACTTGAGGGGGGCGTTCATGGGCGCGGCAGGGATTCCGAGGAAGGGCAGGCGCGACGGAGGGCGATCCCGGGCGGGACGTTCCAGGGTGCGGGTCGGCCCATGATGGGGTCGCAGGGCCCGGGGCGCAATCGCGCAGCGCCCGAATGCCTCCGCTTTAGGCAGATTGCCCCGGCTGGTGGCGCGCCGGGCCCTGGGTCTCTCAAATTCCCCTCGCGCCGTCCTTGCCCGCCCGGCACGGGCCGTGCAACGTCCGCCCGCCAGCGGCCTGCCTTGCCGGGCCGCGGCCAAGACGCGGGAGGAGCGGGGTGCCCGCCACCCTGCGGGACACGGAGCCGATGAAGAAGATCGAAGCTATCATTAAGCCCTTCAAGCTGGACGAGGTGAAGGACGCGCTGCACGAGATCGGCCTGCAAGGGCTGACCGTGGTTGAAGCCAAGGGCTTCGGGCGCCAGAAGGGCCACACGGAACTCTACCGCGGTGCGGAATACGTCGTGGACTTCCTGCCCAAGGTGAAGATCGAGGTGATCTGCTCCGACGACCTGGCCGAACGCGCCGTGGAGGCGATCACCGCCGCCGCGCGCACCGGGCGGATCGGCGACGGCAAGATCTTCATCACCGACGTGCTGGACGTGGTGCGCATCCGCACCGGAGAGCGCGGCGAAGAGGCGGTCTGAGGGATTTTCCTGCCGCGACGCCCCCGGGGAACCGACAGGGGGGCTTGCGGTGGGCCAGGGTGGGGCGGCACACGCTCCCCCATGATCAACGCGTAAGGGGAACAGGACCCGGCGAATGGCGAATGATAAGGAAAGCGTCTCCAGGGTAATGGAGATGATCAAGGAGAATAGCGTCGAGTATGTGGACTTCCGGTTCACGGACCCGAAGGGCAAGTGGCAGCACACTGCCCAGCATGTCTCCACCATCGAGGAGGACACCTTCGCCGAGGGTATCATGTTCGACGGCTCTTCGATCGCTGGCTGGAAGGCGATCAACGAGTCCGACATGATCCTGATGCCGGACACGCTGAATGCCTGCATGGACCCGTTCAGCGCCAAGCCACAGCTGATCGTGTTCTGCGACATCTACGAGCCCTCCACCGGCCAGCGCTACAACCGCGATCCGCGCGGCACGGCGAAGAAGGCCGAGGAGTATCTGAAGTCCTCCGGCATCGGCGACACCGCGTTCTTCGGCCCCGAGGCCGAGTTCTTCGTGTTCGACGACGTGAAGTTCGGCACCGGCGGCAACTACGGCCACTATAAGCTGGAGAGCGGCGAAGGCCCGGGCGCGTCCATGAAGGACTTCCCCGAGGGCAATATGGGCCACCGCCCGGGCGTGAAGGGCGGCTACTTCCCGGTGAACCCGGTCGACAGCGAAGTCGATCTGCGCGCCGAGATGCTCTCCACCATGATGGAGATGGGCGTCCTGGGCGAGAAGCACCACCATGAGGTGGCGCAGTCGCAGCACGAGCTCGGCACCAAGTTCGGCCCGCTGATCACCCAGGCCGACCACATGCAGATCTACAAGTACTGCATCCACAACGTGGCGCATTCCTACGGGAAGACCGCGACGTTCATGCCGAAGCCGATCTATGGCGACAACGGCTCGGGCATGCATGTGCACCAGTCGATCTGGAAGGATGGCAAGCCGCTCTTCGCCGGTAACGGCTATGCGGACCTGTCCGACTACGCGCTGTGGTACATCGGCGGAATCATCAAGCACGCCAAGTCCCTCAACGCCTTCACCAACCCGCTGACCAACTCCTACAAGCGGCTGATCCCTGGCTTCGAGGCTCCCGTGCTGCTGGCGTATTCGGCCCGCAACCGCTCCGCCTCCTGCCGCATCCCCTACGCGACGAGCCCGAAGGCGAAGCGCGTCGAGGTGCGCTTCCCGGATCCGGGCGCGAACCCCTACCTCGCCTTCGCGGCGATGCTCATGGCCGGTCTGGACGGGATCAAGAACAAGATCCACCCGGGCGAGGCGATGGACAAGGACCTGTACGACCTTCCGCCGGAGGAGCTGAAGGGCATCCCGACGGTCTGCGGGTCGCTCCGCGAGGCGCTGCAGTCGCTCGAGGCCGACCACGACTACCTGCTGGCTGGCGACGTCTTCACCACCGACCAGATCGAGTCCTACATCGAGCTGAAGTGGCAGGACGTGTACCGGTTCGAGCACACGCCGCACCCGGTTGAATTCGAGATGTACTACTCGGTCTGAGCTAAGAATTTATCATCTTCGATGAGTTACGGGCGGCCCACGTTGAAACAACGTGGGCCGTTCTGCTGCCAGCCAGCCCATGAAAACATGAGTGGGTTCGAAGCCGACCGTTAATGTCCGTGGTGGGGAAGCCCCATCGCGGGACAGCAGGGCAAGATTGCAGCTCTCTGCAGCCAGGCCCAAGGCGTTCGCGCGGCGGTTGGCTGTGTCACTGAATTTTGGCCCAGCAGTGCTGGCGAATTCTGGCCCAGCTGCCGCTTCTGGCCGTTCTGGCCGGGCCGCGGCCCGGCCAGGACGGTCAGTGTCGCTGTTCTGGTGTCCTCCTCACGGCTTGACGGGCTTGCGCTGCGCCGTGGTGCGGCGGAACCGGTAGGAGTCCGCCCCCGTGGTGATGATGTGCGCCCGGTCGGTCAGGCGATCGATCAGGGCCTTGCACAGCCGGGGATTAGGGATGACCTGCGGCCATTCGGAGAACGGCAGATTGGTGGTCACGATCACCGCCGCCTTCTCCGCTCGGTCGGCGATCACCTGGAACATCAACCCGCAGGCGGTTTCGGCCAATGGCACATAGCCCAGCTCGTCGATGCAGATCAGGTCGAGCCGCTCCCAGCGGCTGAGCGCGCGGCTGAGCTGGTTGGCGTGCGCTGCCTCTGCCAACTCATTGACCAG
>NZ_WWDL01000026.1 GCF_009848505.1 Muricoccus harenae
AGCTCTCCCGGTAGTTCACCGTCATCCAATGGGCATAGAGCTTGGCCACGGCATAGGGCGAGCGCGGGTAGAAGGGGGTCTTCTCGCTCTGCACCGGCTCCTGGATCAGCCCGTACATCTCGGAGGAGGAGGCCTGGTAGAAGCGGGCGTTCGGCGCCGCCAGCCGCAGCGCCTCGAGCATGTTGTTCGCGCCCAGCGCCGTCACCTGCCCGGTCAGCAGCGGCTGGTTCCAGGAGGTCTTCACAAAGGACTGGGCACCGAGGTTGTACACCTCGTCCGGCTTGACCTCCTGCATGATGCGCAACATCGACGACAGGTCGATCAGGTTGCCATCCATCATCCGCACCTGCCCGGCAATGCCGAGCCAGCGCAACCGCTCGTCGATCACATCCCCCGAGGAGGAGCGTCGGAGCAGCCCGAAGACCTCGTAGCCCTTCTCGAGCAGCAGTTGCGACAGGTAGGCCCCGTCCTGTCCGGTCACCCCGGTGATGAGCGCGCGCGGCATCAGATCCAGTTTCGCTGGTGATAGGCCGGCAGCCTTTAGCGGCCTTGCTCGGGCCTTGCTAGACCGCGTGTTCGGATCAGCCCCGAACAGGGCTGGAAACGGGTCAGGAAAGGCCCAGCGCGGCGCGGTAGTCCGGCGGCGGCAGGCGGACCGGCGGCGGGCGCCGCAGGGCCTCGTCCCCCGCGATCCGGCGCAGGATCGCGGCGGCCTCGTCGAGATCCGGATCGGCCCAGCGCGCCTCGGGCATATCATAGATGCCCTGCGGGTCGCGGGCCGGCACCAGCCGCCAGCCCACGGCATGGCAGCCAGGGCCCTGCATGAAATCGGTGTTGCCAGACCAGCCGGTCGCCACCACGGGGCGGCCCAGCTCCATCATCTCGGCGATCGCGAAGCCATAGCCCTCCGAGCGGTGCAGGGAGAGCAGCGCGTCGCTCGCCGCCATCAGCGCCCAGAGGTCGCTGCGGGACAGGGCGGCGTCCATCACCCGCACATTTGGCCGGGCTTCGGCCGCCGCCGCCACGGCCGCCCAGCCGGGCCCGGCATGGGCGGTACCATGGGTCTTGACCACCAGGATGTGGTCGGGATCGTCGCCGAAAGCGCGGTGATGCGCCTCGATGGCGCCCAGCGGGTTCTTCCGCGCGAGGGAGGAGGTGGCATCGAAGACCAGCAGCGTGACGAAAGCCTTCTCCGGCAGACCGAAATCGGTCCGACCGAGGGCGGAGGGAGCCGGACGCGGCAGGGGATAGGGCACGACCTGCACCGGCGGGCCGCCCGGGCGACGGCAGGCCGCGGCCACGAACTCCGTCCCGGCCCAGATGGCGTGGCAGGCGGCAAAGCCGCGATTCCAGTCGGGCGGCAGGGCCGGAAGCTCCCAGTTCCACACGCCGATCACCCGCTTTCCCGCGACCGCCCGGCGCCCCAGAGCAAACAGCGCCCAGGGCAGCATCGGCCCATTCACATGCACCAGCAGCGTCCCCGGCCCGAGCGGGACATTCGGAGGCGGCCCGGCCGGTCCTTGGCGCAGCGGACCGGTGAGATCGGCTTCCGCCACCTCAAGTCCCTGGTCGCGCAGCCCGGCCGCGAGGCGCCGCGTGGCGGCCCCAAGGCCGGTGGTAGCCCCGAAATAGCCAGCCACCGTCACCGGCAGCGTCGGGGGTGGCGCCGGCCCGGCGATCCGGGGTGCCAGGGCGGCGGTCAGCGAGAAAAGAGCATCGCGCCGGGCGGAGCGCGGCAGGCGGGACCAGATCCGATGCAGCAGGCTCATCGCCCCGCTTCCTTTCGGCGCTCCAGCCATTCAACCAGCGTCGCGGCCTGGGCATCCCAATCGCTCAGCCGGGCCCCGGCCACCCGGGCGCCGGCGGACAGCGCCGCCCGGCGGGCGGGGTCGAGCATCGCCGCCATCGCCTCGGCCAGGGCCGGCGCGGAAACCTCCCTCGCCAGCAGCCCTGTCACCCCATGCTCCAACTGGGCGGAGAGGCCGCCCACAGGCGTCGCCACCACCGGCACGCCCAGCGCGAGGGCGATCGGCAGGACACCGGACTGGCTGGCCTCCCGATAGGGCAGCACCACCGCGCCGGCGGAGGCGACGAGGGACGGCATCTCCGCATCGGCCACCCAGCGTGGCTCGACCGTCACACCCGGCAGGGCGGCAAGCCCAGGGGCACAGGATTCCGGATCACCCTCCCCCACCACGCGCAGGGTGGCACCAGGATGGCGGGCGCGCAGGGCGGCAAAGGCGTCCCGCAGCAGGTCCAATCCCTTGTAGGCGCGTAGCCGTCCGAAGAAGAGAAAATCGGCCACAGGCGACGCCGGGGAGGAGCCGACAGCCGGAATATGGGCGCCCAGCGGCAGGCGCAGGATGGGCAGGCCGGGCCGGCGCGCGGCCACCGCCGCCGCCACGGGCTCCGAGAAGACGACGGCCCCGGCGGCAGCGTTCAGCTCCTGCCGCAGGCGCCAGTCCCAGGCGAAGGCGGGGTCGCCCGGATGCGGCAGGGCGTCATGAACCATGCTGACGAAGGGGATCCCGGCACGCGGCAAGGCGCCGGCCACCAGTGGTGTCCAGACATGGTTCATCACCGAAACCACGGCATCAGCGCGCATGCCTAGCGCCTGCTCCACCAGGCGCCGCCGGAGGACCGGCAGGCGCGCCAGGCCGATCACGGCACCGGCAGCGCCGCCGAAAGTCTCCACAACATCCAGCGGTACGTCGAGCGCACGGGTCTCGGGCAGCAGCTCGTTGCGGTCGGACAGGGAGAGGCCGAGCGTCACGCCCGGCCGGCCCACCAGCCCGCGCGCGAGGCAGAGGGCGAATTGGGCCCCGCCGCCGCGCCGCCCCCAATACCAGAGCAGAATCCGCATGCCGGGGCGCGTATCACCCGCCATCGCCGTAGGAAAGCAGGCTTGGTCGGCCTTGGCGGGGCCCCGGCGCTGCCGCATAGGCAGGCAGCGCACCGACGGCATGGCGTTCCGCTCCGTCCCGGCCATGCACCGGATGGCCCGCTATCGGCATCTTGAACAAGAAGCCCTTCCGAAATGACCGGCAATGACATACAACTTTAAGTTGCAAAGATGCCTGATCCTGAGCTGACCTGGGCCCTCGCAGGGACCTCCGCGGCGACCCGCCCTGTCCACGCCACGACGCGGGATGCGCTGCCGGCGCTGCTCGAACGGCTGGATCCCGATGCGGCAGGCTATCTTCGGGATAGCGGCTTCCAAGCCGAGGCGGGGCAGATTGCCCTTCTTCCGGGCGCAGGCGGCGTCTCGGCGGCCGTGCTGGGTCTCGGCCGGGGCGACGGGCCGCCCTGGCCCTATGGCGCCCTGCCCTTCGGCCTTCCCGAAGGCACGGACTGGCGCCTCGGCGAAGGGTGCGACCCCGCGGCAGCCCTGCTGGGCTGGATGCTCGGCGCCTATCGCTTCACGCGCCACAAGGCCTCGCGCCGGCAACCCGCCCGGCTGGTCCCGCCGGATGGCTGCCCCGACACACAGGTACTGGCGGAGGCAATCCTCAGGGCACGGGACCTGATCAACCTCCCTGCTGCCGATCTGGGCCCTGCCGAACTGGCGGATGCCGCGCGCGGCGTCGCCGAGCGTTGCGGCGCTGCGTTCGAAGAGATCTCGGGCGATGCCCTGACCCAAGGCTTCCCCGCCGTCGCGGCCGTTGGCTGCGGCAGCCACCGCGCGCCTCGCGTGGCGGTGCTCCGCTGGGAAGGTGCGGCTGAGGGGCCACTGATCGCCCTGCTCGGCAAGGGCGTGTGCTTCGACACGGGCGGGCTGGACCTGAAGTCGCCCGACGGCATGAAGCGCATGAAGAAGGACATGGGCGGCGCGGCCATCATCCTCGGGCTGGCGGAGGCGCTGATGCGCCTGCAGGCCCCGATCCGCCTGCTGGTCGCGATCGGCGCGGTGGAGAATGCCGTCTCCCCCACTGCGATGCGCCCGCTGGACGTGCTGCGCACCCGCGCGGGGCTGACGGTCGAGGTGGGCAACACGGATGCCGAGGGGCGGCTGGTGCTGGCCGACCTCCTGGCCTTCGCGGGCGAGCAGCGGCCGAGGGTCATGATCGATGCGGCGACCCTCACGGGCGCCGCCCGCGTCGCACTCGGTCCTGATCTGCCAGCGCTGTTCACGAATAGCGAAACGGTTGCCTCGGCTCTTTCCGCCGCGGGCGAGGCGTGCCACGACCCGCTCTGGCGACTGCCGTTGCACGAAGGTTACGCTTCGTGGCTCGACAGTTCGGCTGCCGACATCAACAACATCGGCAGCCGACCGATGGCTGGATCCGTCGTGGCCGCGCTCTTTCTTCGCCATTTCGTTCCGGATGGCATCGAATGGGCGCATCTCGACGTTTACGCCTGGAACGATTCGGCGAGACCGGGACGTCCAGAAGGTGGCGAGGCGATGGGCCTGCGGGCCCTTTACGCCGGACTGATGGCGCTGTTGCCCGTTTGGGCCGGCCCTTGAGCGGGTGATCCGCAAAGCCGGCTTGGGCCGCTCCCCAACGGGAGGCCGGCTCAACGGTTGATTCTGATACGGCGCCCCCTGTGGGGCGCCCCAAGAGAAGGAATGTTTCCCGATGCCCGTGCAAGGCACACCGGACCAGTTCGTCGGCATTCTCCGGGACACGGTGGTGGCGCTGGTTCGCCGCGATGGCCCCGACCTCTCAGCACGGCAGCTCGGCGTGTTCCTGACGGTCTATCTGGGCGAGGGCCCGCATACGGTGCGCGGCCTGGCCGCCTCGCTCAATGTGTCCAAGCCCGCCATCACCCGCGCGCTGGACCGCCTGGGCGAGCTGGACTTCGCCCGCCGCAAGACCGACCCGCAGGACCGCCGCTCCGTGCTCGTCCAGCGCACCGTGAAGGGCGCCGCCCTGTTGCGCGAGATGCGCAGCATCATGGGTGAGGCCGCCGCCGCCGCCGAGGACACGACCGAGACCGTGGTCACGCAGCCGGCCAACAGCCAGATGCAGACCAAGCGCGCGAGCTGATCGCGCGCAAGCCCGAGCGCGTGTGGATGGCAGGACCGCCCCGATAGGCCGGCGCCTGCCGCTCACATGCGATCACTCCAAATGCCCTGGCCAATGCTCTGGCTCTTTGTTGAAGAGCGGATTCACACTTCCGAGCGATCCCGCCCCACAGAGTTCTGCTCTAGCCCTCCGACAGGGCACGCACGAAGGCGCGCCAATCCTGCCGCTTCGCCGCAGCCCGCTCCGTTCCGTCCGGCATCTTCGCATACAGGCTGAGCACGCCCTTCGCCCACATGGCATCGAAGGTCGCCTCGCTCGACAAGGCGAAGGCAGCGCTGCGGTCGAAGACTTCGTCCCTCACCTTGGGCAGCACCTTCAGGATCCACCAGGCTGCGCCCACGACCAGGACCGCCAGGCCAACCCAGGTGTGGATGTAAAGGGTGGCGAGCATGCTGGCGCCGAGCAGGATCACCGGCACCGTGATGTTCTCCCAGGTGCGGTAGACGGGCGAGCCCGGCGCATTCATCTGCCGGATGTTGATGCCCAGCTTCACCTGCTCCTGGTCCAGCAGTTCCTTCAGGCGTTCAAGTTCGTTCACGTCTCGACCCCAGCTCCGGCGCGCAGCTCGAAGGCCGCTTCCATAAGGGCGCGGGTGTAGGCCGCCCGGGGCGCGGCGACCACCTGTTCCGTCTCGCCCTCCTCGACCAGCTTGCCGTCCTTCATCACGACGATGCGGTGGGCCAGCGCCCGCACCACGCGCAGGTCATGCGAGATGAAGATGTAGGAGAGGCCCCGCCTCGCCTGCAGGTCGCGCAGCAGCTCCACCACCTGCGCCTGCACCGAGACGTCAAGTGCGCTAGTCGGCTCGTCCAGCACCACAAGCTCCGGCTCGAGCACCAGGGCGCGCGCGATGGCGATGCGCTGGCGCTGTCCGCCGGAGAATTCATGTGGGTAGCGGATGATGCAGCCGGGATCGAGCCCGACCTCCCGCAGCGCTCCGGCGACCCGCGTATCCCGTTCTGCACGGGAGAGGGAGGGTTCATGCACCGCCAGCCCTTCGCCCACGATCTCGCCCACGCTCATGCGTGGCGAGAGGCTGCCATAGGGATCCTGGAAAACGATCTGCATGCGCCGGCGCAGGGGCCGCAGCCCGGCGCGGGACAGGCCCTGGATGGGCTCGCCATCCAGCAACACCTCGCCCTGGGAGTGCGCCAGCTGCAGCAGGGCAAGGCCGAGGGTGGTCTTGCCGCTGCCGCTTTCCCCGACCACCCCGAGCGTCTCGCCCCGCCGCAAGGTCAGGTCGACGCCATCCACCGCCTTCACATGGGACACGACCCGGCGCAGCAAGCCGCGGCGGATAGGAAAATGCACCATCATGTCGCGGGCACGGAGGATCTCCGGCGCGTCCTTTGGCAGCGGCGCCGCGCGCCCATGCGGCTGGGTGTCCAGCAACATGCGCGTGTAGGGATGGGCAGGCCGGGCGAAGACCTCGGACACCAGGCCCTGCTCCACCGCCGCCCCATCCTTCATCACCACCACCCGGTCTGCATGGCGGCGGACGATGGCCAGGTCATGGGTGATGAGGAGCATGGCCATGCCAAGCTCCCGCTTCAGCTGCGCCAGCAGGTCCAGCACCTGCGCCTGGATGGTGACGTCCAGCGCCGTGGTCGGCTCGTCGGCGATCAGCAGGCGCGGGTCATTGGCGAGGGCCACGGCGATCATTACCCGCTGCCGCTGCCCGCCAGAGAGCTGGTGCGGATAGGCGTCCAGACGCTCCGCCGCAGCACCCAGCCCGGCTCTATGCAGCAGTTCAATCACCCGCCGCCGCAGGGCCGCGCCACGCATTGGCCGGTGCAGGGTGATGGCCTCGGAGACCTGCCGCCCGATCGTGTGCAGCGGGTTGAGCGAGGTCATGGGCTCCTGGAACACCATCCCCGCCACGCCGCCCCGCAGGCGCTGCAATTCGTCGGAGGAGGCGTTCAGCACGTCCACCCCGTCCAGCGTCACCTGCCCCGTGGGGTTCGAGCCGCCGGGGCCCAGGAGGCGGAGGCAGGACAGCGCCGTGACGCTCTTGCCGCTGCCGCTCTCGCCCACGAGGGCAAGCGTCTCGCCCGGCTTCAGCGAGAAGGAGACGCCCTGCACCACCGGGTGCCCCCGGAAGGCGACACACAGGTCGCGCACATCAAGCAGCGGTCCGCTCATCGCCCACCTCCCGGCTGCTTGCGCGGATCGAAGGCGTCACGCACCGCCTCGCCGATGAAGGCCAGCAGCGTCAGCATCCCGCCCAGCACGACAAAGGCGGTGATGCCAAGCCAGGGCGCCTGGAGATTGTTCTTCGCCTGAGAGACGAGCTCCCCGAGCGAGGGCGAGCCGGGCGGCAGGCCGAAGCCCAGGAAGTCCAGGCTCGCCAGCACGGTGACGGAGCCGGCCAGGATGAAGGGCAGCATGGTCAGGGTTGCCACCATGGCGTTGGGCAGGATGTGGCGCGCCATCAGCCGCATGTCGGACACGCCCAGCGCCCGTGCGGCACGCACATAGTCCAGGTTCCGGCCGCGCAGGAACTCCGCCCGCACCACGCCGGTCAGCGCCATCCAGGAGAACAGCAGCAGGAAGCCGAGAAGGGAGAAGAAGCTCGGCTCGATGACGCTGGCCAGGATGATGAGCAACAGGAGCTGCGGCATGCCCGACCAGATCTCGATCACCCGCTGGAAGATCAGGTCCACCCAGCCGCCGTAATAACCCTGCACCGCTCCGGCCGCGACGCCGATGACGGAGGAGATGATGGTCAGGGTAAAGCCGAACAGCACGGAAATGCGGAAGCCATGGATCACGCGGGCCAGCACGTCGCGCGCCTGGTCATCCGTGCCCAGCAGGTTCTTCATGGAAGGCGGCGAGGGCGCCGGGCGTCCAAGATCCCGCACGACGGTGCGGTGGCTGTAGCGGACCGGTGGCCAAATGGCCCAGCCGCGCTTCTCCACCTCCTCCACCAGCATTGGGTCGTGCCAATCGGCGGTGGTGGGGAAGCCGTCGCTCAATATGTCGCTCTCGGCGTATTCGATGACGACGGGGAAGAACCACTTGCCTTCCACCTGCGCCACGATCGGCCGGTCATTGGCGATTACCTCGGCAAAGAGGGTGACGAAAAACAGCAGGGCAAAGATCCACAGCGACCACCATCCCCGCCGATTGGCGTGGAAATTGGCAAAGCGGCGGCGGGTAAGTGGCGAGAGCGTCAACGGCGTGCGCTGAAATCGATCCGCGGGTCTACCAGCGTGTAGCTGATATCGCCCACGATCTGCATGACGAGGCCAAGCAGCGTGAAGATGTAGAGGGTGGCGAACATCACCGGGTAGTCCCGCCGGATCGCCGCTTCGAAGCCGAGCAGCCCCAGCCCATCCAGGCTGAACACGATCTCCACCAGCAGCGCGCCGGTAAAGAGGATGCCGATGAAGGCGGCCGGAAATCCTGCGATGATCAGCAGCATCGCGTTGCGGAAGATGTGGCCATAAAGCACCCGTTTCTCCCCCGCTCCCTTGGCACGGGCGGTGAGCACGTATTGCTTGTTGATCTCGTCCATGAAGGCGTTCTTCGTCAGCATAGTCAGCCCGGCGAAGCCGCCGACGACCAGCGCGATGGTGGGCAGCACCATGTGCCAGGCATAATCCGCCACGCGCTGCCACAGGGGCCAGTTCTCGCTGCCGCTGGTGGTCAGCCCGCGCAGCGGGAACCACTGCACGAAGGACCCGCCGGCGAAGAGCACCACCAGCAGGATGGCGAAGAGGAAGCCGGGAATTGCATAGCCCAGCAGCACCACGCCGGAGGTCCAAGCATCGAAGCGCGTCCCGTCCCGCACCGCCTTGCGGATGCCGAGTGGGATGGAGACGAGATAGATGATCAGCGTGGACCAGAGGCCGAGCGAGACGGAAACCGGCATCTTCTCAAGGATCAGGTCCACCACCGGGCGATCCTGGAACAGGGACCGGCCGAAATCGAAGCGCAGATAGCTGGTGATCATCTCCCAGAAGCGCGTGGCCGCCGGCTTGTCGAAGCCGAAGGCCTTTTCGATCTCCGCCACCACCGCAGGATCCAGCCCGCGCGCGCCACGATAGGTGGAGCGCGGTCCCTCTCCGCTCGTCTGGTCCTGCGGACGGGGGGCACGGGTTTCGCCGCTGCCCTCGCCGGTCAGGCGGCCCAGGGTGGTGTTACCCTGCCCTCGCAGCTCCGCGATCATCTGCTCAACCGGCCCGCCTGGCGCGAATTGCGTGACGGCGAAGTTGATGAGGATGATGCCGAACAGCGTCGGCACCAGCAGCAGCAACCGGCGAAGGATATAGGAGCCCAAGGCCTAGCCCGCGCTCCGGGCTGCCGCGAGGGCGCGTTCCTTCGCCGGGTCGACCCACCAGCTGTCCAGTCCCAAGGCGCGCTTCGGGTTGCGCTCCGGCCGGCCGAACTTGTCCCACCAGGCGAGGCGGAAGGTGCGGCTGTGCCATTGCGGGATGGTGTGGAAGCCCCAGAGCAGCACGCGGTCCAGCGCCCGGCAGCTGGCCGTCAGCTCCTGGATGTCCTGCGCGTTGACGATCATCTCGACGATCTCGTCCACGACCGGATCCTTGATCCCGATCGTATTGCGGCTGCCGTTCTCATCCGCCTTGGCGCTGGTCCAGTAGTCCCGCTGCTCGTTGCCGGGGGAGGAGGACTGGCCGAAGACATCGACGGTCATGTCATAGTCGAAGCCATCCATCCGCACCTGGTACTGCGGCGGGTCCACCGTCCGGACGCGCGCCTCGATTCCCAGGCGCCGCAGGGACTGGATATAGGGCAGCGCCACGCGCTCGAAGGTCGGGCCGTTCAGCAGGATCTCAAACTCGAAGCGCTGTCCCTGGGCGTTGGTCAGGCGGCGGTCCCTCACGGTCCAGCCAGCCTCGCGCAGCAGCTCCAGGGCACGGCGGGCCTGCTCGCGGTTGTTGCCGCTCCCATCGTTGACGGGAAGCTTGAATTCGCGGGTCAGCACCTCGGGCGGCAGCCGGTCCTTGAAGCGCTCCAGGATCTCCTTCTCGCGCCCCTCCGGCAGGCCACGCGCGGCGAAGTCGGAATTGGAGAAGTAGGAGCTCGTCCGCGCATAGGAATTGTAGAAGAGGTTGGCGTTCATCCACTCGAAGTCGAAGACCAGCCCCAGCGCCTCCCGCACACGCCGGTCCTGGAAGAGAGGCCGGCGCTCGTTCATGATGAAGCCCTGCAAGCCGGTCGGCAGCTCGTGCCGGATCTCGTCGCGCTTCACCCAGCCGCGGCGCACGGCAGGGAAGTCGTAAGCCGTCGCCCAGTCACGCGCCACATTCTCGGTGCGAAACTCGATCTGCCCGGCCTTGAAGGCCTCGAGCGAGACGGTTGCGTCGCGGAAATATTCGTATCGCATGACGTCGAAGTTGTTCGTGCCCTTCATGGTGGGCAGGTCGCGGCCCCAGTAATCCTCCACCCGGCGATAGAGGATTGAGCGCCCGGCCTCGAAGCGCTCGATCCTATAGGGGCCGGAACCCAGCGGCGGGTCCAGCAGCGGCCGGGCGAAGTCGCGCCCTTCCCACCAATGCTTCGGCAGCACGGCCAGCTGACCGAGAATCAGCGAAAGCTCGCGATTCTGGTCGGTCGAGAAGCGGAAAGTGACGCGGCGCGGGCTCTCCGCCACCACCTCGGATACGTCGGCCCAATAAGCCCGATAGAAGGGGCGGCCATGCTGGCGGAGCGTGTTGAAGGTCCAGACCACGTCATCCGCGGTGATGGGGCGGCCATCATGCCAGCGGGCACCCTCGCGCAGCTCGAAGGTCACGCCGCGACCATCGGCCGGCAGTTCGACCATACCGGCGAGATGGCCGTATTCGGCACTGGCCTCGTCCGCGCTCTCCTTCAGCAGTGTGTCGTAGAGTAGCCCGCTGCCGACGGCTGGGGTTCCGCGCAGGATATAGGCGTTGAAGCTGTCGAAGCTGCCGAGCGCGTAGAGGGTGATCTCCCCACCCTTCGGCGCATTCGGATTGACCCAGGGAAAATGCGTGAAGTCCGCCGGCAGCGCCGGCTCCCCCAGAAGGGAGAGGGCATGCACCCGGCGTGGGGCTGGCGTTGTGCCCTGGGCTGGCCCCTGGGCCGCCACTTGGGCGAGCGTGGGCAGGGCGGGCAATCCGGCGGCAAGGCCGGTGGCGAGAAGGGTGCGGCGGCGCATGGGATGGAGAGTGGGGCCTAAAGCCCCATCCCTCAACAGCCCGCCATCAAACGGAAAGCAACGAGGCACAGGCGGGCAGCAGCGCCGGGTCGCCCACGGCGAGCACATCGCCCGATGAATCGAGGGTCAGCGGGCGCCCGGCATGATCGGTCACGCGGCCGCCGGCGCCCTCCACCACGGGAACCAGCGCGCCCCAGTCCCAGGGCTTCATCGCGGCTTCCACCACGATATCGACCAGCCCGAGGGCCACGAGGCCATAGGTGTAGCAATCCCCGCCCCAAGTGGTCCGGCGCGAGGCACGGCGCAGGGCCTGGAAGCCGGCATCCTGCCCAGGCGGGAACATATCGGGGCTGGTGCAGGACAGTTCGGCCTGGCCGACATCCGGGCAGGGCCGGCAGCCCACGGTACCGCCGAAGGGGCCGCGGAAGCTGGTGCGGCGGCCTTCGGCGCCGATCCAGCGCTCCCCGGTCGCCGGCTGGTCAATGATGCCCAGGACCGGGCGGCCCTTGTGCAGCAGCCCGATCAGCGTGCCGAAGATCGGCCGGCCGGTGACGAAGGCGCGGGTGCCGTCGATCGGGTCCAGCACCCAGACCCATTCGGCATCGGCGCGGTCGGAGCCGTATTCCTCCCCGATCACGCCATGGTCGGGATGGTGCCGGGCGATATGGTCGCGGATGGCGCGCTCGGCGGAGCGGTCAGCCTCGGTGACGGGGCTGGCATCACCCTTCGCCTCGACCATCAGGGCCGAACGGAAGAGAGGACGAATCGCCGCCCCAGCCAGATCCGCCGCCGCCTCGGCCGAGGCGACGAGCTTGTCCATCAGGGAAGTGGCTGCGGGGTTGCCGACAGGCTGCGCAGATAGGCGATCACATCCGCTCGCTGCTGCGTCTGGTTCAAGCCTGCAAACGCCATGCGGGTGCCGGGGATGGCAGCGGCGGGGCGGTTGAGGAAGGCGTTCAGCGACTCATAGTCCCAGGTTTTGTCGTGCAACGCCTTCATGGCCGGGGAGTAGTTGAAGTCCTCCCGATGCGCATGCGGACCGCCGACGACGCCATAGAGATTCGGCCCGACCGCGTTGCGCCCGCCTTCGGTGAAGGTGTGGCAGGCCGCGCATGCGCGGCTCGCGATGGTCCGGCCGTTCTCCACATTGGCATTCGCCAGGAGCGGCCCGATCGGGTCCAGCGCCGCGGGCGCGGCCGGAGCGGCTGCAGCCACCACTTCGCCCGTCTCGATCGCGGGCTTCTCCAGACGATGCGGATGCACCACCAGCCCGCCGACCAGGCCGGCCACCATGAAGCTGATGCCAGCGGTCAGTACCGCTGCGAACGCCTTGTTAGCTTCCAGGCTCATACGCCCTGCCCAGTCCCGTGTTGTGCCGCATCCAAACGCCCGGCGGGCCGCGTGTTTGCGCGGCCCCGCCGTCGCGGCTAGAAGCCGGCGGACCATAATGTTCCCGGGCTTCCACGACAACCCGTGGTAGCCCGCCCCCGCAGCGGGTGCCGCCAAGAAGGGACAACCTTGAACCCGATCGTCCTGATTCCCGCCCGCATGGCTTCAACCCGCCTGCCAGGCAAGCCCATGGCGGACATCCACGGCCGGCCGATGATTGTCCATGTGCTGGAAGCCGCCCGCGCCGCCGGGATTGGTCCGGTCGCCGTGGCCTGCGACGCACCGGAGATCGAAGCCGCCGTGACCGCTGCCGGCGGAACCGCCGTGATGGTGGCCGAGGACCTGCCCTCCGGCACCGACCGGATCGAGCGCGCCCTGGCCATGTTGGATCCGGGCGGCATCCATGACACCGTGGTGAACCTGCAGGGCGACCTGCCGGCCATCCCCGCCGAGCTGCTCCGCGCGGTGCTCACCCCGCTGGCGGATCCGTCGGTCGACATCGCCTCGCTCGTCGCCCCGGTGGTGAGCACGGAGGAGGCTGCAGCACCGAGCGTGGTGAAATGCGCCTGCGCCTTTCCGCCCGGCGTGCAGGTTGCCCCGGCCCTCTACTTCTCCCGCCACCCCATCCCCTCAGGCGAGGGGCCGCTCTGGCACCATATCGGCCTTTACGCCTATCGTCGCGCGGCGCTGGCGCGCTTCGTGTCCCTTCCCGCCAGCCCGCTGGAGATCCGCGAGAAGCTGGAACAGCTGCGCGCGCTCGAGGCCGGGATGCGGATCGCGGTCGCCCGAGTGGACCATGCTCCCTTCGGCGTGGACACCCCCGCCGACCTTGCCCGCGCCCGTGCAGTGCTGCACCCCGGCATCGCCGCGCAAAGAGAGACCCCGTGACCCAGACCATCGCGTTCCAGGGCGTACCCGGCGCCTATTCCGACCTCGCCTGCCGCGCTGCTTATCCTGGCTGGACCACCCTTCCCTGCCCGTCCTTCGAAGCGGCGATGGCTGCGGTGCGGGAAGGCAGGGCCGATCTGGCGATGCTGCCCTGCGAGAACTCGCTGGCCGGCCGCGTGCCCGACATCCACCGGATGCTGCCGGATTCTGGCCTTCATGTGGTGGGGGAGCATTTCGAGCGCGTGGAACACTGCGTCCTCGCGCCCCCGGGCGCGACGCTGGAGACGATCCGCCGCGCCCATTCACACCCGGTCGCGCTCGGCCAGGTGCTGAACCTGCTGCGCGACATGCGCTGGCAGGCGGTGATCGAAGCCGACACCGCCGGCGCCGCGCAGCTCATCGCCCAGCGCGGGGGCGTGGAGGACGCGGCCATCGCCTCATCCCTTGCCGGAGAAATCTACGGTCTGCAGGTGCTCCGCAGGAACGTGGAGGACGAGGCGCACAACACCACCCGCTTCTACGTGATGGCGAATGAGCCGGCCCTGCCGCCGGTCACGGCCCCCGACAGCGTCACCACCTTCGTCTTCCGCGTCCGCTCCGTCCCGGCCGCGCTCTACAAGGCCCTCGGTGGCTTCGCGACCAATGGCGTGAACATGACGAAGCTCGAATCCTACATGCTGGATGGCCGCTTCACGGCGGTGCAGTTCCTCTGCGACGTGGATGGCCATCCTGACCAGCCGCCGGTCCGCCGGGCGCTGGAGGAACTGCGCTTCTTCTCACGGGAGCTGCATGTGCTCGGCTGCTACCCCGCCCACCCGTACCGGCAGGAGCAGGCCGAGGCGGCGGAGTGATTGCGGCGCCGCGATCCAGCCTTCCGCCGCGCCCGCCCATGACGTAATGAAGCTTCAATCAAGTCCGCTTGAGGGAAAGGAAACGTCCCGCATGACTTCCCGCGTGAACCGCCGCGCGTTGCTCACGGCCGCGCCCGCTGCCGCCGTTCCGATTGCCCTTGCTGCCCCGGCCATTGCCCAGACCAACCCCGAGGTGCGCTGGCGCCTCACCTCCTCCTTCCCCCGCAACACGGACATCCTTTGGGGCACGGCCGAGGCCGTCGCGAGGCGCGTCGGTGAGCTGACTGAGGGCAAGTTCCGCATCCAGGCCTTCCCGGGCGGCGAGATCGCGCCCCCGCTGTCGGCCCTGGACGCCGTGCAGTCGGGCAGCGTCGAATGCGCCCACACCGCCTCCTACTACTACATCGGCAAGGACCCGACGCTGGCCTTCTTCACGGCCGTGCCCTTCGGCCTGAACGCCCGACAGAACACTGCCTGGCTTCGCTTCGGCGGCGGGCAGGAGCTGATGAATGAGATGATGCGCGAGTACAACGCGATCGCCTTCCCCTGCGGCGATACGGGCGCGCAGATGGGCGGCTGGTTCCGTCGCGAGATCCGCACCGTGGACGACGTGAAGGGGCTGAAGTTCCGCATCACCGGCCTCGCCGGCCAGGTCTTCGCCAAGATGGGCGCCACCCCCTCAGTGACGCCGGCCGCCGACATCTACTCCTCGCTGGAGCGCGGCACGATCGACGCCGCCGAATTCGTCGGCCCGCATGACGATGAGAAGCTCGGCTTCGCCCGTGTCGCGCCGAACTACTACGCCCCGGGCTTCTGGGAGCCGGGCGCGCGGCTGCACTTCATTGCCAACCAGCGTGCCTATGATGCCCTGCCGCCCCAGTACAAGGCCGCGATCGCCGCCGCGACCGCCGAGGCGGATATCGAGATGCTGGCGAAGTACGACATTGCGAATCCGCAGGCGCTGCGCCGGCTCGTTGCCTCCGGCGCCCAGCTCCGCTTCTGGTCCCGCCCGATTCTCGAGGCCGCCTGGCGCGCGACCAACGAGGTGATGGATGAGTTCGCCAGCAAGAACGAGCGCTTCAAGAAAGTAATGGAGAGCCAGCGCCGCTATCGTGACGAGGTTTACACCTGGCACCGCGTGAGCGAGAATTCATTCGACAACTTCGCCTTCACCGCCTCGCAGACGGTGCGCTGAACCGTTTCAGGGCGTAAAGGAAGGGGGCGGGACCGGGGGGTTCCGCTCCCTTCTCGATTCTGCGACGGATCTCATGGACATTCTCGGTTTGCTGTCCGCCCTGCTGATGGGCGTGGTGGAGGGGCTGACCGAATTTCTGCCCATCTCCTCAACCGGGCACCTTATTCTCCTGGGCGAACTGATCGGCTTCAGGGGACCGCCGGGGAAGGTCTTCGAGATCGCCATCCAGCTCGGCGCCATCCTGGCCGTGGTGGTGACCTATTGGGGCGACCTATGGCGGATTGCTCTCGGTATGTGGCGGCCGCAGACGGTGGAGCGATACACCGCCACCAACATTCTCCTGGCCTTCCTGCCAGCCCTGGTCATCGGGGCCTTGTTGCACGGGCCAATAACCACCCTGCTGTTCAACCCCTGGGTAGTGGCCGTTGCCCTGGTGCTCGGCGGCGTCGCGATCATCCTGATCGAGCGGAAGCGGCCTGCCCCGAGCATCCAGTCTGTGCCCGAAATCGGGCCCTTCGCAGCCTTCCTGATCGGCTTCGGCCAGGTGCTGGCCATGATCCCCGGCACCAGCCGGTCGGGCGCTACCATCATCGCGGCCCTTCTGCTGGGCGTCGAACGCCGCGCGGCCGCCGAATTCTCTTTCCTCCTCGCCATCCCCACCATGCTGGCGGCGACCGTCTACAGCCTCTGGAAGGCGCGAGCCGACCTGGATCTCTCCGGGCTGGGACAGATCGCGATCGGCTTCGTGGCCGCCTTCGTGGTCGCGCTGGTCGTTGTGCGGGTGGTGCTAGCCTCCATCTCAAAAATCGGGTTCTCGCCCTTTGGATGGTACAGGATTGCCCTTGGCGGGATCATTCTCGTCTGGCTGGCATTGCGCTAGCATCGTTGCTAGGGTGAGCGCGGCGAGGCTTCCGTAGGGCGGGCCAATACGGGCGCCGCGGAAGAGGAGAGGGCTGAATGCTGGGTTCGCGGATGCGCCTGGGGCTGTTGGGCGCGGGTCTGGCTGGATTGCTGGTCCTGCCAGCTGCGGCGCAGGGCTGGCCCGGAGAATCTGGCCCCACCGGCGACCAGCTGGGCCTGACGATTCGTCAGTTTGAGCGGCTTCGGCCCCCGCCCATCGAAACCGGCATGGGTGAGCGCGCGGTGCCGGACCTCACTGCTTTCGATCTTCCGATTGGTTCGGTCGAAGTCGGGCTGCCCATGATCGGTGCGCCACCCCCGATGGTGAACCGCACGCCGCCGCGCCGCGCCGCGCGGCGTGACGCCCGGCGCCGCAGCCAGGGCAACGTGACCGCTGTCCGCAGTTCCGAAGGGCAAGGCTACGCCGAGACGCGTACCCAGGAGGAAAGCCGGATCGATCGGCTGGAGCGTGAGCTGGCGGCGCGCGGACGGCAGATCGCGCAGCTGCAGCAGCAGGTCGACCAGGAAAGGCAGCGAGCCTCGGAGCCGCGCAGCGCCGCGGCCCGTTCCGCCGGCAGCCTGTTCAGCATCAACCCGGCGGCCACGGTGACGCCGCGCTGAAACCCGGGCCAGCGCCAGGAAGCACCCTTTTGCGGGGCGCCGCGATGGCGACGCCCCTTCGGCCGGTTCAGGCGGCCTGCAGCGCCACCTCGTAATCGGCCTCGGTCTTGGCCCGCATCTCTTCCTCGGTAACGCCCGGGGCCAGTTCGATCAGCCGCATCCGACCTGCGACCTTGTCGATCTCCATCACGCCGAGATCGGTCACTACCAGATCGACCACGCCCTGCCCGGTCAGCGGCAGGTTGCAGGACTTCAGCAGCTTCGGCTTGCCGCCTGCAGTGTGCTCCATCAGCACGACCACACGCTTTACCCCGGCCACCAGGTCCATGGCGCCGCCCATGCCCTTCACCATCTTGCCTGGGATCATCCAGTTGGCGAGATCGCCGTTCTGGGCCACCTGCAGGGCGCCGAGGATGGACAGGTCGATATGCCCGCCGCGGATCATGGCGAAGCTGTCGGCCGAGGAGAAATAGCTCGTCGTCGGCAACTCGGAGACGGTCTGCTTGCCGGCATTGATCAGGTCCGCATCCTCCTCCCCCTCATAGGGGAAGGGACCGATGCCGAGCATCCCGTTCTCGCTCTGCAGCTGGACGGAGACTCCCTCCGGGATGTGGTTGGCGACCAGGGTCGGGATGCCGATCCCCAGGTTCACATAGAATCCATCCTCCAGCTCGCGGGCGGCGCGGGCGGCCATTTCGTCGCGGGTCCAGGCCATGGGGCGCGTTCCTCTCGGCTCAGCGGGCAGGAAGGGGGTCGGTGCCGGCGGCGGCCGGGGTGGCAGGCTCGGCGCGCTTGCGGGTCGTGCGCTGCTCGATCCGCTTGTCCGTGCCCGGCGGCACGACGATCATGCGCTTGGTGAAGATGCCGGGGGTGTGGATCTGGTCCGGGTCCAACTCGCCCTGGCCGACCATCTCCTCCACTTCCACCACGGTGACACGGGCGGCGGTGGCCATCACCGGATTGAAGTTCCGTGCCGTCTTGCGGAAGACGAGGTTGCCCTCCGGATCGGCCTTCCAGGCATGGATGATGGCGAGATCCGCCACGATCCCGCGCTCCATCACATAGGTGGCGCCGTCGAACTCCTGGGTCGGCTTGCCCTCGGCCACGGCGGTGCCCACGCCGGTGCGGGTGAAGAAGGCCGGGATGCCGGCGCCGCCGGCACGTATGCGCTCGGCCAGGGTGCCCTGGGGGTTAAACTCGATCTCCAGCTCCCCGGCCAGGTACTGGCGGGCGAACTCGGCGTTCTCGCCCACATAGGAGGCGATCATCTTTCGAATCTGGCGGGTCTTGAGCAGCAGGCCCAGCCCGGCATCGTCCACGCCGGCATTGTTCGAGACGAAGGTGAGATCCTTCACGCCGCTGTCGCGGATCGCCTCGATCAGCAGGGTCGGGATGCCGCAGAGGCCGAAGCCACCAGAGTGAATGAGCATCCCGTCGCGCAGCAGCCCGTCAAGCGCCGCCTTCGCATCCGGGTAGAGTTTCCTGCTCATTCGGCGACGTCCTCCAGCCTCTCTGTGGCGGAAGGCTAGCCCTCCCTCGCCATGGTCGGAAGGGGCAAGAAAGCGCCAAAGGGGGGATTGCCTGCCCCGATGGCTGGGGCTATATCGCCGCACCCGAGTGGGGGGCCATAGCTCAGTTGGGAGAGCGCTTGAATGGCATTCAAGAGGTCGTCGGTTCGATTCCGATTGGCTCCACCAGTTTGACGGGATGAGCGGGGCGCCTGGGAACGGGCGCCCCGCTCTCTTTTTGGTCCCTCGCCAAGTGATCAGCCGACGCCGACGATCCTCCAGGCGTATTCCCGCCCGTCCGGCTCGGCGATCGTCACATTTTCCCCTGGTCGGCAGGGAACGTTGCTGCGGATCAGGGCCTGGATCGGTGCATCCACTGGGCTGTCGTCCCGGCGGAAGAAGCGCAACGCCCAGCCTGTATCGGGATCGAAGAGCACGTCTCCATCCATCAGCCCCTGGCCCGGCCAGAAGCGCCGGGCGAGCCAGCTGGCCTTATCCGCCTGCCAGGCTCCGGGATCCGGAAAACCCTGCGGGTCGAGCGTCATCTGGAACTCGTAGCGATATTCGGGACTGCCCTCGGGGAGGCCCGTTCCGCCGCTCGGCGAAAGAACGACGAGCGGCATGGTGGCAACCTCCAGGAACAGAAGCAGGCCGCAGCCCGCTAGATGGCGACACGAACCCCAAGCTCGACCACACGGTCACTGGGGATACGGAAAAACTCAGTCGCCGGAACCGAGTTGCGCGACATGATGCCGAAGAGCCACTGCTGCCATTTGGCCATCTTGGGCACGCTGGAGGCCACCACCGTCTCCCGGCCCAGGAAATAGGACGCCTGCATGGGCTCATAGTCCACACCCAGCTCCCGCAATCCCTCGAGTTCCCGGGGAATGTTCGGGCTCTCCTGGAAGCCGTAGCAGAGCGAAACGCGGTGGATGCCTGGTGCCAGCTCCTCCACGTTCCGGCGATCGGTGACCTGCGGCACGTCCTGCACGCTCACAGTGACGAACAGCACGCGCTCATGCAGCACCTTGTTGTGCTTCAGGTTGTGCAGCAGCGCGTTGGGCACGTAATCGGCCTGGCTCGTCATGAACACCGCAATCCCCGGGACGCGGGTGGTGCGTGACTGGGGCAGCCGGGCCAGGAAGGACTTCAGCGGCAGGCTGTCCTGCCGGAAGCGGGCGAAGAGCAGGTCACGCCCGCGGCGCCAGGTCACCATCAGGGTGAAGAGCCCCCCGCCGAACACCAGCGGCACCCAGCCGCCATCCGGGATCTTCAGCACGTTGGAGATGAAGAAGGCGAGATCGAGCAGCAGGAGCGGCATGAACACTGCGATGACCAGCAACAGCGGCCAGCTAAAGGTCCGCCGAAAGACCAGCCCCGCCAGGACGGAGGTGGCGACGAAAGTACCAGTGACCGCGAGGCCATAGGCCGCCGCCAAGCTATCCGAATCGCGGAAGGCGATGACGAGGACGAGCACCCCGAGCAAAAGGGCAAAATTCACCTGGGGCATGTAAATCTGCCCCTCCTCCGTCTCGCTGGTGTGCTGCACGACGAGGCGCGGCATGAAGCCCATCTGCACGCATTGCCGCGCGATCGAATAGGCGCCCGAGATCATCGCTTGGCTCGCGATGATGGTGGCCGCCGTCGCCAGGATCACCAGCGGCAGGCGCAGCCACTCCGGCGCCAGCAGGTAGAAAGGGTTCTCGAGCGCCGCGCGGTCCGACAGCATCAGCGCGCCCTGGCCCAGATAGTTCAGTGCCAAGGAGGGCAGCACGAAGGCTATCCAGGCCAATTGGATCGGCCGCCGCCCGAAATGCCCCATATCCGCGTAGAGCGCCTCCGCCCCCGTCACCGCCAGCACCACGGAGCCGAGCGCGATGAAGGCCGCCAAGTGATAGGCGAAGGCGAATTGCACCGCATAATGCGGCGAGAGGGCGACGAGCACGCCCGGCTCACGCACCACCTCGATCAGCCCCAATAGCCCAATGACGCCGAACCAGACGACGGTGATCGGCCCGAAGACGGCGCCCATGCTGCCCGTGCCCCGGTATTGGAACAGGAACAGCGCGAGCAGCACGGCCACGGAGAGAGGAACGACAGCGCCTTCAAAGGCTGGGGAGATGATCTTCAGCCCCTCGATCGCAGACAGCACCGAGATAGCGGGGGTGATGACGCCGTCACCGAAGAACAGGGCTGCACCCGCGATCCCCACCATGGCGATGGTGTAGCGGCCGCGCTCCGTCCGGGCGGCACGCTGGGCGAGGGCCATCAGGGCGAGGATGCCGCCCTCGCCCTTATTGTCTGCTCGCGTCACCAGCCAGACGTATTTCACCGTCACGACGATGATGAGCGACCAAAGGATAAGGCTGAGAATCCCGAGGATCTCCCAGCGCTCCAAGCCATCGGAGGAGAAGTGCAGCAGGGCCGCCCGCATGGAGTAGAGCGGGCTGGTGCCGATGTCGCCATAGACGATGCCGAGCACGCCCAGCAGAACGGCCGCGTTGACCGGCTGCCGATCGCCATTCTTGGCCTGGGGTGTCACGTCCGTCGCCCACGATGGTTGGTGGGCGGCGGCATAGGTCCACCGGCCCGGACGCTGCAACCCCCGTCCATGCCCCTCGGTTGCAAGTCCGACATGCGTTTGTGGCCGGAACGAGCCGCTGATTAACCCTGCGGCTCAGTGCCCGCGCAGGATCTGCGAGAGGAAGGCCTTGAAGCGATCGGTGGAGGGGTTGTTGAAGACCTGCTCCGGCACGCCCTGCTCCACCACCTCGCCGCGGTCCATGAACACCACCCGGTCGGCCACCTGGCGGGCGAAGCCCATCTCATGGGTCACGCAGATCATGGTCATGCCGTCTTCAGCGAGGCTGACCATGG
Organism: Muricoccus harenae; assembly: GCF_009848505.1. Taxonomy (GTDB): domain Bacteria; phylum Pseudomonadota; class Alphaproteobacteria; order Acetobacterales; family Acetobacteraceae; genus Roseomonas; species Roseomonas harenae. Next base: position 21,405 of record NZ_WWDL01000026.1, read on the forward strand.
TGTCCAGCACCTCCTTGATCATCTCGGGATCGAGGGCGGAGGTCGGCTCGTCGAAGAGCATGATCTTCGGCTGCATGCACAGCGCGCGGGCAATCGCCACGCGCTGCTGCTGCCCGCCGGAAAGCTGTCCGGGGTACTTCCCCGCCTGCTCCGGGATCTTCACCCGGTTCAGGTAGTGCATCGCCAGCTCCTCGGCCTGCTTCTTCGGCGTGCGGCGGACCCAGATCGGGGCGAGGGTGCAGTTCTCGAGAATGGTCAGGTGCGGGAAGAGATTGAAGGACTGGAATACCATCCCAACCTCGCGCCGGATCGCGTCCAGCGCCCGCACGTCGTCGGTCAGCTCGGTGCCGTCCACGACGATCCGGCCTTCCTGGTGCTGCTCCAGGCGATTGATGCAGCGAATCATGGTGGACTTGCCGGACCCGGAGGGGCCGCAGACCACGACGCGCTCCCCGGTCGCCACCTGCAGCGAGATGTCACGCAGCACGTGCATCGCGCCGTACCATTTGTTGACCTTGTCCAGCAGGATGGCCGGGGGCGCATCCGTCCGGATGGAGGATGCGACGGAGGGGCCTTCGGCGAGGGCGGCACTCATGGCGTGATCCTTTCGTCCGGGATTCAGCGTGCCCGGTGGCGGTTCAGATCCGCCTCCAGGTTCTGACTGTAGCGGGACATGGCGAAGCAATAGACGAAGTAGATGCAGGAAACGGCGATGTAGACCTCGATGCCGAAGCCCTGCCAGGCCGGTTCCACAATCGCCGTCTTGCCAGCGGTCAGCAGGTCGAAGATGCCGATGATCAGCACCAGCGACGTGTCCTTGAAGAAGCCGATGAAGGTGTTCACCAGCGGCGGAATCACCAACCGCAGTGCCTGCGGCAGTATGATGAAGCCGGTCTTCTGCCAGTAGGAGAGGCCGAGCGCTTCGGCTGCCTCATACTGTCCCTTCGGAAGGGCCTGCAGGCCACCGCGCACCACCTCGGCGAGATAGGCGCCGGCGAAGAGAATCACGGCCACCTGGGCGCGCAGCAGCTTGTCAATATTCACCCCTTCCGGAAGGAAGAGCGGGAACATCACGCTGGCCATGAAGAGCAGGGAGATCAGCGGCACGCCGCGGATCAGCTCCACATAGGCGATGCAGAGGATGCGGATCGCCGGCATGGATGAGCGCCGGCCGAGGGCGACGAGAATGGCCAGCGGAAAGGCGAAGGCAAGGCCGAAGGTGGCGAGGATGAGCGTAATCGGCAGCCCACCCCAGCGCTCCTGCGGCACGTAGGAAAGGCCGAAGACGCCGCCCCACATCAGCACGCCGATCAGCACCAGCGTCAGGGCCCAGACGATCGCCAGCTCCCAGCGCCAGAAGCGCCGCATGGCGGAGACGACGTAGAGCGCGGTGAACAGCACGCAGACCAGCGCCGGGCGCCAGTGCTCCTCATAGGGATAGGTGCCGAAGAGGATGAAGCGGTGCTTTTCCGTGATCACTGCCCAGCAGGCGCCAGGATTGGCGGAATTCTTCAGCGCGCGGCAGGCCTGGGTCTGGTTGTTCTCGACGGACCAGATCGCATTGATGAAGGCCCAGTCCACGAAGCCCATGGCCCAGCGCACGAGGAAATAGGCCACCACCAGCGTCACCGCCGTGTTCAGCCAGGAGGAGAAGAGATTGGCCCGCAGCCAGGCGACCGGCCCCGTGGTGAGGGCGGGCGGATGGCGCGGCACCGCCTCCGGCACGCCGGCGGCGGAGGTGTTGAGAGGAATGTCGCTCATCTGCGTTGCTCCCCTCAGCGCTCAACCAGCGCGATGCGGTTGTTGTACCAGTTCATGAAGAGGCTGATGGACAGAGAGATGGTCAGGTAGACCAGCATGATGATGGCAATGCCCTCGATCGCCTGGCCGGTCTGGTTAAGGGTCGTGTTCGCGATGCTGACGATGTCCTGGTAGCCGATGGCGACAGCCAGGGACGAGTTCTTCGTCAGGTTCAGATACTGGCTGGTCATGGGCGGCACGATCACACGCAGCGCCTGGGGCAGAACGATCTGCCGCAGCACCACGCCGGGCCGCAGCCCAAGGGCCTGCGCCGCCTCCCACTGCCCATGCGGCACGGCCAGGATGCCGGCGCGCACGATCTCGGCGATGAAGCCGGCAGTGTAGGTAACCAACCCGATCAGCAGCGCGAAGTATTCCGGGCTGACCGTCATGCCGCCCTGGAAGTTGAAGCCGCGCAGCGCCGGCCAGGTGACGCCGGTGGGGGCACCCCCCGCAATCCAGGCTAGCACCGGCAGGCCGATCAGGAAGCCAATGGCGGCAGGCCAGACCCGGCGCGGCTGCCCGTCAGCGAACTGCTTGCGCCGCATCGCCTTGGCATAGAGCCAGGTGAAGAAGCAACCCGCCACGAAGGCGAGCAGCGCCCAGCTATGCCCGGCTTCCCAATCGAGAAACGGCAGCTTCAGCCCACGGTTGGAGAGGAACACCCCGGCCACCGGGTTCAACGCCTGCCGCGGCGCCGGAAGCCCCTGCAGGATGGTGTACCAGAACAGCAGCTGCAGCAGCAGCGGGATGTCGCGGATCACCTCGACATAGACAGCCGCGATCTTCGCCAGCAGCCAGTTCTTCGAAAGCCGCGCGATGCCGATCAGCGTACCGAAGATCGTGGCCAGCACGATGCCGATGACCGCGACCTTCAACGTGTTCAGCACGCCGACCGTCAGCGCGCGCAGATAGGTGCTGGCCGGCGTGTACTCGATCAGTGACTCGCCGATCGGCAGCCCCGCCTCACGCTGCAGGAAGCCGAAGCCCGTCGCGATCCGGCGGACTTCCAGATTGTGCTGCGTGTTGCGCACCAGCCACCAGACGACGGCAACCACGGCTCCGACGATCAGCAACTGCCATATGACGGCGCGCACCCGCTCATCCGCCCAGGACAGGCGGAGCCTTTTCTTCGGGGGGGTGCGGAGGTGCCGCGGGTCGGTGGCAGTCTGCGACATCCGGTGAGGCCTCGATTCTTGCTCTTCAGTCGTCAGGTCGAGGGGGCCTGCAGGAGGCCCCCTCGGTCAGGGATCAGCGGAAGGGCATCGCGTATTGCAGGCCGCCCGGCGTGGTCCAGAGCGCGTTCGGGCCGCGCTGGATGCCGATCGGCTGCAGATGGCGGGCGAAGATTTCGCCGTAATTGCCCGTCGCCTTGATGACGTTCACGGCCCAGTTGGGCGACACGCCGAGCATCTGCCCGAGTTCGCCGTTCTTGCCCAGCATGCGCTGAACGTCGGGCCGGGGGTCGTTGCCCGCCTTCTCCGCGACATTCGCCTGGGTGATGCCCATCTCCTCGGCGCCCACAAGCGCGAAGTGCACCCAGCGGATGAGGTCGGCGTAACGCTGGTCGCCATGACGCACCAGCGGGCCAAGCGGCTCCTTCGAGATCACGTCCGGCAGGATCGTGTGCTCGGCCGGGTTGGGCTGGCTGGAGCGCGTCGAAGCCAGGCCCGACACGTCGGTGGTATAGGCGTCGCAGCGGCCGGAGGCATAGGCGCCGACAACCTCTTCCACGCGCTCGATCACCACGGGGGTGAAGCGCACGTTGTTGGCGCGGGCCCAGTCGGTCAGATTCTGCTCGGTGGTGGTGCCGGGCTGGACGCAGATCGTCGCGCCCTGCAGCTCCTTCGCGGTCTTCACGCCGGTCGAGGTCTTCACCATGAAGCCCTGGCCGTCATAGAAGTTCACGCCGACGAAATCGAGACCCAGGCTCGTATCTCGCGACAGCGTCCAGGTCGTGTTGCGGGCGAGAAGATCGACCTCGCCGGACTGCAACGCGGTGAAGCGGCTTTGCGCCGTGGTGGGCACGTAGCGCACCTTGCTCGGGTCGCCGAAGATGGCGGCCGCCACGGCGCGGCAATATTCCACGTCGAAGCCGCGCCACACGCCCTGGCTGTCCGGCTGGGCAAAACCCGCGAGACCCGTGTTCACGCCGCAAACAAGCGTTCCGCGCGCCTTGATCGCATCCAGGATCGAGGAGCCGGCCGCCGGAGCCTGTGCGGCCGCGGGACCCGCGCCGAGCGAGGTCACGGCAACAGCTCCGAGAACACCACCTAGGAAGCCAAGCATCCTGCGCCGCATGGGCTGCATCGTCATCAATCTCTCCCTGAGTCTCAATTTGGAAACCCGTCCTCATGCTGCGCCAGGGTTGTGCCTGGATCAATGCGGTATTGCGTAGACCGCAATGCACGCCCTTACCCGGCCCGCAGGCTGATCGCAAATCCCCACCGGTGGGGCTGCTTCCCCATGATTTCGGATGCTACAAAAACAGCGTCGGGCATCTCGGCGCATGGCTAGGCAAGCTTCGTGCCGCAGGGCTCGTATTCAGTCGCCCACGATTCGCCCCATGGACGCACGGAGACATCCTGGCCTTCACTGCATGCCACTGGGGTGGATCCCCAGCAGCCTGAGGCAGCACCCGGGCAGGAAGTCAGGCCCGCGAACCGCCCCGGACGGTCAGCCGGGCGGAAGGGTGATCGCCACCCCCTCCCCCTCCGGCTCCATGGCCGCGCCCAGGGATTCGAACGCATGCCGCGCGTCGTCCGGGAGTGCCCAGGGTATCACCAAGCGGGCGCCATCCAGCCTCAGGGGCGGGCGAGGCCCCGGCGGCAATCCGGCGGCTCCCGAGGCGCTCAGGATCAGCGCCCCTTCCAGGGCTGGCGACCGGCGCTCGATCACGGCGCTGCCCAGCGTCCGCACCTCCACCGGCCCAGCCGCGGCGAGCGACAGCAGCGGCAGCAATTCCTGCAACAGCCGCGCCGCCGGCGCGGGACGCACGCCCTCCTCGCGTCCCAGGGCCAGGAAGCCGCGGGCCAGATGGTCATAATCCATCGCCGCCTCCCGGGCACGGGCGACCTGCTTCGTCACCCGCTCGCCCTCCGGCAGCCGCGGCAGGGCGGCGTCCAGATTAGCGGTCAGGACCATGGAGAGATTGTTCACGGCGTGACGCACCGGGCGCAGGAGCAGGGCCATGGCCTGCTCGGCCGCCCGACCATGGGGTGGCTTCCCCTCCGACATCAGGCGGCACCTCCGGGCAATTGCGGCAAGCTCGTCCTCATCGGGGAAGCCCCTCCAGGATATCGTGGAACAGGCGGGCAGGCAGCGTGCCGCCGCGCACGTCGTCCATGGGCGTCGCGTCGTCATTGCCCAGCCACACGCCTATAACGGTGCCGCCGGCGAAACCGACGAACCAGGCATCGCGGGAATCCTGCGTCGTGCCCGTCTTGCCGGCGGCGCCCCGGCCAGGAACCGCCGCGGCGCGGCCGGAGCCGCGTGAAACCACCGCCTCCATCATGCGGCGGATCGCCAGGGCATCGTCAGGCTGCACCGCCCGGACGGGGGCGGCGTTGCCGGCGGGCAGGGCGCGCCCCTCGGCCCGGACGGCGCCGATCCCATGCGGCGTCACCCGCATTCCGCCATTGGCGAAGGTGGCATAGGCCGCGGCCAGTTCCAGCAGGCTCGCCTCCCCGGTGCCGAGGGCGATGGTCGCATCCTTCGGGAAAGGCCCGGCCAGCCCCAGCCGGCGCGCAACCGCCGCCGCCTCCCGCGCTCCGCCGGCTCGCGCCAGCACGCGCACGGCGGCGGTGTTCACGCTATGGGCGAAGGCCTCGTCCAACGGCAGGTCGCCCCGCGCGCGCCAGTTGCCGTTGCCCGGCGACCAGCGCCCGAGGGTAATCGGCGCGTCGGACACCGTCGATTCCGGATGAAGCCCATGCTCCAGCGCCGCGAGATAAACGAAGGGCTTGAAGACCGATCCAGGCTGCCGCCGCGCCGAAACGGCCCGATTGAAGGCGCTGCGCCGGTAGTCCCGCCCACCCGCCATGGCCCAAACCGCGCCCGTCGCGACATCCATCACCACCACGGCGCCCTGCCCTACATCGGCCGCCGCGCCGGGCCCGGCGAGCAGCGCCTCCAGCTTCGCCTCCACCAGCGCCTGCACCCGCAGGTCCAGCGTGGTCCGCAGCGTCAGGTCGGCGGAGCCCGGGAAGCGGGCGGCGAGGTCCTCGTTCACCCAGTCGGCGAACCAGCCGGAATCGCGGGAAGGGCGCGGGGGGAAGGCGATCCGCTCGGCCTCGGCAGCAGCCTGTGCCTCCGTCAGCGCACCGGTCGCGGCCATGGCGCGCAGCACCTCCGCCCCGCGCTCCGCCGCTGCCACGGGATTGGCGCGCGGGTTGTAGCGGGAGGGGGCGCGCGGCAGCCCCGCCAGCACCGCCGACTGCCAGATCGCCAGCCGCCGCGCCGGCACACCGAAATAAAGCCGCGCCGCCGCATCCACCCCATAGGCCCCGGCGCCGAGATAGACACGGTTGAGGTAGATCTCGAGCAGCTGGTCCTTGGTGAAGCGGCTCTCCAGCCAGAGCGCCAGCATCGCCTCCTGCACCTTGCGGCGATAGGAGCGCTCGGGCGTCAGGAACAGGTTCTTGGCCAACTGCTGCGTCAGGGTCGATCCGCCCTGGGCCACGCGGCCCATGGTCAGGTTCACCCAGGCGGCACGCAGCAGCCCGATCGGATCTAGGCCGAAATGGTCGCGGAAGCGTCGGTCCTCGATCACCAGCACGGCGGTGGGCAGGTGAATCGGCACGTCCCGCAGCCGCACCGTCTCGCCATACAGGTCGCCGCTGGTGGAAAGCAGGCGACCATCCGCCGCCTCGAGGGTCACGGAGGGGCGGCGCGTCGTCTCCAGCGCCGCCTCCGGCCGCGGCAGGTCCCAGGCGAAGAGAAGCAGCAGAAGCCCAAGGGCCAGCCCGCCCCAAACCGTTCCGATCAGCGACCAGGCGGCGATCCGGCGCGCCAGGCGCCGCCGCGCCTTCACGGCGGGCCCTGCGGCCGGCGGGGAGGCGGGCGGCTGGGTACGCGGGGCGACGCCGGGCCTCGCGCGCGGCCGCGCCGGGCGCGGAGGCGTCGCGCTGCGCGTCGTCACTGCGGTTGGGGCCCTGGACATGGAGGCTACGCTTAACATGGCTCGGCCAACCTCGCATCTGCGGCCGGTGGCGGGATTCACGACGCCGCCGATCCCTCCTAGGCTCCGCGCACGGCCCGCCTTGATCCGCGTGCCGAGAGGAGCGATGCGCCGCGATGACCGATCCGAATGCCATTCGACAATCTGCGCTGGACTGGATCGCGCGGAACGAACCCCGCCTCTCCGCCTTCAATGAGCGCATCTGGGAGTATGCCGAGCCGGCCTGGCGCGAATACCGCTCCCTCCAAGCCTATGCCGAGATCTTGCGGGAAGAGGGCTTCACGGTGGAGGAGGGCTCGGGCGGCATGCCCACGGCCTTCGCCGCGCGCTGGGGCAAGGGCGGGCCTGTCCTGGCAGGCTTCTCGGAATATGACGCGGTGCCCGGCAACTCGCAGCAGGTCGTGCCGTACCAGGCGCCGCGCGCGGGGCTGCATCCTTATGCTGCCGGGCACACGGACCCGCATTCGGTGCTCGGCACCGCCTCCCTCACCGCCTTCCTCGCCACCAAGGCTGCCTTCGAGCAGCACGGCGTCAGCGCCACGCTGAAGCTGTTCGGCGAGCCGGCGGAAAAGGTCTGCGGCTCCAAGCCCATCCACGCCGCCAAGGGCTATTTCGATGGGCTCGATGCCGCTGTGGTGTGGCACCCCTGGCCGAGCAACACCGTCACCGGCGACATCCATTTCGGCGCCTATTGGAGCGCCGTGATTACCTTCGAGGCGGACAACCCGGAGAACTGGGTCGATCCCTCCCTCATGCCCACCCAGGCAGCCCATGCCGTGGCCCGCGCACCGGGCACGCTGGACGCCATGTGCCTGATGTACACGACGACCAAGTACACGAAGGAGGCAATGTTCCCGCATAGCGGGTCCTGGACGCTGAACGAATTCGTCCTCGGCGATGCCGGCGCGACCTCGGACAACCTGCCCCCGCGCTTCAGCCAGATTCAGTATTCCTGGCGCTCCTCCTCTCTCGCGATCCAGGAGCAGATCTGGCGCGTTCTGGCGAACAACGCGAAGTCCGCCGCCATGGCGACGGGCTGCCGCGCCTTCGTGCGCTGGGTGACCAAAACACGCGTAGGCCTGCCCAATTCCGCACTGACGGAACTGACCTGGCAGAACCTCAAGGCGGTGGGCGCGCCGAGCTACAGCGAGGAGGCGCTCGCCTTCGGGCGGGAGATCCAGAAGAACCTGGGGCTGGAGCCGATGGAGAACCCCTTCATCGCGAGCGTGACGAAGCTCACCACCCCGGCGGAGAACGACGAGGGGCTGCGCCGTACCCTGGCCGGCTGGCAGACGCATCTCAGCGCTGACGACTATGTGGAATATTCCTGGCACTGCCCGACGGTCCGGCTGCTGGCCGCCCGCCCACGGCTGCGCCCCCCCTCCCCCGGCTATGCCTATCCGAACTGGGCCTACAACGCCCTCGGCGGCCTGCCCGCGGTGGTCGATCCGGGGATGTTCGTCGCGGGCAAGACTATGGCGCTGACGCTGGTGGACCTCGCCACGAAGGCCGGTGCGCTGGATACCGTGCAGGCCGAGTTCCGCGAGCGCACGGGCGGCGGCGTCGGCGGCACGGAATGGGTCGGCCCGCTTCTGCCTGCGGATTTCGATCCGCCGGTCGACCTGCGCTGGCCGGAATACGTCTCCACCCCGCGCGGCGAGGAGTGGTGCTTCCCCACCCCGCACAACGGCACGGGCGCCGGCGAGCCGATCTGACGCAACCCGCCCGGCGAACCTGCGTTCGCGGGGCGAGTGCAGCGCCAGGGAGGCCGCCGATCCGCACCTTCCTGGCCCTTGCCGCCCTGCTCCTCGCCGCCTGCGACAGCGAGCCGCCCGCGCAGTTGCGTGTCACCGGCGGCGATGCCGAACGCGGGCGGGTGGTGGCGCTGAACCATGGCTGCGGCGCCTGTCACGTCATCCCCGGTGTCCGCGGCGCGGTTTCCTGGGCTGGGCCGCCGCTCAGCGAATGGGCGAGGCGCGGCTATCTGGCCGGGCATCTGCCGAACTCGCCTGAGAACCTTGTCGCCTGGCTGCGCGATCCGCAGGCCATCGCACCCGGCAGCGCCATGCCGAATCTCGGCCTGACCGAGGCCGAGGCCCGGGACACCGCGGCCTATCTCTTCACCCTAGGCGCCGAGCGGCTGCCCCCGGTGCCGGCCGGGCAGCCGATGGGGCCGAAGGAGGCCGGCCCCCGGGAGGAGCCGCGTATCCGCCCCCGCGCCTGATCCGCTACCAGCAGGCCGGCAGCACCAGGGCCGGCGCCGCCTCGAACAGCACCGCGAAGGCCGCGAAGACGCAGGCCGCCGCCCCGAACCAGCGGGTGAAGTCCGGCTCCGCCTGCCCGCCTTCCGTCACCGTCCCTCCTGGCCGCGCGAGGCGGAACAGGAGGAACAGCACCGCCAGGGCGAGAATCGTCAGGACCACGACGAGGGTGGCAACCCAGGGGAGGCCGAACAGCGTCGCATCCTGCATCCCGCGCTCGCAGGCAAAGCCGTGGACGGCATAGATCCCGCCGAAATGCGCGCCCCAGACCGCCAGCCCGGCCGCAGGCCAGAGCACCGCCCGTGCGGCAGAGGCGGCCATTTCCGTCACAGCAGCCGCGGGAAGCCGTGCAGCAGCACGATTCCCACCGCCCCCTGGCCGGCCACGTAGAGCCAGAACAGCATCGTGTTGTCGAAGGTCAGCCGCCGCGTGCCGTCGACCATCCCCGCCCAGGACCGTGCCTGGGTGTAGAGCGCCATGATGACCGCGACCGCGACGATCGCGCCGTGCCAGGCCAGCAGCGTGTAGGAAATGGCGGCATGGGTATGCTGCCCCGGCCGCTGCCCCGAGCCGAGAAGCGCGGAGAGATCTGCGCCATACCCCGCCAGCAGAAGCAGCAGCGCCACGGGCATGGCCCAGGCAGGCAGCGCATCGCCCCGCCGCAAGGCACGGCCCGCAAGCAGCATCGTCCCGGCAGCCAGCGCGTAGAGCAGCAGCGCCAGGCCACCCCGCTCCAGCAGCGGCAAGCCCATTCCGGCCGGGGGCCACATTCCGTCGCCATTCACCAGCCACAGGAAGAGATAGCTGCCGATGAGGCAGGCGTAGCAGGAGCCCATCACCAGCATCAGCCCCACCATCACCCACCAGGAGGTCGAGATGGGGCCCGTCACATAGGTGGGCAGCACGATACCGCCGCCGATATCGCCGCGCCCTTCGCCGATTGGACCGAAATCCGTGGCGGTCCAGAGCCAGTAGAGGAAGGCACCCAGGGCCAGCACCGCGAATGCAATGGCCGGCACCACCAGCTCCACTGTCAGCACCAGGAAGAAGCCCGCCGTGCCGATGGCGGCGACAATATGCGACCAGCTCGGCCCCGGCAGCACGGCGACATATTGGGGGATGCCCTCGGCGGGGCTGACCACGAGCCCCTCGCGCAGCCCGGTGATGGTGCGGGGCAGGTAATGTCCACCCGCTTCCACCTCCGCCGCCAGGCCAGGCTTCCGCCAGAGCGGGTAGCGGCTATCCACCGCGGCCAGGCTGCGTGGCCCGTAATTCTCGTTCGGCAGCCATTCCAGCGTGCCGGCATCCCAGAGATTGCCGCTACCGCCGCTCATCCGGAAATTGCGCGCAATGTCGATGAAGAGCAGCACGCCGCCCGCCAGCACCACCAATGCCCCGATGGTGGAAAGCGCGTTCCAGACCTCCAGCCCCATCCCGGCGGGATAGGTGTAGATGCGCCGCGGCATTCCCATGAATCCCGAGATGTGCATCGGGAAGAAGGTGAGGTTCACGCCGAGGAAGAGCAGCCAGAACACCCATTTTCCAAGCCGCTCCGACAGCGGCGTGCCGATGGCGGGCGCCCAGTAGTAGAGCGCCGCGAGCACCGGGAAGACCATGCCGCCGATCAGCACGTAATGCAGATGCGCAACGATGAAGTAGGTGTCATGCGCCTGCCAGTCGAAGGGCGTGACAGAAACCATCACCCCCGTCAGCCCACCCAGGGTGAAGATGAAGATGAAGCCGAGGACGAAGAGCGTCGGCGTCGCGATGCGCACCTTCTTCCCCGAGGCGAAGGTCGCGATCCAGGCGAAGACCTGAATCCCCGACGGAACGGAAACCGCAAACCCTGCCGATGCGAAGAAGGACAGGCTCAGCCCCGGAATTCCCGTGGTGTACATGTGGTGCACCCAGAGGCCGAAGGACAGAAAGGCCGTCCCCACCAGCGCCAGCACCACCAGCGAATGCCCGATCAGCCGCGCGCGTGCCATGGCCGGCACGATCATGGAGACCATGCCCGCCGCCGGCAGGAAGATGATGTAGACCTCCGGATGCCCGAAGAACCAGAACAGGTGCTGCCAGAGCAACGGATCGCCGCCGCGCTCCGGGATGAAGAAGGGCCAGTCGAAGGCGCGCTCCAGCTCCAGCAGCGTGGAGGCGATGATGACGGCGGGGAAGGCAAAGATCACCATCCCCGCAAAGACCAGCATCGCCCAGGCGAAGACCGGCATCCGCCCCAGCGTCATGCCCGGGGCGCGGCAACGCAGGATGCCCGTCATCAACTCGATCGCGCCGGCGATTGCGCTGATCTCGATGAAGCCGATGCCCAGCAGATACATGTCCGTGTTGACGCCCGGCGAGGCTGCCTTGCCCGTCAGGGGCGGATACATGAACCAGCCACCGTCCGGGGCCGCGCCGAAGAACAGCGATGCGAAGAAGGCCGATCCACCGATCAGGTAGATCCAGTAGGCATAGGCGCCAAGGCGCGGCGTCGGCATCTCCCGCGCGCCCAGCATGGCCGGCAGCAGCGTGATCCCCACCGCCTCCACCACCGGCACGGCGAAGAGGAACATCATCACCACGCCATGGGTGGTGAAGACCTGGTTGTAGGTGTCCGCGCTCAGGATGTTCATCCCGGGCACGGCAAGCTGCAGGCGGATCAGCACGCCCAGCAGCCCGGCCAGGAACAGGAACATCAGTGCCGTGGCCAGGAAAAGCGGGCCAATCAGGTTGTTGTTGATCTCGGTGATGACCGAAATGCCGCGCGGGAAGGCCCAGGCATGCTCAAGCCGCCCCAACTCCTCCGGCGGGCGCGGCAGCGGATTCGGCAGATCGCTCAACGCAGCGATTCCAGCCAGGAAGCGAGAGCGAGGAGATCGGAGCCCTCGAGGGCACGGGCATAGGCGGGCATGGCGTTCCCGGGCTTGATGTCCTGCGGCGCCGCGATCCAGCCCGCCAGATTGCCGCGGGTATTCGGGAGTGCCCCGCCCGCGAGGGTGGGGCGCGAGCCGACGCGCGACAGATCGGGCGCGATCCGCGCCGCCCAGGGCGTGCCGCGCACCGCGTGGCAGGCACCGCAGCCGGCCTCGCCGAAAACCTGCATGCCGCGACGGTGCTCATCCGTCTGCGGCTCGGGGACAGGGGCGCGCTGGCGGGTGATCCAGGCTTCGAACTCGGCGGGTTCCTGCACCACCACGTCGAAGGCCATCAGCGTGTGCTGCTGGCCGCAGAACTCGGTGCACTGGCCGCGCAGCACGCCGGCACGGTCGGCGCGCAGGCGCTGGCGGTTCACGCGGCCGGGGATCATGTCCAGCTTGCCGTGCAGGTTTGGCACCCAGACCGAATGGATCACATCGGCCGAGGTGAGATGCAGTTCCACCTCCCGCCCGACCGGCAGATGCAGCGCATTGGCGGTGACGGCACCCTCCCCCAGGTCGGGGTAGCGCACCTCCCACCAATACTGCCGTCCGATGATCTCCACGCGGAGCGGCGCCTCGGACATGGGTTGCGTCAAAGCGCGTGACACGCCGAGGGAATAGGCCAGCAGCGCGGTCAGCACGGTCACCGGAAAGACGATCCCCATGCCGACGAGGAAGCGCCGCGATCCCATGCTCCGTCGCAGCGATCCCGGCGCCAGGATGGCAAGGGCCAGGAAGCCCATGGTGAGCACGAAGATCGCCGCACCGCCCCAGAACAGCACATGGGTCAGATCCGCGATCCGCTCCGCCTGGATGCCCCAGGGATCGAGCGGCGTCTGCGCCCCCGAACAGCCGGCGAGAGCAAGAAGCGGAAGAAATCGCCTCACGCCGCGCGATGATCCGGCGCGGAACGCAGGGCGCGGGAGAGCGCCCAGAGGGCAAGTCCCGCGAAGACCACCCCGCCCGGCACCCACATCAGCAGCCCGCCAAGCTGCTGGTCCTCCAGCGGCGTCAGCCCCCAGGGCAGGGTCGTCGCCGCATGCGGCGCGAAGAGCGGGCGTGGCGCGAAGGTCAAGAAGGCGCCGAGCGCGCCCATTTGCGCCGCCGTGGCCAGGCCCGAGAGCAGCGCCGCATCGGCCCGCGTCGCGCGCTGCACGCCATGCCAGAACCAGGCAGCCGTGCCGAGCAGCGAGGCATGCATCGCCCACCAAGCGGCATCGGAGACAAAGGTGAGCGCATAGGGCGCAGGCAGGTGCCAGAGCCACAGCACCACGGCGAAGATGATGGCCGAGAGGGCCAGTTCCCCCGGCGCCGCAATGTGGGCGCGGAAGCCCACCGCCAACAGCGGCGCCGCCAGCAGCATCACCAGCAGATGCTGCCCCACCCGTACGGAGAAGAGCGCGACCGCCAGGCTGCAGAGCGGCGTGAGCAGCGCCGCGGCCAGCACCGTCCAGCCTGCAAGGAAGAGACGGCGCTCGCTGGCCAATGCCCAGCCGAGGCCCAGCCCGGCCAGCAGCACGCCGATGAGCAGCGGATCGAGCGTCCAGGCGAGCTCGCCTGGCCGGGGCGGCAGGCCGCAGAAGGGCACCACATCCGTCCTGATCACGCGCTCCGCCCTCCTCTCGCTGATACATGGACGATCATACAGGATGCGCGCCGCCGCGCTTCGCCGCGCGCCAGCCCAGCAGGAGGAGAAAGCCCAAGAAACCGATCACAATAGCGTCCACAATCGGGCTCGGTGCCCCCTGAGCGGCCCCAGGTGCGATTGGCGCATCCGGCCGCACCATCCACAGCAACAGCGCCGAGTGCTGCGCCAACAGCAACCCGCAGACCACGCGCATCCGCCATGGCCGCCATTGCGGCACGACGGCGAGGACGATCGCACCGAGCAGGGCGGGAACGACCAGAATCGCCTTCAGCCAGAGCCATGGCCCTTCTTGCCGGCGCAGGTACCAGGCGGCCTCGGGCGGCAGGTCGGCCGCCCAGACCGTAATGAACTGCACGAACCAGAGCCAAAGCGTGAAGATGGCCAGAGTCAGCAGGGCACGCTCCACCCCGGTGCGGGCCTCCGGATCTTGCGGGCGTCCCTGGGCCAGCACGGCCAGAGACAGGAAGGCCGCGGCGCCCCCTGTCAGCAGGGCGATGCCATGCAGGCTTCCCACCCAACCGGGATCACGGGAAAGGGCCCAGTCCTCGAATCCGATCGCAGCCGAGATCACCATCAGCAGCAGCGCCAACCCCGCCTTCCGCCGGCTGGCGGTGCGGATCAGCATCCGGCCGAGCACCGCCCAAAGCACCAGGATCACGGCACTCACCGCCTCGATGAGAAGCGCCCTCCCCTGCCCCGCCCAGGGATAGAGGCGCCCAGCCAGGAGCAGCAACGGCAGGGCCAGCAGGACCAAGGCGGGCATGGCCCGGCCTGCGGCAGAGAAGGCGGGCCGCAAGGGCTCCACCCAGAGCTCCCGCAGCAGGATGCCCGAGGACAGCACGGCCAGCGCCCCCGCACCCAAACTGGCCGTAAGAAGAAAGGCGAGCAGCCAGGCCTCGGCGAAGGCGGTCATGGCGCGCCACGCATGAGCGCCTCCACATGCCGTGCCACGGCCCAGCGCTGGCGGGGATCGAGCCGGTCCGACAGCGGATGGGCGCCGAGGCGGTTCTCCGCGATTGCCGCCATGCTGCGCGCGGGATCGGCCGGCAGCGGCGCGATCGGCGGATGCCCGCGCGAAACGACCACCCCGTCTCCCAATCCGCGCGCCCCGTGACAGGGCGTGCAGTAGATACCGTAGCGCTCCGCCCCTTCGGCCAGCAGGGCGGCATCCACCGGCGGGCCCGGCGGCGCTAGGACCCGGGCCTGCGCCGCCGCGCCGCGCGGCACCGAGCCTTCGGGCGGCGGTGCCGGCGGCGGGGGCTTGGGGCTCTCCGGCCAGCCGTCGCATCCGGCCAGTAGGAGAAGGAGGACCAAGCATTTCACTCGCTCCTTACCTCCGAGACGCGCAGCGGCGCGAGGCCGCGTAGGAAATGGGCCGCCCCATCCTCGTCGTAGAGCGGATCCTCGGCGGAGAGGAACAGGAAGAACCGGTCTTCGCTTGCGCGGTGAAAGCCGCGCGCGAAGAAGGCCGGGTGGTGCAGCCGCGGCAAGCCGTTCAGCGCCAGCATCCCGATCAGCGCCGCGGCACAGGCCCAGAGGATGGCGACGAGATAGGTGGTGGGCAGGAAGACCGGCCAGGCATTCGGTGGCCGCCCCCCGACATTCACGGGATAGAGGTGAACGGAGACATACCACGCCGCCCCCGCCGAGATCGCCGCCCCAGCCGCCGCTGCCGCCATGGCAATGTATCCCACCGGCGCCGCGCTGACGCCCAGCGCCTCCGCCGCCTCTGGCACCGGATAGGGCGAATAGGCCTCGAGGCGGGTCCAGCCAGCGGCACGGGCCGTGCGCACGGCCGCCGTCATGGTCTCGGCTTCATCGAATTCGGCCATCAGGCCGAAAGGAGGCGGATGGCTCAACGCTCCTCCTCCTCCGCCTCGGTCTCGCTTTCCTCGTGCCGTGTCTCGAACATGGATACAGCGGGGATCATGCGGCCGAACAGCAGCAGCACCATGGCGAAGAGCGCGACCGTGCCGCCCAGCAGTCCCCATTCCGCAGGGCTCGGCGTGTAGCCGCGCGACATGGTGGGCAGGTGGTCCCGCAGCAGCCCGTCGACCACGATGGACCAGCGATCAAGCCACACACCCGCCGCCGCCAGGATCCCGACCGGCACGACCACGGCGGCACGGGACCGTAAGCCCGCGAACCACAGAACCTGCGGCAGCAGGGCACCCAGCAGCACCGCGCCCCAATAGGCCGGCGCACCTGCCCCGAGCACGCGCGCGGAAAGCGCCGCTCGGGTGGTCTCGTCCTCCTCCAGGAAGCCGACCAGCAGCTCATGCGCATAGGCCAGCCCCGCCGCCAGCCCCGCGCAGGCCAGCAGCCGCGCGAGCAGGTCCATGTCCGCATCATCCACGAAGCGCTCCAGCGAGAGCGCCATCCGCAGCACCGCCGCGAGGGCCAGCACCACGCCGAGGCCCGAGGGCAGGCCCGTGACCACCACATGCAGCGGCAGCCGCGCCTGGTGCCAGGCGGGCACGAGGGTGGTGGCGAATTCCAGCGCCACCACCGTCTGCGCCCAGAGCAGCAGCGGCAGCACCATGGCCGCGACGAGGCGATAGGCCGCCTGGTGCCGGTGCCAATGCGTGACCGAGCCGCGCCAGCCGAGCGCGAACAGGCCATAGGCCCGCGCCGCACGGATGCGCCCGCGCGCTGCCGCGCGATCCCGCATGGTCGCGAGATCCGGAATCAGCCCGATGAACCAGAAGAGGGAGGTGACGATGACATGTGACATGATTCCCCAGAAATCCCAGACCAGCGGGCTGCCGAATTGCGGCCAGAGGCCCGCGCGATGGGGATAGGCGAGGGTCCAGTGGAACAGCCACGGCCGCCCCAGATGCAGGATCGGGTAGAGGGCGGCCGCGAGGATGGCGGCCAGGGCCGCCGCCTCGGCGAAGCGGTTCACGGCGGTGCGCAGCCCGTGGCGCCGCAGTACCAGGATGGCAGCGAAGAGGCTGGCGGCATTGGCGATGCCGATCCACCAGGCATAGGCGATCAGGTCGAAGCCCCAGACATGGGGAATGTTGTTCCCCCAGACCCCGATGCCCGCCACCAGCACGGCGGAGACGGAAATCCCCAGCAGCAGTATCCCCGCCGCGCAAAGCAGGACCGCGATCCGGAAGCCCCAGGCTCCCGGTCGCAACGCGGCCTCGGCGACGGGCGCGGTGATGTCACTCACGGCGCGTCCTCCGTATCCGTCGCGACACGCGCGAGATAGGTGGTGCGGGGCCGCGTGCCGAGCTGCCCGAGCATGGCGTAATGCCGCCCGCCCTGCCGCGCACGGGAGACGTCGCTTTCAGGGTCGTTGATGTCGCCGAAGGTGATGGCGCGCGTCGGGCAGGCGCGCTGGCATGCCGTCTCCACCTCCCCGTCCTGCAACGCGCGCCCCTCCGTGGAGGCGGCGCTGCGGGCGGTCGTGATGCGATGGACGCAATAGGTGCATTTCTCCATCACTCCGCGCGGGCGGAGCGAGACATCCGGGTTGCGCGCCGGCGTGTCGAGGAAGCGGCGATGGTCCGACCAGTTGAAGCGCCGCACCTTGTAGGGGCAGTTGTTGGAGCATGTGCGCGTGCCGATGCAGCGCGGATACACCATCACGTTCAGCCCCTCATGGTCGTGCAGCGTGGCGTTCACGGGGCACACGGGCTCGCAGGGCGCCTGCTCGCAATGCATGCAGGGCACGGGCTGGAAGCTGGCGGCGGGATTCTCCTCCGGCCCGTGGTGGTAGCGGTCCACGCGCAGCCAGTGCATCTCGCGCCCCTGGCTGACGGCAAGCGGCCCGACCACGGGCACGTTGTTCTCCGCCTGGCAGGCCAGGGCACAGGCGTTGCAGCCGATGCAGGCATCCAGGTCGATCGCCATGCCCCAGGCATGGCCGGGATAGGGCCAATCCTTGTACAGCGAAGCGTCGCGCTCCGGCTGCGGCAGGGCCTCGCCCGGGGCGACGGTGCGGATGGCCTCGCTGGAATCGATGCGGTGGTGGGAGTCGGTCGTGACGAGCGGTGCCTTGCGACCCGTGGGACGCAGCGACAGGCCCGGCGCAACCCAGGCGCCATCCGCCGGCCGGAGCGCATAGGCGTCGAAGCCCCGCCCCTCCCCCACCGGCCCGCCCGCCCGCCGACCGCCGCCGAGCGGCAGGGTGACGCAGCCCGGCGCGTGGCCCGGCATAGGCCAGAAGGGGGCGAGGAGGCTGCGCCCGCCGAGGCTCAGCTCCACCTCATCCCCAGGCGATAGGCCGAACTCCGCGGCGGTGGCCGGGGCCATCAGGGCCGCATTGCCCCAGGTGATCTTGGTTAGCGGGCGCGGCATCTCCTGCAGCCAGGCCTCATGCGCCTCCGCGCCGCCGCGCGTGCCGGAATCGGGCGCGAAAACCGCTGCCAGTCCAGACGGCAGGAGTGGCGACGGGCGGTCCCAGTTCGCACCCAGGGGAAGCTCCAATGGGGTGGGCGGATCGCCCGCAATTCCTTCCTCCAGCGCACCAGCCCAGCGCGCGTCGAAACCTTCCTCGCCCCAGGCCGCGCGCCAGCTGGCCTCCACCGCCGCCCGGGCGGTGACGGAAGCGCCGAGCAGCACCGAGAGAAGCTCCACCTCCCCCCAGGCCTCCTCCACGAGCGGCACGGTGGCGGGCTGGCGAATGGCCGGGGTGCCATCGAAGGCGCGGGAATCGCCCCAGGCTTCCAGGGGATGCGGCAAAGGGACATGCCAGCTGCAGAGGCGGGCCGTCTCGTCCTGCCGGAAGCCGAGATGCAGTGCGAAGGGCAGCTTGCGGAGGGCAGCCTCGAAGCCGAGGGCGGCGGGGGCATCATAGGCCGGGTTGGCGCCGAAGATGAGACAATGCGTCACCTCCCCCGCCGCCATCTCGGCTGCCAGGGTGGCGAGGGAAGCCCCCATCGGCTCCGGCCGCGCCAGCGGGTGGGGCAGCAGGCGCAAGGCGCTGCTGCCGAGCCGCCGGTTCATCGCATGGGCGAGCGCATGGAGGGCCGCACTGCCATGGCCCGCGATGACCAATGCCTCCGGCCCCGCCGCGGCCAGGGCGGAGGCGACTTCCGCCGCTGCCGGATGCTGGCCGCCGGCTGCTAATCCCTCAACACCCAGCGCCGCGGCGACCGCGCGGGCGAAGGGCTCGGCCTCGGCGGGGTGGAGCGGAATGCGGTGATCGGCACGCGCGCCGGAGAGGCTAAGCGCGGCCTCCGCGACGATGAGCCTCGGTGCGCGCCCGGCCCTGCGCGCACCGATCCAGTCCCGCGCGTGGCGCAGGTGCCCCGGCATCGTGCCCAGCGGGTCCGCGCCGAGGCAGAGCACGGTCCGGGCGCGCCCCATCTCCGGCACCGCGGTGGCGGGTCGGCCGAAGGCACGCATTGCGCCTTCCAGCGCCGCATCATCGGCCAGCGGATCGTGCTGGTGCCAGCGGGCTTCCGGGAAGGCGGCGAGCACCTGCCCCATTACCCGGCCCAGGGTGGGGGAGGAAACCGGGCCGGTGAGGATACGCAGCCCGCGCCCGCCGCGCGGCGCCAGCTCGGCCCGCATGTTGGCGAGGGCGTCCTGCAGCATCGCCGTTGGTACCGGGCGGCCGTCCCGCCGGATGCGGCGGGACCGGTGCGGGTCGTGCAGCGAGAGCACGGCCGCCTCCGCGAAAATATCGGTGGCGCCGAGGCTGGCGGGATGGCGCGGATTGCCCTCCAGCTTCACCGCATGGCCGTTGCGGGTGCGGACCACCACGCCGCGCGACAGCCCATCCATCTCCAGCACCGTGGCGTATTCGGCCGAAGCGGCCGCCGCATCGGCGGCGCGCGCGGGGGCGTGCAGCGGATGGCCGTGCTCCGGCACGTCGTCGCAGCCGGCCAGGCTCGCCAGGGCGAGGGACGCCCCCATCAACCGCAGCGCGTCGCGCCGCTCCAGCGCAGCCTGGGGGGCGGAGGCTAGGGCGGCGGGCTGCGGCGGCTCGGCCGCCGGATCGGGGCCGCGCCGGGGTCCGGTACGGTCGCTCATCGGTGGCAGGTCGAACAGCGGGTCAATGGCGAGACCTCCACGCCGTAATGCTCGTAGCGCAGGGATTGCAGGCCATGGGGCCGGACGGCCGGCGCCGCCGCGGGCTGCGTGCCGGCTGCCGGGTTCCGGTGGCAGTCGAGGCAGAAGCCCATGGAGAGCGTTTCGGCCCGTGCCGTGCGCGGCATCTCCTGAACCTTGCCGTGGCAGCTCTCGCAGGTGACCCCCGCCTGGCTATGGGCGGCGTGGTCGAAGCGCGCATGGTCCGGCAGCCGGCTGACCGAGGACCATTCCACCGCCGCCCTGCGCGCGATCGCCGCCCGCAGGGGGGCGAACTGCGCCGTGACGTTCCAGACACGCTCATGGCAGCCGAGGCAGGTCTCGGCACTCGGCATCCCTGCATCCGTCCTGCGCTCGACCCCCGCATGGCAGAAGCGGCAATCGAGCCCGAGGTCGCCGGCATGGACCGCATGGCTGAAGGGAATGGGCTGCGCCGCCGGGCGCCCGATGGCCCAGGCATTGCCCGATCGCACATAGGCAAAGACCGCCGCCCCGATCAGCAGGACCAGGGCGGCACCGACGATCAGCGCCAGCCGCAACCGGGCGTCAGCCTGGGTGGTGAAGATCTGCGCCATCATGCTCCCTGGGCCGGACCGAAGGGCCAACGCCAGGAAGCACAGATGGTTGGACGCGGGGCCGCGGCCCTGTGCAGATCAGGCGAGCGTCGTCAGGTCCTGGAACCAGTGCTGCGCCTGGGTGTAGTTTCGGACGTTCCGGCCCAGCACATGCGGGTTGGTGTCATGCACCACGAAGACCAGCAGCGCCTGGTCCACCACCCGCTCATGCACGCGTGCCATCAGCCGGTCCTGCTCCGCTACGTCGAAGGACTGCACCGCCTGGTCGATCAGCTTGTCGGTCTCGGCGTCCCTGGCGTGGGACCAGTTCACGCCCACCGGCGCGACCTGGTTAGAATGAAAGAAGCGCACAAGGGCGTAAAGCGGATCGGAAGTGACATAGGCTACGTTATTGGCCGTGATGCCGCGCATGGATTCATGCGCCGCGCCGTTGCGCCAGGCGGTGTAGAGCACTTCCAGCTCCACCGGCTGGAACTCCACCTCGATGCCAATCTCCTTCCAGGCCTGCTGGATGAACTCATTCATCGGCATGGACAGCATCTGGCCCGAGCCGCCGGTGGCGATCAGAAACCTCGTCTTCATCGGGTTGCGCGGGGAGAAGCCGGCCGCCTGCACCAGCTTGCGCGCCTCGTCCGGGTCGTAGCGCACCTTGAAGGAGGGATTGCCGAACCAGGGGGAGGCCGGGTCCACCACGCCGGTCGCCGGCTTCGCCAGACCGCCGAGAAGGGCGACGATATCATCCCGGTTGATGGCGAGGTTCGCCGCCTGCCGCAGCCGCAGGTCGCGCCAGGGCGAGCCTTCCAGCATGGACAGGTGGTAGTTCCACACATGCGGGGTGACGTTCTCCACCACCCGGTTCCCGGCCGCCTTGAGCTGCGGCACCATGTCCAGCGCCGGCGTTTCGATCAGGTCCACCTGCCCGCTCAGCAGCGCATTGCTGCGCGTCACGGCATCGGGGGCGCAGACCAGTACCACGCGGTCCACCTTCGGCATCCGGTCCGGGTTCCAATAAGCCGTGTTCTTCACCAACTCCGCCCGTTCGCGCGGAACCAGCCGCGCCAGCCTGAAGGGTCCGGTGCCCGAAGGCTCGGAGGCGAAGCGGTCCCAGGAGCGGCCGAGCTTCTCGTATTGCGCCGGCGAGGAGACAAGGAACCACAGCAGCTGATAGGGGAAGAGGCTGTCCACCGCCTTGGTGGTCAGCTCCACCGTCATTGCATCCAGCTTCTTCCAAGAGGCGAGCGAAGGCAGGCGCGGCCGGACCTGCGCCGCCTGGCGCTGGTCGAAATGCGGCGCCTGATTGTTCATCACCTTCTCGAAGTTCCAGATCACCGCGTCGGCGTCCAAGGCCGAGCCGTCATGGAACTTCACGCCCTCGCGCAGCTTCAGGGTCCAGCGCTTGCGGTCAGCTGGATCGGCCTCCCAGGAGGTGGCGAGGCCTGGCACCAGCTTTCCAGGCCGGTCCGCCACATCCATCTCCCAGGCGACCAGCGGATCGTAGATGGTGTAGCCGGTGAACTGGTAGGCACCCGCCCCGCGGTCCGGCTGGCCCGCGGTGAGCGGGATGTCCGCCATCGAGATGCCGTAGCGCAGCACGCGCTCGGCGGTTTGGGCCTGGGCTTCGGAAATGATGAGGCCGGACGGCAGGGTGGCGAGGCCGGTGGCGCCCAGCAGGGCGCGGCGCGACAGGTTCATGGATTGCTCCGGGTTGTCCCGAAGCCCGTTGCAATGGTTATGCCGCAAAAAAGAACCGGGCGCCCCAGTCTCCCTGGCGCACCCGCAAACCGATAAAAATTGAAGGGGGTCCGGGGGATACCTCCCCCGGCCTTTGCTACCCCCTCACATCCATCGCTGTCCGCAGCCCATCGCTGACCATGTTGAAGCACATGCTCGTCACGAAGATGCAAACGCCCGGCAGCATGGCGATGAGGGGCTGGGTGTAGATTGCCGTCCGCAGCGTGTTCAGCATCAGCCCCCATTCCGGCTCCGGCGGCTTGGTGCCGAGGCCGAGGAAGGAAAGGCCCGAGGCCAGGATCATCGAGACGCTGATGAGGCTGGTTGCATAGACAAAGATCGGCCCCAGCACATTGGGCAGCACATGCACCCGCACGATGGTCATCGCC
Organism: Muricoccus harenae; assembly: GCF_009848505.1. Lineage (GTDB taxonomy): Bacteria > Pseudomonadota > Alphaproteobacteria > Acetobacterales > Acetobacteraceae > Roseomonas > Roseomonas harenae. The sequence goes on from NZ_WWDL01000026.1 coordinate 43,948, forward strand.
CCCGCGCCACTCGCCCGGGCTGATTCCACATAGTCCAGATTGCGGACAGAGGTGGTGGTGCTTTCCGCCACGCGGATGATCTGCGGGATGAACACCAGGGTCAGCGACAGCATGGCATTGGAGATGCCAGGCCCCAACGCGCCGGAGATGGCCACTGCCAGCAGCACGGAAGGGAAGGCGTAGAAGACGTCCGTCGTCCGCATGATGGCCATGTTGACCCAGCCACCCGCGAAGCCCGCGATCAGCCCCAGCGTGCCGCCGATGACGAAGGCGATGAGCACCGGCGTGATGCCGAGGAACCAGGATAGCCGTCCGCCATGAAGAAGCCGGGTGAGCATGTCCCGCCCCAGCTCATCCGTGCCCAGCGGATAGCGCCAGTCCTGGAAGCCGATCGGCCGCAGCCGGCGAATCATGCTCGTCTGGTAGGGATCATGCGGGGAAAGCCAGGGCGCGAAGATGATGGCCAGGGCCATCAGCAGCAGCACGAAGCCAAAGAAGAGCGTGACCGGGTCGCGCGAGAGGCGCCGGGCCACGCCTTGCCAGTAGCCCCGGTTAGGCGCCGGCACAGGCTGCGGCACGGCGATGACGGGTGTTGTCGCGGTGGTGGTGCTCATGCGCGGCGGATCCGGGGGTCGAGCGCGGTCTGGATGAGGTCCACCGCGAGGTTGAGCGCCACGAAGAAGATGGCCAGCACCAGGATCGTGCCCTGCAGCACCGGCAGGTCTCGCTGGAAGATGGCGCTGTTCAGCAGGAAGCCGGTGCCCGGCCAGGAGAACACCGTCTCCACCAGGATGGAGCCGCCCATCAGGTAGCCAAGCTGGAGACCCATCACCGCCAGCACGGAGGGCGCCGCATTCTTCACCACATGCAGCGCGATCCCGCCCCGCCGCAGCCCCTTGCCGCGCAGGGTGGTCACGAAGTCCTGGTTCAGCAGCTCCATCACCACGCCACGCACGGTGCGGGTGATGATGCCCATGGGGATGACCGAAAGGGTCACGGCCGGCAGGACAAGGTACTTGATGTGCTCCCAGTCCCAGGCCCAGGAGCCGGAGCCGCCAGGCCCCGCGCCCATGGCGGGCAGCCAGTTCAGCGTTACGCTGAACAGCACCACCATCACCATGCCCAGCCAATAGTGCGGAATGGAGACGCCCGCCGCCGCGAAGCCCACCGCCAGCTTGTCCAGCCAGCTGCCGCGGAACACTGCGGCAATGGTGCCCAGGATCGAGCCCATCACGAAGCCGATCCCGGCCGCGGCCAGCGCCAGCATCAGCGTGTTCCCGATGGCCGAGACCAGATCCGCCGTGACCGGCCGCCCGGTGGCGAGCGAGCGCCCGAGATCGCCCTGCACCACGCGGGAGAGCCAGATCCCGAACTGCACCGGTAGCGGCTTGTCCAGCCCATAGTCACGGCGGACCTGTTCCACCACCTCCTGCGGGGCGTCGGCGGGCACGATGGCGTTGATCGGATCGCCCGGGGCGATCTGCACGAGCATGAAGCAGACCAGCCCCACGGCCAGGGCAATGGGAATGGCGTAGAGGATGCGGCGGATCAGGTAGAGGAGCATGGTTCCTCCGGCTCAGGCGGCCTGGGGCACGCGCACGCAGCGCGCGGCATGGCCAGGGACGGGGCTGCGGAAGTCCGGCACCTTGGGCAGGCAGGCCTCCTCCACATAGGGACAGCGGGGGGCGAAGGCGCAGCCCTGCGGCACACGCTCGAGATTCGGCGGTGCGCCGGGGATGGTGGTTAGGCGTTCTCCCCGCATCCCGGCATGTACCGTGGCGCCGAGCAGGCCCTGGGCATAGGGATGCAGCGGGCCGCGCATGAGGTCGCGCACCGGCCCTTCCTCGATGAACTTGCCCGCATACATCACGGCCACCCGGTCCGCGATCTCGCCCGCCACGCCGAGGTCATGCGTCACGAAGATCACGCCCATGCCCATTTCCTGCTGCAACCGGCGCAGCAGCAGCAAGATCTGGATCTGCACCGTGGCGTCCAGCGCCGTGGTCGGCTCATCCGCCAGCAGCAGTTTCGGGCGGCAGGACAGGGCGATGGCGATCATCGCGCGCTGCCGCAGCCCGCCCGAAAGCTCATGCGGATAAGCCGCAAGGCGGCGCTTGGCCGAGGGAATCTGCACCAGTTCCAGCAGCTCCAGCGCCCTCTTGTCGGCCTCGGCGCGGCTCAGCCCCTCATGGCGCATCACCGTCTCGGCGATTTGGCGGCCGATGGTGAAGACCGGGTCCAGTGCCGTCATCGGCTCCTGAAAGATCATGGAGACGGTGCTGCCGCGGATATCGGCCATCCGCCGCTCGGAGGCCGTGATGATGTCGTGCCCGCCGACGCGCACCGTGCCCGAAAGCTTCGTGCGCCGCGGCGGGTTCAAGGCCATCAGGGCGCGCAGCGTCACCGACTTGCCCGAGCCGCTCTCGCCCAGGATGCAAAGGGATTCCCGCTCCGCCAGGTCGAAGGACACACCGTTGACGGCATTCACAGTGGCGTCGCGGGTGACGAAGCGGACGTTCAGATCCCGTACATGAACAAGGGATTCACTCATGCGGCCACCTTCGGGGCATGGCTGTGCCCGCTGTTCGGAACGACCATCAGGCAGGCCGCCTGCTGCCCCGCCGGCGCCGGATGCAGCGGCGGCACGGTGGTGGAGCAGACGGGCTCGGCAAAGGCGCAGCGCGTGTGGAAGCGGCAGCCCGAGGGGGGATTGATGGGATTGGGCGGATCGCCGGTCAGCGGCGGCTCGGTGCGGCGGAGGTCCGGGTCCATGGAAGGGCGGCTGGCCAGCAGGGCCGCGGTGTAGGGATGCACGGCCGCGGCATAGATCGTCTCCACCGGCCCGATCTCCGCAACCTTGCCGAGATACATCACCAGCAGCCGGTCCGACATGTACTGCACCACGTTGAGGTCATGGCTGATGAAGACATAGGTGAGGCCGAACTGCCCCTTCAGGTCCTGCAGCAGGTTGAGCACCTGCGCCTCCACCGACTTGTCGAGGGCGGAGACCGGCTCGTCGAGGATCACAAGCCTTGGGCGCAGGGCCAGGGCACGGGCGATGTTGATGCGCTGCCGCTGCCCACCCGAAAGCTCATGCGGGTAGCGTCGCGCGAACTGGTCCGGGTTCAGCCCCACTGCCGCCAGCAGGTCCCTTGCCCGGCCACGCGCATCGCCGCGTCCCAGCCCATGCACCTGCGGCGCGAAGGCGATGGACTCCTCGATGGTCAGGCGCGGGTTCAGGGAGGCGTAGCTGTCCTGGAACACCATCTGCACCTGGCGGCGGTATTCCTTCAGCGGCAGCTCGCGCCCGCCCACCACCTGCCCGTCGAACACCACCTCGCCGGCGGTCGGTGCCATCAGCGCCATGATCAGGCGCGAGGTGGTGGACTTGCCGCAGCCGGATTCGCCCACGATTCCGAGCGTCTCGCCCTTGCGCACGTCGAAGTCGATGTTGTCCACCGCCTGCACCACACCCGCGCCCCGGCCCAGGAATCCGGATTTGAGCGGGAAATGCTTCGTCAGCCCGCGCACGGTCAGCAGCGGCTGGGCGGGGCCGCCGATATCCGGCAGCGGCGGCAAGGTGTCGGATGGAGCCGTCATGTCTTTCCCATCGGGCCGGGCAGGAAGGCACAGCCGTTACGGAGCTTGCAATCCCCAGGCCAGAGCCGCTAGCCGTTATGGCATCGAACTTGCCTGAACCTGGACGCATCGTTATCCACGGAGAGGGCACGAATGAGGAAGATCACGCGGCGGAGCTGGCTGATGGCCGGCGCCCTGCTCGCCGGCCTGGGCGGCTTCGGCGTCGGCCCGGCCAGTGCCCAGGAGAAGGTGCTGCGGATCGGCATGACCGCCGCCGACATCCCCCGCACCTCCGGCCAGCCCGACCAGGGCTTCGAGGGGAACCGCTTCACCGGCATCCCGATGTATGACGCGTTGGTGAACTGGGACCTCTCCAGCGCCGACAAGCCCTCCGTCATCATCCCCGGCCTGGCTACCGAATGGCGGGTGGACGAGAGCGACAAGACCAAGTGGCGCTTCACCCTGCGCCAGGGCGTGAAGTTCCATGACGGCAGTCCCTTCAATGCCGCCGCCGTCGTTTGGAACGTCCAGAAGGTGCTGGACCAGTCCGCGCCGCATTACGACGCCGCCCAGGTCGGCCTGACCGTCAGCCGCATGCCAACGCTGAAGTCCGCCCGCGCCATCTCCGACCATGAGGTCGAGCTGACGACGAGCGAGCCAGACAGCTTCCTGCCGATCAACCTCACAAACCTCTTCATCGCCTCCCCCACGCATTGGGCGGCGAAGCTGGCCGCCGTGCCGGCCAGCGTGACGGATGCCCGCCAGCGCTCCAACCAGGCCTGGGCCGCCTTCGCCGGCGATCCCTCCGGCACCGGGCCCTTCCGCGGCACCCGCCTGGTTCCGCGCGAGCGCTTCGAGATGGTGGCCAACCGCGACTACTGGGATTCGGCCCGTCGCCCGAAGGTGGACCGCGTGGTCCTGCTGCCCATTCCCGAGGCGAACACCCGCACCGCCGCCCTGCTGGGCTACCAGGTCGACTGGATCGAGGCGCCGGCGCCGGATGCGGTGCAGCAGATCACGTCGCGCGGCTTCAAGATGTACCAGAACGCCCAGCCGCATGTCTGGCCCTGGCAGTTCTCCTTCGCGGAAGGTTCGCCCTGGCTGGACCGCCGCGTCCGCCATGCCGCCAATCTCTGCGTGGACCGTTCGGAGCTGAAGACCCTCCTTTCGGGCCTGATGGAGGTTCCGCAGGGCACGGTCGGTCCCGGCCACCCCTGGTGGGGCAATCCGTCCTTCAAGATCCGCTATGATCTCGCCGAGGCGCAGCGGCTGATGCGGGAGGCCGGACATTCCGCGCAGAACCCGCTGCGGGTGAAGATCCTCACCTCCGCCTCGGGCTCCGGCCAGATGCAGCCGCTGACCATGAACGAGTTCATGCAGGAGGCCCTCCGCGCCTGCTACTTCGACGTGCAGCTCGAGGTTGGCGAGTGGAACGCCATCTTCAACAATTGGCGCGAGGGGGCGCGTAGCCCGGGTGCCCGCGGGGCGAATGCCACCAATATCAGCTTCGCCGCCATGGATCCCTTCTTCGCCATGGTCCGCTTCGTGGCCACCGCCGCGCAGCCGCCGGTCTCGAACAACTGGGGCTATTTCTCCAACCCCGAGTTCGACCAGCTCATCGCCACCGCCCGCACCACCTTCGACGGGCCGGGGCGTGACGCCGCCCTGGCAAAGCTGCATGCCCGCATCGTGGAGGAAGCCCCCTTTCTTTGGATCGCGCATGACGTCGGCCCCCGCGCCATCTCCCCACGCGTGAGCGGCGTTGTGCAGCCACGCAGCTGGTTCATCGACATCGCAACCATGTCGATGAACTGATCCCGACACCCTCCCAGGTTCGGACGGGCCGTTTCCTTGCCGGGACGGCCCGTTCCTTTTGGCCGAGCTGCACCGGCTCGCCTCCATCGATCTGCGGGACTCGCGCGTCCGTGTCCACCAGCCCCCCGTTTCGACATAGCTGAAAGCTGCCATACTCAGCGCGCTCGCTCGGGAGGACCCATAAGAAACATGACGACAAGGCCGGTTCCTTCGGTGCCCCTGGCGCGCTCCGCCATGGCCTATGTCCTTGCCGGAGGACGCGGCTCCCGCCTGTTGGAACTGACCGACCGCCGAGCCAAACCCGCCGTCTTCTTCGGTGCCAAGTCCCGCATCATCGACTTCGCCCTCTCGAATGCCATCAACTCGGGCATCCGCCGCATCGGGGTAGCGACGCAGTACAAGGCGCACAGCCTCATCCGCCACATGCAGCGCGGCTGGAACTTCCTGCGCCCCGAGCGGAACGAGAGCTTCGACATCCTCCCCGCAAGCCAGCGTGTGTCGGAGACGGAGTGGTATTCCGGCACGGCCGACGCCGTGTTCCAGAACATCGACATCATAGACAGCTATGGTCCCCGCTACATGGTCATCCTGGCCGGGGACCATGTCTACAAGATGGACTATGAGGTGATGCTGCAGCGCCACGTCTCCTCGGGCGCCGAGGTGACGGTGGCCTGCATCGAGGTGCCGCGGCTGGAGGCCAGCGCCTTCGGCGTCATGCATGTCGACGAATCCGACCGCATCATCTCCTTCCTGGAGAAGCCGGCCGATCCGCCCCCTATTCCCGGACGCCCGGACGTGGCCCTCGCCTCCATGGGCATCTATGTCTTCGAGACGCGGCTCCTGATGGAGGAGTTGCGCCGGGACGCTGCCAATCCCGAGTCCAGCCGTGACTTCGGCAAGGACATCATCCCCGCCCTGGTCGCGCGCGGTACCGCCGTCGCGCACCGGTTCGAGGAATCCTGTGTTCGCTCCGGCCACGAGGCCGAATCTTATTGGCGCGACGTGGGCACGCTGGACGCCTATTGGCAGGCGAATATCGACCTGACGGATGTGGTCCCCTCGCTCGACATCTATGACCGCGACTGGCCGATCTGGACCTATGGCGAGGTGACGCCGCCCGCCAAGTTCGTGTTGGACGATGAGGGGCGCCGCGGCATGGCGGTGGATTCTCTCGTCGCCGGCGGCTGCATCGTCTCCGGTTCCCATGTCCGGCGCTCGCTGCTCTTCTCCAATGCCCGCGTTCATTCCTACGGCCAGGTGGAGGGCTGCGTGCTGCTGCCCGGCGTGGAGGTCGGGCGCCATGCACGGCTGCGGAAGGTGGTGGTGGACAGCGGCGTCATCCTGCCCGAGGGACTGGTGGTGGGCGAGGACCCCAAGGAGGACGCGCGGCGCTTCCGCCGCTCGGCTGGCGGCGTCTGCCTCATCACCCAGCCCATGATCGACGCCCTGACGAAATGAACGCGCTGCGCGTCCTTTCGGTCGCCTCCGAATGCTTTCCGCTGGTTAAGACTGGCGGGCTGGCGGATGTGGTGGGGGCCCTGCCGGCGGCACTCGCGGCCGAATCGGTGGCGGTCCGGACTTTGGTGCCCGGCTATCCAGGAGTGATCGCCAAGGTCGGCAAGGCCGATCCCCTTCACGCATTCGACGATCTTTTCGGCGGTCCTGCGCGGATTCTGGCTGCCCATGCGGCAGGGCTGGACCTGCTGGTCCTCGATGCCCCGCATCTCTACGCCCGCGCGGGCGGCCCCTATTCGGACCCGCAGGGCCGGGACTGGGCCGACAACCCGCAGCGCTTTGCCGCCCTCTGCTGGGCCGCCGCCGAGATCGGGCGCGGCGCCTTGCCCGGCTGGCGGCCGGATGTGGTGCATGCGCATGACTGGCAGGCGGGCCTCGTTCCCGCCTATCTCCATTATGGCGGCAGGCCACGGCCCGGCACCGTCTTCACCGTCCACAACCTGGCCTTCCAGGGCCAGTGCGACGCTTCCCTACTCGCCGCCCTGCGCCTGCCGCCGGAGGCCTGGGGGCTGGACGGGGTGGAATATTACGGCGCGATCGGAACGCTGAAGGCGGGATTGCGCCTGTCGGATCGCATCACCACCGTCTCCCCCACCTATGCGCGGGAGATCGCGACGCCGGCGGAGGGGATGGGGCTGGATGGGCTCCTTCGTGCCCGGGCCGGCGTGCTGCACGGGATCCTGAACGGGATCGACGAAGTCGCCTGGAACCCCGCCGCGGATCCCCACCTTGCCGCATCCTTCGATGCGGAGCATCCGGAGGGGCGGGAAGCTAACCGCTCCGCCCTGCGCGCCCGAATGGGACTTGAGGACGCTCCCGAGGCGCTGGTGATCGGCGTGGTCACCCGCCTCACCGGCCAGAAAGGCATGGATCTGCTGCTGGAGGCCCTGCCGGTCCTGCTCGGCCATGGCATGCGCCTCGCGCTGCTGGGCGCCGGCGAGCCGGGGCTCGAAGCCGGCTTCCTGGCCGCCGCCGCAGCCCATCCCGGCCGGATCGGGGTGCAGATCGGCTATGACGAAGCCCTCGCGCATCTGATCCAGGGCGGTTGCGATGCCCTTCTCGTTCCCTCGCGCTTCGAGCCTTGCGGCCTCACCCAACTCTGTGCCCTGCGCTATGGCGCCCTTCCCGTGGTCGCGCGGGTGGGCGGGCTGGCCGATACGGTGATCGATGCGAATGAGGCAGCGCTTGCCATGAAAGTGGCCACCGGTCTGCAATTCGCCCCCACCACGGCGCCGGTCCTGGAATCCGCACTGGCCCGGCTGGCCGCCTTGTGGCAGGACCGCGCCACTTGGGCCGCGACCCAGGCAAATGCCTTGCATGCCCCCGTCGGCTGGGCGCGGTCCGCCGCCCGCTATGCGGCAGTCTACCGGGAGCTCAGTGGGGCAGGCTAATTCGCGTCCTGCGCGCACTATCCCCGGCAGACTCGCGTTTCACGTTTACAAGCGATCTTTCCCAGGAGATGGAAAAGCTCGTACAGGACGGCAATGAACGACAGTTCCTCCCATGCCCTGGCCCCTGCTCTGGCCGGGACCGATACCCCGGACCAGGCAACGGTGGCAGCCTTCCGTGAGGCCATTCTGGCTAGGCTGATCTATCAGGTCGGCGGCCGGCGGGATCGAGCCAGCGCGCGCGATTGGTTCATTGCAACCGCCCTGGCCGCCCGCGACCACGTGGTGGACGACTGGCGCCGTTCCAACGACGAGACCCGCGCGCAGAACCGCAAGGGCGTCTGCTACCTGTCCATGGAGTTCCTGATCGGCCGGCTGCTGTCGGACGCGCTGGGGAATCTCGGCCTGACGGAAACGGCGAGGCAGGCGCTGGACGGCCTCGGAGTCGACCTGGAGACCGTCGCGGGGCAGGAGCCGGACGCGGCGCTGGGCAATGGTGGCCTCGGCCGCCTCGCCGCCTGCTTCATGGAGAGCATGGCAAGCATCGGGGTGCCGGCCTATGGCTACGGCATCCGATACGAAAATGGATTGTTCCGCCAGATCATCGCCAACGGCGTCCAGCATGAGGTGCCGGAAGATTGGCTCGCCCTCGGCAATCCCTGGGAATTCGAGCGGTCGGGCCTGATCTATGAGATCCGCTTTGGCGGCCATGTTCGGCCGGAGGTCTCGGTGGACGGCTCCACCCGCATGGTCTGGCATGCCGGGGAGATCGTGAACGCCCTGGCCTATGACACGCCTGTGGTGGGTTGGCGCCGCAAGCGCGTGAACACGCTGCGCCTCTGGTCCGCCCGTGCGACCGACCCGCTGCATCTGAGCGACTTCAACCGCGGCGACCATGTGGGCGCCCAGGCCGCGCGGATGCGGGCGGAAGCCATCTCCCGCGTCCTCTATCCCGGCGACGAGACCGAGGCGGGGCAGGAGCTGCGGCTGCGCCAGGAGTATTTCTTCGCCTCTGCCTCACTGCAGGACATCATCCGCCGCCATCTCTCCCGCCATCCGGACCTGACGAATCTGGCGGATTATGTGGCGGTTCAGCTGAACGATACTCATCCGGCGATCGGGGTCGCCGAGCTGATGCGGCTGCTAGTCGACGTGCATGGCATGGGTTGGGACACGGCCTGGAGCATCACCCAGGCTACCTTCTCCTACACCAACCACACGCTGATGCCCGAGGCCCTGGAAACCTGGGCCGTGCCGATGATGGAGCGCGTGCTGCCGCGCCATATGCAGATCATCTACCTGATCAACGCCAACCACCTGGACCATGCGCGCCGGAAGGGCGCCGGGGATACCCTCCTCTCATCGGTCTCCCTGATCGACGAGCGGAGCGGCCGCCGCGTGCGGATGGGTCATCTCGCCTTCGTCGGCTCGCACCGTATCAACGGCGTCTCCGCGCTGCATTCCCAACTCATGCGCGACACAGTCTTCGGCGACCTCAACCATGTCTGCGGCGACCGGATCACCAACAAGACCAACGGCATCACCTTCCGCCGCTGGCTGCACCGTGCCAATCCCGACCTGACGAAGCTGCTGGTGAATGCGATCGGCCCCGCCGTGCTCGATGATCCGGACCGGCTGGAGGACCTCGTCCCCCTCGCGGCTGATGCCGCCTTCCGCCAGAAATTCGCCGCCCAGCGCCGCGCCTCGAAGGAGCGCCTCACCGGCCTCATCGCCACCCGGATCGGGCTGAAGGTAGAATCGGATGCGCTGTTCGACGTGCAGATCAAGCGCATCCACGAGTACAAGCGCCAGCTTCTGAACATCGTGCACACCGTCGCGCTCTATAATGCGATGCGCGCCCGGCCGACGGGAAGCTGGGTAAAGCGCGTGAAGATCTTCGCCGGCAAGGCTGCGCCGAGCTACCATCAGGCGAAGCTCATCATCCGTCTTGTGAACGACGTGGCCTCCACCATCAACGACGATCCGACAGTACGCGGCATGCTGAAGGTGGCCTTCCTGCCGAACTACAATGTCAGCCTCGCCGAGGCGATCATTCCCGCAGCCGATCTTTCCGAGCAGATCTCGACGGCAGGGCTTGAGGCGTCGGGCACCGGCAACATGAAGCTCGCGCTGAATGGGGCCCTGACCATCGGCACGCTCGACGGCGCCAATGTTGAGATCAATGACCGCGTGGGCCAGGATGACATCTTCATCTTCGGCCTCACCGCCCATGAGGTCGCCGAACGCAAGCGCGAGGGCTACGACGCACGCGCGGCCGTTGCTGCCTCTCCGGATCTGCGCGGCGCGCTCGACGCCATCGCCTCCGGCGTCTTCTCTCCGGAAGAGCCGGACCGCTACCGCGGCCTCGTCGAGGGACTCCTGAACGACGACCGCTATCTCGTCACGGCCGATTTCGACGCCTACCACGCCCGGCAGCGGGACGTGGCGGTGCGCTGGGCTCAGCCGGATTCCTGGTGGCGCTCGGCGGTACTCAACACCGCTCATGTCGGCTGGTTCTCATCCGATCGCACCATCCGGGAATATGCCGAGGACATCTGGAAGGTGGAGCCGGCCTGAACCGGTTCAGCGTTGGCGGACGCGGTGCGCGGAAACCTAATGGTGCAGCCGCTTTATCATTTCCTGCGCAGCGGCCTCCACCTCCTCCACCAGGATGGTCCGGATGGCCGCGCCATCCAGCCGGCCGGCAGGGCCGCTCCGCTCGAACAGTTCGACGAGTTGTCGCACCTCCTCCGCTGCGGAGCGGAGATAGGTGATCGGATCATCGCTCTTTCGCAGGCCTTCCTCGAGAACGGTGCGGATGGCGGCGGCCATTGTCCTCCGCAACGTCTCCTCGCACATCTGCCCATCCTGTCCGTAGCACCAATCTTTCGAACGTATACCATGCGTGATCGCTGGCCGGAACGTTACACATCATCCGGATTACATCTTCTGTTGTGCAGTCCGCACTTCTCCGCATCACAACCCGATCATGCACGATAATTTCTAGGCTTCAGAGGACGAATGCGCGTTGCCGCAAGGCACCGCACCCGCTGATGGACGGTCCAGGGCGCGTCTGCTCGCATGGGTAGCAGGAACAATGTCCTCTTCCCGGTTTACGGACCAATGCCTATGCTGTCCTAAGTCATCAAGATGAGGGTTTCAGCCCGCGTGGACGAGCCGATCGATCGCCTTCTGCGCGCCTGTGGGCTGCGGAGCTTTTCTTACCTTCGCTATCCCCCCGTGCAGATCGAGATGTGGGCGCCGGAGCCCGCAGCCGAAGCGCCGGCCGCTCCGCAGGACGAAGTCAGGTTGACCGAGGAATCATCGCCGCCGCTCGCAGCCGCAACGCCTACGGCAGCATCAGCCGCGGTCACACCGCTCGCGCGCGGCGCGCAGCGCGTCAGCCTCACCCGGCTGCACCGTCCGCCGCGTCCCCGCCCGGAACCCCCAGCCGCCCCGCCGGCCGCCTTCGCGCATGAACCGTCGGCGCGCCCGCAGGTCGTGCGACGCCTGCCCCGCCCCGCTCCGGCCTCCCTCCAGGTGCCCGCTCCCTTGCCATCGGCGCCCCTGCCCGAGCCGCCGCTGAGGCGACATGCCGCGCTGGCCCCGGCTCGTTCCGCTGCCCCGCCGCCGCCGGCTGCGCGGCGCTTCGCCCTGCTTGATGAGATTTCGGCCGAGGCCGCACCGCCGCGCGCCGCGCCGCGGGCCCGCGAGCCCGTTTCCCCGCCTCCCCCTCCTGCGCCCGAGGCCCCGCCTGCCCCGCCACGCCTGCGGGTGCGGCGGCGCGTCCAGCCTGGGGGCAGCACGTAATGCCGCTCCTCGCCTTCGTCTCGCCCAAGGGCGGTGTCGGGAAAACCACGCTCGCCGCCAATGTGGCCGCCCTGCTGGCCGCGCGCGGCCATGACGTGCTCGGCCTGGACCTGGATCCCCAGAACGCCCTCCGCCTGCATCTCGGCCTGCCGGTGCGGGACGAGGAGGGCTTCGTCACGAGCCTGGGCAGCGGCATCGCCTGGCGCGCCGCTTTGCGGCAAACGCCCTATGGCGTCTCCCTCCTGCCCCATGGCGGAGCGGAGCCGCGTCAGGCGCTGGAGCTGACCCGCTTGCTGATGGACCGGCCAGAGATCCTGGCCGATCCGGTCCGCGAGATGCTGGCCGACCCGCTCCGCATCCTGGTGGTGGACAGCCCTCCCGGCCCCTCTCCCGCCCTCTTGGCCCTCATGCCGATGCTGGACCTGCCGGTGGTGGTGCTGCTGGCCGATGGCGGCAGCGCCTCCCTCATCCCGCAGATCGCCGATGACCGCTTCCTCGGGCGCGGCACGCTCGCGACCCGGGCAGCGGATCGCGCGGTGCTGGTGCTGAACCAGATCGAGCTGGACACGCCCCTCTCCACAGCCGTGCTCGACTGCGCGCAGGCGATGCTGGGCAGCCGCCTCCTCGGCGTCGTCGCTCGGGATCCGGCGGTGGCGGAGGCGCTGGCCGACCGCCGCCTGCCGGTGGAGGCCGCAGGCGGACGGGCCGCCGAGGACCTCTCCCTGATCGCCGAAACGCTTCTCGGCCGCCTTTCCCTGCCGCCACCCGCCGCACCGGACAGCGGCCGTTCCGCACTCACCAACTGGGGACTCCGCAGATGACGGCCATGCGGATGACTGCCGCCACAGACCGCCTTCCCGCCATGGGACGCGCCCTGCGGATCGCCAGCATCCTGCTAGGCGCGCTTGCCTATATCTTCGTTATCACCGTGCCCTTGAACGGGGAGCAGCAGGCGGTGCTGACTCTGCTCGGCATCGCGGCCTTCCTGCTGATCAGACGCTCGAAGTCACGCCGCGCGACGGTGCTGCTGGTGGTGCTCTCCTTCGCCATCACCTCGCGCTATCTCTGGTGGCGCGTGACGGAGACGCTGGAATTCGGCGGCTTCTTGCAGGGCTTCCTCTCGCTCGGCCTGTTCGCCGCCGAATGCTACGCGGGCTCGCTGCTCTTCCTTTCCTATGTCCAGCTGACCTATCCGCTGAACCGCAAGCCCGCCGCCCTGCCCGCCAATCCGGACGATTGGCCGAGCGTGGATGTCTATGTTCCCTCCTACAACGAGAGCCTGGAGATCGTGCGGCCGACGGTACTGGCCTGCATGAACATCGACTGGCCGCGGGACAAGCTGAACGTCTACGTGCTGGACGACGGCCGCCGCCCGGATTTCCGCCAGTTCTGCGAAGAGGTGGGCTGCGGCTACATCATCCGTCCCGACAACAAGGGCGCCAAGGCCGGCAACATCAATCACGCCCTCAAGCACACGGATGGCGACTACGTCGCCATCTTCGACTGCGACCACGCTCCCACCCGCGCCTTCCTGCAGATGACCGCCGGCTGGCTGGTGCGGGACCAGCGCCTGTCGATGGTGCAGACGCCGCACTACTTCTACTCGCCCGATCCCTTCGAGCGAAACCTCGCCCGCAGCCGCCCCGTGCCGAATGAGGGCCTGCTCTTCTACGGCGCCATCCAGCCAGGGAACGACCTGTGGAACGCCGCCTTCTTCTGCGGCTCCTGCGCCCTGATCCGACGCACTGCACTCATGGAAGTCGGCGGCGTGCCGCATGAGACGGTGACGGAGGACTGCCACTGCTCGCTGCGCATGCAGCAGAAGGGCTGGCACACCGCCTATATCCGCCTGCCGCTGGCGGCCGGCCTCGCGACCGAGCGCCTGTCCATCCATATCGGCCAGCGAATGCGCTGGGCGCGCGGCATGATCCAGATCATGCGGCAGGAGAACACGCCCTTTGCCCCTGGCCTGACCTGGGCACAGCGGCTCTGCTACTTCACCGCCGGCTTCTCCTTCCTCTTCGCGCTCCCCCGCATCGTCTTCCTCACCTCGCCGCTCGCCTTCCTCTTCCTGGGCCAGAACATCATCGCGGCCTCGCCGCTGGCGATCGTTGCCTATGCGGGCAGCCACATGTTCCACGCCTTCGGCACGGCATCCCGCCTGAACGGCAAGAACCGCCACTCCTTCTGGTCCGAGATCTACGAAGCCTGCATGGCCGCGCCGTTGATCCTGGTGACGATCGCGACGCTCTGGGATCCACGCAAGGGCAAGTTCAACGTCACTGACAAGGGCGGGCGGCTGGAGGAGGGCTATCTCGACGTTCGCGCCGTGCTGCCAACGCTGATCCTGCTCGGCGCGCTGGTCGTGGGCGTCAGCATCGGACTCTACGGCACGCTGACAAGCGAGACGGGATCGCTGGAGTTCCAGGCCTATCTGCTCAACACGCTCTGGGCCACGCTCTGCCTCGTCCCGGTCTCCGCCGCCGTGGCCGTGGGGCTGGAGCGCGAGCAGATGCGCGGCCGCGCGCGGGTGGAGGTGAACCTTCCCGCCGAGATCATCCTCTCGGACGGGCGGCGCGTGCCGGCCCGTTCCTCCGACATCTCCATGTCCGGCGCCCGCCTCCTGCTCGACCGCCCGCTCGGCATCGCCGATGGCGAACGCTGCAGCGTCTGCTTCAACCTCGGCGGCGAGTTCGTCGAGGTCCACGCCACCCTCCTGCACTGGGAGGAAGGCGAGGCCTTCCTGCGCTTCCACATCGAGAACGTGGTCGATGAGGCGGCGATGGTCCGCGTCTTCTTCGGCCGCCCCGATGCCTGGGTGCATTGGGATAACTGGCCACAGGACCGTCCGCTGCGTGCGCTGAAGGACGTGGTGATGGCCACCAAGGACGCCGTGTTCCGGAAGTACCGCTTCAAGATGACAAAGGCGCCCAGCCGCGTGAGCAAACCCGTTCCCGTCGAGCAGATCCGCAAGTCTGACGTGGTGCGGCCGAAGGCCCAAGCCGCCCGCGCGAAAGAGACCACCGCGGCCGCGATTGCCCTGCTGGCGCTGCTGCTGCCCGGCGCGGCCGAGGCGCAGAGCCGTCCGCAGGGCCAGGCGCCGCTGCCCGTCGCGCGGCCTGCCGTTCCGCCGCCGCCCGCCGGCGCGCCTGCCGCCGCACCCTCCGCCGAGGTGCCGGTTCTGTCCGCTCCAGCCGCATCCGCCCCCGCCGCGCCCTTGCCGGCCGCCGCCCCCGTCGCCTCGCCGCCGGGCAGCACGCGGGAGGCGCGGCTGACCTTCCGCGACCTCGGCCTGACCGGCCCGATGCAGTTCCGCGGCACCTCCGACCTGCAGGGCGTGCTCTTCGGCCTCTCGCGGGACGAGGTAGTGACCTCCGCGCGGCTGACGGTGCAGGGCGGCTCCTCCGCCGCCCTCATCCCATCCCTCAGCCAGATCGCCGTGACGCTGAACGAGCAGTTCGTCGGCAATATCGGGCTCGACCCCGCGCGCCAGGCCTTCGGCCCGCTATCCTTCGACATCGACCCGCTGAACTTCTCGGAGGTGAACCGGCTGAACTTCCGCTTCGCCGGCCGCTACGCGACGGAGTGCAACGACCCGCTCTCCGGTCTGCTCTACGCCAACATCTCCGACCTCTCGACGCTGCAACTGACCATCGAACGCCTGCCGCCGCAGCGCGACCTCGCCCGGCTGCCGGAGCCGCTCTTCGATCGGCGCGTGCTGCGCCGCAGCCTGAACCTGCCGGTGATCATCCCCGCCGATGCCGGGGCCCAGGGCCTCCGCGCGGCGGCCATCGCCACCTCCTGGTTCGCCGTGCAGGCCGATTACCGCGGCGCCAGCTTCCCGGTGGACCGTGCCGTGCCGGCGCTCGGCAATGCGCTGGTGATCGCCGCCGGGCCGGATTCCGTGCCGGGCCTCACCCTGCCGCGCTTCGAGGGCCCGACCCTCGTCATGGTCGCCAACCCGACCGATCCCTATGGCACGCTGCTCATCCTCGGCGGCCGTTCGGAGCAGGAGGTGGCGCAGGCGGCGCTGGCCCTGGCCGCCGGGCGTGGCGGCATCGGCGGTGAGCTGGCTCGCGTCTCCGCCCCCAACCTCGCCCCACGGCAGCCCTATGATGCCCCGCGCTGGCTGGCGCCGGACCGGCCGGTGCAGATCGGCTCCCTCGTCGATCGCTCGGAGTTGCAGGCCTATGGCTACACGCCCGGCACGATCCGCGTGCCCATGCGCACCGCGCCCGACCTGTTCACCTGGTCCGATCGCGGCATCCCGGCGGATCTCCGCTTCCGCGGGCCCAACGGGCAGGCGGTGGATGTCGCGGCCTCCCGCCTCGACGTGCTCGTCTCCGAGAATTTCCTGAAGTCGTTCCCGCTCGGTACCGGGGAGCGTATCTGGCCGCTGGACCTGCTCTCCGGCTGGCTCCTGCCGGATTCTGCGGTGCGCACAGGCCGCGCCATGGTGCCGACCTACCTCCTCTTCGGGCGGGAGGAGCTGCAGATGCGCTTCGACATGCGCCCGCTGAACCGGGGCGAATGCACCGCCGTGCCCGGCGATATTCGCGCCTCCGTCGATCCGGACAGCACGATCGATCTCTCCCGCGCCTGGCGTTACGCGCGGCTGCCCAGCCTTGGCTTCTTCGCCTCGGCCGGCTTCCCCTTCACCCGCATGGCCGATCTCTCCGGCACGGCGGTGGTGCTGCCGGAGCGGCCGAACACGGTCGAGACCTCCGCGTTCCTCGACCTGGTGGGAACCCTCGCCGCCCATGTCGGCCACCCGTCCACGGGCCTGTCGGTCGTCTTCCCGTCCGCGCTCCAGACGGTAGCGGGCCAGGACCTGCTGATGATGGGGACTCTGGGCCGCCAGCCGGCCGCCGCCACCCTGCTGCGCGACAGTCCCGTGCAGGTGCAGAACGACCGCCTGACCATCGCCGCACCCGATGCGCTGGCCGATATCCGCGCCCTCTTCCTTGACCAACCGGGCTCCGACGAGCTGACCCGCGCCTCAACCGCCCTTTCCAGCATGGGCGAAGGCGTCTCGGTGCTGGTGGCGACCGAAAGCCCGCTGGCCGCCGGCAAGTCTGTCGTGGCGCTGCTGGGCGCGACCCCGTCGGCCCTGTCGGGCGTCGTCGGCACATTGCGCGATCCCGAGGCCGCGCCGCGCGTGCAGGGTGACCTCGTGCTGATCAATGGCGGCCGGGCCACCGGCTATCGCACCGGCGCCACCTATGCCGTAGGCAATCCGCCTTGGTGGGTGCTGCCCTATATCTGGCTCGGCACCAGCCCCTGGCGGGTGGCGGGCATGATGATCGCGGGTGCGCTGCTGCTCAGCCTGCCTTTCTACTGGCTTCTGCGCCGCCGCGCCGCCATGCGGCTACGCGCCCGCTCACCGAAGGGACATTAAGGCCATGCGGGGGATGCGCCGGGTGTCAGGACGAGGGACAAAGGGGCGGAGTGCGCTGGGCATCGCGCTGGCGCTCGCGGCTTGGCCGGGGATGGCCCCCGGCATCGCCTCCGCCCAGGTCGCGAATGTGGCTGGCGCCCCCAGCGCGGTGGACGTGCTGGTGCGCCAGGCGGATCGCTGGCTATCCCAGGATCGGGTGGAACTGGCGGCGCCGGCGGTGGAGCGCGCCCTGGCGGCGGCACCCAACGACCCCGCGGTCCTGTCCGTCGCCGCCCGGCTTGAGACCGCGCGCGGCAACCGGGATGCGGCCAATGCCTTTCTTGCCCGCCTTCGCGCCGCCGGCGGATCGGCCGAGCAGCAATCCCGTGCCGAGAACACCGTGCGCGGCGCCCAGATCGACCGCGACGCCATCGAGGATGCCCGCCGCCTGGCGCGGGAGGGCCGGACCGACGCCGCCGCCCAGCGCTACCAGCAGATCTTTGGCGCCCAGGGTCCGACCGAGGCCTACGCGCTGGAATATTACCAGACCCTCGCCGGGACCGACCGAGGCCGCGCCGAAGGCCAGCGCGGCCTCGGCGCGCTTGCCAGCCGCCCCGGTGCCACGGACCGCGCCCGCCTCGCCAATGCCCAGGCGCTGACCTATTCGGCCGCGACGCGCGCAGAGGGTATCCGCCGCCTGGCCGAGCTGGTGGACCGCCCCGATGTGGCGCAGGAGGCGCGGCAATCCTGGCGCGCCGCCCTCGGCTTCGCCGGGAACGACCCCGCCGCCGCGCCACAGGTCGAAGCCTATCTCCAGCGCTTCCCCGACGACGCTGAGCAGCGCCGCCGGCTCGAGGCGCTGCGCGCCGCACCAGCCGCGGCACCGGCCGACCCGAGCGCCGCCGCCCGCCAGGCCGCCTTCGCCCGGCTGGATTCCGGCAGCCCCGCCGAGGCCGCGCGGCAATTCGAGGCACTCCTCGCCGCCAATCCCAACGACGCGGATGCGCTGGGTGGCCTCGGCATCGTCCGCCTGCGCCAGGGCAACCAGCCCGAGGCCCGGCGGCTGCTGGAACGCGCCGTTGCCGCCGATCCCGCCCGTGCCCAGCAATGGCAGCGGGCGCTGGACGCCGCCTCCTATTCCACGGATCTCGCCGAAGCGCAGGCCCGCCTCCGCCGCAACGACCTTGAGGGCGCCGACCAGGCCGCCCGCCGTGCCGCGATGCGCGAGGTGGACGACCGCTCCGATGCCGAAGTGGTGCTGGGCGAATTGGCGTTGCGCCGCAACGATCCCGCAGGCGCCGAGGCCCGCTTTCGCGCAGCCCTCAGCCGCCGCCCCGGCTTTCAGGCCGCACAGCAGGGGCTGAACGCGGCCCTGCGCGCCCAGGGCCGCCCCACCGAATTCGCCATCGCCCGCCCTGCCGCGCCTGCACCCGCCAGCACCGCCAATGCCCAGGCCGCCTCCTACCGCGCCGAGGCCGCCCGCGTGGCCGACCCGGCCGCCGCCGCCGCCATCCTGCGCAATGCGGTCGCCGCCGCGCCCGACGACCCCTGGACGCGGCTGGACCTCGCCCGCGCGCTCCGCCGACAGGGCCGCGGTGCCGAGGCCCGCGCTGTGGTGGAGGATCTGGCCGCCCGCAGCACCAGCCCCGACGCCGCCTATGCTGCCGCCCTGCTGGCCGAGGAGGACAACCGCATCGCCGATGCCGATGCCCTCCTCTCCCGCATTGCGCCGAACCGGCGCAGCCCGGACATGTCGCGCCTCGCCACCCGCATCCGCGCCCAGCGGGAAGTGCAGTCGGCCGCCGCCCTCCTGCCCTTCAGCCCGATCGAGGGCCGCTCGCGGCTCCTCACCCTCGCGGCCCGGCCGGACCCCACGGGCGGCACCGCCGTCGCCGTGATCCGTGCCTTCGGGGAGGCCAATGACCGCGCCGGCGCCGCCGAGGCCGCGCGCGTCGCCATTGCCAACCGCAGCGCCAGCAGCCCCGCCGCCCGGATCGCCATCGCCGGCGCCCTGCTCGGCGCGGGGCTGGAGGCCGAGGCCACCGCCCTGGCCGCCGAGACCGAGACAGCCGCCGCCACGCCCGAGCAGCGCCGCGACCTGGCCACGATCCGCGCCGGCGCCGCCGTCCGCGCCTCGGACCGGCTGAACGAGACCGGCGACCAGGCGGATGCCTTCGAGCGGCTGCGCCCGGTGCTGGCCGAGGATCCGAACAACCAGGACGCCCGGCTCGCCCTGTCCCGCCTCTATCTCGGCGCCCGCCGGCCGGAGGAGGCGCTGCGCGTGGCCGAGGCCGTGCTGGTCCGCGACCCGCGCAATCTCGACGCCCGCCGCAGCGCCATCGAGGCGGCGCTCGCCACTGGCGACCGGCAGCGGGCGGAAGGCCTCCTGGCCGCGGCGCAATCCGCCAACCCACGCGATTCCCGAGTGGCGCTGCTGGAGGCCCGGGTGGCCCGCGCCGCCGGCGACGAGTCCCGCGCCCGCCGCGCCTTAGAGGCCGCGGCCTCCCTGCGCAGCGCCGAGCTCGGCAGCTCCGCCCGCGCCACCGCCACGGCCCCTGGCGCCGTGCCGATGCAGGGCCTGGCCAACCCCTTTGCCCGTGGCGGGCGCACGGACGCCCCGCTGTTCGCGAGCGCGCAGCCGGCTGATCCGGTGCTGCGCCAGATCCAGACCGAGGCCGATGCGCTGCGCTCGGAAACCGGCATGCTCCTTGCCGGCGCCGCCACGGCCCGCATCCGCTCCGGCGGCCAGGGGCTGGACCGGCTGACAGAGCTGGGGGCCGTCCTCCAGGCCGAGGTCTCGCCCGGCGCGCTGGGCGGCCGCCTGACTGCCTCGGCGCAGCCCGTCACCATCGATTCCGGCTCGCCCCTCGCCGATGTGCAGGCGCTGCGCCGCTACGGCAGCAATGCGCTGAACACCAACATCGCCGGCAGCGCCGCCGCCATCGCCTCGGGCCGTGACACCAGCGCCTCGGGCGTCGGGCTCGTGCTGAACTACACGCGGGGCGACTGGCTGAAGCTCGATGTCGGCACCACGCCGCTCGGCTTCCGCCGCACCAACATCGTCGGCGGCATCGAGCTGGCCCCGGCCCTGTCCGAGAGCCTGCGGATCCGCGTGACCGGCGAGCGCCGGGCGGTGACGGACAGCCTCCTGTCCTGGAACGGCGCGGTGGACGACAACACGCGCACCTCCTGGGGCCCGGTGATGCGAACCGGTGGCCGTGGCCAGATCGAGGTGCCGATCGGCACCGGCTATGCCTATGCCGGCGGCGGCTACTCCGCCTTCGACGGCGACGGCGTCGCCAGCAACACGCGCGTCGAGGCCGGTGCGGGCGTGGCCCTGCCCATCTACAAGAGCGATGCCGGCGAGCTGACCGGTGGAGTGGACCTCGTCTATTTCAGCTACGACCGGAACCTGCGCTACTTCACCCTTGGCCACGGCGGCTATTTCAGCCCGCAGCAATATACGGCGCTGAACATTCCGGTGGATTGGCGCGGCAAGGCCGGTGACGTGACCTACCGGATCGGCGCCACCGCCGGCTACGCCTCCTACCGCGAGGATCGGGCGCCCTTCTTCCCGAATGACCCTGGCCGGCAATCCGCGGTGGAGGCCCTGACCACCAGCAGCGCGGGCTCGGCCAACCCGGTCAGCGCCTTCTACGCCGGCCAGTCGCAGAGCGGCTTCGTCGGCGGGCTGCGGGCGGAGGTGGATTGGGCCATCAGCCCCACCCTCACCCTCGGTGGCGCGGTGCGCTACGACAAGGCGGCGGATTTCGACGAGACGCGCATGCTCATGCGGCTTCAGAACCGGTTCTGACGGCTGCCCTTGCACGGCAGCATCGGGGAAGTCATATCAATACACGAACACTAATCGTGAATTGAGCCCCCGATGCCCACTCCCCGCCGCCTGCGCCTCGGCGCCTTCATGCGCCCGGTCAGCATCCACACTGCCGCCTGGCGCTATCCTGGTGCTTTCCCCGACGCCAACTTCAACCTGGACCACCTGGTCCGGTTCGCCCGCACGCTGGAGGCCGCCCGCTTGGACGCCTTCTTCATGGCCGACCACCAGGCCGTGCTGAACATGCCAATCCAGGCGCTAAAGCGTAGCGCCACCACCACATCCTTCGACCCGATGACGCTGCTGCCCGCCCTGTCGATGGTCACGGAACGCCTTGGCCTCATCGCCACGGCCTCGACCACCTATAACGAGCCCTGGCACATCGCGCGGAAATTCGCCTCCCTGGACCACATCAGCCATGGCCGCGCCGGCTGGAACGTCGTCACCTCTGGCAACCCGGCCGAGGCGCAGAACTTCGGGCGGGAGGAGCATTGGGAGCACGCCGCCCGTTACCGCCGCGCCCATGAGTTCATCGATGTGGTGAAGGGCCTCTGGGATAGCTGGGCCGATGATGCCTTCATCCGCGATGTCGAGAACGGCGTCTATTTCGACCCAGAAAAGATGCATGTCCTCGGCCATAAGGGAGAGCATTTCTCCGTCCGCGGTCCCCTCAATGTGGCCCGGCCCATCCAGGGCCATCCAGTCATCGTCCAGGCCGGCGCGTCCGATGACGGTCGCCAGCTTGCGGCCGAAACGGCGGAGGTGATCTTCGCCGCCGGCGGCCCCATTGATGTTGCCCGCGCCTTCTATGCCGACGTGAAATCCCGCACCGAGAAGGCCGGCCGCGATCCGGCCCACCTTCTCGTCCTACCCGGCTGCTTCGTCGTTGTGGGTGAGAGCGAGCAGGAGGCCCATGACAAGCGCGCCCTGCTCGACAGCGGCGTGCATTACGATAGTGCCATCGCCTCCCTCTCCGTCGCCCTCGGCACGGATGCCTCGCTCTTCGATCCGGACGGTTCCCTGCCCGAGGACATCCCCGAAACCAATGCAAGCAAGAGCGGCCGGGAGCGAGCCATCACCCTCGCGCGGCGGGAGAACCTCACCGTGCGCCAGCTTGCCCAGCGCCTCGGCGGCTATTCGGGTGCGGCCATGATCGGCACGCCGAAGCAGATCGCGGACCAGATGCAGGAATGGCTGGAAACCGGCGCCTGCGACGGGTTCAACATGATGTTCCCCTTCCTCCCCGCTGGGCTGGACGACTTCGCTGCCAAGGTCATCCCGGAACTGCAGCGGCGCGGGCTGCACCGCACGGAATATGAGGGGCGGACGCTGCGCGAGAATCTGGGCCTGCCGCGGCCGGCGAACCGGTTTTTCGAACCGGCCTGAGCAAGGCCGGGGGAGGTACTCCCCCGGCCTCCTTCCGGTCTTTGTCTGAAAGCGTGCCGGGCCGGGTGGGGCAGCAAGCCTTTCGGTCCGGGAAGGAGGCAACCATATGCCCGCCATGATCCCCCTCTCCGTCCTCGACCTCTCCCCCGTGCCGGAAGGCAGCAACGCCGGGGACGCCCTCCGCAACTCCGCGGATCTGGCGCGCCATGCCGACGCCCTCGGCTACAACCGCTATTGGATGGCCGAGCACCACAACATGCCTGGCATCGCCAGCGCGGCTACCTCCGTCGCCCTGGCCAGCATCGCCCCGGGTACCAGCCGCATCCGCATTGGCGCCGGCGGTGTCATGCTCCCCAACCACGCCCCTCTCGCCATTGCGGAGCAGTTCGGCACGCTGGCCGCCCTCTATCCCGGCCGGATCGATCTCGGCCTCGGCCGCGCACCCGGCTCGGACCAGATCACCGCCCATGCCCTGCGTCGTACGCTTCAGGGCGATGTCGACTCCTTCCCGCAGGACGTGATGGAGCTGATGGCCTATTTCCGCCCGGCCCAGCCCAACCAGCGCATCCAGGCCGTGCCCGGCGCGGGGCTGGACGTGCCGGTCTGGATCCTCGGCTCCTCAACCTATGGCGCCCAGCTCGCGGCGGCGCTGGGCCTGCCCTATGCTTTCGCCTCCCATTTTGCCCCCCAGGCCATGCAGCAGGCCATTGCCACCTACCGCGAGCAGTTCCGCCCCTCCGGCCATATCGAGAAGCCCTATGTGATGATCGGCGTGAACATCCACGCCGCCGAGACGGACGCCGCCGCCCGTCTTCTCTTCTCATCGCACCAGCAGTCCTTCGTGAACCTGCGCAGTGGCCGCCCCGGCAAGCTGCCCGCCCCGAATGAGGGATTCTATGAATCCCTGGATCCCTATGCGAAGGCGATGATCGATGCCTCACTCTCCGTCTCCATCGTCGGCGGCCCTGACACGGTCCGGAAAGGCCTGCGCGAGCTGATCGAGCGCACCGGCGTGGACGAGCTGATGGTCACCGGCCAGATCCACGACCACGCCGCCCGCAAGCGCTCCTTCGCCATTCTGGCGGAAGTGGCCGCGGATGCGGCCGTGGCGGCATAGCGGCCCTGAGCCCATCATTTGGCCTCACCGCGCCGGCCGGATAGAACCCCCGCCCACCACCAGGGAACGACAGACATGATCGAAGAACGCAAGCTCGGCACGGGCGACGAGGCCGTCTCCGGCAAGGAGGTCACGGTGCATTACACTGGTTGGCTCTTCGACCCCGGCAAGCCCGAGAACAAGGGCCGCAAGTTCGACAGCTCCCGCGACCGCGGCGAGCCCTTCGCCTTCCCGCTCGGCGCCGGCCATGTCATCCGCGGCTGGGACGAGGGCGTGAAGGGCATGAAGGTCGGCGGCCAGCGTACCCTGACCATCCCACCCGAGATGGGCTACGGCGCCCGCGGCGCTGGCGGCGTCATCCCGCCCAACGCGACGCTCGTCTTCGACGTGGAACTGCTCGGCGTCGGCTGAGACGCACTCCGGTCCGGCTCCGGGGCACTTTCCCCGGAGCCGGCGCCGCGGCGTTCGGCGCGGATCATCGCCCGCGCAAGGACCAGCAGCACCAAGGCCAGCGGCACGGTAGAGACGAAGCCCAGCCGCGAGAAGGCCAGCGCCCCGGCCACCCCGCCCAGGGTGAAGGCCGAGAGGATGGCGGCCAGCAGCCGCAGCTTTCCCCGGTCCGCCCGCACGAAATGCCCGTCCGACCCCAGGCTGCGGCGGTTCCAGTAGAACAGCTTTCCCAGCTCGATCCCGATGTCGGTGACCACGCCGGTCATATGCGTGGTACGGATCCGCGCGCCCGATATCTTGGTGATGGTGGCGTTCTGCAGCCCCATGAGGAAGCAGAGCAGCGGGATGGCGACCGCCAACACCGCCTCGTTGTCCAGCAGTCCTCCGACCAGCCCGAACAGAAGCAGCAGCAGGGCTTCGAGCATCAGCGGCAGGGCATAGGGGTGGTGGCGTGGGTTCCGCCGGCCCTAATTGATCAGCACGGCCGAGGCGGCCGCACCGCACAGGAACGCGACAAGAGCAATCAGCCCGCTCGCCACCACGGCGATGGCGCCCAGCACCAGCTCGTCCGCCATGGCGGAAATGATGCCGGACATATGCGATGTGTATTGCCCGACCAGCAGGAATCCCCCCGCATTGATCGCGCCCGCGATGAAAGCGAGGGCCACGCCCAAGCCGGCTTCGGTGACCGCCAGCCGCCCGATGTTCCGCATACCCAGACCGCCTTTCAGACGGAGAGCATAGCGCCGCCTCCGTGGCAGCCCCATGGCGTACTGGGCCGGCACCGCCCCGCCCCGCCCCGCCCCGCCCCGCCCCGCCCAGGGCGACGATGCCCGGGAGCCATAGCTGATGCACGGATGCCACTTCGGTTATTGCGACTAACTCGCATTATTGGTAAAAGCTCCCCGAATCCACCGAGAAGACTTGCATGATCCCGCTGCCCAGAGCCCGCTCCCCACGCCTTGCCCTGCTGGCAAGCGTCGCGCTGGTGGCAATCGGCCTGGTGCCGGCCGCGCAAGCCCAGGACGCGGCGATCGAGGTGCCCGAGGTGGATGTGCAGGCCACCGCCTGGCGCTCCTGGCAGCCCGTAAAGGGCTATGTCGCCCCGGTAACCACCACTGGCTCCAAGACCGACACGCCGCTGATCGAGGCGCCGCAATCCGTCGGCGTCGTCACCCGCGACCAGATCGACGATCAGGCGGCGCAGAGCGTCTCCCAGGCGCTGCGCTACACCGCCGGCGTGCTGCCCGAGGTCCGTCCCTCCGCCCGCTATGACAGCGTCTTCGTCCGGGGCTTCGGAGGCCAGGGCACCGGCGCCGCCTTCGTGAACTTCCTCGACGGGTTGCGGCAGGGCCGCGGCCTCTATTTCGGTGTGCCGAACACCGACCCCTGGCTTCTGGAGCGCATCGAAGTCCTGCGCGGCCCGGCCTCCGTACTCTACGGCCAGACCGGCGTCGGCGGCCTCGTGAATCTTGTCAGCCGCCGCCCGACTGCGACGCCGGTGAATGAAGTCCGGATCGAGGCCGGTTCGCACGCGTTGCTGCAAACCGCCTTCGACTTCAGCGGGCCGCTGACGAGCGACGGACAGTTCCTCTATCGCCTCACCGGCATCGCCCGGAAGGGGGACACCCAGTACGATTACACGCAGGAGGAGCGGATCGCGATCGCGCCCGCCTTCACCTGGCGGGCGGATGACAACACCACGCTGACCATACTCACCTCTTACCAGAAGGATCCGGAAGGCGGCTTCTACAATTTCGTGCCTGCCAGCGGCACGGTGCTGCCCAATCCGAACGGCCGCATTGGCCGCAATTTCTTCGGCGGCGACCCGAGCTACGACAAGTTTGACCGCACCCAGGCGTCGATCGGCTACCAGCTGGAGCACCGGGTCGACGACACCTGGACGCTGCGCCAGAACTTCCGCTACTCGCATATCGATGCGGAGGTGAATGTGCTGTCGGTGCGCTCGATCACCAACAATCGCATCGGCGTCCGTGGCGCCACCTTCGTCTCCGACCACGCCAATGCCTATGCGCTGGACAACCAGGCGCAAGCCAGCTTCACCACCGGCCCGCTGCGCCACACGGCGCTGTTCGGCATCGACTGGCAGCGTACCTCTGCCCGCGCGCGGCAGGGCCTCGCCTCCGGCGCGGGCGTGCCGTCCATCGATCTCTTCAACCCCACCTACTTCCAGGGCGTCCAGCCGATCTGGACGGATCCGTCCGGCCTGACGAACCAGGAGCTGGACCAGCTCGGCTTCTATGCGCAGGACCAGATCGCGCTCGATCGCTGGCGCTTCAACATCGGCCTCCGCTACGACCGCGCCAGCATCGGCACCACTACCCACCAGGCCAGCGGCGCCAACGCCTCGCAGATCTCCCAGTTCGACGACGAGGTGACCTGGCGCGTCGGCGGGCTCTATCTTTTCGACAACGGCCTCGCGCCTTATGCCAGCTACTCGACCTCCTTTCTGCCGAATACCGGAACCTTTGCCCCGCAGCGCGGCGGCGGAAACTTCCAGCCCACCACGGGCGAGCAGTACGAGATCGGCGTGAAGTTCCAACCGCCCGGCATGAACAGCTTCGTGCAGGTCGCAGCCTATCACATCACGCAGCAGAACGTGCTGACGCGGGATCCGGTCTACACCACCTCGAGCATCCCGCAGGGCGAGATCCGCTCCCGCGGAATCGAGGTGGAGGGGCGCGCCAGCCTGAACGACAACCTCGACCTGATCGGCACCTACTCCTACATCGATGCCGAGATCACGCGGTCCAACAACCCGGGTGTCGCCGGCAACCGCGTGCCGCAGGTGCCGCACCACATTGCCAGCGGCTGGGCGAATTACACCTTTCACGAGGGCCCGCTCCGCGGCCTGCAGCTTGGCGGCGGCGTGCGCTATG
This sequence comes from Muricoccus harenae, assembly GCF_009848505.1. Taxonomy (GTDB): domain Bacteria; phylum Pseudomonadota; class Alphaproteobacteria; order Acetobacterales; family Acetobacteraceae; genus Roseomonas; species Roseomonas harenae. The sequence continues at coordinate 71,120 of NZ_WWDL01000026.1, forward strand.
TCGGCTCGACCTATGGCGACGAGGCGAACTCCTTCAAGGTCAACGACGTGACCCTGTTCGATGCTGCCATCCGCTACGATGTCGGTGCGCGCTTCGAGAGCGTCCGCGGGCTGGAACTGGCGGTGAACGCGCAGAACATCGCCGACAAAGACTATGTCGCGAGCTGCTCCACGCTGACCGCCTGCTACTACGGCACAGGCCGGCTCGTGCTCGGATCGGTCCGCGTGCGGTGGTAGCAGGCATGGCGCCGTACCGCGGAGCGCCCGTCACGCTGCCGCGCAGCGCCTGCTGGGAAATGCGCGCCGGCGGAGACCCGGCGCGCCACCACCGCATCCTCCTCGCTTGGCCGGAGGGGCCGCCGCCCCCCGGCGGCTTCCCCGCGCTTTTCCTCACCGATGGCAACGCCACCTTCGCCACCGCCGTCGAAGCCTCCCGCGCCCGCGCCTGGCGCGGCGAGGCGGAGGACATCGTCCCGGCGCTGATCGTCGGCCTCGGCCATCCCGGCACAGGCCCCTTCGACATCCCCGGTCGCAGCCGCGACTACACCCCGCCCGCCCCCGGGGCGCCGGATGGCACGGGGAAGGCGGACGCCTTCTTGTCCTTCATCGAAACCGAGCTGGTCCCGGCGCTGGAGCGCCGCTTCCCGGTGGACCGCGCGCGCCTCGCCCTGTTCGGCCATTCCTTCGGCGGGCTGCTGGCCCTGCACGCCCTCTTTTCCCGCCCCACCCTGTTCTGCCGACTGGTTGCCGCCAGCCCCTCCCTCTGGTGGGCAGAAGGGGCAGTGATGGAAGCCGCACGCCGCTTCGCCGCCTCCCCACCAAAGGGCGCCGAGGCTGCCGCCCTGCTGATCACGGCGGGGGGGCTGGAGGGACGGGAGGATAGGGGCCCCCATGCCGCCCTGCGCGCGGCCCGCCGCATGGCCGGCAATGCGCGCGACCTTGCCGCCCTCCTCATGGGGCGCGGGCCCCAGGTGGAGTTCGTGGAATTTCCCGGGGAAACCCACGGCTCGGTCATTCCCGCCGCCATTGCCCGGGCGCTGCCCTTCGCCCTGCCGACTTCCCCCGGAGCCACCGCATGAACCGCCGCCTCCTCCTCGGCGCCCTGCCTCTCCTGGCCGCCCCGCGGCTGGTCCGCGCCCAGTCTCCGATCCGCGTCACCGATGTGCTCGGCCGAACGGTCACCCTCTCGCGCCCCGCGCGGCGCATCGCGCTCACCCAGGCGCGACATGTGATGGCGATCGGGCTGCTGCATCCCGATCCCGTCTCCCTCGTCACCGGCTGGAGTGACGACCTGCGGCGGATGAACCCACCGGACTATGCCACCGTCCGCAACCGCTTCCCGCGCGCCGATTCCATCCCGATCATCGCGCGCGGCCAAAGCGACGGCCTCTCGCTGGAAGCCACCCTTGCCGGCAGTCCGGAACTGGTGGTGATCAGCCGCGGCTCCCTCCGGATCCTGGGCGATACCCTGCCGGACCAGCTCACCGCCCTCGGCATCCCCACCGTGGTGATCGACTTCTTCGTGGACCCGATGCGCGACACCCGCCGCAGCATGGCGATCCTCGGCCAGCTGCTGGGCCTCCAGGAGCGCGCCGCCGCCTTCGACGCCTTCTATGCCGAGCGGCTGGAACGCATCGCCGCCTGCCTCGCGGGCATCGGGGAGGACCGGCCGAAGGCCGTGGTGCACGCCCATGCCGGGGGCACGCCCTGTTGCTTCTCCCCCGGCCAAGGCGCCTTCAACGCGATGATCCGCTTCGCCGGCGGCCATAACATCGGTGCGGACCTGCTACCGGGCGCCACCGGGCAGCTCTCGCTCGAATACATCCTCGCCCAGGACCCGAAGGTCTATGTGGCAACCGGCGGCCCCTATGGCGGGCGCGGCGGCGTTCCACTCGGCCCGGGAGTGGATGCGGCCACGGCCGAGCGGGAACTGGCCGCGGTGCTCCGGCGCAACCGGCTCGACATCCTGCCGGCGGTGCAGGCCGGCCGGGCCCATGCCATCTGGCACGGCTTCAACGACACCCCCGCCCATGTCGTGATGCTGGAAGCCATGGCCCGCTGGTTCCATCCGGAGCACTGCGCCGGCCTCGATCCCGCCGCCACCATGGCCGCACTGAATGACCGCTTCCTGGCCATCCCCATAAAGGGCGCGCATTGGGCCGACCTGCCGGCCCCTGCATCGCCCGGCCCCCGCTGAGTAGGAGCAGCCCCATGATCCTCATCGCCGAGGCCCGTGCCCGCGCCCGCGCGCCAGAGACGCTCATCACCCAGTTCCGCGACCACATGGCGGAGCATGGGCTGCAGGTGAGTGGCCCGGCGTCCGATAGCCGGATCCACTATCCCGGCGTCACCGCCCTCCTGCGGCTGCGGGGCGGCGAGATCGACCTACGGATCGAGGCCTCCTCCCCCGACATGCTGGCGGATGCCAAGAACAGCGTCTCGGGCCATCTGGACGCCTTCGCTCCCGGCGAGGCGCTGGGCATCGTCTGGACCGGCGACGGCGCCATCACCAATCCCGATGCCCGTCCGCATAATTTCCGCGCCGCGCGCGTGGTCGGCACCCGGGACGTCACCCCGCGCATGCGCCGGGTGACCGTGAGGGGCGAGGGGCTGGAGCGCTTCGATGCCGAGCACCAGCACATCAAGATCCTCATCCCCGAAGGCTCGGGCGAGCCCGTCTGGCCGCGGGTGAGCCCGAGCGGGGTGGCGCTTTTCGACGACTGCTCCCTCACCCGCCGCACCTACACGGTCCGCCGCCTCGACCTGGCGGCGGGCGAGCTGGACATCGACTTTGTCCTGCACGGCGATGCGAGCCCCGGCTCCCGCTTTGCCCTGCAGGCGCAGCCAGGCGACTGGCTCGGCCTGATGGGTCCCGGCGGCGGCGGCATCAAGGCGCAGGGCTGGACCCTGGTGGCGGGGGACGAAACCGCCCTGCCCGCCATCGGCCGCTTCCTGGAGAGCATGGCACCCGATGCGTGCGGCCTCGCCCTCATCGAGGTGGCGGATGCGGCGGAGGAGCAGGATCTCGCCCATCCGCCCGGCTTCGCCATCCGCTGGCTGCACCGGGACGGCGCCGCCTATGGCGCAAAGCTGCTGGCGGCGGTGCGTGCCGCCGAATGGGAAAGCGACGCGGTCTCGGCCTGGGCTGCCTGCGAACACGCCACGGCCCAGGCCATCCGCGAGCACTGGACGCAGGAGGACCGCCTGCCGCGCGGCCGGTTCCGCGCGGTTGGTTATTGGCGCCACGGCGCCGGCGAGGCGGAGGAGCACTGAGCCTCCCACGCCACGCGGGGCAGCCTGCCACGACTTGAAACGGCCAAGCCGTTTGTGGCTCCAGCTGCGAATGATTATCCTGTGCGTCAATCTCGTCCGCCCGGAGCTTCCATGATCCGTCGCAGCCTGCTGCGCCTTGCCGCGTTGGTTCCCACCCTGCTCGCCGCCGCGCCCGCGATGGCGCAGCCGGTCACCCTGCGCGACATCGCAGGGCGAGAGGTCACCCTGGCTGCCCCGGCCAAGCGCGTCCTGCTCGGCGAAGGCCGCCTCATCTCCGTCCTCGCCCTGCTGGAGCGGGACGATCCCACGAAGCTGGTTGCCGGCTGGATGGGCGAGTTCCGCCGCCTGGACCCCCAGGGCTATGCCCAGCTCGCGGCCCGCTACCCGAATGCCGAGCGCATCCCGGTGGTCGGCGCCTCCTCCGCCGACAGCTTCTCGATTGAAAGCGCCCTCACCGCGCGGCCGGACCTGGTGGTGCTGGGGCTGGATGGCCATGGGCCCGGCCGCGGCAGCGAGGCGGTGGCGCAATTCGCCCGTGCCGGTGTGCCAGTGGTCTTCGTCGATTTCCGCCAGGATCCGCTGGCTAACACGCTGCCCAGCATCGAGCTGATCGGCAAGGCCATCGGGCGCGAGCAGCAGGCCGCCGAATACCTGGCCTTCGCCCAGGAGCGGATCGACCGCATCCGCAACCGCCTCGCCGAAGCGAAGCCGACCCGTCCCACCGTGCTGATGGAGATGCGCGCCGGCGGCACCCGGGAATGCTGCGGTTCCCCCGGGAAGGGCAATCTGGGCGGGCTGATCGAGCTGGCGGGCGGCGCCAATATCGGCGCCGAGGTGGTGCCGGGCGCCCTCGGTCCGCTGAACCTCGAATACGTCATCGCCTGCGACCCGGCGGTCTACATCGCCACCGGCGGCGCGAGCGGCGAGGGCACGCAGCCTCGCGTCGGCCCCGGCGTGACGCCCGAGGAGGCGCGCGCCGCCCTCCAGCGCACCGTCTCCCGCGCCGGCATCGCCTCGCTCGCCGGGGTGAAGGCCGGCCGGGCACATGCGATCTGGCACAGCTTCTACGACAGCCCCTTCAACCTGCTGGTGCTGGAGGCGCTCGCCAGCTGGATCCATCCGGAGCTGTTCCGGGACGTCGATCCCGCCGCCACCATGGCCGAGATGAACCGGCGCTTCCTGCCGAACCTGCCGCTCCAGGGCACCTACTGGGTCTCACTTCGTTGAGTGCCACGACCCTCGCGGCCGGCGATGCCGCCTTGGGCTATCGCCGGCTGATCCTGCGCCGCGCGGCGCTGCTGCTGGCGCTGAGCCTGGGTCTGCTCGTGGCCTTCCTGCTGGATGTCGCCACCGGCCCCGCGCGCCTGCCGCTCGGCACGGTGCTGGACGCGCTGCTGGCCGGCCGCGGCGCCGGTGGGGCGATGTCGGTGATCGTGTGGGACGTGCGCCTGCCCTATGCCGTGATGGCCATGCTGGTCGGCGCAGCCCTCGCCCTCTCGGGCGCCGAGATGCAGACGGTGCTGGACAACCCTCTGGCCAGCCCCTTCACCCTCGGTGTCTCCTCCGCCGCCTCCCTGGGCGCGGCCCTCGCCATCGTCCTCGGCACGGGCATTCCCTTCGTGCCGCAGGACTGGCTGGTGCCGGCCAATGCCTTCGTCTTCGCGCTTGCCGCCATGCTGCTGCTGCAGTTCATGGCGCAGCTGCGCGGGGCGGGGCTGCAGGCGCTGGTGCTCTTCGGCATCGCCCTCGTTTTTGCCTTCAATGCGCTGGTCGCGCTGATCCAGTTCCTGGCTACCGAGCAGGCGCTGCAGCAACTCGTCTTCTGGTCCATGGGCAGCCTGGCCCGTGCCACCTGGGACAAGATCGGCATCCTCGCCCTCGCCCTGCTCGTTGCCATCCCCTTCTCCGCCCGCGCCGCCTGGCGGCTGACGGCGCTGCGCCTCGGCGAGGATCGCGCGCGATCCTTCGGCGTGGATACGAATGCCACGCGGCGCGGCGCGCTGCTGCGGGTCAGCCTGCTGGCTGGCGTCTCCGTCGCCTTCGTCGGCACCATCGGCTTCGTGGGCCTTGTCGGCCCGCATGCCGCACGGCTGATGGTGGGGGAGGACCACCGCTTCTTCCTGCCAGCCTCGGCGCTCTGCGGCGCGTTGCTGCTCTCACTCTCCTCGGTAGTGGGCAAGCTCGCCGTGCCGGGGCTGCTGGTGCCGATCGGCATCGTCACCGCGCTGGTGGGCGTGCCGGTCTTCCTCGCGCTCGTCATGGGCCGGGGGCGCATGGCATGAGCGCCGTCCCGCTTTCCGTGACCAATCTGCGCGTCGCCTATGGGCGGCGCGTCATCGTCGACGGGTTGGACCTCGCCCCGCTGCAGCCTGGCACGCTCACCGCGCTGGTCGGGCCGAATGCAGCGGGCAAGTCCACCTTGCTGCGCGGCATTGCAGGGCTGGTGCCCGGCACGCACGGCACGGTGCGGCTCGGCGAGCGTGACCTTCTCGCCATGTCCATCCCGGAACGCGCGCGGCACCTCGCCTACATGCCCCAGGGCCTTCCGGGTGGCGTGGCGCTGACAGTCATGGAAACGCTGGTGGGCGCGTTGCGCGCCGTGCCGACGGCCCTCGCGCCCGATGGCGCCTCGGCCGCGGCGCATGCCATCACGGTGCTGCAGCGCCTGGGCATCGAGCATCTGGCGCTGCGCACGCTTGACCGCCTGTCCGGTGGCCAGCGCCAGCTCGTCGGACTGGCGCAGGCGATGGCGCGCGAGCCGGACATCCTCATGCTGGACGAGCCGACCAGCGCGCTAGACCTGCGGCATCAGGTCTCCGTCATGGCGCTGGTACGCGAAACAGTGGTGCAGCGGGGCCTTGTGGGCGTCGTGGTGCTGCATGATCTCGGCCTGGCCGCCCGCTTCGCAGACCGCCTGGTCGCCCTTAGCGAAGGCGCCATCCAGGCCGACGGCACGCCGCTGGAAACCCTGACCCCCGCACTTCTTGCCAAGGTCTATGAGGTGGAGGCCCGCATCGAGCATTGCTCCATGGGCCATCTCCTGGTCCTGGCCGACGCCCCCATCCGCAGCGCCGCCGAATAGCCAGGAAAAGATGAGAGGTCCGGGGAGAATTCCTTCTCCCCGGCCTTCTTCAGCCGATCTGCACCGTGGCGATCATCTCCAACCGCATCCCCGGCGAGAGCAGTTCTTTCACCACCACGGTCGCGCGGCATGGGAAGGGCTCCTGGAAGAACTCGCGATACACGCGGTTCATGCCTGCGGAATCCGAAGCCTCGACCAGATAGGCCTGCACCAGCATCACATCGGCCAGCGTGCCGCCCGCCGCCGTCACCGCCATCTTCAGGTTCTCCAGCGTCCGGCGCGTCTGCAACTCGATATCGCCCTGCAGGATCGCGCCAGTGACGGGATCCTTCGGCACCTGCGCGGTGATGAGCAGGCCGCCCTTCCGCACCGTGCCGCTGACCGGCCCCTTGGAGGGGATGATTCCCGTATCGACGACCTCGAACATGCGCGCTTCCTTGACGTGTTGAAGCCCGCGCAAGACCACGGATAGGACGATCCGCCAAGCCCGTCAGCCGAGCATCCAGTCGCCGAGCCTTGCGAAAGTGGCGCGGGCGCCGCGGATGATGGCGGGCGCATTTCCGTTATCCGCCTCGGCCTCAAGCCTTTCGAGGAAGCGGGTCCACATGGCCCCCGTCTCCGCCCCGTATCCGGCGAAATAGGCGCAGCCACCCGTGTCCGGCGACAGGCCGAGGGCGCCGAGCCGCTTCAGGATCACCCGCCCGCCCAGCGTCGACCCCTCCATGACATAGAGCGAGCCGAAGGCCTCGCTGCGGCTGTGGATCGGCGGGGGTTCGCAGGCCGGCAGAGTCTCCGGCGCGATGCCCAGGGCCAGCAGGTCGGCGCGCAGCAGGTGCAGACGGCGGCGCGGTGCCAGCAAGGCCTCGTCCGTCAGCACCGCCGCCATGCGCGGCTCCCAACCGGACCAGAAGGCGAAAAAGCGCGCCATCACCTCGCGGTAGCGCTCCAGGGTCAGGTCCGGATCGGTCAGCCGTAGTCCGTTCTCCAGCCGGTCATGCTCGGGGCGCGTCTCCGCCCGCAGGCGGTCCCGGATGGAGGAGGACACAAGGCTCACAGCATCGACCGGATCTTGGAAGCCAGCGCATCCATGGCGAAAGGCTTCGTCATCACCTGCATGCCCGTGTCCAGCAGCCCGTTCCTCACCACGGCATTCTCGGCATAGCCGGTGATGAACAGCACCTTCAGATCGGGCCGCCTCACGCGCCCCGCATCGGCCAGCTGCCGCCCGTTCATGCCGCCAGGCAGGCCCACATCCGTCACCAGCAGGTCGATGCGGCGGTCGCCTTCCAACGCCTTCATCGCCTGCGGGCCATCCGCAGCCTCGATCACGCCATAGCCGAGGTCGCGCAGCACCTCGCCCACCAGCATCCGCACCGCAGGCTCGTCATCCACCACCAGGACCGTGCCGCCTTCCGGTGCGGGGGCAAGGAAAAGCGTCTCCGCCCTATCCCGTTCCGCCTCCGCCGCTTCGCTGGAGCGCGGCAGGTAGATCCGCACCGTCGTGCCCTGGCCGGGCTCGCTATAGATGCGGACATAGCCGTTGGACTGCTTGGCGAAGCCATAGACCATCGACAGGCCGAGCCCCGTGCCCTGCCCGAGCGGCTTGGTGGTGAAGAAGGGATCGAAGGCGCGTGCCACCACCTCCGGCGGCATCCCGGCCCCGGTGTCCGAGACCGAGATGGCGACATACTGGCCAGGTGAAAGATCGTGGTGCCGGCGCGCATAGGCGTCATCGAGCCGCGCATTCGCCGCCTCGATCGTCAGGCGGCCGCCATCGGGCATGGCGTCGCGCGCGTTGATCGAAAGGTTGAGCAGCGCGTTCTCCAGCTGGTTGGCATCGCAGAGCGTCATCCACAGCCCGCCCGACATCACGGTTTCCACATGGATGGATGGCCCCACCGTGCGGCGGATCAGCTCCTCCATGGAGGCGACGAGGCGGTTCACATCGGTCGGCTTCGGATCCAGCGTCTGCCGGCGCGAGAAGGCCAGCAGCCGGTGCGTCAAAGCCGCCGCGCGGTTCGCCGCGGTCATCGCCACGCCAAGATAGCGGTCCAGCTCCCCGGTCCGTCCCTGCGCCACACGGTTGCGCATCAGCTCCAGGCTGCCGACGATCCCGGTCAGCAGGTTGTTGAAGTCGTGCGCGATGCCGCCCGTCAGCTGGCCGACCGCCTCCATTTTCTGTGCCTGCCGCAGCCGCTCGTTCAGTTCCGTGATGCGGCTGAGGCTGCGGATGATCACCTCGGTGATGGCGTGGCGCAGCGTCGCCGCGATCTCCAGCTCCCAGCCGGCCCAGGGGCGGGCATAGCCGTGCCGCTCCTCCACCCAGCGCTCGAAGGACTGGCGTGGCATGATGGCGCCCTGCCCCTCCTCCACGGCCTTGTTCGGATTGCCACCCCAGCTGACGAGATGCGGCTCCTCCGGCCGGAACCAGAGGATCATGTCGCTGCGCTCGGCGTTCAGGAACACCCCCAGCGCGCCGCTGGCGATGACGGCATGCGCCCAGTCGGGGAAGTCCGCGCCCAGATGATCCGAGTGGAATATTTCCTCGCCGCCTCTCGCGCGCAACCAGGTGGACAGGCGCAGCACATCGGCGGCCGGCGGGGCGGTGCCGAGCCGCTCCACCTCCTCGCCCCGCACCACCGCCGCTCCCGTGCAGCCGAACAGGGAGGCGATGGTGACGGAGCCCGCGGTCAGGGCGGCGCTGACATCATCGGCCTCCGCCATATGGGCCATCAGCTCGGACAGGCGCTGCGTATCCGCGCGGCGGGCCTCCTCCGTCCCCCGTTGCTCGGCACCGCCGATACGCAGGGCGAAGGCATCCGTCAGCGCCGCCGCCGCCGCGCGCTGCCCCGGCGAGGGCCGGTGCGGCCGGCGGTGATGGCAGACCATCAGCCCCCAGAGCTGCCCCTCATGCAGGATGGAGAGCGACATGGAGCCGTCCACGCCCATGTTGCGGTGGTACTGGAGATGGATCGGCGAAAGACTGCGCAGCCGCGAGAAGGAGAGGTCGATCGGCTTCGCCGGCAGATCCTGCGTCTCCCAGGCAGGATCCTTGTGCAGCGGAATCGGCACCGCATCCCGTGAGGGCACCCAGCGGATGAGGCTGCGGCGATACAGCTCCCGCGCCTGTGCCGGGATGTCGGAGGCCGGGAAGTGCAGCCCGTCCAGCGACTGGTCCCAGTCATCCACCATGTCCTCGGCCAGGGTCTGGCCGTGCCAGTCCTGGTCGAAGCGGTAGATCAGCACACGTTCATAGCCGGTGAGCTGGCGGATGCCCTGCACCGCCACGCGTGCCAGGTCCTCCAGCCGGCCGCCCGAGGCGCGCAGCCGGGCGATCATCCGCTGCAGGGCACGCGCGGCGGTCAGGGCCTCCTGCTCGTCGCGCGGGGCCACCGGCTCCAGCTCGACCAGAACCATGCCGTCCTGGGTGTGGGACATCGTTTCGAACACGCCGCCGGGAAGATCCAGCGCGGTTTCCCAGGGCGTCTCGCCCGGCAGTTCCCCCGCCGCGGCCAACTCCTTCAGAGAAGCGGCGAAGCCTTCCCCCAGCACCTCCTCCACCGGCACGCCGAGGAGGGTGTTCGACTGGGTGCCGCCCGAGAGTAGCCCGGCATTCTCGCTGGCCGCCACGATGGCAAGATTGCGCGCGGGATCGGCCACCAGCAGAACGCCATGTGGCTGGATGGCGCCGGGGATGTGGATCGGTTCCTGGGCGCAGAGGGAATCCGCGCAGTCGGGCTCAAAGGGGGCCATCTTCTGCGCGGCGAGGCCGCGCAGGCGGTTCGGGCGGGTTTGGATAGTCATGCGGCCGCGGTGCCACCGTCGCGGCATGCACGGCCCGCCACCGCTCGGCGCGGCGCCGGCGGATCATGCCTTGGAAGGCGGGATGGGCAGGAAGGGCCGGGGACCGGCTGCGCGCTCCCCGCCAGGGTGGAGCCGGTGACAGGCATCGGGGGCAGAACGGCGCAGCCCCCCCAGTGGTTGTCCCGCCAATTGCCGGGCATCACAGCCCCGTCCCACATCGCGCAGTCGCGGCGCGGCCCCCGGGCCATATCCGGAGGGGGAATGGGGCGGATCGCATCCTAGCTTGGCCGATCCCAGCACCCATTCCGCAAACCATCTCTTTCCACACTGGCATTCTACGGCCGGTACCTGATCTTCCAATCCCGCACGGCCTGTCGGGGATTGCACAAGCGCGTGCCCGGCCGGTGCATGCGGCGGGCCTTCGCGCGGCCGCCACGCTTCCGCCATGCGAGCGGGAGAGTCTCCGGCCGTGACGCCACCCCCTGCCCCGCGCGCCCCCTGGCCGCATGAGCGGCCCGCCGCGAGGCGCGCCGCCTTCCTCCTGCTCTGCCTGCTGGCCGCGTTGCCGCTGGCTGCGCTGCTCCGGCACGTCCTGGCGCCCGGCGGCTGGACGGGGTGGGAAGTGGCGGTCGCCCTCCTCTATCTCGGCACCCTGCCCTGGACGGCGATCTGCGCGGCGAATTCCCTGATCGGCCTCGCCCTGCTGCTGACGAAGCCGGATGCGCCGGCCTTCCTCGTGCCGCAGGTGGCCTCCCCGCCCGCCGGGCCGCCCCTCCGCACCGCCATCGCCGTCTGCATCCGAAACGAGGAGATGGAATCCGTCCTGCCGCCCCTGGCCCGGCTGCTGGACGGGCTGGAGGCCGCCGGGGAGGGCGGGCGCTTCACCCTGTGGTTTCTCTCGGACACGCGCGACCTCGCCCATGCGGCGGCCGAGGATGCCGCCATCGACGGCTTCGCCGCATCCCGCCGTGCTCTGGGGGGCGGCATCGCCATCCGCAGCCGCCGACGCGCCGACAATGCCGGCTTCAAGGCCGGGAACGTCATGGACTTCCTCGACCACCATGCGGCGGGCCATGACCTTGTCCTTATGCTGGACGCCGATTCCGAGATGTCGGCCGGGGCCGTGCTGCGCCTGGTGCGCGGGATGGAGGCCGATCCGCGCCTCGCCCTCATCCAGCAGCTCATCGTCGGCCGGCCGGCCGCGAGCGCCTTCCCCCGGCTCTTCCAGTTCGGCATGCGCGCCGGAATGCGCGCCTGGGCCACGGGGCAGGGTTGGTGGCAGCTCGATGACGGCCCTTATTGGGGCCACAACGCCATCTTCCGCATCGAACCCTTCCGCGCCCATGCCCGGCTGGCGCCGCTGCCGGACGGCTCCGCCATCCTGTCGCATGACCAGCTGGAGGCGGTGCGGCTGCATGCCGCCGGATGGCGCGTGCGCTGCCTGCCCGCCGAGGATGGCAGCCTGGAAGGCAATCCCCCCGCCCTTCCCGAATTCCTGGCACGCGACGTGCGCTGGGGCGCCGGCAACATGCAGTACCGCCACCTCATCCTGGCGCCGGGGCTGCGCATGATGGGGCGCTGGCAGATGGCCCAGGCCATGCTGCTGTTCCTCTGCGCGCCGCTCTGGGTGGGGATGCTGCTGGCGGCGGTGGGCAATGCCGTGGCGGGCGGCGGCGCCACGACGCCGCTGGGCGCGCTGGCGGCACTGCTCGCCCTCACCTGGCTCGGCAATGCGGCGCCGAAGCTCTGCGGCTTCGCGGAACTGCTGCTGCGCCCCGGCCGCGCCGCGCCCTATGGCGGCCGCGCCGCCGTGCTGCGCGGCGCCACGGCGGAAATCCTCTTTTCCCTGCTGGCCGAGCCGGTGAGCCTCGCCAACAAGACCCTGGCCCTGGCGCGGCTGGCCCTGGGCGCCCGGAATGGCTGGGCGCCGCAGAACCGGGTGGACCGGGGCGTGGCATGGGCGGACGCGGCACGGCTGCTCTGGCCGCATACACTGCTGGGACTGGGCTGCGTGGCGGCGCTGGGCATGGTCTCGGCGCCCGCCATGCTGCTGTCCCTGCCCTTCACGGCCGGGCTGGTGCTGGCGATTCCCCTTTGCGTCTGGACGGCCTCTCCCGGACTTTCGGCCTGGCTGGCCCGCCGCCGCATCGCCGCGACGCCGGAGGAGCTGGCCGCGCTTGGCGCCGTCGCCTCCCCGCGGCCCGCCCCCATGGCGCCGGCCGCCTCAGGAGCCCAGGATGCGCCCCGCCATGTCTGACAGCCTTCCGCCCCGCATCATCGACACGCACCACCACGTCTATGATGCCACCATCCCGCCCATTCCCGGCACCCGCCCACCGCCGGATGCGCCGCTGGCGGCCTATGCGGCACTGCGGGCGCGGCTTGGCATCACCCATCATGTGCTGGTGCAGCCCTCCACCTATGGCTTCGACAACGCCCTCCACCTCGCGGCGCGGGCCGCGGCGCCTGACACTTCGCGTGTGGTCGCTGTGCTTCCGCCGGATACAGGCGCGGCCGAGGCCCGGCGCCTGACGGCGGCCGGGGTTCGCGGGCTGCGCGCCAATCTGGTCCATGGCGTGCCGCTGGTTCCGGGGGACGTGCCGGCGCTGGGCCGCCTCTGCGCCGACCAGGGCTGGCACCTGCAGGTCTTCGCCCCGGCCGATCTCCTGGCGGAGATGGCCCCTGCCCTCCGCGCCCTGCCCTGCCCGCTGGTGCTGGACCATTTCGCCATGCTGCCGCCCGAGGGCTTCGCCACCCATGCCGCCTGGCCGATGGTGGCCGACCTGCTGGCCGCCGGACGTGCCTGGGTGAAGCTCTCCTCCCCCTATGCCCTCGCGCCCGGCGATCCCGGACCGCTGATCCGCGCCCTGGCGGCCGCGGGCCCGGGGCAGCTGCTCTGGGGTACCAACTGGCCGCATCCCAACACGGACCTGCCGCAGGACGAGGCCGCGCTGCGCGAGGCCGCCCTGGCGCCCCTCACCCCCGCAATGCGCGCGGCGGTGCTATGGGACAACCCGGCCCGGCTTTACGGATTTGGCGCTTGAAGGACCTCTCCGGCTTCGATCTGAACCTGCTGCGCGTCTTCGATGCCGTGGCGCGGGAACGCCATGTCACCCGCGCGGCGGCGCGGCTGAACCTCTCCCAGCCCGCCGTCTCCAATGCCCTGAACCGGCTGCGCGCGGCATTGGGCGACGAGCTGTTCCTGCGCGCCCCGCAGGGGGTGGAACCGACCAGCCTTGCCCTCGCGCTCATGCATCCGGTGGAGGAGATGCTCGACCGGCTGCAGGAAACCCTGGCCGCCACCGCGCCTTTCGACCCGGCGACGAGCGACCGCGTCTTCACCCTCGGCTTCTCGGAATATGCGGAGGCGGTGCTGGCGCCGCCCCTCTTCGCGCGGCTGGCGAAGGAGGCGCCGCACATTCTGGTAGCGATCTGCCATGCTGACCGCACCAATACCAATGCGCTGCTGGAGGGCAACGAGGCGCAGCTCGCCATCGCGGTGCTGCCGGAACCCACGGCCCTCTACACGCGGCTGCGCCTGCTGCCCGAAGCCTTCATGATCCTCACCCGCCCCGGCCACCCGCTGCTGGAGGGCGAGATGACGGTCGAGCGCTATGTCGCCTGGCCCCATCTGCTGCATTCGCCCAACGGGTCGCGCGACGGCGCGGTGGACCGGGTGCTGCAGGAGCTCGGCCAGTCCCGGCGGCTGGGCGCGGTGGTGGCGCATCTGTCCGCCGTGCCGGCCATCCTGTTGCACACGGACATGGTGATGACGCTCTCCTCCCGCCTTGCGCGGCAACTGGCCGCGGCGCATGGGCTGGTCCTGCATCCCGTGCCGGCCGAGATCGCGGAGCGCACGAAGCACACGCGGCTGTCGATGATCTTCCACCGCCGCTTCGAGGCCGACCAGGGCCATGCCTGGCTGCGGCGTCTCCTGCTGGTGCTGGCGCGGGAGGTGGTGGCAGATTGCCCCGCGGATGGCCGGGTGGAGAGCCAGACGGCCGCCGGACAGGGACCCGTCCCGGGATGATGATCCCCGCTGATCCTGGCGCGTAAATCCGCATCCGGGGCGCTTTCGCGGCAACGGCAGGCCGCGGGCGGCGTTTGGACGGTTCCGCTGCCTTGATGTGCCGCAGGAACGGAGGCGGGCAGCAACCGGCTGCATGCCGCCAATCCGATCACGGAGACTCCGAATGCGTGCAAAGATCCGCCTGTTTGCCGTGGTGCCGGCGCTATGCTTTGTCCTCCTGGCCAGCGCCCTCGCCCAGACGAATACGAACCGGCAGGGGACGGCGCCGCAGACACCTTCCGTCGCAAACCCGAACCCGGACACCGCAACGCCCCGGGCGCCGGACATGCAGACCTATCGCGGCATGCTGCAGAAGGCCGTGCAGGACCTGCGGGGGGAGATTTCGCGCGTCGAGGGCGGCGCGGCTTCCACCCAGCAAGGCGCCATGTCACCGGATGTGATACACCTGATGCAGACGGCGCGGAATTCCTGGCAGATCGCGCAGCGCGCGCCTGCGAACTTCGCCACGAGCCGTGCCTATGACGATGCCATGCAGGAGATGCGGCACCGTGTCGCCGACATCTCTCATGAACGTCCGTCGATGCCCGCCCCGGAGGCGCTGAACGCCGCGCGCGGGGTGCTGCAATCATTGGAGAAACTCAATCAGGCGGTCTCCACGGGGCAGCCTTCCTAGATGAGCGCCAGGAACGTCCCGGGCCGAGGCATCCGCGGTTTCCAGGCGTTCACGTCAGATATTCCGTACTGTGCTGCCCATGGGCGGGACCGCGCCTCCGCGATTCCACCCATGGTGATACGCCAGGCTCAGTCCATGCGCGCGCCGGACAGCGCCACCATTTCCTTCCACATCGGGCGCTCGCGCTCCGCGCGCTCCCGCGCGCCTGCCGCCGTGGTGCCGATCGCCTGCGCCCCTGCGACCAGGAAGCGCTGCCGGGTCGCCGGATCGGCGGTCACCTCCTGAACGGCGGCGGAGAGCTTCTCCTGGATCGCGGCGGGCAGCGCGGACGGGCCGATCAGCGCCGACCAGGCGGTGACCACGAAATCCGGCACCCCAGCCTCGGCCATGGTGGGCACCTGCTGCATCGTCGGCCAGCGCTCCGCCGTCGTGATGCCGAGCGCCGTCATCTGCCCCTGCTGGATGATGCCGGCATAGGAAGCCAGGTTGTCGATCGCGAAATCCACGTCGCCGGACAGCATCGCCGGGATCACCTGGGCCGCGCTGCGGAAGGGCACGTGGGTGCAGGCGACACCCGCGCGCTTGAACAGAAGTTCCGAGCACAGATGCGCCGAGGTGCCGACGCCCGAGGTGCCATAGGTCACGCCGCCCGGCTTGGCCTTCGCCCAGGCCAGGAAGTCCTTCAGCGTGCGTGCCGGAACATGCTTCTCCGCCACCACCGCGACATTCGGCACCTCCCAGATGATCGACATGGAGGTGAGGTCGCGCACCGGGTCATAGGGCATGGAGCTGTAGAGGAAGGGATTAATGACGAAGTTGCCCACCGGCGCGGTGCCCAGCGTGTAGCCATCGGACGTGGCCTTCGCGACCACATCCACGCCGATATTGCCGCCGGCGCCGGAGCGGTTCTCCACCACCACGGGCTGTCCCAGGCGCTCGCGCAGCCCGTCCGCCAGGATCCGCGTCAGCACATCCGTCGCGCCACCGGCGGGATAGGGGCAGATCAGCCGGATCGGGCGCTCGGGATAGGCGGATTGCGCGCTGGCCGTGCCGGCAAGGGCAATTGCACCGGCGGATCCCAGAATCATACGACGTGAAAGCATCAAAGTTCCTGACTTGCACTTCATGGAAAACGCGGAACAGGCAGCACGTTATCAGCCGCCACCTTCCGATTGGTTACAGTGCCAGTTTCGTGCCAGCACTTCGTACCGGCAAACACCCAAGCAAACACCATGGCGCCGCGTCGCCGCCCCTCAGGCCCCAACGCGCTCCGCCAAACGGACGAAGTCCTCCGCCACCACGTCCCAGTCCTGCTCCGGCGCCAGGTCCTTCGCCTGCCCCGGCCCGTGCTCCGTCGGGCGTGCCACGAAGGCGGTCCGCAGCCCGCAGCGCCGCGCCGCCGCCAGGTCCCCGTTATGGGCCGCGACGAGGCAGACCTCCTCCGGCCGCATCGCCAGCACCTCCGCCGTGCGGAGATAGGCCTCGGGCGTGGGCTTATAGGCGCGCGACACCTCCGCCCCCAGGATCGCGTCCCAGGGCAGGCCTGCGCGCTTGGCCATGTCCGTCATCAGGATGATGTTGCCGTTGGACAGCGGCGCGATGATGTAGCGTGCCTTCAGCCGCGCGAGCCCGGCCACCGAATCCGGCCAGGGATCCAGCCGGTGCCAGGCAAGGTTCAGCTCATCCAGTTCGGCCGCCGGAACCCGTGCGGGATCGATGCCGAAATCCGGCAGCACCGCCTCCAGGTTCTCCCGGTGCAGCACGTCCAGCCGTGTGAAGGGGCGCGCGCCGCTGCGCACCGCCTCCATCGCCGGCTGGTAGCGGCAGCGCCAGGCATCGGCGAAGGCAGCGGGATCCACCGCCCCGGCCGCGTGCCGCGCCAGGAAGGGCGCCGCCTCCCGTGCCACGCCGCTCCGCCAGTCCACCACCGTGCCGAACACGTCGAACACCAGGGCACGCACCGCTTGCAAGGGCATGGGAATCCTCCAGGCCGGAACTATGCCCAGGGTCCGCGGCGGCGGCCAGCGGGCCGCTCCCAGGGGCGCCCGGCCGGGCCGCGTGATGCCGCGCCGCCCCATGGCCCCGGCGCCGCGCCGCCGAAGGGCGGCCGCCCCACCGGCATCCCACCCGCCATCTCCATCAGCGCCCGCACGCGGTTCTCCGTGCTCGGATGGGTGGAGAACAGGTTGTCCATCCGCGCGCCCGAGAGCGGGTTCACGATGAACAGATGGGCGGTGCCCGGATTCGCCTCGGCCCCCTGGTTGATGAAGGCGTGCCGTCCCGCTTCCAGCCGCTGCAGCGCATTGGCCAGCCCGCGCGGATGCCCCGCGATCTGCGCGCCCAGCCGGTCCGCCTCGTATTCGCGGGAGCGGCTGATCGCCATCTGCACCAGCATCGCCGCCAGCGGCGCCACGATCATCGCCAACAGCAGGCCGATCCCGCCCAGTGGGTTGTTCCGGTCCCGGTGCCCGAACAACCCGCCGAACTGCGCCACCATCCCGATCGCGCCCGCCAGGCTGGCGGTGACGGTCATGATCAGCGTGTCGCGGTTGCGAATATGCGCCAGCTCATGCGCGATCACCCCGGCCACCTCCTCTTCCGGCATCATCGCAAGCAGGCCGGTGTTCACGGCCACGGCCGCGCGCTCGGGTGAGCGCCCCGTCGCGAAGGCATTCGGCTGGTCCTCGTGGATGAGGTAGAGCGCCGGCATGGGCAGCCCCGCCCGCGCGGCCAGCCCCTCGACCAGCGCATAGAGCTGCGGATGATCCGCCGGGCCGATCGGCTGCGCATTATGCATGCGCAGCACCATCCGATCCGAGTTCCACCAAGCGTACAGGTTCATGCCGGCGGCGATCAGGAAGGCGATCACCATCCCCTGCTGCCCGCCCAGCATGTAGCCGACCCCGGCGAAAAGGGCCGTCAGACCCGCCATCAGGATGGCTGTACGCGCGAGACCGGACACGGACCCTGTTCCTCCTTTGCTGTTCCATCCCTATTTGGGGTGCATGGCCGAGAACGACGACACCAAGACCCAACCTTCCACGCCGGTTCCGCCCGCATCCGATGCGCCGTCCGGAACGCCGCCCAAGCCCGTCGAGATCGGGGGACCCAAGGGCCCCGAGCCGACGCGCTATGGTGATTGGGAGCGGAAGGGGCGGGTCAGCGACTTCTGAAGGAAGGCCGGGGGAAGGAATTTCCCCGGACCCCCATCGTTTTCCTTCGGGTTCAGAGGCCCAGCAGGTCGAGGGTTCGGGCGACCACGACGGCTTCGTCGTAGAGGGCGAGTGCCCTTGAGCGGCCGGCCTCGCCCATCCGTGCGCGAAGGGGGGCATCGGCCGTCAGTTGGTTCAAGGCGCCCGCCAGCGGCTCCACCGTCGCCGGCGGCACGAGAAGCCCGGTCTCCCCCGCCACGACCTGTTCCCGCGGGCCGCTGATATCGGTGGCCACCACCGGCAGGCCGGTCAGCATCGCCTCGATCACCGACATGGGCAGCCCCTCGAAATGGCTGGGCAGGCAGAAGATGTCGGAACCCGCGAGCACCCGCTCCGTATCGTGCCGGTAGCCCAGGCGGCGCAGGCGCGGGCCTAGAATCTCGGCTGCGCGGGCAAAATCCGGCTCCAGGTCGTAGCCATGGTCGCTGGCAAGCCGCTCCCCGACCACCCAGAGCATCGCACCGGGCACCGACTCCATGGCCCGCAGCAGCTCCGGATAGCCCTTGTGGCGCACGAGGCGGGAGATGGCGGTGACCACCACCTCCCCTGGCGCGGCCCCCAGTTCCGCGCGGATGGCGGCGCGCGCGGCGGGATCGGGGTGAAAGCGCGCCGGGTCGCGGCCGTTCCCCACGGCGACGGGGTTTGGGTGGATGCGCAGGCGCCGGGCGTCGCGCGCCTCCTCCTCGCTCACGGTCAGGAAGGTGTCAGTCAGCCGCCCGCCGACCCATTCGACCGCCAGCGACAGGCCGCGCCGCCAGAGCGGGCCGGGCTGGTTGAACAGGAAGCCGTGGCAGGTATAGCCCGTGCGCGGCACGCCCTCCGCCCGTGCTGCGACGCGGGCGAGCAAGGCGGAAATCGGGAAATGGGCGTGAATGAGATCCGGCCGATACTCCCGAATCACGCGGCGGAGGGCCTGGAAGGCCCGCCAGTTGGCGCTGGGCGAGAAGCTGCGCGCCATGGGCACGGGAAGAACGGTGAAGCCCTCCGCCCGCGGCAGGTCCAGCAGCGGGCCTTCAGCGCAGGCGCCCAGGACCTCATGCCCGCGCGCCCGGGCCGCCCGCATCAGCGGCAGGATGAAGTGAAGCAGCGCGAAATCAACATTGGCGACGAAGAGAACCCGCATCCGGCGCGCCCCTAGCCCTGCGCCATGCGGCTGCCGGGGCGGCGGAGGCGATGCGCCCGTCCCGTCTTCGGCCGAAGGGGAAGCGGCCCAGGGGCGGTGGAAGCGGGATGTGACGGCATGCGGGAGGCGACTTGGCGCATTTCGCCCCGCCTGTGCAGCCCCCTCGATGCGGGAAGGACCGCCATCCGGTGTGGATCGTGCAAGGATGACCGGAGGCGGCGGAGGCTCCTAGCCCCGCAGGAAGCGGGCGACGAAGAACCCGTCCATCCCGCCCTTCTCCACCCAGAAATCCGGCCGGGTCCGCAGCGCGCCATCGGGCGTGATGGCGGCTTCGAGGCCAGGCACCTCTTCCGGCCGCACCGGATCGGGACGCAGGCCAAGCGCGGCGAGGCGCGCCATATGCGCCTCCCCCTCCTCGGGCTGAAGAGAGCAGGTGGCGAGCACCAGCCGCCCGCCGGGCGCCAGCAGCCCGGCGGCAGCCTCGAGCAGCGCGACCTGAGTGGCGGCAAGCTTCGGCACATCCCGTGCACGGCGCAGATGCGGCACCTCCGGATGGCGACGGATGGTGCCGGTGGCGGTGCAGGGGGCATCAAGCAGCACGGCATCGAAGCTGCCGCGCCGCTCGGCGGACCAGGGGATGGCATCGGCCACCACCAGCTCGGCCTGCAGCTTCAGCCGGGCGAGGTTCTCGCGCAGGCGGGTTGCCCGGCGCTCCTCCTTCTCCACTGCCGTGACGGCGGCGCCGGTGGTGGCGAGTTGCGCCGTCTTGCCCCCGGGTGCCGCGCAGAGATCGGCCACCCGCTCCCCCGGCCGCGCGGCCAGCAGGCGCGCGGGCAGGCTGGCGGCCGCGTCCTGCGCCCAGAAGGCGCCTTCTGCGAAACCGGGAAGCTCGGTGATCCGCGTCCCTGCGGGCAGGCGGGCGGTGCCATTGGGCAGGATCTCCGCCCCCTCCGGCGCCGCGGCGCCAGGGGCAAGGGAGAGGTCCAGCGGCGCCGGCAGGGTATGCGCCTCGGCAATGGCGCGGACCTTCGGGCCATAGGCGGCATGCCAGGAGGTCCAGAGCCAGGCCGGCGTGTCCAGCCGGGCGGCATCCAGCCCTTCCAGCGCGGCTGGGCCCTCGGTGGCGACCTTGCGGAGCACGGCATTCACCAACCCGGCAAAGGGCTTGGGCGCCAGGGCGACGGCGGTGCCAACGGCCGCATGGGCCGGAGTGCCCAGCAGCAGCAGCTCCGCCGCGCCGATGCGCAGCGCCTGCAGCGCAGGTGGCGAGGGCTCCCGCCGGAGATAGGGTTCCAGCACCGCGTCGATGCTGCCGAGCCGGCGCAGGACGGCGGCGGCGATGCGGTGCGCGGCGGCCTTGTCGCGCGGCTGGATGTGCCCGGGCAGAGAATCCAGCGCCTCGTCCAGCCCGCGCCGGCGCTCCAGCACGGCGGTGACGAGGGCGAAGGCGGCGGAGCGTGTGGGGTTCAGGGGCATGCAAGGGGCGACTTGGCGCATTTCGGGGCGGCTGTGCACCCCTCTTTCATGCAAGAAGGGCCGCCGGCATGGCCGGCGACCCCTCATTGCGGATCAGGAGCGGGGCGGCCCGCTGTGATCGGTCAGCCCTGCTGGCCGCCACTCCCCGTTGCGCCGCTCTGCTCAAGTATGGACTGCGGGCTGGGGCGCTGGGCCAGAGGCTGCGCCGGGCGTGTGGTCGGCGCCCGCGTCTCTGAAGTTGCCTGCATGGCCTGCGCGGGGGCGGGCGTGCTGGCAGCGAGGGCGTCCTGTGCGATCGCGGGGCCGAGCAGCGCCGCTGCGAGACCTAGGATGCGGAGGGATGTGGGAATTCGGGTGTAGGACACGACTTGAATCCTTATACCAACCGCCTTGATCGCTGACTCGCATGTGATCCCGCCAGCGCCACAGGTGTGATTCGCTCCTCCCCATGGTTGGTTCGGGAGGCTGAGATGGCGCTGGCGATCACACGGCAGGATCTTTCGGCGGCCGAACTCCGGAAGTCAGCGGCGCGGAGCCGTGATGCGAATGCGGCACGCCGGATGCTGGCGATCGCGC